>CALFZH010000015.1:0-159558 GCA_937952215.1 uncultured bacterium
ATCGTGTTGCCGTTCGCGAGCCGGTCTGCGTCGCTCGGCGAACTCAGCCCCGTGATCTCGAACACGACCTTGCCGTCGCGGTCGATCTCGAGCACCGAGCCCTTGTTGCGCAGCGTGACCAGCGTGTTGCCGTTGGGCAGGCGGTCGGCGTCGTGCGCGTTCGGCAGGCCCTTGACCTCCCACACGACGTTGCCCGCCGGGTCGACCTCGAGCACACGGTCGCGCAGCACGTCGGCGATCAGCGTGTTGCCATTCGCGAGCCGGTCGCAGTCGAACGGCCGGATGTCCTTCGCGAACGACCACACGATGCTGCCGTTCTTGTCGACCTCGACGACTCGGCTCGCGAAGGTGTCGGCGATCAGCGTGTTGCCGTTCGGCAGGCGGTCGGCGTCGTACGGGTTCTTCAAGTCCTCGAACTTCCAGACCTGGTTGCCCTTGCGGTCGACCTCCTGGACGCGGCTCACGGAGAACTCGGTGATCAGCAGGTTGTTGTTGTCGAGGCACTCGGCGTCCCACGCGCCGAAGATCTCCTCGAGCTTGAACACCACGCGTCCCTGGTCGTCGACCTCGACAATGCAGTTGTCGCTGTAGTCGGCGATCAGCGTGAATCCCCACATGGCGCCGCCGCCGACGTTGAGCTCGGCGTGCACGACGCGGCTCCACGGCACGATCACGGCGCCGAGCCAAGGCACTGCGATCGCCGCGTGCTCGGCGGACCCGCCGACGAGGAAGCCGAGCAGTCGTTCGCCGGTGACCAGATCGAGCCGCGTGTAGGCCGTGGTGTCCGGTTCGACGGCGCGCGGTCGCGTGAACAGCAGGCCCGCGGCGTCGGCGATCGGCACGGCGCGCTCGCCACCCTCGGCGCTGCGCAGCACCAGCGTCGAAGCGTCGCCGCGCAGCAAGGCGCCGTCCGCGAACGTCGCATCGCGCAAGCGCACACGATCCTGCTCGGCCGACGCGCCGACCAGGCGGTCGAGCCCGGCGTCGAGCGCGATGCCCTGGACCTCGCGCCGGGGCAGCACCACCTCGCCGAACATCGCCGTGCGCACGCGAACGTCGTCGGCGGTGATGCCGATCACGTCACCCTGCACCAGGCTGCCCTGGTTCAGGAACACGCGTGCGGAGGTCGGCGCGACGACCGCGTGGCCCGGGAAGTCGAACGTGTCGCAGTCGGCGAACGACAACTCCGCGACCGGCACGCCGTCGCTCACGCCTTCGACGGCGAACGAGTCGCCGAACCACGCCGCGAGCACGCCTTCGGCCTGCTGCCGATCGGGCGCCAGCGTGAACAGCGCCTTGGTGCGCACCTTCGCGGGCGGCACGACGACGCTGGCGCCGGCCGCGACCACCGGATCGGTGTGCTTGCCGAGTTCGCCGAGCAGCTTCTTCGCGGCCTCGTCCTGGCGCGCGTGCAGCGCTCGCACGATGACCATCGCCTCGGTGCGCGGCAGCGGGGTCCCGCCGGCCGGGAACAGCATCCGCCGGCAGTGTTCGATCGCCTTGTCCGAACGCATGCGCGCGAGTGCGGCAACGACCGCCAGCCGATGCGTCGTCGGGCCGGTCAGCAGCTGCGCCAGCGCGTCGGCCTCGCCGTCGCCACCGTGGCGGCCCAGCGCGCGGATTGCGCCGTCGGCGATCGCGGTGTTGGTGTGGCCGAGCGCGCTGCGCAGGGCGCGCACCAGGCGCGGATCGGCATCGAGGTAGAGCGCCGTCGTGACGAGGCCGCGCAGCATCCGTTTCTCACGATCCTCCTGCTCGGTGCCCTTGAGCTTCAACGCGTCGAGGATGCGCGCGCAGCGGATCTGCTGGTCGAGCACGTCGAACTTCTCCTTCTTCGACTCGATCTCGGTCCACGCGCGGCCGCCGATCTCGATCAGGGTTCGCTCGGCGCTCTCGCGCACGAGCCACCGCGGGTCGCCGAGTTCCTTCAGCAGGCGGTCGATGCGCAGGCGGTATTCGCGGTGGTCGCCGTGGATGCGCGCGACGATCGGCGAGAACGCCTGCCGCTGCTCCGCCAGGAGCTTGCCGACCTGCTGCAGGCGCGCCGGCAAGGACTCGGACTGGAAGCCCGGGCACGCGGCGACCAGTTGTTCGTCGGTCCACTCCTGTTGCGCGGTCAGCGTGGTCAGCGCGCCGCAGCAGACGACCAGCAGGGCTTTCATGACGTTCATCGGGTGGGGAGTGTAGTCGTGCACGGGGTGATCTGCTCCGACGGGCATGGTCCGGCGGAATGCCCTGCGTTCCGTGCACGTAGGATCGTCTGGCGTGGTTCGGTTCGCGCGGCGGTCGACCTGGGCTTCCAGCGCGCCGCGGTGCCGACCTCGCGAGGTCGGGCGCTCTCTGGGAATGTCCCGGGGGTCTCGCCGTCGATCGCCCCGAAACGTAGATTCCCGGCTGATCCCCCTCTGGGCGGCGCTCGTTGATGGAGGCCGCGTTCGGGTCCGCAGTCTGGACCCAGGTCGAACTGGAACGACGCTCGTGCCGCCGCTGCCCGCCATCGTGCCCGTACTCGCCGTTGCCGCGTTGGCGGTCGCGGCCCAGGCGCAGCAAGTGCGGGCCGAGGCGCCGGTCGGGGCGATCGCGAAACCCGCCGCGGTCGCCGATCCGCCCGACGATCCCGGCGTGCCGGTCGAGATGTTCGAGAACAGCAACCTCGACCGCTACCTGCGCCGCGCCAAGCAGTTCCTCGAGCGCGAGGACTTCCCGCAGGCGATCGAGGTGCTGCAGGAGGTGATCGAGGGGCGCATCGACGAAGTCGTGATCGGCGGCGACGCCCCGGACGCGGCGCCGCCGAAAGAACCGGACCCGGCGCAGCCGGTCCCGGGCAACCGGCAACCATCGGTCCCGGCGCGCAAGCCGCGCGATCTCGACGCCCGCAACTCCGTGTTCAGTCAGGACGGCCGCCTCTATCGCCCGGTGCGCCGCCTGTGCCACGAGATGCTGGCGGCGCTGCCGACCACCGGACTCGAGATCTACCGCGCCACGCACGAGGTCGCGGCGGAGGAACTGCTGCAGCAGGCGTTGGCCGACGGGTCGCTGCAGGGGCTCGAACAGGTCAGCAACCACTACTTCGTCACGCTGGCCGCCGGGCGCGCGATGGCGTTGCTCGCCGATCGTTTGATGCACGAGGGGCGCTACCGCGCCGCGGTGCTCGTTCTGCGTGACCTGCTCGACGTCTATCCCGCGACGCTGCGCACGCGGGTTGGCATCGACGAGGCGTGGGCGCGCTTCAAGATCGCCCTGTGCCTCGCACTCGCCGGCGAAGCCGAGCCGGCGCGCGAGGCGGTGGTTGCGCTCGCCGGTCGTCATCCCGAAGCGTCGCTGCGTCTGCTCGGCGAACTGCACGCCGTGAAGGACCTGCCGGCGAACGAGCTGTTCGCGCGCGACGTCGCCCCGATCGCGGGCACCGCGACGGCGGGCGCTCCGTCGTGCGTCGCGGATGCCGAGGACCCGCTGCTTCCGCTGTGGCAGTTCCGCTTCCGCAACCCGGATCCGTACAAGGACCCCAAGCCGGCGAACAACGACCGCAACGTGTTCTTCTTCGGCGACGGCGTCACTTCGTCGGTGATGCCGTTCGCGGGCCGCTACGGGCCGGCGACGTGGGTGACGTTCGCGCCCGCGGCCGACGGCGCGCCGCGCGCGCTGTTCCTCGAGCACTACCGGCTGCGCGTGACCGACGCGACGAGCGGCCTGTTGATGGCGCAAGGTGACGGCAACGACGATCCGCCGGCGGCGCGCGAGAACCACCCGCGCGTGCGCATCGCCGCCATCGACCATGCGATGCTGCGTCCGGTCGAGGACGGCGAACGGCACTACGTGCTGCTCGGCCACCCGCGAGCGTCGACCAACAGCATCGAGCCGTTGCGCGCCAGCGAACTCGTCGCGCACGACACGGCTGGTGGCCAGGTCGTCTGGCGCTCGTCGCAGTGGCGTGACGGCGACGGCGGGTTGATCGACGTCACGTTCCTCGCCGCGCCGACGGTGTTCGGCGAACGACTCCTGCTGCCGGCGATGCGTGCCGGCCACTACTCGCTCGAGTGCCTCGATCGCCGCACCGGCCGCCCGCAGTGGAATGCGATGCTGCACGCCGGCGGCTCGACGTTCTTCAAGGCGCCGGGCTGTCCGGTCGTCGTGCAGGGGGGCGTCGCGTTCGTCGCCACCAACGCCGGCTGCGTCGCCGCGATCGACGCGTTCAGTGGCGAGCTGCGGTGGATCCGTCGCTACGAGCGGCAGGATCCGTTGCGAAAGCCGGGGCGCGCGAAGCGGCCGAAGTCGAATGACGAGTTGATGGGCATGGGCTACCCGGGGCAGTTCCTGCAGCAGGAGCTGACCGGGTTCTGGCCGAACGACCTGTTGCTGCACCGCGGCATCGTGATCGTCGCCGCGTGCGACACCGACATGCTGCTCGGACTCGACGGCGCCACCGGCGACCCGCTGTGGATGCTCGACGCGAGCACGCGCTACGCCCCGTACGGCCGGCTGCGCACGGTGGTGGGCATCGCCGGGGATCGGCTGTTCGCGATGTCCGACACGCACCTGGTCGCGATCGGCGCGAGCGGCGGTCTCGTCGAGTGGGCGCGCGAACTGCCGACCTGGAACGGCCTCAAGAACGTCGGCCGCGGCCGCGGCGCGATGGCGGTAGACCGCGTGCTGGTGCCGGGTGATCGCGAGGTGATCGTGTTCGGCCTCGACGGGACGCTGCTCGCGCGACTGCCGCTGCCGGCGTTCGATCCGAGCCGCGACCCGCTGGGCGGAGCGATGAACCTCGTCGCCGCCGGACCCTGGCTCGCCGTCGGCCGTGCCGGCGGCATCGAAGTGTTCAGTTCGGCGAAGGCGCTGCGCGCGCTCGCTGCCACGACCACCGACGTGGCCCGCAAGGCCGACTTGCTGGCGCGCGCTGGCGATGTCGACGCCGCGATCACGGTGCTCGCCGCGGCGATCCGCGGCGCGGCCGATGGTGCTTCGCGCGAAGTTCTCGGCAGCGCCCTGCTCGGGCTGTTGCGCACGCGCGCCTGGGCCAACGCGTCGCCGGGCGATGCGGCTGCCGGCCTGCGCGTGCTCGACGAGCACGCCGAGTTGCTGCGTGGCCCCGAGTGCCGGCTCGCCTGGCATCTCGCGCGCGTCGAGTTGTGCAGCGAGAAGGGCGACCTGCGCGCGCACGAGCGCGAGCAGAACCGCCTCTACGACTTCATGGAGGGCAAGGGATGAGCAAGCACTCTGTCGCGGCGGCCATCGCCGCGGTGTTCGCCGTTGCAGCACCGATGTCGGCGCAGGCCGACATCTACCCGCCCGGCGTCACCAAGGAGATCCAGGACGCGATCGATCGCGGCCTCGAGTGGCTCGCACGCAACCAGGCCAACGACGGCTGCTGGCGCAACTCCGGCGGCTACGGCAGCTACCCGGCGGCGATGACCGGCCTGGCCGGCATGGCGCTGATCGCCGGCGGCCACACGCCGACGCGCGGTCGCTACTACAACCACGTGCGGCGCGCGGTCACGTTCCTCAAGAAGAACGCCGACGGCAGCACGGGCGTCATCTCGGTGCCCGCAGAAGAAGGGCGCAGCATGTACGGGCACGGCTTCGCGACGCTGTTCCTGGCGTCGGTGTACGGCATGGAAGAGGACGTGCGCGAGCAGGAGAAGCTCAAGCGCATCCTCGACAAGGCGGTCAGCCTGATCACGTCCGCGCAGTCGTCCGCCGGCGGCTGGATCTACACGCCGGATTCGAACAGCGACGAAGGCAGCGTGACCGTCACGCAGATCCAGGCGCTGCGCGCGTGCCGCATGGCCGGCATCGTCGTCGACAAGAAGACCGTCGACCGCGCCGTCGACTACATCCGCCGCTGCCAGAACCCCGACGGCAGCATCCGCTACAGCCTGCACTCCGGCGGCGAGGGCCGGCCCGCGATCACCGCCGCGGGCGTCGCCGTGCTCTACAACGCCGGCGTCTACGACGACCAGCCGTTCGTCGACAAGGCAGTGCAGTACTGCAAGAAGCAGATCCAGATCACCGTCGACAACACCGGCCACCACTTCTACACGCACCTCTACTGGAGCCAGGCGCTCTACCAGCGCGGTGGTCCGGACTGGAGCGACTACTTCACGAAGAAGGCGGCGTGGCTGCTGCGCCAGCAGAAGAAGGACGGCAGCTGGGACGGCGACGGCGTCGGCTCGGTGTACGGCACCGCGATCGCACTCACCGTCTTGCAGTTGCCGTGGGCCTACGCCCCGATCTACCAACGTTGATCGGCTCGATGCACGCCCTCGCGTTCCTGAACCCGCTGCTGCTGTGGGCGCTGCCACTGTGCGCGGTTCCGATCATCATCCACCTGCTGAACCGCCGGCGGTTCAAGAAGGTGCCGTGGGCGGCGATGGAGTTCCTGCTCGCGGCGATGAAGCGCAACAAGAAGCGGCTGCGCATGGAGCAGTGGCTGGTCTTGCTGCTGCGAACGCTCGCGGTGCTGCTGCTGGTCGGACTGGTGACGCGCCCACAACTCGGCGGCGGCGGCCTGCTCGGTTCGCGCACGCACCACGTCATCGTGCTCGACGACAGCGCCTCGATGACGCAGCGCAGCGGCAGCTCGACGCTGTTCGGCAAGGCCCAGGAACGGGTGCGGGCGCTGGCCGACGACCTCGCGACGCGGCGCTCCGGTGACACGTTCTCGCTGGTTCGCACGAGTCGCGCGGCGACGCCGGACCTGTGGAACCAACGCGTCGGGCCCGAACTCGGCCGGCGCGTCGCGACCCTGCTCGCCGAACTGCCGGCCGGCGACGGCGGCAGCGATCTCGGCGCCGTGCTGCGGGCCACGCAGCAACGCGCCGCCACGGTCGAGGACGCGGGCAGCACCTGGACCTACGTCGTCGGCGACCAGCGCGCCCACGACTGGGCGACCGAGGACGACAAGGCGCGGCCGGGCGTAGTCGAGGCCCTGCGCGCGCTGCGCAACGACGAGGACCGCGTGCTGGTGATCGGTGCTGGCGGTCCGCCGGCCAACCTGGCGATCGTCGACGTGCGCCTCATCGACCGCCTCGCCGTGGTTTCGGTGCCCGCCACGATCGCGATCGACGTGCAGAACCTCGGCCTCGACCCGTCGGCGCCGACGACGGTCGCGTTCGAGATCGACGGCCAGAGCCGCGTCGTGCTTACGGTGCCGCAGCTGGCACCCGGCGAACGCATCGCCGTGCCCGTTCGCCACGCGTTCCACCAGCACGGTCCGCACCGCGTCGAGGCGGCGCTCGAGGCGACCGAGGCGTTCCCGATCGACGATCGCCGGACGCTCGCGATCGACGTGCGCGACAAGAGCCGCGTGCTGCTCGTCGACGGCCAGCCCGACGAGGACGACGGCGAGGCGTTCTATCTGCAGTCGGCGATGGAGATCGCCGAAGCGGGCGTCGATCCGCAAGTCGTCAGCGACGCCGGCCTCGAGGAGATCGACCTGGCGCCGTTCGACATGGTCTGGCTGTGCAACGTGCAGGCGCCGACTCCGGCCAGCGCCAAGCGACTCGAGGAGTTCGTCGCCGCGGGCGGCGGGCTCGCGGTGTTCGCCGGACCGCTGGTCGACGCCGCGCGGTGGAACGAGCTGCTGTGGCGCGATGGCCAGGGCGTGCTGCCGCTGCCGTTCGGCGAGATCGGCGGCGACCCGGATCGTCCCGCCAAGGCGATCCTCGTGCAGCCCGACCACCCGGTCTGCGAGGGCATCACCGAAGTGCTCGACCTGCTGTTCGGCGGCGTGGTGCTGGCCAAGCGCTGGCTGCACATCGTCGAACCCCCGACCCACGGCGCGTCGATCGTCGCGCGCATCCAGGACACGGAAGGGCCGCCGCTGCTGGTCACGCGCACGCACGGCAGTGGCGGTGCTTGCGCGATGTTCGCGATCGCCGCGGACATGTCGTGGTCGAACCTGCCCGGCACCGACCTGTTTCTGGTGCTCGTCAACCAGCTGCACCGCACCAGCGCACGCCGGCAGGACCTGGCCGGCCAGAACCTGTCGACCGATGCCGTCTGGCGGACGTCGCTCGATCCGGGCGTCTACCGCGCCGACGCGACGGTGAGTGCCGTGCGCGGCGACGACGAACGGACCTTCACCGCCGTCGAGGCCCCAGCACCGGCACCGGCGGCGCTGGCCGTGCCGATGGCCGAACTGCGGCAGCTCGGCGCCTACGACGTCACGCTCGCTCGCCACGATGGGGCGCCGGAGCGGCGGGTGTTCGCGCGCAACATGCCGGCCAGCGAGGGGCGCCTCACACCGTTCGGCGAAGCGGCGTTCCACCGGCTCTATCCGGCCGAACTGCACCCGCGCGTTCAGTTCGTGCGCGAGGACGCTGCCGCCGGCAGCGACAGCACCGAAGGTGAGATCTGGCCGCTGCTCGCGGCGTTGCTGCTCGCGGGGCTGCTCGCCGAGTCCGTGCTCGCCTGGAGGTTCGGCCGTCGCTGACGGTTTCGCGCATGGACGAACTCCTCCGTCGACTCGCCGCCTGGTGCGGCATCGAACCCGAGCCGGGCAGCGAGCTGCGCTTCGAGCTCGCGAACTTCCCGACCGGCGGCGCGGCGTTGCTCGTGCTGCTCGGCTGTGCCCTGGCGATCGCCGCGGTCGTGTTCGTCTACCGGCGCGACGGCCGGACGTTGACCACCGGCCAACGCATCGTGCTCGCATCGCTGCGCGCGCTCGCGATTGCCGCGGTGCTGGCACTGCTGCTCGAGCCGGTGCTGGTGACGGTCCGGCGCGAGGTGCGGCCCGGCCACACGATCCTGCTCATCGACGGTTCGCAGTCGATGACGCACCAGGACGCGTGGCGGCGCGACGACGTGCAGGCGATCGCCGACGGCTGGCGCGCGCTCGGTGTCGGCGACCTGCCGAGCTCTCCGCGCGTCGCGCTGGTGAAGGCGCTGCTCGCGCACGGCGACGGCGAACTCGTGCGCAAGCTCGCGGCGAAGAACCAGGTGCAGCTCTACTCGTTCGCGGGCAACCTCGAACAGCTGCCGCTGCTGCCGCCGCCGCCGCCCGTGCTCGGCGCCGACGGCCAGCCGCTCCCGCTGGACCCGAACGCGCCGCCGCCGTTGCCGCGCCTCGACCTCGACCGGCTGCCGCAAGAAGGCAACGCCTCGAATCCGGGCGGCGCCTTGCGCACCGCGCTCGACAAGAGCCGGACCTCGGAGATCGCCGCGGTCGTGTTCGTGACCGACGGCCGCCGCAACGCCGGCCCGCAGGCCGCCGAGATCGCGCGTGTGCTCGGCCAGCGCAAGATCCCGCACACGTTCGTGCTCGGCATCGGCGATCCGTCCGAGACGCAGACCGTGCAGATCACGCGCTTCGAGGCGCCGGCGAAGGTGTTCCAGAAGGACCCGTTCGAGCTCGAGGCGACCGTGCTGGCGCAGGGCTACGACCAGACGAACGTGACCGCGCGCCTGCTGCGCGTCGACGACAAGGGCACCGCCGTCGAGGTGAAGTCGCAGCCCGTGACGATCGGTGGCGATCGCAGCGAAGTGAAGGTCGAGTGGAAGGACATCACGTCGGACGTGCCGGGTCGCTTCCTCTACCGCACCGAGATCCAGCCGCCGGACGGCGAGGCGATCGTCGCCGAACGCCACCAGAAGCAGGCGCCGGTCGAAGTGCTCGGCGAACGTCTGCGCCTGCTGCTGATCGCCGGCAGCAGCAACCACGAGTTCCAGATCCTGCGCAACCTGCTGATCCGCGACAAGACGATCGACGTGTCGTGCTGGCTGCAGAGCGCCGACCCGAAGTTCCCGCAGGACGGCGACGAGAGCGTGCGCATCGAGGCGCTGCCGGAGCAGCGCACCGACTTCGATCCGTACGACGTCGTCGTGATGATCGATCCGGATCCGGCGCGGCTGACGCGCACGTTCTGCCAGCACCTCGCGCAGCACGTCGTCGAGGGCGGCTGCGGCCTGTGGTGGGTGGCGGGCGAGAAGTACTCGCTCGAAGCGATGCGCGCGGACGCCGCGACGTTCCCGCTCGCCGAACTGCTGCCCATCGTGCCCGACGTCGACTACGCCGAGCGCCTGATCGGTCTCGGCAAGGCGTTCGTGAAGGTCTGGCCGTACGTGCTCGCGCCCGAAGGCGAGGAAGGGCTCGGCGCCAAGATCACCGGCGTCGCCGCCGGCCGCGACGAGAGCAAGCAGACCTGGGCGCGGCTGCCGGGCTTCCGCTTCTTCTTCCCGATTGCGCGGGTGAAGCCCGTCGGCCTGGTGCTGGTCGAGCACGGCTCGACCGATCCAGCCCTGCGTCGCGGCGGCCGCGGCATGCCGATGCTGGCGACGCAGAACGTGGGCGCGGGACGCGTCGTGTTCGCCGGCACCGACGAGACCTACCGTTGGCGCTCGATCCACGAGGGTGCCTACAACCGCTTCTGGGTGAACGGCATCCGTTGGCTGTTCGAGGGCCGCTTGCAGGCCGGCAACGCGCGCCTGCGGCTGCTCGCGAGCGACGAGAAGATCGACCTCGGCCAGGCGATCGAACTCGCCGCCGAGGTGAAGGACGAGGCGCTGCAGCCCGCGGTGCTCGACGCATTCTCGGTGCTGGTCGAACGCGAGGGCGAACCACCCGAGACGCTGCAGCTGCCGCCGGTCGAAGGCGCGCCCGGCAGCTACGCGCTGCGTTTCCGGCCACCACAGCTCGGCAGCTGGCGCGTGCGCCCGGTCGAGAAGACCGGCCGCAACCTCGAACTGACCTTCCAAGTCGTGGCGGCGCAGATCGAACGGCACGGGCCGATGGATCGCGCCGAACTCGCCGCGATCGCCGGTGCGCCCGGCGGCGAACTCTTCACCACGCCGCAGCAGTTGCTGCAGGCGCTCGATCGCATTCCGTCGCGGTCGGCGATCGACACGTGGCGCACGCCGCACGCGGTGTGGGACGGATGGCCGACGATCGCATTCGTGCTCGCCGTGCTCGCCCTCGAGTGGATCCTGCGCAAGCGCTTCAACCTGCTATGACCGACACGATGGTGCCGATCCCCGGAGCCGTGCCCGGCACCGCCGAACTGGCGGGCGTGCGCGCGCGTGCGCAGACCGGGATCCGCCTCGAAGCACTCGGCATGCTGGCCATGCTGGCCGTCGCCTTCGCGCTGCCGAGCCTGATCGTCGATCGCCTGCTGCGACTCGAATGGGCGTTCCGCGCCGCGCTGCTGGCGAGCTTCGTGTTCGTCGTCGTGCGCACGCTGCAGCGGCGGCTGGTGCGCCCGCTCGCCGTGTCGCTCGACGACGACGAGATCGCGCTCGCCGTCGAACGGCGCGCCCCCGACGTCAAGCAGGCGTTGATCAGCTCGCTGCAGTTCGGCCGCGAACTGCTGGCAGGGGCTTCGGGCAGCGCTGGCGATGGTTCGGTGGCGCTCAAGGCCGCCGTGGTCGCCGACGTCCGCGCCAGGATCGCCGCGATCCCGTTCGGTGCCGCGATCGACGCGACGCGCGTGCGGCGGTTCGGCTGGATGCTCGCCGCCGCCATCGCCGTGTTCGCCGGCTGGGGCGCCATCGACTCGGGCTCGCTCGGCACCTGGGCGTTGCGCAACGTGCTGCTGACGAACGTCGACTGGCCGCGCTACACGACGCTGGCACTCGCCGCCGGCGACGCCGCGGCCGTGCGCCTGCCGCAAGGCGATGCGTTGACCGTGCGCGTGACCGCCAGCGGTGCGGTGCCCGACCAGGTCTTCGTCGACTACACGTTCCGCAGCGGTGAGACGGGTGTCGAGGCGATGGGGCGCACCGGCGAAGCCGAGTTTGCGTGGACGCTCGACGCCGTGCTGGCGGACGTGAAGCTGGTGATCCAGGGCGGCGATTCGCTGCCGATCGAAGTCGAGGTGTCGATCGTCGAACGGCCGCGCATCGACGACCTGCAGATCGACGTGACGTGGCCCGCGTACATGGAACGCGACGCCGAGACGGTGCCGGCGACGCAGGGCGAGCTGCGGCTGCCGCGCGGTGCGAAGCTGTCGTTCCGCGGCACGAGCCAAAAGGAGCTGGATCGCGCGTTCCTCCTGTTCGGCAACGACGAACGCACCGAACTCGCGGTCGGCCCGGATCGGCGCTCGTTCACCGGCGAACTGCAGCCGACCGCGTCGGGGCTGCTGACCGTCGACGTGATCGACCGTGACCGCCTGGGTGCCGGCACGCCGCCCAAACTCGTGCTGCGCGTCGGCGACGACAAGCCGCCGAGCATCGAGTTCCGCCTGCGCGGCATCGGCAAGGCGATCACCACGCACGCGCGCATCCCGGGCGACCTGAAGGTCAAGGACGACTTCGGCCTGCGCACGGTCGGGGTCATGAGCCGCGCCGTCGTCGACAAGCCGCCGGAGCGCGGCCAGGAAGCGCCGCCCGAGGTGCCGTTCGCGCCGACGCTGGCGGCGTTCACCGAATCGCTCGGGCGCAGCGCGCTGCGCTACGAGACCGCGGCCACCGTCGACCTGCTGCAGTGGAACAAACAGCCGAACGAGGACGCGAAGGACAACCCGATCCGGCCCGGCATGCTGTTCTCGCTGCGCTTCACGGCGACGGACAACTTCGGTCCGGGAGATCCGCACGAGAGCAGCGGCGAGACGATGGTGTTCCGGGTCGTCACGCGCGAGAAGCTCACCGAGGAGCTGCGCCGCCGCCAGGTCGAGCAGCGGCAGGAACTGCAGCGCATCACCGACGACGAACAGCGGGCGCTGCTCGAACTCAGCGAGATGGTCGATCCCTCGGCCGCGGGCGACCGGCGCCGCCAGGTCGACGCACGGCTGCGGGCGCTGGCGCGGCAGCAACAGTCGCTCGGCCGCCGCGTGGCGATGGTCGGCGAGCTGTACCAACGGATCCTGCTCGAGTACGAGAACAACCGCCTGTGGCAAGCGCCCCAGGTCCGGCAGTTCGAAGGCCTGATCCCGGCACCGCTGGCGGCGCTCGCCAAGGAGGCTTTCCCGGCCAGCGCGCGCCTCGTCGACGCCTTCGCCGCCACGCCCTCGCCGGCGGCAAGGTCGTCGGCCGTCGATGCTTACAAGGACATCCTGCGCCGGCTGCAGGCCGTGCTGAAGGAGATGGAGCAGGCCGAGAACCTCGCCGTGCTGATCGAGGAGCTGCGCGCCGTGATCAAACTGGAGAACGAAGCCATCCAGGACGTCCAGAACCGCGTGCGCGCGCGCGAACGCGATATCTTCTCGCCGAAGTCGACTGACCCGGCGAAGCCCGACAGGCCGAAAGACGACAAGAAGCAGTGACCGCGGGCCACCGCGGCCACCTACCGACTGGAGTTGACCATGATGCCACGTGTGCTCGCTGCCCTGCTGGCGTTCGCGTTCGCCGCGACGTCCGTCGCCGCCTTGCCGCCGCAGGACCCTCAGCTGTCGGCTTCGCAGAAGCAGGAGCTCGCCCGCAGCAAGTTCCGCGACCTGACCGAGCGCATGCAGAAGCTGATGCTCGTGCTGCAGAAGACGGAACCCGAAGAGAGCAAGATCCTGTCGGCTGGCCTGCAGTACGCGCAGGAGAAGAAGCTGACGACCCGCCTCGAGAAGGCGGGCAAGCTGCTGCAGCAAGAGCGCTGGGACGAGGCGCTGGTCGAGATGGGGGGGCTGAAGACCGACCTCTCGACGCTGCTCGAACTGCTGCAGAACCGCAACGACGACCTCCGGGCGCTGCTCGAGGAGATCAAGCGGCTGTCCGCGTTCCGCGAACGCGTCGACCAGCTGGCGAAGGAGCAGGCGGCCGAGAAGGAGGAGTCGGCGCGCACCGAGGCGCTGCAGCGCCACCTGGCCGAGATCGAGGCCAAGACGAAGCAGGCGCAGGCGCTGCTCGCCGAGCAGAAGGCCGTGCGCGAGGCGACCAACGAACTCGGTGTGCAGGCCGCGGCCGGAGCGACGAAGCCGCTCGAGGACCGTGAGGGTCGCCTGCAGCAGGAGACCGAGAAGCTCGCGAAGGACCTCGAAGGGCTCGAGCAGCGCGCCGCCGACCTGCAGCCGCCAAAGGACGAGAACGGCAAGCCCTCGGAGTCGAAGGACTCGAAGGAGGGAAAGGCCGGCGGCAGCGGCAAGGCCGGGCAGGCAGGCAAGTCGATGGGCCAGGCCAAGGCGCAGCTCGGCGACCAGAAGCCGGAGTCGTCGCTGAAGGACCAGGATCAGGCGATCGAGAACCTGCAGCAGGCGATCGACGAACTCGAAGAGCTGGCCGAAGACGCGAAACGCGAACTGCTGAAGCTGCCGTTCGAGCAGCAGCTGAAGAAGCAGGAGCAGACGCAGCAAGCCACCGACACGCTGGCCAAGGACATGGAGCAGTCGGAGTCGGCGCAGGACGCGGACAAGCCCGAGGCGACGCCCGGCAAGCAGCGCGTGCAGCAGGCCGTGCCCAAGCAGCGCGCCGCCGCCGGCCAGCTCAAGGAGTACGTTCCCGCGAAGCAGAAGCAGCAGGACGCCAAGGAAGACCTCGAACAGGCGCGCAAGGAGCTCGACGACGCGCTGGCGCAGCTGCGGCAGCAGTTGCAGGACGAAGTGCTACGCGCGCTCGAGGAGCGCTTCACCGCGATGCTGGCGCGGCAGCGCGAACTCTCCGCAGCGACCAAGACGCTCGACACCACGCGCGGCAACGTGCTCACCGCGTCGGGCGCCCTGCCCGCAGCGCTGGTCGAGAAGCTGCGCGAACTCGCCACCGGCGAGTCCGAGCTCGAGGTGGAGGCCGCCGACGCGCTCAAGCTGCTCGAGGAGGATGCGACGACCGCGGTGTTCCCGCCGATCGTCGAGCAGTTGCGCGACGACCTCGGCGCGGTGACGAAGAGTCTGGCCGCGCAGGAGAGCGGCGAGCCGGTGCAGCAGGCGCAGCGTGAGATCGAGGCCGTGCTGGAGCTGCTGATCGACTCCCTGCGCAAGACCATCGAACGCAAGGAATCGGGGCATTGAACGAGCTGCGGCGGTGGCGGTCAGCCACCACTCGTCCCGATCTCCGCAGAACTGAAGATGCTGCACTTCCTGCAGAAGCGCGTGAACGACGACACCAAGAGCCACGACGCGCTGCCGGCCGAGCAGCGTTCGGGCGACGCCGCGAGCGCGAAGTCGTCGGCGCTGTCGAAGAAGCAGGGGCGCGTCGAGGACCTCATGCGTCGACTCGCCGAGAAGCTCGGCAAGGAGAACGACACCGAGGGCGGGCGATGATGCTGCGCGCCGTGTTCTGCGTCGGCCTGCTCGCCATCGTCGGCGCGGCGCAGGAACCCGATGGCGCGACGTCGCTGCCGGCGGTCCCTGCGGTCGTGGTGCAGAACCCGTTCCAGCCGTTCGATCGCGCGAAGTTCGATGCCGCCGCCAAGGCGCTCGGAGCCAGCGACGCGCAGCTCGCCGCGTTCACCAGCAGCAGCGCCGAGCTCGGCCTCGCGCGCGCGGCCGACGACCTGCTGCGCAGTCTCGCGCCGTCGTTCGATGCCGCGGTGCGGAAGCACGAGCAGGGCGATCCCGAGGCTGCCGTCGCCTTGGCGCAGGTGTTGGCCGAGACCAAGGCGCCGCTGCTGCGCGCGCACGTCCGCTACCACCTCGCGCGTCTGTTCCTCGACAGCGACGACCCCGAGAACGCGCTGACCGTGCTCGGCGAGTACGTGCAGCACGACATCAACGTCTCGCCGCTCGACGCCGAGGCGGCGTTCTTCTACGCGCAGGCGCTGGCCGACATGCCGTTGCCCGACATGGCGCTGCCGCGTTTCCGGGCGTTCCTGCAGTGGTTTCCCGACGCCAGCGAGCGCTTCCGTGCCGCCGCGCACCAGCGCATGGGCGAGATCGAGCGCCAGCAGGAGAGTCGGCTGCACGACCTCGCGAACGGCATGAAGAAGACCACGCGCGACCTGAGGAAGCAGCGCACCGGCAAGCCGACGCAGCTCGACCAGGAGAAGTACCTCGAAGAGCTGCAGCAGCTCATCGAGGAGTTCCAGGAGCGCGAGAACCAGGGCAGCGGCCCGGCTTCGGGGCTGGGTCCGTCGTCGAACCCCGCGAGCGAGAGCGCGCTGCCCGAGGGCGAAGGCACCGTCGGCAACCTCGAGAAGCGCACGACGCTCGCCGACCGGTGGGGCGACATGAAGGACGCCGACCGCGAGCGCATCGCCGCGAAGGTCCAGAACGGTCTGCCGCCGCAGTACAAGAAGATGCTCGAGGACTACTACAAGAAGCTCGGCAAGGCGGGCACGCGCCAGTGAGCGGCATGCGCGCGGCGTTGCCGTTCCTGGTGCTGGCCGCCGCCGTCGATGCGCAGCAGGGACTCGCCGGCGTCGTGCGCACGATCGACGGCGCTGTGATCGCCGGGGCCTTGCGCGTCGAGGACGGCAACGCGGTGGTCGCGACGGCGAACGGCGAGCAGCGATTCGAGGCGGCTCGGATCCTCGCGTTCGAACCCACGGGTGTCGTGCTGACGCCAGCACCGGCACCGCACCGCGCGTGGCTGCGCTCGGGCGCCGAACTGCCGTGCCTCGCGATCAGCGGCAGCGCCGCGGCGGACGGCCGCCCAGCGATGCTGAAGCTCACACTGCCGAGCGGTGTCGTGCTCGACGTTCCGCTCACGATGGTCAAGGCGATCCGGCAAGGGGGCGCCGAACGTCCCCAGCCAGCGCTGTTCGAAGCCGACCTGCGCGAGCCGCCGGCGAGCGAGGACCTGCTCTACGTGGTCAAGGACGGCGCCGCGCAGCGTTCCGTGGTCACGATCGCGGCACTGGCGAACGACCGCATCGACTTCACCTTGCGGGGCAGCGCCTACGACTTCGCGTGGAGCGGCGTCGCGGCGATCGTCTTCGGCGCCAACACCGGTTTGGCGCCCGATCGCCAGGGCAAGCCGCGTTCGAGCCTGGCTCTGAACACCGGCGAGGCGCTCGATGGTCGTCTGCTCGCGCTCGACGCCGCCGTCGTGCGCTGCCGGCTCGACGAGGGGGCGGTCGTCGAGGTCCCCGCGGCGAAGCTGCTGTCCCTGCAGGTCGCGAGCGATCGTCTGGCGTGGCTGACCGAGCTGGCGCCGAAGGTCGAGCAGACGCCTGCGTTCGACCGCGTGTGGCCGGTGGCGATCGACCGCACGCCGGTCGGCCCGGGGCTCGTGCTCGGCGGCAAGACGTTCCGCCGCGGCCTGTGCGTGGTGCCGCGCGCGGCGCTGACCTACGACCTCGGCGGCAAGTTCGACCGATTCGAAGCGACGATCGGCATCGACGATCGGGCCGGCCCCGAGGCACACGCGATCTTCCGCGTGCGGGTCGACGGCCGGGTGGCCTGGGAGTCGGCGCCGCGCACCCGCGGCCTGCCGCCCGAAGACGTGCGGATCGAGCTCGGCAAGGCGAAGACGCTCGAGCTCGAGGTCGACTTCGGCAAGAACTACGACCTCGGCGATCTGTGCGTGTGGGCTGACGCGCGCGTCGTGCAGCAATGAACGGCGCCCGTGCCGCCAGCGCCTGGCTCGTGGTCGTCACGATGCTCGCGGCCCAGGATCCGATCGCGGCGGCGCGCGCCGACGAAGCAGCCCGCGTCGCGGTGATCGCACGATGTTCGCCGGCCGTCTGCTCGGTGATGGCGATGGACGCGCCCGGCGGCGGCAGCGGCGTCGTGATCGACCCGGCGGGCTTCGTGCTGACGAACTACCACGTCGTCGGCGAGCCGGACAAGGAGCACGTCCTGCCGTCGCCGCCGAAGCCTCCGGACGCCGAGCTCGCGGCGTATCGCGCCGAGGGCGCGCGAACCGACGCCGACGTCGCGGCGTGGACGAAGGCATGGCAGCAGCGTTGGCGCGAGGAGCACCACCCGCGCGGCGTGCGCCACTACCGGAACAAGAAGATCGGCATGCCCGACGGCCTGCTCTACGAGGCTGTCGTGCTCGGCATCGATCCGGGCAGCGACCTCGCGGTGCTGCGCCTGCTGCCCAAGCGACCTGGCCAGACGTGGCCGAGCTGCGAGCTGGGCGACAGCGACCAGCTGCTGGTCGGCGAGACGGTGTTCGCGATGGGCAATCCGTTCCTGCTCGCGACCGACTTCACCCCGACGGTGACGTTCGGGATCGTCTCGGGCACGCATCGTTACCAGGAAGGGCAAGGCCAGCGCGTGCTCGTCTACCCGGACTGCATCCAGATCGATGCGCCGGTCAACCCGGGCAACAGCGGAGGGCCGTTGTTCAACGCCGCGGGCGAGGTCGTCGGCATCAACGGCCGGATCTCGATCGGCGACCGCGGCCGCGTCAACGTCGGCGTCGGCTTCGCGATCGCCAGCAACCAGATCCGCAACTTCCTCGCCGATCTGCTGGCAGGTCGCCACACCGAACACGGCACGCTCGACATGAGTGCCTGGTTCATGGCGGCGGCGAAGGACGAGAACAAGCGCCGCGGCGTCTACGTGCAGCAGCTGTTCCGCGACTCGGTGGCGTCACTCGCCGGCATCGGTCTCGGCGACGAGATCACGCGCTTCGACGGCGTCGAGGTGCGCTCGGCGAACCAGCTCGCGACGCTCGTGGGCGTGCTGCCGGCGGGGGCGTGGGTGACCGTGTGGCATCGGCCGGTCGCTCCCGAAGGCGGGTTCGGCGACGAACGGCGCGTGACCGTGCGCCTGTCGGCGTTGGACACGGGCTCCAGCATGGACGGCGGCGGCGAGAACGCGCGCCTGGCGAGCCGCGCCGAGCGACGCGTCGCGACGCGCGCCGTGACGTCGCGTTGGCGAACGGACAACGAGGATGCCCCGGCGGTCGCTTGGAGCGCGGTGGCTCCCGACGGCAGCACGCACCGCGCGGTCCTCGCCGGCCAGCGGCTTCGCGTCGAACGCGGCGCGACGGTGCTCGTCGATCTCGGCGACGGCACCGGCTTCGTCGTCGAGGGCGAGCGTGTGCGCGAACCGACCGCGGACGAGAGCGAACGCCTGCGCCGCGAACGGCTGTGCAATCCGGTGCTGTGGCCCCGCGCGACGCGGCAGGACCGTCTGCGCGACGCGCTGCTGGTCGGCGGCGTGCACGTGCACGGCGCGCCGGCGTACCGATTCGCGCTGCCCGGCGACGGCGAGTGCGAGGCCTGGTTCTTCGCCGACGGCGAACCGGCGGGTTGCACGTTCCGCGATCCGCTGCGGCGCGCCAAGGTCGAACGGCACGTGCGCGGCGAGCAGGTGCGGTTCGTGGTCGACGGCAAGCTCGAGCCCGGCTGGTCGGGCGGCCCGCGGACGTCGGGTGCGGTCGACGAAGCCTGGTTCCGGAGGCAACCATGAAGACCACGATCGCAGCGCTGCTGCTCGGCGTCGCCCTGCCGGCGCAGACGGTCGACTTCGGCAAGGCCTACTCGTTCGCCGAGCGCGCGCCGCGCACGCAGACCGAGCGCGCGATCGACGCGCTGCTGCCGAGCATCGTCAAGATCCACGGCGCGTCAGGCCTGCAGACGATCAGTGCATTTGCGAGTGGCGTGCTCGTCACGGCGCAGGGCCACGTGCTGACGATCGACCAGATCATGCTGCAGCCCGGGCGCACGCGCGTCGTGCTCTACGACGGCTCGGTGCACGAAGCGCAGTTGTTGCCGCCCGACGATCGGCTCGGCGTCCGCCTGCTGAAGATCGACCCGAAGCTGGTGACCGCCGAGCTGCGGCCGCTGTGGCCGGCGGCGCCGACGCCGTTCCGCACCGGGCAGTTCGTGGTCTCGCTCGGCAACTGCTTCCGGCTCGCCGAGTTCTCCGAGAAGGTCAGCGCGACGTTCGGCGTCGTCGTCGGCCGCGCCGACACCGCGCTGCGGTATCGCATGACGAACGTCGCCTACGACGGCGACGTGATCCTGACCGACGCCTGCAACAACCCCGGCCACCAGGGCGGCGGGCTGTTCGCGCTCGACGGTCGCTGGCTCGGGCTCAACATGAAGCTGCTCGAGAGCAAGGAGACCAACACGATGCTGTCGGCGGCGATCCCGGTTGCGGACCTGCTGCCGTACCTCGACGAGCAGGTGCACGGCAAGCCGCGCCCGTCGCCGGTCGCCAAGACCGAGCCGGCCTGGTTCGGCGTGCAACTGTTCGAGCAGGCGGGGCGCCAATCGCCGCCCGCGTACGTCGAGCGCGTCGTCGCCGGTTCGCCGGCGGCGACGCTCGGTCTGCGCAACGACGACCTGATCGTGCGCTTCGACGAGTTCTCGATCCGTACCTGCCGCGAGTACCGCGACGTCCTGGCGCGCTTCCGGCCTGGCCAGCGGATCAAGGTCATGTGGAAGCGCGGCACCGAAGTGATGAACGGCGAAGTCGACCTGGTCGCGGAGCCCCGCCGATGATCGCTGCACGCCCCTTGTCGATCGCCGCGCTGGTCGCGATGGCCGCTGCTGCGCGCGCGCAAGGCGCCGCGACGGCCGACGAGTTCGTGCGGCTCGAGCCGGTGCTGCAGGCCGCGATCGCGCGCGCCGCGCCGTTCGTCGTCACGATCGAGACGTTCGGCGGCACCCGCCGCGTCGAGGGCAAGGAAGGCCCGATGGACGGCGAAGGTCCACCGATGCCGCGGCCGAAGCCGCCGGAGAAGGAGCCGCCACCCGAACCGGAGGAGGACTCGCGCAAGCCGAAGAAGCCGCTCGTCGCCGGAGGTTTCCAGCAGGCGCAAGGCCGCACCACCGGCGTGGTGCTGACCGCCGACGGCTGGGTGCTGGTGTCGCGCTTCGCGCTCGCGCTGGACCCGACGACGGTGCTCGTCACCGTGCCCGACCGCGGCACGTTCCATGGCACGCGCGCCGGCGAGGACACGAGCCGCGGCATCGCGCTGGTGAAGATCGCGGCGCGCGACCTGCCGGTGCCGAAGTTCGTGCATCCGAATGATGTCGCCGTCGGCCAGTGGGCGTTCGCGCTCGGCCGCACGTTCGCGAGTGACGGGCCGACGGTGCATCTCGGCGTGGTCAGCGCCAAGCACCGGCTGCACGGGCGCGCGTTGCAAGTCGATGCGTACACCTCGCCGGCGAACTACGGAGGGCCGGTCGTCGATCTCGACGGGCACGTGATCGGCATCGCGGTGCCGCTGTCGCCGAGCGGTCGCAACGCCGGCGTCGAGTGGTACGACTCGGGCATCGGCTTCGCGACGACGATCGCCGACATCGGACCGCTGCTCGCGCGCATGCAGGAAGGGCAAGTGCTGCAGCGCGGCTGGCTCGGCGTGCAGTTGTCGAGCGAGTGGCTCGGTCCCGGCGCGAAGATCTCCGGCACGCCGAAGGACGGCCCCGCGGCGCAGGCCGGGCTGCGCAAGGGCGACATCGTCGAGAAGATCGACACGGTCGAGGTCCAGAACGGGCCGCACTTCCAGGTGCTGATCGGGAGCCGCCTCGGCGGTGACCAGGTCACCGTGACCGTGCGTCGCAAGGACGGTGACATCGAGGTCGTCGGGCCGCTCACGCTCGCCGACGCGCCATGGTCGGAGCAGCAGCAGCAACGGGGCGCCGAGCTGCCGGCGACGTTCCCGGTGCCAGAGCAGCCCGAACGTCGCTGAGCAGCGGAGTGCTCGCCTTTGCCTTGACCCAGTGGCGTCCGTTCGCCGATGCCATGGCATGCGGGGAGCGAGCAGCGCGCACGGGGAACCGAAGGCGTCGATCGGCGGACGCCAGAGCGTCTGGCCGGTGCTGTTCGCTGGCGGGCTGTCGCTGATCGGATGCGTCGGCACGGCCGTCCTGTTCCTTGGTGAAGAAGCCAAACGGGACGCCATCGTGCAGCACCAGGCGGCGCAGCGGATCGCCGAGCGAATCGTCGGCCGGGTCACGCTGATGGCTGATGCCACCGCGGCCGCGCAGGCACTGTTCCACGCCAGCCGGAGCGTCGAACTCGAAGAGTGGAACGCGTTCACCAGCACCATGCGCGCGGCGGGCTCGCTCGATGGCTCGACCAACATCGGCTTCGTGCAGCGCGTGCCGCGTGCCAAGCTCGGTGAGTTCGTGCAGCAGGTTCGCGCCGACGGAGCGCCCGGGTTCGACGTCGTGGGGCCGTTGCCGGAATCGAGCGAGGACCTGGCGATCCTCCGCTTCCGAACGTCGCCGGAGGGCCGCGGGTTGGTGCTCGGCGCCGAGCTGTCGTCGATGTCGGCGCGCGTAGCCGCACTCTGGCAATCGACGCAGACGGGCCATTGGGTGGTCAGCGAACTGGTGCCCGATGGTCCTTCGGCCCAGGACCGCCGCCTGATCGGCTGCCTGCCCGTGTTCGCCAAGAACGTGCCGCTGACGACGCCCGCGGAACGACGTGCTGCATGCGAGGGGTGGATCGTGGCGGGTGTTCGCGCGCTGGATGTGCTCGAGCAGGCGCGCAACGGCGGCGAAGGCGCGGACGCGGAGCTTCGTGTGCTGTTGTCGGCAGGAGATGCGGCGGGTGCACCGATCGTCAGCGGCGGCGACCAGACGGGCCGCGAGGCAACCGTCGACCTGTCGATCGGCGAACGGTCCTACCGGGTCACCACCGTCCGTCGGGCGCCGGCGCCAGGCTCGATGCTCGCGGCGATCGCTCCGAAGCTCGGCGCCTCGTTTGCGCTCGGCGGCCTGCTGACCGCCGTCGTCTGGATGCTCGCAAGCACCTCACGGCGCGCGCATTCGCTCGCTGACTCGATGACGCGCGATCTACGCCAGAGCGAGGCGCGCATGCATGCGTTCATCGATCACGCCGCCGCGTCGGTTGCGATGGTCGACGTGGAGATGCGCTACCTGGCGTTCAGCCGTCGTTGGCTGGCCGACTACGGTCTCGACCACTCGATTCTCGGGCGCAGCCACTACGACGTGTTCCCGGAGATCCCGGAACGCTGGAAGGAAGTGCATCGGCGCTGTCTCGCAGGCAGCGTCGAGCGTTGTGAGGCCGACGCGTTCGACCGGGCCGACGGCACGCGTCAGTGGTTGCGCTGGGACGTCCGTCCGTGGCGCCTCGACGATGGGTCGATCGGCGGCATGATGATGTTCACCGAGGACATCACCGCCGACCTCGAGGCGACGCGGGTGCGCGAGACGACGGTCGCGGTGCTGAACGGCATCACCGCCGGCCGCCCGCTTCCCGAAGTCCTGGCGTTGATCACCAACCTCGCCGAGTCCCTCGACTCGGACCTGCGCGCGAGCGTGCTCCTGCTCCGCGAAGACAAGCTCTACGTCGTCGCGTCGCCGTCGCTGCCCGCGGCGTATGCCAACGCGATCCAAGGGCTCGTCATCGGCCCCGAAGTCGGCGCCTGTGGTACGTCGGCGTGGCGGCGTGAACTGGTCGTCTGCTCCGACATCACGACGGATCCGAAGTGGGCCAACTGGACCGACCTCGCCCGGGAGTTCGAGTTGCGCGCGTGCTGGTCGCTGCCGATCTTCGGTGGTGGCGGCAACTCGGCGGAGCCAGCGTCGCGGTTGCGCCGCGTGATCGGCACGCTCGCGATGTACCACCGCACCCCGCGCACGCCGACGGCACACCAGGTGCGCTTGGCGCAGGAACTTGCCCACCTCGCGGCAGTCGCGATCGAACGCTGGCAGTCCGCCGAGGCGTTGCGGCGTTCCCTTGCCGACCTCGAGGCGGCGCGGAGCCAGGCCGAATCGGCGAACCTCGCCAAGAGCGAGTTCCTCGCCAACATGAGCCACGAGATCCGGACGCCGATGACCGCGATCCTGGGCTTCGCGGACGTGCTCGCCGACGACGAACGCCACCCGCTGAACGCCGCGCAGCGGCGCGATGCGCTCGACGCGATCCGGCGCAACGGCGACCACCTGCTGACGATCATCAACGACGTGCTCGACATCTCGAAGATCGAGGCGGGCAAGATGACGATCGAACGGCTCGCGACCGATCCGGTGCAGTTGATGCACGAGGTCGTGGCGCTGCTCGCCGAGCGTGCGAATGCGCAAGGAATCCAACTCGATGTCGCCACCGGTGGCGATCTGCCGCGCGCGATCCTCACCGACCCCACGCGCTTGCGGCAGATCCTGCTGAACCTGGTCGGCAACGCGATCAAGTTCACGCATCGCGGTTCGGTGCGGGTGACCGCGGACGTCGTGGCGACGAAAGCCGATGCGCCGATGCTGCGCATCCGGGTGATCGACACGGGTGTCGGCATGACCGCGTCGCAGGCCGCGAGCCTGTTCGAAGCGTTCGTGCAGGCCGACACGTCGACCACCCGGCGATTCGGCGGCACCGGGCTCGGGCTGCGCATCAGCAAGCGCCTGGCCGCGATGCTCGGCGGCGACATCCTGGTCGAGTCGGTCGAGGGCGTCGGCAGCACCTTCACCGTGACGATCCCGGCGTTGGCGACCGACCAGCCGGTGGTCGAAGCAGGCGGCGACGCGGCGACGCGGCAGGCGCCGGCGAGCCGTTCGCTCGCCGGTGCGCGCATCCTGTTGGCGGAGGACGGTCGAGACAACCAGAGGCTGATCACGCTGCTGTTGCGGCGCTTCGGCGCGACCGTCACGGTCGCCGAGAACGGCAAGGTGGCGGTGGCGGCGCTGTGCGAGGGCCACGATCTCGAGCAGGGGCTGCAGTCGCCGGCGCCGTTCGATCTGGTCCTGCTCGACATGCAGATGCCCGAGATGGACGGCTACGCAGCGGCCGCGCTGCTGCGCGAGAAGGGCTACACGGGGCCGATGATCGCGCTGACCGCGAACGCACTGAGCGGGGATCGCGAGCGGTGCCTGGCCGCAGGCTGCGACGACTACGTGCGGAAGCCGGTGAATCGCGATGAGCTGTTCGCGGCGTGCGAACGGGCGCACAGCGGACCGACGAGCTGAACGCCGGCTGCGGCGTGCGATTGCCTCGCGCCGAGGAAGGGCCATGATGCGCCGGTGCCACGTTCCGTCGCGTTCGCCGTCTCGCTGCTGGCTCTGACGGCGCTTGGAGGCTGCCGCGAGAGTCGGGCATGGCAGGACCCGGCGTGGCGACCGGCCACGCCGCCGATGCGAATCGTCGCCGCGTCGGTGCTGTCGGCGGAGGTGCTGCTGGCGATCGCACCGCGCGAGCGGATCGCCGCGGTCGTCGACACCGCGGTCGATGCGCGCTGGTCGATGGCTGCCGCCGCGGCCGAAGGCGTGCCGCGCGTCGGCGCCGGGCCGGAGCAGTTGCTGACGGCGCGGCCGGATCTGGTGATCTGCGACCCGTTCACCCTGCCCGAGACGCTGGCGCTGCTCGGGAGCGCTGGTGTGCCGGTCGTGGTCACCGGCGACCCCGCGTCGTTCGACGACATCGCCGCGAACGTGCGGCGCATCGGCGCGTGGTGCCACCTGCAGGCGCCGGCCGAACGACTGGTGGCGACCATGTACGAGCGGCTGCACGCGCTCGCCGAGCGTGCGGGGGATGCCGCACCGTTCACGGTCATGTGCCTCGACGGCGCTCTGCACACGCACGGACGCGGTTCGCTGTTCGACGCGTTGGTCGTCGCGGCAGGCGCCACCAACGCTGCCGCCGCGCGCGGCGTCGGGCCGTTCCGCAAACTCGACGTCGAAGCGGTGATGAGCTGGCGCCCGGACGCGATCGTGGTCGGTGCGAACGATGGCGCGACCGCCGTCCCGGAGTGGCTGGCGGGCTTCCCCGGCGTCAACCGGCTGCCGTGCGTGCGGGACGCGCGCGTCGTGCGCATCCCGTCGCCGCTCCTGGCGTCGACGTCGCACCACCTGGTCGAAGCGGCGCACCAGCTGCAGCAGCAACTGGTCGCGTGGAGGCGACCGTGAACCCTGGCCGGCGGCTCGTGGTGTTTGGCGGGGCTCTGCTCGCCATCGTGGTGCTCTACCTCGGACTGGTGCGCGAAGGTCCTGGGTTCGCGGCGCTCTGGCAGTGGTGCGCTTCCTGGTTCGGTGGCGCACCGCTCGATCCGGTCGACGAGTTCCTGCTCGCGAACGTGCGCGTGCCACGCGTCGTCGTCGCGGCGTTCGGCGGTGCGTCGTTGGCCCTGGCCGGCGCGGTGATGCAGGCGACGTTCCGCAACCCGCTCGCCTCGCCGGATCTGGTCGGCACCTCCGCCGGTGCGGCGCTCGGTGGCGCGCTCGCGATCGTGTCCGGCGCCGTTGCCCTCGGCGTCGTTGCCGTGCCGGCCGTGTCGCTGGCCACGGCGCTGCTCGTCACCGGGCTCGTGTTCGTGCTCGCGCGGTCGCACGGCCGGTTCTCCGTGGCGACGCTGCTGCTCGCGGGCATCGCGCTCAACACGCTCGTCGGCGCGCTGACGTCGTTCGTCGTGACGTTCAGCTTCTCGAACTACACCGCGAGCTCGACCGTGCTGTTCTGGCTGATGGGCGGACTGGAGGCGCGCACGTGGGAGCACGCGGCGATCACCGCCGGCGGCTTCGTGCTGTTCGGCCTGATGGTGGTGCCGCGGCGTGCCGAACTCGACGTGCTGACGCTGCACGACGACACCGCGCACAGCCTCGGTGTCGACGCCCCACGCGTTCGGCGGTGGCTCGTGCTCTGCGCCTGCGGCCTCACCGCGGCGACGGTCTCCAACACCGGCGGCATCGCGTTCGTTGGCCTGGTGGTGCCGCACCTCGCGCGGTTGCTGGTCGGTCCGTCGCACCGAGTGCTGCTGCCGGCTTCGGCGCTGCTGGGCGCGGTCTTGATGGTCGCCAGCGACCTTGCCTGCCGGCTGAGCCCACCGGAGGCGAACCTGCGCCTCGGCGTCGTCACCGCGTTCTTCGGGGCGCCCTACTTCCTGTTCCTGCTGGCGCGGCACCGCCGCGGGGAGGCGCTGTGAGCACGCTCGCCGCCACCGACCTCTACGTGCGTCTCGGCAGCCGCGAGGTGCTGCGCTCGACGAGTCTCACGCTGCCGCGTGGCCGGCTCGTGCTGCTCGCCGGCCGCAATGGGGCGGGCAAGAGCACGTTGCTGCGGACGATGATCGGCGCGCAGCCGGCCGACCGTGGGCTCGTGCTGCTCGAGAACAAGGCCATCGTCGCCTGGCCCGATCGCGAACGTGCGCAGCGGATCGCCTTCGTGCCGCAGCAGGTCGACGTGCCGTTCGAGTTCACCGGGCGGCAGCTGATCGCGATGGGGCGGTATCCACACAGCGGCCGGCACGAGGAGCCGACGGAGGCCGACGGCGAAGCGATCGCGCGCGCGATTGCGGCGGTCGACGCGGCGGCGTTCGTGGACCGCGCCGTGCCGACGCTGTCCGGGGGCGAGATGCGCCGGATCGCGGTGGCGAGGGCACTCGCCACCGAGGCGCCGTTCCTGCTGCTCGACGAGCCGACCGCCAACCTCGACCTCGAGCACGCGCTGCAGCTCGTCGCCTTGCTGCGGCGCCTGGCCACCAACGGTGCCGGCGTGCTGGTGGCGTCGCACGACCTCAACCTGCTGGCGCCGCACTGCGACCACGTGGCGCTGCTGCACGAGGGCCGCGTGTATTCCGAAGGGCCGCCGCAGCAGGTGCTGTGGCCCGGCAACGTGCAGGCGGTGTTCGGCGTGCAGTCGCGTTCGGCGAGCGGGTTCTTCCCGCGCGATTTCCGGCTCTGACGAGCGGCGTCAGCGGCCGCGCGGAAAGTCCTCTTCGCGCATCACGAACGGCTGGAAGCGCTGCCGCCAGACTTCGGGCAGAGCGCGCTTCTGCTTGGTGCCCATGTCGACCGTCGCGGTCAGCACGCGGGCGCGGCACAGCGGCTTGTCGCTGCCGTCCTTCGTCATCCAGAACGCGAACTCCACCGAGCCGGTGCCGAGGCGAAGGATGCCGAGATGCACGCGCGGCTCGTCGCCGTAGCGCACCGGCGAGAAGAACTCGGCCTCGAGCTTCACCGCCGGAAACCCGAGCTTGTCGTCGTGCAAGAGGCGCGCGTACGGATGCTGCAGCGCGTCGCCCCACCAGTCCTCGAACGCGCAGTGGAAGTAGTGCAGGAGCTTCGGGTAGTAGGCGATGCCGGCGTCGTCGATGTCGCCGAAGCGGTAGCGCGTGCGGGCCGACCAGGTCATGCCCCGGCACCACCCGCCTTCGCCACCGGCTCCTCGTCGCGGTTCTTGTCGCTGTTGCGCGCGCAGAAGTCGGCGAGGCCCTTCACGTCCTTCGGCAGCTGCGGGTGCCGCTGCAGCTGCGCCAGCAGCACGTCGACGGTCGCCAGCGTGTCGGCTTCGGCGCTGTGCGCGTCGGGCAGTTCGCGACCGCAGTAGTGGCGCACGGCGGCGGTCAGGTTGCGCGGGCCCATCAGGAAGCGGTCCCACGTGGTCTCGCAGGTGTTGAAGATCACCTTGGCGTCGACCTGGTGCCGGCCGCTCAGCTCGAACGTGATGCCGTGGCGCCTGCACTCCGCGAGCCACAGCGGCACGTCGTAGGCGATCTGGTTGAAGCCGGCGAGGTCGGCGTCGCCGAGGAAGTCGACGAGCCGCTGGCCGACCTTCTTCAGCGGCGGGCCCCAGAACAGGCCGCACGCATCCAGCGTGTGGATGCCGGTGACCTTGGTCGCCGCCTTGCTGACGTCGATGCCGGGGTTGATGCGCTGCACCAACGTCTCGCGACTGCCGTCGGGCGAGAGGCGCACGAACGCGAGTTCGACGATGCGGTCGGTCTTGGTGTCGAGACCGGTGGTTTCGAAGTCGAGGAAGACGAGCGGGCGCGTGAGCTGGAGGAGCATGGCAGCGGGTGCGGCGCGCCGCGCGAGCGGTTGGGCTCGTGACCGTCGCGGCGCGCGACGTGAGAGATTCTGCGAGGGGCGATGCCCCTGGCAAGGGCGCAGAGGCACTCTTGTCGCAGGCCGCCGAGGGTGTCGTTCGCGATCGCGGAGCAAGGTGGGGAACGCCGCGCGGTGCCCCCTTGGTCCATCCAGGCACCGCGGGCTACTCTCTTCGCCCCGTTCCCGGAGACCATGATGCACGCACTGTCGTTCGCCCCCGTCCTGCTGTTCGCCGCCGGCCTCGCCGCGCAAGTCCCACCGCCGCCGGCCGCCGAGGCAGCCGCGCCGAAGGCCCAGGAACCGGCGAAGAAGAAGCTCGACCAGAAGGCGTGGGAGCACTTCGGCGACGGCATCACCGAGGGCGCGTCGACGGCGCTCGCCGACGTGCTGAAGAAGCCCGAGGACTTCACGGGCAAGGTCGTGCGCATCGAGGCGCCGATCACGGCGGTGTGCCAGACGAAGGGGTGCTGGATGCACCTCGGCAGCCAGCAGCCGCCGGTGTTCGTGAAGTTCAAGGACTACGGGTTCTTCGTGCCGAAGGACGCGAGCGGCCGCACGACGATCGTCGAAGGCACGATGACGATGAAGCAGGAGACCGTCGAGCAGACCAAGCACTACCTCGAGGACGCCGGCAAGCACGAGGAGGCGGCGAAGGTCACCGAGGGCCGCAAGCTCTACCACTTCATGGCCAGCGGCGTCGCGATCAAGAAGGTCGGCAAGAAGCTCGACGAGACGGCGTGGGAGCACTTCGGCGACGGGATCACCGAGGGTGCGTCGACGGCGCTCGCCGATGTGCTGAAGAAGCCCGAGGACTTCACGGGCAAGGTCGTGCGCATCGAGGCGCCGATCACGGCGGTGTGCCAGACGAAGGGGTGCTGGATGCACCTCGGCAGCCAGCAGCCGCCGGTGTTCGTGAAGTTCAAGGACTACGGGTTCTTCGTGCCGAAGGACGCGAGCGGCCGCACGACGATCGTCGAAGGCACGATGACGATGAAGCAGGAGACCGTCGAGCAGACCAAGCACTACCTCGAGGACGCCGGCAAGCACGAGGAGGCGGCGAAGGTCACCGAGGGCCGCAAGCTCTACCACTTCATGGCCAGCGGCGTCGCGATCAAGAAGGCCGCGAACTGAGCGCTGGCCCTGGTTGTCGGGATGCTCCGCGCAACTGCGCCATCACGTTCCAGTAGGCGCTGGTGGGGTAGTTCGTCGAGTGCCTCCCGACGCCGAAGCCTTCTCGTCGCGTGACCGGTGTGGCACGATCCCGACCGATGGACGGCAAGGCGTTTCCCACCGAGAGCCTGCTCTGGCCATTCAACGAGCAGGAAAAGAAGTACGCGCCACGCGAGCTGTGGCTCGCCGGCGATGCCGACTTGCTGCGGTCGGGGCCGTGCGTTGCGATCGTCGGATCGCGCGAGGCGAGCACTCAGGGCTTGGATCGGGCTCGCAAGTTGGCGTCGTTGCTCGTGCAGAGGGGCGTCATCGTGGTAAGCGGTCTCGCCGCGGGCATCGACACCGCTGCGCACGAGACGGCGATCGAGTGTGGGGGGCGCACGATTGCGGTGCTGGGAACACCACTCGACGAGTGCTTCCCGGCTCAGAACGCGGGTCTGCTGCAGCGGATCATGCGTGAGCACCTCGCGGTGTCGCAGTTCGCGCCCGGGACCGCCGTGGGCAGTCACACCTTCCCGATGCGCAACCGCACGATGGCCCTCGTCGCCGACGCGACCGTGATCATCGAGGCGACCGACAAGAGCGGGACCATCAACCAGGGCTGGGAAGCGCTGCGGCTCGGACGGCCGCTGTGGATCGCCGCGTCCATGTTCAACCGACCGGGCGTGACCTTCCCCGAGAAGCTCGGCTTCTACGGCGCCGAGGCGTTGACCGACGAGACGCTGGCGCGGTTGCTATCGCTGCTGCCGGAGGGACGTCGTGACGCCCCAGCCGAACTGCCTTTCTGAGATCGCGTTCGCCGCGCTGCTGCAGTACGGCCCCGACGGCAACAGCTCACAATCGAGGACCTCGCGGGAACAGGTCCGTCGCATCAAGAGTGGTTCATCGCCACAGCTGGAGCGAATCGCACAGCGGAGCGCGGAGTGTTCGGCAGCTGGGAAGCTTGGAGCGACCTTCGGGCGCGACGTCGTGCTTGTGCCCGTTCCGCGCAGTCGGCCGCTGAAGGCTGGCGCCCTATGGCCCGCGATGCGGATCGCCGAGGAACTCGTTCGCTACGGTCTCGCTCGAGAGGTGATGCGGCTGCTCGAACGTCGCGAGCCGATCCAGAAGAGCGCGTTGCAGCGCACAGCGAAGAGCCGGCCGGCCCCCCATGACCACATGCGGACGATCGTCGTAGTCGGTTCGCTGGCGGTCGCTGCGACCAGGATCGTCCTTGTCGACGACGTGGTGACGCGCGGGGCGACGTTCCTCGGTTGCGCGAGCCTGCTGCACCGCGTGTTGCCGCACGTCGCGATCTCCGCGTTCGCCGCCGTCCGAACCATGAGCGGGCAGGAGATCGAGTCGATGTTCGCGCCCGATACGGGCGTCATCACCTACGCGAACGGCCGGCTGCATCGCGAGCCGTAGGGGGCAAGCGAACGCCCGCAGGCACGTTCGCATGGTTAACGAGGAGGGCGGTCCGCGATGGTCTCACCATGGTTCGGACCCAGCTCCTCGCGCACATCCTGCGTTCACGGGTCGATCTGGACGGGTTGCGAACCCCTTCCGAGCCTCTATTGTTCGGCTCATCGTGAAGAAGCACCAAGTGAAGGTGAAGAGGGAGAGCCGCCGCCCCGAGTTGGGGTTGCTTCTCGACACGGCCGAGAAACGCTTCAAGGGCAAGCGACCTTCGACGAAGGAACTCGGCATGGTCATCGAGACGGCCGGGTTCGGCGTCGGTGAGGGTGTCGCGATCGGGACGCTTCTCTGGACCATGTGGACGTACTTCTTCCCTCGGTCGGGCAAGCCAAAGTGCGCGAAGGCCGTCCCCGGTGGTCGGTGCGGCGCGGAGTTCCAAACGGCAGACCGAGTTCCTGGCTACCTAGAGATGGTCTGCACGCGCGGCCACCTCACAAGACGCAAGATCAGGGAGAAGTAGGTCGTTCCGGGTCGCCAATAGCTCTGCGCGCCTGGTTCTTCGCGACGGACGCAAGCTCCGTCTCTCCGCGGGGGCCGAAGTCGCATTCGTAGCCATCCTAATGTCAGTACTGCCCAGGCCGCCTGTGGCCGATCCGGGCCGGAGCCCGAAGCGGCGCGCGAAGATGTAGGCCCTGCAGGACTCGAACCTGCAACCGAGCGGGTATGAGCCGCCAGCTCTGACCAATTGAGCTAAGGGCCTGCGCGGGCGACGGTATACCAGCCCGACGAAGCCAGAGCATGCCGACGCTCGATCACGCACGACTGCTCGCGCGCCTGCGCGCGATCCAGGCCGAACTGCGCGACGCCCTGCGCGCACACATGCAGGCGCAGACTGCGAACGTCTGGTCGCGCACGGTGCGCGACGATGCCGGCGACACGATCTTCGGCATCGATGCCGCCGTCGAAGAACTGCTGCTCGCGCGCTGCGCACAGTGGGGGGAGGAACAGCACTTCACGCTGATCGCCGAAGGGCTCGATCCGGCGGGCGTCACGTTCGGGCGGCCAGGCCGCGGCGGGCCGCCGTTCCGCCTGCTCGCCGACCCGATCGACGGCACGCGCGGCCTGATGTTCGACAAGCGCTCGGCGTGGTGCCTGATGGGCGCCGCCCCGGATCGCGGAGCGGCGACCCGACTCGCTGACGTCGAAGTCGCGGTGATGACCGAGTTGCCGACGACGCGGCAGGCGACGAGTGACGTGTTGTGGACGGCGAGTGCCGTGCCCGGCGCGCACGGTGTGCGGCGCGACCTTGCCATGGGCGCCGAACGACCGCTGGCCGTCGTGCCGAGCAGCGCCACCGACCTCCGCCACGGCTTTGGCAGCGTGGTGAACTTCTTCCCCGGCGGCAAGGAGCTGACCGCGCGGCTCGAAGAAGCGATCCTCGGTCGCGCGCTCGGGGGCTGGAATCCCGCGAAGGCCGAGATCTACAGCGACCAGTACATCTGTTCCGGCGGCCAGTTCGCCGAGGTGGCGCTGGGCCGCGACCGCTTCGTGCTCGACGTGCGCCCGCTGGTGCACCGGAGGCTCGGCGTGCGCACCTCGCTCGCGAGTCGTCCGTACGACGTCGTCACGTTCGGCATCGCGCGGGCGGCCGGCTGCGTCGTCTGCGATCCGCTCGGCGCCGCGCTGGACGCGCCGCTCGACACCACGACGAACGTGGCGTTCGCGTGCTACGCGAACGCGCAGCTGGCGGATCGGCTGATCCCGATCGTGCGCGAGGAAGTGCAGCGGCACCTGCTCGACTGAGTGCGATCAGGGGCGAGGCTTCGGCGGCGGCAGGTCGCGAGCCGGGCACGACGACTGCCATCCCTGGCGCGCGTGCGCACCGTCGCAGAACGGCTTGTTCGCGGAGAGCCCGCATCGGCACAGCGACACGACCGTGCGGCCCGCGAGGCCGAAGGTCTTGCCGCTCGCATCGCAGATCTGGATCGCATCGCCTTCGATGCGCAGTGGCCCGTGGTCGTTGACGGTGATCTTCGTCATGACCGCAGCGTAGCGACGTGGCCGCGATGCCGCGCCCTGACGGCCCGAAGATCCTCATGGAGATGCCCAAGCAATGTCGCAGGACCAAGACGTGCACGGCGATGCTCGACGGTTCCTACCGCCGCGGCTGAGTCCGACGTCAGCGACCTGCCGCGAACAGCTCGAGTGTCGCGAGCAGTTCCGTCGCGTGCTCGACGGTGTCGCAGACGATGCGCACGTCCGGTTCCCAGCGCGATCTGTTGGTGTCCGACGTGAAGCACCTCGTGACGGGGAGTGAAGCGGCCGACACGGTGATCACGGGGCGAGCCCGATCGTCACCACGAGCCGTTGCGTCCGACCGTGAGAGCGTCGCAGCGCGGAGCACTGCCCGCGACATCGTGAACATCTCGACTCCGGACTCGGCGATCGCGAAGGCGCGCACTTCGTCCGCGCCGATGTGAATGCGCGTGTGGAGTGCGGCGACGCTCATGCTCCGGAACGTCCCTTTGTCGGCAGCGATGGCGCACGCTCGAACGATCGGGAGGCACTCCTGCAGCTTCTTGCCTGCAGCGCGCAGCGGCGCCAGATGCTCGCCGAGATCGCCCGGGATGGGATCACCACGAACCGCGGCGCCGAGCGCATCGTGCATGCTGCGCGCATTGGCGCGCACCGCGGCGAGGAACTCCCTGCAGCGATCGCGCACTTCGGCTGGAACAGCGACAGGAGGGCAACTGCTCGCCAGCGCGATCACCACCGCGGTCTCGCCGATCACGTCAGCCATCGCATCCGCCATCGGCTGGGTCGGTTCGTTCTTCGCGCGGGACTCGGCCCCCTTGCGTGGGAAGACCTGGATCACGCCGCAGCGGGACACGAAGTCCGCACCGGCGTCGCCGACGAAGGCTGCCAGATCGCACAGGATCGCATGAGTGTCGGCGAGCCGGTCGCCGTCGTGGTCATCCGTGCTCGAAGCGAGCGTGCCCCACACGGCGATCGGCTCGTCGTTCGCCGCGGCCTTGCCGAATCGGATCTCGGCTCGCACCGGCGCGCGTTGCGACCTCGTCAGTGTCCGGCGCTCCACCTGCCGCAATCCGCGTCGGTCGTCGATCCAAACTACCTGTGGCAGGTGTGCATCTTGCGCGTCCAGCGCGTCCCACATCGACTGCATCTCCGCCTCGATCGCCTTGGCGTCTTGCTCGGCAGTGCGACGCATCGCCGGCAAGTCGGCGTTCTGCATGCCAGGCTTGCCGAACAGATCGGCGATGGCGTCCCGTTCCTGCTCGCTTGCGGTCTCGAACAGCGTGAGCAGCGCCATCGTCAAGTCGTGTTGGATGCGGAGGAAGTCCTCACGCGGTCCGAAGAACGCTCCCACGCGCTTCCAAGTGCCGTAGGCGCGGCGGTCCTTGGGCAAGCCGATCGCGAGCGCCGCGAGGAGGCGGGCCGCGGTGGGGTGGCTCTTCGCAGCCACCGCCCGGAACAACAACGGCACGCGCAGCGCCGCGCCTTCGTCGGTGAGCGAGAACGTAACGACGCCTGCCAAGTGCTCGTCCTTCACGCCGAACACGAACCGCAGCGCGACGAGAAGCGCCGCCATGTCGCGAGGCGTGATGCTGTCGGGCGGGAGTTCGATCTCGTCCAGCAACAGAAAGTCCGCGTCCGTCAGCGTGGGCGGCTCCTTCGCCGCCGCCGCCCGCGTTTCCGAGCAGACCTTGCGCATCTGCTCCAAGGTCGGCCCCTCTGCTTGTGCGGCCGCGGCGCTGGCGAACGCCAGCACCACGACGACGGCCCCGACCGTGCGGCTCATGCGTCGATCACTTGGCTTCGAGCGCTGCCTTGATCGCGGGCCCGAGCTTGTCGCCGCGCAGGTTCGTGGCGATCACCTTGCCGTCCTTGCCGATCAGGATCGTGAACGGGATCGACTGCACGTCGTGGAGTTCCGCGATCTCCGCGCTCCAGAACTTGCCGTCGTAGACGTGGCGCCAGGCCATCTTCTCGTTCTTGATCGTCGCGATCAGCTTGTCCTTGTCGGTGTCGCGGTCGAGCGAGATGCCGAGGATCTCGAAGCCCTGCGCGTGGTACGCCTCGTAGGCCTCGAGCACGTTCGGCAGTTCGGCCATGCACGGGCCGCACCAGGTCGCCCAGAAGTCGATCAACAGCACCTTGCCCTTGTAGTCGGCGACCGAGACGTCCTTCCCGTCCATGTCCTTGGTCGTGAACGCGACCGGGTCGCTGCCTGGAGCCAGTTTGGCCGCCGCGATCTTCGACGACGCCTTCTGTCCGGCCTTCGTCGCGGGGAACTGCGTCACGACCGCTTCGAGCGCCTCCTGATAGCCGGCGGTGTCCTTGCGGTTTTCGTAGCGGAACAGCCTGGCCTTGCCCAGCAGCAGCGCGGCCTTGGTCTCGTCGTCCTTCGCCATCGCCTCGGTTGCGGCGAGTGCCTTCCCGTAGCGCGCCTCGTCCTTGATCCCGAGCTTGAGCGCGGTCAGCAACTCGATGCGCTCGTCGATCGTCTTGGCGCGAGCGTCCGCGGTGTCGAGCAGCTTGCCCTGCTGTTCGGCGAGTTCGAGGCGGCCTGCCATGTTCGCCGCCTGGAGCGTCAGCGCCAACTCGCCCTGATTCGGGTTGAACGCCGCGATCGCATTCTTGCCGGCCTCGGCGTGATCCTTGTTCTGCATCGCGATCTGCGCGATCTCGAGCCGCGCCCGGTTGGCTTCGACGGAGGCGTCGAACTCCTTGGCGAACGCATCGAGGTCGGTGAAGCGCGCCTCCATCATCGCCTTGCGCCCCTCGGTGTCGCCGCGCTTGAGGCCCTTCATGCGTTCGGCCTGCTGATCGCTCAGCGCCTTCCACTTGGCGATGGCCGTGGGATTCGCCGAGGCGTCGGCGGGCTTCTGCGCGAAGGCTCCGGCGCAGATCGAAGACAAGCAGAGGATGAGAGAGAACGAGAACGCGCGCACGGTGGGTCCTGAGTTGATGAAGGCGGCGAGTCTACGAACGACCGGGATCAACGGTGCGAACACGTTGTCCCAGGGACGAACCGACTCACCGACGCCAGCCGGCAACCTGCACGAGGCGATCTTCCTCGGCGATCCACGCCGTCAGCTGTCCACCGTACACACACCCCGTGTCGAGCCCGACGCACTGGGGCCGCACCACGAGTCCGCGCCGCGCCCAGTGCCCGAACACGACGCGCCGTCTGCCGCGATAGAAGTCGTCCCACGGGCGGAACGGCGGCCCGGGTGGCGGCCAGTCACTCGCCGGCTGGCGACCCTCGGCATCGATGTAGCGCACGTTGATCGCGTAGTGCACGTCGTCGGGCGACAGGTGCGCGAGCCGTTCGTCGTCCCATGCCGGGTGCAGGCCGGCGTGGACCATCACGAGGTCGTCGAACACCCGCACGATCGGTTGTCCCTGCAGCCACGCGCGCAGCTCGGCCGGGCCGTCGGTCGAGCGCGCGAGCCAATGCAGGTCGTGGTTGCCGAGCACCGGCTCGGCGCCCAGTTCGCGCAGCAGCGCCAGCACGCCGACCGAGTCCGGCCCCTTGTTGACCAGGTCGCCGACCGGCAGCACCCGATCGTCCCCACGCCGGAACGCGACCGCTGCGAGCAGCCGCTCGAGAGGTTCGCGGCAGCCCTGGATGTCACCGACGAAGATCCTGCGGCCCATGGAATGAGCGCCGGTGCCTTGCGAGGCGCGGCGCGCCGTGGATTCTTGCGCGGGCGCGGACGCGCACAACGCTCGTTCGTCGGATGTCGATCGCCGCTCCATGACCCGCCTCGTCCGCGCCGCTGGCTCGATCTCGTTCTTCACGCTGCTGTCGCGCATCCTCGGGTTGTGGCGCGATCGCCTGATGGCGCAAACGCTCGGACCGGGCCACGTGCAGGACATGTTCCTGCTGGCGTGGGCGCTGCCGAACCTGATGCGGCGGCTGCTCGGCGAAGGCGCGCTCTCGGCGTCGTTCGTGCCCGCCTACGGCAAGCTGCGGCGCAACGACCCGGCCGCGGCCCGCGAACTGCTCGCGCAGGTCGCCGGCGCCGTCGTCACGCTGCTCGCACCGCTGTGCGCGCTCGTCGCCGTCGCGAGCCTGCTGGTGCCGGCCGAGTGGTTGCCGGCGCCCAGCCAGGGCGGCGTGCCGGCGATGCGGCTCCTGCTCGCGCTCAACGCGATCCTGTTCAGCTACGCGCTGCCCGTGTGCCTGACGGCGGTCTATGCGGGCGCGGCGAACACGCTCGGCCACTTCGCCCTGCCGGCAGCGGTGCCGATCGTGCTGAACGCGTTCTGGATCGCGGCCCTGCTGCTGGCGCAGCCGCTCGGGTTCACGGTCGACGTCGAGATCGCGAACTTCGCGGCGTGGTCGCTGGCGGTCGGCGGCTTCCTGCAACTGCTGATCGTCTTGATCCCGCTGTGGCGCAACGGCGAAGCCGCCTCGCTGAAGCTCGGGCTGCCGGCGCGCGGGACCGCCGCGGCTGCCGTGTTCGTGGCGATGGGGCCGACCATGCTCGGCATGTCGCTGAACCAGGTGAGCAGCCTGATCGACCAGGGCATGGCGCTCTACATGGTCGGCGAGGGCGGCGTGACGTTCATCTACTACGCCAACCGCCTGCTGCTCTTCCCGCACGCGCTGACGGCGATGGCGGTCGCGGTCGCGGTCTTCCCGCGGCTCGCGCACGAGGCGGGCGATGCCGATCGCACGCGCATGCGCGCCACGCTCGACGTCGCAGCGGCAGCGACGATCATGGTCACGCTGCCGGCGGCCGCCGGGATGATCGTGCTCGGCGACGACATCGTGCGGGTGCTGTTCCAGGGCGGCGAGTTCACCGAAAGCGACGTGCTGCCGACCGTGCTGACGACGAGCTGCCTCGTCGCGGGTCTACCGATGATCGGGCTGGCGCAGCTCTACGCCCGCGCGTTCTACGCGGTCGGCGACGTGCGCACCCCGGCTCGCCTCGCCGTCTGGCTGATGCTCACGAACGTCGGGCTCAACCTCGTGCTGGTGACGACGACGTCGCTCGGCACCGCGGCGCTGACGCTGTCGAGCAGCTTGTCGGCGACCTTGAACGCGTTCTTGCTGGCGCGCGCGTTCCGCCGCCACGCAGCGCCGGCTCCTGGCCTCGCCAGCGCGTGGCTTCGTTCCGTCGTCGCGACGAGCGCGATGTGCGTGACGTTGCCGTTCGTGCGGTTCGCCGCGCCGGAGGCGAGCCTCGCGGCGCGTGCATTGGGGAACGTGCTGGCGCCGATCGTCCTCGGCATCGCCGTCTGCTTCGTCGCGCACGTGCTGCTGCGTTCGCCCGAGCTGCGCGCACTGCGCCGCCGCCGCCCCACCGCCTGATCGCTACTCGACGCGTTCGAACTCGAGCCAGTTGCGGTCGTCCTGCAGCACGCGCACGCCACCCTGCACGAGTTCGATGCGGCGCTGCTCCTCGCCGCCCGGCGGCTCGGCGTGCAGCCCGCCGTTCGCGTCGGTGAACCAACCGAGCCGGATCGTCGTCGTCACGTTGTGCTCGAGCGGCCGCCACGTCCGCGCGCTGGCGCGCACCAGCGGCAGGTCCGGGTCGGGGCCAGGAGCGGCGAGCTGCAGGAACAGATGCCGCTGCGTGATCGCCAGCAAGCCCTTGCTCGGCTTGGCTTCGGGCTCGCTGTTCACGACGCGACGACGCAACTCGTAGACGCCTTCGAGCGGATGGCGCGCGGGGCGGCCGGGCTCCCCCTTGGTTGCTGGCGACGCGGCCGGCGTACCCGGTGGCGTGGCAGGCGGCGGATCCTGGCGGCCTGCGAACGGCGCCAACATGAGCACGGCGCTGCAGGCGGCGAGGAACGTGGCGAGTGGATCGGGCATGGGGTTCACCGGGTGACGACTTCGATGTCGACGGACTCGTGCGTGCTGCCGGCGGTCAGGCGGACCGCCGTCCGCCCGAAGTACGAGGTGCGTCGGCGGCGGGGATCGACGACATCCCATTGCGCCTCGATCTCGACGTCGCCGGGCAGTTGGTGCGGCAGTTCGTAGCGACCGTCGCCGTCGCTGCGCACCGCCGCTTGCTCGCCGCACTGCACGAGGGCACCAGCGAGCGGGGCGCGACTGGTGGAATCGAGCACGCGCCCGCGCACGACGGCGGCGGACACGATCTCGATGCGCAGCGGCGCCTTGGTGTTCGCGCGCGCGGGCGCGTGGGCCCAGAGCGGTCCGAGGCCAGCGACGATCAGCCGCGGCGTCATGTCGCGCGGCAGGTGGTCGAGCACGAACGCGCCGGCTGCGTCCGGCTGCGCCTGCACGCCCGGCAGGCCCCGCGCGAGCACGAGCAGTCGACTCGGATCGACGCCGGCTGGTGCTGCGAGTGCGCCGCGGCAGACTTCGCCGCGCTGCATGGCGACGACGGGCTCGGGCTCGGCGGTGGTGAGGGAGGCATGCGCGAGCTCGAAACCCGCGGCGCGAACGCGCAGACCCAGGCCATCGAGTCCGCGGTCGAAGCCGCCGAGCTCGAAGCGACCATCGGCATCGGTGGTCGTGCGCACGATCTCGATGCCGTGTTCGCCGCCGCCCATCAGCAGCACCTCGGCGCCGGCGACCGGGCGCAGCCCTGCGCACCGCCAGCCGTAGCACCAGAAGGCCACGGGCTCGCCGACGCGACCGCGCAGCGTGGCAGGCGGACGCAGGCGCAGTGGCGGGGCGGGTTCGCCGAGCCGCACGTAGGCGTAGCCGGCGCCGAAGCCCTCGGCGCGGTAGCGCACGACGCCCTGCTCGGGCACGAGGTCGCGGCCGAGCGTGATGCTGTCGCCGTCGACGCGGCACTCGCCGAGCGGGAGCGGCGGCGACGGCGCCGCGAACGCGAGCCGGTCCGGAAAGAACGTGAGCTCGATCGGCGTCGAGGCGGGGCCGTTCCGTTCGAAGACGAGCGTGACGCGATGCCGCGCCTGTTCGCGGAGCACGAAGAACACGGCCGCCGCGGCGCCGACGAGCGCGAGTGCGATCGCGATCGGGCGCAGCGGCAGTGTGCTCGCGTCGGCGCGCGGTCGCCGGCGCCGGGGTGCCGGCACGTTGCCACCGTTCCTGATCACGCGAGGACCATACCCGCCGCGGGCGTGGCGATGGCGCGCCCGCGGGTTGCATGCCGTGCTTCGGCGCGCCACGCTGGCCTCGTGCACATCTACTTGCTCCGCCACGGCATCGCCGAAGACGGCGGCCCGAGGCTCGCCGACCACGACCGGGCGCTGACCGACGAGGGATGGAAGCGTCTGCGCAAGGCCGCGCCGATCTGGCAGTCGCTGGTGCCGACGCCGGCGGTGGTGCTGGTCAGTCCACTACGACGTGCGCTGCAGACGGCGGAAGTGTTCGTCGAGGCCGTTGGCTATCGCGGCGAACTGCGCGTCGCCGACGCGCTGGTGCCGAGCGGCGCTCCGACCGTCGCCTTGAGCATGCTCGAAGCGGAAGCGCTGTCGCAGACGGCGTCGATTGCGGTGATCGGCCACGAGCCGCACCTCGGCTACCTGCTGGGCGCGCTGCTGACCGGCCATCCGCGCTACGCCGTGCCGCTCAAGAAGGGCATGCTCGTCGCCGTCGAGACGGCGTCGGCCGCGACGATGGTCGGCGAGCTGCGATTCGCGTTGTCGCAGAAGGTCGCCGGCGCGCTCGCCGACTGAACCCCGGGTGGCGTTCAGCGGGCGACGCGACCCGTACTGCGCAGCAGGACGTCGGTCAGGCCCGTAGGCGGTACGACGAGGTCCTGCATGGTCCACTCGCCTTGCTCGCGCTCGCTGACCTCGCCATACATCCGCAGGCGGTAGCGGCCCGCGGTGAGGCTCTCGGTGTCGAACGCGCCGGTGCCGGGGTCGACGCCGATGCCTTCCATGTACTCCCCGCGCGCCTCGGGGCCGGCGTCGTCCGGGATCTTGCTGACCTGCATCCAGATCCACCGCGGCTTGTGGTTGCCGAAGACCGTCAGGTCGACCTTGCCGCGCACGGTGATCGGCGGTTGCAGCACGATGCGGAGGTCGGTCACCGGCACGCCGCTCGCGACCACGAACGGCTCGAGCTTGGCGCGCATGCCGCCGCGCTGACCGCGCACGCTCAAGGACCATCTGCCAGCGACCACGCGCTCGATGCGGAACTCGCCGCGGGCATCGGTGGGCGCGTTGCGACGCACGTGGCTCGCCCGTTTCTCGTCGCCGAGGATGCCCTCCGCGCGCACCGTCACGCCGGCGACCGGAGCGCCGGCCTGGTCGACGCACGTGCCCTGGATCGTCGACGTCGCGATGTCGATCGGCAACTCGCGCACTTCACCAGCGGTGAGGTCGATTTGCCCGGCCCACAGTTCCTCGGTGACGTCGAGCAGCGTGCCGTCCGACGCCGGCAAGACCTCGAGCCGCAGTTCACCAGCGGGCACCGTGCCGAACTCGAAGCGACCGCGTGCATCGACGCGCGCGGAGAAGCGGCGGTTCTTCCCATGCGCCGTGATCGCGCAACCGGCTGCCAGCCGCCCGTCGATCGTCAACGTTCCGGCGAGTTGCGCGGTCGGGCCATCGATCGGCTTCTCGCCCGCTTCGAGGACGACCTGTGTCGTCTCGCCGCTGCGCACCTGGGCCTGCGCTCGCGGCAGGTTGTTGGCGATCATCATCTCCTGGACGAATCCGAAGACGCCGCCAGGCGAACGCAGTCCGTCGAGGGCCTTGATCGCCTGCACCGAGTACTCGCCCGGCTGGAGTGCCTGCACGACGAACGTGCCGTCGAGACCGGGCGTGACCAGGGGTGGGACCGTGTCGAGCGGTCCACGCGCCTCGCCGCCGCTGCGACGCTCGAGCGCGATCGTGAACTTGCCGGGCTCGGGCTGCTTGCCGTTCTCGCGCACGACGCCGGTTAGCACGCCCGGCGGCTGCATGCGCAGCGTCAGGGTTTCGCCGAGCTTCACCGAACCGTGCACGGCGCCCCACTTGGGGTGCTCGGCGCTGACGCGCAGCTCGTCGGCGCGCAGCTTGTCGATGGTCAGCACGCCGTCGTCGCGCGTGCGGCCGCACAGCACCGGCATGTCGATCCCGTCGGCGCCGCCGCGCGACTCGCCGTAGATCAGCGCGTTCTTGATCGGCCGATCCTCGGGGCCGAGCACCTGCACCGTGAAGTTCTTCGGCGTGACGAGATCGATCTTCACGGCCGCATCGGTGGTCGTGAGATCGAACGTCGCGAACGCGTGCGCGTGGCCCGGCGCGTCGACCACGAGCGTGTAGGCGCCCGGTGGCAGGTTGTCGATCTTCCAGCGGCCTTCGCCGAGGGCGCTCGTGCGGTCCTTCAGGTCGATCGGCGGCACGAAGCCGAGCAGGAACATCTCGGCGGCGCCGTTGCCGGCCCGCCCTTGGAGCAGCTGCAGCCGCGTCGTCGCCGCCGGCTTGCCGTCGGCGAGCAGCACGGTCGCCACGAGCGCGAACGTCGCCGGCAGCGCGACCACGACTTCGCCGAGGATCGACTGCGGCTCGGCGAGCGTCCACGCGTGACCCTTGCCGCGTCGCGCCGCCACCGTGACCTTGCCCGGCGCGAACCCCTGGCCGCTGAACTTGCCGTCGGCGTCGCTGCGGCCGACGCGGCCCGCGAGGTCGACGGGCGCCATCGACAACGTCGAGCCGGCGAGCACTTCGGCGTCGGCGACCGGCTTGCCCGCGGTGTCGACGACCTTGCCGACGAGTTCCTCGCCGCGCTTCATCCGGATCGTGCCGACGTCCTTCTCCTGTCCGGCACGCACGATCACGCTCGGCTTCATGTCGGACAGGAACCCGTGCGCGGTCGTCGCCAGCAAGTTGCTGCCGGGGACGACGCCGACCAGGCGGAAGCGACCGTCGCCATCCGTGCGCGAGGTCGGGATCGGCAGTTGGTCGAACGCCGTCTTCACCCAGCCCGGCATCTCGAGCACGCGCTGCGGGAAGTTCGGCTCGCGCACCAGCAAGGCGCCCTCGGGATCGAAGCGTTCGACCGGGAAGAACGCGGCCAGCGTGCCGGGCAGGTCGGCGGCGCGCACGAGCGCGCCGGACAGCGGATCGCCGTTGTCGTCGTTCACGACGCCGACGATGACGCCGGCATTCGGCAACACGATGTCGCCGAGGTCGACGATCTCGCCCGGCGACGGCGTGCGCGTGACGATCTGGTGCACGGGGCAGTCGGTGCCGAGGCCGGCGAACAGCAGGTAGAACGCGCGCGGCCACACGCCGGTGAGTTGCCACCGACCGTCGCTCTGGGTGCGGGTCTCGCCGGCGATGTAGTTCGGCGTGTAGTCGGGCGCTGGTGCGAACAGGTCGGGCGCCGTGGGCAGCACCGAGTCCATTGCCCCGCGGTAGATGCGCACGCCGCAATCCGCGACGGGGTTCTTCTGGTGGTCGACGATGCGGCCCTTGAACCCGCACAGCCCGGCGCGGATCTCGGGGTCGTCGAGCAGCAGGGCCTGTCCGGAGGCGACTGCCTCGCGGGCCGAGCGATCGCCTTCGCTCACCGCCGTGGTGACACCGGTGCTGGCGGCAGCCGGACCGGTGGTGTCGGCTGGCGTCTCGGTGCCGCTATTCGGGGCGGGCGGGGGCGTGTCTTCTCGCAGGAACCACCAGGCGCCGCCCGCGAGGGCGGCCATGAGCAGAAGGAACCCGATGACGAGGGAGCGCTGCATGCGGAGAGGTAGGAGCGGCCACCGTGGCCAGCGCGCCGGCGATCATGCCGGACGCCGCAGCTAGGGGGCGCGAGAACGTGTCGGCGGAGGGGATATTCAGGCGGTCGGCGATCCGTGCGCCCGCCAGAACGCCAGCGTCGCGAGCACGATCGCGTGTTCGATCTCGCCGCGCGCCACGATCGCGTCGAGGTCGGCGAGCGGCACCGTGACCACTTCGATGTCCTCGCCCGGGTCCATCGCCAACTCGCCGACGCGCCGGCAGCCGGTCGCCAGCCATGCAAAGCACCGGTTGCCCATCATCGACGGATTCGGGTTCATCACGCCGAGCGGCCGCAGGCGGGCGGCGGCGAAGCCGGTCTCCTCGCGCAGTTCGCGGGCCGCGGCCGCCCCGGAGTCGGTCTCGTGCGGGTCGACCAGTCCGCCGGGGATCTCGAGGGTCACGCGTTGGCAGCCGTGCCGCCACTGCCGCACCATCACGACGTGGCCGTCGTCGGTGATCGGCAGCACGTTCACCCAATCGGGCGTGTCGAGCAGGAAGAACCCGATCTCGGCGCCCGTGCGCGGCGACGTGCGCCGGGCCTTCCTCACGTGGAAGACCTTGTAGCGAGCGAGCGTCTCCTCGCCGATCTGCTGCCAGGGACGGATCGTCATGGCCGTAGTCGCAAACCGCTCGTGGTCTGGCCGGCGGACGCCGTGGTGTCGACGCCGATCGATCCGTCGGCGAGCGCGAGCCGCCCCGCTCCGAACGCGTGCGTCTCGAGGCGGAACGCGCCGTCGCTGCCGGTGCGCGCGGCGAACGGCAGTTCGAGCACCGCCCCTTCGAGCGCGCGGCGGGTCGGCACGCCGCGCGGTGCCGGGCGTTGCTGCGGAATCCAGCGCACCTCGGCCTCGCTGATCGGCGCACCGCGCGCATCGAGCACGACGCCTTCGAGCAGCGCGGTGAGGCCGTGCGCGAGGCGGGAGTCCGTGGTGGCGGGCCACAGGTCGTAGTCGGCGAACGGCGCACCGGGCGCGACGATCTCGGCGTAGAACAGCCACCCCGGCGCGCTGACGCCGAGCCGCGCGTCGGTCGTGCCCGTTGCGCGCAGGGAGAACGTGCCGTCGCCGCCGGTGGTCGCGCTGACGGGCGCGAGGCCGGCGGGAGTCCACTGCACAGTCGCACCCGCGATGGGGCGGCCATCGGGTCGGCCACGAACGCGACCGCGCAACGTCGCGCCGGCGAGCGGCTGCAACACGATCCGCACGTCGTTCGCGGGAACGGCGAACGGGCCGAACGCGAGCGGCGTGTGGTCGTCGTGCCGCACGTGCAGCACGACCGGTTCGGCGGGTAGCGGGCCGAAGCGGAACGTGCCGTCCGCGGCCGTGGTCGCGACGAGTCCGAGCGGTTCGCCGCCCTGGCGCACGAGCCTGGCACCGGCCAGCGGCGTGCCGTCGGGGCCGACGACGGTGCCGGTCGCGAAGGCGCCGCGTGCCATCACCACGCGCACCGGCGGGGCATCGTTGCGCGGCGGGCCGTCATGGCGCAAGGTGGCCGCGCCGACGAGACCGTCGGCCGTCGCCGCTTCGACCGCGAACTCGCCCGCGAACGCGAACCGCACTTCGGCGCCGTCGACGAGCCGATGCACGCGGTTCTCGTCGAACGCGCCGAGCTGCACCCGCACGTCGGCGCACACCGGTCGGCTGGCGAGGGTCACGTGCTCCATCCAGGCGCGCTGCAGAACGGGATCGTCGGGCACCGGCGGCTGCGGCCGGCCCTGCGGCGTCACGGGTCGGAACCGCACGAACACGGGGCCGTTCGCGCCGGGGAACTCGCAGCGCCGCACGATCGAGTATTCGTCGCGCACCAGCCGCACTTCCTGCGGCTCGGCCTCGGTGGTGCCGAGCTGCGTTGGCACCATGCGCAGCAGGTAGCCGTCGACGACGACGGCGAGCTGTTCCTGCGCGCGCAGCGGCAGGGGGGCGAGGCCCCGTTCGTCGGTGAACGCGATGTCGTTGCCGGCCTGCACGCTGCGGACCGGTGCGCCGGCGATCGGCTGGCCGTTGCCGTGGTCGACGACGCGCAGGCACGCGGTCGGCGCATCGGCGAGCTCGGGCGGCGGGGTGGCGGGTGCTGCGATGCGCGTGGCGACCGCCGTCCCGGCGGAGGGTTCGATCGGCGCGGCGGCACCCGAGGCATCGCGGATCGTCGCGTCCGGTGGGGCCGCCGGAGCATCGTCACGCGTGAGCAGCCACGCGGCCGCGAGCGCAGCCACGGCGACGAGCACGAGCAGGCCTCGCATCGGGGCCGCGAGCATATAGCGGCTCGCGGGGACCGTCGCGGCGTCCAGCTGCCTCGGCCGATGGCTCGGGATCCTCGTTTCGGGGTCGCTGGCATTCCGCTGCGGAGTGCGCGGCAGGCGAACGGTGGTTCCGCCCCGCGAACGACGGCGGGCGGTGCCCGACAGCACCTGCTGCGCACTCGGGTTCGTGGCCAGGGCGAGGACGCCGACGCCAATCACAGGCCGCCGAATGCGGCAGTTCGGGCGAGGCTGTTACTCTGCCCGGCCCTCGCGCTACCGCCGCCGCCATGACCCCACTCCGCCTCTCGGGTTCGATCGCCGTGGTCCTCGCCCTCGGCGCCTGCTCCGGCTCCTCGAAGCCCGCGCCGCCAGAGCAGCAAGCGCGCCTCGTGGTCACGGCGAGCACCAACGTGTTGCCGCCGAGCGACGGGCCGATGCCGGTGATCGGCCTGCCGGCACTGACCCCCGATACCGTCGAGAGCCACTACCGCCTGACCACGCCCGCCGGCGAAGCGCTGCGCTTCGAACTGGTGTCGTGGTCCGCGGGGGGTGCGGGCACGTCGATGATCACGCTGCAGCACGCGCGTTCGGGGGATACCGCGATCGTCAACGACCCGGTGTCGCTCGCCCGCGCCGGGCTGATGCCGACCGCGCCGAACCTGATCAGTGACGGCCAGCGCGTCTGGGCCACGGGCGACGGCATGGTGCGCCTCACCGTGCAGGGCCGCATCAACGAGGACCAGGTGCTCGTGGTGCAGAGCGACACCAGCGGCGTGGTCGTCATCGAGATCGCGATCGGCGTCGCCAGCGACATCAACCGCGAGCCCAGCACCGAACCCATCGTGCCCGGCCTGATCTCGCGCGATGTCATCTACTCGAGCGACTCGTGGGCGTTCGGCACTCCGACCGTCGCCAAGTCGGGCGATCGCACCAGCATCGTCTGCTACGAAGGGGACCGACTGAATCCGGTCAGCTTCGATCGTTATGAACTGCGCTTGCAGCACGAAGCGGCCACCGGCGTGGTCACCGGCGGCGGCACCGCCATCACCACACCCGACATTGGTGCCTGGCGCGACCACGAGATCGTGGCGCTGCACAACGTGCTCGGCGTCGTGCGCAGCGAGCCCACCGGGCTGCGCGTGCGGCTGAGCTTCGACCGCGGGGCGACGTTCGGCCAGGACGTGCAGTTGCTCGACGGCTTCACGCAGTCGCGGTTGGTGCAGGCGGCGATGGCGTCGGACTACTCGATCGCGATCGGCGTCTGGCGCGAGCCGACCAACGGGTTCGGTCTCGACTTCATGCTGATCGAAGGCCGCGCGGTGTCGTTCGACGCGTTCGGCTCGCCGACCTGGTTCTCGTTCACGCCGGCCCAGGTGATCCACTCGATCCCCATGTTCGCTGTGCCGTTGACCACCGGCATCGCCTGGTCGGAAGGCGGCGACCTCGTCGTCGGCTACGCGGCCAGCTGGTTTGGCTCGAGCGTCGGCGTTCCGGGCTGGAGCAGCACGACCGAGTTCCGGTGCGCGACGCGCCGCTACGGTGAGTCGATCGTCGATGTCGTGGTCGATCAGCAGGTGCTGTTCGGCATCGACCCGACGGTCGCGGTGCTCGGCCAGGGTTCGTCGCTGCGGATCTTCTACGCCTACGAAGTGGGCGGCGGGATTCGCCTCGCGGTCAGCGACGACGCCGGGGTGTCGTTCGCGCCGCCCGTGGCGTTCGGCCGGCAGGGCGACCATCTGCCGTCCGTGTTCGCGCGGCAGGTCGGCGGGCAGACGCGAGTCGATGTGCTCTACCTCGCGAGCCGCGAACTCGGGACCGAACTGCACCGCACGCGCTGGATGAACTGGCCGACGGGGCCGCGCGAGGATCAGGCGCTGACGCGGGCGGCGCTCGATTCGGTGCCGGCGGTGTCGCCGTGGCCCGGGGTACCGCCGCTGTTCCCGTGGACGCTGCGCAGCACGCAAATCGGGCCGCTCGGCTACGACGCGGTGCTCGACGGCAACGACATCGTCGCGGTCTACGACGAGGTGACCTACGACAGCTACTACCACAGCATGGCGCTGACCTTCGTGCCGGGCGTGTCGATGACGGCGGGTGGGATCGCGCTGCCACCGACCTACAGCCCGGCCTCGCCGCCGCCGCTGGCGCCCGGGATGACGGCGCCGATCGCGGCGCCCGTTGCGGACCACGCGCACCAACTCACGCTGCTGCGCATCGACTAGCGCGGGTTGCGCGCGCGAGCGGGTGCGAGCGCGACGATCTCCACCCGGCAGCCCAGCGAACGGCTGCCGGTGCGGGCTCAGCCGAGCGTCTTGAGCGCGTCCTGCACCAGCTTGCCGTCGGCGAGGCCCTTGTACTTCGCCATCCACTCCTTCATGAAGCGGCCGGTGTCCTTGCCGCCCTGGTAGCCGATGGCGGCGGCGACTTCCTTCACCTTCGCGGTGACCGTCGCGGCGTCCATTTGCTTCGGCAGGTAGCTCGTGATCAGGTCGATCTCGAACTGCTCCTTCTGCGCGACCTCGGCGCGGCCCGCGGCCTTGGCCTGGGCGACGGTGTCGGTGCGCGTCTTGATCGCCTTCTGCAGGACCGCCGCCTCCTCTTCGTCGGGCAGATCGTCGACCTTGGCGTCGATCGCCTTCTTCTTGAGGTCGCTGATCAGCATGCGGATCACTTCCAACCGCGGCTTGTCGCCGCCCTTCATCGCCGTCTTCATGTCGGCGGTCAGCTTCGCGAGGTAGGCAGGCATGTTCAGCTCTTGGCGACGGTGGGTTCGGGTTCTTCGCTCGGGATGCGCGCGACGCTGACGAGCTTGTCGCCGTCGTTGAGCGCGATGCAGCGCACGCCCTGCGTGTTGCGGCCGATGACGCTGATGTTGGCGACCTTGGTGCGCACGATCTGGCCGTCCTTGGTGATCATCATCACCTCGTCGTCGTCCTTCACGGCGAGCAGGTTGACGACCTTGCCGTTCCGGTCGCTGGTGCGGATGTCGATGATGCCCTTGCCGCCGCGACTCTGCAGCCGGTACTCCTCGACGACGGTGCGCTTGCCGTAGCCGTTCTCGCAGATCGTGAGCAGCGTGCCGGTGCCGTCGGTGACGACCATGTCGCAGACCTCGTCGCCGTCCTCGAGCCGGATGCCCCAGACGCCGACGGCGCTGCGGCCCATGGCGCGGGCATCGGCCTCCTCGAAGCGGATCGACATGCCGTCGCGAGTGCCGAGCACGATCGTCTGCCCGGCGCGGCAGAGGTTGACGCCGACCAGGCTGTCACCGTCCTCGAGGCCCGCCGCGATGATGCCGCCAGCGCGCGGCCGGCTGTACTGCTCGAGCGCGGTCTTCTTGATCAGGCCCTTCTTCGTCGCGGTGACGAGGAAACGATCGTCGAACGATTCGACGCGCAGGATCGCGGTGATCTTCTCGCCCTCCTGGGCCTCGACGACGTTGGCCAGCGCGCGCCCCTTCGCCGTGCGCCCGAAGCTCGGCAGCTCGTAGACCTTCTTCCAGTGGCAGCGGCCGCGGTCGGTGAAGAACAGCAGGTAGTCGTGCGTGCTGGCGACGAAGAGGTTCCACAGGAAGTCGCCTTCCTTGGTCTCGGCGCCCGACACGCCCTTGCCGCCGCGTCCCTGGGTCCTGTACTGGTCGAGCGCGGTGCGCTTGATGTAGCCCTCGCGGGTGACCGTCACGACCATCATCTCCTCGGGGATGAGGTCCTCGGCGACGAAGGAGCCGACCTCCTCGTCGCTGATGACCGTGCGGCGGTCGTCGCCGTACTGATCGACCATCTCCTTCAGGTCCTGCTTCATGAGGCCGAACAGGACCGCGCGGTCGGCGAGGATCGTCTTGTAGTAGGCGATCTTCTCGGTGACCTCCTTGTGCTCGCCCTCCAGCTTCTCGATCTCGAGGCCGGTCAGGCGCGCCAGGCGCATGTCGAGGATCGCGCGGGCCTGCACGTCGGACAACGTGAAGCGCGCCATCAACTTCTGCCGCGCATCGTCGGCGCTCGCCGAGCGTTTGATGATCTCGACGACCTCGTCGATGTTCTGCACCGCGAGGCGCAGGCCTTCGAGGATGTGCAGCCGATCCTCGGCCTTGCGCAGCAGGAAGCGCGTGCGCCGCTTGATCACCTCGATGCGGTGATCGCGGTAGCACTCGAGCATCTGCTTGAAGCCGAGCGTGCGCGGGCGGCCGTCGAGGATCGCCAGGTTGATGATCGAGAACGTGCTCTGCAGCGGCGACAGCTTGAACAGCTGGTTGACCGTGACGTTCTCGTCCTCGACGCCCTTCTTGAGCTCGACGACGAGGCGCAGGCCGACGCGGTCGTTGGTCTCGTCGTTGGCGTCGGCGATCGAGTCGATCTGGTCGCTCTTCACCAGGTGGTCGATGCGCTCCAGGATCGTCGTCGTCTTGATCTGGTAGGGCACCTCGGTGAACACGAGCTGCTTCCTGCCCTTCTTCTCCTCGACGTGGTACTTGGCGCGCACCACGACGTTGCCGCGACCGCTGGCGTAGGCGTTGCGGATGCCGCCGCGGCCCATGATCGTGCCGCCGGTCGGGAAGTCCGGGCCCTGCACGACCTCGAGCAATTCGTCGAGCGTGATGTTCGGGTTGTCGAGCAGCTTCTCGATCGCCTTCGCGACTTCGCGCAGGTTGTGCGGCGGCAGGCTCGCGGCCATGCCGACGGCGATGCCGGTCGAACCGTTGCAGACCAGGTTCGGGAAGCGCGCCGGCAGCACGACGGGCTGCATGCGCTGCCCGTCGTAGTTCGGCACCATGTCGACGGTCTCCTTGTCGAGATCCTCGAGCAGGTGCATGGCCGGGTAGCCCATGCGCGCCTCGGTGTAGCGCATCGCCGCGGGCGGGCTGCCGTCGATCGCGCCGAAGTTGCCCTGGCTGTCGACGAGCGGGTAGCGCGTCGAGAACGGCTGCGCCATGCCGACGAGCGTCGGATACACGACCGACTCGCCGTGCGGGTGGTAGTTGCCCGACGTGTCGCCACAGATCTTCGCGCACTTGCGATGCTTGCTGCGCGGCCCCAGGTTCAGGTCGTTCATCGCGACGAGCACTCGTCGCTGGCTCGGCTTGAGTCCGTCGCGCGCGTCGGGCAGAGCGCGACTGAGGATCACGCTCATCGAGTAGTTCAGGTAGCTCTCGCGCATCTCCTGCTCGAGCAGGAGGTCGGCGATGCGGCCGCCCGTGGGCGGGGGCGGCGGGGTCGGATCGGTCATGAGCGCACGCGCTTTCTTCGAGGGGTCCGGGCGAGCAAAAAGCCCATTCTTCCGGCCGTTCGCGGGCATTCAACAACGCGGCCGACGCTGTAGCATCGGCCCCGCCGCGGCCCGCGGCGCCGGCTCCGGCGCCTCGCCCGCGACCTACCGGAGTCCAGATTTGTTCGAAAAGAGTGTCATCATCCTGGTCGTTTCCCGCGAGATCCTGGAGGGGTCCGTGGTCGACCGCAACGCGGCGTTCATCGCCAACCGGATCGACGACATCGGCTACCGCGTGCGCACCATCCAGGTGGTCGACCGCGTCGAGTCGGAGGTCACCGCCGCGATCAAGTGGGCGCTGGAGCAGAAGCCCGCGTTCGTGCTGCTGACGGGCGGCATGGGGCCGAACTGGGACGACAGTTCGCGGAGCTGCCTGGCCAAGGCCGCCGGTGTGCCGCTCGAGGAGAACGCCAAGGCCCTCGAGCACGTGCAGACGAGCTATCGCCGCCTCTTCGCCAAGGGTGTCATCGACGACGACGAGATCAACGCCACGCGGCGCGCCATGGCGTCGGTGCCCAAGGGCGCCATCTGCCACGAGAACACCGTCGGCACTGCGCCCGCCGTGCAGTTGCGCGTCGGCAGCACGATCGTGTTCCTGCTGCCCGGCGTGCCGGCCGAGATGCAGCGCTTCTTCACCGTGAACGTGATGCCGGTGATGAGCGCCGAGGGCCCGGACACGGTGCGCGGCGAGCGCCAGGTCGACTACCACGGTCACGACGAGTCGGTGATCAGTCAGGCGCTCGGCGAGCTGACCAAGAAGCACGCGCTGGTCAGCATCCGGACGCGCGTCCAGGGCATCGAGGGTGCGCGCACGATCCGGCTGATGCTGGTGTCCGAGAACGCGGATGCCGTGCAGCTCAACGACGTGCTCGATCGCGCCGAACAGGATCTGCGTGCGCGCCTCGGCATCGAGCTGCCGTCGCGGCCGACCGACGCCAGCATGCTGGGCGACTGAGGTGGCCGCTCGGCGCGCGGCGACCGCATCGTTCGCCAGGCGGCTGCTGCTCTGGTTCGACACGGCGCGACGCGATCTGCCCTGGCGGCGCACTCGCGATCCGTGGGCGATCTGGATCAGCGAGGTGATGTTGCAGCAGACCCGGGTCGAGGCGGTGCGCGCGCCGTTCGAGAGGTTCCTGCAGCGCTTCCCGACGCCGGGCGCATTCGCTTCGGTCGGCGACGACGAACTGCTCGTCGCCTGGCGCGGGCTCGGCTACTACCGGCGCGCGAGGTTGCTGCGCGACGGCGCGCGGATGGTCGTGCGCGACCACGACGGTGTCGTGCCGGCATCGCCGGAACGGCTCGCCGAACTGCCGGGCATCGGCGACTACACGTGCGGCGCCGTCGCGTCGATCGCGTTCGGCGCGCCGGTCGTCGCCGTCGACGGCAACGTCGAACGCGTCGTCGCCAGGCACCGCGGCATCACCGCCGACATCGCCACGGCGCCAGCGCGCAAAGAAGTGCGCGCCACGGCTGCGCGATGGCTCGACCCGCAGCGCGCGGGCGACTTCAACCAGGCGCTGATGGAACTCGGGGCGGTCGTGTGCACGCCGACATCACCGCGCTGCGAGGCGTGTCCGGTGGCTGCCGACTGCGTTGCCCGCCGCACGGGGCGCGCCGACGAACTGCCCCGCAAGCGGGCGCCGCGGGCGCCGATCGTGGTGTCCGCGCGCTGCACGCTGGTCACCCGCGGCGCCAGCGTGCTCGGCCATCGCCTCCCTCCCGGCGAGCCGAATGCGGGCCAGGTCGAGCTGCCGGGCCCTGGCGTACTGGCCTCGACCGACGCGGCGGACCTCGCCGGGGCGATCACCGCGCGTTTCGGCGCGCGGGTGCAGGTCGGCGACGCCGTCGCCGTCGTGCGCCACGCGATCACGCACCATCGCATCACGCTGACCGCGCATGCGGCCACGGTGCGACACCGGGGGCGGCTGGAGTGGTTCGCGGTCGGCGGCGACACGCCGTGGACGACGCCGGCGCGCAAGGTGTTCGACGCCGCGATCGGTGCTGGCGACGCGCGCGGCGCGTGACCGACGGCGGCGCGGCGCTATGGTGCGCGCTCCCGAGACCGAACGGTACGAGGCACGAACATGGGTCTGATGTCCGGCAAGAACGTCGTCATCTTCGGCGTGGCCAACAAGCGCTCCATCGCCTGGGGCATCGCGCAGGCGCTGCACCGCGAGGGGGCACGGCTGGCGCTGAACTACCAGAACGAGCGCATGGAGGAGCCGGTCCGCAAACTCGCCGCGGAACTGCCCGGCGACACGTTCCTGGCGCCATGCGACGTGACCGTGCCCGGCGACATCGATCGCTTCTTCGGGCGGCTCGGCAAGGAGTTCGGGCCCTTGGACGGGCTCGTGCACTCGATTGCGTTCGCGAAGCGCGAGGAACTCGGCGGCAACTTCGCCGACACCTCGTGGGAAGGCTATGCGATGGCCCAGCAGGTCAGCGCGTGGTCGCTGATCGGGCTCGTGCGCGGGGCGCTGCCGCTGATGGAGGGCCGCGAAGCCGCTGTCGTCTGCCTCAGCTACTACGGGGCCGAGAAGGTCGTGCAGAACTACAACGTGATGGGCGTCGCCAAGGCCGCGCTCGAGTCGAGCACGCGCTACCTCGCCGCCGACGTCGGCAAGCGCGGCGTGCGCGTCAACGCGATCTCCGCCGGTCCGATCAAGACGGTGTCGGCGATGGGCGTCTCGGACTTCGGCTCGCTGCTGGACTCGATGGCGCAGAAGGCGCCGCTGCGGCGCAACGTCGACCAGGGCGACGTCGGCAACACGGCTGCGTTCCTGTTGTCCAACCTCGCGCGCGGCATCACCGGCCAGACGATCTACGTCGACGCCGGCTACAGCATCCTCGGCGCCTGATCGACGGGCGCTTCGAGGCGCTCGCGGACGCGTTTGCGTTCGCTCGGCGTGAGGACCGGTGCGGCGGCATCGACGGCGAGCACCTGCTGCAGCAGCAGGGCGGCTGCCTGGCGGTCGCCGGCCTCGTCGAGCATCGCCGCGAAGTTGAGCAGGCTGCCCGGATGACGAGGGTCGCGCCGCAACGCCTGTTGGTAGGCGGCGCGCGCCTCGTCGAGCGCATTCTCGGCGGTCAAGACGACGCCGAGGCGGAACCACGGCTCGGCGCTGGCTGGGAAGGCCGCCGCGGCCGCGTGCAGGTGCTGCCGCGCCGCGGCGCGATGGCGGCTGGCGGTCGCGGCGTCGTCGTGGTCGCGCCGCTCGTTCGCGTGGTCGCGCGCCAGCTGCGCGGCGAGCTCGCCGGCGCGCCAGAGTGCGGTCGCGATCGCGAGCGAGGCATCTTCGTCGCCGGGCGCCAGCTCGAGACAGCGGGAGAACGAGCCCGCGGCGGCCTCGGCGTTGCGTTGCGCGACGAGCACCGAGACCGGGGGGATGCCCTGCGGCACCGCGGCGATGCGCAGCAGGCACGAGCCGGTGCGGAAGCAGGTGGCGGCGTCGTCCGGACGCAGGTTGAGGTAGCCCTGCAGGTGCGGCAAGGCGCGGCGCTCTTCGCCGAGCTCGTAGCGGTAGGTCCCGGCGGTCAGCAGCAGGGCGGCGCGTTCGTTCGCGGGGGCGGCGGTCGCGCGAGCCAAGGCGCGCTCGGCGGTCTCGGCGGCGGCGCTCATGTGGCCGGTCTCGGCGAGGAACACGGCGTGCATCCAGCCGACGAACGCGTCGTCGGGACCGAGTTGCGCCGCCAGTCGCATCGTGTACTCGGCGTCGTGCGCGATGTGCAGGTCGGGTGGCGTGACGGCGGAGGCGCCAGCCAGGCGCGCCATCGCGGCGACTGCGAGCGCGCGCGCATTGCGCGGCTCGAGGTCGATCGCCTCGCGCGCAGCAACTTCGGCTTCGGCGAAGCGTCGTTGGTCGACCGCGGTCATCGCTGCTTCGACGAGTTCGGTGACGCGCTGTCGTTCGGCTGCGTCGAGCGAGCGCGTCGGCACCCGCGTGCCATCGGCCGTCGCCGGATCGATCGACACGCCGGCGCACGCTGCGAGCGCGACCAGGGCTGCCGGCATGCATCGCCTTGTCAGCATCGCCGCATCATCGTCTGGCCTGCTCCGTCCACCAAGCTACGCTTCGCCGATGGTTCGGATCGCCGCAGACGTGACCTGGTTGGTCGGGCGCACGCCTCTCGTCGAGTTGGCGCGCGTGTCGCCGCCGGGAACTCGGCTGATCGGCAAGCTCGAGGGCTGGAACCCATCCGGGAGCAACAAGGACCGCGCGGCCCTGGGGATGATCCGGCACGCCGAGCAGGCAGGGTTCCTGCAGCCGGAAGGCACGATCGTCGAATGCAGCGGAGGTGACCTTGGCGTGTCGATCGCGTCGATCGGCACGCGCCTTGGATACCGGGTCGTGTTGACGATGCCCGAGACGACCTGCCGGCAGCGGCGCAGCCTGCTGGCGACGCTGGGTGCGCAAGTCGTCACGACGCCGGCGGCGGAAGGCATGCGCGGCGCGATGGCGCGAGCCGACCAGCTCGCCAAGCAGACGCCGGGAGCGATCTGCCTGCAGGCGTTCACCAACCGCGCCAATGCGCGGGCCCATGCCGAGTCGACCGCCCGGGAGATCTGGGAGGACACCGACGGTGGTGTCGGCCTCGTCGTGGTGCCGATCGGAACCGGGGGGACGGCGGCGGGGTGCGTCGCGTTCTTTCGCGATCGCAAGGTCCCGGTCGCCGGCGTGCAGCCTGCGGCGAGCCCCGTGCTGACGGGCGGCTGCCCGGGCGTCCACGACATTCCCGGCATCGGCGCGGGGTTCATCCCCGACATCCTGGCGCCGGGCGACCTCGCGGCCGTCGTCGACGTGACCGACCAGGAGGCGGCCGAAGGTGTGCGCGCGCTGTTGCGCCGCGAATCGCTGCTGGTCGGACCGGCGAGCGGAGCGGTGTTCCACGCGGCGGCGCAGCTGGCGACGCGTGAGGAGTATCGCGGCCGGCCCGTGGTGGCCGTGCTTGCCGATCGCGCCGAGCACTACTTCGACCACGTCGCCCTCGGCGGAGCCGCCCGATGACGGCTGGTCCTCAGCAGCGTGCGGCGACCCTGTTGCCGAAGCTCGCCGCTCTGCGCCAGCGGCTGCGTGAGCAGGTCCTGGGTCAGGAGGGTCTGATCGACGACCTGCTGGTTGCGTTGCTGGCCGGCGGCCACGTGCTGCTCGAAGGCCTGCCGGGGCTGGGCAAGACGCTGCTCGTGCGTTCGCTCGCCGCCGGCCTCGGCCTGCCGTTCTCGCGCATCCAATTCACGCCGGACCTGATGCCGAGCGACGTCACGGGCACGGAAGTGCTCGACGACGACGGCGGCAGGCGGCGCTTCCGGTTCCAGCCCGGGCCGGTGTTCGCCGGCCTCCTGCTCGCCGACGAGATCAACCGGGCGACGCCGAAGACGCAGTCGTCGCTGCTCGAAGCGATGCAGGAACGAGCCGTCACCGTTGCGGGAGTCACGCATCCGCTGCCGCGCCCGTTCCACGTCGTCGCGACGCAGAACCCGATCGAACTCGAGGGGACGTTCCCGTTGCCCGAGGCGCAGCTCGATCGCTTCTTGTTCCGCCTCGAAGTGAAGACGCCGGCGGTCGAGGCAATGGTGCAGATCCTGTCGGCGACGACCGCGGTCGCGGCGCCGGTTGCGGCGGCGCCGATGCCGGCCCAGGAGCTCGAAGAACTCCAACAGGTCGTTCGCGAAGTGCTGTGCGGCAACCACCTGTTGCGCTTCGTCGCCGAACTGGTGTTGGCGACGCATCCCGATCGCGAAGGCAGCAGTGAACGCACGCGGCGGTTCGTGCGTTACGGCGCGAGTGCCCGCGCGGGGCAGGCGATCGTGCTCGGTGCCAAGGCGCGCGCGCTGCTCGCCGGGCGGCCGGCCGCGGTGCGTGCCGATCTCGATGCGTGCCTGCTGCCCGCTCTCGGCCACCGCGTGCTCTGCAACTTCGAGGCGGACGCAGAACGCGTGCGCGTCGCGGACCTGCTCCCCGAGTGGGTTGCGGCCGCGGAACGTCGCGCGAGCTGAGTTCCTCCGCCGTCGCGATTCTTCACGAATCGGGACTCGCACCCGCGGGGGTCGTCACGTAGCCCGGGCCGCGGCGCGGCGCAGAAAAACCGCGTGTCCTTGGAAAGTTCTTCTTCCTGGTTCGTCTACTAGCGCTGCATGGGACGAGTGGTCCCGGCCGCGCGACCTGAGGCGACTGCAAAGCCGCAGGTGATTCGAGAGGGCAAACGGCGCGACCGGGACCCATCGTGGCCGGCGATTCTTGGGAGAGAATCGCCGGCCACTCTTTTTTTCAACCGCCCATGCCGCCGCCGGTTGCCGCGATCGAGGCGCGGCTGGCCCGGGTGGACCGCCAAGGCAGCAGCGAGCATGCTGTGCCCCATGTCCGGTCCCGCTGCCGACGACTTCCTCCGGCACGCTGGTGCGTGCCTGGGACAACTGGTCAAGACGCTCGACACCTTCGACCCCGACGAACTCGAAGCCGACCTGGCGGGTGGTGTGCTGCGCATTGCCTTTCCGGATGGCCGCATCTGCATCCTGAACCAGCAGGCAGCGGCCAGCCAGATCTGGCTCGCGGAGGGCGCCTCGGCGTGGCACTTCGTGCGCGGACTCGACGGCCAGTGGACCGACACCAAGGGGCGCGGCACGTTGCCGTCGATCCTGTCCGACGTGCTCTCGCGTCGGCTCGGCCGGCCCGTGCGGATCTGAGCCGCTCGCCGGTCAGGCGCTGCGGGTCGCGTGGGCCGCGGCTGCGATCGGAAAGCGCAGCCGGAACGTCGAGCCGCGGCCGGGCGCGCTGTCGACCTGGATCTGCCCGTTGCTCGCGCGCACGAAACGAGCCACCGCGGTGAGGCCGAGTCCGGTGCCTTCGCCCTGCGGCTTGGTCGTGAAGTAGGGATCGAAGATCCGGCGCTGCACTTCCGGGGTCATGCCCGCACCGGTGTCAGCCACTTCGACCCAGACCTGGTGCTGGTCGGTCCCGCACCGCAAGCGGATCGTGCCGTCGCCGGTGATCGCCTGGCGCGCGTTGATCACGAGGTTCCAGAGCGCGTGGCCGAGGCCGTGCGCGTCGATCTGCACCGGCGGAGTCGTCTCGGGCGCCTCGAGCTGGAGGTCGATCGAGCTCGGCAACACCAGCTTCGCATGCGCATGGAACTCACGGAGTGCTCCGGCGACGTCGCACGCCGCTGGCTGGCCTTCGTCGGGGTGCGCGAGGCGCATGAGTTGGTCGAGCAGCGGCCGCGCCTGCTCGAGCGTCGCCTCGATCATGGCGAGCCGCCGCGAACGTTCGGCGTCGTCGGCGACATTGCCGAGCGTCGCGTGGCCCAGGAGGACCTGGAACGTGTTGCGCAACTGATGGCACACCATGCCGGCGAGGTCGCCGATCGTCTCGACGCGCAACGCGTGGCGCAGCAGCTTCTCGCGATGGCGCAGGGCGCGGCTCGATTCGAAGTTCTTCCGCCGCTGCGCCTCGGCCGTGAGCAGCGTCATCAGCACGAGCCGGTTGACGATCGCGCCGGTGAGCGCCGAGGCGAGGGACACCGCCGCGAGGCTGGTGGCGTGGACCAGGCGGTCCGGGACGGCGGCCGCCGGCGCGCTCCACGGTTCGCCCCACACCGCCAACAGCATCAGGGCCGTGGCCCCGGTGCAGAGGCCGAGGCCAGGCGTCACACCAAGGCACGTCGCGGTCGCGAGGCACAGCACCGGGTGCAGATACCACCCCGGGCTGAAACTGCCCTGAGGCCAGCTCGCCAGGATCGTCCAGGCGAACATGGCGACGAACAGCAGGGTGGCGGCGCGCTGCAGCCGCTGCTGCCGCCAGTCGTTCCACGAGCCGAGGAAGCACGGCGCGGCGAGCAACGCAGGCATCGCGCCCGACCATGGCGCGGTCGCCGACCAGAAGCCGTCGTCGACGGTGGCGAGCACGAAGACCGCGAAGCCGACGCCGAAGACCGCGCAGCCGAGCGAGAGCCATCGGATCCATGCCGACAGCCCTGCGACGACCGGCAATGCCGTGCTGCGGAGGAAACCGAACAGCGTTTCCTCCGACAAGTGGATCGGAACGCGCACGGACCGGGATCCTAGGTGGAGCCGCCAGACAGGCCAACGACGAGGTCGCGCGCCCCAGCGATCACGGCGGTACGAGTTCGTCTTCCGTTGGTTTGGCGACGAGTCGGATCGGCTTGCGCGTGAACGGGTGCACGAACTCCATGCGCCACGAGTGCAGCATCACGCGGCGGAAGTTCTCGTCGCCGCGCGCCCGGAACCCGTACTTGCGGTCGCCGGCGAGCACGCAGCCCATGGCGGCGAGATGGGCCCGGATCTGGTTGCGACGGCCAGTCTCGAGCCGGCAGCGCAGCAGCGTGCAGCGGTTGCGTCGGGCCAGCGTTTCGTAGTGGGTCGTGGCCTGCTGCCCTCCCGTCGGGACGACGCGCATGATCCCGTCGGCGCCTTCCGCCAGCCGGGCGTCGATGCGGCCCGCCGCCGGAGACGGCGCTGCGCTGGCCAACGCCAGGTAGTCGCGCACGATCGCGTGGGTCCGGAACAGCTCCTCCATGGCGACGCGGGCCTCGTCGTCGCGGGCGAAGGCGAGCAAGCCCGTGGTGTCCTCGTCGAGACGATGCACCGCCTGGACCGGGCTGCCGAGCTGCTTGCCGAGCACGTCGACCAGGGTCGGGGCGCGCCTCCCAGGGGCGTCGACGACCAGCAGGCCGGCCGGCTTGTCGACGACGACGAGGCGATCGTCGTCGTGCACGACGGGGATCGCGCGCATCGGCGCAGGATAGAACGCCGTGCGGCGTGCGGGCTACTGCAGGCGCAGTTGGTACTGCTGGATCTTGCGATACAGGGTCGCCCGACCGATCCCGAGCAGCTGCGCGGCGCGCCGCACGTTGCCCTTCGTGGCGCTCAGCGCTCGCGCCAGCATGCGCTGCTCCTCCTGCTCGAACGGGAGGATGGACTCCTCGGTCGGCGCTTCTTCGCGTTCCTCCTGGCGCCGCGACGTCTTGCCGACAGCGCCTTGCGACGCGGTCACGGGCGAAGTCGCAGCCGGAGCGCTGACGTGTTCGCGGTCGACGGTGCCGCCACCCGCGAGAACGACGGCGCGCCGCACCGTGCTCTCGAGCTGGGCGACGTTGCCCGGCCACGACATCGACTCGAGGTGCGTGATCGCCGCGGGAGTCAGGGACACCTTGGTGGCAACCAAGCCCGCGTTGGCGATGGCCGTCGCGAGCAACACGATGTCGTCGGCGCGCTCGCGCAGCGACGGCACTTGGATCGGCAGCGCGTGCAACCGGTAGAACAGGTCCTCGCGGAAGGCGCCGCGCGCCACCAGTTCGGGCAGGTGCGCGGACGTCGTCGCGACGATGCGCGGCTGTCCGGCGGACGTCGAAGAGCGCTCCTTGAGGTGGCGGACGAGTGCCGACTGGCAGGCCGTCGGCAGCCGGTCGACGTCTTCGACGATCAGCGTGCTTTCGCGCACGTCCTCGAGCGCCTTGGCCAGCGTCTCGGCAGTGGTTGCCGCGGCATCGATGGCGAGCAGCGGTCGGTTCGCCCGCCGGCTCTTGCAGTGGACCATGCGGGCGACGAGGGACTTGCCAGCGCCCTGCGGTCCCTCGATCAGGATCGTGGCGTCGCTGTCGGCGGCGCGCGCGATGGTGCCGGCGAGCCGCCGCATCACGGCGCTGCGGCCGATCAGGGCATTGCCCGTGTGGATGCCGTCGACGGTGCGCTCGAGATCACGGCAGCGAGCGTTGCTCTGTGCGAGTGCAACCGCGAGAGCGAGCACCGTTTCCCAGCCGCCGGCCTCGGGGTTCCGGCCGGCGGAGTCGACGCTGGCCTGCAGCGCCGGACCCAGCGGCACGGTCGGGCAGCCGCAGTCGCCGATCGTGTCGGCGAGATCGTCGTCGTGCAGGACCAGGTCGAACGGCGACTGTGCCGAGGCCTGCTGCAGCGAGGCGACGTCGCCGAACGTCACGGCTTCATGACCGTGTCGGCCGAGACTCGTCGAGAACGCCGTGCCGTCGTGACGAGTGACCAGGGCCACGCGGGCCTTCGTGGACGTAGGGGCGCCGGCCCGTGCGATGAGTGCGGTGTTCATGCCTTTCCCGTTCCGAGATCGGCAGTCGGCGCTGTGCCAATGAAGGCGAAGTCCGCCTGCGCACGCAACTTCCGCGTGCGCCGGGACCAGAGATCCCGACAGCATCGGCGCGAGGCGGCCGGCGTCAGTTCGTCGTGAGACGCCGTGCGAGTTCGTCGAAGTCGATGCTGCTCAGTTCTGCCTTGGAGATCGGCTCCATGCGGCGGAACTTGCGGTACTCGTCGATGCTCGTGAGCTCGACGTAGTCGCGAGCGGTCATCGAGGTCCGGTCGCTGCCAGTGGCGGTTCCGGCCTTGGTTGCCGCCGTGCGGTCGAGGGTCTGCTTGGCACGATGGCAGATCGACAGCGTGTTCTCGAGGTTGCCGCGGATCTTGAGCAGGCGCTCTTCATTGGCACCAGGAACGTCGAGGCTCTTGCTGATCTTCGCGATCGCGACCTCGAGGACCGCGATCAGGCAGTTGAGCTTCGTCGTGAGGCGGGCGCGGTACTCGACCGAACCGAGGGCCTCGGGGAGCTTGGGGGTGATGTCGTCGGGTTCCATCGACCGTCGAGAAGCACCACAGATGCCAAGCTCCGCCGTGATTCTCGACGCCCTTGCCATCGCGGACCGGTGACTTTCCGCCCAGTCCGCAGCGAACTGGCGTCCGATCCCGAGGACGGAGGCGTCGCGGCGATGCGACGCCATGCGTCGCGCGAGTGCGAAGGCCGATCGGGATCCCGAGGGGCGTTCAGTTCGTCGCGATCGCTTGCGCGAACAGGCGGTGCGCCACGTCGTCGAGCCGTCGCATGGTGCCGCGGCCGGCGACATGGAACGACACGCCACCTTCCCAGAACAGCAGCGCACTCATGGCCGGATCGCGATACCGGGCGATGGCCTTGCCGCCGCGTTTGGTGCCGGGAAGCGCGCCGAGGAAATCGCTGGTCCCGGGCGATTGGACGACGACGAACTGATCGACGCCATCGGTGTAGGTCATCATCAGCTTGCTGCGACCGTTCACCGGGTCCGTGTGCACCTCGACGCGCTCGATGCCGTATTCGGCGGCGGCGTTGATCACGGGGTTGATCATCTCGGCGGGGTTGCCCATGGCCGCCCGAGCTGCCTGGAAGTTCGGGTGCAGCGACGTGAACTGGGTCGCGGGAATCGGTCCGGCGCCGACGGTGAAGGTCAGCATCTCGAGTTCCGAGACCACCGTCAGTTGCGCGTCGAACTCGGCCGTGTAGAGCGGCACGCGCGTCTGGGCGTCGACGTCGACGACCCACATCGACTTGTCCAGGCGCGAGGGGAACACCACGAGGCGCTGCGCCGTGCGGCCGGCGCGAGTGACCACGCCGAAGTCGTAGATCGTGTAGTTCTGCGCCGCTCTCGCCAGGTCACGGACCCGGAAGGTCCCGTGCGAGAAGAACAGGTTGCCGAATCGCGAGTAAGTCTGCTGCCACTGGAGGTGCAGCGGCGAGCCGGGCAATTGGCCCTCGACGCCCAGGAACGTGACCGCGAATGCCGGCATGGCCGTGCCGTTCGCCGCGACATCGATCCGCTCGCGAGTCGTGATCACGCCATGGGTCGTGTCACGGAAGCGGCGCAGTTGCACGGCGGAGTAGTCGACGGTCCCGATGGCGACCGCGAGGTCCTGCATCGTCGGCTGGGTCGTCTGAGCAGTCGCCGTGGCGACCAAGGCCAGCGTCGTTGCCGCGAAAGCGCCGAGCGCTTGCACGACCGCGCGGGCTGAGACGAGCACTCGGCGCATGGCGCCCGTGAGGCTAGCCGCTCGATCGCGCAACGAAAGGCCGGAGATCATCGCCATTCTCCGAGGCGAACCACGGTGAACTCGACGTTCGGCGCGCGGTCGAGATCGACGAACACGATCTCCGGCATCGCGGGCTCCGATCTCGTCAGGGCGAGACCCGTGATGGCGGCTGCAGCGGCGAATCCCGATGCGAGCCAGCCCCGTCGGGCCCAGGAGCGCCGTGGCGCGGCGAGATCCGCGAGGATCGCGTCGTGCACGCGGCCCCAGGCCTCCACGGAGGGCGAAGCCGGTGCGGTGATCGTGGCGCGCGCGATCGACGAACTCAGCAGTGGATCCGGCCAGGCCTCCTGGACCGCCGGCGGCGTTGCCAACGCGCGGAAGACGGGTGATGCCGCGGCGTCGTCGACGATGCGCTCATGGATCGCCGCGAGGAACTCGGGCGTGCCGAGCGTCGTGGGCATCGGCGGTCGCGCGCCGAGGACCACCGCCGCGCGCCGCGCGAACGCCGCGTGTGCTGCACATCGCGGACAAGCGTCGGCATGCGCGCGGACCTCGACGCTCGCCCCCGGGTCGCCGATCGCCATGCGGAAGCGATGGCATGCCGGTCCCGGTACCTCCGTGCTGCCTGGCGTTGGCTGGCTCATCCGACACCTCCCATGGGCCCGGAGACCGGGTGGCCGCCTTCGAGGTGCGGGAACCGCGTGCGAACGACGGCTTCGAGTGCAAGGTGCGCGCGCGCCAGTCGCGACTTCACGGTTCCCATCGACAGTCCCAGCGCTGCGGCCAACTCCTCGTAGGACATGTCCTCGAGGTAGCGCAGCGCCAGAATGGCTCGGAGTTTGGGGCTCAGGGCCGACATCGCCAACTGCACCTGGTCGCCGAGCTCGCGGGTTTCGGCGCGGTCGCCAGGCGTCGGCGATTCATCGACGATGTTCTCGTCGGCACCCAAGGCGCGCAGGGACATCACCTGCTTGCCATCGCGCTTGCGGCGGTAGTCGATGCTGCAGTTCACGACGATCCGGAACAGCCAGGTGCTGAACATCGAGCCGCCGCGGAAGCTCTGCAGCTTGCGAAAGACCAGGGCGAAGCTCTCCTGCACGATTTCGAGCGCGTCCACCGAGTTGCCGAGGACGCGGAACGCGATTGCGTAGACGCGTTCGCGGTAGCGCGCGAACAAGGCCTCGAAGGCGGCCTCGAAGTGCCCCGAGTCCGGATGCCGGCACGCGGCGATCAAGTCGGAGTCAGGGTCGCGCAGCAGTTCCACGGGGTATTGACGAGCGGAATCACTCATCAGGTTCCGTGGAAGTTACCCGTTGGTTGACGAAAGGTGATACCGGCTGCGGACTTGGGGTGAACCTGGTGGGCGTGCCGGGGCCCGGGACTGCGCACAGCGGCCCGTTCGGTTCCGCGGCGCTAGTTGGAACCGCCGATCACGCCGATGCCACCAGGCACGGTGACCAGCCACCCGACGGATGCCGGGCATGAGGGCGCGCACTCGACCTCGTTGCAGTCTTCGCAGGAGGCGTTGGTGATCTGGTAGATGACGCCGGCGGGACCCGAACCGACTTCGACCAGATCGAGCAGGCAGACGCGGTTGGAAAGGCCGCCGCTCGAGGGGCTGGGCGCGATGCTCTGCGCGGCGAAGTGGCCGTTGCCGAACGGAACCAGGGTCGTGATCGAGCCGCCGAGGTCGAACAGCTTGACGCCCGAGAGCAGATGGCGGCCACCGATGACCGACTCGACGTGGACGCTGCAGGGCAGCACTGCCTGGATCAGCGCCGTCGAGACCATCGGCACGGAGAGTTGGATCCAGAGACCCTGACCGCCGGCATCACGGACGTTGAACACCGGTTGGCCGAAGCCGAGGACGTCGAACGTGAGGCGTTGCCCCGGCAGCGCCGGGACCTCGAGCCAGGTCTGGAACCAGGCGATCGGCGCTTCCGGTTCGGCGAGGCGCGCGAAGATGTGGATCCAGGCCAGATCGCTGCCCGATCCAGGTGCTGGTCCCGTGATCACGATGCGCATTTCCTGATCGGTGGGCAGAGGCCCGCCGACGACGCGTGGGCTGCCGCCCTGGACGAACTCGACGAAGTCCGGGATCAGATCGCCGTCGGTGTCCGGGTTCGACGAGCTCGTGAGCTGGACCCACTCGACGCAATCCGGCAGGAAGTCGCCGTCGGTGTCCGGCAACGGGTTGGACCCATTGCTCGCGACCAGCGTGCCAGCTGGACGCAAGGCAACGGCGGCGCAGGCGCCGGCTGCGATCAGCGAGATGGTGAGCCGTGCGAACATCGCTCGGTAGGGACTAGCTACGGGCGTCGTCGGGGTTGCGTTACGACGCGAACGATATTGAACCGACCGCACGTCGACGTGACAACCGGCCCCGCCCCGAAAGCCCCGCGCCAAGCGGTTTCTGGCCACCAGGCTCGCCTACGTTCCCCGGTTGCCGGCGTTGAGTTTCGGTTCTCCCCTCGATAAGACCGCCCACTTCGCGCGCCCGTAGCTCAGTTGGATAGAGCGACGGTCTCCGAAGCCGTAGGTCAGAGGTTCGACTCCTCTCGGGCGCGCCAACTTGCGTATCCGCAGTCCTGGCCGCATGTTCAGTGCGGCCGGGCGAAGGCTGGATCGGTCGGTTGTTCGACCTCGACGTTCACATCGACGCGCGGGTGCCGTCCAGGCGCGAGTTGACGGTCGAACTGCGGTTCGCGCCGCGGGCCGTGGCGTCCGTGGGGGCCGACCACGTCGACCTGTTCGCACCGGTCTGGACACCCGGCAGCTACCTCGTGCGCGAGTACTCGCGGCACCACGGCCGCGTGACGGCCGTGGGCGCGGACGGGACCACGCGGCGATGTGCGAAGGTCGCGAAGAACCGGGTTCGCGTCGAGTTCCAGCCCGGCGACGACGTTCTCGTCGTGCGCTGGACCGTCTACGCGCACGAACTCAGCGTGCGGACCGCCGACCTCACCGACGCCCACGCCTACTGGAATCACGCCTGCTTGCTGCTGTGGCCGGTCGGTGGCGAGGGACTGCGGGCCCGCGTGCAGGTTGCCTTCCCCGCGGATTGGCAGATCGCAACGGCGGCAGCCCAACGCCCTGCCGTGGCGGGGAACGACGCCGGCGGACTTGCCGTGTTCGAGCCGCGCGAGCTTGCAGCGATCGTCGATGCACCGATCCTGATCGGGCGGAATCGGCGCATCGACTGGACGATTCGCGGCGTACTCCACAGCGTGGTGCTCGATGGCCTCGCCGGAATCGAGCCGCGCCCCACGCTTGCCGCCGACATCGAGGCGATCGTCGAGCAGGCAGCCGCAGTGTTCGGCGGTGATCTGCCGTACGCGCGCTACCTGTTCCTGTGCCTCTTCGCCGAGGAGGGACACGGCGGGCTCGAGCACGCCGAATCGACGACGCTGCTGACCGGGCGAGCCGCGTTCGCAAGCGACAAGGGGTATCGCGAGTTCCTGTCGCTGGCCGCCCACGAGTTGTTCCACGCATGGAACGTGAAGCGCCTGCGGCCAGTCGAGTTCTGGCAGTACGACTACGAGCGGGAGAACTACACCGACTTCCTGTGGTTGATCGAAGGCTGGACGGCCTACTACGACGACCTGCTCTGCCTCCGTGCCGGACTGTTCACTCGCGCGCAGTATCTCGAAGCGATGGCGAAGAACGTCGAGACGATGCTCGGCGCGCCCGGACGACGGAAGCTCAGCCTGCGGGAGTCGAGCCACGACGCCTGGATCCGTCTGTATCGACCGGACGAGAACACGCGCAACTCGTCGCAGAACTACTACGGCAACGGCGCGGTCGCCGCGATGTGCCTCGATCTGCACATCCGGTTGGCGACCGACGGATCGTGTTGCCTCGATGACGTGCTGCGACGCTTGTGGGCAACGACGTTTGCGCGCGGACGCGGCTACACGCGCAGCGACGTCGATGCAGCGCTGGCCGAAGTCGCGGGTCCAGCGGCGATTCGGCAGCTCGCCGAGCTCGTCGACGACCGCCTGGATCCTCCGCTGGCCGAGTTGCTCGCGAGCTTTGGCCTGGCCCTGCAGCGTCGCGACACCGACCGGGTCATGCTCGGCGTGCAGTTCGCGAGCGGCAGCCTGGTGGTGGCATCGGTGACTGCAGGAACGCCGGCCGACGAAGCTGGGCTGCACCCCGGCGACGAGGTTCTCGCCGTCGCGGGGCTGCGAGCGTCGGCATCCAGCTGGCAGGACCTCTGGTCGGCGGTCGCGAAGGCGGAGGCCAACGTCGAGGTCCTGATCGCGCGCCGCGGCGTCGTCCAGCAAGTGCGCGTACGGCCGGTGCCGTCCCAGGGTTCGATTGCGCTCGAGGTGCGGGCTACGACGACTGCGGACGAGCGACGGCGGCTCGCGGCGTGGTTGCCCGAGCGTCCGGAGAAGCGCTGAAGACGCGGACGGGCCAGCTGCTCATAGCCGACTGTGCGCGCCATCGCAGAACGGCGGATTGCCGGTCTTGCCGCACGCACACCAGACGACCGTGCAGGTCTTCTCCAGCACGATCTTGAGCGGGGTCGTCTCGCTTCCCCGATGCGTTCCATCGCAGTAGGGATAGGTCTGGCTTCGCGTGCAGCGGCACCAGGCGTGTTTGCCCGCGGCGCAGAGGTCCACGAACGGCCCCTTCTGCGGACGGCCTGGCGGTTCAGCCATCGGTAGCGGAGTCAGCGGAACCGGCGGATCACGCCGCGGACGACGCCGCGCAGCTGCACGCGGGACGTGAAGATCGGCTCCATGCTCGAGTTCGCAGGCTGCAATCGGATCATGCCGTTGCGTTCGCGGAAGAAGCGCTTCAGCGTCGCTTCTTCGTCGTCGAGGATCGCGACGACGATGTCGCCATCGTTGGCGGTCTCGCGCTTCTCGACCACGACGAGATCGCCATCGTCGATGTGGTCCTCGATCATCGACTTGCCGCGGACCCTGAGGAGGTAGATGCGATCGCCCGTTGGCACGAGATCGGTCAAGCTGAGGTCCTGCCGATCCTCGACCGCCTCGATGGGGCGTCCGGCCGCGATCAGGCCGACGAGCGGCAGCGAGGGAATGGCGCCTGGCTTGGCCGGTTCGTTCTCGGCGTCCGGGTCATGCAGGATCGCGACCGCGCGGGCCTTGGCCTTGTCACGGTGGATCGCGCCCTTTCGCGTCAGCTGGTTGAGGTGTTCGTGGATCGTGATCTTGCTGACCCCGAGAGCCTGTGCTGCCTCCTCCAGGGTCGGGGCGATGCCCTTCTGCTTGCGGTAGTCGCGGAAGTACCGAAGAACTCGGATCTGCTTTTCCGTGAGCATCAGGTCCATGCGAGGCCTCGAGTCGGGGTGTCCGGCTTGACCCGGTCGGATCAGCCGAACATTGCCATAACCAGGAAGCTGGCGATCATCAAACAGCTTCCGAACAACTCCCACCGCGAGTGGCTGCCCGATGCGACGGGCTGGCTCGCTGAGCCGGCGCTCGGCGGAGCAACCGGGTGGCGGCGAATGGCGACCGGGCGACGATGGCTCGTGGAGAAGTTCATGGGCGGTGTTTCGGCTTCGGTTAGCCATCAAGGTTAGCAGGAAGTTAGGTCTTGTCAAGATAGGTTCGGAAAAAGGTAGGTCGACCCCGGCGGCCTTTCCCCCGGTCGATCACCAAGGAGATGTCCCCTTCCCCTTCCCCTTCCCCTTCCCGAGGCAACCATGCCACGCCGCCTTCCTCGATTGCTCCTCGCCGGTGCGATGCTCGCCCCGGCGTTCGCCCAGTCTCCCCAGCTCACCGTCGTTCCCGCCGCGCATGCGACCACCGATGCGCCGAGCTACTTCTGGATCGCCGGGGCCAGCAGCCGCGTTCGCCAGATGACCCTGGTTGGCTCCAGCCACCTCGTGGCGCTCGTCGGCCGCTCGATCACCGCCATCGAGTTGCGCCGCAGTGCGGCCGACGAAGCGTTCGGCGGCGGCCAGGCAAACCTCGCCGTGTCGCTTTCGCACTCCCCGTGCATGCCGCTGCGGGCCCGGCCGGCGTTCGACGCGAACGTCGGCGCGGACGCGGTCCAGGTGTTCGCGGGCCCCGTCGTCCTTCCCCACTCGCCGCCCCAGGTCGGCCCTGTCGTCGCCTGGTCGTCGGCCAACATCGTGCGGATCGAGTTCCGGGTGCCGTTCGTCTACTCCGGCGGCACGCTCTGCATCGACATCGTTGGCACCCCGATCGCAGGCCAGGCCGCCAACTGGTGGATGGCGGACGCCGCCTTCGAGCCGACGTCGGGCGCGATGACGTCGCACGGCCAAGGCTGCGGAACGTTCGGCGGCAGCTCGGGCGCCTGGTCGCACGCCGCCGGCAGGCACTTCGTTCCGGGCGGACACGCCCGATTCCACGCCTACGGCACCCACGGCGGCTTTGGGTTCGTCGCGTTCGGGACGCCGGGACAACCGATTCCGCTGACCCTCCTCGGGTTGCCGTCCCCGGGCTGCGACGTGCACCTCGCATCGATCGAGGCGATCCTGCCGGCCACCTTCGAACCCGAGACGGTTCCAGCCCTGATGGCGGCCGGCGGTCGCGCCGATGTCAGCCTGTGGATCCCGGACAGCGCGGCGATGTTCGGCGTCGGCATGGCGACGCAGTGGTTCGACTGGCAGCAACTCGCGACGAGCAACGCGATCCACTGGACGGTTGCCGCGGCCATGCCCACGCTCGACATGACCTCGATCGACGGCGATCCGTCCGAGGCCACGGGGCACGTCTCCGTGCATCTGGCGCACGTCCTTCGGTTCGAGCACCAATGAGCCTGTTCACGAAGAACGGTTGCCTCGGTGCTGGGCCAGCCGCGCTGCTGGCCCTGGTCGGTGTGGTCGCTGCCCAGGGCGGTGGCGTGCGCGCCGATGGGGTCGCCGTGGCGGGAGGCGCGCTCGCCGTCGACGTCGGCACCAACGACGACACCGTCGAGGTCGGGGCTGTTGGGCAAGGACACCGCGAGTCCCACCCGGTGCCGCCTGGCCGGCGGGTCACGGTGCCCGTACCGCCGGTTCCACCGGGAACGATCCTCGTCGTGGCGGTCGGCCGGGGCCTCCGACGGCACGTGGTCTTCGTCGAAGTGATCGCGCCGTAACGAAGAAACCCGAGGCCGGCGCAGCGCACGTCACCTTTCGTGCTACCGCGCCGGCTCGGCAAGCCCGTGCGTCTTGTCTCCTACCCGGGGCCGCCGCGCGCTTTCCTCGAGCACCGCGGCGGCCGTGCATTCACGTTCTGCTCAAGCCACCGACACGCTCTTCGTCGACGTGGTGCGGACCACGGTGACGCGCGTTTCGACACGGGCTTCACTGATGCGTTCGATCACGCCGTCGCGGCGCAGCCGGACCACGTCGCCGGTGCGCAGCAGCGTCGTCGCGTTGCCAGCACCGACGATCGCCGGCAGGTTGTGTTCGCGGGCCTGGATGGCCGCGTGCGACAGCCAGCCGCCGACCTCGGTCACGAGCCCGGCGACGCGGCTGAACGCCGGCAGCCAGCACGGGTCGGTGAAGCGCACGACGAGCACGTCGTTCTCGTCGAGGTTGGCGATGCCCGACACGTCGTCGAGCACCACGACGCGCCCCACCGGCTCGCGGTCGCCGGCGACGCGCGCACCGCGCACGCCGTGCGGCGGCAGAGCCACCATCGGCGCCTCGGTGCCGACCACCAGCACTGCAGCCGGCGAAACGGCGTCGGCCATCGGCACCGCGCGCAGCCACTCGCCCTGACGGCGACGATCCGCGGCCAGCTTGCCAGCGCTCGCCGCGAACGTCGGGTCACCGAGGCGCGCGACTTCGGCGGGCTGCAGCTGGAACACCAGGTCGCCGAGGCCCTGACGCGCCCCGATCTCGAGCAGGATGCCGCGCAGCAGCGCCAGATCGCGCATCGCTGCGTCCTTGGCCGCTTCCTTGAGTTCCTGGAACCGGCGCGCCCGCTGCAGTTGCAGCCGCAGCAGCTTGCCCGTCGGCTCGGCGACCTGCGACGGCGCGCGCGGCGCCGTGGCGGCCTGCGCCATCGACGTCACCCGGTCGAGCGCCTGGGCGAAGCGAGGCTCGGAGAGCTCGAAGTCCCGCGGTGCACGGTGCCCGAACGCTTCGACGAAGCGGCCGCGCCGCTGCTCGAGCGACTCGTTGCCCGCCAGCATGCGGAACGACTTCTGCACCACGGTCTCGACGCCTTGGCCCAGCAGGGCCGCCGCATCGAGGCCGGCCTTCTCCAGGCCACGCCGCGCCGCCGCGACGTAGGCTTCGGCCGCGAGGTTCACGACCTCGGCTTCGACGTAGGTCTGCTGCAGGAACCGCGCGTGCGTCGTCGCCGCCAGTTCCAGCAGCTCTTCCTGGGTCAGCTTGCGCAGATCGATCGCTGCGCGCAGCCGCGCCTCCTTCTGGAAGGACGCCAGGAACTGCTCGAGCCCACGTTCGATCGCCGGCGCGGCATGGCCGAGCTTGAACGCCGCCGAAGCCGGCGTGCGCAGCGCCATGCGGGCGCGCCGCTGGTCGACCATGCAGCGCCCGAACACCGACTGGATGTAGGGCGCGTCGGTCTCGCCGAGGCGGTACTGGATGCCCAGTCGCCGGCAGGCCAGGTCGACGCTGCCACCGGGCGCCCAGATCGACTGCATCAGCGCCAGGCTGAACGGCGTCGGGGCCGGCAGCAGGGCCGCGTAGTCGCCCGCGACGAACACGCTCTCGTCGATCGGCGCACCGGCGACGATCTGCAGCAGGCGCGCGCGTTCCGCTTCGCGGACCGCGATCGGATCGTTGCCGTCACCGGCCCGGCGCGTGACCGGCCGCGTCTGCAGCAGCAGGAACCGCCCGCCGACGCGCGCCCATTCGATGTCCTGCGGCACGCCGTAGTGCTGCTCGAGCCGCTGGCCCATCGCGACCAGCTGGGCGAGATCGAAGTGGCAGGCGTTGCCGACCGGCTGGCCGTCGATGCGACGGAACCGGAACTCCTTGGGCGTGGCCGCGCCGGAGACCAGGCCTTCGCCGAGGCCTTCGACCATCTCGACCAGCGCACGACCGGCGTGCGCCGGATCCTCGGTGAACAACACGCCGGCGTGGTCGGCAGGCACCAGTTCCTGGACGACGACACCGCCGCTGCGGCCCTGGTACGACGAGCGCACCGCGGCGATCGCTGCGCGCAGGCCGTCGCGGCCGACGCCGAGCACCGTGCGGAACTCACCGGCGAAGCTGCGCTGCGCGCCGTCTTCGCCACACGCCGAACTGCGCACCGCGACCGACTTGGCGCCCAGACGCCGCCAGGCGCGATCGAGCTCGCGGTCGCTGGGCTGGTGGCCGGCAGCGATGACGAAGCCGTTCGGCACCGGCATGCCGGCGGCGATCAACTCGCCGAGGCGCTGCGCCTTGCCGCCGAGGTCGGTGCGGCCGGCTGCGGCTGCCAGCGGCACGAGGCCGCCGGTCTTGCGCACGACGATCGGCTGCGTCCCGGTCCAGCGGCGCACCAGCAGCGACTGCACGACGACCAGCGCGAAGCTGACGACCAGGTAGAGCTGGGCGCCCGCACAGCAGGTCCACACCAGCGCGGTGATGCCGATGGTGAACGCGCCGCCGAGGCCGAGTGCCAGCACGCTGCGCGACTTGCTCTGCATCAGCACGATCGTCTGCAGCAGGGCCGCGGCGAGCAGCGGCAGCACCAGGTAGCTGTCCGGTTCGGCGAGCCGCAGCCAGCCGAACGTCGCGGTGCTGTTCGCGCAGACCTGCGACACGGCGCTGAAGAACGCGGTGAACGCCATCAGCAGCAGCATCGAGCCGATCAGGTTGCGTCCGGGCGTGATCTTGCTGCGGCGCAGCCAGGCGCCGAATTCGCGGCGCAGGCGCACCGGGTCGTCGCCGAGCCGCTTGCGCAAGCTGGCGAGCTCCGCGCTGCCCGTGCGCTGCACGATGCCGTCGCGCTCGGCCTTGATGGCGAGCGGCGCCAGAGCCACGCGCAGCAGCATCGCCGCGGCGACGATCGCCAACGCCAGGCTGCCAAACCAGCCCTGCAGCGTGTTCAGCAAGCCGACGAGCGTCGTGCGCACCATGCCGAACAGCGACTGGTCGCCCTTCGCGGATTCCCACTGCGCGACCCACTCGCTGGTCTTGCCGGGCATCGTGAACTCGTGCGGCACCGTGTAGCGACCGCGGAAGTCGAAGCCCATGCGCTCGAGCCGCACGCCGAGGATCAGTGCGTAGAACGAACTCCGCTTGTCGTAGCAGGGCACGATGATCGGGCGCTTGGGCAGCGCGGCGATCGCGGCGCGCGCTTCCTCCGCCAGCATCTTGCGCAGCGTCAGGTTGACGGCGCCGGGCAGGTGCCCTGCCTCGAACTCCTTCGGATAACGCACGTCGACGAAGAGCGCGTTCTCCTCGGCGACCAGGCGCATCACGTCCGGCGTGTCGAGCAGCACCTGCTTGTTGCGGAACTCCGGCAGTGCGCGCAGGTCGCTGCGTTCGGCCGAGCCGAGTCCCAGCATCGGGCGGCCTTCGGCGACCCACTTCTCGTAGCCGCCGATCATGAAGTTGATGTCGATGCCCTTGCCGTGGAAGTACTCGCTGAGCTCCGAGCTGCGGTTGCCGGACTCGCACAGGAGCACGGTCTTCTTGCCCTCGACGACCAGACCTTCGGGGTTGGCCTGCAGGTCGGGATAACGCCGCGCCCAGGTGCCCTGGATTGCGCCCATCTCGACTTCCTCGGTCTCCCGGACGTCGATGAGGTTGACCTTCGCCAGCTCACCGTTGTCGAACCACTGCTGCATCTCCGCCGTGGTGGTGCCGCGCGGGTGCTTGACCTGCTCGCTGTAGGACAGCGTCTTCAGCGAGGTGTCGCCGACCTTCTTGCCGCCCTCCGACGAGCTGCGCCACAGGTTCGCCTGCAGGCGCTTGTTCGTCGCGTCGACGGCGTCGAGGTGGTACAGCAAGAACGCCCCGCCGGTGAGCAGGAAGCACGTCGTGGCGAGCACGAGCGGCCAGCGCGACGTCGGCTGCTTGGCGGCAACGCCGGGCATGCGCTTCTTGGCGAGCAGGCCGCCGCTGAGCCAGAGGACTGCCAGGCCCATGACCTGCGCCGCGGTGGCGAACAGGTTCATGAGGACGTCAGGTGAGGGAATCGCGAACATCGGAGGTGTCCGGGTTCTGGTGGTGTTGGGGGCGCCCGCCGAGGAATGCGGGCACGCGCTCTACCCCGATGTTCGCGGGTTCTTAATACGGTCCACTCAGAGGCGAGGGGGCGGGTCGAGGGGGTGAGCCTCACCGCCTGAGGGGGGCGGGCGACGGCCCAGGGGCGGTTCCCCGGGGATCGCCGCGTCACGGGAGGCGATACCCCTCTGCCCTCCCGGGTGCGGACGGTCTACCGTGCGCGCCTCCCCGTCTCTTTTCCCGATGTCCTCGCCCCTCCGCCCGTTGGTCACCCGGTCGAGCGTGCCATTCCGGCGCGATTCGGGACGGAAGTGCCTGCCTGCCAAGGGGCACGATCCGGCCGCAACTAAGATGGGTGGGTATTCCCTGTGACCGAGATCCCTCGCATCGAACCCACGGTCGGCCAGGCGGCCGATCGAGACCAGGAGACCGCAAGGCTCCTGATGCGAGGCGATCACGAAGGTCTGCGGCGGCTCCTCGTGGATCACGCCGGCAAGGTGCTCGCACTGCTTCGCAAGGAGTTCCTCAGGGTGCTCGACTTCCAGGAGATCGAAGACGCGGTCGCTCAGGCCAGCACGCGGGCATGGCGTTCCGGCAGCCGGTTCGACCCGAGCCGCGGCTCGCTCGGCGGCTGGTTCTTCGCGATCGCGCGCAACTGCGCGCGGCGCGTGCTCGAGACCAAGGGCAAGCACGCGACGCTGAGCCTGGTCGAGGATCTGGATTCGACGGCGAACGCGGTCATGGCCCGCAGCGACGATGCCGCGCCGGACAAGGCCATGGCGACGGACTCCTTCCTCGCGGACGTGCGCCGCTGCATCGAGGCGCTGGCGCCGCAACAGCGTGCGGTGCTGATGGCCGACTTCGCGGCCGGTGGCATGGCGCCCAACGACGAGCTGGCGAAGAGTCTCGGCACCTCCAAGAACTCGATCTACGTGTCGCGCAACAACGGGCGGCGGAACCTGCGCGCGGCCATGGCAAAACTCGGACATACTTTCGACGGGACCAGCGCCGCGGCGCTGCGGGAATGGCAATGAACGGCACGAGCGGACATGAGTGGGATCAGATCCTCGAGCGCGCGGATCTCGAGATGACGGACGCGGACCTCGCGGCCGCCGAGCGCGCGATGCGCACGCTGCCCGGCGACGAAGTCGTGCTGATCCGGCCCGAATGGCTGGCCGCAACGATGGCATCGGCGACGGCTCCGATCGTCGACGAACCAGCGCCGGTGAAGTTCGCGCTGGTGCGGCGAGCGGCCGCCCGCGTGCAGGCAGCTGCTGCGGCGGTGTTGGCGGTCGTCGGCATCCACTCGGCGACGGCGGCGACCGTCACGGCCGTGACCGTCGGCACGGTGACCACGGTGGCGCTCGTCTCGGCGTTGTGGCCGGAAGGCGAGATGAGCCACGAGACGATGGACCATGCGCAGGCCGTGGCGATCCTGATGGACGCGACGGAGCCGGTTGCAGCGCGCGAAGCCGCGATGTTCCAGGTCAGCAGCATGGTCGGCACGACGCTCAAGCTGCTCGGCGAAGTCGAGGCGAGCAGCCTCGCCGGCTCGCCGCTGGCGATGCAGGCGGCTTCGCGGCGCGCCGAACTGATCGAGGTGCTGCGCAGCGAGAACCCGCAGTTCTACTCGCCCGGCGCCAACCTCGACGTCGCGGCCCTGTTCGCAGCGGTCGGCGATGCTGGCGCGGAACCCGAGGCGCGGGCGGCGAGCCTCGCCAGCATGAGCGAACTGGCGCTCGGTGGCGCCAGTGCTCTGCGTGGCATGCCGGGGTTGACGGGATCAGCACTCGCAAGTCGTGATCGCGCCGTGCGCGCCCTGCGCAGGCTAGCAGGCGCGAACTGACCTGCGGCTCACAGCATGCGCGTGATCTGACGGCAGCCCGGAGCGTTGAACGTCACGCCGAGAGCGTCCGGCACGGTCCAAGACACCTCGCCGTTCCCCTTCTGGTCGAGGTGGATCGGGATCTCGATGACGCTGATCTCGGGCAGCGACACAGCGATCGTCACGTAGATCGTCTGGCCCGCGCGCGCGGCGTCGGTGTAGCCGATCGTGACGTCGTCGCCGATCTCCATCTCCCTCGGCACGCTCATCTGCTGCGCCGAAGCAAGACTCGCGAGTGCCAAGACTGCCGCGATCCCGAATCCCAGTTGCTGGCCCATGTTGCTCTCTCCCCTCGGTGTGTGTGACCGCGGCGCACCCAATCGCACGCGCGCGGCACGCCTCGATCGGGTTCGGCAAGCTGCTCCTGCAGGCGATTGCCGACCTTCCCCACGCTCGCGCGCCGTTTCGCCGATGCGACCGCCGCGATCGCCGACACTTCGCGTCTCGTTCTGCGACTTTCGACGCCGCCAGCCGACAATCGCCGCCGGATGAACTGGCTCGCACACCTGCGCCTGTCGCCGCCGGCGGCCCCGCTGCTGCGGCTCGGCAACCTCTGCGGCGACTTCGTGCAGGGCCTCGACCTCGCGACGCTGCACCCCGAACTGCAACGCGGCATCGCGCTGCACCGCGCGATCGATCGGTTCGTCGACGGCCACGCGTCGTTCCGCAGCGCGCGCGCACGCTTGCCTGCCACACACCGGCGCCTCGGCGGCGTGCTGCTCGACGTCTACGGCGACCACTTCCTCGCCCGCGACTGGCGCCACTTCGGCGACGGCGGCCCGCTCGTGGACTTCCTCGCCGGCGTGCAGCGCGACCTCGCCGCGCACGACGCCCTGTTGCCCGCATCGCTGCGCCGGATCGCGCCGCAGTTCTCGCCCGACGGCTGGCTCGCCGGCTACGGCACGATCACCGGCATCGAGCGCGTGCTCACGCTGATGGCTGCGCGCGTGCGCCGGCCGGCTCCGCTCGCCACCGGGTCCGAGCCGCTGCGCGCCGACTACGAACGGCTCGGCGCCGACTTCGCGTCGCTGTGGCTCGACCTCGAGCCGTTCGCCAGGGCGGCGGCAACGCGCGCATGCGCGTGAAGCTGCCGCACGCCGCTCCGGTATAAGGACCGGCCATGGCGCTCGACGTCCTGCACGTCATCCACCAGTTCCCGCCGGAGAGCCGCGGCGGGTCGGAGTCGTACGCGTTCGACCTGGCGCAGCGGCAGCGCGCGCGCGGGCAGCGCGTCGAGGTGTTGAGCGGCAGCAAGCACTGGCGAGCGAAGGTCGAAGTCGAACGTGACGTCGTCGACGGCCTCGTCGTGCACCGCTTGCACCGCAACGACCTGTACTTCGACCACCACGCCAAGATGTGGCACCCCGAGGTCGAGCAGCGTTTCGGTGCGATGCTGCGCGAATGGCGACCCGCGGTCGTGCACGTGCACCACTGGGTCCGCCTCACGTGCAACCTCGTGCAGATCTGCGCGCAGCACGGCGTCCCGGCCGTGGTCACGCTGCACGACTACTACACGAGCTGTCCGCGCGCGTTCCGCCGCCGTCCTGGCGACGAGGCGTGCCGGCGCGTGCTGTCGGCCGCGAGCTGCGGCGACTGCGTGCCGCGCCACGGCTACGAGCCCCAGGCCGAGATCGACGCCGGCATCGAGCTGTACGCCGACCACTATCGCGCCGAACTCGCGCACGCCTCGGCGGTGCTGGTCGCGGTCGGCAGCACGGCGGACCTGCTGGCGCAGACGACCGGAGCGCCGCGCGAACGCTACACCGTGCTGCCGCTCGGCTACCTGCCGCGGTTCGCCGGCAAGCCGCCAATCGCGCCGCCGGCCCCCGGGGCGCCGCTGCGCTTCGCGTTCTGGGGCGGCATCGGCCGGCACAAGGGCGTCGACGTGTTGCTGCGCGCGTTCCGCCGCCTGCACGCGGCCCGCGCCGGGCGCGCCGAACTGCACGTTCTCGGCGGTTTCGAGAGCCCGGAGTTCGAACGCGAGCTGCGTGCTCTCGCCGAAGGCCTGCCGGTCACGTTCCACGGGCCGTTCGAGCCAGCACAGCTCCACGCTGCGGCGCCGCACGTCGGCGTGTTCCCGAGCACCTGCATCGAGACCTTCGGCCTCGTGCTCGACGAGTGCTTCGAACTCGGCCTGCCGTGCGTGACCAGCGACCTCGGCGCACTGCCCGAACGCGCGCGCACCGCGGGCATCGCGACGCGTGCTGGCGACGACGGCGATCTCGCCGCAGCGATGCAGCGGTTCGTCGACGAACCGGCGTTGTGGTCGGCGTTCCGCGCGCGCCGGCCAGCGGCGTCGCCAGACCTGGCGGCGCATGCCGAAGCGCTGCACGCGATCTACGAACGCGCACGCACCGTCCCGCGGCCGGCGCCGTTCGCACCGGCGGTGCCGCCCGAACGACGGGTCGCGTTCTTGATGCAGCAACGTGAGAGCGCTCTGTCGCGAGCGATTCCGCCCGGCGGGCCGCGCTGAGTCGATCGAGATCGCGCAGCGTTGACCGTCGGCGCGACGACGCCGCCGCGAATGCGCGCCGCCGCGAAGAAACCTGACGCTGCACGCGGGCTAGACGAGCGCAACCGCGTCAGGTGCTCTCCGACTGGTCGCCAGGAAGCACTCGATGCGGGACGTCGCGTTCCCCGCGCGATGGCTCGATCCCATGAGGGCGGCGCCTGCCGGCGCCGCGTGCGTCCGTGTACCCCAATGCGACCCTGGTCGCTCGCGCCGTCGCCGGCTGCGGGCCTGTTCTCTTGCTCGTGCTGTCGCTGACTGCCGCATCACCGCTCGCGGCGCAGCAACTGCCACTCGCCGTGTCGCTCGTTCCCGGCCGGCTCGAAGCCCGCGTCGAAGCGGTCGGCGATTCTCGCGTGGCAGGGCTGCTGCTGGGTTCGGCGCCCGGCAGCACGTCGTTGCCGTGCGGGACGGTCGGCATCGCGGATCCAGGGCTGCTCGCGCTCGCCTGGCCGGACGCGTACGGCGCGGCCCACTTCGCCGTGGGCTTCGCACCGACGGCGTTGCGCGGCGTGCCGGTGTTCGCGCAGGCGTTCACCTGGGACACGAACCGACCCTTGGAGGATCCGCTCGCGTGGCAGCTGTCGGAACCGTCGATGCAGCACGTGCCGTCGGCTGGAGGCTTCGCCGCGATCCACGTTCTGATCGGGCAGAGCAACGCCGAAGGCTTCGCGGTCTCGGCCGATCTGCCGGCGACGCTGCGAGGCGCGCTCCCGCGCTGCCGGATCTGGAACGAGTTCGCGCAGCGGTTCGAGGCGATCGAAGACGGCGTCAACACGCGCACCAACTCGCCGCCGTGGTTGTGTGGGCCCGAGCTTGCGCTCGCGAACGGGCTCACCGCCGATGGCCGCGTCGTCTACATGGTCAAGCTCGCCGCCGGAGCGACGAGTCTTGGTCCGGGACCGGGGCCATACGACGAGTGGAGCCCCGAGGCGCACGAGCTCTACGACGAGCTGTTCCGGCGACTCGCGAGCGTGGCGGCCTGGCTGCGCGCCCAGGACCTGACGCCGCGGGTCGAGGGGCTCTTCATGATGCAGGGCGAGAGCGATGCGATGCTCGAGGAGCACGCCGAGCTGTACGGCGAACGGCTCGCGCTACTGGTCACGCGGTTTCGTGCGGACCTGCCGCGCGCCGGGCTCGGCGATGGCGCGAACGTGCCGTTCGTGCTCGGGCGCATCGACTCGCGGTTGCCCGCCTGGTACTTCCCGTTCGTCACCGCGGTGCGGGCCGCGCAGGTCACAGTCGCCGAGACAGTGCCGAACTGCGCCTGGGTCGAGACCAACACGCTGTCGCTGCGGGCGGACGGCGTGCACTTCGACACCGCGGGCGTGAGCGCGCTCGGCGCAGCGATGGCGATGGCGGTGCGGGGTCTTGTGTCCGAGCGTTGAGACCGGCTACGACGACATCATCGTCGCGGGCGCGGGTTGGCGATCGCGCCCGCCCCGGTAGCGCGCAGGGTCACCGCGCAGCCCGCGCGCGCTCCTCGGCTTCCTCTTCCTCGTCGTCGTCGGCGCCGGGCGTGATCGCCCACTCCGGGTACGCAACGACGCTGCCGCGCATCGCGCGCCACAGGATCCGGTTCAGCACGTCCTCGGGCGCCCTGTCGATCTGCGCGAAGTTCAGCGTCGCCGACGTCTCCGCGTCGGCGCGCAGCTGCGGATCGAGGATCGACACCGGCTCGGGGTTCATCTGGTCCAGCGGCACGCTGGCCGGCAGCGCGGTGAACGGCGTCAGGTCCGCGGTCTCCGTGAAGCAGTCGAACATCGGCGTGGCACTCGCGTCGAACACGTTCATCGGCGGGATGCCGAGGATCTGTTCGACCGTGCGCAGCACGCTGGTCGTGTTGTACTGCGTCGAGACGGTGGCGCCGCGGCGCGCGAACGGGCTCGCGACGTAGCAGGTGGTGCGGTAGCCGCTGACGTGGTCCCAGCCGGCTTGGGGATCGTCCTCGATGCCGAAGATCGCCATCTGCGGCCAGAAGCGCGACTTCGACAGGCCCTCGACGATGCGGCCGAACGCGAGGTCGTTGTCGGCGACGCAGGCGGCGGGCGTCGGGCAGCCCTTCGTCGTGCCGCTCGTGTGGTCGTTCGGCAGGCAGATCAGCACCAACTGCGGGAACTCACCCTTGGCCTCGAACGCGGCGAGTTCGCGCAGGAAGAAGTCGGCGCGGTGTTGGTCTGGCACCGCCATGTTCCAGCCGACGTAGCCGGTCGGCGAGAACGGGACCAGCGAGCGCACGGTCGGCGCACTCGCGAACACCACGTCGTCGGTCATGCCGCGCCACGCCGCGTAGCAGGCCGCGAAGTCGGGTTCGCCCGACCTGGCCGGGTCGCGCCAGCGCACCTTCGGTTCGCAGAACTCGCCGTAGTTGCGCAGCGTGATGCCGCGCGCGATGGCCTGGTCCCAGAGGAAGCCGGCCGGTGAGTACGACAGCGCGTCCTTCTCGTCCTCGCCCATGCCGTCGGGATAGCTGCGCGGCCAGCCCGCGAAGCCGCGCTCGATGTAGCTCGTCGCGAACGCCGCGGTGCTCCACTGGTGGCCGTCGGCCGACAGGATGCCGCTGCAGTAGGTGTTGTCGAGCAGCACGAACTGGCGCGCGAGCGCGTGCTGGTTGGGCGTGATCGCGGCGGGGAACACGCACAGCTCGGGGTCGCCGTTGCCGGTCTCGATGTCACCGAGCACCTGGTCGTAGGTGCGGTTCTCCTTGATCACGTAGACGACGTGACGGATGTGGCTCGGTTCGCCGATGCGCTCGGGGATCGCGCGCGGGGGCTGCGCGGGCCGCGGCGGCAACAGCGCCTGCTCGATCGCGTCGCGACGCAGGTTGGCGTCGACCCGCGTGGAATGCGCCGCGAGATCGCCGGCGAAGCTCGCGAGCGGCACCAGCGACAAGGACCCGTGGTGCTGGTGGCTGTTCCACTCGGCGACGCCGCTGCCTTGGCGCGGCCGACCCGGACCGAGGCCGCGGATGTTGACGACGGCGAGTTGGTCGCGTTGGTCGTCGACCCACATCGCCGCCGGATACCAGCCGACGGGCACGTAGCCGAGCAGCGCGCTGTCGCCGCGGTCGTCGGGATCGAACTTGAAGGCCGCGATCGCGTTCATCGTGCCGTTGGCGACGAACAGGCGCTCGCCGTCGTGGGAGAAGCACACGGCGTTCGGCGACGCCTGCAGCAGGTCGCTCGGCTTCTTGCGGGCCCACAGGGTCTCGACCACGGCGCCGTCGCGATCGAGCACCGAGATCGTGTCGCTGCCGGCATTGGCGCAGACGACGAAGCGCCCGTCGGGCGAGGCGGCGAGGTCGCTGGCCAGCCGACCGGTCGTGGTCTCGGCGACCTTCGTGCCGCTGGCCAGATCGATCACGGTGACCGAGCCTTCGCTGGCGATGTCGCGGTGGTCGACGCGCGTCAGCGTGCCGCGCCCGGCCGGGCCGACCGCGTCGCCGTACTCGGGGCGCCGCCCGCCCTGGTTGCTGACGAATGCGCGGCCAGCGGCCAGCACGACGTCGTACGGCGCCACGCCGACAGCGAACGTGCGCACCACGGCACCGGTCTTCGCGTCGAGTTCGAGCAGGCGGTTGCCGAGGTTGCCGCAGACGTAGAGGTGGCGTGCATCGTCCGACAGCGCGAGCCCGGTCGGGATCTCGGCGTCGCGCCGCGGTGCGTTGGCGGGCGGCAGCGAAACCGAGTGCGAGGGCGTGACGCTGCCGGCTTCGTCGACGGCGAACACCTTCAACGAGCCGCGCACGTTCGACAGCCAGATCGTTCGCCCGTCCGGTGCGACGACGAGACCGGTGAAGCTGACCTGGCCGTCCTTGTCGGGGCGCTGCTCCTTCGCGTTGGGTTCGCTCGGCGGCTCGGTCTGGCGGTCACTCGGCAGCGCGACGCGCTGCACGACGTCGCCGGTCGCGGCGTCGAGCACGAGCAGTTCGGCGGTCTTGCCGGACGTGTAGAGGTGGCGGCCGTCACGCGAGGCGGCGAGCACCAGCGGGCGCAGGCCCGGCAGATCGACGAACGTGCCGGCCGGCGTCAGCGTCTGGTTGACCGGCGTCGTCTGCGTGCCGTCGGCGGCGCGGCCGACGCGGGCGTTCGACGACGACGACGTCGTCGTTGCGTCGTCGGCGGAAGTGCACGCGGCGACGACGCACAGCAGAGGCAAGAAGGTCCGCATCCGGACATGGTGGATCCCGCCATCGATCCGGTCCAGCCAAACGGCCAGCTAGTGGCAGCAGTCGCCGCCGTGCAGCGTGGTGACCCCGCGCCACACCAGCAACGCGGCGGCCGAGAGCATCGCGACGCGCTGCAGGACCACGACGGCACGTGGACCGAACCGCCTGGTCAGCGAACCGACGCGCGTCTGCGCGAGCCACAGCACCGGCAGCGACCCGAGCGCGAACCCGGCCATCACGCCGCCGCCCGCCGCCGCACTGCCGGCCAGCGACGCGCCGCCGCAGGCCGCCCACAGGAGTCCACACGGCAGCAGCGGAGTCAGCACGCCGAGAGCCCCCGCGCGCCACGCCGGCGACCAGCCGCGCGTGCTGGCAACCAGGCGCTGCAGCGGGCCGCCGAGGCCGGGAACGGACAGGGCGCCGCGTTCGCCGAGCAGGGCGAGCACGACCAGTCCGGCCGCGAGCACGAACGCGACGGTTGCAGTTGGCGCGCCGAAGCCCTGTGATCCGAGCGCGCCGCCCGCGGCGCCGAGACCTGCCCCCAGGCCGCCGTAGGCGAGCACGCGTCCCCCGTGCCAGGCGGTCGTCGCCACCACCCCGCCATGGAACGCAAGAGCCAGCGGCCCACACATGCAGGCGCAGTGCAAGGAGTTGGCGGCGCCGAAGATGAAAGAATCCAGCCAGGACGACATTCGTTCGACGTGAAAACTGCCTCGAGAGGCCGGGAGCCGCAACGCTCCACGAGTCCGCGCATTTCAGCGCGGCCGAGGTCTCCCGACCAGGAGGCAGCCTGCCTTCACTGCGGATTGCCCGTGCCGGCGGAACGGCCTGGGTCGTCGTACTGCTGTCCCGGGTGCGAGGTGGTCCACGGCCTGCTCGCCTCCGAAGGCCTGCTGCGGTTCTACGAGCTTGGCGGCGGCGCCACCGGCGCGGTCGGGCCGGCACCGCGAGCCACCACGTGCGACTGGCTGCCGGAACGCGAGGCCGCGAGCACGCACGGCGGCCTCGTGCGCATGACGCTCGACGTGCAGAACATGCGCTGCGCTGCGTGCGTCTGGCTGCTGCAGGCGATCTGGCGGCGCATTCCCGGCGGCAGGTCGTTGCTGGTGTCGCCGTCGCTGGGTCAGGCCACGCTGACCTACGACCAGGGCAGTGGCGCGGGTGCCGAGTTCGTTCGGCGCGCCGGCAGCTTCGGCTACCCGATGGCGCCACCGAGCCGGGAAGCGCGGCGGGACACCGGCCTGCTGGTGCGGCTCGGCATCTGCGTCGCCATCGCGATGAACGCGATGATCCTGGCGGTCAGCCTGTACTTCGGGCTCGACGTCGCTGCGGCCGACGGCGCGCTGCGCGTCTTGTTCGGCCACCTGCTGCTCGGTCTCGGCACGGCCAGCGTCGTCGTCGGCGGCCCGGTGTTCTTCCGCGCCGCGTGGTCGGGCCTGCGCGTCGGCGTCGTGCACATGGATCTGCCGATCTCGCTCGGGCTGCTGGCGGCTTGGGCGGGTTCGGTGCACGGCCACTTCACGGGCGGTGCGACGTGGTTCGACACCGTGTCGATCTTCACGGCGTTCATGCTCGGCGGCCGCTTCCTGCAGCAGCGCACGCTGGCGCGTGGGCGGGATCAGGTCTTGGCCGACGACGGCGTCGAACACCTGCGCGCGCGGCGGCTCGAGGCTGGCGTGGTGCAGCTCGTGCCGGTCCGCGATCTGCGCGCCGGCGACCGCCTGCTGCTGGCGCCGGGCGATCTGGTGCCGGTGCGGGCGGCGGTGCTCGGGGAAGCGGGCGCGTTCTCGCTCGACTGGATCTCCGGCGAGAGCGAGCCGCGGGAGTTCGCGGTGGGCGCCGAAGTGCCGGCCGGTGCGTTCCATGCCGGTCGGCGCGCCGTCGCGATGGAAGTGCGCGCCGACTACCTCGCGTCGGGTCTCGCACAACTGCTCGCCGAAGAGCCGCCGGCCCGCGACGACCCGAACGCGCGGGTGCGGTTCTGGCACCTCGTCAACCGCAACTACGCCGTCGGCGTGCTGCTCGCGTCGCTGCTCGGGGGACTGCTGTGGTGGTACCTCGATCCGAGCAAGGCGCTGCCGGTGGCGGTGTCGGTGCTGGTGATCACGTGCCCGTGCGCGATGGGCATCGCGACGCCGTTGGCGTTCCACTTGGCGCTCGCCGCACTACGGCGACGCGGCGTGTTCGTGCGGGCCCGCGATCTGCTCGAACGTGTGCGCTCGGTGCGCAAGGTCGTCTTCGACAAGACCGGCACCGTGACGTTCGGCGGGCTGCGCGCGCGGGCGATCGACGATGTGCCGGAGGCCGCACTGCCGGCGCTGGCGACGATGGCCGCGTCGAGCAACCACCCGGTCAGCCAGGCGGTGCTGCAGGCGCTGCCGCGGACGCCGTTCGTCGTCGACCTGCACGTCGACGAAACGGTCGGCAGCGGCCTCGCGTGCGACCACGATGGCGCGCATTGGCGGCTCGGCAGCCGGGCGTTCGCGTCGGGCATCGGCGGCGAAGACGACGTCGGCGATCGCCGCGAGTGCGTGTTGTCGCGCGACGGTCGTGTCGTCGCGACCTTCGCGCTCGAAGAGGACTTTCGCGCGGGGGCGACCGGCGAGATCGAGACGCTGCGGCGCCGCGGCCTCGCGGTGCACCTGCTGTCCGGTGATCGGCCGGACCGCGTGCAGCGCGCCGCGGCGCGCCTCGGCATCGTCCCGGAGCTGGCGCGCGGCGGCATGTCGCCCGAAGACAAGGCCGCCGCGGTGCGCGAGCTCGACGCCCGCGACACGATGATGGTCGGCGACGGACTCAACGACGCGCCGGCGTTCGCGGCGGCGTTCTGCGCCGGCACGCCGGCGATGGACCGCCCGGTGCTGCCGGCGCGTGCCGACTTCTTCTTCCGCGGCGCGCAGGCCGGCGCGGTGGCGTCGCTGTTCGCCGTCGCCGATCGCCACGCGGTGGTCGTGCGCACGAACCTGGCGCTGGCGGTTGCCTACAACACCGGCGCGCTCGGGCTGTGCTTCGCCGCGGCGATGACGCCCGGCCTGTGCGCGGTGTTGATGCCCCTGAGCTCGCTCGCGCTCGTGCTGCACACCAGCATGCGAATGAGCGCACGGAGGCAGGCATGAGCATCGTCCCGTTGCTGGTGTTCTGCAGCCTCTGCCTCGTCGCCGGGGCGATCGTGCTGTTCGTGTTCTCGGCGCGTCAAGGCGACTGCCACGAAGCCGAGCGCTTGTGCCTGATGCCTCTCGACGACGACACCGGTCCGTCCGGCGAATCGTCCGACCCCTCGTCCTCGTCCCAACTGCAAAGGTGAACGCCATGGATCCGCTTTCCGTCCACGCGACCCGCCGCGTCGTCTACGACGACGCCGTGGTGCGCGGCTTCGTCTGGGCCAGCGTCGGCTGGGGGGCGATCGGTCTCCTGGTCGGGCTCGTCATCGCCCTGCAACTCAGCTTCCCGGCCCTCAACTTCGACGTGCCGTGGCTGTCGTTCGGCAGGTTGCGGCCGCTGCACACCAACGCGGTGATCTTCGCGTTGGTCGGCAACATGATGTTCGCCGGCGTCTACTACAGCAGCCAGCGTCTGCTGAAGACGCGCATGGCTTCGGACCTGCTCAGCAAGGTCCACCTGTGGGGCTGGCAGCTGATCATCGTCGGCGCCGCGGTGACGCTGCCGCTCGGTCTCTCGCAGGGCAAGGAGTACTCCGAGCTCGAGTGGTTCCTCGACGCGCTGGTCGTGGTCGTGTGGGTCGCGTTCGCGGTCAACTTCTTTTGGACGCTCGCGATCCGCAACGAGAAGAACCTCTACGTCTCGATCTGGTTCTACATCTCGACGGTTCTGACGATCGCCGTCCTCTACCTCGTCAACAACCTGTCGCTGCCGGTCACCGGCACGAAGAGCTACGGCGTCTTCTCGGGCGCGCAGGACGCGCTGACGCAGTGGTGGTACGGCCACAACGCGGTCGCCTTCTTCCTGACGACGCCGATCCTCGGGATCATGTACTACTTCCTGCCGAAGGCGGCAGACCGGCCGGTGTTCAGCTACCGGCTGTCGATCGTGCACTTCTGGGCCCTGGTGTTCATCTACATCTGGGCCGGACCGCACCACCTGCTGAACACGGCGCTGCCCGATTGGGCGCAGTCGCTCGGCATGCTGTTCAGCCTGATGCTGTGGGCGCCGTCGTGGGGCGGCATGCTGAACGGCCTGCTGACGCTGCGCGGCGCGTGGCACAAGGTCTGGGGCGACCCGGTGCTCAAGTTCTTCGTCGCCGGCGTGACCTTCTACGGCATGGCGACCTTCGAGGGTCCGCTGCTGTCGATCAAGGCGGTCAGCGGTCTCGCGCACTACACCGACTGGATCATCGGGCACGTGCACAGCGGCGCGCTCGGCTGGAACGGCTTCATGGCCGCGGGCATGTTCTATTGGCTCGTGCCGAAGCTGTTCGGCACCAAGCTGCACAGCCAGAAGCTCGCCGACTACCACTTCTGGATCGGCACGTTCGGCATCCTGCTCTACGTCGCCGCGATGTGGGTCTCGGGCATCAGCCAGGGGCTGATGTGGCGCGCGGAGACCGGCGACGGCGGCCTGCTGTATCCGCCGGACAGCTGGAACCTGATCCTGAACAGCCAGCAGTGGATGTACGTCGCGCGCAGCATCGGCGGCGGCCTCTACATCATCGGCTGGCTGCTGATGGCCTGGAACCTCATCGCGACCGCGATGTCGGGCCGCGCCGTGACGGTCGAAGCCGAAGTCGCGGTGACCAACGTGCGCGAGCCCGCCGGCGGAACGACGACGTCGCAGCTGCTGTGGAGCCGCCCGGTGATCATCAGCGTGCTCGGCATGCTGGCGGCGACGATGTTCGCGCTGCCGAACATCGGCCTCGCCGTGCTCGGCTTCGTGCTGTTGTTCGCGATCGTCGCGTTTGCGGCAGGCATGTTGTTCCGCAGCACGGCCCAGGGCCGGCACACGTGGCACGAGAAGCTCGAGTCGCGGCCGCTCGCGTTCTCGGCGCTGACGTTGGTGGCGGTCCTGGTCGGCGGCATCTACGAACTGGTGCCCGGGCTCGTCATCGACAAGGAGGTGCCGCTGACCGCGAACGGCACGGTGTGCGTGCAACCCTACACGGCGCTCGAACTCGCGGGCCGCGACATCTACGTCCGCGAGGGCTGCTACACGTGCCACTCGCAGATGATCCGGCCGTTCCGCAGCGAGCAACTCCGCTACGGCGCGCCGAGCCGCATCGAGGAGTCGATGTGGGACCACCCGTTCCAGTGGGGCAGCAAGCGGACTGGCCCCGACCTCGCGCGCATCGGCACGAAGTACAACGAAGCATGGCACTGGGACCACATGCTCGACCCGCGCTACGGCGCGCCCTACCGGCTCGGCGAGAACCAGTCGATCATGCCGGCGTATCCGTGGCTGTTCGACGCGAAGGTCGAGACCGGCGTCGTTCCCCAGAAGATGCTCGTGCTGCGCAAGCTGGGCACGCCGTACACCGACGAACAACTGCTCGGCGCGGAGACCGACTACCGCACCCAGGCCGCGACCGTGGTCGGCAACCTCGCCGCGCAGGGCAAGACCGGCGCCGATCCGGAGTCCGAGATCGTCGCGCTGATCGCCTACCTGATGCGGCTGGGCCGCAACCTCGAACCCGCGGCGAGCCAGGCCGCCCCGATCCAAGGAGGGAGATGACCATGATCCGCGAGTTCCTCGCCTCGACTTCGTTGTTCGTGTTGCCGCTGATCGCGATGGGCATCTTCGCCGCGATCTTCGCGACCGTGATCTTGCGAACCATGCAGCGCCATCGCGCTGCCGAGTACCAGCGCATGGCGGCGCTGCCGCTGCAGGACGACGCCCGGGGGTGCGAACTGCCATGAGCATGCCAGCGACCCGCGGCCACACGTTCGACGGCATCGCCGAGTTCGACAACCACCTGCCCAATTGGTGGCTCTGGTCGTTCTACCTCGCCTGCCTGTTCTCGGTCGGCTACTGGATCCACTACCACACGCTCGGCACCGGCGACTCGCCGAACGAGGCCTACGACGCCGAGCAGCAGGCTGCGGCAGCGAAGCTCGAGGCGCAGCTGGCGGCGAATCCGGTGACCGACGAGATGCTGCTGGCGCTCGCGCGCGAACCCGCGTTCGTGGCCGAGGGCAAGCGGCTGTTCCAGGACCCGCTGAAGTGCGCGTTGTGCCACAAGGCCGACGGCGCCGCCCTCGGTGGTGCCGGCCCCAACCTGACCGACGGTCACTGGATCTACGGCAGCAGTCCGATGGACATCTACACGACGATCCTGAAGGGCCGGGACCGCGACCCGGTGCGCGGCACGTTGGGCGGCATGCAGGCCTGGGAACCGAACGGCCTGCAGTTCGTGTTGCGCACGACGGCGTTCGTGCTGTCGATCAAGAACACGAACGTGCAGCCCGGGAAGGAACCCGAGACGTACGCTCGCAAGGAGAAGTGACGCCGGCGATCCCGGTGGCTGCGCGATGACCGAGACCGACAAGACCGCGGGGACCGACGTCGGTCGTCCCGTCGTGCAGAAGGGGCGTCCGGTCGTGCGGCGTCCCGACGTCGACACGTTGTTCAGCGTCAACCCGGATGGATCGCGCAACGTGATCCACCCGGCCGACGTGCGGGGTCGGTTCCAGCGACGCAAGCATGCGTTGTGGCTGCTGCTGCTCGCCATCTACCTCGTGGTGCCGTGGCTGCGCATCGGTGAGCGGCCAGTGCTGCTGATCGACATCCCGGCTCGGCACTTCTTCTTGTTCGGCCAGACGTTCAACGCCCAGGACTTCTGGCTGGCGTTCTTCTTCGTCACCGGGCTCGGCTTCTCGCTGTTCGTCATTGCAGCGTTGTGGGGGCGGCTCTGGTGCGGCTACGCGTGCCCGCAGACGGTGTTCCTCGAGGGCGTGTTCCGGCGCATCGAACGCTGGATCGAAGGGCCGGCGGCCGCGCGCGCGAAGCTCGACCGGGCGCCGCTCGGCCAGAAGTTCGTCCGCCGCGGCGCCAAGCTGCTCGTGTTCGCACTGATCGCCGCGGTGATCGCGCACTCCCTGCTCGGCTACTTCATGCCCGTCGAGGTCGTGCTGACGGCGATGACCTCGTCGCCCGCGGAGCACCCGACGGCGTTCGTGTTCACGCTGCTGGTCACCGGGGCGCTGTTCGTGAACTTCACCTGGTTCCGCGAGCAGACCTGCATCGTGTTGTGCCCCTACGGCAGGCTCCAGGGCGTGCTCTACGACCAGGACACGATGCTGGTCGGCTACGACGAACGGCGCGGCGAGCCGCGCGGCGCCGTGGGCACGGCGGGTGCTGGCGACTGCGTCGACTGCTACCGCTGCGTCGCCGTGTGCCCGACCGGCATCGACATCCGGAACGGCACGCAGCTCGAGTGCGTCGGTTGCGCCAACTGCATCGACGCGTGCGACGAGGTGATGGCCAAGATCGGCCGGGCTCCGGGGCTGGTGCGCGTCGACAGCCGGCGCGGGTTCGCCGGGGGCGTGCGGCGGTTCCTGCGTGGCCGGGTGGTGCTCTACGCCGCCCTGCTGCTGGCGGGCATCACCGCATTCGGGCTGGCGACGACGCGGCGCCGACCGTTCGAGGCCAACTTGCTGCGCGTCCCGGGAAGCGCCTACGTGCTCGAAGGCCAGCAGGTGCGCAACACGTTCGATCTGCAGCTGATCAACAAGCGTCCCGGCACCCGGACCTTCACCATCGACGTCGTCGGTCCCGAAGGCGCCGAGACGAACATCGCCGTCCGCGAAGTGGAGCTCGAGTCGCTCGGGACCAAGCGGATCGCGGTGCAGGTGCTCGTGCCGGCGGCGGCGTTCCGCGCGGGCATGCGCTCGGAGTTGTCGGTGAAGTGCAGCGAAGCGGACGGCGATCTCGTGCGCATCACGAGCGCGCCGCTGCTAGGGCCGGGACCCGGCGCGCGGCGGTGACGAGCTTCGGCCGGGACGCGCGATCGACCGGCCGCAGGGCGTCCACTACGTTCACGGGCCGGATGGCCGCGACACGTGCCGACGCGAAGGCCTCGAAGGCTGGACTCTCGCCGGCGGAATGGCGTTCGTTGTCCCCGGCTGACGCTGTCGAGCGCCTGCTCGCCGCGCACGGCGACCGTCTGCACGCGATCGCGTCGCGCCTGTGCCGCAGCCGCGATGACGCCGCGGACCTGGTGCAGGAGACGTTCCTGCAGGCCTTCCGCAACTGGCGCCAGTTCGCCGGCGACGCCGATCCGATGAGCTGGCTCTACACGATCGCGGTCCGCGCCTGTCGTCGCATGCACCGTCGACGGGCCGGGGCGCCGAAGGACACGTTGTCGCTCGATGCCGATGCGCCCTTCGCCTCTCGGCTGGTGGCGACCGTGGACGGCAGCGTCGCGGTCGGCGTCGGCGCGGAACTGCGCGAGCGTCTCGAAGCGGCCATTCCGCGCCTGCCGACGACCTACCGCCTGCCGCTCGTGCTGAAAGACGTGATCGGCCTGCCGGTCGAAGACGTTGCCGGCGTGCTCGGGGTCACGCCAACCACGGTCCGCACCCGAGTGCATCGTGCCCGATTGCGGCTGCGGAGCGATCTGGCGCGTGGGCTTCCCACGCGCGCAATGCCCCCCGCGGCCTACACGCGCGCCGTCTGCTTCGACCTGCTGCGGGCCAAGCAGCACGCGCTCGATGCCGGCGTGCCGATGCCGGGTGGCGACGCGTTGGTGTGCGAACGGTGCCGCGCCGTGTTCGCGACGATGGACGTCACGCAGGACGTCTGCCGCTCCCTTGCCGACGGCAAGTTGCCGGCGGCGCTGCGCCGGCGGATCCTGGCGCGCCTGGAGTAGGCGCAAATTTTCGGGAACGCGACGGCGGGCCGTGTCTCTGCAGGGTCGTTCCCACCCGATGACCCAAGCAATCCAGACCATGACCATGCGCCGTTCCCCGTTCCTCATCGCCCTCGCCCTGTTCGCGGCGTCCTGCAGCGGCGTCCCCGACGCCCCGCCGCCAGCGCCACCAGCGCCCCCTGCCGCCGCCAAGGCCACCCCCGGCGCCGACGTGCTCGAGCCCTACCAGTGCGGCGACGTGCAGCGCATCCACACCTTCCAGGGCCTGTTCCTGGCGAGCCAGCCCACGCCGGCCGACTTCGAGCACGCCCAGAAGAACGGCATCAAGACCGTCGTCGACCTGCGGCACCGCGCGGAGCACAAGGACTTCGACGAGGCGGCCCATGTGACGAAGCTCGGGATCACCTACGTCAACCTGCCGTGGAGCGGACCGGAGGAGCTGACCGACGCGGTGTTCGACAAGGCCCGCGAACTGCTCGCCGCCAGCGAGCGGCCTATGATGATGCACTGCAGCTCCGGCAACCGCATCGGCCCGCTCTGGATCGCCTGGCGCGTGCTCGACGGCAAGGTGTCGATGGAGCAGGCGCATGCCGAGGCGGTGCAGATCGGCATGAAGGCACCGGCCTACGCCGAGAAGGCGAAGGCCTACGTGGAACGGCGGTCCCGCGGCTGACGAACGTGGTCAGCGCGCGCGCAGCAGCCGCGACCAGTTGGTGACCCGCGAGTGCAGCTTGGGGTCGCGAACCTCGGCTGCCGCGCGCAGCACGCCCTGGGCGTCGACGAACAGCACCCATGGCGCATCGCCGTCCAGCGGCTCGCCGACCTGATGCTCGACCAGCGGCAGCGGCTGCGCGCGGATCGTCGCCAACGCCGCCGCGGCCGCCGCGCGCGGGCCGGCCGGCAGTTCCTTCGGCACCGCCAGCACCCAAGGCTGCGGGTGTTCGTGCGGCGTGTTGAGCAGCTTCGCGAGGCCTGGCAGGTAGAAGTCGAGCGCCTGCGGTTCGCCGCCTTCGACGCGCGGCAGCCACAGGACCAGCGTGCCGTTCTCGTGCAGCGGGATGCCGCGCGTCGGCAGCAGCAGCAACTCCTCGAGCGAGACGTCGGGCTGGCGATCGAGCTGCAGCCCCGTCACGAGGTCGCCGACCTCGCCGTCGCGGCGCTGCACGACCGGCTGTTGCACGCGGATCGCGCCCATGCCGGTCGCGAAGCCGATCTGCCCTTCGATCGGCGCGCCGTCGTGCACCGAGTAGCGGATGCGCGCTTCGCCGTCGATCTCGACGAGCACGCGCGGCCCGCGCACGTGCAACGCGAACGCGAACGACGGCGCCTCGGTGGAGCCCTTGACCTCGACGGCGTGCGACAGGTCCATCGCCGGCATCTGGCCGTCGCGTTCCCACATGCCGAGTAGCTCGAACGACACGCGCCCGCTGCGGTCGGCCCGTTCGCTGCGGCCCGTCGCATAGTCGAAGTCGCCCGAGGTGAAGCGCAGCCGCAGTCCGCGGTCGCGCCGCGTGTGGCCGAACACGATCGCGCCCGACGCGTACGATGTCGTGAAGTGCACGCGGCCGCGGATCACGTAGGCGCCGGGGCCCTGCCAGGCGACCGTGTGCACGAACGCGTCGCGCTGGTGCGCGTGCCGGTCGAGTGCGCCGGTGCCGTCGCGCGGCTTCTCGCGGCCGACGTGCAGGTCGCCCTCGGGCGTCGTGAACCAGAGTCCCGCGACGCGGCGGTCGTCGTAGCCGGTCAGGCTGCTCTCGGCGAAGCCGTGGTCGCCGAGATGGCGCGGCAGCGCGGGCGGACCGTTCGGCAACGCGATCGGCGGCAAGCCGAGCAACGCACCGATGCGGCCGTGGTCGCTGGCCAGCGCGCGCGCCGCCATCGGTGCTCCGTCGCGCAGCGTCTGCGTTCGCGTTGCCAGCGCTTCGAGGAAGGCGCGCGTGCGCGGGGCCTGCGCCGCGAGCAGCGTGGCTGCACCACTGGGCATCGACGGGAAGTGGCGCCAGGCCAGCAGACCGAACGCCTGCGCCGCCTCGGCGTGCTTGCTCGCGCGCAGCTCCGCCGCCAGCGCCGTGGTGATGTCCGGACGCCAGCCGTCGACGGTCGTCGACCAGAGTCCTGCCGCGATCGCGCCGTCGACGTCGCCGGCCTCGTGCAGCAGCAACGTGGCAGCCGCGGCGTGGTCCTGGCCGAAGAACGGCTCGGCGCGGGTGCGGGCCCACGACCACGTCGGCTCGTCCATCACGCGGGGACCACTCTCGTCATCGACGGGGCCGTACGCCGCCACCCACTCGAGCCCGGGCTTCTTGCGATCGTCGAGCCAGTCGTAGCAGCCGCGCAGGAACTTCTGCCAGTCGGCGAACAGTTCGTCGAAGGTCGATGGCCGGCCTTCCTTGCCGTCGCAGAACGTCGTCGTGAAGAACCCGACCGGATCCTTCTGGCCGCCGCGCGCGTTGCGTTCGAACTTGTCGAGCGCCGAGCGGTAGCGCGGCTGCGCCGGCGGGAAGCTGCGCAGGAACGCGTAGAGCGAGTAGCCCGCGAAGTAGTTGTCGCGGTAGTCGTCGACCTTGCCGGCCAGCAGGTCGGTGAACTTCGCCTTGTCGCCGTAGCCCTTGTACCAGGTGTGCGCGGCGGTCCCGACCTTCAGGTGGTTCTCGACGAACACCGTCTCGGCCATCTTGCCGTAGTGCGCGCCGGTCCAGTCGGCGTGGCCTTCGCCGTACCACGACGGCAGGAACGGGCGCAGCACGCCATCGAAGCGGTGCGTCAGTTCGTGCGTCAGCGTGCGGCCGAGCGCCGGGATCCGGCCCCACGCGAACCGGATCGTCGTGCGGTCGCCGGCCTGGAAGCCGCCGGCCCACCAGTACGGCGCGCCTTCGCTCTCGAGGTCGGCGGCCTCGGGCACGACGCGCACCAGCCCCTGACGCTGCAGGAACGGGTCGCTGCCGTAGTGCGAGACCAGGCGCGTGTGGTGCAGTTCGATGGTGCGCGCCGTGCCGAGCAGGGTGTGGTAGCCGCAGGTCGTCTCGATGCGGTAGCGCGCGGTGGGGCTGAGTGCTGTGCCGGGATGGCGCCAGTCGCGATGGGCCTGCGTGAACGCTTCGGCCTCGGCCGGCGACAGCGCCGCGAGCTCGTCGATCGTCCACACCTTCACCGCGCCCGTCGTCGCCGGTGCGAGTTCGTCGAGCAGGTCCCTTGCCTCCTCGGCGAACTTGGCGAGGTCGGGGGCCTTGGGCCCTTGCAGGTCCTCGAAGCCGCCCTGCCGGTGCAGGCCTAGCAGGATGCGCGCGGCGCGAACGCGGCGGTCGGTGATCGTCGCCTCGTCGACGCCGGGCGCGCCCGTGGTCGGCGCCGTTCCCGCCGACTTCGCGACCGGCTTCGTCTGCATCACGCGAACGAGCGCGCGGCAGACGGCCTCGTGGTCGGGAACGAACGCGGCCTGCACGCGCGCGACCTGCGGTGCTGCGGCCGCGAGCGGAGCGGGCGCGCCGAGTCCGAGTTCGAGCAACAACTCACTCGCCCAACGCACCAGCACGGCGCGCGGCGCGTCCTGTTTGCCGGTCGCGCGGTACCTCTCCGCGAGCTTCCCGACTTCGGCGATCGCCTGCGCGCGCAAGGCGGCGAGTTCGCTCCACGGCGCGAGCGAGGTCTCGAAGCCTTGGTGCGGCGTCAGGTACTTGCGCGTCGGCCCGTCGAGCTTCAGGCGACCGGCGGCGTCGGCGGCCCCGCGCACGAAACGTTCGGCCCACAGCGGTCCTTCCGCCGGATCGCTGCGCGTCGCCAAGGCCATGTCGAGCAGCAAGGCCGATGCGCTTGGATGGAACTCGAGCGCCTCGGCGAGGTGTCGACGCGCTGCCGCGAAGTCGCCGGCTTGCAGCGACTGCTGGCCCGTCTGCCAACGGACCTTGCCAGGACCGCTGGCCGGCGCCGCCTGGTCGAGCCCAAGGTCGACGGGCATCGGCGCGCCCGGAGGGTGCTGGGCGAGAATGGGGCCGATCGCCGTGACGAACGCGGCGGCGGCGCGGGCGATGTGGCGCATGCAGCGGGAGCGGGGCGGCGGCATGGTCGGGTGCGGGATCATCGCTGGCAACCCCGGGATGCCGCCGCTGCGGGCCGGCCGGGCGTTCGGACCGTGGCGATGGCCGACCGCCGGCGCGATCACCGCGTCGCCGGGGGCGACGTGAGGCGCCACAGCGTGCGCCAGACCAGCATCGACAGGCAGGCGACCAGGCTCGCGAACACCCGCAGCACGAAGCCGTAGCGGTGGTCGTGCGGCAGCAGCGCGGCGCCGAACCAGAGCAGCGCCCCGGCGCCGAGTGCGATCACACGGCCGCGACCGAACAGCCAGTCGACGTGGACGATCGCCGGCAGCCCGGCGCAGATCCAGGCGATGCCGAACGCGTTCGGCGCCGTGCCGGCGATGCCGGCCGCGTCGACCGGCGGCGTGGCGCTGCGCCAGAGGCCGTAGCCAATCGCCACGGCGCCCGCGAGCCAGAACACACGCCGCAGCGTCCACAGGCCGCGACGCGCGATCCGCGCGAGCAGTTCGATCTCGGGCTCGCGTGGGGTGGTCGGGTCGTCCGGCAGCACGGCGCGATGGTCGCCGCGTCGTCGCCGGACGGCAACGACCTGAGGGCACGGTTCCGGGCGGCCCCTGGTGCGTCGATGAAGATTTAGTTATATCTATAGCAGATGAACGTGCTGCAGGCCCTGCACAGTCCGCGCCGGCGGGAGATCCTCCGCCTGTGTTGGGACGCGCCGCTCGCGGCAGGCGCCATCCACGCGGCGTTGCCCGATGTGACCTTCGGCGCGGTTTCGCAGCATCTCGCGTTGTTGCGCGTCGCCGGCCTCGTCGACGTCGAGGCGGCGGGCCGCCAACGCCTCTACCACGCGCGACGCGATGCGCTCGGGCCGTTCCGCCGCTGGCTGGAGCAGTCGTGGGATGACGCGCTCTATCGCCTCTCGCTGGCCGCCGAGCTCGAAGCCGCGCGTCGCGGTCCCGCCGGCGCGCCGCTTCGTCGCCGCGCCGGCACGGCTCCCACGCGTTCCCGTTCCCGCACCAAGCCATGAACGACCTCCCGCACTCCCTCGACCGCTCGCTGGTGATCCGCGCGCCGCGCGACCTGGTCTTCCGCTACTTCACGGACAGCGAACGCTTCGCGCGCTGGTGGGGGGCGGGCTCACGCATCGAAGGCCGAGTCGGCGGCGCGGTGCACATCGTCTACCCGAACGGCGTCGTCGCGCGCGGCACCATCACCGCGCTCGATGCCGGGCGTCGTGTCGTGTTCACCTACGGCTACGAGGACCCGCAGAAGCCGATCCCGGTCGGGGGCTCGCTGGTGACGATCACCCTGCACGACCACGCCGACGGCACGCGGCTCGAGCTGCGCCACGACTTCGCCGGCGCGGCGGCACGCGACCAGCACGTGCCGGGCTGGCGCTTCCAGCTCGCGCTCTTCACCAACGCCGTGGCCGACGAAGCGCATGGCGCGGTCGAAGGCTGCGTCGACGCGTGGTTCGCAGCGTGGAGCGAACGCGATGCGGCACGCCGGCGTGAACTGCTGGTCCGCTGCACGACGGACGACGTGCGCATGCAGGATCGCTGGTCGTGCTTGGCCGGGCGAACCGAGCTCCTCGAGCACATGGCCGTCTGCATGGTGCACGCGCCCGGCTCGATCCGGCGCACCGGCCCGGTGCGGCAGTGCCAGGCGCGGGCGCTCGTCGACTGGGTGATCACCGATCCCGCGGGCGGCACGCGCGGGCAAGGCACGAACGTCATCGAACTCGCCGCAGACGGCCGGATCGCCGGCGTGACCGGCTTCTGGTGAGCCGCGCTTGCAGCCCTGCGAGCGGCGCAGCCCCGGAGCGATTGGTGGCGGCAGAGGTCCGGACAGGCAGAGCAACCAGTTGGCCGCCGAAGGAACGCGCACGCCGCGCGGCGCCTCGGGCGGCCCACGGGGGAATTCGACGTCGGCTCCAGGCGAGATCGCTGCGTCCCTCGCTATGGTGCCGCCCTGCGAATGGCCACGAATCCACCGTTCCGCCGCGTGCTGATCGCCAATCGCGGCGAGATCGCCTTGCGCATCATCCGCGGGCTGCGCGAACTCGGGTGCGAGTCCGTCGCGCTGCACTCCGAGCCCGACACGCGGTGCGCGCACGTGCTCGCCGCCGACCACGCCATCGCGCTTGGCGGCAGCACCAGTGCCGAGAGCTACCTCGACTTCGGCAAGGTGTTGGCGGCCGCCAAGCGAACGGGCGCCGAAGCGATCCACCCGGGCTACGGCTTCCTCTCCGAGAACGCCGCGTTCGCCCGCGCGGTGCGTGACGCGGGGCTCGTGTTCGTCGGGCCGAACCCCGAAGCCATGGATCGACTCGGCGGCAAGAAGGCGGCGCGCGAGGAAGCGATCGCCGCCGGCGTGCCGGTGATCCCGGGCACCGAGCAGGACGGGGGCGATGCGGCGCTGATCGCGTTCGCGAAGAAGATCGGCATGCCGGTGATGGTCAAGGCGAGTGCTGGCGGCGGCGGTCGCGGCATGCGCATGGTCGAACGCGAGCAGGATCTCGCCGAGTCGATCGCGGCGGGCCGGCGCGAGGCGAAGGCGTCGTTCGGCGACGACCGCATGATCCTCGAGCGGGCGGTGTTCCCGGCGCGGCACATCGAGATCCAGCTGATCGGCGACAAGCATGGCCGGGTCGTGTCGCTGCACGAACGCGAGTGCTCGGTGCAGCGCCGTCACCAGAAGGTGCTCGAGGAGGCGCCGTCGGCGGTCGTCGACGAAGCGCTGCGCGCCCGCATGGGGCAGGCGGCGATCGCGCTCGCCGAACGCGTTGGCTACGACAACGCCGGCACTGCCGAGTTCCTGCTCGACCCCAAGGGCAACTTCTACTTCCTCGAGGTCAACACGCGCCTGCAGGTCGAGCACCCGGTCACCGAACTCGTCACCGGCGTCGATCTCGTGCACCTGCAGCTTCACGTCGCGGCGGGTGGGCGGCTCGAACAACTGCTCGCGGGTCGGGATCTGCGGCCGCGCGGGCACGCGATCGAGGCGCGCATCTGCGCCGAGTCGCCCGAGGCCGGCTACGTGCCCGCGGCCGGCAAGCTGCGGCTCGTGCGCGAACCGGAAGGCCCCGGCGTGCGCGTCGACAGCGGCGTCTACTCGGGCTGGACCGTGCCGCCGTTCTACGACTCGATGCTGGCGAAGCTGGTCGTGTGGGCGCCCGATCGCGCCAGCGCGTGCGCGCGCCTGAGCCAGGCGCTGCGCGACTCCGTCTACCTCGGCATCCCGACCAACGTCGACTTCCTGCGCCGCATCGTCGACGACGCGGCGTTCCGCGCCGCGGACCTGAGCACCGACATGCTGAAGCACCGGCCCGAACTCGCGGCCGGCAGCAAGGCGCCGCCCAGCGACGACGTGCTCGCGGCGGCGGTGCTGTGCCAGGCGCTCCAACGGTCTGGCGGGAACGGCGACGAGCGCGCGGCCGGCGGCGGGGACGGCGCGGTTGGATCGACTGCGGCCTGGCAGGCGTTCGACGGCTTCCGTGCGTTCGAGGAGTCGCGATGAAGATCACCCGCGAGTTCGTTCGGGACGGCAAGACCGTCGTGGTGACCGCCGAGCCGCTCGCCGGCGAGCGGTGGCGCGTGCGCATCGGCGACGTCGTGCGCGAGTACCACGGCAGCCCGCTCGGCGACGGCGGCATGCGCCTGCAGCCGCTCGGCGAACCGCCGACCGCGGCGTTCGTCGCCTTCGGAGCGCCGGCGGCGAAGGCGTTCATGGTGCGCGTCGCGGGCCACACGCACACGCTCGAGGCGCCGGCGTCGCGGCGAAGCGCCAGCAGCGGCTCGGACGGCGTCGTGCGCGCGCCGATGACCGGGACCGTGCTCGACGTCGCGTGCAAGCCGGGCGATGTCGTCGCGGCCGATCAGACGCTGGTCGTCGTGTCGGCGATGAAGATGGAGCACAAGCTCGTCGCCGGCGTAGCCGGCACCGTGCGCGAGCTCGCGGTGACGAAGGGAGCCCTGGTCGAACAGGGCGCCGAACTCGTCGTCGTCGAGCCTGCCGAGGCCAGGAGGCCGTCATGAACGATCCGCGGTATCCGATCGGCACCGTGCAGCTCACCGGCTCCCTCGCCCCGGCGTCACGGGCGGCGGCGATCGCGACGATCGCCGCGGTGCCCGATCGCCTGCACGAGGCCGTGCGCGGGCTCGACGGCGGCCAGCTCGACACGCCGTACCGCGCCGGCGGCTGGACCGTGCGTCAGGTCGTGCACCACGTCGCCGACAGCCACGTGAACGCCTACGTGCGGCACAAGCTGACTGCGACCGAGGGCTCGCCGCCGCCGATCAAGGCGTACGACGAGAACGCGTGGGCCCAGCTCGCCGACGCCGTCGGCCCGATCGGCAGCTCACTGCTGCTGGTTTCTGCCCTGCACGACCGCTGGGCGACGTTCTTGCGGTCGCTGCCGGCGGCGGCGTTCGCCCGCACATGCATCCACAGCGAGCGTGGGGCGATGACCCTCGACGACCTGGTCGCGCTCTACGCGTGGCACGGTGCGCATCACGTCGCGCACATCACCAGCCTGCGCGCTGCGAAGGGCTGGTAGCGTCCGATCCCGCCCCTGGAAACGACAACGGCGCAGCCATCGCTGCGCCGTTGCACGTTCCGCCCCGCCTTGCGACGGGACGGCGATCAGGGTCGGCTCACCAGCCGACGACGCCTTCGCCGCCGTTGGAGACGGCGAGGTTCTCTGGGTTCGCGCCCGGAGCGAACGCTCCCGACTGGAAGGTCAGCGACGCGTCCTTCAGGGAGGCGCGGTTCGGGATCGGGATCGTCAGGACGCTGGTGCCGCCGGCGTTGACGGCCGACACGTCGGTCAGCAGGCCCGCGATGTTGATGTCGCAACCCGGCGCTTGGATGTTCACAAAAGGCAGCGGAATCGCCGGCACCTGACGGGTCAGGCCGAAGAAGGTGACGGCGACCGGCGAGAACGGGCTGATGCCCGTCGTGGTGATGAGCCAGTTGGTGCCGATCCGCGGGTTGTTCGACGACACGCCGAGGCCGTGGCAGCCCGCGCCGTAGGTCGCGTTGGACGCGCAGGCGAGCGCGTCGGTGACCACGATCCAGCCCGGGTTGGTCGGGATCATGGTGATCGTCTTGTTGCTGATGTCGAACAGCGGGTTCGCCACGCCGGGCGCCGAGGTCGTCCACAACTCCCACATCGTGTTGGTGGCACTGACCGGGCTGGCGCTGATGTCGACCTGGGCCGGCAGGACGGCGTTGTTGCCTTCCGTGACGCCGAAGATCGCGTTGAGGTTTGCACCGGAGCTCGTGAAGGTCGAGCCGTTGTTGGACACGCGGTTGTCCAGGCACGTAACGATCCGGCCGTCTGGATAGAGCGTGACCTGGAACGTGAAGGGGCCGGGCGTTCCGAACGTCTCCATGTCGGGCCAGGTCACCGTGCAGCTCGTTCCGCTCGTGTTGTCGACGGTGATCTCGCTGCTGAGCAGGGGCCCGACGTTGTGGTCGCTCCAGTAGGCACAGAACTTCGGCGAGTTCTGCACCATCGCCGCGCCGGTCGGCACCCAGGTGTAAGCGCCCCCTGGCGGAATCGTCGGCACGCCGCCATTGGAGAACGCGATCATGCCGTGATCACTCACGTACATGTCGGTGTAGGTGGCGCCGCAGAAGGGGAACGTGAACCCGATCGGACGGATCGGATACCAGTTGTCGAAGACGGTCGGCAACACTTGGGTACCGGGTGCGCCGATGGTGCACTGGGCGATCGCGCCCGAGGCAAGGAGAAGGGCAGCGGAGAGGGTGGAACGAATCATGGTGAGGTCTTTCCTGACGAGGGTTGGGGATTGCGCCGAAACGAGGGCAGGCGCACAGCCCGGGCAAGGGTGTATCGCTGCGCCACGTTCGTCAATCCCTCGGACGAAACAAACCGCGGCATGGTTCCGTGGCTTGCGCTCGACCGCGCAGGAATGGCCGGCTGGCGCGATCCGTTTCGCCCCATGGCATCGGCGGCGAGTGGTCGCGACGATCCGCGGCTCGCGTGAGCCGGCCTTCGATCACCACTGCGTCCGGACTGTCCGGACTTGCGACTTCGTTACCCTCGAAGAAGGGCCTGCTCGCGCGCCGGCTCGTTGCCCGAGGCCGCACGCCGACGCCCGCCGACTTCGACAAGCAGGGGCTGCGGCTCGCCGCCGACGAGCAGAAGGCCCTCGACGACTGGCTCGCCGAAGGACTGGTGACGCGCGTCGCGCAGCAGACGCGGGCGAGCGACGGCACCGTCAAGCTGCTGCTCGAACTGCGCGACGGCAAGAAGGTCGAGACCGTGGCGATGCCGATCGGCGCCTGCTGCGTGTCGACGCAAGTCGGCTGCGCGGTCGGCTGCCGCTTCTGCGCCTCGGGCCTGTTCGGCGTGGAGCGGCACTTGAGCGTCGACGAGATCGTCGAGCAGGTCGTGCACGCGCGGCGCACGATGCGCATCGATCGCGTCGTGTTCATGGGCATGGGCGAGCCCTCGCACAACCTCGACGCGGTGATGGCCGCGGTCGCGCGCATCCGCGACGAGGTGATGATCGGACCGCGGCGGCAGACGTTCTCGACGGTCGGCGGCGTGAAGCCGCTCGAACGCATGCGCACGTTCGCGGTGCGGCCGTGCCTGGCGCTGTCGCTGCATTCGGCGAACGAGGCGACGCGCCGCGAACTGCTGCCGCGCGCGCACCGCGACCCGCTGCGCGACATCGTCGCCGCCGCCGACGCCTACGCGCGCGACGTCGGCACGCCGGTGCAGATCGAGTGGACGCTGCTCGCGGGCATCAACGACGCGGACCGGGACGTCGACGAACTGTGCGAGTTGCTCGCCGGCGTGCGCGGTTACGTGAACTTCATCGTCTACAACCCGGTCGACGGGCTGCCGTTCACAGCGCCGCCGCGCGAACGCATCGTCGCGATGGTGCGGGCCGTGAAGTCGCGCGGGATCCTGGCGACCATCCGCGACTCGTCGGGCCCTGACGCCGAGGCGGCGTGCGGGCAGCTGCGGCTGCGCGATCGGAGCGAAGCGCCGCCCGATTCCCGGATTGGCTGAGTACCCTGCCGGCCGGCGCGGGGATTCCCGCGTGTGGCCGCCGTGACCAGGATGCAGCCGACCCCGTGCCCCGACACCGACGTCGATCCGGTGGCTGCGTTCGTGCGCCGCCATCAGGTCGCGGCGTGGCGGTTCCTGCGCGCCCTCGGTTGCCGCGGCCAGCAGGCCGAGGCGATCGTCCAGGACGCCCTCGTCATCGCACTGCAGCGTGGACTCGATCGGGAGACGGAAGGGGACGCGGGGGCGTTCGTGCAGACGACCTGCCGTCACCTGTGGTGGCGCGAGCAGCGTGCCGACCGACGGCGGGCGGAACGTCACGCCGCCGCGGCCGAGCGCTTCTGGCGCGACGAGCTGCGCGTCGACGATGGAGCCGGGTGGATCGAGGCGCTCGACCGCTGCCTCGAAGAACTGCCGCCGCGTTCCCGGCAGGCGCTCGATCGCACCTACCGCGACGGGCTCGGGCGCGCGGAGCTCGCCGCCGAACTCGGCATCGGCGAACACGGCGTGCGCACGCTGCTGCAGCGACTGCGCGCCGCCTTGCGCGCGTGCATCGAACGGAGACGACGAGCATGACGGATTCCAACGACGACGACCTCGTGATGGACGGGGTGCTGCGCGAACGGCTCGGCGGCGAGTCGCCGCCCGACCTCGTCGCAGCGGTGCGAACACGGCTCGCGGTCGCCGGCGCACCGGAGCCGGTGACGCGGCGAGCAGCGCGGCTGTGGGCGGCGGCGGCCGTGTTGCTCGGCGCACTCGTCGTCGTCGCGATCGCGACGTTGCCGCGCCGGGAAGCGGGTGGCGGAGCTGCTGGCGCTCAGGACCCGAAGGTGCTGGTCCCGGTGTTGGTCCATCAGCAGACCGACGTCGCGACCCTGCCGGCCGACACGCGCGCCGTCGAGGCCGTCGGGGTGGATGACCAGAAGTTCCTCGAGCTGACGCGTCTGCGCGGCCTCGAGGTGCTGATCGTGCGCGAGCCGTGGAACGAGTCCTTCGGCCTGTCCTTGAAGCTGGCGGCGCCGCGCTACGCCAGGCCGGTGACGGCGGCGATCTGGTCGCACATCGCTGCATTCACCAAGCTGCGCACCCTGGAACTGCACGGCACCGTGCACGCCGGGTTCTTCGACTCGCCAGGGATCGGGCTGCAGCCTGCGGACTGGTCGGGGGACGTGCGACGCGTCGCCGACGTGTTCGCCGGTCTCGAGCGCCTGCCCGGACTCGAGAACCTGACGCTGCGCTGCATGGACACCGCCGACATCGTTCTGCTGCAGCTGCCGCGGCTTGCGTCGCTTCGGCGCCTGGACCTGTCGTTCAACCACGGCTTCGAAGAAGCGGGGATCGACGCGATCCTGCAGTGCCGCGGGCTCCGCTCGCTGTCGCTGCGCGGCTGCCAGCAGTTGCATGGACGCCTGCTCGCGCGCCTGCACGAACTGCCCGAACTCGCAGAGCTCGACGTGTCGGCCATCGATGGCATCAACTGGCGCGCTGGCTCCGCGGAGTTGTTCATGTACGGCGCCCGGCAACTGCTCGAACGCGCGCGCCGGTTGGCCGACCGGATCGGCATGGGGCCGATGGACGAAGCACTCGCCGGCCTCGCCCGGTGCCCACGTCTGGCCGTGCTCGACATCAGCGGCGGCTACTGGACGACCGACGGGATCGCGAGCCTCGGGGCATGTCGTTCGTTGCGCGATCTCCGGGCGACCGGCGGTCAGGGTCACGGTGCGGGCTGGGTGGCGGCGCTGCCGTCGGGCCTCGAGCGGCTCGAGGTCGGTGGCGGGTACTCCGATGCGTTCTGCGACGCCATCGCGGAGCACCTGACGTCGCTCCGCCACCTGAACATCTCCGCGTGCGATGGCATCACCGATCGTGGCCTGGCGCGCGTCGCGAAGATGCCGTCGCTGCGCGCGCTCGACATGCGGCAGATGCGTGGCCTCACGGTCGCGAGCATCGATGTGCTGCTCGCCGCGCCGCAGCTGGAAGAGCTCGACGTGCGCCACTGCGCCTTCGTCACCGCCGCGCACGTCGTCGCGTTGCGGCGTGCGTTGCCGAAGCTGCGCCTGCTCGAGACCAGCGTGCCGGAGGAGGAGATCGCGGCGGCGCAGACGGCGCCAGGACCGGTCCAGGTGCGCACCCGCGAAGAGGCCGCCGCGCTGCCGCGCGACGTGCGCCACGTCGTCGCGTCCGACATCGAGGACGACTGCCTCGCCGAACTCGCCAAGCTGCGTGCCCTCGAACGGCTCGACGTCGTCGCCGCGTGGTCGTCGCCGGTCGCGCGGCGCTCCCCGCGAGTGCCGCCGCTGCGCACGATCACCGACGACGGTCTGCGTCTGCTGCGCGGCACGACGTCGCTGCGGTCGCTGCAGCTCGACGGCCAGCTCGGCGTCGAAGGCGCGGGCCTCGACGTCGTACGTTCGCTCGTCGATCTCGAAGAAGTGACGCTGTCGTCGATGCGTGTCACCGACGACGGCCTGGCCGAAGTCGCGAGGCTGCCGCGGCTGCGGGCGCTCACGGTCCGCCACTCGCAGGGCTTCGGACGGGCGGCGTGTGCCGCGATCACCAGCGCGGTGGCGCTGCGCGAACTCTCGCTCGCAGGTTGTGTCCATCTCGAGGCGCCGTGGCTGGTGCCGCTCGGTGTCATGCCGCGGCTCGAAGTGCTCGACCTGTCGATGATCGGCAGCCACACCTGGTTCTCGGGCTTCAGCGCGCACCTGCCGCCGCCGGACCCGGGCTCGGGCGTCACCGACGAGGTGCTCGTGGGCCTCGTCCGCAACGCGAAGCTGCGCGTTCTGAGCCTCGGTCAGGCGGGCATCACCGCCGCGGGCGTGGCTTCGCTCGGCGCGCTGCCAGCGCTGACCGATCTCGATCTCAGCGGGGTGCCGGTCGACAGCGCGTCCCTGCGCGTGCTGCCAGGGTCGCTCGAACGGCTGACCCTGCGCGGCTGCGTCGATGACTTCGCGGGCCTCGGCGAGGTGCTCGCGACCGCGACGCCGAAGCTCGAGACCCTCGACCTGCTCGGCTCGCGGGTCGGCAAGGCCGGGTTCTCGTCGCTGCTCGCACTGCAGTCGTTGCGAACGCTCGATCTCTCCTACTGCCAGACGTTCGGCGTCGACAGCTCCGAGATCTCCGCCGAGGCAGCGGTCGCCGGGCTCGTCGCCATGCCGTGGCTCGAGGGCCTGACGATTCGCGGCTGGATGCCGCTCGCCGACGCCGACCTGGCCCGTGTGCGCGCGATGCCCAACCTCCGGCGCCTGGACACCGACGCCGGCACCGAGGCGCTGCGACCGCGGTGAGCTACTTGCCGCCGCCCTTGCCGGCCCGCAGTTCGGCGACCTTCGGCGGCAGCACGGCGTCGCGTTCGCGGAACGCGTCGAAGCGCCGCGCGAGCTCCTGGTCGGGCACGCCCTCCTCGATCGCCTCCTTGTCCTCGCGCAACTTCTGCAGCAGCGCGTCGTGGTACAGCCCGCCGGTGGCCTTGGTGATGCGCAGCTCGCGGCTGCCGAGCACGCCGAGGCCGACGCGGGTCAGCGTCTCCTCGCGCGTCAGCGACCACTCGTTGTCCCAGAAGAAGCGGTAGCTCGGCGCGCGTGCGATCTCGCGTTGGAGCGCGGTCCCCGGCACCTGCACGCTCTCGGCCGCGACCGAAGTGTCGGTCGGCGAGCCACCGGCGCCGCGCCGTTCGGCGAGGCCCAGCCGATCGATCACCTCGTCGGGCATCTGGCGCAAGAAGCGGCGCTCGAGCTGGTCCTTGAACCACGCGTGGTCGGCGGCCGAGAACGGGAGGCGGACCTCGAGGCGGCCACGTTCGAGCAGGATCAGCTTCTCGCCGCTGCGCAGGAACTCGCGCAGGTTCTCGCGGGTGTCGCGATCCCAGGTGCGCGGGCCGCCGAAGCCGGACGTGCCGGTGAGCAGTTGCTGCTGCGCGAACAGTTCGAAGGCGATGTTCAGTTTGCTGACGAACTTCTTCGCGTCACGGATGCGCAGGTACTGCGTCGCGCACAGCACGCCCTGCGGATCGGTGAACAGGCCGCCGTTCTCGACGTCGATGTGCGCGAGCACTGCCTGGATCGGTGCCGGGTACTCGCGGGTCAGATCGAGCGTCAGCGGCCAGTTGCACCAGAACACGACTTCGCCGTTCTGCCGCGTGGCGGCGATGTCGTTCACGGCCTTCTGCAGCGGGTCGCGGTCGCTGCCCTGTCCACCCTCGGCGAACAGGCCGCGGTGCACGAGATACACGTCGATGCGATCGGCCGCCTCGTCGAAGCGCACGGTGAGTTCCTGGCCGTCGATCTCGAGGCAGCCAACGGGAAGGAGCGCGAGCAGCAACCAGGGAAGGCACGTTCGCATGGCGGTTGCGCGGACTGGACCGGATCGTCGGGCGGGTCGCAACCCGCCTCGGGCCGGACGCTGCGTCGGGAGCGTCATGCCGGGGTAGTCTTCCGCATCGTGACCTCGCCGCAGCCGCAGCCGACGACCGCCGCCGTGGAGCGTTTCGCGGCCGAGTTCGCGGCAGCAGCGCCAGCCCTGCACGCATGGGCGAACTGCCGCGTCGGCCGCGAACTGCGCTCGCGCATCGACGTCGACGACCTGGTGCAGGAGGTCGCCATGCGGGCGTGCGTGCGCGCCGCGGACTTCGATCCGGCGAAGGGGATCTTTCGGCAGTGGCTGCTCGGCTTCGCCAACCGCGTGTGGCTCGAGACGCTGCGCGAACTCGGCCGCGATCCACTCGGACCGCGGCGCCGGCTGGGCGGCGACTCGCGGCTGCCGGCGGTCGCCGACACGGTGACGACGATCAGTCGGCGCATCGCGAAGGACGAGGCGGCGCTGGCGTGTCGGGCGCGCATCGATGCGCTCGACGACGACGATCGCCGCTTGCTCGTCGCGGTCGGACTGGAGGGCCTCGCGCACGTCGAAGCCGCGAGCCTGCTCGGCATCACCGAGGAGACATCCCGCAAGCGCTGGCAGCGCCTGCGCGAGAGCCTGCGCGGCGATCCGCTGCTGCGGCTCTGCCACGACTGACGCCGGTCACTCGATGCGTCGGGCCGGCCGCACGCCGGCTTCGGCACCGCTGGTGTTCTTCTGCACGCCGCCGCGCGCAGCAGCGCGCGCGTCGTCGATCCAGCTCGAGAAGCTGCCGCCGCGCACGATGCGGTACTCGTCGTACTTGCCGCGTCGCCGGCCGTCGCCGGCGCGTGGTTCGACGGTCGGATAGTCCTCCCACGAGTCGTCGCACCACTCCTTCACGTTGCCGCCCATGTCGTGGAGGCCGAAGGCGTTGGGCAGGAACGAACCAACGGGCGCGTGCACGAACCAACCGTCGTCGAGCCAGTCGATGAAGCGCAGCCGGCGGTTGGTGCCGCGTTCGCGCGCGGTGGCGTCGGCGAGGTTCTCGTGGCCGCGCAGCGACTGCGGGTCGGGCCCGTAGGGGATCGGCGTGCCGGTGCCGGCGCGGTAGGCGTGCTCCCACTGCGCCTCGGTCGGGAACACGAGGTCGAGCTGCCGCAGCGCCAGATCGCATTCCTCCCAGGTCACCAGTTCGACCGGATGGCGCACGCTGTCGATCTTGGTCAGGCCGCCTCCAACGTGGTAGGTCGACGGGTTCTTGCCGGTGTGCAGCTGCCACTGCGCCTGCGTCATCTCGAAGCGCGACAGGAAGTACGGCGCCAGGTCGACGACGTAGCTCGGCTCCTGCTCCTTCGGCGTGTCCGGGTCGACGTTCGCCGGGCGGCCGTCGGCGGGCGGCTCGCGATCGGCCCCGAGAAGGCTGCGGCCGCCGGGGATCAGCACCAGCACGATCGCGGAGTCGTCGTCGAGGCGTAGGGCGCCCGTCGTCGCGTCGCGCACGGGTGGCGTGCCCGAGAGAACGTGCGCGAACTCCTCGAGGCGGCTGCGCGGATCCGGGCCGAGCGGCACGAGGCCGAGCTGCGGTCGGAGCTGCAGACCTTGGAAGCGCGGGTCGGCGGCGACGCGCGCGCTCGCGTCGCGCCACGCTGCCGCTGGCCCGTCGACCGTGCGCGCTGCGAGTCCGGAGGCCGTCGTGGTGCGGCGGTCGACGTCGGTCGCGAGTGCGTCGAGCCGGTCGTGCGCCGCGAGCAGCAACGCCAACTGCTCGGCTTCCCAGTCGGACGTCGGATCCTGCCCCGCCGGCGGCAGTTCGCCTTGCCGGCGCCGATGGTCGGGCAGGCGCTCACGCAGGGTGTCGAGTTCGCGACGCCATGTCTGCATCGCGGGCAGGCGTTCCGGTCGCGCCGGCCACAAGTCGTCGGCGCCGGCGACCAGTTCGCGCGCCAACTTGAGGTCGGCGAGCCGGCGCACGTCGCCGAGCGCATGCTCGCTCTCGCGCCAGAGCCAGGTCGTGGCGACGAGTCCGACGGCGACGACCACGACCAGCGCGAACAGGCTCTGCGCCAGGCGCGGGTTCCGCTGCGCCCAGCGACGCAAGCGCAGCGCTGTCGACGCGGGCCGCGCGGCGATCGGCTGGAGCGCGAGCACCCGCGCCAGATCGTCGGCGAACGCGGTCGCGCTGGCGTAGCGGTCGACGGGGGACTTCGCCAACGCCGTCGCGACGACGGTCGCGAGGTCGCGAGGCACGGACGGATTGTGCACGCGAACGTCCGGCACGGCGGCTTCGGCGATCGCCTTGAGTTCGTGCGCGGTGACCTCCGCGGCGTAGGGGCGGGTCAGCGCCAGAAGCTCGAACAAGACCGCGCCGAGCGAGTAGACGTCGGATCGGGCATCGGCCGGTGCGCCGCCGAGCCGTTCGGGCGGCAGGTAGGCGAGCGTGCCGAACACCGCACCGGGGGCGGTGATCGTCGGCGTGCTCGCGTGTTCGTCGGCGGCCAGCCCGAAGTCGACCAGCACCGGCTCGTCGTCGGCCTTGAGCAACAGGTTCGCGGGCTTGACGTCGCGGTGCAGGATGCCGGCGGCGTGTGCGGCGGCGAGTGCGCGTGCTGCGCGTTCGACGAGGCGAACGACCGCCGGGATCGCGTCGGGTCCGGGCGGGCCGAGCCCGTCGGCGACACGGCGAGCGATGCGCTGCTGCACGCTGCCGCCGGCGACGTACTGCATCGCGATCCACGCCATCGCGTCGTCCTGGCCGGTCTCGTAGATCGTCGCGATGCCCGGATGCTCGAGGCGCGCGATCGCCTCGGCCTCGCGGCGCAGACGCAGCGTCGCCGGACCCGACAGCGCGACGACGTCACGCGGCAGCACCTTCAACGCCACGGACCGATGCAGGCGGGTGTCCTCGGCGAGGTAGACGATGCCCTGCGCGCCGCGGCCGAGTTCGGACTGCAGCCGGTACGGACCGACACGCTCGGCCCGCTCGGCGGGTGCTGGCGCTGCGGTCACGGGTGCCAGCACATGCCCGGTGAGCTGCAGCCATTCGCGGGCGATGCGTGCCTCGTGCTGCGGGAATGTCGCCAGCCAGTGGGCGAGCGGGCGATGCCGGCCCGCTGCGGCGTCGGCCACGAACCGCTCGAGGAACGCGACCGCCACGCGCTCTTCGAGCAACTCGGGCGTCAGCGTCGTCGGGGATGCGGCCACGTGGCGTCGACCTTCGGGGTGGGAGCTGGCGCCGTCAACCGGCGTGAGCCGCGGATCAGTTCGACTGCAGGATGAAGTCGACGCTGTCGCTCAGCGCCGCCAGGCCGAGCAGCGGGCCGTTCGTCTGCAGCAGCCCCCATTGCGCGGCGAGCCGGGCGCCCGCGAGCGTGATCGTCGACGGTATCGCCAAGGTGAACTGGGCATTGCCGGCGCTGTTGGTCGCGACGTTGGCGGTCGCGTAGTTCACGATGCGCAGCTCGCACGGTGACAACGACACGTCGTCGGGCAGGCCGATGCCGATCACGCCGTTGACGAGCGGCTGCCCGCTGACCTGCAGCGTGAAGCCCGCGTTGCCGAGCGTCGGCGCGCCGTTCGCCGTCGCCAGCGGAGCCGTGGCGAGGTCGAGGGCGCACGGCGAGCCGACGCGATCGACGGCCGCCATCACCGGCATCGCGAACAGTTCGCGTCCGACGGTCGAACGGTAGGCCGAGAACAGCAGCGCGTCGCCCGCCCGCGTCGGCTTGAGCGGGTAGGAGCCAAAGGGCCCCGGCTCGAGATCGAAGTGCAGCGTGGTCCCCGCCGCCGTGGCGTTGGTGCGCCAGATCTCGAAGCCGGCGGCGTCGTTCTGTGCGGTGAACAGCGCGCGGCCGCTGCGGTCCGGCGCGTAGATCCAGCCGCCGTAGCCGACGTTGTTCGGCGGCACGCCGTGCGCGATGCCCGGCGCGATGTCGGCGACCATCTGCGTGCCGGCCGGCGTGCCGTCGCTGCGCCACAGTTCGTAGCCGTGCACGCCGTCGTTGGCGAAGAACAGCACGCCGCCGGCGAACGCCGTGACCGCGTAGATGTCGGGGTCGCCGGTGCCGGGCACGATGTCGCGGCACAGCGTCGTCGTCGTGCCGTCGGTGACGTACAGCTCGGGGCCGGTCGGCGTGCCGTAGCCGAGGAAGAACACGCGGTCGCCGGACGCGACCGGCTGGAACGGGTAGTTGACGCCGACCGGTTGCGTGCCGGCGGCGGTGCCGTCGGTGACGAACAGCCGCTGGAAGAAGCCCGGCGCAGCGCTGGAGAAGAACAACCGGCGTCCGGCGGCGACGAGGCCGTAGGCGCCGTTCGTTCCGGGCGCGCTCTGCCCGGGGATCGGCACCGTGCCGGCGGACGTGCCGTCGCTGACGTACAGATGGGTGTTGGTGCCGTCGTAGGCGGTGAAGAACAGCCGATTGCCGACGCGCGTCATGCCGCTGAGGAGCGAGCCTTGCGGGCCGGGGTTGAGGTCCTTCACGAGCACCGGCGCGCTCAACGGGTCGTTCGCGACGTAGAGTTCGCGCCCGGTCGCCGGAGTCGAAGCATCGAGGAACAGCCGGCCGCCCATCGGCACGGCCGTGTACCCGAAGGTCGTGGTGCCGACGGCGGCCGTGCCGCCCGGCGTGCCGTTCGTGCGCCAGAGCTTGCCCTGTGCGGCGAACGAGCCCGCCCCGGACCACGCGGCCGTTACGCCCTGGAAACCCGACGTGATGCCGGGCGCGGTGTCCGCGAGCGGGAACGCGCCAGCACTCGGTGCATTGCCGAACCACGGCTCCTGGCCGGTCGTCGGCGTCGTCGCGCCGAACAGGAAACGCCCGTCGGCGAGGCCGACGATGTTGCTCGGGAAGCTGCCCACGGGCGTCGGCGGGCGGATGTTCGCGACCAGCGAGCTGAAGCCACCGGTGCTCTCGAACAGCTCGTACTGCGAGGACGCGAATCCGATGGTCGAGTGGATCGCGCGGAACAGGCAGGTCGAGTTCACGAAGCCGAGCACTTCGGGGTAGCTGTTCGCGCCGCCGAACTGCACGTCGCTGCAGCGTTGCGTCGTGGTCACGTTCGTGCGCCAGAGTTCGGCGCCGTGGGTGCCGTCGTCGGCGGAGAAGTAGAGCCAGGTGCCGTCGAAGGCGGGGCCGAACGGGTTGCTGTCTCCCAGCGGGTGGATGTCGGCAACCAGCGAAGTCCCACCGACGGTGCCGTTGGTCTGCCACAGTTCGCGCCCGCTCGTGGCGCTCCAGCCGACGAAGTAGAGCCGGCTGCCGGCGGGGGTGACCGACTCCACCCACCACGGGCCGACGGCCGGCACCGCCATCGACGTCGTGCCGCCCGCCGTGCCGTCACTGCGCCACAGGCGCTCGAGTCCGCTGCCGTCGTCGGCGGTGAAGTAGACCGCGCCGTTCCAGGCGACGACGTTGCGGACGTTGCCGCTGGTCGGGCCCGGCGCCAGATCGACGAGCATGCTGGTGCCGGCGATCGAGCCATCGCTGCGCCACAACTCGGTGCCGTTCACGCCGTCGTCGTAGGCGAACAGCAGGGCGTTGCCGGGTGCCGGCGCCATCTCCTCGATGCCGTTGAGCGGCAGCGGGATCGTCTGCACGCTGGCGCCGTTCCACCAGCACAGCGAGTTCCCGGTGAAGTCGGTCGACGTGAACCACAGCCGGTTGGTGTCGGCGGTCAGGTTCTGGATGTTGCCGGAGACGGTCGCCAGAGGCACGGTGCCGCCGGAGGTGCCGTCGCTGCGCCAGAGTTGCGCGCCGAAGGACTCGTCCGTCGCGAAGTACCACTGGCCGAGGAACTGGACCCAGTCGCGGCTCGCGCTGCCGGGCACCACGGCCAGCAGCTGCGTGCCCGCCGCCGAACCGTCGGTGGTCCATGGCTGCAAGCCGTGCTGCAGGTCGTCGGCAAGGAACAGCACGCGGCCGGCCGCGACACCGATCGGCCAGGGATCCGAGCCCGAGCCGACAGCGAGGTCTTTCACCAGGTGCGTGGTGAGCGGCGTGCCGCCGCTGCGCCACAGTTCGAGACCACTGCCGTCGTTGTCGGCGGCGAAGTAGCAGAAGCCGCCGAGGGTCACGCCGCGGCGATCGACGCCGCTCGGCAAGCCGCCGTAGTCCGCGACGATGCCGGGGGCCAGGTCGCCGACCAGGAACGGCGTGCCTTGGGCAAGGGCGGGACCGACGAGCAGAACGGGCAGGAGTGGGCGCAGCGACCGGTGCATGCCGTGTCGTTGATCGACGCCGCCTCGACGTGACGGTCGGTTCCAGGAATTCGCGCGGGTGGGAACCGACTGGCGACGCCCGGGGGCTCGTTCGCGGCGAACGACGCCCGCATGGACCGAGGGCGCGCTCGTTCGTAGTGTCGCGCGGCGAGTGCGCCGAATCCGGCGGGCGCGCTCGTCGAGGACCCATCGTGCGCATCCTGCTCTTGTTGCTCCTGGCGGCGTGTGTGGCGACTCCATCCGCCGAGCCCGATCGGCGCGGCGCGTTGCTGCTGATCGGCGGTGGCCTCGACAACGACAACGGGCCGGTCTACGAGCGGCTGCTCGCGCTGGCGAGCGTGCCGGGCACGCCGCGCATCGCGATCCTGACGGCGGCGACCGGGCCGCAGGAACAGGAGGCGATCGACAAGACCGAGGCGCTGCGAACCTGGGCCCCGCACGTCGCCGTCGACGTCGTCACGCGCGAGGCGACGACGGCGGACACGGTCGTGGCGATCGACCGCGCGACGGCGCTGTTCTTCACTGGCGGCGACCAGCAACGCATCACGGCGCGGTATCGGCCCGGCGGCGCCGAGACGCCCGAGTGGAACGCGATGCGGCGGCTGCTCGCGCGCGGCGGCGTGATCGCGGGGGCGAGTGCTGGCTGCGCGATGATGGGCGAGCGCATGCTCGAAGGCGGGCGCAGCGCGGCAGCGCTCGGCATCGCCGAAGAAGGCGCGGGTGCGGAACGGCTCGGCCCGCGCGTTGGCAGCGGCATGGCGTTCCTGCCGTGGGGACTCACCGACTCCCACTTCTTCGAGCGCGATCGCGTGGGCCGGCTCGTCGCCGCGCTGGTCGTGGGCAACGAACGCTTTGGCCTTGGCATCGGCGAGGACGCCGCGGTCGAAGTCGATCTGGCGAGCGGCGAAGTCCGCGGCGTGTCGGTGTCGGAGTCGCTGCTGGTCGATGCGGCGCACGCACGACGCGACGGGGGGTCCTGGGTCGGGCTGCGCGCGAGGATGCTGCGTCACGGCGATCGGGCGTCGTTGCGCGTCGCCGCCGGTGGGGCACCGGACGCGGTGCCGACGGCCGTCGATCACGAGATCCCGGTCGCCGAGCCGGGGCAGAATCGGCAACTCGCGTCGTGGCGGTTGTTCCGTCAGGCGGCGGTCGAGGGCGCTGGCGTGGTGAGCCTGCGGTTCGACGGCTGGAGGGTGCGGGCGGTCGCCGCGGGCGACGGCGAGGTCGTGTTCGCGATCGACGTTGCCCCATCACGCTGACTGCCGACGCGGATCGGCGCGCAGAGCGCGGCCGGCGCGGCAGCGACCTACTCGGGCTTCGGCCGCATGCTGAGCCGCGTCTGCTGCGCCAGCGCCTGCTTGCCACCGTAGGTGTCCGCGTGCTTCTTGCGGAACTTGTCGAGGTCCTCGATCACCTTGCGCAGCACCGGCAACTTGCTGGTGTCGACGTCGGTCAGCATCTTCTTCAGCGCCCGGCCCGTCGTGACCTCCTTCCGGATCGTCGCATCGGCGAGCATGCGGTCGATCACGGCGCGCGCCGCGGGCGCCGGGGGCAGCGTGCCCCACGACTTCTCGATCCGTTCGAGCTCGTCGCAGTGCGCGGCGTAGTCCGGGCCGCCACCGAGTGCGGCGATGCGGGCAAGTGCGCGCTCCTGCCGTTGGGCCAGCGCCTGCTGCTGTCCTTCGAGCGCCAGCTTCATGTCGGGCTCGAGCTTCGGCAGAGTCAGTGTCCTGCCGATGTGCTCGTGCAGCTTCGCGAACTCGGCCTTGGTCCAGTAGAGGCGCAGCGAGTCGAACTTCGCGCCGGCCGGCACGCGCGGTTCGATCGGCAGGCCCTGCAGCAGTTCGTCGACCAGCGTGTCGTCGGGCGGGCCGACGTCGGGCAGCGTGTGCACGAGCCCGTTGGCGTCGATGACCCACGTGCACGGCAGGAAGCGGACGCCCCATTGCTTGCGGATGTCGTTCGACTTCACGAACGGGTACTTCGCGCGCCCCTTGACGTAGGTCGACTCGATCAGGCCTTCGGCCTCGTCGCTGACGCCCAGCACGACGAGGCCGGCGTCGGCGTACTTCGCGTGCAGCGCGTTGAAGTGCGGCACCTCGCCCTTGCTGTTCTCGCAGTTCGTGTGCACGAACGCGACGACCACGACCTTGCCGGCGAGGTCGCCGAACGTCGCGGGCGCGTTGTTCCAGGTCTTGACCCAGGTGAGCGGCGGAACCGGCGCGCCGCGCCGCCACTGCGCGGGCAGCGGCGACACGGCCAGCGCCGCGCCGAGAGAGCACGCCACGATCGCTCCGTTCCTCATCGCCGCAGCTTACTCGCGGTAGCGCGGAGGCGTCACTGCGCCTGCAGCACGAAGTCGACGCCGTTGCTGACGGCCAACAGGCCGAGGAACGGTCCGTTGGTCTGCGACACGCCCCACTGCGCGCCGAAGCGCGCGCCGGCGAGCGACGGCGTCGGCGGCAGCGGCAGCGGCTGCACCGCCTGGCCGGCGGCGTCGGTCATGACGACCCCGGTGACGAAGTTGGCGACGCGGATCTCGCACGGGCCGACCACCTGCTCGACCGGTTCGCCGATCGCGACCACGGCGATGCTCGAGGGAGCGCCGTCGACGTTCAGCGTGAAGGTGGTGTTGCCGAGGAACGGCACGCCGATGGTCGCCGCGAGCGGCGCTTGCGCCGGCGAGTTCGAGCACGAGGAACCGATCGGCGTCGCGATCGCCATCGTCGGCATCGTGAACAGCTCGCGGCCGATCGGGATCGCTGGCGGTTCGGTCTGCGTCGCGGAGAAGACCAGCTGCGCGCCGGCGCGCACGGGCTGGCCCGGGAACGAACCGAGCGCCCCGGGCTGGATCTCGGCGTGCAGCACGGTGCCGCCGGCGGTGCCATCCGTGCGCCAGAGCTCCATGCCGGTGGTCCCGTTCGTCGCCGCGAACAGCGCGCGCCGGGCGCCGCGTTCGGCGAACACGAAGCCCGCGTAGCCGATGCCCGGCAGGTCGTTCGGCGGGCAGCCGTCCTTCGGGCCGGCCGCCAGGTCGACGACCATCTGCGTGCCGGCGGTGGTGCCGTCGCTCTTCCAAAGCTCGAAGCCGTTCGTGCCGTCGTCGGCGATGAAGAGCACACCGTTGCCGAACGGCGCCAGTGCGCCAAGGCGCGACGACTCGCTGCCGGGACGCACGTCCTTGACCAGGGTGATCGTGATGCCGTCGGTCACGCACAGCTCGAGACCCGTGCCAGCGCCCGCCGGTTCGCCGGCGAAGAACAGCTTGCCGCCCGAGGCGACCTTGTGGTGGTTCTGGCCGACGGTGCCGAGGACCGTCGTCGTCGTGCCGTCGCTGACGAGCAAGGGGCCCGGGCTGCTGCCCGTGTCGAAGAACACGCGGCGGCCGACGGCGCGCAGGTTGAACAAGTTGCCGCCGAGGGTGTTGAGCCACGCACGCTGCGTGCCGCCGGGCGTACCGTCGCTGACCCACAGGTTGTTGCTGCCGCCTTCGGTGGCGGAGAAGAACAGCTGGCTGCCAGCGACCGTCAGGTTGCGGATGTCGCTGCCGCCGTTGCCGGGAACGATGTCCTTCACCAGCACGGGCGCCTGCAGCGGGTCCTGGAACGCGAACAACTCTCTGCCGGTCGCGGTCGTCGAGGCGTCGACGAACACGCGGCCCTGGAACGTCACCATGTCGTTGTAGATGACCTGGAAGCCCGGGATCGAGTTCGTGCTCGGCACGGTGCCCGCGGTGCGCCACAGCACGCTGCCCGGCACGGTGTTGAACCAGGTGTAGGTGCCGAAGCCCGCCGCGCGCGTGTGGATGTCGGCGCCGCTCTGGTAGCCAGGGACGGAGTCGACCAGCATCTGCGCGCTGCCGGGCAAGCCGCTGCTGAAGTGCGGTTCGCGGCCCGGGCCGGCGAGGCCGGTGGTGAGGCCGCGGAACGCGGTGAACCAGAACTGGCCGTCGACGCGCGGGGTGAAGCGCCGCGGGTCGGAATCGCCGTTGCTGCCGCGACGGAGGTCGCGCACGAGTTGCGTGGCGTTGCCCTGGCTCGACCAGAGCTCGATACCGCTGTCGAACGGCGCGGCGCAGAGGCAGTAGTTGTTCGCGAAGCCGAGGATGATCGGACTGCCGTTGCCGAAGCCCGGCACGATGTCGCTGACGCGCTGGGTCGTGACGAGATTGCTGCGCCACAACTCGTAGCCGGTGCTGCCGTCGTGGGCGGTGAAGTACGTCCACTGCGAGCCGTCCCACGCGAAGCCGGAGGCGCCGCTGGGCGGGCTGCCCGGCCAGACGTCGAACACGAGTTGCGTGCCGGCGACCGTGCCGTCGGTCGCCCAAGGTTCCGACCCGACGCTGCCGCTGCCGTTGGGTCGGGCGGAGAACCAGACGCGGTTGCCAGCCACGGCCAGGTCTTGCGGGTCGCGCGGGCCGTTCGCCGGGTCCAGGGCGAACGTGCCGCCGACCGTGCCGTCGCTGCGCCAGACGCGCGACTGGCTGCTATCGGTCGCGACGAACACGGCGTTGCCGTTCAGGGTGACGCCGAAGCGCGGGTTGCTGCTACCGGTGCCCGGCTCGAGGTCGACGAGCATCTGCGTCGTGCCCGGGGAACCCAGGCTCTGCCAGAGCTCCTCGCCGTCGATGCCGTCGTTGCACGCGAACAGCACGTGGATGCCAGCCAGCGGCATGAGGCTGCTTGGCGCCGACGGCAGCGTGGCGGCGAGGTAGACGCTGGTCGCGCCGTCGCTGGCCCACAGTTCGCCGCCGCCGCCGGTGTCGACGGGCATCCAGAGGTGCGTAGGCCCGGCGATCAGTTCTTCGGCGGGGACGTTCGTGCCACTGACCTGCACCGTGTTGCCGGGCGAGCCGTCGGTCTTCCACAGGCGGCCGCCGGCGAGGAAGTAGATCTGGTTGTTCATGCGCGCGAACGCGGCCTTCGAGCCGAACGAGCCCTGGTAGCCCGGCGTGAGGTCGGCCAGGAGCTGCGTGCCGCCGACCGTGCCGTCGGTGCGCCACAGTTCGCGCCCGCGGGTGCCGTCGTCGGCGACGAAGATCAACCAGCCGCCGAGCGCGCCCAGCAGTTGTGGGTAGGAACCGCCGGCGGGAACCAGATCGACGACGAGCGTGGCGCTCTGCGCGGCGCCGTTGCTGCGCCAGAGCTCCGCGCCGTAGCCGTCGCCGTCCGCCGCGAAGTACAGGAACCCGTTCCACGTGACGCCCGCGAGGTGCTGCGCCTCGTAGAACGAGCCCGGGTTGTTCGGTGCCGCCGGCTCGACGTCGGCGAGCAGGGTGACCGGGCCCTGGGCGACGGCGGCCGCGGCGATGCCCAGCAAGACGGCGAGACGGAACGACGGCGCGGAGTTCATGGTCTGGCGTTGCCCGCGCGATTGCCGACGTGACGGGAATTGCGAATCGCCGGCCGCGACGCGGACCACAGGCGGGCGGGCCGTGGCGCCGATGTTGTGTGGCAGAGGGTTAGGTGCGATCGTGCCGACCCGGCGGAACGCAATGACGAATCTCCCGAGCGAGCCGTCGGCTTCGGAACAACCAGCGCCTCCTGGCGGGTTGCGCCGGCTCGCGATGCGCGGCGCTGCCTTCGAACTCGGCGCCCACGGCGTCAGCTACGCGGTCCGGTTCGTCAACTCGGTGATCCTGACGCGGCTCGTGCTTCCCGGGGACGTGGGCACGGCGATGCTGGTGTCGACGCTGCACATCGGCCTGGTGATGGTCACCGACGCCGGCTTCCTGCAGGCGATGATCCAGAGCAAGCGTGGCGACGAGCCGCGCTTCCTCGACACGATCTGGACGCTGCAGGCCATCCGCGGCGCCGTGCTGGCCGTCGTCTGCCTGCTGGTGGCCTGGCCGTACGCGCATTTCTACGACATCGCGAGCGCGCTGCTGTTCGTGACCGCGGCGCAGCTCGCGGTCGGCGGCCTGCACTCGACGGCGATCTACCAGCTGCGCCGTCGCGTGGAACTGCAGTGGGTCGTGTCGTTCGAGGTCGTCGGCCAACTGCTCGGCGTCGCGGTCACGCTGACCTGGGCCGCGATCGCGCCGTCGCCGTGGGCGTTGGTCGGTGGTGCTGGCGTCAAGACCGCCGCCGACACCATCGCCAGCCACTTCCTGCCGGGCCGCCTTCGGCACCGCTTCCGCATCGACCGCGAGGCGCTCGCCGAGATCCGCGGCGTCGCGCGCTGGATCATGGGCAGCAGCGCGGTGTCGTTCCTCGGGGCGCACGCCGACCGCCTGGTGATCGGCCGGTTGCTCGGCGAGGCGACGCTCGGCATCTACTCGATCGCGATCAACCTCGCCGAGATGGTCGGCTTGCTGGTGCTGCGCCTGCTGTTCGGCATCGTCTATCCGGTGCTCGCGAACGAGCACCGCCGCGACGACCCGGCTCGCCTGCGCTCGTTGTTCTACGCATCGCGTTTGCGCATCGACATCTTCGCGATGTCGACGCTCGGCGCGTTGACGGTGCTGGGCCCGTGGATCGTGTCGGTGGTGTGGCCGTACGGCTGGCACGACGCCGGCTGGATGCTGCAGATCCTGTGCGTGCGCACGGCGCTCGACCTGATCTCCAACGCCTGGGCGACCTGCCTGACCAGCCTCGGCGAGTTGAAGATGATGTTCCGGCGCAACGTCCTGCGCACCGTGACCGTGCTCGCGGCCATGCCGATCGGCTTCGAACTCGGCGGCACCAGTGGGCTGCTGTGGGGGCTCGGCGTCGCCGAGGTGCCGGCGATGCTGCTGCTGATGTGGCGGCTGCAGCAGCTGCGCATGCTCTGGTTCGCGCGCGAACTCGTGGTGCTACCCGCATGGGCGGCGGGCGCGGGCGTCGCCTACGGGTTCCTCGTGGTGTTCGTCGGCTGATGCGCCCGGGCCTCGCCCGGTCTGCGCCCGAAGTTGCCGTGGACGGCGCACCGGTCGCCCACGATGCTGCGCGCCGCCGCATGGACGCCGACACCGTCGAGTGCATCCTCTGTCGTTCCGAAGCCAAGGTCGGGCGCGGCACGCTCGCCGTCGCCGACATCTCCCGGACCTGGCAGCAGAAGCACGGCATCGACGTGGCGCGGTTCTTCCCGACGACGTCGATCACCAACATCGTCTGCAGCGCGTGCGGCCTCGACTTCTACGTGCCGCAGAGCCCGGGCGACTCGTCGCTCTACGCGCACCTGCAGCGGACCTCGTGGTACTACGAGCCCGCGAAGTGGGAGTTCGAACGCGCGATCGCGCAGATCGGCGTCGACGATCGGTACCTCGAGATCGGCTGCGGCGTCGGCAACTTCGCCGGCGAACTGGTGCGCGCCGGCAGGAAGCACGTGCACGCGCTCGACAGCAACCAGGACGCGTTGCGGGAGGCCGCGGCGAAGGGCGTGCGCACGTTCGCCGATGCGGCCGCGATCGGTGGCGCGAAGTTCGACGTGGTTGCCACGTTCCAGGTGCTCGAGCACGTGCCCGACCCGATCGACTTCCTGCGCTTCCAGAAGTCGCTGCTGGCGCCGGGTGGCCGCATCCTGCTCGCGGTGCCGAACCACGACTCGTTCATCGGGCTCGACGACGAGAACGAACTCAACCAGCCGCCGCACCACTGCTCGCGCTTCCGCAAGACGACGATGCGGAAGATCGCCGAACTGCTCGGCATGCAGCTCGCGAGCCTCGAGGAGGAGCCGTTGGCGAAGCGGCACGTGCCGTGGTACGTCGCCGCGTGCGGCGCGCGCGCCTGGCGATCGCCGTTCGAGCGCTTCGTCGGCTGGCGGCTGCTGGCGCCGATGCAGCGCCTCGTGCTGCAGCTGCCGTTCGTGCGCGCCAAGGTCCCGGGCCACTCGCTGTTCGCGGTCTACCGGCTGCGCTGAGCGAGCGTCACTCGAGCATCGCGCTGGCGAGCACGGCGACGCCGGCGATGTCCTCGGCGCTGCAGCCGCGCGACAGGTCGAGCCACGGCCGGCGCAGGCCCTGCAGCAGCGGGCCATAGGCGTGGAAGCCCGCGAGCCGCTCGGTGAGCTTGTAGGCGATGTTGCCGGCGTCGAGGTCGGGGAACACGAACACGTTCGCCGCGCCGCGCAGCGGGCTGTCGGGGCACTTGCGCGCCGCGACCGCCGGCACGAACGCCGCGTCGAACTGCAGTTCGCCGTCGCTGACGATCGCGGGATGTCGCGCACGGAACCGTTCGGCGGCGGTGCGGACCTTGTCGACCCGCGGGTGCGCGGCGCTGCCCCGGGTCGCGAACGACAGGAAGGCGACGCGCGGCTCCTCGCCGGTGAAGCGCCGGTGGTTCTCGGCGGTGGCCGCGGCGATGTGCACGAGTTGGTCGGGGTCCGGATCGGGGACGACGCCGCAGTCCGCGAACGACAGCGCCTGCTCGCCACGCACCATCAGGAACATCGACGACACCAGCGGGATCGCCGGCGCGGTGCCGAGGCAGAACAGGCCGGCGCGGATCACGTCGGCGGTCGCGTGCGCGGCGCCACAGACGCCGCCGTCGGCGTGGCCGAGCGCGACGAGTCCGGCGCCGAACATCGCGGGCTGCGCGGCGAGCGTGTTGGCCTCCGCCTCGGTCAGACCCTTGTGCCGCCGCCGCTCGTGCAGCAGCCGGGCGACCTCGGGGAGGCGGCGATCGCGCGTCGGATCCTCGACCCACACCACCTCGCACAGGCCGTCGCGCGTCAGCAACTCGCGGGCGCGCGCCGTGCGCGGGTCGGCCGTCTCGGGCAGCACGATGCGTGCGCGCCGGGCACGGGCAAGGTCGCGGAGGCGTGACAGCACGTTGCCCATCCGGGGCTTCGTAGCCGACGTCCCGGCGTGGCGCCAGGAACGGCGCGCCGGGCCAGGCGCCGTCCGGCCGCGTCGTTCGGTGGGGGGGCGCCGGGCTCGAACCCCCTGCGGCGGACCGTTCCCCGCCGCGGGCGCCGGAATTCGCCGGCCGAACCGCGCCAGACGTCGCCTAATACGGACCACATGCGCGCTCTTCCCTTCCTCGTGATCGCGACCGCGGTCCTCCCCGCCCAGAAGGTGCTCGAAGTCGAGCCGAACGACACCCCCGGCACCGCGATGTCGATCACGGCCGGCAACCACGTCGTCGCCAGCTACGCCTCGACGGCCGACGAGGATTGGTTCGCGTTCACGCTGACGGCGCCGCGCCAGGTGCACCTGCACACGGTTGCCCAGGGCACGCTGGTGCTCGGCACGTCGCGCGACAACCGCATCGCGATCTACGACGCGGCGGGCACGACGCGCCTCGCGTGGAACGACGGCGCGGTGGGCACGATGGCCGACTGCGGCGTGACGCTGCCGGCCGGTTCCTACACGGCCCGGGTGGCGCTCAAGTCCGGATCGGCCGGCGCCTACGACCTCGACTTCTACACGATGCCGCCGCGGACCATCGACGTGGTCGAGGCGGCGGAACCGAACGGCGCCGCCGATCCCGCGACGCCGTTCGTGCCGGGCAACACGCTGTCGGGTGAGCTGATCGCGGCAGTTCCCGCCGACGAGGACTACTGGTCGTTCGTGCTGAGCAACCGCGGCATCGTGCTGGCGGCGACCTACGACGACGGCGGCGTGCCGCAGGCCGACAACCTGGCGTTGCGCTTCCACACCGGTCTGCCCGGCGGCTACACGCCGCTCGGCGGCAGCGACGCGACCAACTCGGCGAGCCACCGCGTGACCTCGCTCACGCACACCGGCCTGCTCGCCGCGGGCAACTACGCGATCGCCGTGAAGGGCGGCACGGCGGCGGCCGGGACCGCGCCGTGGAACTACACGAAGCTCGGGCAGTACTCGCTGCGCACGGCCCTGATCGACATGCCGGGCAACAACCTGGTCACCGAAGGAGCCGAACCCAACAACACGACGGCGACGCCGGCGGGTGCGTTCACTCCGGGTGACGACATCACCGGCTTCACTTCGGGCAGCTTGGACGAGGACTGGTACCTGTTGGCGATCGGCGGCCCGACGGTTCTGGGCGCGATGGCCGAAGGCACCGGGGGCACTCCCCTCGCGGGCTCGTCGCTGACCCTCTACGACGGGAACGGTGCGTTGGTCGCCAGCGCCTCGGGCGGAGCGACGTCACACGGGCGCATGGTCGCGACGATCGAGCGCCCGGGGATCTTCTTCCTGTCGATCCGCGGTCCGACCACCACCGTCACTGGCAACTACCTGCTGCACACCGGCGCCACCGGACCGCTCTACGTCAGCGCGTCGACGAAGGTCGAGCCGGCTTCGACCAACGCCTGCATCGGAAGCAATGGCCTCCGGCCGTTGCTCGGCTACATGAGCGGCGAGACGCCCGCGTTCGGCTCGACGTTCGTGACGCGCATCGAGCGCGCGCTGCCGAACGACTACGTCGCGGCGATCATCGGCCTCGACAACACGCTCGCGTTCGGCTCGCTGCCGCTGCCGGCGTTCATCGACTGGGGTGGCCTCGACAGCATGGGCAACCCGACGCCGTGCTACGGCCGCGTCGACCCGCTCGTGGTCGTGATCGTCCCCACCGACGCCGTGGGTGCCGGCGAGTACTCGCTCGTGTTCCCGTACAACACCGCGCACTTCGGCATCCGCCTCTACCAGCAGGCCATCTGCCACGACCCGACGCTCAACAGCGTCGGCTACTCGGTGTCGAACGACGCGTGGTACGTGCTCGGCGACCGGCCCTTCTGATCGCGGCCGTCGCTGCGGCGCTTTGCGCCGCTGCGACGTACGCGACCAGGACCTGGCCGCGCGCCTGCGGCGCGCCGCTGCGGTTCTGACGTCGACTCGGAGGGACGGACTCAGCGGTCGACTTCGAGTTCGAGGAGGGCGAGGCCGTGGGTCTTGCCCTGCGCGTCGGTCTTGAGGCTCTCGCTGCCGCCGCCGCCGAGCGAGTCGCGCAGCAGGAAGTTGAGCGCGAGCATGTTCGGCGCCTCGTAGCGCGTGACCTCGCCCTTGCAGATGGCGTGGAAGTGGCGCTTCACCCGTTCGACCGTGAGCTGCGCCTTGATGAGTTCGTAGTCCTTGGCGTTGGTGACGAAGACGCCGACGTTGCTGCCGTCGCCCTTGTCGCCGCTGCGCGCGAACGCGAACGAGCCGAGTTTCACCTTCGCCATCACGACACCTCCACGCGCACGGTCGTCTTCACCTGGGTCTTGTCGAGCAGGGCCGGCCAGTAGCCGACGATGTCGGTGGCCTTGGGCCGGCCGCCGGCGAAGCCGGTGACGCCGGGCGGACCGCTGGTCACCAGTGGCACGATCTCCATGCCGAAGCGATCGACCTTGTCCTCGTCGTTGCACTTCACGCCCAGCCGCAGCACGACCTCCGGCGGGTTCGCCGATTCGCTGATGCCGGCGTGGCAGACGCCGGCGCCGACGATCTCGACCAGCTTCTCGTGCTCGGCGAACGTGCAGCCGTCGAGGGCGAGCCGGCCCCACACGATGTCGGCGCACAGCTTCGCCTTCGCCACGGCGTCGGGCCCGCTGACCGTGAGCTGGCCAGTCGCCTTGAAGCCGTTCTGGTAGCTCAGCGAGACCTTGTACGTCGGCGTCGGCGCGCCGCCCTTGATGCCGGACAGGCGCACGCGGTCGGGGCCGACTTCGTCGATCTGCGCGGACGTGAAGTCGGCGGTGCAGTCGGGGCCGAGGTAACGGCGCGGGTCGCCCATCTCGTAGAGCAGTTGCGAGACCACCGTGTTGCGGTTGACGAGGCCGCCGGTTCCGGCGTGCTTGGTCACCACGAACGTGCCGTCGGGCGATGCCTCGATGACCGGGTAGCCGATGCGCACGAAGTCCTTCACCGCGCGCCAGTCGGTGTAGTTGCCGCCGGTGCACTGCGCACCACACTCGGCGATGTGGCCGGCCATCGTGCCCGCGGCGAGCTTGTCGTGGTCGGTCGGCTTCCAGCCGAACTCGTGGATCATCGGGCCGGCGACCAGGGCCGGGTCGGTCAGGCGGCCGCCGATCACGATCTGCGCGCCGGCCGCGAGGCACTCGGCGACCGCGAACGCGCCGATGTAGACGTTCGCCGACAGCAGCTGGTCCTGGACTGCCGACAGCGGGCGACCGTCGTCCATGTTCTTCAGGTCATGGCCGCTGCGCAGCAGCTCGGGAATGCGCGCGAGGATGTCGTCGCCTTCGATGACGCCGACCTTCAGTCCCTTGATGCCCTTCTTGCGCGCGAGTTCGAGCACCGCCTGCAGGCACGCCTGCGGGTTCACGCCGCCGGCGTTGGCGATCACCTTGATGCCCTTCTTGCTGATGTCGGGCAACGTGCGGTCGAGCATCGCCACGAAGTCCGTCGCGTAGCCGGCCTTCGGATTCCGCCCCTTGAGCTTCTGCATGATGCTCATGGTGACTTCCGCGAGGTAGTCGAGGGCGAGGTAGTCGAGCGGGCCTTCGCGCACGAGGCGCACGGGACCGAGGATCGAGTCGCCCCAGAAGCCTTGGCCGTAGCCAATCAGAACCTTGTCGCGCATGGAGGGCGGGCAGGCTACCGGCCGGCGGGCGGAACCGCAGTTCCAACGTTCCTTCGCGGCGCCTGGACGCCAGCACCTCGACCCCACGACCAACCTCGGAGCCACCCTGCACCCGTTCGGCCGAGCTACGATCGGCGCCATGCGCGCCATCTCACCGACGTTCGCGCTCGCGCTGCTCGCGCTAGCACTCCCAGCCCAGGTCACCATCCCGGACGTCGCCGAGCCGGCGAAGCGCATCTGGGCGCCGGTGACGGAAGAGCATCAGGAGGCGTGGTTCCGGCGCACGCTCGACTTCGCCCGCCCCGGGCAACGGCCGCGGCTCTACTTCTCGTGCGACAACGAGTGCCGGGTGTTCGTGAACGGTCGCGAAGTCGGCGCCTGCAACGACCACCAGCAACTCACGGTCGTCCGGCTCGACGAGCCGCTGAACGGCAAGGTCACGGTGGCGGTGTACGCCAGGAACACCGGCGGGCCCGCGGCGCTGTCGTTGTGGCTGCTCTGGGACGAGGCCGACGGTGCGCACGAGATGCACACCGACGAGCAGTGGCGCGTCAGCACGACCGCGACGGAGAAGTGGACCGAACCGGCGTTCGACGATCGCGAGTGGGATCTCGCCGTGCCCAACTTCGACACGACGTTCGGCCGCAACCTCTACAACGGCACGCCGTCGGCGGTGCGGATCGTCGACGCCATGACGCCCAGCATCGATCCGATCGCCCGGGCGCTCGACGAGCTGCGCGGCGCCGGTGACCGCGAAGCGGCGTTGAAGGCGCTGGAGAAGATCGAGCGTGCCGTGATGGAGGCGCGCACCAAGCTGTGGCAGAAGCCGCCGGCGAAGCGCTGACTCACGCGCCGCCGAACAACGACTGCTGCTGGTGCGGCCGCCGGAACGGCGATGGCGCGGTGCGTGGCGCGCGCGGCGACAGGCCGAGCTTGCGCGCGACCTGCTGGAACAGCTGGGTGATCACGTCCCACCGCGCGCCTTCGCCGCGCATGCGGTGCCCGAAGCGCGCGTCCTTCAGCGTGCCGCCGCGCATCGCCGTCAGCAGCGACAGCACCTTGTCGGCGCGCAGCGGGAACGCCTGGCGCAGCCGCGCGACGAACACGTCCTCGACCTCGGCCGGCAGACGCAGCAGCGTGTGGAACGCGTGGCGCGCGCCGGCGGCCTTCGCGCGTTCGAGGATCTCGGGCACCTGGTGGTCGTTGAGCCCCGGGATCAGCGGCGACACCGACACGCCGGTCGGCACGCCAGCGTCGGCGAGGGCCTTCAGGGCGGCGAAGCGGCGTTCGGGCACGGCCACGAACGGTTCGATCGCGCGCGAGTCGGCCGCGTCGGCGAACGGGATGCTGACGAACACCAACGCGGCGTCGTGCCGCGCGAGGTCCGCGAGCACGTCGACGTCGCGTGCGACCAGCGCGCCCTTGGTGATGATGTCGACCGGCTGACGGAACTCGCGGCAGATCTCGAGGCACTGGCGCGTCAGCCGGTAGCTCGCCTCGAGCGGTTGGTAGCAGTCGGTGACGCCCGAGAACATGATCGGCTCGCCCTGCCAGCTCGCGCGCAGCAGGTGCTGCCGCACCAGCGCGGGCGCGTTCGTCTTCACGACGAGGCGGCGTTCGAAGTCGGTGCCCGCACCAAAGCCGAGGTACTGGTGCGTCGGCCGGGCATAGCAGTAGGCGCAGCCGTGGAAGCAGCCGCGGTACGGGTTGAGCGTCCAACGGAACGGCAGGTCCGGGCTGTCGTTCTCGCTGACGATCGACTTCGCCTCCTCCTCGAGCACGACGAGGCCCTGGTCGGGCGGCTCGCCGAGCCACTCGACGTGGCCGCCGAGCCAGGGGTTGGGTGGGTTGTCGACGGGGCGCATGGGGGCTTCGTTCAGCGCGCGCCGAGCCAGGCCACGGCGGCGGCGGCCACCAGCGCCGCAGCTGGCCAGATCCGTGGGCTCCGGTTCACGCGCCGGAGCGTAGCTGCTTGCACGACTGCGCGCGGCGATCGACCATGGGCGACCCGCGCATGAAGCTCCTGCTCCTGTTGGTCCTGTTCTTCGCCGCCGCCTGCTCGCAGCCCGCCGCCGTCCCGGACGTGCCGCGGACGCCGGTCGCCGAGGACGCCGACTGCAACCTGTCGACGGTGCTGGTGCCCGGCATCCCGGGCAGCCCCGGCAACCTGATCAAGTCGTCGCGCAACCCGAACGGCGACAGCCAGCTCGCGGCGCTGATGCGCGCGTTCGTCGACGACCTGCGCGACGCGCGAACGCTCGTCGAGGCCGGCCAACCGGTGAAGAAGCTCTATCCGACGCACCGCACGATGCGCTGCGCGTGGCCGACGAAGCCATCGGAGCGCAACCAGGACTACGACACGCGGGCCCAGGGCTACCTCGCCGCGGTGCGCGCGTTCGACGCCGAGCCGCGCAAGTCGACCTACAACGCGATCATCGCCGGCTGCATCCACTGCCACGCCAATTCCTGCGGCGGCCCGCTCGACTTCATCGATGGCATGAAGTGGGAGTGACCGATCAGCGGCCGGCGAGCGCGTCGGCGCGCATCGATGCCGCGAGCTCGGCCCCGAGCCAGCGTTCGACGAGGGCGTGCGCCAGGTAGACCAGCGGCGTCGCCAGCACCGCGATCACGAACTTGTAGACGTAGGCGGTCAGCGCGAGCGCCGTCGCTTCGGCCATCGGCATGCCGCGGAACGCGGCGAACGCGATCCACGTCACCAGCAGGCTGTCGACGAGCTGGCTCACCAGCGTGCTGCCGGTTGCGCGCAGCCAGATGCGCCGTTCGCCGGTCGCGCGCTTGAAGCGCCGGAACACCAGGGCGTCGACCAGCTGGCTGACCAGGAACGCGGCGATCGAGCCGACGATGATGTTCATGCCCTGGCCGAAGATCGCCGCGAACGCCGCCTGCATGTCCGGCACGCCCTGCTCGGCGCCGCTGCCGAGCCACCACGCGCGGTCGGGAGGTGCGGCGATCGCGAGCCAGAGCACCGGGAACATCAGCGCGATCAGCGCTGCGGTGACGAGCGTGATCAGTCGTACGCCGCGCACGCCGAAGTAGTCGTTGACGACGTCGGTGACCAGGAACACCAGCGGCCAGCTCAGGACCCCGATGCTGAGTCGGAACGACAGGTGGTCGGTGCCGAACAGGCGGAAGTCCGCCATCGGCAGGCCGAGCGCCGTCTCGAGCTGGAACAGCTTGACGCCGATCAGCTCGGCCGTGATCGCGTTCGCGAGCAGGAACGCGCCGAGCCCGAAGAACAGCACGGCGCGCTTGTCGCGAAGGATCGGCGTCATCGCCGCCGCAGCATGTCGATGCCCGCCGGCGCCGGCAATCGTCGGTCGTTCACTTGCCGCCGATCGTGAAGGCGATGTGGTTGGTGACGATGATCCCCGCGGCGTTCACCGCGTCGAGCGCCGCGCCCTGCGCGTAGAGCGTCGCACCGTAGAACACGGCGGCGTTCGGGATCGGACGCTGCCAGACGCCGATGCCGTTCGGCGCCAGGAACGCGTCGATCACCACCGGATCGACCTGAAGGACGCAGCCGGGCATGCCGGCCGGAGCCAGCGACGCCGGCAGCGGTCCGAGGCTCGACGTCGTGTTGCTGAGGCCGTAGCCCATCGCGGCGATCGTGCCGGCGGGCACCAGCCCGACGTAGGCACGGAAGGTCTCGCCGAGCCAGGGCCGTTCGTTCGTGCTCGTCGTCGCGAGGCCCAACGTGCCGGGGCAGCCCACGCCGATCGACGTCACCGAACCGGCGAGCGTCGGCGCATAGATCCAGGTCTCGGGTGTCGCCACACTGCCGAACATCACGATCTGCTCCCGCACGGTGTCCCACGCGAGGTAGGTGTCGCTGCGGGCGGCCGGCACCGTCGGTGTCGTGCGCTGGAGCCACGTGGCGCCGTCCCACTCCCAAGTGTCCGCCGCCCCTGGGCCGCCGAACGTGACGATGCGATTGCGCACCGGATCGGTCTCCATCGAGTGGTCGTAGCGGGGCGACGGCGCGGTCGCCGGCAAGAGCTGCGTCCAGTTGTTGCCCTGGAACAGCCAGGTGTCGTTCGTCTGCAGATAGCCGCTGAACAGCAGCAGGCCGTCGTTGACCGGGTCGTAGGCCATGTCGCTCGCGCGGCGCGGCGTCGGGCTCGTCGTGGTCACGATCTGCGACCACGTCGTGCCGTCCCATTCCCACATGTCGTTGAGGTCGAAGCTCGAGTAGCCGCCCCACAGCACGACGCGGCCGCGCGTCGGATGCCAGGCCATCGGGTGCGAACGGCGCGCCGGCGGCGACACCGCGGGCGTCATCAGCTGCCAGTCGGCGCCGTCCCACTCCCAGGTGTCACCGAGCAGGCCGCCGCCGGCCGGAATGCCGCCGAACATCACGAGGCGGCCGCGGAACGCGTCGTACGCCATCGAGTGGGCGACGCGCGCGGTCGGCACGTTGGCCGGCGTCGCCTGCGTCCAGGTCGTGCCGTCCCACAGCCACGTCTGGTCGTAGCGCACGCCCTGCCAGACGCCGCCGAACAGCACCGTGCGGTCGGTGGGCAGGTGGTAGGCCATCGCATGCGCGGTGAACGGCGGCGGCGAGGTGGACGGCGCGAGCAGCGTCCAGTTCGTCTGCGCAAGCAGCGGGGACAGGCCGAGGACGGCCACGATCGTGGTGCGGGCGTTCATGGGGCTCGTGGCCGCGCATGCTACCGCGTTCACGCCGCAGTGTTCGTCAGTGCACCGAGACGAGCGCTTCGACGCGGTGCGAGCCGAGGCGCTTGCGCCCTGGCAGGAAGCACAGTTCGACGACGAACGCGCACGCGACGACGTTGCCGCCGCACGACTCGACCAGCTGGCACGCTGCCGCCATCGTGCCGCCCGTGGCGAGCAGGTCGTCGATCAGCAGCACGCGTTCGCCGACGCTCACCGCGTCCTGGTGGATCTCGATCGCGTCCTTGCCGTACTCGAGCGAATACTCGACGCGACTGGTCTTCCACGGCAGCTTGCCGGGCTTGCGGATCGGCACGAAGCCGACGCCGAGCCGCATCGCCAGCGGCGCGCCGAACAGGAAGCCGCGCGACTCGATCGCCGCGACCTTGTCGATCCTGCCGACGTCGAGGCGCGCGAAGCTCCGGATCGCGTGATCCATCGCTGCCGGCGACGCCAGGAGCGGCGAGATGTCCTTGAACAGGATGCCGGGCTTGGGGAAGTCGGGGACATCGCGCAGGAACGACGAGAGGTGCATCGCGACGAGCCTAGCTGCTCGTCGAAGACGTGACGAGGCTCGCGTTCGGCGGCGACCGGCGTGCGTTCAGCGTGGTCGGGCGCCGAGCGCCTGCCGCGGCGCGGCGGCCGCCGCAGGCTTCGCCGCCGCCGGTCGTGCCGGGGCTGGCGCTGCCGGGGCTGGCGCTGCCGGGGCAGGAGCCTTGGTCCGAGGTGCAGGCTGCCGGCCTTCGATCGCGCGCGAAGTGGGCTTCGCCGGCGCTGCGACCGGTCGCGGAGTCGGCGCCGGATGCCGAGCGGCATGGCGACCACGCCCGATGGCGGGCGCCTGGAAGTGCTCGAGCGCCTCCGGCCGCCGCAGTTGGCGTTCTGGCCGCGGTGCTGGCGCGGCGACCGGGGCCCGGGCCACTTGCGGCTGCGAGTTGCGCGCCGGCCGGCGGACCAACGCGGCGCGATGCGCGTCGAGCCAGGTGCCGACCAGACGCGAAGCGACGAACACGGGCAGCACGACCAGCGGTCCGACGACGGCGATCTGCACCCAGACCGGGCGACCGGACGCGAGTGCCGCGACGAGGACTGCCGGCGCGAACAGTCCGACGACGACGCCGGCGAACGCGACGTAGTGACGACCGGTGCGCGCGAGGCCGCGGAGCAGGTGCACCGGCGACAGCGCCGCCATCCCCAGGTCGAGATGGCGCAGCGCCCAGGCCAGCGGCGCAAAGAAGGCGCCGACCAGCAGGCCGGGCAGGGTGCTGACGAGCGGGGCACCGAGCCAGATGCCGAGCAACGACGGGCCGACCAGGCAGCCGAGCACGAGCGTCGCGTCGAACAGGAACCGTCGCGCGTCGGCGACGAGCTGCGACCAGCCAGGCAGCGACGGGACGTCGCCGCTGCCCTCGGCGCTCGCAGCCAGGATGTGACGACCCATCGCGCCGAGGATGGCGACGATGCAGAGCCCCGGCAGAGCCGCGATCGCTGCGAGCAACAGCGGCGAACCGCCGGCAGTCAGCAGCCCACCGAGACCGACGAGCAGCGGGAACGCCAGCGTCGTCAGCAGCACCAGCCACGGCATGTGCTGGTGCGTCAGGTACTGGAACGCGTCGACGACGTGCTCGCGCAGCGACGGCGCGTGCGCTTCGCCATGGGTCGTTCCGGCACTGCTGGCTGCCGGCGCCGCGCGATGCTGCGCGGACGCTGGCGGCGTTGGCGTCGTGTTCAGGCCGCGCCGGGAAAGCGCCGACTCGAGGGCGAAGCGCAGGGCGTCGTTCTGGATGCGCCGCGCGCATTGCACGGCTTCGTCGCCGTAGCCGAGCGACAGCGCGACGCCAGCCAGTTCGCGCCACACTTCGTCCGAGTCGAGGCCGCGCTCGATCGCCCGATGCAGCGCCGCATATCGCTGCTGCGGGCTCTCCTGCAGGGGAATGGCATGACTCTCCAGTTGCACGATGGATCCTTGGCTCGAGGGACGGACGCTGCGGCGTGTCGGAGATCGGTGCACTCGGCGGCGGCCTTGACTCTGCGTTCCCAGGATGGGACGCCGCTCGTCGCGGCCTCTCGCGGCTTGCCCTGCCGGCGGCGGCGGCCGACACTGCGCGGCCACTTCATGAAGGTCCTTCTCTGCCGCCCGCGCGGCTTCTGTGCCGGCGTCGAACGCGCCATCGAGACGGTCGAGCGAGCGCTGGCCAAGTTCGGGCGGCCGGTCTACGTGCGCCACGAGATCGTCCACAACCAGGTCGTGGTGCAGGACCTCGTGCAGAAGGGCGCGATCTTCGTCGAGAACCTCGCCGACGTTCCGACCGGCAGCCACGTGATCTTCAGCGCGCATGGCGTCGCCCCGGCCGTGTTCGCCGAGGCCGGGCAGCTGAAGCTGCACGCGATCGACGCGACGTGTCCGCTGGTCACCAAGGTGCACGTCGAGTCGCGGCGCTTCGCGGCGCGCGGCTTCACGATCCTGCTGATCGGCCACGAGGAACACGTCGAGGTCGAAGGCGTGGTCGGCGAGGCGCCGGACCGAACGCTCGTCGTCGCCACGCCGGAGGAGGCCGAGGTCGTCCAGGTTCCCGATCCGCAGCGCGTCGCCGTGTTGACGCAGACGACGCTGAGCGTCGACGAGGCGATGCGGGTGATGGCCGTGCTCAAGCGCCGCTTCCCGGCCCTGCACACGCCGCGCAAGGAGGACATCTGCTACGCGACGACCAACCGGCAGATGGCGGTGAAGGAGCTACGCGGCAAGGTCGACCTGTGGCTGGTCATCGGCGATCGCATGAGCAGCAACAGCAATCGACTGCGCGAACTCGGCGCCGATTCGGGCGTGCCGTCGCACCTGCTGCTCGGCGCCGACGAGATCCAGGAGGGTTGGTTCGCCGGCGTGCGCACGGTCGGCATCACTTCGGGCGCGAGCACGCCGGAGTCGAGCGTCTCCGCGGTGGTCGAGCGCCTGCGCGCACTCGGCGCGACTTCGATCGAAGAGGTCGACGGCATCCCGGAGCACATCGAGTTCAGTCTGCCCCTGCAAGTGCGGTGAACGCATGCGCGTCGCGCTGTGCCAGATCGACGCGACCGTCGGTGACCTGAGCGGCAACTGCGCGCGCATCACCGAGTTCGCCGGGCGTGCCGCGGCACGCGGCGCGCAGCTCGCGGTGTTCCCCGAACTCGCGATCTGTGGGTATCCGCCCGAGGACCTGCTCGTGCTGCCGAGCTTCCTCGCCGCCCACGACACGGCGCTGCGCGAACTCGCGCGCAGCGTGCCGCCGGCCCTGCCGACGCTGGTCGGCTGCGTTGCGCCGAACGCGACTGCGGCGACCGCCGGCGGCCGGCCGCTGCACAACGCGGTCGCGCTGCTGCTCGGCGGCGGCGCGCGCATCGTCGCGACGAAGACGCTGCTGCCGACCTACGACGTGTTCGACGAGTCCCGCTACTTCGAGCCCAACAAGTCGCCGGGCCAGAACGTCGTCACGCTGCACGGACGTCGCGTCGGCATCGTCGTCTGCGAGGACGGCTGGAACGACGAGCACTTCTTCGATCGCCGTAGCTACGCGATCGACCCGGTCGAGCGCGTGGTCGGTGCGGGCGCGCAGATCGTGGTCAACCTCAGCGCGAGCCCGTGGGCGCGCGGCAAGGAGCGCTTCCGGCACCGCATGGTCGCCGCCGCCGCGTCCCGGCACGGCGTGCCGATGCTCTACGTCAACCTCGTCGGCGGCAACGTGCACCTGCAGTTCGACGGTGGCTCGCTGGCGGTCAAGGCGAGCGGCGTCGCGGCGCAACCGGTAGCGTTCGAGGAAGCGCTCGTCGTGGTCGACACCGACGAGCCATGGGTGGCGCAGCCGGCGCGGCACGACGACGAAGCGATGGTGCACGCCGCGATCGTGCAGGGCATCCGCGCCTACGTGCGCAAGTTCGGCAGCGGCCGCGCCGTGATCGGTCTCTCGGGCGGCATCGACTCGGCGCTCGTCGCCGCGCTGGCCGTCGATGCGCTCGGCAAGGAGAACGTGGTCGGCGTCGGCATGCCGTCGACGTTCAGCAGCGACCACAGCATCGCCGACGCGCGCGAGCTCGCGCAGCGGCTCGGCATCGCGTTCCACCTGCTGCCGATCGCGCCGCTGCAGGCGGCGTTCGCCGAGGTGCTGCGGCCGATTCTCGCCGGCGCGCCGGGCGAAGCGCTCGCTGCCGAGAACCTGCAGGCGCGCGCGCGCGGCACGCTGCTGATGGCGTTCGCCAACGCGCACGGGCACCTGCTGCTCACGACCGGCAACAAGAGCGAGTGCGCGGTCGGGTACTGCACGATCTACGGCGACACCAACGGTGCCCTGGCGCCGATCGCCGACCTGTGGAAGACCGAAGTGTGGTCGCTCTCGCGCTGGCTGAACCGCGCCGGCGAGCGCATTCCGACGCGCTCGATCGAGAAGGCGCCGTCGGCCGAACTGCGGCCGGGGCAGCTCGACAGCGACAGCCTGCCGCCGTACGCCGAGCTCGATCCGGTGCTGCGCTGCCTCGTCGAAGAGGGGCTGTCGGTCGAGGCGGCCGCGGCGCGAACGGGCATGGCGCGCGCGCGCGTCGCGGAACTGTTCGCGAAGGTCCACGCCGCCGAGTGGAAGCGCTACCAGTATCCGCCGACGATCCGCGTCAGCGACCGCTGCTGGAGCGGGCGGCGGATGCCGGTGGGGCATCGGTATCGCGAGGGGTGAGGGCCGCTGGCTGGGGCGTCGCGCCGACCAGGACTGACGCGGCGTGAAGTGGCGCCCTTCGGCAGCGACGCTACCGTGCGCGCCCGTGCTGCACCGCTTCGAGATCGCGCTCGCCGACGTCGACCGCGGCGTCTACGCCGACCTGGACCTCCGCGTCGCGCGGCATCCTTCCGAGGACGAGCCCTACCTGCTGACGCGCGTGCTGGCGTTCGCGCTCGAACACAAGGAGGGGCTCGCCTTCAGCAAGGGTCTGTCGGAGGCCGACGAGCCCGCCATCTGGCGGAAGACCGGCGACGGGCGCGTGCTCGAATGGATCGAGGTCGGCGCGCCCGCGGCCGACCGCCTGCACCGCGCCAGCAAGCTCGCCGAGCGCGTCGTGGTGTGGTGCCATCGCCGGCCCGACATGCTGCAGCAGCGCTGCGCCAAGGAGAAGGTGCACAAGGGCGAGGCGATCCAGGTCGTGAAGGTGCCGCCGGAGTTGCTCGAGTCGTTGGCGAGGGGCCTCGACCGCAACAACCGGTGGGACCTGTCGCGCCACGAAGGGCGCGTGACGATCGTGAACGGCGCCGACGTGGTCGAGGCGGTGCTCGAGACGGTGCCGTTGATCCCGCCGGCCGGGTGACGGCGCTGGCAGAATTCCGGACCACGCTGCACCCGCGGCGATGGTTCGGGGATTCTGGCGACGACGAGGATCCTCGATGCAGAGCCCAGCAGTCCGTTCCACCGGCGTGTTCGCCGCGTGGGTGTTCATGGCGTCAGCCGCGGTGGCCCAGTCGCACGTCGGCGAATGGCGCGGCGAGATCGTCGTTCCCGGATCCGCGCTCGCGGTCGTCGTGCGGCTCGCCGACGGCCAGAGCGGGCCGGAGGGCACGATCGACATCCCGGCGCAGGGCGCCGACAAGCTGCCGCTGACGAAGGTCGAGGTCGAAGGTGCCGCGGTCGCATTCACGATCGCCGACACGCCGGGTGAGCCGACCTTCCGCGGCACCATCGAAGGCGACACCCTCGCCGGCGAATTCACGCAGGGCCCGGCGAAGCTGAAGTTCACGCTGCGGCGCGCGGCGGCGGCGCGGGCCGATGCCGCGGCGGCGTTCGACGACGTGCCGAAGTGGCTCGACGAGACCATCGCGATGTTCGACGTGCCGGGCTGCGCCATCGCGGTGGTGAAGGGCGGCGACGTGATCACGACGGTCGCGAGCGGCAAGCGCGATCTCGTCGGTGGTGCTGCCGTCGATGCCGACACGCTGTTCGCGATCGGCAGCAGCAGCAAGGCGTTCACCACGGCACTGCTCGCCATGCTCGTCGACGACGGCGCGCTCGAGTGGGACCAACCGGTGCGCAAGTGGCTGCCGGAGTTCGCGCTCGCCGACGCGCCGCTGGGCGAACGCATCACGCCGCGCGACCTCGTCACGCATCGCAGCGGCATGCCGCGGCACGACATCGTCTGGTACGGAGCCTCCTTCGATCGCGCCGAGATGGTCGCGCGGCTGCGGCACCTGCCGCTCAATCGCGATCTGCGCGCCGAGTTCCAGTACAACAACCTGATGTACCTGACCGCGGGCCACCTCGCGGAGCGGGTCGCGGGCGCATCGTGGGAGGACTTGGTGCGGCGCCGCATCCTGCAGCCGCTCGGCATGGACCGCACCGTGTTCACGGTCCAGGCGATGCAGCAGGACGCCAACCACGCGGTGCCGCACCGGCGCGAGAAGGGCAAGGTGGTGCGCATTCCGTTCCGCGACATCACCGCGATCGGGCCGGCGGGCTCGATCAACTCGTCGGTGCGCGAGATGGCCCACTGGGCGGCGCTGCAACTGCAGCGCGGCACCTACCGCGAACGGCGGCTGTTGTCCGCGTCGATGGCGGCGGATCTGCACACGCCTCGCATGCCGGTGGACACGGGCGAGGCCGGGGACGTGATCGCGGTCGGCTACGCGCTCGGCTGGTTCGTCGACGTCTATCGCGGTCATCGCCGCGTGCACCACGGCGGCAACATCGACGGCTTCTCGGCGCAGGTCGCATTGCTGCCCGACGCCGGCTACGGCTTCGTCGTGCTGTGCAACCAGGACGCCTCCCCGGTGCCCGACCTCGCGGTGGCCGCGCTGTGCGATCGCGCGTTGCGGCTCGAGGCGCGCGACGAACGGGCGGCGGTCCGCGAAAAGATGCGAGTCGCGGAGGATGGTGCGCAGACTGCGAAGCAGCGCGCCTCGGCGACGGCCCGCGTCGCCGGCACGTCGCCGTCGCGGCCGATCGCGGCGTTCGCCGGCGACTACGCCCATCCAGGCTATGGCGATTGCCGCGTGACGCTCGTCGACGGCTCGCTGCGTTTCGACCTGCACGGCCTCGCCGTCGGGCTCGAGCACTGGCACTACGACGTGTTCGCCGGCGTCGAGGGCACCGGCGAGCCGGCCCTCAGCGGCACCCAGGTGCAGTTCCTGAGCGCGTTCGACGGTTCGATCGAAGGCCTGCGCGTCGTGCTCGAACTGCAGGCGCCGCCGATCGTGTTCGCGCGCCGGCCCGACGCGAGACTCACCGATGCGACGTTCCTGACCACCCTCGCCGGCGACTACGTTCTGGCGACCGGGGAGGCGAAGATCTCGCTGCAGGGCAACCGGTTGGTGTTGACGCTGCCAGGGCAGCGGCACGAACTCGAGCCTGCCAGCGGGACGACGTTCCGCCTGCGCGGGCTGTCGGGCTTCTCGCTCGAGTTCGTGTTGGACGGCGGCGCTGTGAAGGAGGTCCGCATCCATCAGCCGGACGGCACGCACGTGGCGACGCCGAAGACCGCGGCGAAGTGATCAGCGCTGCAGCGCGACGACCGGCCGCACGCCGATCGACGTCCGCGGCGAACCGTCCCATGCGACCGTCGCCGTGATGCGCGCGGCCAGCGGGTCCTGATGCCACGAGCCGCCGCGCAGTTCGAGCACGACGTCACCGTACTGGTCGCCCTCGACCGCGGCGACTTCGAGCGCGTTGCCGTGCACGTCGAACAGGCCGAAGCGGTTCGGCGAGAACGCGCCGACGGGCGACGTGCGTTCGTATCCGTCCGACCAGGCCGCCGGCACGCCTTCGCCGGCGACGCCGCCATCGACCGCGGAACGATCGCGCACGTTGGCGTGGCCTTGGAGGCTCGACGGGGAATCGCCGCTGATCCACGGCGAGTCGGTGCCGGCGCGCGCGAGGTACTCCCACTCCTCGCTGGTCGGCAACTGCATCCCCCAAGCGAGCAGCACGTGCAGCAGCGTGTCGCCGTCCATGCTGACGACCGGCAGCGTGTCGGCGATGTACTTGTCGCCGAGGTCGGGCAGGCGCACGAGACCGCGCCACTGCGCGATCGTCAGCTCCCACTTGGCGGCGAAGAACGGCTCGACGTCGGCTTCGTACGGCTCCGACTCGAACGGCCCGCGGTGCGGGTCGTGCCGTGGCGCGGCTTCGTCGTCGCCCTGCGAGCCGATCCACACAGCACCGCCCGGCAGTAGCACGAACACCGGGCACGTTCGTGTTCCGGCGGTGATCGCGCGTCCGGCGGCGCGTCGCGGCACCTCGGCGCCCGGCAACGGCAACGCGAACTCCTGCAGTCCGGTGTGCGGGTCCTTGCCGAGCGGCACCAGCCCTTCCTGCGGCGGCAGGTCGAGACCACGGTAGATCGGGTCGGTGCGCACTTCGAGGCGGGCGCGATCCCAGGCCTCCTGCGCGTCGGCGATGGTGGCCTTGCGTACGCTGCGAGCCCAGGCGATGCGGGCGCGCAGGTGGTGGAGCTCGGCGCCAGGCTGCGTCATGCCGGTGAGCAGGCCCTCCGCAGCGGTGACGGTCGCACGCAGCGCCGTGTCGCCGCGCGTGCCCGACGACCAGCCGTCGCCCGCGCCGACCGTCGGCCCGGCGAGGAAGCGCTGCAGGCGCGGCAGCTCGGCGAGCAGGCGTTCGTACTCGGCGAGCAGGGCGACCAGGTCGTCGACGTGGTCGCGCCGCGCGGCGACCGGGCGGCTGTCCTGCTCGTGCAGCACGTCGACGTACTTGGCGATGCCGAACAGGTCGCCGCGCTCGAGGTCGCGGATGTGCGCCTGCGCCATCCGGTTGACGACGACGAGTCCGGTGAGCAGCAGCGCGGCGATGGTGCCGACGAACGAGACGGCGAAGCGGTGCCGCCGCGCGAACTTCGCGAGCACGTAGGAGCGCGTCGCCGGCCGCGCCGACACCGGCTCGTGCCGCAGGTGGCGCAGGATGTCCTCGGCGAGCTCGGCGACCGAGCCGTAGCGCGCTTCGACGTCCTTCGCCAACGCCTTCATCACGATCGCGTCGAGATCGCCGGCGAGCATGCGGCTCAGCCGGCGGCCCGACATTCCCTCGCTGGTCGCCGCCGGCGACGTCGGATCGCTGGAGGCTTCCTCGACCCGCACGCTCGGCGACGAGGGTTGGCGTTCGCGGATCTCGCGCAGCATGGCGCGGAAGTCCTCGCGGTCCAGGCGCCACAACGCGAGCGGCAGCACGCCGGTCAGCAGTTCGTAGAGCACGACGCCGAGCGAGTAGACGTCGGCGCGCGTGTCGACGAGGCGCTCGCCGGAATCGTCGACCTGCTCGGGGCTCATGTAGTCGGGCGTGCCGAGCACCTGGCCGGTCATGGTCCGGCGCGCGTCGTCGTCCGGGGTCATCGACTTCGCGAGGCCGAAGTCGATGATCTTCGCGGTCGGTTCGGCGGGCTTGCCGTAGACGAGGATGTTCGACGGCTTGAGGTCGCGGTGCAGGATGCCGTGGCGGTGCGCGTGCTCGACGGCGCGGCAGATGCGCACGAACAGCAGCAGGCGGTCGCGCAGGCCGAGCCGTTCTTCGGTGCAGTAGTCGGTGATCGGGCGACCGGGCACGTACTCCATCGCGAAGTACGGACGGCCGTGGTCCTGGCCGGCCTCGAACACCTTGGCGATGCCGTCGTGGTTGAGCGACGCGAGCGCCTGGATCTCCTGCAGGAAGCGGCCGATGCGCGAATCGGTGAGCTTGTCGGCGCGGATGACCTTGACGGCCACCGCCCGCTGGAACGGCTCCCGTTGCTCGGCGAGGAAGACCTCGCCCATGCCGCCAGCACCGAGCCGGCTCAGGACCCGGTACGGGCCGATGCGCTCGGGCACGCCGTTCTTGCCACGGCCGAGGTGACTGACCAGCCAGTGGAGCTGCCGGCCCAGCCGGTCGGCGAACTGCGGGTGCTTCTGCTGGAACTCGTCGAGAGCCCGCGTGCCGTCGCGCTCGATGCGCGCCAGGTACTCGCCCAGCGCGCGATGGAACTCGTCGGACGACGGGCTGCGTTCGCGGGCGGCAGTGGGCTCGGTCGACATCGCGCCGGTCCTCGCGGACTCAGTATCGCAGGGCCGCGAGCGGCGAGTACCAGGTGTTGGCGCCGACGGTGACGCTCCACTGCATCACGAACGCCTGCAGCGGCGGCGGCGGCGGGTTGACCGTCGGGTCGTCCGACAGCACGCCGGGGCGCGGCAGCAGGCAATCGAACGTGAACGGACTGCCGTCGTAGCGGACCTGGACCTGGTCCTGCGGGTCCCAGGTCAGCGTCGTGAGGTCGGTCAGATCGGTCATCCTGCCCCAGCGCACCGTCGCCGCTCTGGCGCCCGGGATCGGCGTTCGCGACGCCGCGCACATGCGCATCACCGGACGCGTGTTGGCGAGCGCGCGGTAGCCGGAGATCGCGAGCGACGGCATCGCGCCCGCGGTCAGTCGGCGCGCGATCAGGAAGTCGTCGACGAGCAGCGCCGCCTGCTGGATCGATGGCGCCGCGATGGCCGCCGCCGTTTGGATGCCCTTCGTCCGCTCGGGGTCGGCGTAGACCCATGGATCGGCGGTGCAGAAGTCGCCGCAGCCGCGGCCCGCGCGCATCTGTCGGCCGAGCGTTCCGTACTTGCCGCCCTTGCGCAGCACCGGTCGGCGCGGCGGCTTGCCCGGAACCACGTGCATGATCTGCTCCTCCGGCGGCACATCCACCGTCAACGTCTCGCGCAGCGAGTAGAGCAGTTCGTCGTCGGCTGGCGACGCCGTGTTCTTGGTGTCGAGGGCGAGGCCGTCGAACACGTACGTCTTCTGGTCGGCGTTCGGCAGGCTGAGCTGCTCGGCCGTGGCGTAGACGACCGGCAGCGTCCACGTGCCGCCCCGCCAGTCGCTGCGCCAGATGGTCGCTGCGTCGACACGGGTGTTCGGGGGCAGGCGCCAGGCGCCGCGGATGTTCGCGGGGCCGGCGGCGGACACGAACTCCGGCCGCAGGGTGAAGTACACGGACGGTGCCGTCGGCAACGGGCGCAGCGTGAACACGTGCGGGTACGTCGTCAGGTCCGTGTAGTAGAGGCCCATGTGCAGGTTGATCGCGTGCAGCTCGTCGTTGCTCTTCGACAGCCCGAGCACCGACGGCTCGAGGACGCGCGTGCTGTCCTTCTCGTCCGCCAGCAGGTCGAGCGAACTCTCCGGAAGCACGTAGCAGAACACCGAGCCGTCGCGCTTTTCCGCCGTCGCGATGTCGGGCGCCAGGTCGGGGCTGGCGCCGAGCTCGCTGGAATTGACCGAGAACTGGATCGCGTACCAGCCGTGCTTGCCGAGGTCGATGACCGGGTAGGTGCCGGAAGGCGACGGCGGCGACTCGTCGAAGTTGCCCGACGTGACGTAGACGTCGGTCGTCTCGATCACGTCGAGGCCGAGCGACATCGCCAGCAGCGGCGCCTCGGTGGTGGCCTTCGGTAGGTCCTGCACGAGGACCTGCACCAGGGTGTCGAACGCCGGTGGGTCGAGGTGCGCAGGCAGGTTCGGCGGCGGTCCGGGCGTGAAGCCGGCCGCCTTCACCTGGATGTCTGGTTCGTACTTGCTGGTGACTCCCATCGGCGAGCCGAGCAGGAACCCGCTCGACGAACCTTGGGCCGAGCTGCTCGAGGGCTTGGAGGTGAACGGATTCGGTGTGTTGATCGAGCACCCGACGACGACGGCGCTGGCGGCAGCGACGGGCACGAACGTGCGCAGGACGAAACGCGGAAGCGACCTTGGCATGGCGGACTCCAGGGACGGAAGAGCGAGAGAAGAGGGGCGCATCGCGCGCGCCGGCGTCCTCCCCGCCGAGACCGTAGCTATGGCGTGGAGGGGGGACAAGGCGGGCAAGGGGCATCCCGTCGCCAGCCGCAGGCGAAATCGTCGCGGACGCCGCCGCCGGATTCCGGGTGCGGTTCGGCGGCGCTCTCCCCTGATCGATCGGTGGCGAAGGGGAAGCAGGGGCAGGCACTTCGCGAGGGCGAGGTCCCGACGGCCGATCTCTGGACAGGGTCGGCCGTCGGTTTTTTTTCGCGGCTCCCGGTCAGCTGCCGCCGGGGCCGAGCCCGCGGCGCGCCAGGCGATGCGCCAGCTCGAGCAGCGCGCGCCGATGCAGTTCGCGCACCGCGCTGTCGCCGTTCTTGCCCATGAGCCGCGCGATCTCGAGCCACTCGAGGCCGTCGTAGTCGCGCAGCACGATCACGCGCCGGTAGTGCTCGGGAAGTTCCTCGAGGCTCGCTTCGACCGCGCGCTGATCCTCACGCGCGGCGGCGACGTCGGCGGGCGGCGGGCCGCCGGCCGGCAGCTCGACGCGCCCTTGCCCGTCGCGGCTGTCGTCGAGGCGCAGCGGCGGTGCGGGCGGGCGCCGCTTCTGCGCGTTCGCCTCGTCGGCGGCGTCGTGCAGCTGGCCTTGCGCGTATTCGGCGAGCCAGTGCAGGAGGCTGCCTTCGTGCCGCATCTCGAAGCGGTCGAAGTTCTGGAACGCTCGCGCGAACGCCGGCTGCAGGATGTCCTCGGTCTCGAGTCGCTCGCGCAGCTTGCCGCCGATGCGGGCGCGGACGCTGCGGCGCACGCGGTCGTAGTAGCGGTCGAACAGGCGGTTCAACGAGTCGGCGTCGCCGCCTTGCGCCTTGCGCACGAGGTCCCAGGTGTGGGTCAGGTCGGGTTCCACGCCGTCACCAGGATAGCGGCTGGCCACGCCCCGCGGCGTGGCCAGCGTCCGGCGGGGCCCTTCACTGCGGGAAGCTCGCGACCAGGCGGCCCGATCCGGCGGCTGGCTCAAGCACGCTGTCGGTCAGGAACACGCGCACGCGGCGGACCGGCTCGAACTTCATGCGCAGCTCGTGATGCTCGACGATGTCGCGCATGCCTTCGAAGCAGCCCGGCAGCTTGCGCCAGATGTGCACGTCGATGGTGCCGGCGTCGGCGCGGCGGATGCCGAGCAACTTCAGCGCGTAGCCGTCGGTTGGCGCCTCGAACTCGACGCCGAGGGCGACGAGGCCGGCGTCGTCGCGTTTCGCACCGAGCGTGAGCGGCAGCTCCTCGCCGTCGCCGTCGCCGCAGATGCAGATCAGGTCGGCTTCGTCCTTGTCCGCCGGGACGAACTGCACGTCCGAGGCGACCAGCGCGTCGTTCCAGCCGACGACCTGCACGTAGAGGTCGGCCGGGAGATCGGGCAGCGCCACGTCGGCGACGTCGTTCGCGCCGAGGCGGATCGGCATCACGACCGCGTCGGCCAGGATCGACTGCCCGAGCAAGGGCATGCGCGCCGCGTCGAACGCGACCAGCGCGACCGCGAAGTCGGCGTCGATCGCGATCCGCACGGAGCGCGGCCGGAACGCCAGGTCGTTCTGAGCGAGCGCCGCGTCGGCGATCAGCGGCAAGGCGGTGAGGAACAGGATCGGGAACGTGTTCATGGTCTTTGCCTCCAGTGGGTCGCGATTCGCGGCCCACACGTCCCAGGGGAGGCTCGCGGCAACCCGCAGGCGGAATCGCGTTCGGACGCACGTCGATCGCGCCGGTGGCCGGTGGGGCGCGCAGTAGCATGTCCGTCTCTCGTTCCGCATGCTGCTGACCGACCTGTTCGCCGCCAGTGTCGCCGCGCACGCGGACCTGCCGGCCATCGACGCGCCGCCCGGACGCGATCGCCCGACCCGCGTCGTCACGACCTACCGCGAACTCGCGCGCCAGGCAGCGGGCGTCGCCGGTGCGCTGGCGCCGCACGTGCGCGACGAGAGCCTGGTCGTGGTGTTGCTGCCCCGCCACGGGGCGTCGCTCTACGCCGCGACGATCGGCGTGCTGCAGGCGGGCGCGGCCTACGTTGGCGTCGACCCCGCGTTTCCCGATGCGCATCTCGGGCACGTCGTGCGCGATGGCCGGGTGGCGGCGATCGTGACCGATGCCGCGGGCGCGCCGCGGGCGCGCGGGTTCGGGGTGCCGGTGGTGACGGTGCCAGCGGCGGGCGGAACGGCTGCGGCGGTCGCGCTACGGCCGCGACCGCGCGGCGACCGTTCGCTCGCCTACGCGATCTACACCTCGGGCACGACCGGCGCGCCGAAGGGCGTGCTCGTCGAGCATCGCGGCGTCGTCAACCTCGTGCGCAGCGGCGTCGAACGCTTCGGCATCGGTCCGACGGACCGCATCGCGCAGGGCAGTTCGCCGGCCTACGACTCGTCGGTCGAGGAGACCTGGCTCGCGCTCGCCGGCGGCGCGTGCGTGGTCGTGCTCGACGACGACACGGTGCGGCTCGGCCCCGACCTCACGGCGTGGCTGCGCCGCGAACGCGTCACCGTGTTCTGTCCGCCGCCGACGTTGCTGCGCGCGATGGACGTCGCGTCGCCGCGCGCCGAACTGCCCGACCTGCGGCTCTGCTACGTCGGTGGCGAAGCGCTGCCGCAGGATCTCGCCGACCGCTGGGGCGGCGAACTGTGGCTCGAGAACGGCTACGGCCCGACGGAGTGTTCGGTGACGGTCGTGCGCGGTCGTGTGCGGCCCGGCGCGCCGGTGACGATCGGCGCCGTCGTCGCGCCCAACTCCGCGCACGTGCTCGATGCCGCGCTGCAGCCGGTGGCGGGCGACGACGTCGGCGAGCTGTGCATCGCCGGTCCGAGTCTGGCGCGCGGCTATCTCGGCCAGCCGGAGCTGACCGCGCAGCGTTTCCCCGAGTTGCCGGGCATCGGCCGCGTCTATCGCACCGGCGACCTGGTGCAGCGGCTGCCCGGCGGCGAGCTGCGGTGCCTCGGTCGCGTCGATGCGCAGGTGAAGGTGCGCGGTCATCGCATCGAGCTCGAGGCCGTCGAGGCGGTGCTTGCGCGCTGCCCCGGCGTGCGCGAGGTGGCGTGCACCGTGCAGGACGAAGGCGGCGAGAACGTGCTCGTCGCGCACGTCGTCGCGGCCGATGCGACGGCGCCCGACGACGCGGCATTGGCGGCCGCCGTTCGCGCCGCACTGCCGGCGGCGATGGTGCCCGCCCGTTTCGGCCGCTTGCCGGTGCTGCCGCGTACGATCGGCGGCAAGGTCCACCGGCCTGGACTGCCGCGCCTCGCCGCGGCGGTCGCGGCGAACGGCAGCGCTTGGCAGCCGGCCAACGCGGCGGAGCGCGCGCTGCGCGATGCGTTCGCGGCGGTGCTGCGACTGGATCCCGCGGCGATCGCCGCCGACAGCGACTTCTTCGCGCTCGGTGGCGATTCGCTGCGCGCGGCGCTGCTGGTGTCGTCGCTGCGTCGCGGCGGCGAGCTGCACGTCGCGGTGCGCGACGTCTACGACCGGCGAACGCCCGTGGCGCTGGCCGCAGCGGCGACGAAGGCAGCCGAGGCGACGGGCGCGACTGCTGCTGGGGCAACGGCCGCCACGCCACGACCGCTGCCGCCGGTGCCGTGGCGGGCGCTGGGAACGCAGGTGGCGTTCCTCGCGATGACGCTCGCCGCCGCGTCGGCCGTCGCGTGGTGTGCCGCGTTCGTGCTGTTGCCCTGGCTCGCCGACGGCGTGTCGTTGACCGCGATGCTGCTGCTCGGGCCGTGGCTCGCGGCAGCCGGACTCGTCGTCTGGACCCTGGTCGCGACCTGGATCGCCGTGGTCGCGAAGGAAGTGTTGATCGGGCGCTACGTGCCGACGCGGGTGCCGGCGTGGTCGAGCCTGCACGTGCGCCACTGGGTCGTCGTGCGGCTCGTGCGCCTGGTGCCATGGTCGCTGCTGGCCGGCACCACGGCGCAGCACGCGGTGCTGCGCGCGCTCGGGGCACGGATCGGGCGACGCGTGCACATCCATCGCGCCGTCGACCTGCTCGGTGGCGGCTGGGATCTGCTCGAACTCGGCGACGACGTGACGCTGCAGCGCGAGACCGAGCTCGTCACCTGCGAACTCGACGACGGTGACTTCGTCGTCGGCGCCGTGCGCATCGACGAGGGCGCCACGCTGCAGACGCGCGCGGGCGTCGGTCCGGGCGTGCACGTCGGTCGTGGGGCCGTGATCGGCGCGCTGTCGTTCGTGCCGTCCGGCAGCGTGGTGCCCCCCGGGGAACGGCGCGACGGCGTGCCTGCCAGCCGTAGCGGCGACGCGATGGCCGCGCCCGCCATCGACGTCGTGGACAAGGAACTGGCGCCGTGGGCGTACACGGTGCTGCTGCTCGGCGCGCGCTTCGCCTGGGCCCCCTTGATCGCGCTGCCGCTGACGGGCGCGTGCTGGCTCGTGGCGACGGCGGCCGGCGTCGACTTCGCGTCCCTCGTCGCGTGGCTCTGCGGCGACGGCCCGTGGTCGCGCCCGGCGTGGGTCTTCGTCACGATGGCGTTGGCGGTCGCCGCCGTGCCGCTGTCGCTGCTCGCCCAGGCGCTGGTCCTGCGCGTGATGCCGGCAGTGCCGAACGGCACGCACGCGCGGTGGTCGTGGCTGCACCTGCGGCTGCAGGTTCGCACCGAACTGGTCGAGAGCGCGAGCGATTGGTTGTCGGGAACGCTGTTCTGGCCGGCGTGGCTCGCCCTCGCCGGCATGCGTATCGGCCGAGGCTGCGAGATCAGCACGATCCTCGACGCGCTGCCGGAGACGGTGCGCATCGGCGAAGGTTCGTTCCTCGCCGACGGCGTCTACCTCGGCGTTCCGGCCCAGCACCAGGGCACCGTCACCGTCGCTGCCGCCGAACTCGGCGCGCGCACGTTCGTGGGCAACCACGCGGTGATCGCGGGCGGCCAGCGGTTGCCCGACGATCTCGTGCTCGGCGTCAGCACCGTCGCCGACGACGTGCGCATGCGCGGCGGCGGCGGTTGGTTCGGACAGCCGGCGTTCGCGTTGCCGAACCGCGAGGTCGTCGTCGTCGATCGTCGGCTGACCCACGACCCGGGGCCGCTGCGCTACGCGAACCGCTGGCTGTGGGAAGCGTCGCGCGTGCTGTTGCCACTGCTGCCGGTGGCGCTCGGCTTGTGGTGGTGTGACTACGTCGCCGAAGCGGCAGCGGACGACGTCGCCGCCAGCCTCGCTCGCGCCATCGTCGCCACGGCCGCATGCGGCGGCGGGCTCGTGTTCGTGGTGTGGGCGCTCAAGTGGCTGCTGCTTGGCCGCGTGCGGCCCGGCCAGCACGGCCTGTGGTCGTGCTGGGCGAGTCGCTGGGACTTCCACTACGTCCTCTGGCAGCGCTACGGCCGCCCGTTCCTGCAGCCGTTCGAAGGCACGCTGTTGCTGCCGTGGTTCTTGCGGGCGATGGGCATGCGCGTCGGGCGCCGTTGCGTGCTCGGCGACGGCTTCGCGCACGTCGTCGATCCCGACATGATCTCGATCGGCGATGGCGCGACGGTGCACGCGCTGTTCCAGGCGCACAGCTTCGAGGATCGGGTGCTGAAGATCGATCGGGTGCGCATCGGTGCCGGTGCCACCGTCGGGCGCGGGACGGTGGTGCTGTACGGCGCCGACATCGGGGAGCGTGCGCAGGTGCAGCCGCACGGCGTGGTGATGAAGCACGAACTGCTGCTGCCGCACCGGACCTATGCCGGCGCGCCGACCATCGAACGCCCGACCGCCGAGCCATCGAACGTGCCGGCCGCGGTGCCGGCAGCGGCGTCGGCGCTGGTCGGGCCGGCTGGTCGCGAAGCGGCGTTCGACGTCGCCCGCGGCTGCGCCGTGCTCGGCATGTTCTGGCTGCATCTCGTTCCCGAGACCGACGGCGGCGTGATCGCCTGGTCGTTGTGGGCACTCGAAGGCGTGCCTGCCGCATTGTTCTTCGTGCTCGCCGGGGCGGCCTGGGGGAGTGCTGGAACGCGCGCCGGCGACGACCGGCTCCAGCTGCCGTGGCCGTTCGTGCTGCGCCGTTCGCTCGCGCTCGCGGTGGCGGGCGTGCTGTTCTGGCGGTGGCTGTGGCCCAACGACGTGCTGGCGCCCTTCGCGCTGGCGCTGCTGTGCAGTGCTGCGGTGCTGCGCGGCGGCCGGCTGGCGATCGCCGGCACGATCGCCGTGCTGCTCGCGGCGGTGCCGTTGGCGACGGCGGCGTTCGGCACCTGGGTCGAGAACGACCTGCTCGAGGACGGCACGCACCTGGCCAACCACACGTTCGGGTGGTGCACGCTGCGTTGGTACCTGTTCGACGGTGCCTACCCGCTGCTGCCTTGGCTGGCGCTGCCGTTGCTCGGTGCCGCGGTTGCGCTCGGCGGCCCCAACGATGCAGCACGCGCGCTCCGGTGGATGTGGCTCGGGCTCGCCGCCCAGGCGATGGCCGTCGGCGTCGATGCCTTGACGGTGCTGGGCGGGGACGAGTTCGAACTGCTGGCGCCGTACACGGCCGTGACCTGGCAGCCGACGTCGGTGCCGTTCGTGTTGTCCAACGGCGGGCTCGCGCTGCTGGTGATCGGCGTGCTGCGCTGGCGTGCCGCGCGGCGTGGGTTGCCGAACTGGACGGCGCCGTTCGCGGCGCTCGGACGGCTGTCGCTGACGCACTACGTCGGGCACGTGGCGCTGGTCTACACGCCGCTGCGGCTCGCCTGGCCCGACGAGGACTGGCCGCTCGCGGTCGGCGTGGCCGCCGCGGTCGGCTACGCGGTCGTCGCCGTCGCCAGCAGCGCCATGTGGGTGCGGCGCGGGCGTCGTGGTCTGCTCGAAGCGCTGCTGCGGTTCGCGTCGGGGCCGTCCCGCTCCGGGTGACCGGCCGCGGCCGTTCCATCTCGACGAGATTGCAGCGCCGTCGTCGCGTAGCGTTGCGGTCCCGTTCCGCGATGACTCCCGAACAGTTCCGCCGCGAAGCGCTCGGCCTGCCCGACACCGTCGAAGGCGCGCATCACGACCACCCGGACTTCCGTGCGCACGGCCGCGTCTTCGCGTCGCTGCATCCCGACGGGGCGCGCGCGATGGTGAAGGTGCCGCCCGCGGTGCAGGCGGCGTTGCTGGCCGCGCACGCGGGCGCGGCCGAGCCGGCGAGCGGTGCCTGGGGTCGGGCGGGCTGCACGATGCTGCGGCTCTCGGCGTTCCGCGTCGTGGACGTGCGCGATGCCCTGCGCGAGGCGTGGCAGTTCGCTGCGGGTGCCGGGGCGGCGAAGGCGCAGAAGCCAGCGCGCCCGCGCCCGCGCCGTTCCTGAGCCTGGGATTCGCCGGGTCACGTTCCTAGCATTCGTGGCCTTCCCTTGGCCGTGCCGTTGTCAGGAGATCCGACCATGACCTCGCTCCGTTCGTTCCTCGTGCCGGCCATCGCCGGCGTCCTCTGCACCTCGGTTGCGTTCGCGCAGGACCCGACGCCAGATCAGGTGCATCCACGCACGATGCTGACGCTCGGCTTCGGCATCGGCGATCAGGACGTCGAGAACAACACCGGCAATCCCAACGCGGGCTCTCCGCCGGCGGGCATCATTTCCCGCAGCACCGACGCGTTCCACTTCCGGTTGCGCGGCGAGCACTTCTCCGAACGGCGCCTCGGCGTGTTCGTGAACGCCTATCTCGGCAAGGCGGACGACATCAACGAGAACCTCGGGTCCGCGGACTCGTCGTTCGACAGCCTCGGGATCTACATCGCGGCGTCCTACCGGGCGACGATGGGAGAGTCGTTCCGGCTGCCGATCCGCTTCGGCCCGTTCCTGCAGAAGTCCGAGGAAGAAGACACGACGTCGCCGATCGGCGCGGTCGAGCGTTCGACCGTCGGCGTCAAGCTGTCGGCCGAGCCGGAATACGTGATCTCGCAGCGCATGAGCGACGGCCAGATGACGGAGCTGTCGGCGTTCCTCGACGTGGGGTGTGGTGCTGGACCATCGAAGGTGGAGGCCAACATCGGCAAGGAGGACGGCTATGCGTTCACGCTCAACTACGAGATCGGCGTGCGCTACCGCTTCGGCAAGTGGATGGCCGGCCTGTCGTGGTTCGCGCTGAAGAACCACATCGGCGCCACCGAGTCGTACAACAACGCCGTGTTCTTCGGCGTCGACGACGACTTCACCGGCGTGATGCTGACCGGCGGCATCCGCTTCTGATCGTCACGCGTTCCGGGGCATCACGGCCGGAACGCCACGCGGAAGCCGAACGACCGCAGGGCCGTGCTCGCGTCGTAGACCGAGGTGCTGCTGTTGACGAGCGGCCAGCTGTCGTCGGTCCACTTCGGCGGCTTCGCCCATTCGGTCGGGCCGCCGGGCGGCGCGTCGAAGTCTGGAATGCCGGTGATGGCGTCCCGTTCCTCGCGCGTCGGCAGGTCGAGCAGGGCCCCGCGGGCGCGCAGCCAGCCGGAGATGTCCAGGCCGGAGATGCCGAGTTTCGGCGCGTCGTTGGCGCTGCCGTCGAACTCGCCAACCGTGACGCGCCTGCGTCCAACGTAGAGCCGCGGGCGGCGACCGTTCTCGAGGCCGACGGCGATCAGTTCGATCTTGGTCGCCTCGTGTACGATGCGCTTGGGGTAGCCGATGTCGTTGACGACGGCGCCGTCGCTGCGGAACCCGGTGAAGCGCTGCAGCGGCAGGGTCTTGCCGTCCTTGCCAGGAACGCCAACTTCGAAGGCGTGGTCGAGTGCCGTGGGGTTGCCGGCGCCATCGGTGGCGGTGATGCGCTGCGCTGCGTTACCAGGACCACGACCCGGTAGTTCGATCGACCAGACTCCGCTCGTGGCCTTGGCGTCGAAGGCCACGTCCACGCCGTCGACCTGCAGCGATCGCAGCCCGGAGGGGTCCTCCCAGCCGCCGCGCAACTGGATTGGCTGTCCAGGGGCGACGATCGAACCGTTCTTGGGGACGTTGACCGTGACCACCGGCTTGCGCGTGTCGAGCGCGACTTCGACCGTCCAGTCCACGCCGCCGAGCTCGTTCTGCGCGCGGAACGTGAACTTCTTGGGCTTGCCGTCGAGAAGCGAGCCGCTGCCGATCTCGCCGCTGGCGGGCAGCGGTTCGTCGTTCGCCAGGATCTTCACGCCGCTGCCCGTCGCGGTGACGGCGAACGACGGCCCATCGACGCGTACCCACTGCGTGCTGCCGTTCGGTGCCCGGCGCTCCTCGCCATCGCTGCGCAAGACCACGCCGGTGATCGCGGCTGGCGTGATCTCGGAACGCACCGTCACGACCTGCGCCTTCGCCGAGCGGCCGAGCACGTCCGTCGTCGTCACTTCCACCGTGTTGTCGCCCTTGGCGATCGTGATGTCGCCGGCGAAGGTCTCCGGCTTGCCGGCGTCGCGAGCGAGCGGGAACGTGCTCGTGCCGACCTTGGCGACGGCGGACGCCGTGCCGAGGCCGGCCGTCACGACCACGCGCGTCGTCAGGCGGTCGGTCTTGTCGAGTGGCGCGATCGTGAACGGCGGGGGTGCGGGCAGGCGCACGGCGCGCAGTTCCGCGGACTGCGGCGTGCAGCCGCTCTTGGTTGCGACGACGCGCAGCACCACGACTTTGCCGGACGCCGCGATCGGCAGCTGCGCCGTGAAGGACCCGTTGCCCGCAGTCGTCGCCACCGGCTTCTCGTTGCAGAGGATCTGGCAGTCCGGCTCGCTGAGTTCGCCGGCCACTTCGAGGGACGCTTCCGCAGTGAAGGCGATGTCGTCGACGAACGTCGCCTTCGGCGCCGTCAACGGCTGTTTGAACGTGAGAACGCGCGGCGGCAGATCTTCGTAGTTGATCGGCAGCGTCTGCAGGGTGGCGACGTGACCGTCGACGAACTCGACGCCGATCGTGACCTCGCGCAGGTTGGCCTCCAGGTTCGCGGCGAAGAGGCCGCCGGCGCGCTCCACTTTCTGGTTCGCGACATCGAGCCGGGCGACGCCATCGAGGTCGAGCCGGGCTTGGAACGAGACCGGGGCGTCGCGCTTCACCTTGCCGACCGGCGCGTCGACCTTCAATCGTCGTTGCGCGGCGTCACGCGCGCGGTTGCGCACCTCCGTCTGCAGTGCGCTCCACTGCGCATCGAGACGCGTGGCTTCGAGAACCTGGGTGAGCGCCTTGCCGAACTGATCTTGCTGGCTGCGCGCCCGCGCTGCGCTCGCCAGCAAGCGTGCGCGCAGCGGCAGGTCGTCGCGCCCCGGCTCGGCTGCGACGACCTTCACGAAGGCCTCGAGCGCGTCCTCGAACTTCTCCAGCTGCTCGAGCGCGCGGACGCCGGCCAGCGGGTCGGCGGGGACCGGCGTGCCGCCGTTGTTGATCGGAGGCGTGCTCGGCTCGCCGCCGCCGCGACCGAACACGAGCCAGCCGGCGACGGCCACCGTCACCAGCGCAACGCCGGCGGCGAGCGGGGGCCGGCGGCGGCGCGGCGCGGCATCGACGGCCGTTGCGGCCGCTGGTGCTGCAGGAGTCAGGATCGGGGTCGACCCAGCCGGCGGTGGAGGCGTCGCGAGGCCGGCGTCGACGCGCGGCCGCGAACCCGGCGGCGTCTGCATGCGCGTCAGGTTGTCTTCGCGCAGCCACTGCTTGATCTGGTCGAGGTTCTTCAACGGCGGCGAGACCATCGTCTTGGCCTCGGCCGTGTCGGTGTCGTCGCGCAGCGAGACGCGGGGCAGGCGCAGCGCTTCGATCGCCGCCGCGAACTCGTTCGCGTCGGCGTAGCGGTCCTTGGCGTCCTTCGCCGTCGCCTTCGCGAGCACCGCGAGCACGGCTTCGGGCACGTCGCGCCGAAGCTGCCGCAGGTCCGGGAAGGGCTGCAGCACGATCTGCTTCATCACCCGCGGGTAGTTGCCGTCGCGCGAGTCGAAGGCATCGCGGCCGGCGAGCAGGAACCACGCCGTGGCGCCGAGCGCCCAGACGTCGGCTGCCGGCCCGACCGCCGGCGACTCCCACTGCTCAGGCGGCATGTACGACGGCGTGCCCATCACCTGGTTCGCCGTCGACATCAGCGACGCGCCGCCGCCGCCCATCGTCGGCTTCGCCAGACCGAGGTCGGCGACCTTCAGCTTGCCGTCGTGCGAGATCAGCAGGTTGTCGGGCTTGATGTCGCGGTGGACGATGCCCAGCGAGTGCGCGGCGCCGAGTCCGTTCGCGGACTCGAGCAGGATCTGCATCGCCTCGTCGACCGGAAGCGGGCCCCGGCGATCGATGCGCTGGCGCGCGGTCTCGCCGACGACCAGCTCCATGATGATGTAGTGCAGCCCCGAGTGCTCAGCGACGTCGAACACGCGGATGACGTTCTGGTGGCTGATCGCCGCGGCCGACTGGCCCTCGCGCTTGAAGCGTTGCACGAACGAAGGGTCGTCGCTGACCAGTTGCGGCTTCAGCACCTTCACCGCGACATCGATCGCGAGGTTGAGGTGGCGCGCGCGGTAAACGGCGCCCATGCCGCCGCGGCCGAGCCGGCCCATGATCACGCAGGGCGGCAGCACCTTGCTGCCGGCCACCTCGGTCACGTTCGTGAGCAGGTCGTCGTTCTGCATCCGTCGATCAGGCGAGCAGCCCGTCGACGATCTTGCCGCCGACGTCCGTCAGGCGGAAGTCGCGGCCTTGCGCGCGCACGGTCAGCTTGAGGTGGTCGAGCCCGAGCTGGCGCAGGATCGTCGCGTGCAGGTCGTGCACGTGCACGATGTCCTCGGCGGCCGACCAGCCCCAGTCGTCGGTCTTGCCGTGCGCGTGGCCAGCCTTGAAGCCGCCGCCGGCGACCAGCACCGAGCACGCCAGCGCGTTGTGGTCGCGACCATAACTGTCGAACGCCAGTGGGCCTTCGCAGTACGGCGTGCGGCCGAACTCGCCGCAGAACACGACGATGGTGTCGTCGAGCATGCCGCGGCGCTTCAGGTCGCGGATCAGCGCCGCCGTCGGCTTGTCGACCTGCTCGCACTTCTTCGGCAGCGCGCGCGGGATGTTGTAGTGGTGGTCCCAGCCGGCGTCGCAGAGCTGCACGAAGCGCACGCCGCGCTCGAGCAGGCGCCGCGCCAGCAGGCAGTTGCTGGCGAAGCTCTCCTTGCCGAGTTCGGCGCCGTACTCGTCGAGGGTCTCCTGCGACTCCTGCTTGAGGTCGGCGAGTTCGGGCACGCTGGTCTGCATGCGCGCCGCGGTCTCGAACGCGGCGAGCCGTGCTTCGGCGTCGGGGTCGCCGGTGCGCTTGCTCTCGAGCGCGTTGAGTTCGCGCAGCGCCGCGAGCTGCCGCGCGCGGGCCTTGTCGTCGACGCCGGGCGGGTTCTGCACGAACAGCACCGGTTCCTTTCCCGAGCGGAACGGCACGCCCTGGTGCCGCCCGGCGAGGAAGCCGTTGTGCCACAGGCGCGGGTGCAGCGGCGTGCTCGCGTCGGGATTGCTCAGCAGCACGACGAACTCCGGCAGGTTGCCGGTGCCGGAGCCGAGCGCATACGACGTCCACGCACCCCACGACGGCCGGCCGAGCAGCGGCGTGCCGGTGAACAGGATCGTCATCGCCGCTTCGTGCAGCACGTGGTCGGTCTGCAGCGAACGGATCAGCAGCAGATCGTCGGCGACCTCGCCGAGGTGCGGCAGCAGCTCCGACATGCGCAGGCCGCTCTTGCCGTAGTTCTGGAACTCGAACTTGCTGCCGACCACGGGCAAGGCACCTTGTCGCTCGGTGAGGCCGGTGAGGCGTTCGCCCTTGCGCACCGACGGCGGCAGTTCTTCGCCGCGGCGCTCGACGAGCAGCGGCTTCTCGTCGAACAAGTCGTGCTGGGCGAGGCCGCCGGACAGGAAGATCACGACGACGCGCTTGGCCTTCGCGTCGGGCAGGCGGAAGGCGGGCGTCGGGTCCTGGAGCAGCGAGGTGGCGCCGGCGCGTTGGGCGAGCAGCGAGAACGCGAGCGAGCCGAGGCCGAACGCCGAGCGGCCGAGGAACGCGCGGCGGCAGAGCAGGTCGTGCAGGGAAGCGTCGTTCATGGCATCACCCGCGGCGGATCGCGGCTTCGAGGTTGAGCAGCGTGCAGCCGATCTGGGCCCACGCGGCAGCTTCGGCGGGCGGCGGTTCGTTCTTGTCCTTGCCCGCCGGACGATCCGGCGCCGCGTCGGTCGGCGGCGCCGCCGGCGTCGCGGCCGGCTGCGCCTCGGGCTTCTCCGTTGCCGCGGGCTTGCGGTCCGCGGGCTTCGCAGCGGGTTCCTCGGCTGCCGCAGCGACGGGCGCTGCGGTCTTGGCCGCGTCTGCCGTGGACGGCGCAGGCGCTGCCGATGGCTCGGCGGGCGGCTGCTCGGCCGACGGCTTGTCGTCGGCGCCCTTCTCGGTCTTGGCGTCGGGCTTGCTGCCCGGCTTGGCGGCGGGCTTGCCCCCACGCTTGCCCGCGGCCTTCTTCGGCTCCTCGATGCCGAGCAGCTTCTTCGCCGCGGCTTCGTTCTTGGCGAAGTGCGCGCGCTGGTCGACGAGCAGCGACTTCAGCACGGCGAGTTCGGCCGCCTCGGGAGCCCGCGACGTCACGAGCCGGAAGCCGAACGCGAGCCGGGCGTCGTCGTCCTTGCCGCCTTCCGCGAGCATGCGCTTGCCGAGCGCCTTGCCGGCCGCGATCTGCACCGGATCGTTGAGCGTCACCAACGCCTGCAGCGGCGTCGTCGTCTTCGTGCGCGTCACCGCGCAGGTCTCGCGCTTGGCCGCGTCGAAGATCGTGAACGACGGATAGGGCACGCCGCGCTTCCAGTAGACGTAGAGCCCGCGACGGTTCGCCTTCTCCGGCGGATCGGCCTTCCACTCGCCGGCGCCGAGCATCGCCCGCCACAGGCCGGCCGGTTGGAACGGCTTGACGCTCTCGCCGCCGATCTGCGGGATCAGCAGGCCGGACACGGCGAGCGCCTGGTCGCGCACCATCTCGGCCGACAGCCGCTGCCGCGGCCCGCGCGCGAGCAGCACGTTGTCGGGATCCGCGGCCCACGCCTCGGGCGGGGCGATGCTCGCCTGGCGATACGTCGCCGACAGCACCAGCAGGCGCTGCAGCTTCTTCATGTCCCAGCCCGACGCCACGAACTCGGTCGCGAGCCAGTCGAGCAGTTCGGGATGGCTCGGCGGCATGCCGCGGATGCCGAAGTCGTCGGCGGTGCGCACGAGGCCCAAGCCGAACAGCTGCTGCCAGAAACGATTGACGGTCACGCGCGCCGTCAGCGGCTGGTCCTTCTGGACGAGCCACTTGGCGAGCCCGAGGCGGTTCTTCGGCAGGTCGGCGGCCATCGGCGGCAGCGCGGCGGGCGTCGTGGGGCCGACCTTCTCACCGCGCTTGCGGTAGTCGCCGCGCACGAACAGGTGCGTCTCGCGCCGCTCCTTCAGTTCCTCCATCACCAGCGCCGACGGCAGCTTGCTCTCGACGGTCCGCTTCTCGGCCTTCAGGCGCTCGAGTTCTTCGAACAGCACGCGACCGGCGACGTCGATGCGGGTGCGGAACCAGCGGCGGATCGCGCGCTGCCGGAACTCGGCCGGCGTCTTCGGCTTCTTCGTCTCGTCGTCGTCCGCCAGCTTCGCCACGGCGCCCATCGACGCCGCTACGGCGGTCGGCAGGGTCGGGTTCGAACTCGGCGTGCGCGTCGCGGCCATGGCCTCGATGCGCAACGCGCTGAGCGTCTCGAAGTCGAGCAGGTCGTCGCCTTCGGCCTTCAGGGTCGCGGTCAACGACAGGCTGCCGCCACCACCCCGCTGCATCATCGCGAACGGCGGCGCCATGCCTACGTCGGCGTCCTCGGCGGCGGCGGGGTCGAACACGAACACGCCTTCGTCGGCCGGCGGGACCATCGCGTTGCCAGCGCCGCCGCCGCGGCCGGGGCGCGGCGCCTGGCCCTTGCCCACGAGCTTCACCACCAGGTGGTTGTCGCCCGCGCGCAGACCGAGCCGCAGCTTGCGGCCCTCTTTGCCGGTGCGGCCCTCGCGCATCGCGAAGAACGCCTCCTCGTCGAAGTCCTCGAAGTTCGGTTTCGCCGCGGGCTTGGGTTCCTGCTTCGGCTCGGGCTCGGGCGCGAATTCGCCGACGACCGTGCCGTTGAGCCACACCTTGGCCGCGACCCCGCCGTCGAACTCGAGCAGCATCGTGCGCGCGGTTTCGACGCGGATCTTGCGCGATGCGTAGCTCGCGGCAGCCGCGCCCTCGATCGACAAGCGGCCGGGTTCGCCGTCGCGCCAGTCGCGCTGCTCCTGCCACTCGAGCTTCTTCGCCTTCGGCTTGCCCGGCTTGGCTTCGTCGTCGTTCTCTTCGTTGCCTTCCGCCTCGGCTTCGCCTTCGGCCTTGGCCTTGGCTGCGTCTTCGCCGGCGGCGACCGCGGGCGGAGCGGCCTCGGCGGCCGGCTTTTCGGCGGGCGCGGCAGGCTTCGCCGCCGCCGCTGGCTTCGCGGCATCACCCGCTTCTCCGCCGGGTGCCGCCGACTTGCCCTCCGTCGCCGGCTTCTCGGGCTTCGGCGCTTCGACGATCGGCTGCTCGTACTTCTTCTTCCACTGCGCGGTCGCGAAGTCCTTCTCGGGCGCGAACGCGGTCGTGAACGCGGCTTCGACGTCCGCCGCCGGGAACGGGCCGAGCGTGCGCCAGTGGCCCGGCTGCAGCGGCAGGAACCACGTGCGCAGCCGCGTGTCGTCGGTGCTGCTGAAGCGGAAGCGGCCGATCAGGCTCTTGAACTTGTTCGACGAGCCGTGCGACAGCGTGAGCCGCAGGATCGAGGTCTCGTTGGTGACCAGCGGCTCGATCGGGATCAGCAACGCTTGACGCGTTTCCTTGCGGGCGTCGCCGGCAATGCTCCAGCCGCCGCCGCCGCGGAAGCCGCCGCCGCCGAAGCCGCCGCCCTTGCCGCCTTCGCCGACCACGATCGAACTGGACAACGCGCCCGGCTCGATCGCCGTCAGGTAGTGCTCGTCCGCGTCGCGTTCCTGCGTGATGTCGGCCTGCGCCAGCGCAAACACGACGCGCGGCGGGTCGCTGCTGTCGGCGACGCTCTGCAGGCGCACTTCGAGGCCGCTGAGGATGAACCGGCCGTCGTCGGCGCGACCCGAGGCGCCATGCGGCAGCGACGGGTCGGGCATCACCTCGAGCCGCAGCGCGTGGATGGTGCGTTTGCCGGGAGCGAACACCAGTTCGTAGGTGTCGCGCGCTGGCACGGGTCCAGTCGCCAGGATCGAACCGTCGTCGAGCCGCTGCAGCCGCGAGCCCAGCTTCGCCATCAACTCGGTCGGCTGCAGCGTCGTCCAGTCGACGTCCTTGCCGACGCGTTCGAGCGTGCTCGCCGTCCACGCCGCCTGCGCTTCGTCGGTCAGCGGGTCCTCACGATCGAGCCGCTTCTCGAGCGTCTTGATGCGCTTCTCGAGATCGGCGAGGCGCGGCACGTCGTCGGGACCGGGTGCCGGGATCGCGGGCTTCGGGTTGCGGCCGAAGCCGTTGTCCTTCTCCTTGACGTGATTGAAGAAGTCGTAGAAGCCGTAGAACTCGCGCTGGCTGATCGGGTCGTACTTGTGGTCGTGGCACTGCGCGCAGCCGACCGACAGACCGAGGAAAGTGGTCGCCGTCGTGTGCACGCGGTCGATGACGTAGGCGCTGCGGTACTCGTCGAGTTCTTCGCCGGCCTCGGTGTTGACCGGGTGGTTGCGGTTGAAGCCCGTCGCGATCTTCTGCGCGAGCGTCGGGTTGGGCAGCAGGTCGCCGGCGAGCTGTTCGATCGTGAACTGGTCGAACGGCATGTTCTGGTTGAACGCCTCGATCACCCAGTCCCGCCACTTCCAAGCCTGCCGCGCGGTGTCGCGCTGGTAGCCGCTGGAGTCGGCGTAGCGCGCGACGTCGAGCCAATCGCTGGCCTGGCGTTCGCCGTAGTGTTTGTCGGCGAGCAGGCGGTCGACGACCTTCTCGAACGCGTCCTTGCTCGTGTCCTTCACGAACGCGTCGAGCTCCGCGAGCGTCGGCGGCAGGCCGATCAGGTCGAAGGTCACGCGGCGCAGCCACGCCTCACGGCTCGCCTCGGCGCTCGGCTGCTTGCCTTCGCGTTCGAGGTGGGCCAGCACGAAGCGATCGACGTCGTTCTTCGGCCAGGCGGTGTTGGTGACGGTGGGGAGAGCGGGCCGCACCGGCGCAACGAACGCCCAATGCTCGCTCCACGGCGCGCCCGCGCCGAGCCACTGCTTGAGCACCTCGATCTCGGCCGGCTTCAGCGGGTCGCCCTCGCCGGGCGGCGGCATGCGCTCTTCGTCGTCGGTCGACTCGATGCGGCGCATCGCCTCGGAGGCGGCGGCGTCGCCCGCCACGAACGCGGCGCCGTTGTCGCGCGCGGCGAACGCGTCGGCCTTGCGGTCGAGGCGCAGGTCGCCCTTGCGGAGCGCCTCGTCGGGGCCGTGGCAGTTGTAGCAGTGCTGCGCGAGGATCGGCCGCACGTCGCGGGCGAAGTCGAGCCCGGTGGCCGGCTTGGGCGTGGGGGTTACGCCGTCGTGCTGGGCGGGGAGCAGCGCGGCCAGGGCGGTCGCGGCGACGAGGC
>CALFZH010000016.1:0-162140 GCA_937952215.1 uncultured bacterium
CGGCCACGACGAGAACTCGCGGCGCAATCTACCGGCGACTGCCCCTGACGGAACGTCCAGGCGCCGGGATCCGCCGCAGACGCTGGCATCCCGCGGCCGACGTCCTGCTACGGTCCTGAGCCCCCACCCGGAGCGCCGCACATGCCACCGTTCGTCACCGTCCTCGCCCCGACACTCCTTCTCGCCGGTGCCATGGTCGCGCAGGGCGAAGTCGAGCCGCACGTCACCGCCAAGAAGGGCAGCTCGGTCTGGTTGATCCACGAGATGACCACCGCCGCGAAACTCGAGATTCAGGGCCAGGAGATCACGACGTCGCAGCGAACGGCGCGCGTGCTGCACGTGCAGGTGAAGGACATCGATGCCGAGGGTCGTCTCGTCGTCGAGATCACGATCGCGCGGGTGAGCGGGCGCGTGGACTCGTCGGTGGGTCAGTGGAAGTTCGACTTCGATTCGGCCGCGGAAGCGGATGCCCCGAAACACCCAGGGGCGACGGGAGCCTCGGCCGGAGTTGGCATGAAGTTCGTCTCGAAGGTGAGCCCGAGCGGCGAACTGTTCGAACTCGGCGAAGGGTCTTCCGCGGTGCTCGACGCCAACCGGGAGCAGACCAGCTTGCATCAGATCACCGTGCAAGCGCTGCGGCAGATCGTCGTCGACGTGTTCGGCCAGTTGCCGCAGAAGCGCACCGCGGGCGGCGCGCAGTGGAATCGCGATCGCGTGGAGTCGCTTGGCCGCCTGGCCGCTCGCCAGAAGCTCGCGCTGACGCTGACGGACGTCGCTCCCGAGTCGTTCGCGATCGAAGGCTAGGGCGTGCTCGAACTCGCGCTCGACGTGGTTCTCCGCGACCTCGAGCAGGACGGTGCCCCCGACAAGGAAGAGATGCAGCGGCAGTTCAAGAGCACGAAGCTCGAGAAGGGGACCGTCGCCTACAAGCAGAAGACCTCGCGCGAGGACGGCTTCGTGCTGCAGTCGTCGAGTGAGATGCAGTTCGACCTTGCCACCTCCGAGTCGCAGATGGGCGAAGTGACGACCCACATGACGAGCACGACGACGGTCGTGCGCACGACTGCCGAGCAGGCGATGCCGAAGAAGGAGCCGGCCAAGGCACCGGCGGATGCGCCGAAACCCGACGCCGGCAAGTGAGGCAAGGCGCCTCACGCCGCGAGGGGCCCGCGACCAGACCGGGTCGCAGCGCGTAGACTCCGGCGCTGCATCCGCGCGATCCCGCGCGGGGAATCCCATGAAACTTGCCGCGATCCCGTTCCTTCTCGGCGCCGCTGCGGCGGTCGCCCAATCCCCGTCATGGGCGCCGCCCGTGCGCCTGCAGGCCGGCGAAGCCCTGCTCGGCGAAGGCCGGCTCTTTCCGTCGCCGGTGTGGCACGACCTCGACGGCGACGGCCGGCTCGACGTCGTGGTCGGCGATCTGCGCGGCCACCTGACCGTCGCGCGCGGCACGGTCGGCATCGCCGGCAAGATCGTCTACGGCAAGGAAGAGAAGGTGCTCGGCGCCGACGGCAAGATCGTCGACCTGCAGAATTGGTGATGCATCGGCATGAGTCCACAGTTCGTGGACTTCGACGGTGACAGCCGCCTCGACATCGTCGCCGGCATCTTCGACGGCTCACCGCACCTCGTGCGGGGCAGCGACAAGGGCTGGAGCAAACCCGAGCAGATCCTCGACCGCGACGGCGCGCGCATCGTGCTCAACGCGTTCTGGAACTTCGACACGAAGAAGTGGGACGCGACGAACCGCCACGACGCGCCGGGCCATCAGGGGGAAGGGCACGCGACCTCGGCGCTCGCGTTCGACGTCGACGGCGACGGGGATCTCGATCTGCTGCTCGGCGACCATCGCAGCGGGCGCGTGTTCGTGCGGCGCAACGAGGGCACGGCGCTCGCGCCGAAGTTCGCGACGAAGAACGAGCCGTTGCTCGCGGCCGGCAAGCCGTTCGACGTTCCGGGCACGGTCGCGACGATGCGGCTCGTCGACTGGGATCACGACGGCAAGCTCGACCTCGCGTGCGGCAGCATGGGCGATGCCTACCAGGACGGCGAAGGCGGCGGCGTCTGGGTGTACCGGAACCGCGGCACCGACGGGGCTGCGGCGTTCGGCGCGCCGATCGAACTGCTCCCGCCCAGCAAGAAGGGAGCTGCCGGTCCGACGCGCCCCGACTCGGGCATCTACATGGACTTCGCCGACCACGATGGTGACGGCGATCTCGACATGGTCGTCGGCGGCTACTCGCACTGGACGGCGCCGGCCCCGTCGCTGACCGCCGAACAAACGCAGCGGGTTGCCGCGATCAAGGCGGAGCTGCGCACCGTGAACGAGAAGACGCAGGCGCTGATGGGCGAGATCGAGGAAGCGGTGAAGGGCCTCGACCAGGAAGCCGCCGACAAGAAGCGCGACGAACTGTTCGCGGCGCGCAGCGCGGACTTCCAGGCCATCGGCAGGCAAAGCCAGGCGCTCCAGAAGGAGCTCGATCCCCTCGAGCCGGGCATGAAGCGGCAGAGCTTCGTGTGGCTCTACGAGAACCTCGGCACCGTCGGTAGCACGGCCCCGAAGTGAGGAGACGACATCGGCTAAAGCATGGATAAGCAGTCGTAGACACGAGATATCCATGTCTACGACTTGATTTCGATGCTCTGTAGAGCGACGTTATTCAAGCACAACGCTTGGATTTCCGATCCTCTCCCCGAGGCCAACCCGCCTCGCGAACGCCGATGCAGAACGCCAGCAGCACCGACGAGTGGCTCTCCCGCCTCGGCGATCAGCTGCGGGAACTGCGACTCTCGCGCAACCTGGGCCAGGGCGACCTGGCGGCGCGGGCCGGTGTTGGTCGCAGCGCCGTGCAGAACCTCGAGGCTGGCCGCGGCAACCTGACCACCCTGGTGCGCGTCGTGCGCGCGCTCGGTCGCGAGGAATGGCTGCAGACTCTGTTCGCGCAACCGACGATCAACCCGCTGCACGTGATGCCGGCGAAGGCGAAGCGCCAACGCGCCTCGCGCAAGACCGATGGCAGCCCGCCGCGCTGAACGCTACCAGCCCGTCGAGCGCATCGAGGTCTGGTTGTGGGACCAGTTCGTCGGCGCCACGGCCCTCGATCCGGGACTGGGCTACTACGTGTTCGCCTACGACCCCGACTTCGCGCGCAGTGGCATCCAACCCTCGCCGCTGCAGATGCCGGTCGCGGACGACGAACGTCCGTTCGTGTTCCCGGCGTTGCCCGTCGACACGTTCCAACGGCTGCCGGCAATGCTCGCCGATGCCCTGCCCGACAACTTCGGCAATGCGCTGATCGATCGGTGGCTCGCCGACCGCGGCGTGCCGCGCACGGCGATCACCGCGCTCGACCGGCTCGCCTACATGGGCAAGCGCGCGATGGGGGCGCTGCAGTTCAAGCCGTCACGCGGCCCGGCGACCCGCAAGCCGTTCGCGATCGAGCTCGGCGAACTGGTAGGCGTCGCGCGCAGCACGTTGCGCGGCACCTGGGACGACGACGATGCGACCGCCGCGGCGCTGCGCTCGATCCTCGAGGTCGGCACTTCGGCCGGAGGTGCGCGCGCCAAGGCCGTCGTTGCCTGGAACCCGACCACGCAGGAGATGCGCTCCGGCCAACTCGACGCGCCGCCGGGCTTCGAGCACTGGCTGCTCAAGTTCGATGGCGTCGGCCAGGACCGCGAACTCGGCTCCTCTCAGGACTACGGGCGCATCGAGTTCGCGTACCACGGAATGGCGCGCGCTGCAGGCATCACGATGACCGACTGCCGGCTGCTCGAGGAGAACGGGCGCGCGCACTTCATGACGCGGCGGTTCGATCGCGACGGTGCGTCGATGCGGCACCACGTGCAGACGCTCTGCGCGATGGCGCACCTCGACTTCCGTCGTCGTGGCGCGAACGCGTACTCCCAGCTGTTCTTGGCCATGCGCGAGCTCGGGTTGCCGCGCGAGGACCTGGTCGAGGCGTTCCGGCGGATGGCGTTCGCGGTGATGGGGCGCAACTGCGACGACCACGCCAAGAACGTGTCGTTCCTGCTGCGGCAGAGGCAGGCGTGGCGTCTGGCGCCGGCCTACGACCTGACGTTCGCGCACAACCCGCGCGGCGAGTGGACCAACCAGCACCTGATGAGCGTCAACGGCGTGTTCCGCGACATCAGCGCTGCAGATCTGCTCGCCGAGGCCGATCGCTTCGGCATCGGCGAGGGCAAGTCGATCCTCGCCGACGTGCGGCGCGCGCTCGCGCGCTGGCGCGAGTTCGCTCATGCGGCCGGCGTCGCGGACACGGTGGTCGAGACGATCGCCGGGCTGCATCGACCGCTCGGGTAGGCGAGTCGCTGGCACGACGCCGACCGGTCCGCTATCCCTGCGACCGTGACCACCTCGTTCGATCCGACGCGCGCCAAGGCGCGCCTTCTGCAGCTCGTCCGCGAACGCGCCTACAAGGACGGCATCGACATCGTGCTCGCGTCCGGCAAGCGCTCGACCTTCTACATCAACGGCAAGAAGGTCAGCCTGCACCCTGAAGGGCTCTGGCTGATCGCCAAGCTGCTGCTCGACAAGCTGAAGCGGTACCCGGCGATCACCGCAGTCGGCGGCCTGACGATCGGCGCCGATCCGCTGGCGAGCGCGGTCGCGGCGCTGAGCTTCGAGACCGGCCAGAACCTCAAGGCATTCCTCGTGCGCAAGGAAGCGAAGGGCCACGGCACCGGCAGCCTGATCGAAGGCGAACTCGAACGCGGGGAGCAGGTCGCGATCCTCGAAGACACGGTGACCACCGGAGGCTCGGCGAAGAAGGCGATCGACGCAGTGCTCGCCGTGGGTGCGAAGCCGGTCGTCGTGATGGCGATCGCCGATCGCGAGGATCCCGACGCCGACGCGTTCCGCAAGGAGTGGAAGGTCGACTGCCTTCTGACCCTGAGCGAGATCCGGAAAGGCTGAACGTGCGCGCCGTCGCGATCGTGCCGGCGGCGGGCAAGGGCGAACGCATGGGCGCCGACAAGGCGCTCCTCGACCTCGCGGGTAGCACCGCGATCGAGCGCGTCGTCGCGACGTGCCGCGCCAGCGGGCTCGACGTGCTGGTCGTGCGTCGCGAGGGCGCGGCGGCGTTGCCCGCGGGCCTCGGCGCGAACGTCGTCGTCGTGCCGCCGGGCGGCGAGATGGCCGACAGCCTGCGCGCTGCGCATGCGCGCCTGCCTGCCGACTGCGACGTCGTCGTCGTGTTCCCCGTCGACCACGCGCTCGTCGCGGCCGAGACCGTGCTGGCCCTCGTGCACACCGCGAGCAGCACCGGCGGCATCGCGCTGCCGTTGTTCCGCGGCCGGCCTGGCCATCCGCTCGCGCTGCCTCGTGCCGTGTTCGCGGAGATCGCCGCGCCGCACGCCGTGCTTCGCGACGTCGTCAAGCGCAACGGGGCGCGTGTGCACGCGGTGGCGTCGGCGAACCCGTGGGTGCTCGCCGATCTCGACCACCCCGAAGACCACCGCGCGGCGGTGTGCGCGCTGCGCGGCGAGCCGTGGAGCACGGTGGCGCAGATGTTCCGCCATCGCAGCCACCGTGCGTACCGGCCCGACGCGGTGCCGCAGGAGCAGCTCGAACGCCTGGTCGACGCCGCGCGGCACGCGTCGACTTCGAGCTTCATCCAGGCCTACTCGGTGATCGTCGTGCGCGACGCGGCGCGCCGGGCCGAATGCGCGCGCCTCTGCGGCGGCCAGGCGCACATCGCCCAGGCGCCCGTGTTCGCCGCGATCTGCGCCGACCTGCACCTGCTGGCCGCGGCGTGTGGTCGCCATGGCACGCAGTTGCAGGCGCAGAGCCTCGAGCTGCTGCTGCAGGCGACGATCGACGCCGCGTTGCTCGGCCAGAACCTGCAGCTCGCGGTCGAAGCCGAGGGTCTTGGCGCGTGCATGATCGGCGGGGCGCGCAACCACCCGCTCGAGATCGCGCGGTTGCTCGAACTGCCGAGCCACGCCTATGTCGTGTTCGGCATGACGATCGGCGTGCCCGCCGACGATCCGATCCCGCGCGGTCGGATGCCGCTGCGTGGCGTGATGCACCTCGAACGCCACGACGGCTCGCGAAGCGACGCCGTGCTCGACGCGGCCGACGACGGCATGCGGGCGTGGGCCCGCCGCACCAACGCCGAGCGCGGTGGCTATCAGGGGCGCCCGGTCAGCGAGCAGAAGGGCTGGGCCGAACGCATGGCCGCGGCGTGGGGCGCGGACAGCAGCTATGCGCGGGCGCGGCGCACGCTCGCCGACGAACTGCGTCGGCTGGGCTTCGGCTTCGATTGACCGCAATCGCGGTCGCGCCAGGGGCGTACCTGCTGCGCCGCCGACGCCAGCGATGCAGCGAGGGAGTCGCCAAGGTCTCATCGATGCGCTCCGATGACGGGCCCTTGATGAAGTCGTCCTCGCGCTTGGCGGCCGTCCTGATCGGATCGACGCTGGTTGCCGCCGGCGTGGCGCAGACTCCGGGCTTCGCGCCATGGCGCGGCATCGTGCTCGAGAGCAATGCAATCGGGTCCGACGGGCGCATGGCCGCGACCGACGACGTGCGTGGACGCATCGTGAGTTTCGGGTGCCATCCTCCCGAGTCGGTGTTCGCCGACACCTGGGAATGGGGCGGCACGCAGTGGCTGCCGAGCGATGCGGCGCGGCTGCCGCCGTTCCGGCGCCATGGCGCGTTCGCCTATGACAGCGCGCGGCGGCGCGCGGTGATGTTCGGCGGCGCCGGGCAGAGCACCTTCAACGACACCTGGGAATGGGACGGCGAGGTGTGGCTGCAGCGCACGCCGCCGGTCTCGCCCGCCCCGCGCAGCGGCTGTGCTGCCGCCTACGACGCCGCCCGCGGCCGCGTGGTCCTGTTCGGTGGCCAGTTCTTCGGCGACACCTGGGAGTACGACGGCTCGACGTGGGTGCAGCGATTCCCCGTCAATGCCCCGTCGGCTCGCCGCGACCACCTGATGGAGTACGACGAAGCGCGCCAGCGCGTCGTGCTGCACGGTGGCCAGGCGTTCGCCCCGTATGCGCTCAGCCCTGAGACCTGGGAATGGGATGGCACCAATTGGCTGCTCCAGAGCTCGAGCGGTCCCACCGCCATCCGGCAAGCGATGGTGTTCGATCGCGCGCGCCAACGGTGCGTCATGTTCGGTGGCGACGCGCAGCCCAACGCGACCTTCGAATGGAACGGCACCGCGTGGACCGTCGCGGCAGCTTCGGCGCCGGCGTCGTTGTCGTGGCTGTCGTTCCGGCCCCTGATGGAGCGGGACCCGGCCAGCGGATCGGCGGTCCTGTTCGAGGGCGGCAGGAAATGGCAGTGGGGCGGCTCGGGATGGAGCATGACTCCGACCCAGTTGCTGCCGGTCGATCGCGACACGACGGTTGCGTGCACCGACACGATCCGCAACCGCGTGGTCGCCTACACCAGCACCGGGGGCACGTTCGAGTGGGACGGCGTCGCGTGGAGTCAGCTGGCCGGCGCTACCGGTATCCGCGGCTTGACGATGGTGTTCGATGCTGCGCGTGGCACGTCGGTGCAGTTCGGCGGTCAAACAAGCGGCCTCGCGGTGAACGACGTGACCCGCACCTGGAACGGCACCGCTTGGAGCGTCGTGCCCGCGCCGAACCGACCGTCGCCGCGGTACTACGCGTCTCTCGCGTACGACGCTGCCCGGCAACGCGTCGTGCTGTTCGGCGGCATCGGCCCGAACCCGCCGAATCCGGGGCCACCGCCTGTCTATGGCGACACCTGGACGTTCGATGGCGTGACTTGGACCGAACACTTCGGTCCCGGGCCGTCGCCGCGCTTCGACCCCGCCATGGCATACGACCCCGTGCGGCAAGTCGTCGTGCTGCACGGCGGCGGGGGTTTCGGAACCGGCAACAACGACACCTGGGAGTGGAACGGCACCGGCTGGCTGCAACGCACGCCGGCGGTAGCACCGCCGATCCGCGGCAGCGCGGCGCTCGCGTTCGATCCCCAGCGCGGCGCGCTCGTGCTGGCGGGTGGCAGGTGGGTCGGGCCGAGCACGGACACCTGGACCTGGGATGGCACCACCTGGACATCGCTGACGCTGCAACCCGCCGTCTGGCCGCGCGACTACGGAGCCTTCACGCTCGATCCGTCGCGCCAGGAGCTGATGTTCTTTGGCGGCAGTGTGATCTCGGGCTCGTCGTCGGTGCCACGGCGTGACGCGCAGTGGCTTCGGTTGTCGGTGACGCCGGCGCAAACGGCCACGGTAGGTGCGAGCTGCGCGATCGGCGTGCCACCGCGGCTGTCGTCGCCGCTGCCGTACGTCGGCAACGCGGACTTCGCGATCGACCTGCTCGACGCGAATGCACAGGCCTTGTGCTGCGTCGGGTTCGCGACGACGGTGCAGGCGCAACCGATCGGGCCGTGCATCATGCAGCTCGGCGGCGGCGGCAGCGTGTTCGCCGCCGGAACCACGAGTGCCGCAGGCTTCGCGCGGTTCGCGCTGCCCGTGCCGCCGTCGCTCGGCCTGATCGGCGCGCAAATCGTCGCACAAGGTGCTTCCGCGTCGGCGACCGGGCCCTACCTCGGCTTCGACATCACGTCGGCCCGGGTGCTGTTGCTCGGTGACTGAGCCGGGCGCGTGACGTGGCTCAGGGCACCTGCCCGCGCCGCAGCATCGCCAGGGGATAGAACGTGCCACGCCAGCGCACGCCGCCCTGACGCAGCGTGATCCACGTCGAGCGCAGCAGTGCTATCGGCAACAGGCAGCGCGTCACCGGCACGAGCGCCCCGGCGAACGCCGACCACTGCATGCGGCGAGCGAACGCCATTCCAGGCAGCGCGCCGCCGCACCACGCCACGAACGGCAACCAGCCGAGCGGTCCGGCGAGCCACGGGCCCGCGACCGAGGCCCCGACCAGCAGTACGAACAGCGCGATCGCGCCGAACGCGACGGCCGTGCGGTAGCGCAGCACCGCGAACATGTTCTTGGTCGTCACGGCGAGCAGCTGCCGCGGCGTGCCGCCCCAGTCGATGGCGAGGTCGTTCGCGGCGAACCACACGCGCGTTCGGAACCCGGCGCGGAACAAGAGGCACCCGAGCCAGACGTCGTCGACGACTTCGAGACGCAGCGGCAGGTGTCCGCCGATCGCCCGCCAGGCATCGGTGCGCACGAGGTTGAACGCGCCGGTGCCGACGAAGCTGCGTTGGGGGGTGTCGTTCACCGCCGCCACCCGGCGCAGGATCGTCAGGTGGAACGCCAGCAGGCACGCGCGGCCGAGGAACGTGGTGCCGCGGTGCGTCGGCAGCAGCGACACGTGGTGCGCGCCGTCGCGTTCGGCTCCGGCGATCGCGCGCGCCAGCGTGTCCTCGCGCATCTGCGCATCGCCGTCGGTGAACAGGATCCAGCGGGTCGCGACGTTCGCCGCGCCCTGTTGCAGGGCGTGGGACTTGCCGAGCCACTCGGGCGGCAGCTCGCGCACCGTGACGATCGTCAGCCGGTCGTCGGCCGCCGCGAGGCGCGCCAGCGTGGTCGCCGTGCCGTCCCTGCTGCGGTCGTCGACCACGATCACGCGCAGCCGCACGTGCCGTTGCTGCAACAGCCTCGTCACCGACGCGACGACGTGGGCCTCGTCGTCGCGCACTGCCATGACCACCGTGACCTCCGGCTCGGGAGCCGCAGGGGGCAGCCCGGGCAGGACGCGCAGCCGCCGGATCGCCCCCAGGTCGTGCAGCACGAGCAGCACCCAAGGCACCGCCAGCGCGATCGGCCACCACCACATGCGCGTGTTCTACCGCGCGCTCAGCGATGCACGCCCGGCGCTTCCATGCCGGTCTTCTCGACCCACTCGAGGTAGCTGCCCGGGTACGCGTTCGCCGGCTTGCCCGCCGCGCACTCACTGACGTCGAGCACGCGGTTGGCGAGGCCGCGCAGGAAGCCGCGGTCGTGCGACACGAACAGCATCGTGCCGTCGAAGTTCTGCAGCGTCTGCACGAGCATCTCCTTCGTCAGCATGTCGAGGTGGTTGGTCGGCTCGTCGAGCACGAGGAAGTTCGGCGGGTCGAACAGCATCAGGGCGAGCACGAGGCGCGACTTCTCGCCGCCGCTCAAGAACTTGATCAGCTTGTCCTGGTCGTCGCCCGAGAACTGGAACGCGCCGAGCAGCGTGCGCTTCACGCTTGTCGGCTCGAGGTGGAACTTCTGGTCCACCTGCTCGTACACGGTCAGCTCCGGATCGAGCAGGTCGAGGGCCTGCTGCGCGAAGTAGCCCATCTTCACGCTGCCGAGCTTCACCACGCCGGCGTCGGGCTGCAGGTGGCCGGCGACCATCTTGAGCAGGGTCGTCTTGCCCGAGCCGTTCTGGCCCATCACGCACCAGCGCTCGCCGCGTTTGACTTCGAAGTCGAGCCGCTCGTAGACGACCTTGCTGCCGTAGGCCTTCTTCGCGCCGAGGATCTTGACGACGTCGTCACCCGAGCGCGGCGGCGTCTTGAACTGGAACGGCACGACCTCGCGCTTCTTCGGCAGCTCGATCTTCTCGATCTTGTCGATCTTCTTCGCCTTGCTCTGCGCCTGCGCGGCCTTGGCGACGTGCGTGCCGAAGCGGTCGATGAACCGCTGCATCTTGGCGATCATCGCCTGCTGCCGTTCGAACTGGGCCTCGAGCTGCGCGGCGCGCACCTTCTGCTCGCGCTCCATGTAGTCGTAGTCGCCCGAGTAGGAGACGAACTGGCCGTTGTCGACGTCGATGATGCGGTCGACGACGCGGTTCATGAAGTCGCGGTCGTGGCAGGTCATCAGCACCGCAGCCTTGGTCTGCTGCAGGAACTGCTCGAGCCAGAGGATCGACTCGATGTCGAGGTGGTTGGTCGGCTCGTCGAGCAGCAGCACGTCGTTGTTGCCGAGCAGCACCTTCGCCATGCCGACGCGCATCTTCCAACCGCCCGACAGAGCGCCGACGTCGCCCTCGATCTGCGCATCGTTGAAGCCCAGCCCGTGCATCACTTCCTTGGCGCGCGCCTCGAGCTCGTAACCACCGAGGTCCTGGTACTGCGCCTGCACTTCGCCGTAGCGGGCGAGGATGCGGTCCATGTCGTCCGCCTTCTCGGGATCCGCCATGTCGTGCTGCAGCTGCTCGATCTCGTGGTGCAGTTCGCCGACCTTGCCGCTGCCTCCGATCGCCTCGTCGATCACCGAGCGACCCGACATCTCGCCGATGTCCTGGCGGAAGTAGCCGAGCGTCAGCCGGCGCGGCAGCGCGACCTCACCGTCGTCGGGCTTCTCCTCGCCGACGATCAGGCGGAACACGGTCGACTTGCCAGCACCGTTCGGGCCCGTCAGGCCGACCTTCTCGCCGGGGTTGAGCTGCAGCGAGGCGTCGACGAACAGGATCTGGTTGCCGTGCCGCTTGTTGATGCCGGTCAGGGTGATCATCGGGGGCGAACAGGATAGCGACTGGCCGCGTCGGAACGTCGACGACTATCCTCCTGCGACCGATGGCCAACCTGGACCGCATCGCCCGAGCGTTGCCCGGAGTCGAGACCGGCATCGCCTGTGCCGGCACGAGCATCGAGAGCCGGACCTACAAGGTCGGCGGCAAGGCGTTCCTGTTCGTGTCGTCCAAGGACGTGCGGCTCAAACTCGGTGCGTCCGCCGCCGACGCGAAGAAGCGTGGGTTCGAAGTGGGCGCCAGCCTCTGGGTGAAGTTGCTTCGGGCGTCGTTGCCGCCGGACCGGGTGCTCGCGAAGTGGATTGCCGAGAGCCACGCGTTGATGGTGAGCCCGCCGGCTCGCGCCAAACGCGCACCGCGCAAGGCGCGCGGCGCGTGAGCGATGCCGGCTGAGAGACGCGGCGGGCGGGCGTTCAGCGCGATCGGCTGTCGGTGATCATCGAACCGAGCGATTCGGCATCGCTGCTGGTGCGCGCCCACGCGGCGAAGTTCGCCGCCATCGCCGTCGGTTCTCCGGCCGTCGCCATGACGATCGGCAGCCCGAACGGGTAGTAGCCGTTGCCGAAGGCCTCGACGCTCGGCGGGTTCCAGTCGATCTGCAGCAGGCGCATGCCCTGCGGCAGCGACTGCCCGGTGATACGCACGACGGCGATCGACCCGGGGCGCTGGAGCTGGCGCACGAGTTCGCCGTCGTGGGCTGGCACGGAGTCACGGCCGAACGGATCGCCCGGGATCATCGCCATCGCCGCCCGATCGCGCACGGCGCGATCGCTCGGCACGAACGCGACGACGTTGCCGCCCTCGCAGCCGAGCTCGCTCCACGTCGCGACCTGCCCCGCGAGCACGCTGCGCATCTGCGCGCGCGTCAGCGAGCGCAGCGCGCTCTTCTGCGCGACGGCGAGGCCGAACAGCTCGACGCCGAGCCGCGTCTGCCGCAGGCCCGCTTCGACATCGGCGGCCGCAAGGGCGCTGCCGAGGATCGCGAAGTCGCAGCGGCCGAGCAGCAGCGACGCGACGGCGTCGCGGTCGGTCACGAGCGAGCTCTGCAGCGCGAGCTGGCCGCCGCCGGCGAAGCGTCCGAGCACGCCGGCATCGATCACGTGTCCGGCGTCGCGGCCGACGGCGATGCGCACGGTCGGCGCGTGGCCCGGGAGCAGTGCGGACTCGGCCAGCGGCGTGGGTGTTGGCAGAGCGGCGTGGTAGCCGGCGTCGCGGGACTCCAGCGAAACCGAAGCGGCCACCAGCACGGCGGGTTCTTCCGCCGGCATCCGGTCGCAGCCGAGCTGTCGCGCGATGATGCGCGGATCCGGGTCGGCGCCGCCGGTGCAGGCGCCAAGTCCGGCGAACAACCAGGCCCAACGCCGCTGCCGGTGGCAGGCGGCCTTCGTCGTGTTTCTCCCCATGTCCCCCTCGCTGTCGCGCTATCGAACAGCGGCTCGAGACGATGTCGGGAGATGCGACACTCGAACCGGGATCGCCTCGTTGCGATGGGCGGCTCGTGGCTGCGACAAACCGTCGCCGCGAACTCAAGGACCCGTCGAGCGGGCGCGCCAAGGGTGCGGGTCGGCGTGTTCGGGTTGGCCTGGGACCGGGGGACCGCCCTCCGGTCCCGGAGTGAAACACCGCCCCGGGCCTGGCCCGGGCAGCGAGCGCCGTGCGAGCTCGCTGGCTCGGTGGGCCCGCCGTGACAATATGTACCCGTTGACGATCCAAGATTGTCCGGTACATGTCCACGCCCACTCGTGCCGACCTTCCTCCCCGAACTCGATCGCGCCGCCGCCACCTCGCTGGCGACCCAGATCGCCGGCTTCTACGTCCAGGCGATCGGCGACGGGCGCATGCGCGCCGGGGAACGGCTGCCACCGATCCGCGCCGTCGCCAGCGCCTGCGACGTCACGCGCGCGACGGTGCAGGACGCCTACCGCCTGCTCGCCGAGCGCGGCCTGGTCGAGGGCACCGTCGGTCGCGGCACCGTGGTGCTCGCTGGCGGCACCCGCGGCGAGGCGACAGAGGCCGCGCGCCCGTTGAGTGCCTACGCCGAAGCGGCGCTGCGCCGCTCGCGCGAGATGCCGGGTGCCCCGCCGCTGCCGCCCGGGCGCGCGCCGGTTGCGAACTTCGCCGAGCTGGCGCCGGACGGCGATCGCTTCCCGGTCGATGCCTGGCGCGCCGCGATGGACGCCGTGCTGCAGCAGCGCGGTGGTGCGTTGCTCGGCTACGGCAACGCCGCGAACGGGCTGCCCGAACTGCGCGCGATGCTCGCCGAGCGCGCGCGCGACGTCGATCCTGGCCTCGGCCCCGACGACATCCTGGTCACCGCTGGTGCGCAGCAAGCGCTCGACCTCGTGCTGCGCACGTTCTGCGCGCCGGGCGACACCGTCGTCGTCACGTTGCCGAGCTACCACCAGATGCACGGTCTGTTGCGCGCGCACGGCCTGCACGTCGTGCAGGTGCCGTGGACGCCGGCGGGGCTCGATCTCGCCGTGCTCGAACGGGCGCTGCAGCGGCAGCCGGTGCGGCTCGTCTACCTGATGCCGACGTTCCACAACCCGACCGGCCGCTCGCTCGATCGCGCGCAGCGGCAGGCGTTGTTGGACGTCGTTGCCCGCACGTCGGTGCCGATCGTCGAGGACGAGTACCAGAGCTCGCTGCGCACGCGCGGCAAGGCGGCTCCGACGTTGCGCTCGCTCGATCCGCGCGGCCTCACCGTCACGGTGTCGACCGTGAGCAAGGAGCTGTTCCCCGCGCTGCGCATCGGCTGGATCGCCGGTGCACCCGCGTTGCTGGAGCCGATGGGCGCGGTGAAGCGCTTCATGGACCTCGAGACGAGCCCGTTGCTGCAGGCAGCACTGGTCGAGTTCGTCGCGAAGGGCCACCTCGACGCCTACGCGACGAAGCTGCGTGCCGAACTGCGCGCGCGCCACGAGGCGCTGCAGCGCGCCTGCCGAGCGCACCTGCCGCCCGGCTGCACGATCACCGATCCCGACGGCGGCTTCGTCGCCTGGCTCGAACTGCCCGAGCCCGGCCACGGCGAACGGCTCGCCGAGCTCGCCGCCGAACGCGGCGTGCGTGTCGTGCCGGGGCGCGTGTTCGACCTGCACGGCCAACCGTCGCGCGGCGTGCGCCTGTCGTTGACGCGCTCCGACACTCGCCAGATCGACGCCGGCATCGCCGTGCTCGCCGACTGCGCCCGCACCATCACCGCACCGGCCGGCGCGGCCCGCACCTTCCTCTGACTCTCCTCCCCAACGCAGCCACTGTCATGACCAGCAAGAATCCACTCCCCAAGGTCCCCGGCTTCACCGCCGAAGAACTCGTCAGCAAGATCGGCTTCTGCGAGCAGCTCAAGGGCGGCGTCATCATGGACGTCGTCAACGCCGACCAGGCGCGCATCGCCGAGGAGGCGGGTGCGTGCGCGGTGATGGCGCTCGAACGCGTGCCTGCCGACATCCGCAAACACGGCGGCGTCGCGCGCGCCAGCGACCCGGGGATGATCGCCGAGATCCAGAAGGCCGTGAGCATCCCGGTCATGGCGAAGGTGCGCATCGGCCACTTCGTCGAGGCGCAGATGCTCGAAGCGATGGAGGTCGACTGCATCGACGAGAGCGAAGTGCTCACGCCCGCGGACGAGCAGTTCCACGTCGACAAGCGCGGCTTCAAGACGCCGTTCGTCTGCGGTTGCCGCGATCTCGGCGAGGCCCTGCGGCGCATCCACGAAGGGGCGGCGATGATCCGCACCAAGGGCGAAGCCGGCACCGGCAACGTCGTCGAGGCGGTGCGGCACATGCGCGCGCTGCTGTCGCAGATCCGCGAGCTGCGCGGCATGGACGAGAAGCAGATCGAGAAGAGGGCGACCGAACTGCGCGTGCCGGCCGAGCTCGTCGCCTGGGTCGCCGAGAGCCAGAAGCTGCCGGTGCCGAACTTCTCGGCCGGCGGCGTCGCCACGCCCGCCGACGCGGCGTTGATGATGCAGCTCGGCGCCGAGGCGGTGTTCGTCGGCTCGGGCATCTTCAAGTCCGGCGATCCGGCGAAGCGCGCGCGGGCGATCGTGCGCGCGGTGACGCACTTCGAGGATCCGAAAGTGCTCGTGGAAGTGAGCAAGGGACTCGGCGAGCCGATGGTCGGCATCAACCTCGACACGCTGCCGCCGAACGAACGGCTCGCCAGCCGTGGCATCTGAGGCGCCGATCGACGACGCGCCGCTGGTCGGCGTGCTCGCGCTGCAAGGCGACTTCCTCGATCACGAGGCGGCGCTGCACGCGGAGGGGCTGCGCACGCGCCAGGTGCGCGCGGCCGTCGATCTCGCCTCTCTCGACGGGATCGTGCTGCCGGGCGGCGAGAGCACGACGATGCTGACGCTGCTCGGCGTCGAAGGGCTGTGGGAACCGCTCGGCGTGGCGCTGCGCAGCGGCGTGCCGGTGTTCGCGACGTGCGCCGGGCTGATCCTGCTGGCGGAGCGCGTCGTGAGCCCGGAGCAGCGCAGCTACGGCGTGCTGCCCCTGACCGTGGTGCGCAACGGCTACGGGCGGCAGTTCCACTCGGGCACGTTCGCCATCGCGAGCGACGTGTTGCCGCCGGGCACGACGGGCACGTTCATCCGCGCGCCGCGCATCACGGCCGTGGGCGAGGGCGTCGAAGTGCTCGCGCGCCGCGGTGAGGATCCGGTGCTGGTGCAGAAGGGACCGGTGCTCGCGGCGTGCTTCCATCCGGAGCTGCAGGAAGAGCATCCGGTCGTCGCGCGCTTCGCGGCGATGGTGCGCGAGCATCGTGCCGCAGGGGTCGGGCGATGAACGTCGTCTACGCCGTCGAACCGGCGTTGTCGGCGGGCGAGTTCGTCGACGTGCTGCGTCGCTCCACACTCGCCGAACGCCGGCCGGTCGCCGACGCCGCGCGCATCGCGGGCATGCTGCAGAACGCGGATCTCGTGCTGACGGCCCGGGACGAACGTGGAGTGCTCGTCGGTGTGTCGCGCGCGATCACCGACTTCCACTACTGCACCTACCTGTCGGACCTCGCAGTCGATGTCGCCTGCCAGCGGCGCGGCATCGGCAAGGAGCTGATCGCGCGCACCCACGCCGCCGCCGGTCTGCAGACGTCGTTGATCCTGCTCGCCGCGCCGGCGGCACGCGACTACTACGGCCACATCGGCATGCAGAAGAACGACGCGTGCTGGGTGGTGCCGCGACGCTGACGTTCCGCGACGAGTCGGCGGCGCCGCTGCGCTGGCGCCGGGACTTCGATCGGCCAGCGGCGACCGCCCTTCGCGTAGGGGCGGGTTCCGGGGTCACCGCGCCCGCGTAAGCGGCGTCCAGCGGTCGCGAACGCCGCCGCCATCGTTACCATCCTGCGCCCTCTCCCGCCCTCGATGTCCGCACCCATCCGCGTCGTCTCCTTTGGCCTTGGCCCGATCGGCCTGGCTGCCGCCCGCCTCGCCCTCCAGAAGACCACCGTCCAGCTCGTCGGCGCGATCGACATCGATCCCGCGAAGATCGGGCAGGACCTCGGCGACCTGCTGGAACTCGGGCGCAAGACCGGGATCCTCGTCGAGGGCGACGCCGAGAAGGCGATGCGACGGCTGCAGCCCGACGTGATGCTGCATTGCACCTCGAGCTTCATGCCGATGGTGAAGGACCAGCTGCTGCTCGCGGCGAAGTGCGGCGTCGACGTGGTGTCGTCGACCGAGGAACTGCTGGTGCCGGAGTTCCAGCACGAGGCGCTGGCCAAGGAACTGGACGCATCCGCGAAGGCCGGCGGCGTGTCGTTCCTCGGCACGGGCGTCAACCCCGGCTACGCGATGGACTTCATCGCCGTCGTCGCGTCGGCAGTGACCTTCGACGTGCAGTCGGTGAAGTGCACGCGCGTCGTCGACGCCGCGACGCGACGGCTGCCCCTGCAGAAGAAGGTCGGTGCTGGCCTGACCAAGGCCCAGTTCCAGAAGCAGATGGCGACCGGCAAGTTCGGGCACATCGGCATGCGCGAATCGGTGGCGCTGCTGGCGCGCGCGCTCGACTTCAAGGTCGAGCGCATCGGCCAGACGGTGGAGCCGGTGTTCGCCCCCGAGGACCTCAAGACGCCGTTCCTCACCGTCAAGGAAGGCCAGGTCGCGGGCATCCGCAACCACGGCTACGGCTACATCGGCAAGCGTCCGGTGCTGCACCTCGACCTCGCGATGTACGTCGGCGCGCCCGACCCGCGCGACGAAGTCGTGCTCGAGAGCACCCCGCCGATCCACCTGAAGTTCCTCGGCGGCATCGCCGGTGACCAGGCGACGGCCGCGATCCTGGTGAACAACCTGCACGGCGTCGTGGCCGCGCCGCCCGGCCTGCGCACCGTGCTCGACGTCGCGCCGCCGCGTCTCTGCCGCTGACGCCGCAGGCGATTTCGTGCCCGGGTTGGAGCCGGGCGCGTGGACGCCTACTGTTGCCGCCATGGCGCTTTCGCGGTTGCGACCATCGGTCTGGGTCGGCGCATGGACCCTGGTGGTGGTGGGCGTGTTCGTTGCGCGCGGCGACCTGCGCATCGCTTCGGCTGCCGAACGCGTCGCGGCCGAACGCGCACCCGGCCCGATCGTCGTGAAAGCGCGCAGCGCTCCGCGCCCGGCAGCGATCGTGCGGCAGCGTGGCCGCGTCTTCGACACGCGCGGGTTCCTCGTCGTCGGCGCCGAGATCGTGCCGATGCAAGGGCCGCCGCTGCGCAGCGACGGCGATGGCGCGTTCACGATCGAGTTGGCGCCCGGCAGCACGATCGACCTGCTGGTGCGCGCAGACGGCATGCGCCCGACGTGGTGTCGCGCCAGCGATGGTTCCCCCGAACCGCTGTGCGTGAGCCTCGAGCCGGCAGCGCCGTGGGATCCGCCGGCGAAGGCGCCGGAGCCGCCGTCGACCCTGCGCGGCGAAGGCGTCGTGCGTGATGCGTTGGCGCGTCCGCTCGCGGGAGCCTTCGTGACCGCCGACGCGAGCGGCGTCTGGTCGCGCACCGACGACATCGGCCGCTTCGCCTTGCTGCTGCCGACGCCAGCGACGTCGCTGTTCGTGCATCATCCGGACGGCGGCGACAACGGCATGGGGTCCTACGGCGTCGTTGCGAACCTCGTCGCGCAGCGCTCGAGCGGCGCAATGCCGGTGCCCGACGTGGTCGTCGGCCCGGCGACGGGCGTGCGCGGCATCGTGCGCGACTCGCGCGGCCACCCGGTCGCGGGCGTGCCGGTCGAGATCACGGGAGAAGGGCTGCAGCGGCTCGTCGAGACCGGGCCCGGCGGAGCGTTCCGCGCCGGCGGCCTGCCGCCGGGCAGCTACCGCGTGCATCCTGGCGCGTGGCGCGGCGCGATCGCCGCTCCGGCGTCCGTCGACCTCGGCGCCGAGCCCGTCGATCTCGATCTGCGGCTGGTGGCCGCGGACGAAGTGCGGCTGCGGGTCGTCGACGAGCGCGCGTCACCGGTCGCTGGCGTGATCGTGGCGACGATCATCGGCGACGCGCGGCGCGGCATCGCGCGCACCGATGCGAACGGCTACGCCGCGGTGCCGCTCGCCGACGCGACGGGGTTCGACGTTCGCACCCCAGATCACCACGCGCCGGTTGTCGTTCGCCGCTTCGATGCGGACCCGGCGACGCTCGTCGTGGCGATGCCGTGACCGGCAACGGTCACTGCAGCACGACCATCGCGGCGTTGCTCACGACGAACCCGACGGAGTTGTTGGCGAGCACGGCGGCCTGCGTCGCGATCAGGTAGCCCGGGAAGCCCGAGGGAACCGGGAACGACGACGTGCCATCCCCCGCACCGTTGGTGGGGAACACGGCGCCGACCACGAGCTCGTTGAGCGGCAGGTATGCGGAGCACCCCGGAAGGAACGGCGTGCCGGGCAGGTCGAGCGACAGCGCGTAGAAGTCGCCGCCGAACGTGTTCGGCGTCCCGCCGGTCTTGACGACCTGGATCGTGTTGCCGCCCGTCGGTGCGCCGGACCACGCCACGCCCATGTTGCCGGCACCCACCGGGCAGCCGACGCCCCACACGCCGTTCTGGCCCGGCAGAAGGTAGGCGACGGTCAGCGTCGGCTTGCCCAACGTGTTCTCGCGCGAGTTGAGCCGGTGCGCGCTCTGCGGCTGGATCTCATCGGCTCGCAGCACCCAGCCGAAGTTGGCCGCCGGCGCGTCGAGCCAGGACTGCACGTCCGCGGTCGTGGCCGCCGACAGGTCCGAAGAGAACGAGCCGAACGCCGGCATCGACGCGGTCAGCGTCGCCGTCGCGGCGAAGTCGCCCCCGGGCGTGGTCCACGTGGCGCCGGGGAAGAACGTGTGCAGCCACGTCGCGTCGTTGGTCTGTGCAGCGGCTCCGCCTCCGCCGTTGCCCGACGCCACGCTGCCGCCTTCACCCCAAACCGCCTGCAGCCGGTGGCCGGTGATCGGCGTCGGTCCGACGACGGTCGTCTGCGAGGACGTCAAGTTGAGCTGGGCCGAGACGATCTCGGCTCCGGCCGGAACGTGCGCCGCGACGTTGAAACGCAGCACGGCGCGACGAATGAGCCCGGTCGCGTTGAGCCCGACGAACATGCCCGTGCCGCTGCCGTTGGCCAGGCTGCCCGTGGGGCTTTCGTACAGCGTGCCGTCGGCTGCACACGGCACCACGACGGTGGTCTGGGCGACGGCGAGTGGCGTGATGGCGAGCAGGAAGGCGGCGGAGCCGAGGGTGCGGTGCATGCGAGGATGGTGGGTGGTGCGAACCGGGAGGTCGGGGCCGGGCAACATAGCCTCGCGCGAACATCCGCCCAGCCCCGCAGTCGCGGCCGGTAAGGCGGGGCTCGCGACGTTCGCCGCACCGTTTCTCGCCGAGCGAACTACTACTTCTTCTCGTCGCCCTTGGCCTTCTCGAGATCTTGCTTCTGCTTGTCGCCGACGGCGTAGACCTCGCCGTGGCCCATCTCCGCGAGCCGGCGCAACAGGCCCATGTTGGCTTCGCCGAGGCCGATGCAGTGCAGGCGGATGCGACGGAAGGCGTTCATGCGCTTCACGTCCTCGACCAGCCAGTTCTCGTCCACGTACGGGCCCGGGTAGTAGAGCTGCGGCGTGCGCTTGGCAGGTGCGTCGTACTCCTGGTCGACGACGACGTTCCCTTCGCCGTAGTCCTTGTCGAGTCCCTCGTAGTCGTCGTACGACGGCGCGCCGTCCGACAGCAGGAAGATCGTGTCGCAGCCCTCGGTGAGCGCTTCCGGATCGACGTAGGCAACCTTGTCGACGAACCCGCGCCCGGCCAGGCCGTACGCCTTCTTCAGGCCGGCGTGCATGTTGGTGCGCCCGCGCAGCTGCCCATCGGGTGACTTCACCTTGTCTTCGGGCGACAGCTTGTCCGGCATCTTCGCTTCGATCGAATCGAGCTCGGCGATCACCCGATCGATGTTGCCCTTGGTCGCCTTGATCATGCCCTTGCACGACTCGAGCGGTTCCGCCTCGGTGCCGAACCAGACGATGCTGAAGTGCTTGTCGGGCGTGAGACGGAACAGCGAGATGCGCAGGTTCTCGCGCGCGAGATCCCAGCGCGTGTTGATCTTGTTCCAGGGCAGGTCGCTCTCGTCCATCAGCTCGCGCTTCTTCTTCACGCGTGGGCCGGTGACCGGCGCCGTCGGCGGCTTGCTGCTCGGATGGATCTCCTTGCACATCGAGTCCGACATGTCGACCACGTAGCAGATGCGTTCGCCCTCGGTCTCGACGCCGAAGAACCGCGGCGCGACGACCGTGTGCGACGGTCCGGGCCGCTTGACTTCGCCGCGCGCCATCAGTTCGAGCCACGGCTCCTGGTTCACGAACAGCGCCGGGCCCTTGAGGATCCACTGCAGGTGCCGCGCCATCTGCACCTTGGCGGTGTGCGACAACCCGACGTCGTCGGCGAGCAGGCCGATGTAGGCGGTCAACGCCTCGCGATACTCGGCGTCGTTGACGCGCGTGCGGTTCTCGAACAGCGCGCCCGACAACGCGCCGAGGATCGCCATCCGGTCCGCCTCCTTGTTCTTCGGCGGGAACGCGACGCAGTTCGGCACCACGACCGCCTTCAGGTTCGCGTTGCGCGAGCCGCCGATCGCCGCGATCGCCGCGGCGCGGTGCAGCGCGCTCTTGCTGTCGATCGCGATGGCGATCACGTCGCTGTCGCCGACGTGGTCGGTCTGGATGCGCAGCGCCTGCACCCACAGCCAGGTGTCGACCGGCTTCGCGTTCGCGGTGCGCAGTGCGGTGAGGGCGTCCACGAACTCGGCGCGGTCGAAGTTCCGCCCGAACAGCGCCGCCAGCGTGTAGCGCGACTCGTCGGGGAACGTCTTGGCGTTCGCGTAGTCGCCGGCGAGCAACGGCAGCGCGAGCGCCAGGCGCGTCTCGGCGAGCCGTTGCCGGCCCTCCACGTGGTGGCGGAACGGGATCCTGACCTTGCACTCGTTGTAGCGGGCGAGGGCCTGGTCGTAGCCGGGCGGGTTGGGGCTGGTCGGCTGCGCGGGCTTGGCCTGCGCCGGGCACGAGTGCAGGGCGGCGATCAACGCGCCGAAGAACGGAACGAGCGTGCTACGCATCGGGGAGATCACGGCGGTGGGCGGCCGCACGCGTGAGGGGAGAGGCTAGAACGGTGTGCGTCCGCTGGATAGGGGCGCGCCCGACTCCGGTCACCCCGACCGGCGTCGCACCATGGCATGGCCGGGCGCAAGGCCAGCCGGTGATCGCGCGGGCCGGTCGCGGGTAAGGTCGGGACCCATGGGTCAGATCCACTCCGGCATCGACGACGCCCTGCGCGACTGGATCGCAGCCCAGCGGGTGTTCTTCATCGCCACGGCGCCGAGTGGCGAGACCGGCCACGTCAACTGCTCCCCGCGCGGCGGCGACCCGCTGGTCGTGCTCGACGCCAACACCGTGGCCTGGCTCGACCGCGCCGGCAGCGGGACCGAGACCGCGGCCCACCTGCGCCAGAACGGCCGCATCGTCGTGATGCTGTGCGCGTTCGACGGGCCGCCGCGCATCGTTCGGCTGCACGGCCGCGGCGAAGTTCTGCGCGCCGGCACGCCCGCCTTCACCGCGCTGCGTGCGCGGCTCCCCGGTCCAGCACTCGGCGTGCGCGCGATCGTCCAGGTACGGCTGACTCGGGTCGCCGACTCGTGTGGCTTCGGCGTGCCGCGCATGCGCCACGAAGGCGACCGCGAGCAGCTCGCGGCCTGGGCGCAGAAGAAGGGTGAGGCGGGAATCGCCGCCTACGTGCGCGAGAAGAACGTCGCCAGCATCGACGGCCTGCCGGGCATCGCCGCGGACTGACGCGCGCCTCCACTGGCGCGCCATGGGATTCGCGCCGCTCGCAGGCGCTGCTTCGGCTCAGGAGCCGTAGCCGAACCGCCAGGGCTTGCCGTCCATCGGCAGCTGCGAACGGCGCATGCCGCGCAGTGCATGCAGCCGCGGCCGCATCTCGTCGAGCGAGTCGCCGCCGAGCTTCTCGAGCAGGGCATCGGCGAGAACGATCGCCAGCAGCGCCTCGGCGATCGGCACGGCGCGCGGGACCTGGCAGAAGTCGCTGCGTTCGTACTTCGTCTCGGCGGCCGACCCGGTCGCGAGGTCGACCGAACGCTGCGCGGCGAGCGTGGTCGCGATCGGCTTGATCGCGACGCGCGCGACGATCGGCAGGCCGTTGCTGATGCCGCCCTCGACGCCGCCGGCGCGATTGGTCGGGCGCGTGAGGTCGTCGCCGTCCACTTCGATCGCGTCCTGGGCGCCGGTGCCGCGGCGCTTCGTCGCGGCGAAGCCGAGCCCGATCTCGACGCCTTTCGCCGCCGGCATGCCCATCAGCGCGCCGGCGAGCCGTGCGTCGAGCCGGCGATCGAGCTGCACGTGGCTGCCGAGACCCGGCGGAACGTGCAGTGCGGCGACTTCGACCACGCCGCCGAGCGTGTCGCGATCGCGAATCACCGCCGCGATCGCGTCGTGCATGCGCGCGGCGGTCCCTGCGTCCGGGCAGCGCACGTCGTTGCCGGCGGCGGCAGCGAAGCGCTGCGCGAGGATCGTCGGATCGGGCGGCGGCTCGCCGTTCGACCAGGCGACGTCGCCGATCGCCGTCACGTAGCCGCCGATCGTGATGCCGAACTCGGCGAGCAGCGCGCGGCAGCAGGCGCCGAACGCGACCCGCATCGCCGTTTCGCGCGCCGAGCTGCGTTCGAGGCCGAGCCGCAAGTCGCCGTAACCGTACTTCACCGCGGTGGTGAGATCGGCGTGGCCGGGGCGCGGGATCGTCATCGGCGCGACGTCGCGCTGCGACCAGTTGGCGTGGTCGTGGTTGTCGATCACGAGCGCGATCGGACCGCCGGTGGTCCGCCCCGCCATCACGCCGCCGGTGATGCGCGCGTGGTCCTGCTCGATCTTCATGCGACCCCCGGCGCCGAAGCCCTGCTGGCGGCGCGCCAGGTCGAGGTCGATCGTCGCGGCCTCGAGCCGCAACCCCGCGGGCATGCCCTCGAGGATGCCGGTCAGCGACGGACCGTGCGATTCGCCGGCAGTGAGGCAGCGGATCCGCGTCGTGAACATCGCGCGCAGTCTAGCCCGCGGTTGCGCCCGGCCAGCGGCAGGAGCGGCCGACTTGCGTGAGCGCGGCGGCGACCTGCTCGGCGGTCGGCGCGCTGGCGTCGAGGCGAACGGTGGCCGCTCGTTCGTAGAGCGGTCGACGACGCGCCAGCACGTCCTCGATCTCGTCGGTGATCGAAGCACCCGTCAGCGACGGGCGCGCGCCGGGATCGGCGGCGAGCCGCGCGCGCAGCAGCGCCGCGTCGCCGTCGAGCCAGACCACGAACGCGTGCCGCAGCAGTTCGCGCGTCGCCTCGTGCTCGATCGCGCCGCCACCGAGGGCGACGACGGCGCCAGGACGCAGAGCGTCGGTGCAATGCCGGTGCTCGTGCGCGCGGAACGCTGGCCAGCCGTGCGCGGCCACGAACGCCGCGATCGGCCCATGGGCCGCGACGAAGTCGGCATCGGTGTCGATGGCGCGTGCACCAGTCGCCGCCGCGAACGCTCGCGCGAACGTCGACTTGCCCGCTCCACGCATGCCGACGACGGCGATGCAGCGGCGATCGCGCGCGACGGTGGCGAGGTCGGCCCAGAAGTGCGGGTAGCTCTTGGTCACGCAGCCGGGTTCGGCGATCGCGATGCCGGGGACCAGCAGGCCGAGCAGGGCGAACGCCATCGCGACGCGGTGGTCGTTCGCCGGCTCCACGGTGCCGCCGCGCAGCGAGCGGCCGCCACGAACCAGCAGCCCGTCCGGCAGCTCCTGCACGTCGGCGCCGAGCTTGCCGAGTTCTCGCGCCATCACGGCGATGCGGTCGCATTCCTTGTGCCGCAGGTTCGCGCCGCCGATCACGCGCGTCGTGCCGCTGCGGTGCGCGGCGACGATGGCGAGGTTGCAGAACTGGTCGGGCATCGCCGTCGTGTCGAGCGTCGCGTCGCCGTGGGCCGGCAGCGTGCGCAGCAGTTCGGCGAGGCCCTGGTCCGGTTGCACGCCGTCGGCGACCAGGTTGCTGGCGCGCACGCGGGATCCGGTCAGGTGGTCGAGGCACGTCCAGGTGCCCAGGCTGCTCCAGTCGCCGGTTGCGTGCAGGGCGTCGGGTGCTGCGCCGAACCCCCGGTCGACGCGGGCTCCGTCGCTGCGGACCTGCGCGCGCACGCCAAGCCGTGCCAGGGTCGCGACCGTCCAGCGCGCGTAGCCCGCCGAGGCAAGATCGCCGGAGAACGTCACGTCGATGCCTGCGTCGAGCGCAGCACCCACCAGCAACAGCGACGACACGAACTGGCTCGACGCACTCGGATCGAGGGCGACATGGCTGCCGCGCGGCACCCCGGCGCGCACGTGCACCGGCGGGCAGCCGTTCGTGTCGGTGCAGTCGATGCCGAGCGATCGCCACGCCGCGGTCAGGGCGCCGATCGGTCGTCGCAGCATCGCCGGATCGCCGGTGAGGACCCACTCGCCGGGCGTGATCGCGGCGAGCGAGACGAGGAAGCGCAGCGCTGTTCCAGCGTTGCCGCAGTGCAGTTCGCCGCGCGTCGGCGCCCGCGGGTCCCGGCCGCCGAGCACCACGGTCGCAGTCGGCTCGTCGTGCGTGACGGCGAACCCCAGCGTGCGCAGGCCGTCGAGCAGTCGGCGGACGTCATCGCTGGCCGTGACGCCGCGCACCGTGCACGGCACTCCGCGTGCTGCTGCGGCGACCAGCAGGCGGTTGGCGTCGCTCTTGCTGCCTGGCATCAGCAGCACGGCGTCGCTTGGCCACGCCAGGCGCGGCACGGAGCGGGTGGCGGTCATGCGCGCGGCGATGGTAGCGAGTGCGGAGCCCGCCCTTGAGTGCCGGGGTCCTGGCGCTAGCGCAATGCTGCGGCGAGCCCAGCCGGAGTCAGCGTGACCGGCCGGCCCGCGCCGATCGCGAACGGCACGATCATCGGCACTTCGCCGCCGCGCGCCTTCTTGTCCATCGCGGCGAACGGCCACAGCCGCGCGGCGTCGGCGAACTTCGGCGGGCAGCGTGTCGGCACGCCGAGGGCGAGCAGGGCGCGCTCGAGCCGCTCGACGACGGCCGGCGGTGCGCCGGCGGCGCGGCACTCGGCGAGCATGCCGATCGCGACGCACTCGCCATGGCGGAGCGCGCCGGCGGCGAGGCTCTCGATCGCGTGACCGATGGTGTGGCCGAAGTTGAGCCAGCGGCGGCGGTCGGCCTCGTGTTCGTCGTCCTGCACGACGGCCATCTTCATCACGACGGCCATCTCGATCGCTGCGGTGGCGGCGGCGGCGTCGCGAGCGGCGAGCCGTTCGGCGAACAGTTCGAGCCGCGCGAAGTTCGTGGCGTCGAGCACGGCGGCCATCTTGATCGCCTCGACGAAGCCCTGGCGCCAGGCGGCGTCGGGCAACGTCGTGAGCCAGCCGACGTCGGCGGCGACCAGGATCGGCTGCCGGATCGTGCCGATCTCGTTCTTGCGACCGCCGAGGTCGACGCCGTTCTTGCCGCCGAGCGCAGCGTCACATGCCGCCAGCGTCGTGGTGGGACATGCGACGAACGGCACGCCGCGCAGCCAGACCGCGGCGAGGAACCCGGCGAAGTCCGTGGTCGCACCGCCGCCGAGCCCGAGCAGCGTGGTGCCGCGGTCGGCGCCGAGTTCGCGCAGCCGTTCGGCTGCCACGGCGAGATGGCGCAGGTCCTTCGCCGCTTCGCCGGAGGGCACGGGCAGGCAGGGCGCGTCGAGCGGCGCGGCGATGCGCGCGGCGAGAGCGGTCAGGGCTTCGTCGTGCACGACGACGATCCCGGTGGCACCGGCCTCGCGCAGCAGGGCGGGCAGGCGCGCTTCGACGTCGGCGCCGACGACGAGGCGGGTGGTCGAGCGGCTGGCGAGTTCGAACCTGCGATCCATCGCGCAGCATCCTCGCTGGCGTCCCGGTTTCGGCAAGGGCATGGCGTGCCGGCGCGTCGGGTATCCTGACCGGTCGTTTCGCGGTCCATCCATGCCGAGTTCTGGTCGCAGTCGCCGTCGCTGGTTGTTCGTCGCCAGCCTGCCGTTCACGACGCTGCTGCTGCTCGAGATCGTGATGCAGGTCGGAGCGCTCGGCATCTGGCTGCTGAGCCGCAACGACGTGCCGCCGCTCGCCGACGCGAGCCGCACCGTACTCTGCGTCGGGGACTCGTGGACGCACGGCATCGGCGCCAGCGACTCGGCACACTCGTACCCGGGGGTGCTGCAGGCGCTGTTGCGCGCGCGAACCGGCGAGGCCTGGAACGTGGTGAACTGCGGACTGTCCGGCCAGAACTCGCGCGACGTCCTCGAACGACTGCCAGGACAACTGGCGGAGTTTCGACCGCACGTCGTTTGCGTGCTCGTCGGACAGAACGACTACTGGTCGATGCCCGATCTCCTGCCGGAGACTGGCGAGCCGAAGCGCGACCACCGCGCCTATCGTTTTCGCTGGCGGCTGCCGCGGCTGTGGTCGTGGCTGGTGGGCAAGCTCCGCGGTGCCGGACAGATCGAGGAGCAGTCACGCCCGAGTCGAGATGGTCCGGAGTGGCAGAAGCGGACGGTGACGGTGTCCAACCCGCATGCTCGTGAGCCTTCCCCTTGGACCTCGAGCCAACCGGCCACCGACAAGAAGCTGGAGGGATGGCGGCTCGATGCGGCGAAGGACCACGACGGCGCGCGGCGCGCGTTCGAACAGGCGCTCGAACTCGCGCCTGGCGATGGCCAGTGTCTGCAGATGCTCGCGGTCTTGCATCGGCGTGCGGGACGCACGGAGCTGGCCGAGGAAACGCTGCGCCGGCTCCGGGATCAGCATGCGCGTTCGCCGGGATACTGGACTGCGGCAACGTTGGGCGGAGCGCTCGTCGAATCGTCGCTGGCGGCAGAAGCCATCGAGGTTCTCGGGCCGGCAACCACGAAGTACCCGTCGGACAGCCGGCTGTGGCAGCTCCACGGTCGTGCTGCGCTGTTCCTCGAACGCCTCGACGAAGCGGCGCAGTCGCTCGACCGGGCCATCGCGATCGGCGGCGACCCGTGGCACTGGTTCTGGCGCTTCAAGGTCGCGCTCGCCAGGGCGAACGACGTTGCCGGCGCGGCGCGCACCATGTTCGAGTGCTATGTCGTGTTCAACGACTCGGAGTGGCTCGAGCGAGCCCTGCTCACGCTGGATTCGGAGGAGCGCCTGGCGGTGGCTGCGGCAGCACTGCGCGACTTTCCCTGCGAGCCCGACGTGCGGCAGCGGCTGCAGAGGATCGTCGACGACGTGACCCGGCAGCTCTCCGGCGTCGCCGCTGGCAGGGTGCTTGCGCGCCACCTGGATCGCATCGTCGGCACCGTCCGCCGCGCGGGAGCCACGCCGCTGTTGTTGTGCTACCCCCTCGAGCAGCGACCCGAGCCGATCCTGCGCCATGCCGCCGACGATCGTGACGAGCTCTTCGTCGAAGTGAGCCGTGAGTTCACGCGTCGACGCGGCGCCAGGCAGTGGGCCGAATTGCGCGCCCCCGACGGCCACTGCAACGACGACGGCTACCGGATCATGGCGGAGATCGTCGCCGACGCGTTGGTGCCGCTGCTGCCGCGGAAGTGACCGCTCAGCGGTGGACGAACGCCGCCTTCACCTTCGGGCCGTTCTTCAGGAAGTTGTCGACGCCGATGCGCATGTCCTCGGTGCCGCACACTTCGCCGAAGCACTTCGCCTCGAACGGGATCGCCTCGGCGAGCGGCAGCTTCGCGGCGCCGAGGATCGCCTTCTGCAGGATCGCGTCGACCTTCTTGCTGAGGTGACCGATGTCGACGACCGGCAGCGTCGCGGGCACGTTCGCCAGCGGCGCCTCGCTCATGCGCGAGCGCGGCGCCTTGCCCGCCGCCATGTCCTTGGCGAGCTGCACGGCGCGGGCGACGAGCGCGTCGCCGGCGACTTCCTCGCGGATCAGGCCCCACGCCAGCGCCTTCTCGCTGCTAATCGGTCGGCACGTGCGCAGCATCTCGGCGGCGCGCTCGATGCCGACGAGGCGCGGCAGTCGCACCGTGCCGCCAGCCCCCGGGATGATGCCGAGGTTGGCCTCGGGCTGACCGGCGAGCACCTTCAGGCCCTTTGCGGCGAGGCGCGCCTCGCAGGCCATCGCCGTCTCGATGCCGCCGCCGAACGCGAGCCCGTTGAGGGCCGCGACCGTGGGCTTCTTCACGGCCTGCACCGCGTCGACGCAGCGCTGCGAAGTGCGCGAGGTCTGTTCGCCCATCGCCACGCTGTCGATCTTGGCGAGGAAGTTGACATCGGCGCCGCTGACGAACGCCTTCTTGCCGAAGCCGGTGAGCACGATGCCGGCGACCCTCGGGTCGCGATCGCACTCCTCGAAGCGGCGCTGGATCTCGGCGAAGACGCCCTGGTCGAGCGCGTTGAGCACCTTCGGCCGGCGGATCGTCAGCACCGCGATGCCGTCGTGGTCCTCGCGCAGCACCACCGGCACTTCGAACGGTTGGTTCTTGCTGCCGCGCTCGGCGATGCACTTCGGCACCGGGAAGCCCGGGTGCTTCTGCGCGTAGGCCTGCACGAGCGCGAGCGCCTTCGGCGTGCCGAGCTCGTTCATGAACGAGAACGCCGGCTTCATGTCGAGGGCGATGTCGAGCCCCATGTTGAAGTCGGCGATCGTCACCAGCCCCGCGTCGACGATCTCGCCGCAGATGCCGAAGTAGGCGCCCAGCAGTTCGTCGCGGATCTTCGCCGCGAGCGGCTCGGGCACGTCGACCACTTCGCCGCGCGCGGCGACGTCCCAGTTGGCCTTCGCCGCGACCTTGTCCTTCAGCGACTGCGGCGTGCGGTACCAGCGGTTGATCTTGCTCGTGTAGTTGTCGAGGCCGACGGCGGTGATCGGGTTGCCGCCGGTCAGGTTCATCGCCGTGAACGAGCCGATGCCCATCTTGAACGTCTTCTTGCAGACGACGTCGATCTGCTTGGTCGTGGCGACGCCTTCTTCGGCGAGCAGCGCGCAGGCGAAGAACAGCCCCTCGAACACCGGGTCGAGCGCGTAGCCGTAGCGCGACTTGACGCGGATCGGCACCTTGCCGATCGCCTCGTAGAACGACAGCAGCCACGACGTCGTCGCCGGCGCGGTCGCAGCGCCTGGCACCACCTCGACCAGCAGGTTGCGCTCGGCTGGGAAGAAGTAGTGAACGACCGCCGTGCGGCCCTGGCTCTTGGTCGCGGCGAAGATCACCTCGGGTTCGAGGTGGCTGCTGTTGCTGCACAGGATCGCGTCGGCGCCGACGAGCGACTCGACCTGCGCGAAGATCTTGCCCTTCAGTTCCTTGTTCTCGGTCGCGGCTTCGACGACGAGCTCGGCGCCGCGGATCTGCTGGTAGTCGGAGGTCCACTGCACCGAGCCGACCATCTGCGTCTGCTGTTCGACGGTGAAGGCGGCGCTCTCGACGCCCTTGGCGACCTTCTTCTCGAGCTTCGCCTTGCCCGCCGCGAGCGCCTGCTCGCTGACGTCGACGACGACGGTCTTCACGCCGAACGGGCTCAGCACCTTTGCGAAGTAGAGGGCGATGTCCGGGCCGATCTGGCCCGAGCCGATGACGGCGACCTTGGTGATGCTGCGGCCTGCGTGCGTGAAGCTCATGGGTTCTCGATTGGGGGCGAGCAGGGTAGCGAACGAGTCGGCCAGGCGCGATTCCGGCGGTGGATCGAAGGGGTCCTGCGAGGCCAGCGCGTCGTCGCCTTCTCGCCAACGGGATGCACCGACGCGCTGCGTTCGCCAGTGCCATCGACGTCGCGCGTGGGCGCGCCAAGCGGCGGCTCGCCCGCCTTGACAGCCTCGGCACCACGGACCAAGCTGGCCCGCCCGGCGCGCCTTGTCGGCGTCGAGCAGATCCCATGCCTTCCGAGCGCTACGAACGGCCGTCGCCCGCGACCACCGCGCCGCAGACCGGGACCGAGACGCTCCCCTGGCTCGATCGCCCCGACGCGCTGCAGGCGATCGATGCGCGGGTGCGCGCGGGATCGCTGGCGGCGGACGACGCCGGGTGGCTGCGCAAGTGGGTCCGCGACGGCTACGTGGCGTTCGACGGCGTCGTTCCCGACGACCTGATCACGGCGATCAACCGCGACACCGGTGCCGTGGTCGCCGAGTTCGGCCATCTGCCGCGCGGCGAACTGATCCCGAAGTTCCAGAACCTGTTCGTGCAGTCGGCGGCGACGCGGCGCGCGATGCGGCTGCCGGCGATCCTCGACAAGCTGCGCTTGCTGATCGGGCGCGAGCCGGTGCCGTACCAGACGCTGAACCTGCCCGTGAGCAGCCAGCAGGGCGCGCACTCGGATGCGATCCTGATGACGACGCGACCGCACGGGTTCATGGCCGCGGCCTGGCTCGCGCTCGAAGACGTCAAACCCGATGCGGGGCCGCTGAAGCTCTACACCGGCAGCCATCGCCTGCCGTACGTGGGCCCGGAGGAAGTCGGCATTCCGCGCGGCGTGTCGAGTGCAGCGGCCAGCGCTGCATTCGACGCGAAGTACTACGCGCACATCGACGGCATCGTGCGCGCACGCGGCCTGCAGCCGGTGCCGTTCCTCGGGCGGCGCGGGTCGATCGTGATCTGGCACTACAACCTGCTGCACGGCGCGTTCCTGCAGGATCGTCCCGACGCGACCAGGAAGAGCCTGATCATCCACTACTTCTTCGAGGGCGCCGACGCGTTCTCCGATCTGTGGGAGTGGCCGGCGGTGATTCCGTCGCTGGCGGACTGAGGCGCGGGCGCGCCGGGCGTTGTCGTCGCGGCGCCGGGTCCGCCTGTTGGAGTTTCAGCCGCTCGGCCTCGGGAGGCGGATGTTCCTCGCCGCCGAATGGTCACGCGCGTCGCGTGTCCACGAACGCCGCCAGCACACGGACCAGGTTCTTGTCGCGCGCAAACCCCCGCTCGTGAATGAGCCGCACCGCATCGCGCGCCAGTTCGAGATCACGGTCCGTGGCGACGGCGACGAGTGCGCGAAGGTCCGCCCGGTCGTTCTCGCGGACGTCACTCTCGGAGAGCACCTTCATCGCGATCAGGTGATGGAGGCGAGCGACCGGGATCACCAGCCCGGGTGTGATCTCGAGCCGTTCGCCAGCGGCAACGACTTCCGATTCGATGCCGCTCGAAGCGAACAACAGGTCGAGCTCCGGCTCGACGCGTCCACTCGGCACAGTGAACCGCAGAGTCGCGATCACCCCCTTCGCCGACTGCTCGAGAACCTGCGCCAGCCTGTAGCCGGCGCGCTGGAATGCGAGGCACAGAGCCTCGGCCTCGGCATCGCTGGCGACGGCCACGGCGAAGTCGATGTCCTTGGTGAACCGCTCTCGAGCTCGAAGACTCACGGCGACACCGCCGACGAGAACGGCTCGATGGCCGTGCTTCTCGACGAGGGCGACGACGCTGCGGATGCGCTCACTTCGATCCACGAGCGACCTTCCTCAGTCGCGCCAAGCGTTCGGAGGATGGTCGGATCACGGCGTCGGCTTCGACGGCTGCTGACGACGCGAGACGGCGCTCCTCGATCTCGCCTTCGCCGATGCCGGCCTGCCGGAGTTTCTGCGCCTGAACGGCGGCACCGAAGTCGAACAGTTCGAACGTGCGGGCGAGCCGTTCGGCGAGTGCTTCCCGGCCCGGCGACGATTCTCGGAGCACGGACTGTCGCGCGTGCTCGACTTGGACGAACAGCCGCAGTGCCTCGCGGACCAGCTCGCTGGCCGACGTGTAGAGCCCGGACTCGACGCGCGCTTCGATCGCCGCCATGAGCTCCGGCGTGAGCGAGATGCTGAGGGTCGGAGTCCGGCGTCCGTCGGGCCTGGCCATGGGTGCCAGGATACCATCGTCACGACAGAACAACAACTTGTCGTGCCACGGAAGTCGTATATTGAAAGGCACTTGAGACGCAACCGGGCCCAGTCGGCCACTGCAGGGGGACGCCGAGGGCCATTTCCGCGCGGGCTGGGAATCCACCTTGGATCCACGGGCCCCTCTTCGCTGGAGCGGGGGAGCAACCACTCCCATGAACCACTCCAGCCATTCCGTCTCTTCTCTCCTTCTCGCGGCGGCTCTGTTCGCCGCCCCTGCCGCCGCCCAGGTCGTGGCCTACCACGACCAGGACGCGAACGCGCATCAGGCGCAGGCCAACGTGCTCGCGCCTGCCGGCTTCCGCATGATCGCGCTGTCGATCTACGGAACGACCGCGAGCCAGCAGTACGCCGCCGTCTGGGTGCAGCGCGCCGGCCCGCTCGTCGCCGCGATCCACGCCGCGACGGGCGCGCAGTACCAGACCTTCGTCGACACCTGGTGGCCGCTCGGCTACCGGCCGAAGTGCCTGACGGCGCTCGGAACCGCCGCCAACCCGCGCTTCGCCGCGGTCTGGGAGCAGACCAACGCCGCCGGCTGGACCAGCCACGGCCTCACCGAGCAGCAGTACCAGGACGAACGGGCGCTCGCGTTCGACCAGGGCCTCGACGTCACCGCGGTCGACATCTACGGCACCGGCGCCGACCCGCGCTACATCGTCGCGTTCGGGCCGGTCGCGGTCGGCCAGTCGGAGACCGTGAGCAGCAGCGTGCTCGACTTCCAGTCGCACTTCGATGCCTACGCCGCCGGTCACAATCGCCCGGCGATCGTCGCGTTCAACGACAGCAACCGCTTCGTGTCGACGTGGCGCAGCGACGACGTCGGCGACTGGGTCGCGCACCACGATATGACCTCGGCGCAGTACCAGGCCCACACCAACGCCTACAGCCTGCAGAACCTCTACCCGATCAGCGTGCAGGGCTCGGGCAGCGGCGCTGGCCGCCGGTTCGCCGCGGTGTGGGCGCCGAGCGATCTGCCGCTGCCGAACGTGTGGACCGCGGTCGGGCCGACCGTGCCGCAGTTCGCGCCGTTCGACACGTGGGCGCAGAGCAGGATGGCGCTGACGGGCGCGCGTTCGGCCCAGCTCGCGATCGTCAAGAACGGCCGCCTCGTGCACGCCCGCGGCTACACGCGCGCCCGCGCCGGCTATCCGGTCACCCTGCCGACCAGCATCTTCGAGATCGCCTCGTGCACGAAGCCGCTGACCAGCATCGCGATGCACCAGCACTTCGCGCAGGGCTCGATGCAGCCGAATGAGTCGATGCTGTCCTACTTCCCGACGGTGATCCCGAACGACAACCAGTGCGCGCAGATCACGCTGCACCACCTGCTCACACACCAGGGCGGCTGGGACCGCGACATCACGGACGATCCGATGGTCGGCATCGACAAGACGATCGCCACCACGTTCGGCCAGGCGCTGCCGATCAACAAGTTCCTGATCTACCGCTACCAGGTCGGCACGCTGCCGCTCGATTTCACGCCCGGCACGCAGTCGCAGTACAGCAACTTCGGCTTCTCGGTGCTCGGCCAGGCGATGGAACGCCGCAACCCCGGCATGACCTACGCGCAGATCATGCAGCAGCGCGTGTTCGCGCCGCTCGGCATCACGCGGCCGCGCATCGCCAACTCGGTGGCGTTGCTGCCCGGCGAGGTTCGCTACCACCCGTGGACGCCGATGCTGCGCCGCAGCGTCATGGACAACAACGAGCCGTGGTGCGCTGGCCAGTACGGCGACCTCAACAAGGAGAACATGGACTCGCACGGCGCCTGGGTCATGGCGGCGCCCGACTTCGCCAAGGTGCTCGCCGCGTTCGACCTCGGCGCCAGCAATCCGCTGCTCGGCCTGCAGCAGACCGCGAACATGTGGACGGTCGAGCCGGGGTACACCACGCTGATGCGCGGCTGGTACCGCAAGAACGTCAGCGACGGCATGGGCGGCCAGGTCGCGATGTACCACCACAGCGGCTTGCTGTGGGGCGCGACGTCGTTCATCGCGCGGCGCGCCGATGGGCTGTCGTTCGTGTTCCTGACCAACGGCGACAAGGAAACCCTGTCCGGCAGCACGCACGGCGAGGAACTCAGCAACATCGCCAACACGATCTCCCTGTGGCCCAACACCTGCGCGTTCCCGCAGGTCTACCTGCCGTCGTTCCAGCACGTGCCGGGCTCGGTGAGCACGATCGGCACGACCTGTGGTCCGACCGGCCAGGCCGCGATGTCGTTCGGCGTGCAGGGCACGATCGAGATCGGCGAGAAGCTCACGTTCCAGCTCGGCAACGCGCCGGCGAACCGCTCGGCGGTGACGGGGATCGGCATCGACACGATCGCGGTGTCGCTCGGTCCGGTCGGCGCGCCCGGCTGCTGGCTCTACACCGATCCGCTGGTCACGATCGGCGCCACGACGAACGCGGCCGGTGCTGCATCGATGGCGTGGACGGTGCCGCCCGTGGCGTCCGCGATCGGCTTCGTGCTGACGGCCCAGGCCGGCGTGCTCGATCCGACGGCGAACGCGCTCGGCGTGCGCACGACGCGCGCCCTCGAGCTGACCCTCGGCGGCTGGCAGTGAGACGCCGTCGCGCGCGCACGGTCGAGGCTTGATCTCGACCGTCGCGCGGCGATCATGCGTCGGCGCTGCGGTCGCTGCCCGAAGGACACCGGCTCTTGCGGCGCAGACGCAACCGTCGCCCACGCGCGGGCGACCCGAAGGAGAACGACGTGGTGAAGGTCAACTCGCGTGCTCGTCTCGATGCCCTGCTCGCGGATCCGCGAACGGTGCTGCTGCTCTTGTTCGGGGACACGCCGCTCGCCAAGGCGATCCACGACGTCGCGGAGGCGGAAGTCGCGACCGACATCCGCGTGCCGGCCTGGATCCGCGACGTCTCGCTGCTGACCGCCGCCGAAGTCGCCGCGTGGCGAGCTACCGAAGGTCGCTATGCCGTGGTGCGCGGTCTGCCGCGGCGCGTCGCCAAGACGGCGGCGTTCAGCGATCTGCAGCGCGAAGACGACGAGCCGTCGGTGCTCTACATCACGCAGGCATTCACGGCGGGAGCCTGAACATGGACGCTCGCTGCATCCTGGCAACGGCGTGTGCCACGGCACTGCTCGGCTGCGCCGCCAAGGACCGCTACCGCGAACCGCGCAACGCGCTCGAACGCGCGCTGTCGTTCCGCGAGATCAGCCGCGACGAGGAAGACATCCCGATGGGTCGCGACGGCCAGAAGGTGGTGACGGGCGTGCCGACGCCGGCCAGCGTCGACATCGAGAGCGTCATCGAGATCAGCCTCGACAAGACGAAGCTGCACGAGGCTGCTGGCCTCGGCACCGATGCGGGCGACCTCCGCGACCTGAAGGAGCGCGCCGAGCGGCTGCGCAAGGCCGCGGACGCGGCGCTCGGGTGCATGCAGAAGCAGCAGCAACTGCTGCGCGAGTTCCGCGAACTCGACGCCGAGCCCGCGGACTCGGCGGCCGTGCGCGCGTTCGTGGATCGCCTCGAAGCTGCCGACAGGGCCGAAGCCGAGGTGCTCGCGGTCATCACGACCGAGTACGACCGCGCCACCGCAGATCGCGTCGACACGCGCATGCGCAACCGTCGTGGCCTGCTCGCGGTCAGCGAGTTCCTGCAAGAAGAGGCGGTCGTCCTCGAACGCCGTCAACGCGAGATCTCGGACCGGCTGGCGGCGGCACAACTCTCGTTGCGGCTGTCGGCGTACCTCGACTCGCCGGGCCGCGAACCGGTGAAGGTGCGGCTGCCGGGCTACGACTCGCTGCCCGAGGGCCACATCGTGCCGGTGAGTCGCAACGGCCTGCCGTTGACTGCCGCCGACCAGAAGGCGTTGCAGGACGCCTGGCAGGCGACCGTGGCGATGAGCTCGGCGATGCAGCGCTTCGCCGAGGGTGAGGCCGAGGTGCGCGAGCTGTTGATGGCAGCGACGCCGATGTTGTCGAAACGGCTCGGCGAGGCGCTCGCGGCGGTCGAGCAGATCGTCAGGGACGTGAAGGACCCGGCGTTCGCGGCGGCGCTCGAGCGAGTGCGAACGGACATGCCGCGCTTCCTCGCTCGACTTCGCGAGGCCGCGGGCGCGGCCGGCGCCGACGCCCTCGAGGGCGTTGTCGAAGCGCTCGAGAAGCTGGGGTCGGACCAGCAGCAGCTCGCCGCGGTGCTCGGCTCGGAGGAACTCGTGGCGCTCGTCGTCCGCGGCAAGGAGCTCGTCGATCGATGGCGAGACGTTCGTCCCGCCCAGCTCGTGGCGCTTGGGCTCGACTCGATCGCGTTCGCCAGCGACTTGGACGCGGCGCGGAAGAAGTTCGACAAGCAGAAGGCGCTGGCGAAACTCGAGGAACTGGTGAAACAGGAACTGGGCACGGTCGTCGCTTCTGTTCGTGATGCGCTGCTCGCCGTGCCGGCCGATTTTTCGGAGCTGCAGAAGGCGTTCGATGAGGCGGTGGACGTGGTTGGCAGCGGTCGGCGCGTGGTGAAGGCGCTGGCCGATCTGTTCGCGAACACGAAGAGCGGCGCACAGCCGCTCGCGCATACGCCGGAGTCGTTCGAGGTGCCGGTCGAGGACGCGGCCGGCACCTGCATCGACCTGCTGCAGGTGCCGCGGCGCGAGGGCGACGTCGTGCGCCTGCGGGCCACGGTGTCGCGCGGCGGCAAGGTCCTGCACGAAGGCGAGGCCGGGTTCCGCGTCGAGACGTTCGGTTGGCGCGGCAAGTTGTCGCCGTCGGTCGTGCTGACGCGCCCGAACGAGATCGCTGGCGAGGAGACGTTCCAGTTCGCGCCCGTGCTCTCGTGGTTGCACGGCTACCACGCGCGGCCGACCGAGAGCGACTTCTTCATCGACTTGAACCGGCTGCTGCAGCCGGCACTGGGCATCCACGCCGGGTTCCTGAACTTCGACCCCGCCGAGGAAGTCGAGATCGGACTCGGCGGCACGCTCTCGCTGTGGGACGGGCGGCTGCAGTTCGGCGCCGGCTGCAACCTGATGGCGGAGGACGAGGACCAGGGCCGCTACTACTGGTTCGTCGGCTCCGACCTGATCTCGCTGCTGCAGACGATCGGACTCGCCGAACCGTGAGTCGCTGCGCCGGGGCGCTCGACCGCGCCCCGGTCGCGGCGGCAAGATCCCGGGCATGCCCGACGAGATCTACGTCAGCACCGACGTCGAGGCCGATGGTCCGATCCCGGGGCCGCACTCGATGCTGAGCTTCGCCTCGGTCGCGTTGCGCGCCGACAAGACCACGATCGCCGAGTTCACGGTCAATCTCGCGGCGCTGCCCGGCGCAGCACCGCATCCGCGCACGATGACGTGGTGGGGTGGGCATCCCGAAGCACTCGCCAAGGCGCGGGCGAATCCCGAAGACCCCGCGACCGCGATCCCGCGCTACGCGGCGTGGTTGCGCGGGCTCCCCGGCCGCGTGGTATTCGTCGGCCAACCCGCTGCCTACGACTTCCTCTGGGTCTACTGGTACCTGATGCGCTATGGCGGCGATTCACCGTTCGGCCACTCGGCTCTCGACGTGAAGACCTACGCGATGGCGATGCTCCGACTTCCGTACCGCGACTGCGTGAAGGGGGCCTTGCCCGCGCACTGGCGCGATCCGCTGCCGCACACGCACGTCGCGCTCGACGATGCGCGCGAGCAGGGAGCGTTGTTCTGCAACATGCTGCGCGCGAACGGAGCCGTGCCGTGATGCCCTCGCGCCCGGGTCCGCTCGTCGCCGTGATCTTCGCCGCGTCGGCACTGCCGGCGCAGACGTCGTGGCAGCTGCGCGGCGGCGACGCAACCGTGCGCATCGCGGGCGCCGCGGCCGCCGAACTGCGCGGGCCGCGCGACGTTCGCGACGGCCTGCCGGCTGGCGACTACGCCGTGCACTTCGGTGCCGATGCCGCCGGCAAGCCGGGTTCGCTCGCGTTTTCGGTGCCGGCCGGGTCGCGTGTGCAGCTCGCGAGCGACGCGGCTCCCGCGCTCGCGGCGCGGGCCGTTCCGCTCGACGGCGATGGTTGGCGTTCGTTGCCCGGCGCGATGGCGTTGCGCGTGACGGGCAGCGGTGACGACGGCGACTACCGCGTCGAGGTCGAGTTCGAGGGGGACGGTCCAGCGGGCGTCGTTGCGCGCTGCCGCGACGAAGAACGGTACTACGCCCTGCTGTTCGACGGTGTTGCCGGCGAAGTGCGGCTCGAACGGCGCCTCGGCCCCGACGCGCTCGTCATCGCACGCGCCGTCGTGGCGGCGACCGCACGCGGTGCGTCGCGCCGACTCGCGCTGCAAGCGCAGGGATTCCGGCTGCAGGCCTGGCTCGACGACGCGATCGTGCTGCAGGCATTCGACGGGGCGCTGACCGCCGGCCAGTTCGGTCTCGCGTGGCGCGGCAACGCGCCGGCGTGGGGCGCCATCCGGGTGGCGCCGCCAGCGACGCCGCGCTCGAGCGTGGCGTTGGTGGCTGGTCGCGGCGAGGCGATGCTGCACGCTGCCGTGGCGGTTCTGCCGGGACACCACGCCGTGCTCGAACTCGGCCTCGATCGCCCGCACGCCTTGGTGCCGCGCACGGGGAACGGCTGCGAAGTGGCGCTGCCGCTGCGCTCGGCGACGCCGCAGGTCCTGCTCGACGAATGGCGAGGAACGGTCGGGCCGGGGCGAACGGAGGTCGAGGTTGGCGGGGCGCTTGCCGTTCCGGTGCGCTGGCCCGACGTGCCCGCACTTCGTGGCCAATCCGCGCTCGTGCGGCTGCTGCTCGTGTCGCCGGATGGCGAGGCGTGCGTGGGCAGCACGCCCGCCGTGCCGCTGCGGCTCTGACGCCGGGGGCGGCCGTTACCGGCTCTGCCGTTCGCCACTACAGTGCGCTTGCCATGATGCGTCCCTTGGCGAGTGCGTGCGTGCTGGTTCTGTCCGCGTCGCTGCCGGCCCACGGCGGCCAGTATCGGGGTTCAGGCACGCCAGGTGCCCCGCCGCCCGGTCGCGGCATCCCCGTCGGCCCGACCACGGGCGGTCCCGCGGCGCCGACGCCGGGCGTCGGCACGCCGAGCACCGGAGGGGCCTCGGTGTCGCCGGAAGAGGTCAGCTGGCAGGCGTGGTGGGAGCTCAACAAGGACCCGTTCGTGCAGCAGGACACGAGCGGTCGGCAAGGCCCGGTGACCGGCTCCGACGACTTCTACCTCGGCGTGCGTCGCTCCGAACCGGTCGTCGACACACTCGAGCCGACGGCCGCCGATCTCGTGGATCGAATCGTGCCAGGCCTCGCGGCGTTGATGACCAAGGAACGCAACCGCGACGTGCAGACGGCGTGCCTGATGGCGCTCGCCAAGATCGGTCGTGACGGGCCGGGCGTCGACCTGCAGCAAGAACTGCTCGCGCGGCTGCCGCGCGGCGATCAGGAGGTGCGCGAGACCGCGGTGCTCGCGCTCGGCGTCGCTGGTCGCAAGACAGCGATGCCGAAGCTGCTCGCCGTGCTCGGCGACACCGCCGAAGGCCGCAAGCTGTGCGCCCGCGACGACGTCGACCCCCGCACGCGCGCGTTCGCGGCGTATGCGGTCGGCGTGCTCGCGCGGTCCTTGGACGACGCCGCGGCTCGCCAGGAGGCGCACGACGGCCTGCTGGCGATCCTGCGCGACGACGACCTGAAGAACCGCGACCTGCGCGTCGCGGCGGTGACCGGGCTCGGCTTGCTGAGCGATCCGGGGCAGGGGACGCAGCGACGCCTCGCCTGGCTGACCGTCGAGGAACTGCTCGCGTGGTACCAGCGGGACCGGGGTGCCGGTGACGAGGCCGTGCAATCGCACGCGCCGATCGCGATCGGACGGCTGCTCGGGCGCGGCGACTCGCAACTGCATCAGCGCTGCAAGCAGCACTTCGTCGGCGTGCTCTCGTCGTCGACCAAGCGCGGCAACTCGATCCTGCAGTCGGCAGCACTCGCCCTGGGCATGCTCGCCCTGCCGTCGGAGGAGTGCAGCGACGACGCAGCGGTCGAGAAGGCGCTGCAGGCGTACTTCGAGAACGGCGTCGACCGGCTCGCGCGCAGCCTGGCGGCGATGTCGTTGGGTCGCATCGGCGGTGCCGCGAACCGCACCTGGCTGCTCAGCGCCTACCAGCGCGCCAACAAGAACACCGAGCGGCCGTGGATCGCGCTGTCGCTGGGTCTGATCGCCGCGGAGGCTGCTCGCCGCGGCGAGAGCGACTCGATGCTCGCGACGATGCTGCTCGAGGACCTCGCGGCGGCCTCCCGTCCGGACGTCCAGGGCGCGCTGGCGGTGGCGATCGGCCTCACCCGGCACGCGAGCGCGTTGCCGGCGATGCAGCGGATGCTGCGCGACAGCGAACACCAGGAGGTGCTCGCGGGGCACTTGTGCGTCGGGATCGGTCTGCTCGGCGACCGCAGCGCGGCGCCGGCGTTGTCCGCGGTGCTCGAGCGCTCGCAGCGCCGGCCGTTCCTCTTGCTGCAGACGGCGGTCGCGCTCGGGTGCCTCGGCGACCGCGACGCGAACGAACGGCTGCTGGTGATGCTGCGCGCGAGCGAAAGCGTCGCCGTGGCGGCAGCGCTCGCCAACGCCATCGGCCGCATCGGCGACCGCCGCGCGATCGATCCGCTGCTGACGATGGCGAGTGACGAGGAGCTGCCGAAGCTCGCGCGTGCGTTCGTCGCGGCAGCGCTCGGTGGCATCGGCGACCGTTCGCCGCTGCCGTGGAACGCGCCGCTCAGCCGCGACGCCAATTGGGGCGCGCCGGTCGACACGTTGTCGAACGGCGCGACCGGCGTGCTCGACATCCTGTGAACGGCCGCGGCGCGCGCCGCTCGATCAGAGGGCGCGCAAGTCGAACGCGTCGCTCATCGCGGCGAGGCCGTTGACCGGCGCCGGGGTGATGAACACCGACTGGAAGCGCACCAGCGAGCCGGCGAACCCGGCGGGCATCGTGAAGCTGAACGTCATGCCGGTCGCGTTCACGCCACCGATCAGCAGTTCGCCATCGGCGTGGTCGAGGTGCAGCCCCGCGAAGCCGAGGTTGATCGGCGGGGCCAGCGGAGTGTGCGTCTGGAAGAACAGGGCGCCCAGGTGCGCGGCGTGCGTGTTCAGCGGGCTCGTGACCTTGAGGGTCACCAGATCGCCGGCGCGCACGTCCTTGCCGCACGTCGCGTCCGGAGTGGCGCCGTTCACGGACGTCTGCAGCACGAGGTCCTCGTTCGTGCCGGGCAGGCGGCACCAGCGTGCCGTCGTCATGACCTCGGGTGCGCTGCCGCCGGTGTTGCGGTAGGCGTCGAACAGCTCCTGACCCGCCGTCGCGAGGAACGGGCTGGTGCCCGGGTTCGCGAGCCGCAGGAACTGGATGTACTCCCAGCTCGAGGTCTGGTAGAGCAACTCGACGTCGGCGCGCGTGGCGCCGACCGGCGGCGACAGCGGCACGACGTCGAAGTGGTCGTAGACGCCGTTCGCGGGCGGGTTGCCGTACTGCGTCGCCGGCACCGGCAGCGCGTTGCGCGTGGTCAGGGTCGCCCGGCTGCTCCCGTAGGCGGGGATGCGGTTGTCGGCGAGGATCTTGTTGTTCAGGACGAAGTGGAAGGTCTCGTGTGCCGACCCTGGCGGCATCGACGCGAGCTGGATCAGCGTCATCGTCACGTTGCCGGTCACGCGATCGAACGAAAGCGGCAACGTCGCCGGCACGCCGAGCAGCAGCAGCTGCAGCGCCCAGTCCTGCGTGATGCCGAGCTTGGTCTGCCAGATGTGCGCGTTCGGGTCGGTGATCGAGCTGACCGTGTAGTTCTGGCCGTTGACCGTGGTGGTGAAGCTGCCGTAGGAGCCGTCCTCGCGGAGCAGTTGGTTCTGTTCGTTGCGCCAGCGCGTGCGCAGCCACATGCGGCGGCCTTCGGGATAGCCGGTGATCAGCTTGTGGCCCGTGAGATTGGTCACGCGCAGCGTGTTGTTCGTGATGTCGAGAGCGCCGGCGCGCTGCAGCGTGGCGCGGGCGCGCAGCACGCCGCGGTCCATCGCTGCGATCATCGTCGGCGTCAGGCCGGCACCGAGGCGCAGCAGGCTCGGCGTCTGGTTGTCGAGCCACTGGATGGCTTTCGGCACCCAGGTGTTGCCGCCGGTCAGGTCGTGGTTCGGCAGGTCGTAGCGCAGCGGCGAGATGCCGAACGCCGTGCCTTCGCCTACCACCGGCTCCATGTGGCAGCTCTGGCAGGTGAAGAAGCGCGTCGTGCCGTCCTCATGGTCGCCGTTGTTGCCGGCGAGCAGCGCCTGGTCGCGCGCGCGCTTGATCGCGCCGCGCTTGATGTCGGCGGGCAGCGACGCGTACGCGCTGACCGGCGTCGTCGAAAGCGAGCTCGCGACGTGCTCGCTGAAGGTGCGCTCGACGACACCGTACGTGTAGGGCGCGTTCTTGAACGCCGCCTTGCCGGTCACCGGTGAGCCGGCGATGCCGCTGAACTGGCCGGGCGGGAGCGGGGTCAGCGCGCCGTTGCCCGTTGCGAGGTCGCCGGTAACCGGGTTGCTGACGTCGTGGCACGTGCCGCACAGGTTCGACGAGCGGTGGAACAACGACTGCGCCCACGAGTGGCCGGCCGCGGGGGCTTGGTAGGGTCCGTAGCGGGTCTGGTCGCCGGCGAGCACCTGCATGCCGCTGCCGTACCAGCCCTCTGGCGGCGTGCCGCCGTTGTTCGCGAGGTACGGCGCGAACTGCTGGCCGGGGTACTCGAGCCCGCTCGGGTCGACCATGTTGTGGCAGATCGAGCACTCGACGCCGTTGTGGTCCTGCAACGGGTCGAGGCCCGAGCCATCGGAGAGGTTCGCGCGTCCCTCGTGCCAGCCGCGCGGCGAGTGGCAGCGGATGCAGTAGTTGCCGGAACCCGGGAAGTCGCCTTCGGCGACGGCGAGCGCGGCCCAGAACACCGGATCGCGGCCAGCCTGCGCCATCATGCTGCCCATCCAGTTCTCGACGGGCTCGACCGCCGGGTCGTAGTAGCCGTGGCACCCGTCGCACGAGTTGACGCCGCCCATCAACGCCGCCTGGTACGGCTGGGTGCCGGGCTGTTGGATGTCGGTCGGTGGCGCGAAGACCGGGCCGGTATTGGCGAGCAGCACGGCGAGGGTTGCGGCGCCGAGCAGGGTCGAGGACGTATTGACGAAGCGCATCGGGACGGCGGTTGGCTTGGCGGGAGGCCTCGACAGCCTACGTCATGCGTCCAGTGACGCCAGCCCTGCCGTCGCAGCCGCCGATGCCATCGCTCGCAAGACGATACGCTGCACGGTCATCGCCGTCCGCGACGTCGCAAGTCGGCGTCCGGTCACTTCGCGGGCAGCAACTCGTCGACGACCCGCTGCATGCCGTAGACGTGCTGTAGCGCCTGCACGATCGCGTCGGTGTGCACGCTGACGGCGCGGGCGCGCTGCTGCGTGTAGTAGAAGTCGTTCGGCAGCGACTCGATGTTGCCGTCGAAGATCAGCCCGACGACGCGCAGGTCCTTGTCGACCACGCACGAACCGGAATTGCCGCCGACGATGTCGTTCGTGCTCGCGAAGCAGACGCGCTTCTTCTTGTCGATCTTCGACTCGGCATCGAGCCACACCTGCGGGACGTCGAACGGGTAGGTGTTGCCGAACTCGACGCCGCGCGCGAACAGGCCGTAGAGCGTCGTCGCCCACGGGGCCTTCGTGCCGTTGTAGTCGTAGCCCTGCACGCGGCCGTCGGAGAAGCGCAGCGTCATCGTCGCGTCGGGGCTGACGTTGGTGCCGTAGACCGCGTGCAGCGCCTGGCCGAGCAATGTGCCCTGCGCGGCGAGAGCGTCGCTCGACGCCTTGTCCTCACGCTGCGCGTCGCGCATCCGCGGGTAGAGAGCGCGTGCGGCGACGATGCCCACGTCGTCGCTCGTGGCGAAGCGCTGCGCGGCGTCATCCGCCGTCATCAGTTCGCGGGTGAAGCGTCCCTTGCCGAGCCCGCTCTTGCCGAGCGCCTGCAATGCGGCATTCCAGTCGATGCCGTCTGCTCCCGCATGCGCGCCGCCGACCGCGACCAGGAACGGATCGTCTGCCGGCAGCCACCGGCTCGCGCGCACGAAGTGGTCGACCAGCAGCGCCTGCGTGATCGCGTTGCCGCCGATCTGCAGCGCCATGGCTTCCTCCTTCGCGCTCGCTCGTTCGGCCTCGGGCAGGTTCTCGTCGAAGGACTTGGCGAGCAGCACGCCGCGCTCGAGCACGCTCGAATAGCCGGGCGCGTAGAAGGCGACCTTCGGCTGGACCGCGCGCCGGCGCGCCGCGAGTTCGGCGAGCCGATCCCAGATCGCGCCGAAGCGCTGCTGCAGTTCGGGGTTGCCGGCCACGGCGGCGCGGAAGTGCGCCTCGTGCGCGCGCTTCTTGCCGAGCAGCGCTTCGTCGCGCAGGCCACCGAGCATGCCGGAGATCGCCTTGTAGCTGTTCTCCCAGCTCAGCAGGATGGTCAGCAGCCCCGGGTTGCCCTTCGTGAACGGCCGCAGGATCGCCATGCTGCTCTCGAGTTGCTGCACGACGAGCGGGTACTCGACGTCGCGCTGCACTTCGAGCTGCGCCACCGTCAACTGGCGGTTGGTGTTGCCGGGATTGCCCGGCACGAACACCAGGTCGTTCTCCTGCGCCCCGGTCGCGCGCCAGCGGAAGTAGTGCGCGGTGGTGTCGGCGGGTTTGTCGTTCTCGTAGGCGCGCAGGAATGCGAAGTCGATGCTCCAGCGCGGGTAGGTGAAGTTGTCGGGATCGCCGCCGAAGTGCGCGGTCTGCAGGTGCGGCGCGACGACCAGGCGAATGTCGGAGTAGACGCGGTAGCGATAGAGCTGGTGGACGGCGCCCTGGTAGAGCGCGACGACCTGGTGCATCGAGCCGGGATGCGCTTCGTCGGCAGCCTTCACGATCGCGTCGATGGCGGCCTGCTTCGCCGTCGCCGCTGCCTCGTCACCGGCCGAGCTGTCGATGCCCGCGGCGACCTTGGCCGTGACGTCTTCCTGCGCGACGAGCTGGTGCACCGTGAGCCCCGGGATCGCGACTTCGTCGGCCAGCGCCGTCGCGGCGAAGCCGTTGGCGACCCAGTACTTGTCGCCCTGGATGGTGGCGATCTGGTCCCGGACGCAGTGGTGGTTGGTCATGATCAACCCCTGCGGCGACACGAACGACGCCGAGCACCACGGGTTCTCGCGCTCGCCGAGCCGCAAGGCGCCGAGCCGCAGCGTGTCGAGCCACTTCTGGTCGGGCTGGAACCCGTACTCCTGCTGCAGGTAGGCGAGCGGCGGGTTCTCGAACGTCCACATCTTGCCGAGCGCGAGATGGTCGACGGTGCCCTGCGCCAGGGCCGGGGCGGCGAGCAACAGCGAGAGGATCGGGATGTGCAGTCGGTGCATGCGGGTCGGTTCCGGGTTCGGGCGCGGCAATCTACGGACCTCGCGCGGCAGCGGACAGGCCGAGCGGAGAAAGCTCAGGCCGGCGTCGTCGCGTCGAGCCGCACGACGACTTCGACGTGCTCGGTGTGCGGGAACAGGTCGCACAGCCGCGCGGCGGTGACCCGGTAGCCGCTCGCGCAGAGCACCGCGAGGTCGCGCGCCAGCGAATCGGCGGCGCAGGCGACGTAGAGGATGCGCCGTGCGCGCGAAGCCAGCGCGCGGACCACGCCCTTCTCGCCGAGCCCGCTGCGCGGCGGATCGACGACGAGCAGGTCCGGCTGGTCGGGCAGCTTCGCGCTGGCGAACGGCGAGTGGACCACGGCCACCTGCGGCAGCCCGTTCGCCTTCCGGTTGTGCTCGGCGTCGCGGCAGGCGGAGTCGCCCTCCTCGACCAGCGTGACTTCCGCGGCGCCGGCCTTCGCCAGCCGCAGCGCGAAGCCGCCGACACCGCCGTAGCCGTCGACCACGCGAAGACCGCGCAGCGGCCCGCACATCGCGAGTGCTGGCGCATAGAGCAGCGCACTCGCCGCCGCATGCACCTGGTAGAAGCTGCCGGCACTGATCCGGAACGTCAGGTCGCTGCGCCGATCGACGATGTGGTCGCGCCCGCGCAGCGGCATGTGGCGGTCGCCGAGCAGGAACTCGTCGTCGCGTTCGCTGATCGAGTGCACGACGCCGACGAGCTTGCGTTCGAGACGGCCGGCGGGCACGTCGAGCGCTGCGCGCGTCACTGCTTCGGCGAATGCCGCGCCCTGCGGGAACGCGCCCGGGGTCATCACGATGCCGGCGACCACTTCGCCGGTGCCGCTCGCGAGTCGCGCCCAGACCCCCTTCACGCGGCCGGTGTTGCGCCCGGGCACGAACGGTTCGACCTTCAGCTCGCGGAGGATGTCCTCCATCGCGCGCCCGAGCCCGGTCAGCCAGACGTCCTGGGTCTGGCACTCCTCGATGCGCACGACGTGGTGGCTGCGGAACTCGTAGATGCCGACGATCGGCAGGCCCTGGCGATCGGCGCGCACCGGATAGAGCAGTCGGGTGCGGAAGTGCCGCGGTGCTCGCGCCGGCGCTTCGAACTGCACGCGCACGTCGCCGAGGCTCGGCGCCAGTTGCTTCTCGACCGCCGCGACCTTGTCGGCGAGCTGCCAGCCGATCGGCTGGTCGAGCAACGAACAACCGCCGCAGGTGCCGAAGTGCTTGCAGTGGGGCGTGGCGTCGGGGTCCGCGGGGCGCGTTCGGGCAGAGGGCTTGGGCAAGATGGGAGGCTCGCGTCGCCGGAGCAGCGACCGCGAAATCCGAACGCGGCCAGTGCAGATTGCAAGGTTGGCGCGCGGAACGTCCCCCGCGCGGCGAAGATGCCTGGCGATGAAGTGTCCGCGGGATCGCAGCCGCCTGGAGCAAGCACGCGTCGGTGCTGGCACGTTGCTGTTCGCATGCCCCACGTGCCACGGGCGGGCCGTGGCGTTGCCGGTACTGCGGCGGCAACTGACCGATGACGCGATGCGCGAGCTGTGGCGCGTCGCGCGTTCGGCGCAAGCATGGATGGTCGATGGGGCGTCGTGTCCGGCTTGTGCGCGGCCGATGGCGGTCGTCGCGATGCCCGACGAATTCGGCGGACGCGAACTCGACGTCTGCCGTGCCTGCCAGCTGGTGTGGTGCGACGATCTCGAACACGAGGCGCTGCCGCAACTGCCGCCAGCACTCGCGCCCGACGATGGCCTGCCACCAGCAGTGCGGCAGCAGATGGCGGTCGAGATGGTGCTCGAAGCGAAGCGCCTCGAGCAAGTGCGCCAAGCCGAAGGGCCGGACTTCTCCCTCCGCAAGCTGCCCGCGGTGCTCGGGGTGCCCGTCGAACTGCATCCCACGGCGATGCCGACGTTGCCGTGGCTGACCTGGGCCACGGCGATTGCGACCGCTGTCGTCAGCATCGAGGGCCTTTGGCACGATGACATCCGCAGGTCGCTGTGGCTCGTGCCCGAGCAGTCGGGTCCGTTCGACCCTCGGCTGCTCACGGTGTTCCTGGTGCACGCCGACTGGCTCCACCTGCTCTGCAATCTGTGTTTCCTCATCACCTTCGGCGACGACGTCGAAGTGCGCCTGGGTCGCGGACGCTGGTTCGCGCTGCTACTCGGGGCGACGCTCGCGGGCAGCCTCCTGCACGTCGCGATCGATCCGCACAGCGTTCGGCCGTGCGTCGGTGCCAGCGGCGGCATCTCGGGCCTCATCGTCTGCTATGCGCTGCTGTTGCCGGACGCGCGCCTCGGGGCGTGGATCGGCCGCGGCTATCGAAGTGAGTGGGTCACGTTCCCGGCGAGCAGCGGGCTCCTGATCTGGGCTGGCTTGCAGGTGGCGCTGCTGTTGCAGCAGTTGTCGGGCTTTGGCCGCATCAGTGCAGCTGCGCACATCGGCGGCGCCCTGGTCGGCGTCGCTGCGTGGGCGGCGTGGCGAGCACGCGGGTAGGGTTTCACCGATGCTCGCGACCCTTTCCCTGTCGCTGCTCCTCTGCACCGCCGCACCGCAGGAACCGGGCGCTCGCGATCTCCTCGCCCTGCTTCGCGCCGAGCCGGCCTGCACCGGCGTGCTCGAACGCGCGCGCGAACACCGCCTGCAGATCCTCCTGGCCGAACCCGTCGTGCATCCCGACGGCACGATCACCGTGCGCCGTTCGCGCCTCGGCGACGAGCGTCAGTACTTCTATCCCGCGAGTTCGATCAAGCTGTGCGGAGCCGTCGCCGCCCTGCTCGCCCTGAACGAACACAACCGCGCGCACGGCACCGCCCTCGGCCTCGACTCGCCGCTCGTGATCGAGCCGCGCTTCGCGGGCGACGAACGCATCGCCGCCGACCCGACCAACCTCGCGGGCGGCGTGCTCACCGTGCGCCACGCGCTGCGCAAGCTGTTCCTGGTCAGCGACAACGCCGCCTACAACCACTGCGTCGACCTCGTCGGCCAGGACGGCCTCAACCGCGCCATGCACGACGCCGGCCTGCGGTCCGTGCGGCTCTGGCACCGGCTCAGCGAGAGCCGCACGCTGGCCGAGAACGCCGTCACGCGCACCGTGCGCGTGGGCGACACCGAGTTCGCCGCTCGCGATGCGGCGGCGAAGCTGTCGAACGACGGTTTCGCCGAGCTCGACGTCGGCGAGGCGCGCATGGCCGGCGGCAAGCGCATCGACGGCGCGATGTCGTTCGCCGAGAAGAACGCCATCACGATCGACGATCTGCAGGACCTGCTCATCGAGGTCGTGCGAGCCGAGATCGACACCGGCAAGCGCGGCTTCCCGGGGCTCACCACCGAGCAGCGCGCGTTCCTGGTGCAAGCACTCGGCGAGTTCCCGAGCGAGTCGGCGAACCCGAAGTTCGACGGCAAGGAAGTGCCCGACCACCACTGCAAGTTCGTGCTGCGCGGGGCTGGCGAGGTGGTGCCGCGCCCGCACCTGCGGGTGTTCGACAAGATCGGCCGCGCCTACGGCTTCTCGATCGAGAACGCGTGGGTCGAGGACACCCGCACGGGCCGCGGGTTCTTCCTCACGATCGTGCTCTACACCAACCCGGACGGCGTGCTGAACGACGACCGTTACGGCTACGAGGAGATCGCGGACCCCTTCTTCGACGCGGCGGGGCGCGCGATCACCCGCGCGGTGCTGGGGGCGGAACGTCGGTGATGGCGGCCGGTCGCCGGTCGCGTGAAAGCGACGGCCGCCGGCCGCGACGTCGCGCGGTAGAGTGCGCGCCCCCATGAGGTTCCGCCGCGCGTCGCTCGCCGCCCTGCTGCCGATCGTGTTCTGCAACTGGCAGCCGTGGCGCGAAGAAGTTGCCGCGGCGGTCGCGCCGCACGCATCCTGCGCGCAAGACCAGTTCACCACCTCGGAACAGTGCGGTGTCTGCCACGTGTCGGCGCCAGGAGCGAAGGCGATGCTCGGGAAGGACGGCGAGGACGTTTCGCCGTACCACACCTGGCAGGCGACGATGATGGCCAACGCTTTCCGGGATCCCTACTTCCGCGCGCAGCTGCAGAAGGAGACCGCGGCCGCCGGCGAGGCGGTGCAGGAGCTCTGCCTGCGCTGCCATGCGCCGATGCTGCACCACCAGGCGATGCTCGACGGCAAGCCGCCGCCGCGCCTGGCCGACGCCGCCGGCGACCTGTTCGCCGACGACAGCGTGTCGTGCACGGTCTGCCACACGATGGACGGCAAGAACTTCGGCAAGCCCGAGTCGTTCTCGGGCCGGCCGACGTTCGATCGCGAGCGGCGCATCTTCGGCCCGTACCAGAACGTCGCCGTGCGACCGATGCAGAACATGGTGGGCTACACGCCGACGCACGGCCCGCACGTGCTGAAGGCGGGCTTGTGCGGGACGTGCCACACGCTGATGACCGAACATCACGGCACGCCGTTCCCCGAGCAGACGCCGTACTTCGAGTGGCGCAACAGCGAGTTCAGCGACGAACGCGAAGGTGCCGACCCCGCGCACACGCGCACCTGCCAGCAGTGCCACATGCCGCGCAGTGCACCGACGCGCATCGCGCGCAGCCCCATGGGTTCCGACTTCCGCATCCCGGAGCGCCCCGACTACGCCGTGCACGCGTTCGTCGGCGGCAACGCGTTCATGCTCGACATGCTGCGCACGTACCGCGAGGAGCTCGGCGTGAGCGCCGAGCCGGCGCAGTTCGAAATGATGGCGGCGGCGACGCGGCGGCAACTTGCCGAGGACACGGCCTCGCTCACGATCAGCAAGCTGGTGCGCGACGAAGGCGAACTGGTGTTCACGATCGAGGTCGAGAACCACACGGGCCACAAGTTCCCGACCGGCTATCCGGCGCGACGCGCGTGGCTGCACGTCGAGATCGAAGCGGGCGGCAAGGTGGTGTTCGCCAGTGGTGCTTCGGACGGCAGCGGCCGGCTGGTCGGCGTCGCCGACGAGCAGCGCCTGCCGCACGTGCGCACGGTGAAGGCGCCTTCGGACGTCGTCGTCTACGAGATGGTCGCGGCGGATCCCGACGGCGAGCCGACGACCTACCTGACGAAGATGACGCGCCGCCTGAAGGACAACCGCCTGCTGCCACGCGGTTGGCGTGACGACGGGCCGCACGTCGGCGACATCGCGCCGGTCGGCGTCGACGGCGATCGCGACTTCACCGGTGGCGGCGACGCCGTGCTGTTCCGGATCCCGGCGCCCGCCGGGCCGTGCACGGTGCGCGCCCGACTCTGCTACCAGTCGGTGCCGCCGGTCTGGGTCGATGCCCTGCGGCCGGTCGAGGCCGAGGAGGCGAAGCGCTTCGTCGGTTGGTACGACGTCGCCGACAAGAAGCCCGAGACGGTCGCCACCGCGGAGCGCGTCGAGGAATGAACCTGCAGCGCCCCGATCCGTCCGAGTACGCGAGCCCGTTCCAGGCCTACGTCGATCGGGTGCCCGACGGCGACGTGCTCGCAGCTCTCGCGACGCGTGGTGCTGCGACGACGGCGCTGATCGCGTCCCTGCCGCCGGCGATCGGCGGTCACGCCTACGCGCCCGGCAAGTGGACGGTGAAGCAGGTGCTGCAGCACGTCACCGACGGCGAGCGGTTGTTCTGCTACCGCGCGTTGTGCATCGCCCGCGGCGAGACGCTGTCGCTGCCGGCGTTCGACGAGGATCTCTACGCCCGCAACGACGGCAGCGCGTCCCGCCCGCTCGCGGCGATCGGCATCGAGTTCGCGGCGGTGCGACAGGCGACGCTGGCGCTGTTCGCCGGCTTCGATGCTGCGGCGTGGAGTCGCCGGGGCACCGCCAACGGCAAGCCGGCGAGCGTTCACAGCCTGCTCTGGATCCTGGCCGGCCACGAACGGCACCACCTGGCGGTGTTGCGCGAGCGTTACGGCGTCGGCTGACGCGACGTTCCGGCCGCGGACGGAGCGTGCGCTCACTCCGTCGCGACGACACCCGACGCGAACAGCGCCTGCTTGTCGCGCAGCCCGCGCCAACCCTCGGCCAGGACCGCGTGGCCGACCGGCGCGCGAAGCGAGCTGCCCGGACCAGCGCACAGCAGCACGTCCGGCGCGAACTCGCGCATCGCCGCGCGCACGCACGCCGTGAAGTCGAACGTCTCGAGCACCTGCGCGTTCGTGGTGTAGTCGAGCAGCGCGCGTGGATCGGCCGACCACGGCGTGTGCACGTTGCCGAAGCCGTCGATCAGATGGCATTGCGGCATGCCGATCGGCAGGTCGGCGAGCATCGTGGTCGCCTGCTGAGCCGTCGACGCGCACAGCCGCGTGTGGAACGGACCGTGGCCGGCGAGGCGGAACGGGAACTCGCGATCGCCGACGCGCACCTTCGGCAGCCGCGTGAGCAGTTCGCGCACCGCCGCCTCGGTGCCCGCGAGCACGACGTGTCCGCCGAGCAGGATGCTGTAGTCGCAGAACCACTCGTCACCGCGGTCCTGCAGGGCGCGCACGACCGCGTCGACGGCGACGCGCAGCGGCAGGTTGGCTTGCCAGTCGTCGCCGACGGTGGTCATCAGGACCTGCCCGCCCGCGACCTGCTGTTGCAGCGCGGCCATCGTCGCGACCAGCCGCCAGCCGGCCGTCGGATCGAGCGCGCCGGCCGCGGGAAGGGCTGTGTACCAACCGAGCGAGTTGCCGGCGACGGCGACGATCTCGTAGCGCTCGCGCAGTCGTTCGGCGTGCGCCAGTGTGCCGAAGAAGATCAGTTCGGCGGCGTTCTGGCCTTCGAGGTGCAGTCCGGGGCGGAACGTCTCGGCGCCGTCGATCGACGACAAGGTCGGCCGCGACTGTTCCTGGCGCCAGGCGTCGCAGGCGGCGAGTGCTTCGGCGACGGGTCCGGGGCGAAGCGTGCGGGCGAGGAAGCCGAGCTCGTCCTTGCCGTAGGAACCGCGGCCAGGGCAGAGCAGCACGGCGGTGGGTTTGGTCATCGGTCGGTGCGCGGTCGTGGTCGGTGCAGCGAGGATCTCACCGCAGGTCGGCGCACCATGCTTGCAGGGCGTCGGCGACGAGGCGATGGCCTTCTGGCGAGAAGTGGCCATCGTACGGGAGGAAACAGCGTTCGCTCGGCACCGCGGCGAGCGATGCCGTCAGGTCGAGCGCCTCGATGCCCGCGACCTGGCACGCGGCGAGGATGCGCCGCATCGGCAGTTCGGCGTCGAGGCCCGGGATCGGCTTCGCATGGCCGCCACGCACGTCGACGGCGAACGTGGGCGGCACGATCGCCACGTGCAGCGTGGCGCCGACGCCCTTCGCGATCGCGCGGATGGCCGTGAACTCGTCGGCGACTACCTGCCATGCCCGCTGGAACTCGGGCTGCTCCCAGGTCCGCTCGTTCATCTGCGTCACGTCGTCGTGTCGCCAGCGTGGCGACTGCTTCACCAGCGCCTTGTAGAGGCGCGCACCGAGTCGGTAGAGGTGCGACGAACGCAGTCGATGCCGCCAGCCTGGAGCGCTGCCGAGCAGACCGTCGTGGGTCGGCAGGTCCTTGTCGATCATCGCGTCGAGCACGTCGTTGCCCGAGTACGCGACGACCACGATTGCGCGCGGCCGCCAACCTTCCGCCAGCAGCCACTCGAGCTGCATCCGGTACTGGGTCGGACCGTAGGCCGGTTGGGCGCCGTTGACGATGCGCTTGCCCGGCTGCAGGCGCGCGGCCAGCAGGCCGACGAAGTCCTGGGCGTCGTCGACGGCGTAGCCGAACGTGAACGAATCGCCGAGGAACAGCACGTCGACGTCGCCGCGGGGGCGTGGGCCCGGCTGGGTGGTGCGCAGGCCCAGATCGTCCGTGCACACGCGCCACACCGTTTCGCCGGCGTCCGCCGTCACGTCGGCGTTCGGCAACACGGCGGTCATCGGCTTCGCCGGGTGCTTGGTGAAGATCGGCATCCAGCTGATGCGTTGCGGCAGCAGCACGCGCACGGCGATCTCGGCGACGACCAGGCTCGCGATGACGGCGACGAGCACCAGCGCCGATCGCGCGAGCAGCCGGCGGCCCCTCGCCGTGCCGCGCGCGGAGACCATCACCGCACCCGTTCTTCGCAGAGGGCCATCGCTGCCTGCTCGATGTCGGGCTCTTGCACGAGCACGAGGTTGGCGGCGGCGGCGAGCGGCACGTACGAATCGACGGCGGCGACGCGACGCAGGGCACAGCCCGCGAGCTCCGGATCCTCGGCGAGCCGCGCCAGGATCAACGGGCTCGGTCCGCCGGCGGTCGCGCGACACTCGTCGACCACGAGGCAGCGTCCCGTCGCCTTGACGTGTTCGGCGATCTGGGCGTAGGGAAGCGGGGCCAGCCAGCGCAGGTCGAAGACGCGTGCCTTGATGCCGCGTTCGCGCAGTCGCTTCTGCACCCGCAGGCTCATCCACAGACCGTTGCCGAACGTGACGATCGTCAGCTCGTCGTCGTCGCCCGCTTCGTAGACACGGCCCTCGCCGAGCGGCAGGAGTTCGGCCGGCGGCGGATACGCGAACTGCCAGGCGCCGTCGTTCGGTGCATGCAGGTCCTTCTGCATGTAGAGCGCGATCGGTTCGAGGCACAAGCTGACCTTGCCGTGCAGGTCGGCTGCTGCCGCCATCGTGCGCAGCATCGTCACCGCTTCGTCGGCGCGCGCCGGCACACCGACGATCAGCCCCGGGATGTCGAGCAGGGCACCGACCGAGTTGTCGTTGTGGAAGTGGCCGCCGAAGCCCTTCTGGTAGGCGAGGCCGGCGATGCGCACGACCATCGGGTTCTGGTAGGTCGGTGCGCTGCCGGGCTGATCGCGGTGCGCGCGGCCGCAGCTGAAGAACTGCAGCGACGCTGCTTCGCCGCGGATCTGGTCGAGCGCGTTGTGGATGTAGGCGAGGTACTGGATCTCCGGGAACGGCAGGCAACCGGCCTGGCCCATGCCCTGCGCGAGCCCGAGGATCGTCGTCTCGTCGAGGATCGTGTTGAACACGCGGCCGCCGCCGAACGTCTTCTGCAGGCCGGTCGTGGCGTGGTACACGCCGCCCTTCTTGGCGACGTCCTCGCCGAACAGGAAGGCGTTCGGATACGCGGTGAACAGATCGGTCAACGCCTGCGGGATGCGGTACGCGAGGTGGCGCGGTCGGGTGTCGTGCTCGGGCAGCTTGCCGTCGAAGGCGCGCAGGCGAGCCGCCTCGTCGGCGACGCGGACCTTCAGTTCGCGTGTCGTTGGCAGCTGCAGCGGCGCCGTGATCTCCTCGACGCTCGTCAGCTTGCGGCGGCGCCCGGCTTCCTCGGCCGCGGCCCGCAACCGCCGGTCGGTGTCGGCGTACATCGCGAGGATCTGCTCGCGCGACAAGGCGCCGCTGCGCAGCAGCAGGTCGGCGAACGCGAGCAACGGGTCGCGCCGTTCGTTGGCTTCGATCGCCTCGAGCGGCAGGTAGTTGGCCTCGACGTCGCTGCCGGCGTGGCCCATCAGCCGCACGGTCTTGGTGTGCACGAACGCGGGGCGCCGCTGCGTGCGCACGTATTCGATCGCCGCCGCGGCGACGTCGTGAACGCCCGGGAAGTCCTGGCTGTCGGCGGCGAAGTACCGGATGCCGGGCCGGTCCTGCATCATGCGCGCGACGAAGGTGTCGGGCGTGCGGACCGAGATGCCGATGCCGTTGTCCTCGCAGGCGAACAGGATCGGGCACGGCTGGGCATGCAGCGTCGCCGCGGCGGCGGCATGGAAGCCCGCCTGCGCCGTGGCGTGGTTGAGCGACGCGTCGCCGAAGCTGCAGTAGACGATGCTGTCGTACGGCACGTTGCCCGACGTCGGCAGCGCGAGCCGTTCCATGCGCTGCATCGCCATCGCGAAGCCCACGGCCTTCGGCAGGTGGCTCGCGATCGTGCTCGTCTGCGGCGGCACGTGCAGCGTCGGCGAACCCAGCACTTTGTGCCGGCCGCCGCTGACCGGGTCCTCGGCCGAGGCGGTGAACGACAGCATCGCGTCGAAGAACGGCGTCTCGCCGCGGCCCTGCCGGGCGCGTGCCGCGAGGAACGCGCCGCTGCGGTAGTGCAGGAACGCGGTGTCCGTCGGGCGCAGCAGCGCGGCGAGGATCGCGTTCGCCTCGTGGCCGCTGCTGCCGATCGTGTAGTAGGTGAGGCCCTTGTCCTTCAGTTCGCGCGACAGGAGGTCCTGCAGGCGCGACTGGATCGCCGATTCGAAGATCGCGACGGCCTCACGGCGCGTCATCGTGGCCGGCGGGGCGATCGGCAGGTCGAGCGGGCCGGTGCGGTCGGGATCCGGCCCCGGGTGGGTCTTCAGGAACGCCAGCAGGCGCTCGGTGACGGGACCTTCGCGGCGGAGGGACATGCGGGGGCGCGGAGCATAGCGACCGCCGGGGCCTGCTGGTCAGGCCACGTTCACCGTCCAGACGCGCAGGAACAGGCGGGCGTTGGCCGGGTCCACGCCCTCGGGGGCCACCGGGTAGACCAGGCTGGCGCCCTGCGTCACGGGATCCCAACGTCCGGTCTTCGGGTTCAAGTTCGAGGGCTCGGCGCCGTCGAAGTCGATCACGTTTCCGTCAACGGGCAATGGGAAGGGCACTGCGACGACGTGCGCGTGCAACGCCGCCGCCTGCTGCTGCTGGTTCGCGAACTGCTCGACGCGCTTGTCGGTGTCGGCGTCGACCAGCGCCGTCTGGATCTCCACGTCCGCCGGTGCGGTCACCGGTTCGTACATACCCGTGTCGTTGGTGTAGAGCGTGTAGTCGATGTCGATGAGGGTCACGGAAACTCCAGGCTTGAGGGAATCGGCTGGCCGAGGCTGCGGTCGTCGCGCAATGCGGTGGCGAGCAGTCGGCCGAAATCGGCCGCCAGTTCGGGCAGGGTGAGTGCGCGGAAGTGGTGGTCGAGCACCGCGAGCACGGTCGCACTCGCGGCATGCGCGCGGCGCAGGTTGCGGCAATCGTAGTCGGTGGACGTGCGGGTACGTCGGTTCCAGAAGGTGGCTGCGAAGAACTGCGCGCTGCAGACCAGCGCCGGCAGCGTCGCGCGCCAGAAGTCCGCATGGAGCCCGAGCCTCACGAAGTACAGCGCGCCCTCGGGCCAGCAGAAGTGGTTGGCGCTGTCGGGGACGCCGTGGCCGAACAGCGGGTGGTCCTTCGTCACGCCGACGAGAGCGCCCATGCCGATCTCGCCGGTCACGTAGGAGCAGAACGTCTGTTCGAAGTCGCGGACGGCGAACGGCGCCCCCACGGCCGGCGGGGGAAATGCGGCTTCGATCGCTGCGCGCAGACGCGCCTCGACCTGGACCGCGGCGCGCCGGTGTCGCTCGTCTTCCGCGGTCGGCGGTGCGAACTCGCGTCCGAACACCGCATACGAGGCGCGGCGCAGGACGCGGGAGTGGAGGAAGGCCGTGCAGGTCTCGATCGCCGCCGCCAGTTCGCCGAGGCCTCGTTCCTTCAGGATCTCGGGATCGGTCGCTTCGTCGATCGTGCACATCGACAGCGCCTGCTTCTCGAGCACGGCGCCCAGGTTCGCGTCGAGGATCCGTTGCCGTCGCTCCGCGAACCAATGCGTGGCACTGGTCGCACTCGTCACTGGCGCTGAGGCGTCATTCATTGCGCATCGCTGTTCGCGCAGCGGAACCCGACGACGTACTGGTAGTGCATGTCGGTCGAAGGAAGGATGGAGATGGTGCCGAGGTCGCGCCGAGGTTCTTGGGCCAGCGAGGACCAGTGCAGGCCGCCGGCGATGCGCGAGCGGGGATTGACGAACAACTTCCCGTCGTGGCGGTCGATGGCGTAGGACTCTAGCCACTCGCTGACGTTGCCCAGCATCTCGTAGAGGCCCTCCGGGGTCCGGCTCGCCGGCGAGGCGTCGACGTCGGTCGTGTGCTGCAGCCAGGCGTCGTGTCGTTCCTCCCGCGTCAGTGGAGTCGGTGCCGTCACGAGGCAGTTGCCGAAGATGCCCTCGCCGAGCCACGGGTACCGCCGCGGATTCGGACCAGCCCCGCGCGCGGCGATGGCCCACTCCGGATAGCTCGGCAGGCGCTTGCCGGCCCATTCGGCGTAGGCAGCCGCGTCAGGCCAGCTGACGCCGGCAATCGGCCGCCGATCGTGCTCGGGCGAGCGGACCCGTTCCCAGTAAGGAGGCGGTTTGCGATTCGTGGCCGTCAGGAATGCGCGGTACTGCGCGACGGTGACCTCGCAGGTGTCGATCCAGAAGGGCGCCACCGCCGCCACCCTTCCCTCGAGGAAACCGACTGCTCCTTCGATCGGGAGGTGAAGGTTGCCGCCGGCGATGCGCACCATGCCGGCGCGCCGATCGGCGACCGGCCAGATCGGGAACGTGAAGGCGTGGCTCTCGCAATCGTCGAGCGTCCGTACGAACACCCGCTCGTCGCTGTCGATGCGCACGAGGAAGCGGTAGTAGCCCGGGTCGAGCCGGATGTTCTTGCGCGGCGCGGTCCCGATGGGCTGTTCGGCGCCCGGCATGCCTCGCGCGTCGATCGGCACGCAGGCGAGCGTCGCCGCGAGCGGCTGGCCACGCTCGTCCACGACGTCGATGGCGACGCGGGCCGCGAGGATGTCCGCGGGTACGGCCTCGGTCATCCGGGGCTGTTCCGGGAAGATCCCGCGGGCCCGATTCTGGATCGACAGCGCCTCCACGGCCGGGAGGCGTCGCGGCTCCAGCAGTCCCGGGTCCGCCATGGACGCGGTCAAGACGCCCATGCGACGAACGAGCTCGTCGGCGTAGCTGCTCAGCCGTTGTCGCGCGTCGGCGATCTGCTCGTTCGCCGCGACGGAGCGCAGCAGGAGCCAGCGAGTGGCGAGATCGTCGACGGCGACGTGGTCGAGATCGGCGTAGGCGAGCACTTCGCGCGCCGCTTGCTCCGCGGCCGTTCGGGCACGGCGTGCCGCCAGCCAGTCGTTCACCTGCAGCGCAGCGAACGCCGTCGCCGCGACGACGGCGACCAGCACCAGCGCGCGCCGATGGCGGTGCAGCGTGTGCAGCAGCCGTTGCGACCACGAGGGCGGCTTCTGGGTGATCGCTTCGTGACCGAGGAACCGGCGCAGGTCGTCGCGCAAGGCGCCAGCACTCGCGTAGCGGTCGTTGCGATCGCGGGCGATCGCCGCCATGCAGATCGTCTCGAGATCCCGCGGCACGTTGCGGTTGCGCAACCGGACGGCCGGGGGTTCGTGCTTGCGGATCTTCTCGAAGACCTCGTGCGCCGTCTTGCCTTCGTACGGGCGCGTCAGCGTCAGCAGCTCGTACATCACGACGCCGAGCGAGTAGATGTCGGTGCGGTGGTCGATCGGCGTGTTGGCGACACGAGCCTGCTCGGGGCTCATGTAGTGCCACGTGCCCGGGATCACGCCTTGGTCGGTGAGTTCGCCGAAGCGGACGTCGCGCGCGATGCCGAAGTCCACGACGAGCAGGCGGGCGTCCTGGTCGAGCAGCAGGTTCGACGGCTTGATGTCGCGGTGCACGATCCCCTTGCCGTGCGCGGCGTGCAGGGCATCGGCGGCTTCGGCGACGATCCGCGCCACCGCCGCGAACCACGCGCCGGTGCCGAACTGCGGCAGCAGCGGCTGCGGGTCGTTCGGCTTCTGCGCGCGCTGTACGCGGATCTCGACATCGAGGCCATGGCCGGCGACGAGCTCCATCGCGAACCAGTGCGTGTCGCCGCTGCTGCCATCGGCGATCACGGGCACGATGTGCGGGTGGCGGACGCCGGCGATCGCCTTCGGCTCGCGATGGAAGCGCTCCACGACGTGGGCCGGGGTCCCCGGGCCTGCGGTCATCACCTTGACCGCGACGTCGCGGTCGAGGGTCGCCTGCCGCGCCCGCCAGACCACGCCCGAACCACCGCTGCCGATCGGCGCCAGCAGTTCGAACCCGCCGAGCTGGCCGCCCGCGATCGGGTTGCTGTCGCCGTGCGGCGCCAGGAAGTCATCGGCGGGTTCGTTCGCCAGCATCTCGCGCAGCTCGGCGAGCATGCCGGCATCACCGCGACAGGCTTCCACCAGGATGCGTTCGCGCCGTTCGGGATCGGGTTCGGCGATCGCCGCGTCGAAGGCTGCGCGCAGCTGCTGGAAGCGAGTCATGGCTCGAGCCGCTTGCGCAACCAGGCTCGCGCGAAGCGCCAGTGCTGGTTGCCCTTCGATTCGGAGATGCCGAGCAGGCGGCAGACTTCGGGGTTGCTGTGGCTGCCGAAGAACCGCAGCGACACATACTCGGCGAGTTCGGCGTCGAGCACCTCGAGTTCCGCGAGTGCGGCGTGGGTCTCGGCGAGGTCACCGCCGCTGCGCGCCTCGAGATGCTCGACCACGCTGTCGAGCGGCTCGGTGACCACGTTGCCCCCGCGCTTCATGGCCGCCTTCTGCTTCTTGTGGTCGAGCAGGATGTAGCGCATCGCCGTTGCCGCCCAGCGGACGAAGTGCTGCTGGTCGCTCCAGGAACGCGGCTTGCCGCCGAAGAACCGCAGCACGAGCTCGTTGACCAGGGCGGTCGGGTGCATGGTGTGCCCCGCCTCGCCGCGCGCGATGCGTCCGGCGATCAGCCGCAGTTCGGCCGACAACGCCGCGAACAACGGCCCGCAGTTGCCTGCCGCCGCGGCGCGAGCGAACTCGGATGGGTCGACTGGCTGTGCCGTCATCGGGGACGCGGGGGCGGCAGTGTAGCTCCCAAGCACAAGGCCGCGTCGGAGCAGGGAGAGCGACGAGGAGTTCACGGGCACCGCTTGGCGACGAAAACCGGGGAGGCGGCTGGTCCCTCGCGGGGCCAGCCACCTCCCAGAACTCTCGCCTCTTCCGCTTGGCTCCTGACGCGACGCAGGGCGTCGGCCAGGAATGATCGGTCGGTACGCGAGCACGTGGCCCGCCACTCGGAGAGCGACGTTCCGGCCCGTGGCTGACGGAAAATCTGGCTCGGCTGCGACTTTTCTTTCGCGCCGTCGCGCCGTCGCGCCGTCGGGGGGGGGCGTGCCCCCGAGGTGGAGCCTTCGCCCTGCTGCCGCCGCGGACTCGCTTTCGCTACGGCTGCAGCAAGATCAGGTTGCCGCGTGGCAGATGGTAGGGCGGCACGTGGCTCTGCCCGAGCAGCGGGATCGCGATGCCTTGCCCGTAGAACTCGAGTCCCGCGAGCGACGGCACGTTGGGGATCGGCACCGTCAGCGTGCTCTGGAAGACGACCTGCACCGGCAGGAAGACAGCCGAAGCCGGGTCGCCGTAGAAGCGGACCGGCTCCTGGGTGGTGACTGGGCGTGCCTCGCTGTTCGCGATCGCCCAGACGAGGCCGATCCCGAACGGCAGGTCGGCGGTCAGCACGAGGTTGGTGCCGACCGACGGTGTCGCGGGGCCGATCGTGGTCGAGCCGAGGAAGGCGTTCGGTGCCGGCACTTGTTCGCTGGCGAAGCCGGTGAAGGAACTGGCCGTGCGGAAGCAGCCCTGCAGCGTCACCGGCGCCAGGAACGACGCGCTGCTGACCGGCGTGTTCGCCAGTTCGCAGCTGCGCACGACCACCGGTGACCGCGCACTGGCGGGCACGACGAGGCTGCAGTTCGCGAAGCGGTTCCACAGCAGGTTCGGCAGGGCGCCGTCGACGTCGATCGTGACGGTGCCGTTCTGGTAGCGGTTGTTCTGCTGCCAGAAGCGCGGGCTCGTCAGGTTGCCGGTGATCACGACGTCGCCGTCGAAGACCATCTCGCTGCCGTGCACGTCGAACTGCGCCGTGCGCGGGTGCACGTAGAACGCCCGCTGGCCCGGCCCGGCGACGAAGTCGCTGTGGTGGTGGTGCACCATCGTCAGGCCGACGGCGTTGCCCTGCACGTCGAGCACGTCGCCGCTGCACTCGGCGTGGCAGTGCACGATGCGGAACATGAACTGGTTGGTGCTGCCCGCCGTGCGCACCTTGCGCGCCAGCGTCTGGCCGTTGTGGAACTCGCTGCGGAACAGGTTGAACATCGACATGTTCGCCCCCGCGCCCGACTCGTCGACGTGGCAGCCGACGGCGACGCCGTCGAAGTGCACGCGTTCGGCCTCGATCATCACCATGCCGCCGGCGGTCGCGTCGTCGATGCGGAACGCGAGCGGCATGTTGGTGAACTCGCAGTGCTCGAGCATCACCATCGACTCGTCGCTGCCGGTCCCGTGCGCGCGCACGCCGGCCACCGTCTGCCCGTCGAACTCGCAGTGCATGACCTCGGCCATGTGCGCGCTCGGCGACATCGGGTGCGGCATCCGGGCGTCGACGCCGACCTGCCCGCCGACGATGCGGAGATCGTGCAGGCCGATGTTGTAGGTGCGCAGCGTGAACACGCGCGGGTGGCCGCCGCCGGCGATCACGGGTCGCGGCGAGCCGGCCATCGCCAGGCCGACGATCTCGGCGTGATGGTGCACTCCGGGCGGACCCAGCACGTCGCTCAGCGGCCCCTGCAAGGTGATCGTCGGCGTGATCGCCGCGTCGATCGTGATCGCGTCGAGCATCGGCGGCGTGCCGGTGACGCGCGCCTGTTCGGCCGGCGACAACGACGACATCGGCAGTGTTCCGTTCAGCAGCCGGATCGCTTCGTCGAGCGACAGCTTCGAATCGCCGACGGCACCGTGCGAGAGGGGATCGTCGACGGACGCGGTTGCGGCCGGCCCTTGCGGGAGAAGGAAAACGACAGCGAGGAACGAGAGCATGGAATCGGCGGGGCGGCCGGACCCGAGCAGGCTACCTCGTCCACCGGGCTCGGGAAGGCCCGGCGACGGGGTGGCTCGTTTGCCATCGGTGTGCGATCCTGCTGCGGCCCTCGCCGGCGCCGCGCAGCGCGCCTCCATCGCTCCCATGCCACGGTTTCCGTTCCTGCTCGTCGCGGCGGTCGCGTCGTCGTCGCTGCCTGCCCAGGGTTACCAGTGTTCGATGCTCGCGAACCTCGACCAGCACGCTCCCTACAGCGGCATGTGGGGCTACGTCGCGCCCAACGGCAAGGAGTACGCGCTGCTCGGCACGACGACCGGCATTGCCGTGATCGACTGCACGAACGGCTCGTCACCGGTCGAGCGCGGCTACTTCCCGTGGGCGACCTCGACGTGGCGTGAAGTGCGCACCTACGGCACCTACGCCTACGTGACGACCGAGGCGGCGGCGGGCTTCAAGGTGATCGACCTCACCAATCCCGATGCGCCGGTCGACCTCGGCATCGTCGGCGCCGCGAACCACGGCAACACGCACGCGATCGGCGTCGATCTGGGCACCGGACGCGTCTACCTCACGGGTACCAACAACGGCCTCGCGGTCTACGACGCGGCGGCGAACCCGGCGGCGCCGGTGTTCGTCGGCTTCGCCGCGCCTTCGGGCAACAGCAACTACTTCCACGACATCGCGGTCGAGAACGGCATCGGCTACGGCGCGATGATCTACGCCGGCCTGTTCCGCCTCCTCGACGTCACGACCTGGCCGCCGACGGTGCTCAGCAGCGTCACCACGCCGTCGGCGTTCACGCACAACGCGTGGCCGACCGCCAATGGAGCGATCACCGTCACGACCGACGAACGCGACGGCAGCCTGCTCCGGTTCTACGACACCACGAACAAGCAAGCACCGGTGCCGATCAGCCAGATGACGATGTTCGGCAACTCGGTGCCGCACAACGCCTACATCCTCGGCAACCGCGCGCACGTCGCCTGGTACACCGAGGGTTACCAGTGCGTCGACTTCAGCGACCCGAGCAAGCCGGTCGTGGTCGCGTCGTACGACACGTGGCCGGGCGCGTCGGGCGGATTCAACGGCGCCTGGGGGTGCTTCCCGTACCTGCCGTCGGGCAACGTCTACATCTCCGACCGCGCGACCGGTCTCTACGTGCTGCGTCCGCACCTCACGGACCTCGCGATCACGCATACCGCGCTGTCGAACACGCTGAACGAAGAGGGTCCCTACACCGTCGTCGCCGACGTCGCGAGCAGCCATGCGATCTCGTCGGTCACGCTGCGTTGGCGTGAGGTCGGCGGCGCGTTCCAGGCCGTGGCGATGACGCCGACGGCCGTGCCCGGCCAGTGGTCCGGAGCGATCCCGGGCCAGGACGCCTTCCGCACGATCGAGTACCACATCGACGCGATCGACGCGCAGGCCGCACGCCGCAACCCGGCGACCGGCGAACATCGCTTCGCGATCGGCAGCAAGGTCACGCGCTGGTTCGACGACTTCGAGGGTGCGTCGAACTGGACCAGCGGCGGCACTGCGAGCGACTGGCAGCTCGGCCCGCCGGCGGGCCGCGCCGGCTTCTCGTCAGCCATGGGCTGGCAGGATCCGCTGCACGCGACCTCGGGCAACAACGTGCGCGGCAACGACCTCGGCGGCGCGAGCTTCAACGGCGCCTACGCGAACAGCCAGAACAGCTTCCTCGAGTCGGCGTCGATCCCGACCAACGGCGTGCAGGGCTTGCGACTGCGCTTCCGCCGGTTCCTGTCGCTGGTGGCCAGTGACACCGCGCGCCTGCGCGTCAATGGCACGCTGGTGTGGAGCACGAGTGCCGCGCTCTACGACACGTCGTGGCAGTGGATCGAGCACGACATCTCGGCGATCACGAACGCGGCGGCCAACGTGGTGATCCGCTTCGAACTGCAGACGACGAGCACCAACGCTGCGGGGGGCTGGCAGATCGACGACGTCGAACTGTGCACGCTGCACGACGCCGCGCCGACGCTGGTCTACGGAACCGGGACGCCGGGCACCGGGGGCCTGGTGCCAGCGCTGGCGACGTCGGCGCCCGCAGTTCTCGGCACGACGATCAACGTGCTCGGTTCGTCGATGCTCGGCAGCAGCCCGGCCGTGCTCGGGCTCGGCGTGGCCGCGGCCGACTTCCCGGCCTTCGGCGTGCAGATCCTGGTCGACCCGACCGGCGCAGCGTTGCTCCAAACGACGACGCTGGCGAACGGCACCGCGGTCTGGCCGTTCACGCTGCCGCCGACGCCGACGCTCGACGGCATCTACCTCTACGCGCAGGCGCTCGTGCTCGACGCCGGATCGCCGGGTGGGCTGGTGTCGGCGTCCGCGGGGCTGCGCTTCCGCACCTGCCTGTCGGCGCCGTGAGGCCGAGATGGCGATCGGCGTCGCACTGCTCGGGTTGTTGGTCGCCGGCGGCGAGCCGCCGCCCACGGCCGTCCACGCGTTGGCGTTCGTCAACGACCCGTTGTCGCACGGCGTTCTCGGCGACGCTCTGTTGTCGCTCGACGAGGCGATCCGCCTGCACAACGGCACGCTGCTGAGCGCGCAGCTGTCGCCGGGCGAACTGGCGCAGTTGAGCCTGATCCCAGGCACCGGCGCGACCACGTTCGTGTCGTGGATCGACATCGACGGCACCAACACGCCCGTGATCACGGTCGAGCAGGATCTGACGCCGATCGCGAACACGACCTGGGGTCTCTTGATCAAGGGCTTCGGCGACCTGCCGGTGATCGACTTCTCGGCGCCGGGGCTGCAGCACGGTCTGCGCGCGCCGACCAACGCGCTGGTGCTACAGGACCTGGTGCTGTCGGGCGGCGTCTACGGCGTCGACGTCACGCAGACCGACGTCACCGGGCAGCCCGGGGTCGTGCTGTCGAACGTCCGCTTCGAGAACCACGCGCAGTTCGGCTTGCGGGTCAACGCGCTGACGGCGGGAGGGACAGGGCGGGTGATCCTCGAGCGTTGCCGATTCGACAACGTGCACACGGCAGTCGAGACCGACGAGTCAGGAGGCAGCCGCATCTCGATCTTCGAGGCGCACGAGGTCGACGTCGCCGGCGCGTCGTTCGGCATCACCGCCAAGCTCGGTGCGGGCGGATCGACGCGCTACACGTTCGATCGCGTGACGATCGACGCGGTGACCGCGGGCATCCGCATCCAGCGTGTGCCGACCGCGAATCGCCCGGCCTACGTCGAGGGCTCGTTCGTGCGCGTGCGCGCGCTCGACGCCGTGGACATCGATTGCCACGGTGTCGGGGCCACCTGGCTGCAGTTGCACCTGTGGAACGTGCGCACGACGGGCGGCGGCGGCGCGATGATCGTCGGCCCCGGGGCCGTGTTCGGGGACATCACCGAAGTCGTGGTCGAGGGCAACTTCGGCGTCTCGAGCGACGGTGGTCCGGCGCCGATCACGATGCACAACCTGCGCTTTCGCAACAGCTACGCCGCAGTCAGTCCGTTCGCGGGGCAGACGATGACGATGCGCGAGAGTCGCTTCGATGGCGGTGGGCTGCTCGTCCTGGGATCCGCGCCGTTGTTCGCGAGTGATTGCTGCTTCGTCGGCGCGACGCTCTCGGCGGGCCCCTCGTCGCCGATGCTGCTGACGAACTGCTACGCGCCGGTGCTCGGTCCGTCGGTGACGTCCTGGTCGCCGTCGCCGGTCGAGCACCTCGGCAGCATGTCGATCACGCCCGAGAACGTCGCGCTCGGCGCGTCGGTCACGTTCGTCGCCGATCTGCCGCCGGGGCTGGTCGGCTACTTCGCGCTCGGCTTCACCGACCCGACGCCGACCGAACTGCAGCCGGGGCTGTGGGCCTACGTCGACCTGACGCAGTTCGCGTTCGCGCCGGGCAGCTACCAGCTGCAGCAGTCGTTCACCTGGAACACGCCGGCGTCGATCGTGTTCCTCGGGACCGACCTCACCGTGCAGATGGTCGTGCTGCCGGGCACCGTGCCGTCGGCGCCGTGGGCGCAACTGCCGCCGGGCCGCCGCTTCGTGCTGCAGTAGCGAAGCCGAAGCGCGCTGCGCGTCGATAGGATCCGGCATCGCGATGCCCTCGACCCAACGCCGCCTGCTGCGTCGCGTCGCCCTCGTGCCGCTCGCCGTGCTCGTTGCACTGCTGCTCGCCGAGCTCGCGCTGCGGGTCTGGACGGCCGTCGCCAACCCGCAGATCTACGCGCTCGACGACGAGCTGGGCTGGCGGCATGCGCGCGGGATCGATCGCTGGCTCGACGACCCGAACGGGCGGCGGGTGCGCTTCGCGACCGACGAACGTGGTCTGCGCGTGGCGCCGCACGCCGCGACCCGCGGCCCGAGCACGCGGCGGGTGCTGGTCGCCGGCGACTCGTTCACGCAGGGATCGCAGGTCGAGGCCGACGAAGTGTTCACGACGCGTCTGGAGCGCGTTCTCGGCGACGCCGAAGTGTGGAACGCCGGCGTCGGCGGCTACTCGACGCTGCAGGAACTGCGCGCTCTCGGGCCGCAGATGCGCGACTTGCGCCCCGACCTCGTCGTGCTGGTCGTGTTCGAGAACGACTTCCAGGACAACCTGATGTCGTACTACAGCTTCCTCGGGCCACGGCCGCACGTGCGTGTTCGTGGCAGCGAGGTCGTGGTCGTCGACCAGCCCGACACGAGGCCGTTCGAGCGGTGCCTGCTGCCGGTGCCGGGGGCGCTGTGGTGGTACGAACACTCGGCGCTCTACCGCTCGCTGCACAAGAACCTGTTCCTGCCGCAGCGCAGCACGGCCCTCGACCTCGAAGAACGCCGGGAGCGCGCGACGTTGTCGTTGGCGGATCAGCGCACGGCGATGCGCTGGCTGCTGGCGCGCGTGACGGAGACGGTGCGCGCCGCCGACGCGGAACTGCTGCTGGTGGCGATGCCGGAACGGGAGTCGGTCGAGGCAGGGGCGGCGCCGTCGCACGAGTGGCTCGCTGGCGAGGCGGCTGCCTTGCGGGTGCCGTTCGTGTCGTTGCTCGCGCCGCTGGTCGCCGCGACTCCGGGGCGCGCTTACTTCGCCGCCGAGGACGACATCCATCTGACCGCGGTCGGGCACGAGTGCGTCGCCGCGGCCTTGCGCGAGCCGGTGGCTGCGGCGCTGCGGCGGGGCGGCTGAGGCTGGCTGCGGCCTCCGGCGGCGTTGCGGCGGCTCGCCGCCTGGGGCGACGTTGGAACGTGCTGTAGGCCAGCGGCTTGGGGTGTCGCATGCAAAATGGCGATGAAGTCGCCATAATGCGCCCAAAATTGGCGACTCTAGGGAGATTCTTCGTTCCCCCAGCGGGCTCGTTCCTGCTCTTCGGTCCACGCGGCACCGGCAAGTCGACGTGGATCCAGGCTGCGTTCCCCGGCGCGGTGCGTGTCGATCTGCTCGATCCGGCGGCGCAGCGCCACTACGGCGCGCATCCCGAACGCCTGCGCGAACTGGTCGCAGCGCACCCGGGGGTTGCGACCTACGTCGTCGACGAGGTGCAGCGGGTCCCGGCAGTGCTCGACGTCGTGCACGGACTGCTCGAGGCGCGTCCCGATCTCCGGTTCGTGCTGACCGGCTCGAGCGCGCGCAAGTTGCGCCGCGCCGGGGTCAACCTGATGGCGGGGCGGGCCGTGCAACGCGCGATGCACCCGTTCATGGCGGCCGAGCTCGGAGCGGCCTTCGACCTCGAGCGGGCGCTGCAGCAAGGACTCGTTCCGCTGGTGTGGAATGCGGCAGATCCCGCCGATGCCCTGCGCAGCTATCTCGCTCTCTACGTGCGCGAGGAAGTGCAGCAAGAGGGGCTCGTGCGCGATGTCGGCGCCTTCGCACGCTTCCTCGAGGCGGTCGGATTGACGCATGGGGCGCCGCAGAACCTGTCGTCGATCGCGGCCGAGTGCCAGGTGAGTCGCAAGACCGTCGAGGGCTACCTTGGGATCCTGCACGACCTCATGTTGTGCTTCTCGCTGCCGGTGTTCCGCAAGCGTGCGCAACGTCGGGTGACGGCGCATCCCAAGCTCTATTGGTTCGACACGGGGGTGTTCGTTGCATCGCGCCCGCGCGGGCCCCTGGATCGACCCGCCGAAATCGGCGGTGCTGCGCTGGAAGGACTGGTGGCGCAGCATCTGCGCGCCTGGATCGACTACGGCCAGCGCGACCTGCAGATGCACTTCTGGCGAACGCCCGGCGGCAACGAGGTCGACTTCGTTCTGTACGGCGGCGGCGGGTTCTTCGCCATCGAGGTCAAGAGCGGTGACCGGGTGCGCGGCGACGACCTGAAGGCACTGCGAGCGTTCGGCGAGGACTACCCCGAGGCCGAGCGGGTGCTGCTCTACCGCGGCACGGAGTCGTTGGTGATCGACGGGGTCTGCTGCGTGCCGGTCGAGTCGTTCCTTCGGCAGCTGCATCCCGCGCGCGAGCTGCCGTTCGTTGCGTGACGGCGTCGGCGCCGCGGCTGGTGTCCTCGCGACCCTGCCAACCCGGCCACCCGTCAGCGGTGGCCTGGCCACTCCAGCATTCCCTCTTGACGTCCGGGGGCCTTATGAGTGTTGGGCCGCCCAACCTTCGCGAATGATGCCGTCCTCACGGTCGAGCACACCTGCTACGTCGTCCGCGGAGAAGTAGGCGACGCTCAGGGCAGCATACTGCCCAGGATGCTCAGCAACCTGACGCATGATCGCAAGCGCATCCTCCACGGTGGCCGCCTGACCAGCTACGAGCCGCTCTGCCAGAGGCTTGATGATGGGGACAAGCGGGTGGCGAAGTTGGTTAAAGACAGCGTTGAGAAGGTCCCGTCGCAGAGCAACTGGCGCAGAGATACCGCGCGCAGGCCGAACGATCTCGTCAACCAGCGTGAACCCAGCATTGGGTGACAATCGGCATCCCTCCTGGATCAGCTGCGCCGCCAGATCTCTGTCGGAGAATGGGAACCGACAGTCAATCGCCTCTAGGAACTCCTGCTCAGTGCGCATGGACGGCCCAACGTCTTTGCCCTTGAGCCGCGATCGCCGCTGCGGCGATCGCCGGCTCCAAGGGCTTGTTAGGCATCATCCACGTCCCCGCGCGAAATGGAACACCGGTCAATGCCCAGGTCGTGCAGCCGGTGGAGAAGCTCCTCAAGCGCGCTGATGGGGGCCGATCCGAGGTCCACGATCAATCGCCACTGGCCAGCCTGATCCGAGTCCCACGATAGGTCGTGGACAACCCCGCTTAGCCCATTGTCATCCGGCTTCTGCACCTCTGCGACATCCAGCCATCGAGCGTACCAATCTCCCAACTGCAACATGTCGAACCCAGGCAGACCAAAGGTCACGACCAGCGATTCCCACGAGAACGAATCCACAGACAGATGCATGCCGTCGCAGCTCACCTCAAGGCCCCAGCCGGCAGCGTCAAGGCCAGCAGCGAATCGATAGAGCCTGGGAGAATCTGGGGCCCCGGAAATGGCGTCAACTCGGCAGAGACAGAAAGGCGCAGGATTGGCTCGTCCGCTGGGCTTGACCAGCAGCTCGACGGCTGTCGCGTCAGAGCGGCGCAGCTCAGTAAGACTCGCTATGAAATGATCGACATACTGTTGCCGAGCGCTCGCCGCCTTGTGAAGCAGGATCTCCATCCGCTTGCATGCCTAACTCAACTTCCGGGGAAGTGCAGAACTACCGAACTTCCACGTTCCCCGCAGCCTAACTCCGCGAGCCGCGCCAGCAAGCCCAGGCGCGCTCGTAGTTGAGCCGACCGGTTCAACTCCGGGGATCGTCTCACGCCCTCGACACTGCGAACGCACTCCCTGCGCGCCGCGGGCCGCCGCGCTATGGCACGGACGGCGGGCCGGCGCTCCGATGCGGACGTGAGTGAAACCGTTCCTGCCCGCGATGCCTCGCGCGACACGCCGCTCGCTGCCGAACTGCGCGAGTTCGCCGCGTTCGGCGCGCGCACACTGGTCGGCGAGATGTCGACAGATGGGCAGCGCGTGCCGACGTTCACCAATGAGTTCTGGACCGCGGCGCAGCGCGAGGGGCACAGCCTGCACGAAGTCAGCTACCGCGCGTGCTTCAAGCCGTCGCTGCCGGCGTTCTTCGTCGAACGCCTGAGTCGGCCGGGCGACGTCGTGCTCGATCCGTTCATGGGTCGCGGCACGACCGTGCTCGAAGCGGTGCTGCGCGGGCGCGTCGGCTGGGGCAACGACGTGAACCCGCTGTCGGCGATGCTGGTGGCGCCGCGGCTGTCGCCGCCGCCGTTCGCGGCCATCCGCGCGCGGCTCGACGAACTCGACCTCGCGTACGACGGTGCGGTCGACGAAGACCTGCTGACGTTCTTCCATCCCGACACGCTGCGCGAACTGTACGCCCTGCGCGCGTGGCTGCTGGCGCGCGCCGCGAGCGGCGAACTCGACGCCGCCGACGCGTGGATCCGCATGGTGGCGGTGAACCGGCTGACCGGGCACTCGCCGGGCTTCTTCTCCGTCTACACCATGCCGCCGAACCAGGCGGTCTCGGTCACAGCACAGCGGAAGATCAACGAGAAGCGGAACCAGAGCCCGCCGCGGCGTGACGTGCGCGCGATCGTGGCGAAGAAGTCGCGGGCGCTGCTTGCCGACTGTGCTGGCCTGTGGCGCAGCGGTTGCGGTGGCGCGCGTTCGCTGCTGGCGACCGGACCCGCCAACGACCTGCGCGCCTTCGAGGGCGGCAGCGTGCAGCTCGTCGTCACCTCGCCGCCGTTCCTCGACGTCGTGCAGTACGCCGACGACAACTGGCTGCGCTGCTGGTTCTGCGGCATCGACGCCCAGGCGGTGCCGATCACGATGGCGCGCACGGTGCCGGCGTGGCAGCAGGCGATGCACGAGGTGTTCGTCGAGCTGCGACGCGTGGTACGGCCCGGTGGGTGGATCGCGTTCGAGGTCGGCGAAGTCAAACGCGGCACCGTGAAGCTCGAGGAGGTCGTCGTGCCGGCGGCGGCGGCCGCCGGCCTCGTGCCGGAGCTGGTGATGATCCACGCGCAGGAGTTCACCAAGACCGCCAACTGCTGGGGCATCGGCAACAACCGCGCGGGCACCAACACCAACCGCATCGTCGTGCTGCGGCGCCCGTGACCGGCCCTGGGGTCGCGCGCGGCGGGTGGGGCGAGGCAGCGCTGCTGGCGGCGGTGATCGTGGTCGGCCTGCTCGTCGACCAGTACGTGCGGTGGGGGCAGACGGCCGTCGCCGTCGTCGTGTGGCTGCTGTTCGCGCAGCGCGTGGCGGGCGCCAATCGCGAACATCGCGTCGTGCTCATCGCGTGCCTGCTGTGGGCGACGCTCGGCGAGTGCTTCCTGTCGCTGGTCTGGGGGCTCTACGACTACCGGCTCGGCAACCTGCCGCTGTTCGTGCCGCCCGGCCACGTGCTGTTGTTGCTGCTCGGCATCAACCTCGCCGCGCGCCTCGACGAACGGCTGATCTGGGGCGTGCCGCTGGCGATGGCGCCGTTCGTCGTCTGGCAGGCCGTTGCCGGGATCGACCTGCTCGGCGTGCCGTTGTTCGTGTTGTTGCTGGTCGCGATGTGGCGCGGGCGCTCCCGGCGGCTCTATGCAGTGATGTTCGTGCTGGCGTGGCTGATGGAGATCTACGGCACGGCGCTCGGCAACTGGACGTGGCGATCGTCGGCGCCCTGGCTCGGCTGGCCGATGCGCAACCCGCCGCTCACGGCCGGCGCGTTCTACTGCGTGCTCGACGCGTTGGTCATGACGACTGCGGCTGTGCTGTGTCGTCGGCGGTAACGTCGTGCGGCAATGACGAGAACCTGGCCGTCGTTCGTCCTGCTGCTGTTCGCGGGCGCTTGCGCCACGGCGCCGGCCGTCGACCCGGCGGTCGCCGACGTCGCCAGTCGGGCCGCGGTGTTCCTCGAAGGGTTGCCGGCAGCGCAGCGGGCCAAGGCAGCGCGGACGCTCGACGACGCCGAACGCACGTCGTGGGCGTTCGTGCCCGGCCGCTACGCCGGCGTCGAGTTCGGCGAACTCGACGCCGCCGCGACCGATCGTGCGCACGCGCTGCTGCGGTCGTTGCTGAGCGCGCGCGGCTTCGCGACGACGATGGCCATCGTCCAGCTCGAAGAACTGCTGCGCGCGATCGAGAGCCGCAACGGGCGCGATGCGAGCCACCGCGATCCTGGCCGCTACGCGTTGTTGGTCTGCGGCGAACCGTCGCCGGCGGGCGCGTTCGCGGTGCGCCTGCAAGGGCACCACGTGTCGCTGCACTTCACCTTCTTCGGAGGTTGGCTGGTCGGGGCGACGCCGCACTTCCTCGGCAGCAATCCGCACGAGCAGCGCGAGGGACCGGGCGCTGGCACGCGTGTGCTGGCGGCGGAAGAGGACCTGGCGCGCGAACTGCTCGCTGCGTGCGACGCTGTGCAGCGGGCGCAGGCGGTGGTTGCCGCGACGGCGCCGGCCGACGTGCTGCTGATCCCGGGGCGCGGGCCCGAAGCGTTGGGCGAACGCGTCGGCCTGCCGGCCGCGGCCATGACGCCTGCGCAGCGCGAACTGCTCACCCGGCTGCTCGAGCAGTTCGTGCACCGCTTGCGCGGCGAGTTCGCGGCGCAGGAACTGCAGCGGCTGGCGCCACAGCTCACCGACGTCGTGTTCGCGTGGGCCGGCGGCGTCGAGCGGGGCCAGGGCCACTACTGGCGGCTGCAGGGGCGCACGTTTGCCCTCGAGTACGACAACACGCAGAACGACGCCAACCACGTGCACGTCGTCTGGCGCGACTTCGAACGCGACTTCGGCGGCGACCCGCTGCGCGCGCACGTCGAGGCGCAGCACCGCCGCTGACCGCTTCAGCTGCTGTCGCGCAGCGCCTTCTTGGTGATCTTGCCCGAGCCCGTGCGCGGCAGGGCGGCGAGGAAGCGCACTTCCTTCGGCGCCTTGTAGTGCGTGATGCGGTCGCGGCAGAACGCGATCAGGTCGCCAGCGGTCGCGCGGGCGTCGGGCCGCAGCACGACAGCGGCGGTCACGCGTTCTCCCCACTGCTCGTCGGGCACGCCGAACACCGCGCACTCGAGAACTGCGGGATGGGCGTAGAGCACGTGCTCGACTTCGACCGAGTAGACGGACTCGCCGCCGGTCTTGATGACGTCCTTCTTGCGATCGACGATGTCGACGAAGCCGTGCTCGTGCCGGGTCGCGAGGTCGCCGGTGCGCAGGAAGCCGTCGTGGTCGAACGCGGCGGCCGTGGCGGCCGGGTTCTGCCAGTAACCGGGCGTGACCGTCGCACCCTTCACGCGGATCTCGCCGACGGTGCGGCCGTCGACCGGCACCGAGCGTCCGGCATCGTCGACGACTTCGAGCGTGACTCCGGCGAACGGTCGACCGGTCCGGCACTTCCACGGCAGCTGTTCGGCCGGCGGCAGTCGCAGCAGTTCGGGCGGCAACAGCGACAGCGTCAGGTAGGGACTGGTCTCGGTCATCCCGTAGGTCTGCACGTAGTCGCAACGGAACGTCGCGAGGATGTGCGCGACGACGTCGGGCGCGATCGGCGCTCCGCCGCTCAGCATCACGCGCAGCGAGTAGCTGCGCGACGCAGCGCCCAGCGCCTTCACCATCAGGTTGAGCATCGTCGGGACGAGGTTGGTGATGGTCACGCGCTCGCCTGCCAGCAAATCGAGCGCGGCGTCGGCGCTGAAGATCGGCAAGAACACGTGGTGGCCGGCGACGGCGGTGATCGCGAACGTCGCCCACGCGTCGGCGAGGTGGAACATCGGCGCGATGTGGGCCCAGGTGTCCGTGCTCGCGAGCCCGAGTTCGTGCACGGCCGTGCGCGCGTGCACGCTGACGTTGCGATGGGTCAGCACGACGCCCTTCGGATCGCCGGTCGTGCCGCTGGTGTAGTAGAGCTGTGCCGGCGCGTCGTCGGTGGCGAGCGGCAGGGCGCCGGCGAACGGCCGCGCCGCGGCGATCGCCAGGTCGGTGCGCAGCGTCGACGCGACGGCCGAGCGCAACTCCGCCGCGCGTTCGGCATGCGCGCTGTCGTGCAGCAGGAGTGCGCTGCCGGAGTGCCGCAGCACGTTCGCTTGCTCGGGCGCCGACAGGCGCGTGTTGAGCGACACCAGCACCGCGCCGGCCGCGGCGACGCCGAAGTACGCGAGCAGGTGGTCGAGCGAGTTGTGCATCAGGCAGCCGACGCGGTCGCCCGGCCGGACGCCGGCCTGCTGCAGCGCGCCCGCCAGCTGCCGCGCCCGCCGTTCGGCGCCCGCGTAGTCGATGGCGTCGCCGCCGTCGCGCAGGCGTGGGCCAGCCGGCGATCGAGCGGCGGCTCCGGCGAGGAAGTCCCAGACGTTCACACCGCTGGTGTAGCGTCCGACGGCTTCTGGTTCACGGCATCGGGGCGGAGCGGGCAGACTGTCGCCGATGACGCCGTTGCCGCCGCCACCGAGCGAAGGGATGCACGAGCCGCTGCGCGTGCTGCTGCTCGACGACGACTTCGTCGCGGTCAGCAAGCCGAGCGGTCTGCTCGTGCATCGCGACGAGCACCATCCCGACGCTCCCGCGGCGCTGCAGACGGTGCGCGACCAACTCGGGCGGCATCTGTATCCGTTCCACCGGCTCGACCGCGCGACGTCGGGCGTGCTGATGTTCGGGTTCAGCCGCAAGGCCGCCGCCGCCCTGCAGGAGTCGCTCGCGGCACCCGACGCGCGCAAGGAGTACGACGCCCTGCTGCGCTGGCCTGGCAGTGACCCGAGCCTGCCTTCGACGTGGTCGTGCGATCGCCCGCTGCACGACGACAAGAACGTCGCGCGCGAGTGCCGAACCGATTTCACCGTGCACGAGGCGTTCCGCGGCTGCGCGCTCGCGACGTGCCGGTTGTTCAGCGGCCGCTACCACCAGATCCGGCGCCACGCCAACCACTGCGGTCGCCACGTGCTCGGCGACACCACGCACGGCAAGGGTCGGCTGAACGCGCTGTTCCGCTCTCGCTACGGCCTCACGCGGCTGTTCCTGCACCTGCAGCATGTGGTCCTGCGGCATCCACGCACGGGGGAGTCGCTCGCCCTGCACGACCCGTTGCCCGCCGAGCTCGCTGCGGTGCTCGAACGACTGCGCGCCGAGGCTGCCAACACGGTCGCCGGCGGCGGGGAAAGCCCTTGACTGAGGCGGGGCGGTCATCAAGATGCGGGCAGTCGCCCCGCATTTGTCCGGTAATGCCGGACTACGGGCGCCGGCGTAGCGACCGCAGCATCACGCACAAGCAATTGGAATACAGCGGGTTATAGGATGCCAGCAGTCGCGGTCGGTGTTCCGGTCGGGCGAACACGAACTCTCATGTCCAGAGGGGGCCGCACCCCTCGCCACCGGACCCCGGAATGAATCAGAAGAAAAAGTATGCGCTGGCCGGCGGGTATTGCCTCTACGCGCCGCGGTTTCCCCGCTTCCAGGAGTCGCCTGGCTTCGCGGATGAAGCCTGTCTGGGCAACGGCACGCTGCCTTCCGTCTACTTCCTGTCGTTCCTCGAGCACGGCAAGCCGCTGTCGATGCAGTGCCGCAGTCTGCACGCCGAGGACGGTCGCGTCGTCGCGACGTTCGACGAACCTGGTGGCTTGAAGGTCGTCGAGCGGCGGTTCGTCACGATGGACGATCGCTTCGTCAGCGAACTGGAACTCGCGAACACCGGCAAGGTCGATCGCGAAGTCACGGTCGTGATGTGGACGACGACCGATCCGGACGGCGAGCCGGTGTCGCTCGAGGGTGACAGCTTCCGCATCCGCCGGTTGCTCAAGGACGGCAACAAGGCCGAGGTGCCGATGGACCTGCACTACAGCAGCCCCGACAGCAAGGGCGCGCGCTGCCTGCAGGCGTTCTTCGCCGAGGGCGGCAGCGATCGCCCGGACTTCGAGGAAACGCCGTGGTTCGAGCTCGAGCAGCTGCCGACGCCGCGCGCAAAGCGCCCGATGGAGAAGCCGAGTCCGATCGTCGCCGGGTCGCGCGTCTACTGCGGCCTGTTCCGGCCGGTGCCGCTGAAGGCGGCTGCGAAGGCGACGCACCGCTTCGAAGCCAACCTGATCTTCAAGGGCAAGGGCATCAACTTCCGCGCGCGGCGCCCGGACGTGCGCGAGGAGATCGGTTGGGGCGCGTTCTGGGAGAAGGTCCCGAAGTTCCACTGCGACAACAAGGAACTCGAACGCGTCGTCAAGCACCGCTTCGAGCTGCTGTACTACCTGCGCCAGCCGCACGGCGCCGGGCTCTACGGGGCGCCGGCGGTCTGCGAGGGCAACGGCCCGTTCCACCAGCCTTCGGCGTTCAGCACGCCGGCGATCATGCGCGAGGCGCGGTGGCTGCAGGATCCGGCGCTGGCTCGCGGCTGCCTCAAGCTGTTCTTCGAGAACATCCACCACAACGGGCAGGTGCCGGGCCGCGTCTACATGACGGGGCTCGACGCGGCGGACTTCTTCCACGCCGACTGGGGCGGCGGCTTCGAAGCGCTCGACGCGATCCATCCGGACAAGGCGACGAAGAAGGCCGTGCTGATGGCGATGCAGCGCTACGTGAAGTGGCTCGCCAACAACCGCGACCCCGAGGGCAGCGGCCTCACCGACATCGTCAACCACTTCGAGGCCGGCCAGGAGTTCTCGCGCCGCTACACGGTGATCGACGACAAGGCCGACCGCGCGATCGAGTTCACCGAGCAGTTCCGGCTCAAGGGCATCGACGCGTCGGTGTTCCGCTACCGGATGGTGAAGTGGCTCTACAAGGTCGCCGAGGAGATCCAGGAGAAGGCGATGGCCAACCGCTTCCAGGCGGAGTGCGAGGTCATCCTGGACACCATCCGCAAGAAGATGTGGGACGAGAAGGCGGGTCTGTTCATGGACCTCGACCCGGACAACCGCCGCAAGACCAACGTCAAGGCGGCCGTCGGCTTCTACCCGCTCGCGACCGACATCCCGAACCAGAAGCAGGTCGAGCGCATGCTCGAGACGCTCGGCAGTCGCGAGGAGTTCTGGACCAAGTACCCGGTCCCGAGCATCTCGGTCAGCGACTCGACGTTCGACGGCACCGGCCGCTGGAAGGGCACGCGCAAGAACTGCCCGTGGAACGGCCGCGTCTGGCCGGTGATCAACACGCACATCCTCGAAGGCCTGACCTACTGGGCCGAGCGCGGCAACAAGCGCGCGCAGAAGATGGCGCACGAGCTGCTGAAGAAGACCGTGGCGATGTTGAGCGGCACGCTCGAGGGCAACGACCACGCCAACTCGTTCGAGCACTACCACCCCGAGACCGGGCGTGGCTCGCGCTACCGCGGCGTCAACCTGTACCTCAACGCGTTCGTGCTCGACAACATCTTCCGCATCGCCTGCGGCTTCGCGGTCCGCTACGGCGAGGTGCAGGACGATCCGCTCGGCGAGGCGATCGACTTCAAGCTGACGGGCATGCCGCTCGGCAACAAGGTCTACGACGTCGACCGCAAGAACGGCCGGCTGCGCGTGCAGCTGCAGTAGGCGCGGCTGCCGCTACTTCGGCGGCGGCGCGGGCGCGTCGACGACGGTGATCCACGTCCGCACGATCGTCACCTTCTCGGGCAGCGCGTCGCCGTCCTTCTCGACGCCGCGCGCCTCGATCGCCTGCAGCGTCGGCAGGCCCTCGGTCACGAAGCCGTGCACCGTGTGCTTGCCGTCGAGGTGCGGTGTCGGCACGAACGTCAGGAAGAACTGCGAGCCGTCGGTGCCCGGCCCCGAGTTGGCGGCGCTCAACGCGCCCGGCTTGTCGTGCTTCTGGTCGGTCAGGAACTCGCCATCCATGCGATATCCCGCGTCGCCGGATTGGTCGTTCGTGGGGCTGCCGCCTTGCGCCATGAAGCCCTTGAGCACGCGCGGGAACACCAGGCCGTCGTAGAAGCCGCAGCGCGCCAGGTAGATCACGCTGGTGACGTGCCGCGGTGCTGCCTCGGGCAGCAAGGTCACGACCAGCGACCCGACGCTGGTCTCGACGTGCCACCGGTACGAACGCGCCGGCGGGAACACGACGACGGGCGGCGCTGGCAGACGCGTGCGCCAATCGGCGGGCTTGGTGCTGACCTTCGCCTTCCGGAACTTGTCGATCGCGACGATGACCGGGTCCTTCGCCGTCTTCGCATCGTCCTTCACCGGCGCGACCTTCGCCGGCTTGCCAGCGGCCGGCTTGTCCTTGCCGGCGTCCTGGGCCGCGAGAGGTGCCGCGAACAGGCCGGCGAGCACGAAGGGCACACAACGGTGGAAGCGCATCCCGGCCACGATACTGCTACGCACTCGCCGATGACGACCCTCGCCGATGTCCGGGCCGCCGCCGACCGCATCCGCGGTCACGTGCACCGCACGCCCGTCCTGACCTCGGCGACGCTCGACGCCGAATTCGGCGCGCAGCTGTTCGCGAAGTGCGAGAACCTGCAGAAGGTCGGCGCCTTCAAGGCGCGCGGCGCCTGCAACGCGGTGATGGCGCTCGGCGAGGCCGAGGCGCGTCGGGGCGTGATCACCCACAGCAGCGGCAACCACGGCGCGGCGCTGGCGTGGGCGGCGCGGCTCCGCGGCGTGCCGTGCACGGTGGTGATGCCCGACAGTGCACCACAGGTGAAGGTCGCCGCGGTGCGCGGCTACGGGGCCAACGTGGTGCTCTGCAAGGCCGCCGAACGCGACGCGGTCAGCGCGCGGGTGCAGCAACAGACGGGCGCGGTCATGGTGCACCCGTTCGAGAACCCGTTCGTGATCGCGGGCCAGGGCACGGCGGCGCTCGAACTGCTCGAGGACGTGCCCGATCTCGACGTGGTGATCACGCCGGTCGGCGGCGGCGGACTCTGCGCGGGCACGGCGGTCGTCTGCCGGGCGCTGCGGCCGCAACTCGCCGTACTCGGCGCCGAACCCAAGGCAGTCGACGACGCCGCGCGTTCGCTCGCGACCGGCGTGCGGCAGCCGCGCGTGGAAGGGGCGCGCTCCTGGGGCGACGGGCTGATGACCGGCATCGGCGAACCCAACTTCCGCCTGCTGATGCAGCATCGCGTGCGCATCATCACGGTCGAAGAACCGGCGATCGTCGATGCGGCGCGGTGGTTTCTCGAGCGCATGAAGATCGTCGTCGAGCCCAGCTCGGCGACGGTGCTCGCCGCGCTGCGGGTGATCGCGCCCGAACTGCGCGGCAAGCGCGTCGCCATGATCCTGACCGGCGGCAACACCGACTTCAGCTGGCTGCAGCGCTGACGGCCGCCGCCACCGCTCGGCTACGCGCCCGCGCTGCCGACCAGCGCCTCGATGGCCATCCTCTCCTTGGGGACCGCCGCCGTCAGCACTTCGTGACCCGATGGCGTGCACAGCACGTCGTCCTCGATGCGGATGCCGCCAAAGCCTCGCAGCGAGTTCATGGTCAGGAACGACTCGGCGCGGGCGAAGTCGACGCGGCCGCGGAAGCGCTTGCGGAACGCCGCGTCGTGCAGGATCGCCGGCACGAAGTAGATGCCGGGCTCGATCGTGACGCACATGCCCGGCTCGAGGTCGAGGTCGAGTCGCAGGTAGGCGGTGCCGAACTGCTCGCTGCGCAGGCGTCCGGGCGCGTAGCCGACCTGGTCGCCGAACGCCTCCATGTCGTGCACGTCGAGGCCGATCAGGTGTCCGACGCCGTGTGGGAAGAACATCGCATGGGCGCCGTCGGCGACGAGTTCGGCCGGGTTGCCCTTCATCAACTTCATCTGCACCAGACCGTCGGTCAGCACGCGCGCCGCGAGCATGTGGATGTCGCGATACCGCACGCCGGGCTTCACGGCAGCGATCGCTGCCTGCTCGGCCGCGAGCACGATGTCGTAGACCTCGCGCGCCTCCGGTGAGAAATGGCCGTTGACCGGCCAGGTGCGCGTGACGTCGGCGCAGTAGCCGCTGCGTCGTTCGGCGCCCGCGTCGAGCAGCACGAGATCCGTCTCCTTCAGCAGGTTGCCGTGCGCGTGGTTGTGCAGGACCTCGCCACGCACGGAGAGGATCGTGTTGTAGGCCGGCACGCAGCCGGCCCGCGCGAAGGTGCCCTCGACGTGACCGACGAGGTCCTGCTCGTAGATGCCGGGCCGCGTGCGCGCCATCGCGACGGTGTGGGCTTCCCGCGTCACTGCGGCCGCGAGCCGCATCTCGGCGAGCTCGTCCGGTTCGCGGTGGTTGCGCAGGCGAGCGATGGCGCCGATCAGGTCGCTGTCGCCGACCTTCGAGTTGTCGTGGAAGTCGAGCGCTTCCCCCGTGATCGCCAGCGCCTCCGCCGTGGCGCGCGAGTCGGGCACTGCCAGCGTGCGCAGCTTGCGGCGGCCGACCCTCTTGGCGACGACCTTCGCAAGCTCGGTGCGGCGTTCGATCGCGTCGACGCCGGTCGCCTTCTTGACGTCGGCGAAGCTCGGCACGGTGCCGTGCCACAACGCGTCGGTCGGGGTGCGCTCGTCGAGGAACAGCGTCACGGTGCCGTCCTTCGGGTCGAACAGCGCCGCCGACCCGGGCTCCGCATCTGCGAAGAAGAACAGGAACGTGCTGTCGGCGCGGAACGGATGCCAGTTGGCCGGGTAGTTGCGCGAGCGCCAGCCCCCGGCCATCAGCAGGACTGGCGAGTCGATGGCGGCGAGCAACTGGGCGCGGCGGCGCTTGCACTGGGCGTGGTTCGGCATGGGGAGGAGCGATCGTAGGCCGGACGCAGCGCGCGCGCATCGGATCGAGGCGCGATACCCTGGTCCGGATGGGAGTCTTGCGTCCGACGTCCCGTCGTGGCGCGCCACTCGTCGCCCATGAACAGCAAAGCCCTCGCCGTCGTTCTCGTCGTTCTCGCCGCGGTCGGCATCTGGTGGATCGGGAGGGGGGATGGCGCCGAGCCTGTGCCGATCGCGCCGACGCCGACGCCGGTCGCCCAAGGGGGACCAGCGACGCCCGCAGGTCTTGCGGACGCCAAGCAGAACGCGGGCGTCGCGCACGGAGCGGCGCCTGCCGCGGTGGACGCGTCGGAACGCGTCGCGGCGCCGGCTGTCGAGGGTGGCGCGCCGTCTGGGGTGGTGATGGTGCAGGGACGGGTGGTCGATGCGGGCGGTGCGGCGCGCGCTGGCGTGACGCTGACCCTGCGCACGTGGGAGGGCATGGACGGCCTCGAGTTCCTGCCGCCGCCATCCACGCGGGAGCGCGAAGATCTGCCGACCTGGACGACGCGCCCTGACGGCACGTTCCGGATCCCGCTGCCGAAGAACCGTCTCGGTCAGCTCGGCCTGACCGACGACGAGCTCGTGTTCGAGACTCCGCCAACGGCGATCGCCGCCAGCAAGGGCGACCAGGATCTCGGGGACGTGCGGGTCCTGCGCGCCGGTCGCCTGCAGGGCGTCGTGCAGGACGATCGAGGCAACGGTGTTGCCGGCGTCAAGGTCCAGATCACGGTCGGCACCATGGGATTCGGCGGCCCCGGCAGTGTGAGCGGAGCCGACGGCGCGTTCTCGATCGGCAAGCTGCGTCGGGGCACGTGGACGCTGCGCACGGCGTCGGGCAAGTTCCTGCCGACGACGGTGGAGGTCGAACTCGGCGCCGAGGAACAGAAGACCGGCGTGGTGATCGTGGTGAAGGCCGGCAACGCGATCGCCGGTCAGGTGGTCGACGATCGCGGCGTCGGCGTGCCCGGGATGCGCGTCGGCAGCAAACGCAACGAGGCGCTGGGTTCGCTCGACATCGAGCGCTTCTCGCCCGACGAGTCGACGTCCACGGACGCCAACGGCTACTTCACGCTGTCGGGCCTCGATGACGACGCCGCGACCGTGCGTGCGTTCGGCCCGGGCCACTCACCGGTGACGGCCAGCGACGTGCCCGTGGGCACCGGCAACCTCGTGCTGCGCGTCGAACGCCTCGGCGCGATCGAGGGCGTGCTCGTCGCCGGCGACGGCAAGCCGATCGCGGGCAGTCGCGTGCGCGTGCAGAGCGGCGCCGAAGCCGGGCTCCTGATCGCCGACGAGTTCGGTTTCGGAGGCGTCGGCGCTGCGAGTGGCGCCGAGACCGCGAGCGATGGCTCGTTCCGCGTCGAATCGGTGCGTCCGGGGACCGTCGTCGTCGTTGCCAACGGCAAGGCGCATCGTCCGGCGCGGCAAGGGGACGTCGCCGTGATGCCGGCGCAGACGACCAAGGGCGTCCGGCTCGTCGCCGATCTCGGCGCCTCGGCGCAGGTCCAGGTGCTCGACGAAGCGGGCAAGCCGGTTGCCGGCGCCAAGGTGACCGCCGAACGCGCCGCGGAGCGTGGCACGCCGGGCGGCGCGACGTTCCGCGCCCGCGCCCTGGCGATCGAAGACCACGACGGTGAAGTGTCGATTGGCGGCGCCGGGCCGTTGGGGTCGGCGACCACCGACGAACAGGGCCGCGCGACGCTCGCGGGTCTGCCGGCCGGCAAGCTGTCGTTCGCGGCGACGCACGACGAGCATGCCAAGGCCGAAGCCGTGCAGGTCGCGGTGCCGAAGGCGGGAGTGGTCGAGGCGGTGCTGACGATGCGCAAGCCTGGCGTCGCGGAGATCACGGTGCGAGGCACCGATGGCGCGTCGCAGTCCGGGGTCGCGCTGCTGGTGACGGCGATCAGCGACGGCGAAGGCACACCATCGCGGGTCGTCAGCGACGACGATGGTCTTGCGCGCGTGCCGTTGCTGGCGCCTGGCGAGTACGACGTGGCGATCGCGCGTGCGCCGAGCGGCGCGAGCTTCGGCAATTCCATGGTGTTCATGGGCCCCGGCGACGAGTCGATCGCGGCGTCGCGCCAGCGGTTCACGATCGTCGCGGGCCAGACGACGAAGATCGCTGTGCAGCGGCCGCTGTTGGCCAGGGTGCATGGCGTGGTGACCGGGGCCGATGGTCCGGCTGGCGGCGTGCAACTCGCGCTGCGCCGGGACGGCGAAGACGGTCCCGAGATGCCGGGGTTCGGCGGCCGGCAGGCGACGACTGCCGCGGACGGCACGTTCGCGTTCGACGACGTCGAACCGGGCGCCCACGTGATCGAATACGGCAAGCGCGACCAGATGGTGAAGGCGCAGCACTCGCTCGACGTGCCAGCGAACACTGCCGACGTGCGCGCCGACCTCGTGCTGCGCACGGGCAAGGTCCGCGTGCATGTCGTCGCCGCCGGCAGCATGGAAGGTGTTGCCAAGGCCGAGGTCGAACTGGTGCGCGCGAACGCGAGCAGTGCGACCGCAGGGGCGCCGCCGCGGGCCGAACGTCGCGTCATGATGGTGTCCCTGTCGGTCACCAACGACGGCAACGGCGGCGAGGAGACGACGACGATGACGTCCGGAGCGCCGCGCGCCATGACCGACGAGGACGGCGTCGCCGAGATCGACGATGTGCCGGTCGGCGACTACACGCTGCGCATCCGCCACAAGAAGCACGCGCCGCGCGAACTGAAGAACCAAGTCGTCGTCGACCGGCAACTGACCGACTGCGGGCGCGTCGAACTCGCCGGCGCCGGGCAGATCCGCGGCAAGGTCGTCGATGCCGACGGCAAGCCGGCGCGCATGGCGCTGGTCACCAGCCGCCCGGCGGACAGCCAGCAATGGTCGGAGCCGGAGATGGTGCAGAGCGGCAACTACCGGCTGCAGGGCCTCGCGGCCGGCAAGTACTTGGTGCGCGCGCAGTCGATCGGGCCGGCGGCTGGCGCCTACTCGCCCGAAGTCGAAGTCGAGGTCAAGGCCGGCGAGACGGCGACGACGGATCTGCAGCTGCCGGCGAAGTGAGCCGCGCGGCGGGTGCGGTGATCCCGATCACTGGATCGGGTTCTTCTTCAACCACGCCTTGGCTTCGGCTGCCGTGCTGAAGCGCTGCCCGGTGACGGCGAACAGCGCGTCCTTGACCTTGCCGCGCCACGCCGACCACGACTTCCAGCGCGCCTCCCAATACTCCTGCGGCGGGTTGCTCGCGTCGTCGACGTTCTCGGGCACGGGCTCGTCGAGGTTGCGCAGCAGGATCGGCAGTGCCTGCTTCTCCTTGTGCGCGATGACGAGCTCGAGCACCGCTTCCTGGATCGGCACGCGCTCGACGTGGTACTCACGCTCGAACAGACCGTCGATGTCCTTCCACTGGCTCTTCGCGTAGCCGCAGCGCGACAAGCCGCGGATCAGTTCGCCGACGACGACCGGGTGCGTGCCGACGCGTGGATTGGCGATCAGCCGCCGGATCGCCGCGTTGGCGTCTTCGGCGGGCTGGTTGGCGAGCAGTTCGGCAGCGCGCTTGCGCACCACCACGAGCTTCTCGCTCTCGACCAACTGCGCGAGCGGCCGGACCAGGAGCTTGTGGGAGCCGCCGGCCAGCTGGTCGAGCGCGCGGTTCTTCTGCGCCATGTTCGCGGAGCCCTTGACCAGCTTGCCGAACTCGTCGACGGCGGCCTTGGCGGTCTTGTCGTCCCACGGCTCGACGGCCTTGGCGGTGACCGGCGCTGGTGCCTCCGGAGGCTTGGGCGGCGCGGGTGGATCCTGGGGAGCGAGCAGCCACGAGAGGGCGATGGCCAGCATCGCCCGATGGTAACGCAGGCGACCTGCCGTGTCGGGCGCCTGGGGAACCCGACCCATGGCGAGGCGTTCGGGCCCGGGTCGCCGAGGGTCGTTCCCGTTCCTGTTCCCGTTCCCGTTCCGAGAAGCCGTCATGAACCGTTGCCTGCGTTTCCTCCCGTTCGTTCTCTGCGCGCCGCTCGCGGCGCAGGGTCTGTGGATCGGTCCGCTGCCGGGCCCGGGCGTCGCGCCGCCCGACATCGTGGCGCGGCGGCCCGGCATCGTGCAGATCGTGCGCACCGGCGTGAACGCGGAGATCGTCGATGGCGTCGCGACGACGACGATCGACCAGGTGTTTCGCAACACCGGCCCGCGCGACGAGGAAGGCACGTGGTTCCTGCCGCTGCCGATCGGTGCCGTGGCCGACGGCTTCACGATGACCGTGGGCGGCAAGGAGGTGAAGGGTGAGGTGCTCGGGGCTGGGGAGGCGCGGTCGATCTACGAGTCGATCGTGCGGCAGCGACGGGATCCGGGGTTGCTCGAGTACGCGAGCGAAGGCTTGCTGCGCGCCCGCATCTTCCCGATCCCCGCGAACGGTGAAGTCGGCGTGACGGTGCGGCTGCGGCAGGTGATCCACCCGACCGGCGGCCTGTTCGAATGGGTGTGGCCGCTGCGCGCCGCCGGACTCGGTGATGCCACGGTCGGACCGGTCGGCCTGCACGTGCGGATCAAGTCGCAGTCGACGATCGCCACCATCGTGACGCCGCACGCCGGCGCCGAGATCCGGCGCGTCGGGGATCGCGAAGCGACAGTCGGCCTCGAGGGCCAGGTGGGGCAGTTCGAGGATCTGCGCGTGCTCTACGGGCTCACGCAGCAGGACTTCGGCATGCACCTGCTCGCGAACCGGCCAGCCGGGGAAGCCGGCTACTTCACGATGCTGGTGTCGCCGCCGCGTCGCCTCGACGAACGCACGCCGCTGCCGCGCCGGTTCGTGCAGTTCGTCGTCGACACGTCGGGCTCCATGGCGGGCGACAAGATCGAGCAGGCGAAGGCGGCGCTGCGCACGTTCCTGCGCAGCCTGCGGCCCCAGGACGTGTTCCAGGTCGTGACGTTCGCCTCGTCGGTGCAGACCTTCTTCGAACATCCGCAGACGGCCAGCAGCGAGAACGTCGAGCGAGCGCTGCAGCGCATCGACCGGCTGCAGGCCATGGGCGGCACGGACATCGCCGGCGCGCTGCAGCAGGCGCTCGAAGTCTCGCTGCCTGGTGACGACGAAGTGCTGCTGCCGCAGATCGTGTTCGTCACCGATGGCCAACCGACGGTCGGCCTCACCGCGCCGCAGCAGATCCTGGACCTGACGAAGCGACTCGACCGGCGAGCCACGCGCGTGTTCGCGCTCGGCGTCGGCGACGAGATCGACGTGCGCTTGCTCGACGATCTGGTGCAGCAGCACCGCGGCGCGCGCGACTTCGTGCGCAACAAGGAGAAGATCGAGGTCAAGGTCGACGCGCTGTGCCAGAAGATCGCGCAGCCGGCCCTGACCGACGTCGAGGTGCGTTGCGACGGCATCGACACCTTCGACGTGCACCCGGCGCGCACGAACGACCTGTTCTGCGGCGAGATGCTGCACGTCGTCGGCCGCTACCGCGCCGGTGGCAGCCGCAACGTCGTCGTGCGTGGCCGCCAGAACGGTGTGCAGCGCGAGTACGTGTTCCCGGTCGAGTTCCCGCACGCGAGCGAGCAGCACGCCTTCGTGCAGACGTTGTGGGCGCGGCAGCACGTCGCGGGCTTGCTCGATGCGATCCGTCGCAATGGACCGAGGCAGGAGCTGCTCGACGAGGTGCGTCGGTTGGCGACGCGGCACGGCATCGTCACGCCGTACACCTCGCAGCTGATCGTCGAGGAGGGCATGCGGCTCGCGGGACGACCGGGGGCCGACCCCTTCGGGACCACGGAGGTCCGCAACGGCCTCGCGCCAGGCGCTCTGCCGCCCACGGCGGGCGGCGCCGTCGTTCGCCGGCTGGAGGCGTTCGGCCGCGCCCGCAGCGGCAGCGAGGCGGTCGAAGAGAGTCTGGCTCTGGACGCCGGCAAGAACCTGTTGGCGCCGGTGCGCGAGGCGGAGGCGAAGAACAAGGAACGCGATGCGGAGCTGCTGCGCCGCGCCGGCGGCCGCGTGTTCGTCCGTGCCGCCCAAGACCTGATCGAGCAGGGGTTGCCTGCCGACTGGCTGCAGCAGGCCGTCGTCGTCGAGGCGTTCTCGAGCGCGTGGCTCGAACTGTCGCGCAAGAGCCCGGCGCTGCGGGAGATCCTCGCACTCGGCGAACGCGTCGTGCTGCGCGACGGCGATCGCATCGTGCGCGTCGTGCCCGCACCGGCCGCGAAGTGAGCGTGGCGTCCCCGCCACGCTCGCGCCGCGCGGGCTGGCGGGCGAACATGCGCGCATGCTCGCCATCGCCCGCTGGTTCTTCGCCCTGCTCGGTGGACTGCTGCTCGGTGGCGGCCTCACGCTGCACGGCCAGGTCGCGTTCGCGCGCTACGTGAAGCAGGAAGCCGACAGCACCTTCTTCCTCTGGCGCGCGATCGGCGAGGCGACGTTCGCGTTCCAGGGCGGCGAGACGCAGATGGCGCTGGCGATGGGGGCGGTTCCCGACGCCGCACTCGCCGAATCGGATCGCGCGGCGCGCGTGCTCGTGATCGTCGGCGGGCTGATCGCGCTCGCCGGGCCGATGCTGCGTCGCGGCAAGCCGCAGCCGGTCGTGCGCCGACCGTGACGGCGTGATGCCGCCTACAGCTCGCGGAACTGGCCCTTGTTATCCGTCGCCATGGTGCGCATCAGTTCCTGCGGCGTCTTCGACATCTTCGGTTCGGCGGCGCGAGCCTCCGGCGGCGTCGCTGAGCTGATGAAGATCGTGTTGATGCGCACGCTCGCGAACTTGTTGCACTCCTGCACGAGCCGCAGGATCTCGACCGGGTCCTGGACGTCGCCGACGGTGGGCGCGCCGTCGGAGAGCACGAACAGCTCGTCGATGTTCGACGTGTAGCGGTTGCCGTAGACGATCGACTTGATCTTGAGCGCGGTCTCGAGACCGCTCCACAGGTTGGTGCCGCCGTCCGCGCGCAGGCCGCCGACGTAGTCCTTGAACGCCTGCCGGTTCTTGGCCGTCGCCGGCACCATGTCCGGCTTCCATGCCTCGGCCTTCGGGTTGCCGTTGAACGTGATCAGGTTGAACTGCGCGCTCGGCGAGATGCCGTCGATCGCCCGGATCAGCTCACGCTTCGCGAAGTCGAGGCGCACCGACTTCTTCTTCTTGCCGTCGCCGGCGTCTTCGTCCATCGGCCACTGCATGCTGCCCGACAGGTCGACCACGAACACGACGCGCGTGCCCTGGACCGGGATGCCGCAGAAGCCGCGGTCGACGATCGTGTGCTCGACCTTCGGCGCGCGCTTCTGTGTCACCGAGATCTTGTCCTTCTCGGCGTCCCAGAACGCGCGCCACTTCTCTGGCTGGTCGGCCGGGTGCACCGCGCCGGTCATCGACACCAGCAGCTCGTGCGCCTGGTAGAGCATGAGCCCCGAGAGCTTTCCCGACTTGACCTGATCGGGGTTCTTCCAGAAGTGCTCGAGCACGCCGATCAGCGCCGGCACCGTCTCGAGCGAACGGAAGTCGTCGAGCAGGCGCAGCAGCGCCATGTCTGCGCGCCAGGTCGTGCGGCCGAGGGCTTGCTGCGCCGCGCGCACCGCCAGGCGGACGCTCTCGGGCAGCTCGGCGGGCGGAGCGGCCGCGGGCGCTGCCGGTGCCGGGGCTGGGGCCGCCGGCGTGGCGGGAGTGGAGGGTTCGGCCTTGTCGCCGCCGGCGTCGGCAGCGCCGCCCTCGGCGGGCTTGGCCTTCGGCGCTTCGCTCGGCGTGAACACGCTCGCCTTCTCCTTGTGCGGCTTGTAGAGCTCGCGCAGCGCGTCCACCGCCGCGATCAACACCGCATCGACGGATTCTCGTTCGAGCACGGCGATCAACGCCGGCGCGGCGCCATCGTCACCGAGCGTGCCGAGGACTTCGGCGGCACTGACCCTGACGATCTCGTTCTTGTCGGCGAGCACCTGCTCGAACACCTGCCGGTAGGACTTGTCCTTGGTCGTCCCGAGGCAGCGCACCCCGGCAGCTTGCAGCGCCGCGACTTGCGCCTTCTCGGCCTTCAGCTCGCCGCGCGCGGCCTTCGCGAAGACCTCCTTCATCACCGCGCTCGTGCACTTCGCTGCCCACGTCTCGGCGAGCTTGCGAACGTCGTACGGCGCCATCTCGTACTCGTACTTGCCCTGATCGAGGCCGACCGCGGCGACGTCGAGCAACGCGCGCGCAGCGTCGGCGGTGTCGAGCTGGCTCGTGGCCTCGAGCAGCGCCTCGAGGTCGCCGGCCCAGGTCGGGGTCGGGAGGCCGCCCTTGGGGGCGACGCCGTATTTGATCGCGAACGAGTCCTTGCTGATGTTGTCCTTCGACCGGAAGTCGATCTTCCCGGCGCGGTAGAGCTTCAGCCACGCTTCGAGCGCCTTGATCGGCTTGTCGTCGGCGACGACGGCTGCGAGCGCGGGTGGGGGCGAAACGGCGAAGGAGGAGATCTGCAGACCGGTGAGGGGTCGCTACCAATGCCAATGCGAGCATGCTGCGGTCCTGAGGGCGGCCGGGGTGGCCCCGCATGCTAGCTCGCACGCCGGCGAAGTTGCGCGATTCCCGCCCTCCAGGCGGCTCAGCGACGCGATTCGACGTGGATCTCGACCTGCACGGCGCCGGTACCGGCGCGGCGTCCGCGCATCACCCGCACCAGCCCTTCGCGCGATTCGACTTCGCTGCGTGGCGCGACCCAGCTCGGCCCGCAATCGTCGGCGAGCCAGAACGCGCTGCCGGGTTGCATCCGGCCGAACTGGTAGGCCAGTTCGGTGTCGCTGCCGAGCACGAAGAACAACTTCGGGAAGATGTCGGGGCGCTGCGTGGTGAGCCGCAGCAGCAGTTCCTGCTCTTCGCGCGGATCGAGTTGCACGGGTGCGATCGACCGGGCCACTGCCGAGGGGCGGTAGTGTTCGAACGCCGGCGCGACCAACGACCGTGCGGTGTGCAGGTTGCGCACCGCCAACGGGAGGCGCTCGAGCATGCTCACCGCGTAACGCAGGTCGGGCTCGACGCGGTCGTCGGCGAACAGCAGCCGGTCGCCGTCGCGCATGTCCAGCAGCAGCTCGCCGAAGGTGTGGAACTCCTCGGCGTTCGCGAACACTTCGTGCGCGTCGTTCTCGCCGGCGTCAGGGGATGCGAGCCGCTGCAGTCCGGCCTTCGTCGCGGCGAGCCGTTGGTCGAGTTGGCGCGCGGTCTCGGTGGCCACCAACTGGAAGCGCAGGCGCTGGGTCGCGGAGAGCATCGGACTCTCGTCGAGCGGCGGCGCGTCCTGGTGGAAGACGAACCGTTGGCGCGGCGCGGTCGTGTCGTCGGCGATGCCGCCGGCGTTCTCGGCGCGGGCGATCGGCTCGGCGATGCGCTCGTCCTTCGGCGCCAGCCACGTTGCGCACAGCAGCGCAGCAGCGGCCGCCGCGGCGCCGGCGAGGGCGTAGCGCACCTTCGCGAGCAAGGGCACCGGCTCGCGGAACACGGCGTCCGGCGTGCCTTCTCCGGCCTGGATGCGCTGCCACAACGAATCGCGGAACCCGTCGGACACGCGCGGGCGCTGCAGCCGCAGCGTCAACTGTTGCGCGGCTTGCAGTTCCTTCCAGAACGTGCCGCACTCGGCGCACTGTGCCGCGTGCTGCAACACCAGCGTGCGGCGGCCGGCCGGCAGGCGCCCGTCCAGGCACACCGAGAGTTCGTATCGACAGGAGGAGCAGTTCATCGCGTCACACCTTGATTAGCCGGCTCACGAGCGACTTGAAGCGATGGCGGGCGCGGAACAAGCGGGTGCTGACCGTCTTGACCGGGCAGCCCATCACGGCCGCCGCGTCCTCGTAGCTGAGCCCTTCGACTTCGCACAGCACGAAGGCCTCCCGGAACTTCATCGGCAGCTCGGCGATCGCCTTCTCGATCGCCTCGTTGGCCTCGCGCGTTTCGGCCAACTGGTCCGGTGCGACGGTGTCGTGGTCCGCCGGCACGAACGGCTGGTCGTCGTCCTTCTGCAGGTCGCGGAACAGGCTGAGCTTGAACTTGCGGCGGCGGAGTTGGTCGAGGCAGAGGTTGCGCGAGACGCGGAACAACCAGGGCCGGTAGGCGGCCGTCGGAACGTGGTTCAGGTGACGGTAGAGCGCCAGGAACGCGTCCTGGGCCACGTCCTCCGCGGCGGTGGGGTCGCCGAGCAGTCGCGTCGCGTAGGCCTTCAGGCTGTCGGCGTGCTCGGCCAGGGCGCGATGGTAGGCCACCATCGTCACCGGGTCGGGCTGGCTTTCCTGGCTCGGCTTCGCCATCGCGGGAGAGGGTATCGGCTGGGACTGGCGAGTCCGGGGCCCCGGCTCGCCAGGCGTCGCAGAACGGGGGCCTCGGGCGATAACTCCGACTGGACGAAAAACCGCAGGCGGGGCACTGTTGCCCGCCCCATGGCGGACTCCGCGAACACCACCTCACCGCCGACCGCGCGGCGCTGGCTGGTGACCGGCGCCGTCGCCCTTGCCATCGTCAGCGTCTATCTCAGCACCCGTTCCGGCTCGCTCGGCCATCGGTCGGTCGCAGAAGAGGACTACGAGTTGCCGATCGGTCAGGAAATCGACCGAGTCCGCATCGAGATCCAGAGTGGGACCGTCGGGGTCGCTGCGGCACCTGCCCCGGTGGTCGCGGTCAGCGCCGGCGTGCGCCGCGCCGCGGATTCGGCCGAGGATCTGGCGACGATCGAACAGTTGCCGATCCGCCTGGCCGCCGCGCCCGACCCTTCGCGCCCGGGAACCCTGGTCCTGCGTGGCGCCGCCCTGCCGGCGACCCACACCGGGGTGTTCGCCTACGACCTCACGCTGCGCGTGCCGCCGTCGATCGCCGTCGAGGTGGCCATCGCCGGTAGTGGCCACGTCACGATGGCCGACCGCACCGGCCGCATCGACGCGAGTACGGGCCGTGGCGATTTGCGGTTCGAGCGATGCCATGCGGTCGTCCACGCCAAGACCGGGCGGGGCAACGTCATCGCCTTCGACCATCGCGGCGATCTCCGCCTCCTGACCGACGTTGGCGACATGCAGGCGTTCGTCGAGCAGGCTGGCCGCGAGCTGGAGATGTCGACCGGGCAGGGGACGGTGCAGTGCGTGGTGCCAGCCGGCCTCGAGTTCGACCTCGACGCACGGGCCGAGATGGGCCGCATCGGAGCCGACTTCGACCTCGTGGCCGAGCGCGTCGGCGAGTTCGGAGCGTCGCTGGTTGGCCGGCGCGGCAACGCGTCGACGAAGGTCGTGCTGCGCACCGGCAAGGGCCACCTCGCGTTCCGCGCCAGGTAGCCCACTACTGGGCGCGCTGTTACGCGCAGCCCGTTCGCGGATACGCACCTGCGCTGCGTCGACGCGCGGCACGCGAAACCTGTTCGGTGTGGAAATCTGGGCAGGAACTTCGCGTCTTCGGCGACTGTCCGTAGCACCCCGACGCCCCCAACGTCCTCTGACCCCACCGCCCATCGTCCGGTCTCACACCGACGCCAGGCGGCTGCCCCTTCGCACATGACACTCGGCAAACGCCTGCTCGTCTACTCTGCCCGCGACCCCTCTGGTGCGACGCTCGCCAAGCCCACCGCCGATTGGGGGTGCATGGTGACAACGTGCAGTTCGGTCGACGAACTGCGCGGCCGCATCGAAGGCGGCGAATTCGACCTCGTGCTCGTCGAACCCTCGTCGAGCCTGACCCAGCTGGTCGCCGAGAACGCGATCGAGGAGGCGTTGCAGCTCCCGCTAGCGGAAGTCGAGAAGCGGCACATCCAGCGCGTGCTCGCGTCCACCGGCGGCAACAAGACCCGCGCGGCACGCATCCTGGGGATCGACACCAAGACGCTCTACAACAAGCTCAAGAGCTACAAGTCGTCGGAAGCGGTGGCGCGCAAGCGCCTGCAAGGCCAGTCGAGCGTGATGCTCTGATCGTGGCCCGGCGGGCGACGCGGATCGCTCGTCGCCATTGGGATCGCCGGCCAGCGGACAGGGGGCATTGCCGAGAAGCTCGACGCCACGCGTGCGCTGCCGCGCGCCGTCCCGCAGCGGGAGATTCTCGCTCCGACCGCTGGGCCGCTGCTGCGCGTGAGCGGCCGGTAGGAACGTCACGACCCGCGCGGCACCGCCGCAAGGAGGCCGCGCGAGCGGCCAACGACGCTTCAGGCACGAGCGGCTGCGGTCGAGAATCTGCCAGCGGCGCATGCGCCGGGAACCGCACTCGGAACCCGCGACGGGCCAGATTCGCCGACTTCGATCCTTTGCCTGCAGTGCCCGTCGCGGGTCCCACTTCTCACTCCGCGCCTGCCACCCCGTTCTCCGACGATGGAAAACGGCCATGGTCTCGGCTCAGATCCGTCCGACCATGGGTCTGAACGATCACGAGCAGGCACTGAAGCAAGCGGAGCAGCGAGTCGAGTCGCTCAAGGTGAGTCTTTGACTACCTTCGCCGACACCGCGAACTCGCCGACATCGACCACCAGATGACGCAGCCGGACTTCTGGGAGAATCCCGAGAAGGCCCAAGTCATCGTTCAGAAGAAGAAGACCTGCACGCAGGTCGTCGAGCCGATCGAGAGCCTGCTGAAGCTCGTCGAAGACGGCCGCGTCCTGATCGAACTCGGCGCCGACGATCCCGCCGCCGTCGAGGCCGACCTCGTCGACGTCGAGAAACGCATCACCGAACGGCTCGATCAGCTCGAGTTCCAGTTGATGCTCGGCGGCGAACACGACGCCATGAACGCGATCGTGACGCTGCAAGCGGGTGCTGGCGGCGTCGACGCCTCGGACTGGGCCGAGATGTTGCTGCGCATGTACGTGAAGTGGGCAGCGAAGAACGAGATGCAGGTCGAGGAGTCCGACTTCCAGAAGGCCGAGGAGGCCGGCATCAAGAACGCGACGATCGTGATCCGCGGCCCGTACGCCTACGGCAAGCTCAAGGCCGAGCAGGGAGTGCATCGGCTCGTGCGCATCTCCCCGTTCGACGGCCAGGGCCGTCGGCAGACGTCGTTCTCCTCGGTCGAAGTAGTGCCCGAGTTCGACGACACGATCGAGATCGACATCCGGAAGGAGGACCTCAAGGTCGACACCTTCCGCGCATCGGGTGCGGGCGGTCAGCACGTCAACAAGACGGAGTCGGCGATCCGCATCACGCACATGCCGACCGGCATCGTCGTCGCGTGCCAGGCGGAGCGCAGCCAGGGCAAGAACCGCGAGACCGCGATGCGCATGCTGAAGTCGAAGCTCTACCAGCTCGAACTCAGCAAGCGCGAAGCGGAGCTCGCGAAGTTCTACGGTGACCGCGGCTCGATCAGCTGGGGCAACCAGATCCGCAGCTACGTGCTGCAGCCCTACCAGATGTGCAAGGACCTGCGCACCGACGTCGAGACGTCCGACGTGCACGGCGTGCTCGACGGCAAGCTCGATCCGTTCATCGAGGGTTACCTGAAGCAGAAGAAGGACGAGGTCAAGAAATGAAGCGCGCGCTGTTGTCGGTGACCGACAAGACCGGAATCGTCGAGTTCGCGCGTGGCCTCGTCGAGGTCGGCTACTCGCTGCTGTCGACCGGCGGCACGGCGCGAACGCTGATCGACGCCGGCGTGCCCGTGCAGGAGGTCGCCGACTACACCGGGTTCCCCGAGATGATGGACGGCCGCATCAAGACGCTGCACCCCAAGGTCCACGGCGGCCTGCTCGCGCGGCGCGACGTGCCGGCGCACGGTGTCGCGATGGAGAAGCACGGCATCGATCCCATCGACGTGCTGTGCGTCAACCTCTACCGCTTCCGCGAGACGGTGAAGAAGCCCGGCATCACGCGACAGGAGATCGTCGAGCAGATCGACATCGGCGGTCCGGCGATGATCCGCAGCGCGGCGAAGAACCACGCTGCCGTCGCCGTCGTGGTCGATCCCGCCGACTACGGCTCGGTGCTGCGCGGCCTGCGCGATCACCGCGGCACGCTGCCGCCCGAGCAGCTGCGCTCCCTGGCGGCGAAGGCGTTCGTGCACACGGCCACCTACGACGCCGCGATTGCGCAGTGGTTCGACTGCGAACGGCGCGCGTTCCCCGGCGAGCCGTTCTTCGCGGGCCGTGTCGCGTTCCACGGCGAGAAGCTCCTGGATCTCCGCTACGGCGAGAACCCGCACCAGAAGGCGGCCTTCTATTCGATCGGCGAATCGTCGCCGAGCCTCGCCTCCGCCAGGCAGATCGGCGGCAAGGAACTCAGCTACAACAACATCCTCGATGCCGATGCGGCGTTGGCGCTCGTGCTCGAGTTCGACCAGCCGTGCTGCGTGATCGTGAAGCACGCCAACCCGTGCGGCACCGCGGTCGCGGCCAGCCTTGCGCGGGCCTTCGAACTCGCGCGCGCCAGCGACCCGGTGTCGGCGTTCGGCGGCATCCTGGCGACGAACCGGACCTTCGACGCGGCGACAGCGCTCGCCGTCGTCGCCAGCGGCACGTTCCTCGAGGTGATCGTGGCGCCGCAGGTCGAGCCGGCGGCGATGACGACGCTGCAACAGGCGAAGTGGGGCGCGAACGTGCGCGTGCTGCAACTCGGTGGCTTGCCGGACCTGTCGCTGCGGCATCGCTACGTCGCGCGTCCGGTGTGCGGCGGCTTCCTGCTGCAGACCGCCGACTTCCCGGCCGAGGCTCCTGGCCGCGACGCGCCGACGCGGCGCGCGCCGACCGAGGTGGAGCGCGCGACGCTCGCCTTCGCGTGGCGCGTGTGCAAGCACGTGAAGTCGAACGCGATCGTGCTGGCCCGGACCGCCGAAGACGGCGCGCACCACACGGTCGGCGTCGGCGCAGGCCAGATGAGCCGCGTCGATTCCGCGAAGATCGCCGCCGAGAAGGCAGGTGATCGCGCGCGTGGCTGCGTCGTCGCCAGCGACGCGTTCTTCCCGTTCGCCGATGGGCTGCTGGTCTGCGCGAAGGCGGGGGCGACAGCGGTGATCCAGCCTGGCGGCAGCAAGCGCGACGAAGAGGTCGTCGCCGCGGCGAACGAACACGGCATGGCGATGGTCTTCACCGGACAGCGCCACTTCCGGCACTGAGAGCCGATGGACGTCCCCGCCGCCGCTGCCGACGTCCTGCTCGGCGCCTCGCTGCTGCAGATCGCGAGCGAAGTGCGCGAGCAGTGGATCCGCGACTTCCAGTTCCGGCCCGAGGAGGTCACCGCGGAGACGTTTCGCGCCGAAGTCGCGGCGTTCATGCGCAAGCTGGCGCGCCATCTCGGTGATCGTCACGCCGGTGATCCGCGCGTCGGCGCGGCGTTGCGCGAGTGGGTCGCGCAGTGCGACCACTACGAAGCCTGGGATGCCCTGCTGTCCGGTTTCGACTTCGCCGAGCGCGAAGTGCTGGTGCGGCGCGGCCGCGTGCTGTTTCCCGGTCCGTTGACGGCGCACTGGGGCTCTGAGGAGTGACTGCCGCGGGCGAAGTCGTCGCGCAGAACCTCGCGCGCGTGTACGCCCGGATCGTCGCTGCGTGTCGGCAGTGCGGACGCGACGAGGGCTCGGTCGAACTGCTCGCCGTCAGCAAGACCTGGCCTGCGACTGCGGTGCGGCTGGCCTGGGCCGCCGGGCAGCGTGCGTTCGGCGAGAACCGCGTGCAGGAACTCGCCGCCAAGGCCGTCGATCTGGTCGATCTCGCCGATCTGCGCTGGCACCTGATCGGTTCGCTGCAGACCAACAAGGTGCGTGATCTCGTCGCCGTGCCCGGACTCACGTTGCTGCACAGCCTCGATCGCGTCCGGCTCGCCGACGAACTGCAGCGCGAACTCGCCCGCGGCGGGCGCCGACTCGCCGCGCTGCTGCAGGTGCATGCGACCGACGAGCCGACCAAGCACGGCGTCGCGCCCGCCGACGCCCTGGCGTTGCTGGCCCACGTGCGCGGCAACTGCCCGGCGATCGACGTCGTCGGCGTGATGGCGATGGGGCCGCTCGCAGGCGATCCGGCGTCGACGTTCCGCCGCGTCGCCGCGTTGCACGACGAACTGCGGCAACGCGCCGGGATGGCACTTCCGGTGCGCAGCCTCGGCATGTCCGGTGACCTCGAGGCCGCGATCGCCGCGGGCTCGACGCTGGTTCGCATCGGCACGGCGGTGTTCGGCGCGCGTGGTTGAGCGCGGCGCCTCCCGCCCCTACCGTTCCGGCCCGTGGTGACGCCGAAGCAGCCATCCGCCGACGGCCAGAACGGCCCGCCGGCGGACCCCGGGGAAGTGCAGAACCGCCTCGCGGTCGCCATCCCGCAGCCGCGCTGCGAACTCGACCACAAGGACGCCTGGACGCTGTTGATCGCGACGATCCTCAGCGCGCAGAGCACGGATCGCACGGTCAACACCGTGACGCCGTTGCTGTTCGCGAAGTGGCCGACGCCCGCGGCGCTGGCCGCAGCGCCCCGCGACGAGGTCGAGGCGGTCGTGCACCGCACCGGGTTCTTCCGCAACAAGGCGAAGGCGATCCAGGGCGCGTCGCTCGCGATCCACCAGCAGCACGGTGGCGAGGTGCCGCGCGACATGCAGGCGCTGGTCGCGCTGCCGGGCGTCGCCCGCAAGACCGCGAACGTCGTGCTCGGCGTCGCCTTCCGCATTCCGGCCGGCATCGTCGTCGACACGCACGTGATGCGCACGAGCCAGCGCCTCGGCTGGTCCAAGGCGAAGAGTGCCGAGAAGGTCGAGCAGGAACTCTGCGCGCGCTTCCCGCGCGAGCAGTGGATCGACGTCGGCCACCGCCTGCTGCTGCTGGGCCGCTACGTCTGCCTGGCGAAGGGGCCGAAGTGCGAGCACTGCCCACTCGCGGACCTCTGCCCGTCGCGCACGACGGCCGGACTCGGGTCGTGGCAGGATCGTGCCGCGCACGTGCGCGTCGCGGTGCAGCCGGCGGATGGCGCCGCCGGCGCGTGACTCACGCGCTCACTCGAACCGCGCCTGGCGCGCGAGCCGCTTGCGGATGATGTCGATGCGCTCGAGTGGGCCGCGCGCCGGGAAGCGCTCGTAGAAGCCCTCGCGGCGGAACTCGGGCACCATCTCGGTGATCGGCTTGAAGCGCGTCTCGAGCAGGCGCACCAGGTCCGGGCCCGGCGCGACGGTGGCGTCCATGCGGGCGGCGACGTCGCCGGAGAGCCGCAGCATCGCTTCGATGGTGACGTCGCGCGTCACCATGTGGTTCTTGTTGTCGCCCCAGGCGGCGCCGAATGCGGTGCGCAGCGCCTTCAGGGTGTCGCGGATCAGGCCGTAACCACGTTCCTTGCTCCAACCGCGCCCGTCCTTGAAGCGATGTTGCGCGTCCTTGCGGCCGATCAGCCGCAGCACTTCGCCGAAGATCTGCGCCTGGTTGATCCACATCTCCTGGTGGCTGCGGCCGCCGAGCATGTTGATGTGGTACTGCAGCGGGCTGTCGTCGTTCTCGTAGCAGGCGCGGACCAGCGACGCGGCGAACTTCTTCAGCGGGTCGGTGCCCCACTCGATGCGCTCGTAGAGGTCGATCAGGTGCGACTTGTTGATGCGCGTGTGCGTGCTGTTGATCACCACGAACATCTCGGTCGCGAAGTCCGCGGTCTTGCCGTCGAAGACCACGACCGGCACTTCGACGCGTTTGTCGGCGTGCGGGTCCTGCAGGTAGAAGTGCAGGCCGGCGAGCCGGTGCTGGCCGTCGATGATCAGGTAGTCGCCGCGCGGCTCGACCAGGTTGCCGGCGCGCTCCATGCCCTTCAGCGGCTGGAACTCGAGCTTCTCCGACGTGAACAGCAGCACTGCGCCCGGAATCACCGGCTGCCGTGACTCGTTCCGGTAGAAGTCCTTGATCTGCTTGATCTTCCTGCGGTTCAGATCGCGCTGGAACGACTTGCTGTTCTTCTCGATCGCCTGCACGTAGCGCTCGACTTCGTCGGGCTCCTTCGGCTTGCCCTTCACTTCCTCGGCGCCGCCGATGGCCTGGCCGCGATCGCCGTAGAAGCGCGTCACGAACCGCACCTTGCGCAGCAGGTCTTCGGCCGGGTAGCTGACGAAGTAGAACTCCGACTCCTTCTGGCGCATGCGCTGGGCGAACACGGAACGAACCTCCTACGGGTATTTGATGGGACGACAGTTTGCTCGTTCGGGCTTGGCTTGGCAAAGGTCTGCCCCGGTTCGTGGAACGTCCGGTGGCGCCGGTGGTCGGCGCCACCATGCAGCCTCATGCTGACCGTCGTCTGGGCCTACCGCCGCACCGGCAAGTTCGCGTTCCACGTGCTGACGGGCGCGTTGGAGACCGACGCGAGCACCTCCGGCGTGCCAATCGCGTTCGCCAACGGCGTCGACGCCGTCGTCGCCGCGGTCACGACAGCTCTCGCCGCGAATCCGATCGCGCGCGTGCTCGTCGGCTGGTCGTTCTACTCGCCGGATGCCGAGGCGATGACTGGCGAGCTGCACGCCGTGCGCGCGCGGCTCGCCGATCCGCGCGTGCTGCACGTCTGCGGCGGTGTGCACGCGAGCGCCGAGCCCGAAGCGACGCTGCGCGCCGGCTGGGATCTCGTTGCGATCGGCGAAGGCGAACGCACGATCCGCGATCTCGTGCAGGTGCTCGCCGCGGACGGCGACGCGCGCGACGTGCCCGGCGTCGCTTCGCTGCGCGCCGATGGCACGCTGCGCAAGAACGGGCGCGCCGAACGGGTGACCCTCGACGACTTCCCGCCGTTCGGCCCCGCGCACGGGCGGTTTGGTCCCATCGAGATCACGCGCGGTTGCGTCTACGCCTGCCGCTTCTGCCAGACGCCGTACTTCGCGGGGGCTGCCTTCCGCCATCGCAGCGTCGACAACGTGCGGCACTGGGCGCGCTTCCTCGTCGGGCGCGGCTTCCGCGACTTCCGCTTCCTGACGCCGACGTCGTTGAGCTACGGCGCGCACGGGCCCGAGCCGGATCTCGCCGCCGTCGAAGCTCTGCTCGCGTGCGTGCGCGAGGAGATCGGCACGCAGCGCAAGCTGTGGTTCGGCACCTTCCCGAGCGAAGTGCGGCCCGAACACGTCACGTCCGCGAGCCTGCTTCTGCTGAAGCGTTGGGTCAGCAACCGCACGTTGATCGTCGGCGGCCAGTCGGGCAGCGACCGAGTACTCGCGGCGAGCGCGCGCGGCCACGATGCCGAGGCCGTCGAACGCGCGGTCGCGCTGTGCGTCGAGCACGGCTTCGTGCCGCACGTCGACTTCCTGTTCGCGTTGCCCGGCGAAGAGCCCGCCGACGTCGATGCGACGCTCGCGATGATGGACCGCCTGGTCGCGCGCGGCGCCAAGGTGCACGGGCACACGTTCCTGCCGCTGCCCGGCACGCCGTTCCGGAAGGCGGCGCCCGGGGCGCTCACTGCCGAGGTGCGGCAGCGGCTGCGCCAACTCGCCTCGAAGGGCCAGCTCTACGGCCAGTGGGAGCAGCAGGAATCGACGGCGCAGGCGATGGTGGCGGGGCGCACTCGCGCGCCGGGCCTGCGATGAACACGCCGTTCGCCGCGGTGACGCGGAACGCGGCGCGGCCGCTCCTGAGGGCGCGTCGAGCGGTCAGACGCTGAACTTGAACAGCAGCACGTCGCCGTCCTGCACGACGTACTCCTTGCCTTCGATCCGGTAGAGGCCCTTCTCGCGCGCCGCCGCGACGCTGCCGCAGGCGACGAGGTCCTTGTAGGCGACGGTCTCGGCTTTGATGAAGCCGCGTTCGAAGTCGGTGTGGATCACGCCGGCGGCGCGCGGCGCGGTGTCGCCGGCGTGGATCGTCCACGCGCGAACCTCCTTCTCGCCGGCGGTGAAGTAGGTGCGCAGGCCCAGCAGGTGGTAGGTCGCGCGGATCAAGGCGCCCACGCCCGACTCCTGCACGCCGAGGTCGGCGAGGAAGGCCTTGGCGTCGGCGGGCTCGAGATCGACGAGGTCGCTCTCGATCTGCGCCGAGATCACCACCGCCTCGCACGCGAGGTGGGTCTTGGCGTACTCGCGCACCTTCTGCACGAAGGGGTTCTGCTCGGCCTTGGCGAGCTGATCGTCCTTCACGTTGCACGCGAAGATCGTCGGCTTGTCGGTCAGCAGCTGGAACTGCTTCGCGATCGCCTTCTCGTCATTCGTCAGTTCGACCAGGATCGCCGGTTTGCCCGCGTTCAGCACCGGCAGCATCTTCTGCAGCACCGGCAGCTCGGCGATCGCTTCCTTGTCGCCGCGCTTGGCCTGCTTGCCCTGACGATCGATGCGCTTCTCGACTGCCTCGAGGTCGGCGAGCACGAGTTCGGTCGTTATGATCTCGATGTCGCGCACCGGATCGACGCTGCCGGTGACGTGGTGGATGTCGACGTCCTCGAAGCAGCGCACGACCTGCACGATCGCGTCGACTTCGCGGATGTGGCTCAGGAACTTGTTGCCGAGCCCTTCGCCGGTCGAGGCGCCCTTGACCAGGCCGGCGATGTCGACGAACTCGATCGCCGCCGGGATCACGACGTTGGTCTTCGCGATCTTCTGCAGCACGTACAGCCGATCGTCGGGAACGGTCACGACGCCGACGTTGGGGTCGATCGTGCAGAACGGGTAGTTCGCGGCCTGCGCCTTCTGCGTGCGCGTGACGGCGTTGAACAGCGTCGACTTGCCGACGTTGGGCAGCCCGACGATGCCGGCCTTGAGCGTCACTTCTGAGCGACGATCGCGGCGATCGCCTTGGTCAGCGCGGGCACGATCTCGAACGCATCGCCGACGATGCCGTAGTCGGCGACCTTGAAGATCGGCGCGTCGGCGTCCTTGTTGATCGCGACGATCGTGCGCGCGGTGCGCATGCCGGCGAGGTGCTGGATCGCGCCGCTGATGCCGACGGCGATGTAGAGCGGCGGGCTCACGACCTTGCCGGTCTGGCCGACCTGCTCGCTGTGCGGACGCCAGCCGGCGTCGACCACCGCGCGCGAACTGCCGACCGCGGCGACGCCTGGTCCGAACGCGGCGGCGAGGTCCTCGATCAGCTTGAAGTGCTGCGGCTCCTTCAGGCCACGACCGCCGGCGACGACGACCTTCGCCTCTTGCAACGGCGTCTTGCCGCCCGCGGCGGCGACGATCTCCTTGACGACGGCGAGCAGGTCGCCGGCAGGGGCTGGCACCTTCTGCACGGCCGCGCTGCCGCCGCCGGCGGCGGGCGCGAAGTTGTTCGGCCGCAGCGACGCGCAGAACGGGTTCCGCGCCGCGCGCACCGCCATCGTCGCCTTGCCGGCGAACACCGGCTTCTTCGCGGTGAACGCGCCGCCCTCGAAGCCGACCGCCACCGCGTCGGTGACGACGCCGGTGTCGAGCAGGGCCGACACGCGCGGCAGCAGGTCCTTGCCCATCGCCGTGTGCGCCATCAACACGGCCGAGGCCGCGTGCTGCTTGCACTGCTCGGCGATCGCCTTCGCCCAGGCGTCCCCCGAGTAGGCGGCGAACGACGGCCCGTCGATGGCGATCACCTGGTGCGCGCCGCTCTTGGCGAGTTCGGCGCACGGCGCGTCGAGGCCCGACCCGCAGGCGATCGCGAGCACCTTGCCGCCGGACGCGCCGGCGAGCTGCAGGGCGGCGGTGACGGCTTCGAGCGACGGGCGCTTCAGCGCGCCGCCGCGGACTTCGGCAATGACGACGATGTTGCTCATGTTCGCTTCTCCTTCCTCACAGCGCCTTGGCTTCGCGCAGCGCCGCGATCAGCGCCGGCACCGCGTCCACGCCGGTGCCGACGATCTTGCCGGCCGCGCGCGGAGCCGGCAGCGTCAGTGCGGTGATCTCGAGGGCCTTGGCCGGCAGCGCCGCCGGCTGCTCGACGAACGGCTTCTTCTTCGCCGCCATGATGCCCTTCAGGTTGGCGTAGCGCGGTTCGTTGAGGCCCTTCTGGCAGCTCAGCACCGCCGGCGTCTTGCACGTCACGATCTCGCGCGCGCCTTCGATGTCGCGCTCGGCCGTGAACACGCCGCCATCGAGAGCCAACTTGGCGACCTCGGTCACGCAGCCAAAGCCCAGCCGCGCCGCGAGGTTCGCCGGCAGCTGGTTGTTGTCGCTGTCGACGGCCTGGCGGCCGCACAGCACCAGGTTGCACGGCACGGTCTTGATCCACGCCGCGAGGGCCGCCGCGGTCGACGCGCCGTCCCAGATCCACTCGGTGGTGCTCAGCAGCACCGCCTTGTCGGCGCCGCGCGCGAGCGCATCGTCGAGCTGCTTCTTGGCGTCCTTCGGGCCGATCGTGACGACCGTCACCGAACCGGCGCCCAGTTGCTCCTTGATGCGCAGCGCCTGCTCGAGGGCGAACTCGTCGTAGGCGTTCAGTTCGAACGTCACGCCGGCGGTGTCGATCGACTTGCCGTCGGCGCCGATCTTGATCGCCGCGTCGGTGGCGGGAACTCGCTTGATGCAGACGACGATGTCCATGGGGGCTGCGGGCGGTGGCCCGTTCGGGTCGGGTTTTGAGGGCGAGGAGTCTAGCGATGGGCCGGCGCCGTGCGAAGGCCGACCTTGGCCGGCGGCGGGGTCGGGGTGCACGACCACGAAGTCGGCGATGCCGCGCGCCGGGGAGCCACCGAACCCAGTCCCCGGACACCCGCGCGAGGCGGGCGATCAGCTGCCGAGCAGCCGATCCGCGGCGGCGAGATCCTCGGCACTGCCGATGTCGAGCCAACGGCCGGTGAGACGGTTGGCACCGAGCGGCGCACGCGTGTGCAGCCACGCCAGGAAGTGGCCCGGGGCATCGGGATTGCCGTCGTCGGCGAAGTACTCACGCAGCAAGCGCGGCAACTCGCGCGGCAGCAGGTAGACCGCGATCGCCGACATGTTGCTGCGCGGGTCGGTCGGCTTCTCGCGGAAGCTCACGACGCGGTCGTCGGTGATCACGACTTCGCTGTACTTGCCGGGCGGCACGGGCGCGGGCACTTCCCTCACGACGAGCTGGCCGTGGCCGCTCGCCTGGAAGCGCGCCGCGAGGTGCGCGAGGTCGAACTCGAACAGGTTGTCACACGCGAGCACGAGGTAGCCGTCGGCGGCGGCTGGCGCATGGCGAAGGGCCAGTTCGAGGTCGCGCAGGGCGCCAAGCCGCGTCTCGTTGGTCAGCGCGCCGTCGTCCACGATCGTGAGCGGCAGGCGCGGCTTCGCGGTGGCCTGCCAGCGCACGAAGTCGGTGTGGAAGCGGCCGTTGACGACCACGGTCGCCGACGAAGCGCCGCTCGCTTCGACCTGCCGCAGGATGCGCGTGAGCATCGGCGCGCCGCCGACCGGCAGCAGCGGCTTCGCGGTGTGCAGGGTCAACGGATAGAGCCGCGTCGCGAAGCCCGCCGCGAGCAGCACGGCATGCAGCCGGGGTCTCGCTGGATGCACCGTCGGCACGAACGTCGTGTGGCCGTGCGCGCGGCACGCCGCGGCGACCTGTGCGCGCTGCGGCTCGTCGCGGCACGCGAACAGCACGGCACCGCCCGACCCGGGGAACTTCGCCGCCGCGCCGAGCGAACGGCCGAGTGCCACCAGCTCGCGATCGGCGGGCGCGATCGGGAACACGCTCGCGCGCAGCTCGAAGTTGCGGTCGACGCACGCCCGGAAGGCCGCGTGGTCGCGCGCGAGCAGGGCCGCGCGCCCTGCGTCGGCGTTCTCGGCGAGTGCCGTCATGGCAGCACGCACCGCGCGGTCGCCGGCCTGGAAGCGCGCCCACACCGGCGCATGCACGTCGCCCGAGCTCGGGCTCGGGATGCCATGCCAGGCGAGCAGCAGCGGCGGCAGCAGCGAGGCGTCGAGTCGTTCGACTGCGCCGTCGGCGAACGGGTGCGCGAAGTCCATCGCCAGCAGGCCCTCGTGCGCCTGCACCAGCCGGTCGAGCGGCCCGGCGCGGATGTGCAGCCGTTCGTTCTCGGTGCGCCACGCGAGTTCGGCGAGACGCGATGGCGTCAGTGGCACGCCGAACCACCGGCTCCACGCGCGCAGCGCTGCGACCAGCAACGCACTCGAGCCGGACAGGCCGGCCTGGAACGGGATGTCGCTGGTGAACGTGAGCGCGAACGGCCGCGCGTCGGCAGTGATGCCGAGCACGTCGAGTTCGCCGGCGAACAGGTCGAAGCCGGCGCGCAGCAGTTCGTTGGGCAGCGACGTCGTGCTGGCGTCGGTCAGCGTCACCGTGGCGCCGAGTCCTGCGACCGCGAAGCCGAGCCCGCGCCCGCCGTAGAGGTCCGACGGATTGCCGAGCAGGCCGACGCGGGCCTGCGCGCTTGCGGTGAGGGACGCCATCGCGGTGCAGGATACGGAGCGGCCGCCGCCCCGCACTGCGCCGCCTCGCCAGACGTGTGCCGGGGCGCCTTCGCACAAATCGGCCGAAGCGCGTTGACCGCACGTTGCCTCGCGGCCGTATCCTCGTGGTCCGCCCTAGTACGAACGCGCGTTCGTTCGTGATGCCCACGATGGTCCGATCCACCATTCCGGCCGCTGCCGCGGTCCTGCTCACCGTCCTCCCCGTCTCGGCCCAGCGTCAGGACGACCCGGTGATCACCTGGCCGCAGAAGACCTTCGCCGAGGCGAAGGCTCGTTACGACGAGTGCTTGCGGCGCAAGCCGTTCCTGCATCACTGGGAGGCGCGCGAGGTGCTCGGTTCGCTCGGCAGCCCCGAGGCGCTGCCGCTGCTGTGCAAGGACTACGCGAGCGTCAAGGAGTTCGCCGAGTACTCGCGCTACACGATCGCCGAGGTGTTCGCGAAGCGCTTCGCGAAGCGCGACGCGCTCGACGCGATGAAGGCGCTGCGCGCGGAGCAGCGCGCGCCGGGCGACGTCTGGCTGTGGTACCACACGCTGCGCATCGAGGCGAAGTTCGGTGGGGAGGCGGCGCTCACCGAGATCGCGACGACCGACAAGAGTCCGCTGCTGCGCGCTGCGGCGATCCTCGCACTCGGCGATTCCGGCGCCGCCGACCTGCGTCAGGCCGTGGTCACCAACTGCATCGAGCTGCCGAAGAAGGAGGGCGAGCGCATGGCGGTGCTCGGCGCGATGACCGGAGCGTTGTTCGCCGCGCGCAAGGACATCAACGACGAGAACTACCGGGCCGCATTGACCGCGTACATCGGGTTGCTCGGCGACGACGTCAAGCTGGCGCACATCGCCAAGGTGCAGATGGCGCGCCACCTGCAGATCATCTTCGACGCACCGGCCGCATTCGCCGACAGCGAATCGTGGCTCGCGATCCTCGCTCGTGGCGAGGTGAAGGAGAAGAAGCGCACGGAGACGGCGGCAGCGCCACGCTTCTTCGGGCTCGAGACCGACGGCGAACGCATGGTCTACGTCGTCGACATGTCCGACTCGATGCTCAAGCCGATCGAGCCGTCGGCGAAGCCGCCGACCGCACCGGTCACCGGCCCCAAGCAGAAGAAAAAGAAGAAGGGGGAGATCCTCGATGAGAGCGATCTGCCCTGGCACGAGATCAAGACGCGCTGGGATCTCGCCCGCGAGAACCTGCGCATCTCGCTGTCGCGACTGACGCCGGACAAGGAGTTCTGCGTGGTTTGGTTCGGCAAGAAGGCCGGCACGCTGGACGCCTGCAAGGGCATGACCAAGGCGACGCGAGCCAACATCGACCGCGTGGTCGCCGAGTTGGACTCCATCAAAGCGAGCATGGAGCCGGATCCGGATCGTCCGAACAACCCGATCCCGCCCGAAGGCCGGTTGCGCGGCGACACCAACCTGCACGGCGGACTGCGGCTCGCCTTCGCGCTGCATGACAAGGGCTTCGCGAACAACGCCGCCTACGTCGACATGCAGGCGCTCGCCAACGGTTGCGACACCATCCTGCTGTTGTCGGACGGCGACCCGTCGGTCGACGACTTCGTGCAGGTCGACAAGAACTACAAGGAAAGTCGCACCGTGAAGTCCTTCGAACGCGGCGAGCCTGCTGACGAGCAACCCGAGTCCACCTACAGCGGTCCGTTCGTCTCGCAGGGGATCAAGGAGTGTCCGACCATCGTCGCCGACGTGCGGCGCATGAACGCGTTCCGCCGCGTGCGCCTGCACGCCGTCGGCCTCGGCGAGGCCAACATGGAGCTGATGCAGCGCCTCGCTGCGATCGGCAACGGCCAGTCGATCACCGTCGGCAAGAAGGCCGACGACGGCGCCGCCAAGAAGTGAGGATCGCGAACCGCGGCAGCGACCCGGCCGCGCGGCCGCCGATCCGAGGGATCGCCGAACCGGCCGATGCGAGGCAGGGCGCGGGCGAGAGACGCCACTGCGCTCAGGATACGGAACGACGCCGCGCCTAGACTGCGCCCCCTCGATGACCGCGCGCGAACCGCACCGCCCCGATGCCCGCGGCCTGCCGATGGTGCACGCGCCCGATCCGGCGAAGCTCGCGGCCGAACGGGCGTGGCTGCGCGAACTCGCCGACCGACCGTGGCTCGTGCGCAAGTGGGCGCTGCTGCGCCGCGGCGGCCCGGGCTACCTGCAGAGCGCGCTCACCCTCGGTGGCGGCACGGCGTCGGCGTGCCTGCTGTCGGGCGCGGCGTTCGGGCATCAGCTGCTGTGGGTGGCGCCGCTGGCGATGATCCTCGGCGGCGTCGTGTTCGCCGCGATCGCGCACCAGACGCTGTCGACCGGCATGCGGCCGTTCGTCGCCATGCGCACGTTCGCCGGGCCGGTGTTCGCGTGGGGCTGGGCGATCGGCACGGTGCTGGCGTCGTGCGTGTGGCACTTCGCGCAGTACTCGCTCGCATCGGCCGTGCTCGTCGACCTTGGTGCTGTCGCCGGGCTGCAGCTCGAACGCTGGGTGATGGGGCTCGTCGTGCTCGCCTGGGCGGTGCCCACGGCGCTGAGCTTCGGTTCGTCGGGCGCCGTGCAGCGCGCCTTCGACCGCCTGATGAAGTGGATGGTCTGGACGATCGTCGCGCTGTTCGGCGTCGTCGCCGTTCGGCTCGGCGTCGCCGATCCGGGCGCGGTCGCCGCCGGGTTCGTGCCGTCCCTTCCCGCGGATCGTGGCGAAGTGCACGCGCTGGCGGTGGTGATCTCGGGTCTCGCCACGGCGGTCGGCGTCAACATGACGTTCCTCTACCCGCACTCGCTGCTCGCCCGCGGCTGGGGGCGCGAGCACCGCGAACTCGCGCGCACCGACATCGTGTTCGGCATGGTGTTGCCGTACGTGCTCGTCACCACGCTGATGGTCGTCGTCGCGGCGGGCACCCTGCACGCCGACTTCCAGGGCAAGAGCATCTCGCCGGTCGAGGCCGCGGCGACGCTCGGCGGACTGCTCGGGCCGGTGTGGGGGCGCGTGCTGTTCGACCTCGGGCTGCTGGCGATGCTGCTGACCACGATCACCATGCACATGGTGTGCTCGGGCCTCGCCTGCTCAGAGATGTTCGGCCTGCGCGTCGGCGGCGTCGGCTATCGCGTCGCCACGCTGCTGCCGGCACCGGGCGTGCTCGGCAGTGTGTTCTGGTCCAAGCTGTCGGTCTGGCTCGCCGTGCCGACGAGCGTGATCGCCGGCTGCCTGCTGCCGCTCGCCTACGCGGGCTTCCTCAAGCTGCAGACGAGCCGCGCCTACCTCGGCGACGACCGGCCGCGCGGATGGCGCGGTGCACTCTGGATCGGCGGCATCGGCCTCGCGACGCTGGTGCTCGTGCTGTTCCTCGGCTCCTACCTGATTGCGGAAGGCCCCACGTTCGCCGCGAGGGTCCGTTCGCTGTTCACCGCCTCGCGATGAAGGGCCCTCTGCGCGTCGCGATCATCGGCACCGGCTTCCTGGCCCGCACCCGCGCGCGCTGCTGGGCGCGTGTGCACGGCGGCGACGTGCAGGTCGTCGTCGCCGCGCGCGATCGGGCCAAGGCGGCGGCGTTCGTGCAGGGCAACGTCGGCGTGGCCGCGGCGACGATCGACGAAGTGCTCGCCGATCCGGGCGTTCGCCTGGTCGACGTCTGCGTGCCGAACGCCGTGCACCGTTCGCTCGCCGAACGCGCGGCCGCCGCTGGCAAGCACGTGCTGTGCACCAAGCCGCTGACCGCGTTCCACGGCCAGGGACTCGCGCCCGACGCGACCGCTGCCGCGGTCGCCGCCGTGCCGCGCGCCGCGATGCTGGCTCGCGCCGTCGCCGACGCCCAGGCGATGATCGACGCCTGCGCGCGGGCCTCGGTGCGGTTGTTCTACGGCGAGAACTGGCTGTTCGCGCCCGCCGTGACGCGCGCCGCGCGGCTCGGCGCGGCCGCGAAGGGCGCGATCCTGGAGATGCGTGGTCACGAGTCGCACTCGGGCTCGCATTCGGTCTACGCGCGCGACTGGCGGCAGACCGGCGGCGGCGCGCTGCTGCGGCTGGGCGCGCATCCGATCGGCGCGATGGTCTGGCTGAAGCACCAGGAAGGACTGCGCCGACGCGGCAAGCCGACGCTGGTCACCGCGGTGACCGGTGAAGTCGCCGACGTCACGGCTGCGGCGACGATGGTCGGCGCGCCGAGCGACGTCGCCACCGGCTGGAACGGCGTCGAGAACTGGGGCAGCGTCGTGCTGCACTTCGACGACGGCTCGCGCGGCATCGCGCATGGCGCCGACACGATGCTCGGCGGCATGCAGAGCCACCTGACGATCCTCGCCAGCGACCATCGCTGCGAATGCGCGCTCTCGCCGCACGATGCGCTGCGCGCGTACGCGGTGCGCGACGGCACGTTCGGCAGCGAGTACGTGATGGAGAAGGTCGCGGGGCAGGCGGGCTGGTCGACGCCGATCCCCGACGAGGACGTGTCGTCGGGCCAGCAGGGACTCGTGCAGGCGGTCGCCGACGAACTGCGCGGCGGTGCGGTCGCGGCGGGCGACGGCGCACTCGGGCTCGAAGTCGTGCGCGTCGTCTACTCCGCGTACGTGAGTGCCGCGGAAGGGCGGCGGGTCGCGATCGTCCGGTGAGGGAGCCGCTCGCTCACGCGAGCAGCCGCCGCAGCACCTTCCCGCCGACGTCGGTGAGCCGGTAGTCGCGGCCCTGGAAGCGCCACAGCAGCCGTTCGTGGCCGATGCCCAGCAAGTGCAGCAGCGTCGCGTGCAGGTCGTTCCAGTGCACCGGGTCGCGCACCACGTGGTAGCCGAGTTCATCGGTCTCGCCGAGCGTCGTGCCGGCACGGATCCCCGCACCCGCCAGCCAGATCGTGCTCGCCTGGCGATGGTGGTCGCGGCCGAGGAACTTCGGGTCGCGCACTTCCTGCATCGGGGTGCGGCCGAACTCGCCGCCCCAGACGACCAGCGTGTCGTCGAGCAGGCCGCGGCGCTCGAGGTCGAGCACGAGAGCGGTCGCGGCGCGATCGGTCTGGCGGCACATGTTCGGCAGCCCGTGCAGCAGGTCGTCGCTGGCGTCGCTGCCGTGATGATCCCAGCCGCGGTGGTAGAGCTGCACGAAGCGCACGCCGCGCTCGACGAGCCGACGCGCCAAGAGGCAGTTGTTGGCGAACGAATTGGCGCCGGGCGACGTGCCGTAGAGCGCGTGCACTTCGGGCGGTTCCTGCGCCAGGTCGGCGAGCTCGGGCACCCGGTCCTGCATGCGGAACGCCAGCTCGTACGCCGCGGTGCGCGTGCCGATCTCGGGATCGCCGAGCGTCGCCAGGCGCCGGCGGTTGAGCGCGCCGATCAAGTCGATGCTGCGAGAGCGCATGGCGCGATCGACGCCATCCGGATCGCGCACGCACGGCACCGGCTCGCCGCGCGTGCGCAGCTCGACGCCCTGATGGCGCGTCGGCAGGAAGCCACTCGACCACAGCGACGAGCCCGCTCCAGGATCGATCTTGCCGGACACCAGGACGACGAAGCCGGGCAGGTCGGCCGACTCGCTGCCGAGACCGTGGTGCACCCACGCACCGCAGCTCGGCCGGCCGACGACGGCGTGGCCGGTGTTGGCGAACACCTGGGCGGGGCCGTGGTTGAACTGCTCGGTGTGCAGTGACTTCACGAACGCGACCTTGTCGACGATCGTCGCGAGGTGCGGCAGCAGTTCGGACACCGGCGCGCCGCACTGGCCGCGCGCGGCGAAACGGTACGGCGAGGCGAGCAGCCGCGGCGTGCCCTTCAAGAACGCGAAGCGCTGCCCGGCGATCAGGTCCTGCGGCACCGGCTGGCCGTCGTGCCGATCGAGCATCGGCTTTGGCTCGAACAGGTCGAGCTGCGACGGCGCGCCGGCCATGAACAGCCAGATCACGCGCTTCGCGCGCGGCGCGAAGTGTGGGCCGACTGCGGCGGCGCCGCCGTTGGCCAGCGCGTGCAGGGCAACCGGCGCCAGGCCGAGCTGGGCCAGGAACGCGCGGCGCGTCGGCAGCACGAGCTCGCCGTTCTCGTTCATCGCGACAGCGCCTCGTCGAGGTTGAGCAGCGCGTTGGCGAGCAGCGTCCAGCGCAACGTCTCGGGTTCGGCGGCCAGGGCGACCGCCAGCAGGTCGAGTTCGTGCGCGTCGGGCCGGCGCGACGTGCATACGCGGAAGCCGAACGCGAGCCGGGCGCGATCGTCGCCGGGGACGGCGCGCATGCGTTCGCCGAGTGCCTTCGCCGCTTCCCACGCCGCCGGGTCGTTGAGCCCGGACAACGCCTGCAGCGGCGTGTTGGTGCGCGCGCGCTGCACGATGCACTGTTCGCGGCTCGGCGCGTCGAACGTCGCGAACTGCACGAACGTCGCGGTGCGCTGCCAGAACGTGTAGAGGCCGCGGCGATGGCGCCGGCCGTCGGTCGCGGCGCGCCAGCCGAGGTCGGCCTTGTTCGTCGGCACGACACCGCTGATGTCGGCCTGCAGCGGGAACACGCTCGGTCCGCCGATGGTCGGCACCAACAGTCCGCCGGCGGCGAGTTGCTGGTCGCGGACGAACTCGGCGGCGAGCCGGAAGCGCGTACCGCGCGCCAGCCAGCGGTTGTCGGGATCGCGTTCGCGGTCGGTGTCGGTGGTGCGGGCGTCGCGGCGGTAGGCCGCCGAAGTCACGATCGTGCGCAGCAGGGCCTTCTGCGACCATCCGAGCCGCACGAACTCGGTCGCCAGCCAGTCGAGCAGTTCGGGATGGTCGCGCGGCGGCGATTGCGTGCCGAGGTCCTCGGGCGTCCCGACGAGCGCGCGGCCGAACAGCTCGCCCCACAGCCGATTGACGTGCACGCGAGCCGTCAGCGGGTGATCGGGACGGACCAGCCACTGCGCGAGGCCGAGGCGATTGCGCGGCAGGTCGGCGGGCCACGGCGGGTCGATCGCGGCGGGCACGGCGGCGGCGACGTCTTCGCCGCGCGCGTCGTAGCCGCCGCGGAGGCGCAGCGTGGTTACGGCACGCACGTCGGTGCGTTCGCGGAAGATGAGGGTGCTGTCGATCGGGGCCGCGGCGAGCGCCTTCTTCGCGCGGGTGATCGCCGCCTCGTCGGTGCTCGTGGCCTCGAGTCGCGCGAGTTCGGCGCGCAGTTCGGCGCGTCGCGCGGCCTGTTCGGGCGTCGCGACCTCGAGCTTCGTCTCCTCCGCGGGCTCGAAGAACGCGACCAAGGCGTAGAAGTCGCGTTGCGAGATCGGATCGAACTTGTGGTCGTGGCACTGCGCACAGTGGAACGTGCTGCCGAGCCACACGGTCGCCGTCGTCGACGCGCGGTCGAGCAGGCGCTCCCACCGAGCTTCCTCCAGGTCGACGCCGCCCTCGTCGTTCCACATCGTGTTGCGGTGGAAGCCGGCCGCGATGCGATCCTCGTCGGTGGCGTCCGGCAGCAGGTCGCCGGCGAGCTGCTGGACGGTGAAGCGGTCGAACGGCACGTCGCGGTTCAGGGCGTCGATCACGAAGTCGCGCCACTTCCACATCGTGCGCGGGCGGTCGAAGTTGAAGCCGTCGGTGTCGGCGTAGCGGGCGAGATCGAGCCACGGCACCGCGAACCGTTCGCCGTAGTGCGGCGAGGCGAGCAGCCGATCGACGACGCGCTCGTAGGCGCCCGGCGCGTCGTCGGCGAGGAACGCGTCGAGTTCCGCGAGCGTCGGCGGCAGCCCGGTCAGGTCGAACGTCACCCGCCGCAGCAGCGTCGGCCGATCGGCCTCCGGCGTCGGTGCCAAGCCTGCGCGCAGGGCCGAGGCGAGCACGAATGCGTCGATCGGGGCGACATCCGTGCGCGGTGGTGTTGGGCGCACCGGGGCGACGTAGGCCCAGTGGGACTTCGCAGCGGCGGCGTCGCCGCCTTGCGGCACGAGCGTCGGCAGGAGCAGCAGCGCCCACATGGAGTGGACACGCATACCATGCCGCCACGACGAGCTGTCGCGGCTTCAGCGGAACGTGACAGTCCGTTCGCGGAAGTCGTGCGCCGGCCAGGAACCCGCCGGCCCGCCATCGACCAGGACCGTAGTGGTGGCGGCGCGCACGGCTTCGAGCGCGAGCAGCGCGGCGGCAACGATGCCGAGCCAGCGCGGCCACGTTCGCGCCAGCCGTTCGCCGAGCAGCGCATCCGCCGCCGCCGCCACGCCGAGCGCCACGACCGGGAGGCACATCGCGCCGTGCCGCGCGTAGCCGTAGAACGCGGCGACGACGAGCAGCTTGGTCGCCGCGAACACCAGCAGCGGCTGCAGCGCGCGCACGGAGCGCAGCCGCCACCAGCCGATGGCAGCGACGACGAGCAGCGCGAGGCGCCAGCCGTTCGCCCACCAGCCGGTCGCCGTGACGAAGTCGACCTGACGCCGCGTGCCCGTGAGCCCGATCGGCAGGGCGTGGCCGCCGAGGCCGCCGGTCGCGCCTTCTGCGGCATGCCACAGCTTCGTCGCGACGCGCACCGCCGCGGCGGACGGGTCGGCGGTGATCTCCGCGAGCCCACGTTGCGTGCCGTTCACGACGAGATCGAGATGCGGCGGGTAGCCGAGCGCGATCGTGCCGTTGCGCGGCAGCACCTGGCGCAGCCCCGGCGGGTAGCGCGCATCGCCGCCGGTCAGCGGCGGTGCTCGGTCGAGCGCCGCGGCCGAGAAGCCGCTCGCCGCCTCCGGCGTGTTGCCGAGGTAGAAGTTGAGCCCGCCGTAGAGCGCGACGAAGCGGCGCGGCAGCGGCTCGGGCCAGCAGTCGTACGCTTCGCGCACGATCGCGAGATCGGCGGCGCGCACACGAGTGCCGCCGCGCGCGCGCACGGTGTCGCCGACGAACGCGAACACCGGCACCTGCTGGAACGACGGCAGCGCGCGCACGGCAGCGACGGCGTCGTCGTCCCACGGCACCACCGCCGGCGGCAGTGCCGGCGCGCCGGCGTTGTAGTCGTCGATCATGGCGTTCGCGCGCAGCTGCCAAGGTGCGACGACCGCGGTCGCGATGGCGCCCGCCAGTGCCAGCACGCGCCAGGTGGCGCCGCTGCGCCGCGCGAGCCACAGCAGCGGCAGGGCCGTGAGCACGTGTTCGGCGCGCAGCAGGCACAGCAGGCCGTGCAGCAACCCGAACGCGAACGCCCAGCCGTGCGCGCGCCGTCCCGCGAGGTGCGGCTGCAGCAGCAACGACGCCAAGACGAGTGCGAGGTAGAGGCCTTCGACGTGCAGCCCGCTGCTCAGCAGGAGCAGGTTGCTCGACGCGGCGCAGAGCACGGCCGTCAGCGCCGCCGTGCGGGGCGCCACGTGTGTTCGCAGCAGCAGCCACACGAGCGGCGCGATCGACGCCCCGATCGCGGCGAACACGCTGCGCACGAGACCGACGGTCGCCGGATCGCCGTTCCACAGCCATGCGACGAGCCACTGCATCGCCGGCGGGCGCAGCGGCAGGCGCAGGGAGTCGTCGACGGTGCCGTTCGCGAGCTTGTGGGCGAGTTCCTGCCAGACGGGAGCGTCGCCCTGGAAGCCGGCGTGCCAGCCGGCTCCGCCGTCGTGGGCCGCGGCCTGGAACAGCAGGCGCAGCGCGAGGCCGAACGCGAACAGGACGAGCGCGGGCACGCGCGGATCCTACGGACGCGCCGTGGGCGAGGCACTTGGCGAAAGCGCGGTTGCCGACGACGATGCGGCCCCACGTTGTCCAGGGAGTGAAGTGAAGCCGCGCGTTCTGGTCGTTCTGGGTATCGCAACTGCCGTTGCGTTGTCGTGGCTGGTGCTGCGGCAGGGCGATGCCCCGCGGATCGAGGATCCATCGTCCGCCGCACACGTCCCTGCTTCCGAAGTCGTGAGTCAGACGAGTGTCGCGGCCGACCCTGCACCGCGTGCCGTGGCCAACCAGTCGAGCAGTGTCGAAAGCGACGCCTCATCCGCGCCGACCGCGAGCCCCGAAGGCACTGCCGACATGGTGGGCTACGTTCGGGATGGAGACGCGCGCCCGGTTGTCGGGGCCCAGGTGTTGGCGATGGGGTTCACCCGCAACGTCGCCGTGACGGATGAGAAGGGGTGGTTCCGACTGCCGACTCCGATCCGCAGCGGCACCAACCTGATCCTCCTTGTCAGCTGCCGGCGCTACCTGGATGTGGAAGCCAACGTCACGGCACGCGCGGACTCCCCGGCGATCATCGTGCTCGAGCGGGCGCCTCGCATCTCCGGCACGTTGGTCGATCCGCGCGGGCAGCCGATCGAGGGCTATCGGCTGCAGGCGCTGGGTGACGCCGGCAAGCCGATCGCCTTCGCGATCACCGGTGCGCGTGGCGAGTTCGACCTGCTTCGAACCGAAGCGAAGAGCGACAGCAGCGTCGTCGTGTCCGAGATGTTCACGTACGGGCACGGCCTGCTCGTGGAACGGCCGTTCGTCGCCTGGGGCACCGAAGACCTGACGCTCCGCACGCAGAGTTCAGGGCAGCTCGAGATCCGGGTCAAACGTGCCGGCGACGCGACGCCGGTGACCGCGTTTGCCGTCTGCCTGTTGCACCACGAGCACCAGGGACCGCAGGGTTGGAACGTTCGCAGCCCGGTTCGCGGCACGCGCGACGATGGAGTGATCAGCATCCGTAGCATCCCCGGGCCCGTGTCTTTCGTGGTGATCCCCGACGACGCGACGCTGCAGCCGAGCGGCACGATGCCCGTGCATGTCCCTGAGAACGGCACGTGCGTCGCCGACGTGGTCCTGCCACCGCAGCGCGTGCATCGCATCCGCGCGTTCGATCGTCAGACCGGACTCGGGGTGGCGGGCGCCGTCGTGCGCATTGTCGTCGGCAGTTCGGGCCCAGGAAACCCGACCGACGCGACGTTGCCCCACGTTGCCGACGCGCAGGGCATCCGCATGTTGACGTGGCCGCGCAGCGGCGTGCTCGTGAAGACCAAGACCGAGGCGGATGGAACCGCCGTGGTACGGTGGGTGGGCCCGGCGACGGAAGCGTTGCTGCAGTGCGAACACCCGCAGTACCGGGCGGCGACGGTCAAGCTCGCACCCAGCGACGAGCCCGTCGATGTGGAAGTTGCACTCGATCGCGGCATGCGCATTCGCGGCGTCGTCGAACCCGCTGGCATCCTGCGGTTCAAGCCACGCGTGCGTGCCGTTGATGATCGGCGTGGCAGTGAGTTGCGGAGCAAGTGGGTCGCCGTCGATGCGCAAACGGGCGCATTCGAACTCGACGTCGACGCCTCGGGTACGGTGCGCCTCGACCTGGCCATCGTGATGTCGGACGGCGTCCCCGTGTTGACTGCAGCGGGGATCGCCAAGGTCGTCGCTGGCATCGACGACAGCCATGCTCCCATCGTGCTGGATGGCGCGCCCTACGTGCCGGGCGTGGTCACGGGCCGCGTGCTCGTGGACGGTAGCGCACCGGCGAAAGTGCGAGCGCACCGCGTCGTCAACGGCGTCGGCAATCCCGGATGGGCTGCCGAAGCCGCCGTCGGGGCGGATGGGACATTCGTGGTTGCCCCGATGCTGGTCGGCGAGTGGTTGTTCTCTGCCGTGGCCAAGAACGCCGACTCGTTCAACTACCAGCCGGTTCTCTTCGCGAGTTGCTCCGTGCGTGCGGGAGAAGAAGTCTCGGTGGTCGGCGACGTGGCGACGACCACGATCAAGATGGCTGTGTGCGATGCCTCGGGAGCACCACTCGCGGCAGGTCAGAAGTTGTCCCTTGCGCTGAAGCGATGCCCCGAGCGTCGGTTCGGGGCGCAGTTGGGACCAGGGGGCGTGCTCCGTGTCGATGGCATCATGAGGAATGAGATCGTGCTGGTCGAAGTACAGGGAGGTCAGCTCGACAAGCAGCGCGGCGAAGCCGAGGTGGAGTCGCAGAAGCTCGTCGTGCGGTGAGAAAGCGCCGCACGCTCTTCGCTTGACTCCTGAGTGGTACTCGGAAGGGCACCGCTGTCACTCCCGCCGCCCGAACGCGATCCCGTCGCAGCCCTTCCGCGCCGCGAGCCGATCGACGACCGCCATCTTCCCCAGATCGATCACCGCGACGAACTCGCCGCGCCCGCACGCGACGAACGCGCGCTTGCCCGCCGGATCGACGGCGATCCCCATCGGCATCGCGCTCTGTTCGCTGACATCCGCGTGGATCGACACTTCGCCGAGCATCTCGCCCTTCGCTGCGTCGAACACCTGCACCTGGCCGCCCTCGGCGCACGTCACCACCGCCAGTTCGCCGCCGCGCGCGAACACGATGCGGAATGGGAAGTCGCCGGTCGGCAGCGTCTTCACGACCTTGCCCGCCGTCGCGTCGACGACCGACACCGTGTTCGCAGAGCGATTGCCGACCCACACGTGCCCGCGCACCGGATCGATCGCGAGCCCCTCACTGCCGTCGCCGCACGCGATCGGCGCCTTCGCCGCGGTGGCGTCGCCGTCGAGCGCGAACGCGACGACGTTGCCTTCCCGGATGCTCGTCGCCGCGGCCGTGCGCAGGTCGGCGCTCACCGCGACCATGTGCATCGTCGCCTGCGGCGTGCTCCACGTGCGCGTCACCGCGCCCGCGGCGAGGTCGACGAGCAGCAGGCGGCGTGTCGACTCGCTGGTCACCACGACGCGATCCGGCGCCACGAACTGCACGCCGTGCGGCCGCAGGAACGCGCGCTGCCTGGTCAGGCCATCGGACCCCTTCTCGGGGCCGACGAGATCGATCGTGCGCAGCACGCTGGCGGCGGCGATGTCGACGATCGTCAGCGTCTGCCCCGGCATCTGGTCGCCGTAGTCGGTGACGACGGCGGTGGCACCGTCGGGCGACACTGCGACTTCGTGCGGGCCGCGCCCGGTCGGCACGACCGCGAGTTCCTTCTTCGCGGCGAGATCGAAGATCGACAGCGAGTGCTCGGCCTTGTTGCAGACCAGCAGCCGCTCGCTCGGCGGTGCCGCGGCGGGCGAGCCGGGCGTCGCGGGAGCCTGCGCAGGGACGGTGGCGGCGGCGAACAGCAACGCGAGCGATCGGAGCGGAGCCATGGGGGCGCTCATACGGGGTCGACGCCGATGCGGCGAGCGGGGTGGGCAGTCGTCGATACGGGGCTGCGCCCGGGCGCTCCGGCGGTTACAAGGTTCCGGCCCCGACCGGACTCGCCGTGCGCTGCCGTTCCTTCTTCGTGTCGCTGCTCGCCGCCGGCGCGCTGCTCGGTGGCGCTCGCGCCCAGGAGCCCGAACCCGTCGAGGCCTCGGTCGACCGTGTGCAGCAGGCGATCGCCGACTACCGGGCGATTCCCCGCGACGTGCCGAGGGCAGCCCAACGCAAGAAGGCGATGGTGTGGCTCGGCGCGATCGACGACCCCGCGATGACGGCGTTCCTGCAAGCCGAACTGCAGACTGCCGGCGACACCACGTTCGCGGCCAGCGTGCTCGAAGCGATCGCCGCGGTCGCCAGGCCGTCGCTGCAAGGCGACATCACCGCGGTGCTGCAGCGCACGTCGGCGCCGGTGTCGGTGCGGATCGCCGCAGCGGCGGCGCTGGTGCGGCTCGGCGATCGCCCGCTCGATGCGCTGCTCGTGCGAGTGGCACTGCCCGACGCCGAGGTGCCCGCGGCCGAACGCGACGCGATCCTGTCGGCCCTGGTCGACAGCGGTCTCGAACGCGCGCATCGCGGGCTGGCCCCGCTGCTCGTCGCCGAGGGCCCTCCAGCGCCGCGACTCAAGCTGCTGCGCCGCATGGAGGCCGTCCAGGGCGTGGCGCCGGTCAGCGCGGCGCGCATCAAGCTCGCGCTCGAAGGCGAACTCGAACTCGCCGCGGTCGCCTGGCGGCAGCTCCTGCTCGAGAAGCACGAGCGTGCCAAGGCGCTGACCATCGACGTGCTCGAGCGCGTCGTCGGCGAGCCGCGCGCGTCGGTCGCGGCCGATCTGATCGGCGGACTCGTGCACGTGCGCGATCCGGACTACTACCCGGTGCTGCTGCGCTTCGGTGGCATCGCGAACGACGTCGTGCGGCGCGCGCTGCGGACTGCGGCGCCGGTCGCCGCCGAAGACGCGGCGCTGCTGAAGTGGCTGATCACCGTGGGGCTCGACGATGCGCAGCCGAGCCGCCGCGAAGCCGCCAAGTTGCTGCTGCAGGAGGCGCCGCCCGAGGCCGTTCGCCCGCTCGTCGAACGCATCCGCGCCGACCTGCGCGCGGGCAGGAAGAAGGCGCTCGAACTGGCCGCGGGGCTGCACACGCTGCTGGCCAAGGACCCGTCGTGGCGCCAAGACCTCGCCGCACTGGCGGCGGCGCCCGAATTCGAGAACCGCATGCACGGGCTCGCGATGCTGCTCGAACTCGGCGCCGACGCCGGCGTCACGCAGGCGCAGCAGGGGCTGACGCACCGGGCGTGGGAGATGCGTTCGCTGAGCATTCGCTACCTCGCCAAGTGCCGCGACGTCGCGTCGATCCCGCTGCTGATCGCGCGCTACGGCAAGGAGGAGGGCCGGCTCGCCACCGAACTCGAGCACGCGCTGTTCGTGCACACCGGCACCCGCTGCTTCAGCAAGCGGGAGTGGGAGAGCTGGTGGCTGAAGAACCAGACCGGCTTCGCGCTGCCACACGCCGACACCGTGCGCAGCGGTGGCAACTCGAGCGGGGGCAACACGGTCGTCTACCACGACATTCCGATCGTCAGCAACCGCATCGCGTTCCTCGTCGATCGCAGCGGCTCGATGCGCGAACCGATCGGCACCGACCGCAAGTTCACGCGGCTCGATGCGGCGAAGGCGCAACTGTCGCGCGTGGTCACGGCGCTGCCCGACACGGTCCACGTCAACCTGATCGCCTACGAGACCAAGGTGCATCCGCACTGGGACGCGCTGCGGCGCCTGAGCGAGGAGAACCGGGCCGAGCTGCTGAAGGCCACGAACCGCCTCGAGCTGGGTGCTGGCACCAACATCTTCGAGTCGCTGGAGAAGGCGTTCGAGGATCGGCAGGTCGACACGATCTACCTGCTGACCGATGGCACCCCGACCTCGGGCCGGGTGACGGTGCCCGAGGAGATCCTCGAGGAAGTGCGCCGCTGGAACCGGACGCGCCAGATCGTGATCCACTGCATCGGCCTCGGCATCGATTCCGACCTGCTGAAGCGCCTCGCGGCCGAGAACGGCGGCACCTACCGCTACGTGCGGTAACGAGCCGGCGCGACCGGGCCCTCGTCGCTGAGCAGCACGTGCAGCACGGGATCGGCGAGCACCGCATCGACGGTCGTCCGGTGGCCGTCGACGAGCATCGTGCGCAGAACGAAGCGGATGCCGTGGCTGTAGTCGACGTGCGGCGTGGTGTGCACCTTCGACAGCGGCTGGATCGCTCTGCCGTCGGGTCGGTGCCAGCCGTAGATCACGACCCGTCCCGGCCAGTCGGCCAGCAGCGCCGAGATCACGACGTCCTTCTTCTGCCCGGCGACCAGGGTGCCGCGGCGCGTCCCCTCGAGCTGGCGGTCGATCGCCGCGTGGCTCGCCGCGAACACCGCGACCGACGTGATGTCGTGTTCGCGCGGATGGAACGGCGTTGGCGTCACCCGCGCGCCGGACTGCTGCCAGATCGCGTCGACGATGACTCGCGTCGGCAGCACGCAGTCGAGCCGGTCGGCGAGCTGCTGGGCCAACTGCGGTGTCACCGGCATGCGCAGCCAATCGTCGTCGTTGCCGACACCGAACACGTCCGGCGTGCACCAGATCGTCGCGACCCGTTCGCGGTCGCCGATCGTTGCGCGCAGTTGCACCGGCGTGAGCTCGGCGAGCCACGCCGGCACGTTGCCCAGTTCGAACTGCTCCGCGACGGCGGCTTCGCGCGCGCAGAGCGGCACTTTCGCCCAGAGCTTCGCCAGGGCGCTGCCCGGCGTCGACGCAGCCCGCGCCGGCAAGGCCAGGACCGGCGCTGGTGCCGGGGTCAGCGCGCAGGCGGCGAGCAGCAGGCCGGCGGCGCCGACGACGCTCGCGCGGGCGCGGCGGCACGGTCGCAGGCTCGGCATCAGCCGCGCTGCAAGGTGCCGTGCCGCCAGCGATCGGCGAGCGCGCTGATCGGCTCACACAGCAGGTCGACGACGGGCATCGCCGCCAGCAGTCCTTCGTCGAACGACGGCTCGGTCTCGGTCACCGCGTCGGCGAGCGCGCCGTAGCGGTTGCGGTAGCTGGCGAGCACCGAGCACGACGTGGCGACGTCGAGGTGTTCGTGGAACCGCACGTGCAGCAGCGTGATGCCGACGGTGCGGTTCTGGTCGACCTCGGGCACCATCACGACCGTGCGGTCGTCGTTGCGCCCGCGGGCGACGAGCAGGTGCTTCTCGGTCGCGACCATGTGCTTGGTGCCACGCAGCGTGGGATTGGCGGCGGCGCGCGATCGCAGCGTGGCGGCGATGCCGCGCTGGTCGAGCACGTGGATGCGCGCGGTGCCCCCCTCGAGGTCGCCGTCGATGCGGTAGCGCGTGCTGCCCAGCACTTCGACGACCGCCGGATCCAAGCCGGCGAGCGCCTTCAGGTCGCGGTAGGTCAGGTGTTCGCGCACCGCACCCGCGGCGAGCGTTTCGCGCACGAGCGGCACGGTCAGCACCGCCTCGTCGGAACGCGAGATGCCGACGGTCACGGTCTTCGCCTGGTGCTTGATCGCGTCGATCGGGCGCGTCAGTTGATCGATCGCGACGGTGAGCTCCTCGGTCAGGCGATCGACGACGACGCCCGGCGTGCCGGGTTCGCCGAACTCGACCGCGAAGACATCGAGCGGCACGTAGCCGAGCGCGTAGTTGCACAACGACGTGAGCCGGGCCGCGGTCCGCGCTTCGAGCGTGCCGTCGTAGCGCCCGTGCAGCAGTTCGCGGCGGAACTCGAGCCACGGCGGCTGCAGGTGCGGTTGCAGCGCGCCGAGTACATCGTCGGTCGAAATACCGGGACCGAACGTCGCCTCGATGGCGCCGCGCATGCGCCGCAACGGCAGCGCCAGCTGGTCGATCGCCAGCGCGGTGCGGTAGCCGAACAGGTGGCCCGCCATCGTGCTGAGCACGTAGGCGAGCGACGGATGCACGGCGGGCACCGTGATGGTCGCCGCGGCGGCGCCGAAGCGGGATTCCCCGGCGGTCGCGATCACGATCGGACAGGCCTTGTGAGCGCGGTAGATCGCGACTTCCTTGGCGACGTCGTCGGCGGTCGATCCGGTGAGTCCGGCCGCGCACACGAGGATCAGCGGCTCCGCCGACAGATCGATGTGCTTCTTGTCCTCCGTCGCGTCGCAGGCGATCGACTTGTAGCAGAGCTCGCTGAGCTTGATGCGGACCTCGGCGGCGGCGACGCGGTTCTTGCCGTTGCCGACGAGCGCCCAGTAGCGGCGCTGCGGCGCGAGCTTGCGCGCGACCTCGGCGATCGCCTCGTCCTGGGCCAGCACCTCGCGCATCTTGGCCGGCAGACCGACCACCGCCTGCAGCAGTTCGTCTTCGCGCCGGTCGTCGTGCACGCCGGCGGCGCGGGCGAGAGCCAGCGCGAGCAACTGCCCCGCCGCGCACTGCGCGTAGAAGGCCTTGGTGCTCGCGACGCTCATCTCGATGTCGCGGCCGTCGCTGGTGTAGAGCACGCCGTCGGCCTTGTCGGTCAGGTCGCTGCCGCGGCGATTGACGATCGCGAGCACCGACGCGCCACGCCCACGCACCAGGTCGACGGTGCGGTTGGTGTCGGTGGTCGTCCCCGACTGCGACACCGCGACGATCAGCGTGTCGCGCATGTCGGGCCGCAGGCGGAAACCGCTGAGCTCGGTCGCTGGCATCGCCTGCACGACGATCGGCGAACGTGCGAGCGCGTCGGTCATCGCCTCGGCGATCGCCTGGCCGGCGACTGCGGCGGTGCCCTGGCCGATCACGACGATGGCCCGCGTGGCGCCCGAGGCGAGCGCCTTCGCCACGGCCGGCGGCAGCGACGCGGGCGGCAAGGCGGTGCGCAGCCGGCCGCCATCCTCGACGATGCGCCCACGCAGCGTCTTCTGCAGGGAGAGCGGCGCTTCGCCGATCTCCTTCTGCAGGAAGTGGCGGAAGTCGCCGCGGTCGATGTCGCGCGTCGTCACGGCACCGCGCGTCAGGTGGCGTTCTTCGACCGGCAGCGGCGTGCCGTCGTAGGCCAGCCGCGTGATGCCCGCGATCTCGCCGGCGCGGGTGCGGTCGAGCACGACGACCTGGCCGCGCGACGCCGCGACGTTCTGCGGATTGCCCGGCGTCTCGCCGTCCATGCGCAGGTAGCGGCTGCACTCTTCGATCACGCCGTACGGCTCGCTGGCGACGACGAACGTGTCCTCGGCGACGCCGACGTACAGCGCCTGCCCGGAGCCACGCAGCGCCAAGGCCAGGCGATCGGGCTCGCGCGTGCTCGCGGCGGCGATCGCAACCGAACCGTCGAACGTCGCCACCGTGCGGCGGAAGCCCGCCGCGAGCCCCTGCCCGTCGCCCATCGCGCGCGACACCAGCACCGGGATCACCTTCGCGTCGGTGGTGATCGGCGCCGCGAGCCGCAGGCCGTGCTGGGCGACGAGCGCGTGGTGGTTGTCGACGTCGCCGTTCAGTACGCCGAGCACGAACGCGCCGCCGGCGTCCGGTTCCTCGCGCTGCTCGAGCGGGTGCGCGTTGGGTTCGCTGATGATGCCGACGCTGGCCCAGCGCGTGTGGCCGAGCACGAGCGCCTCGACGTTCGCGTCGCGCAGCGCGGCCTGCAGCAGGCGATCGCCGCGCGCCGAGGCGCGCAGTGCCGCCGTGTTGTCGCCGAGTTCGCCGATCTCCGCGGCGTGCTTGTAGACGATCACGATGCGCCCGTCGGCGACGCGCACCGAGCCGTCCTGGAACAGCGGATCGCCGTCGCGCCCGGCGCGCAGCTGGCGCAGGTCCTGGCGTTCGGGATCGATGCCGGACAACACCACCGACATGCCGGCCGAGTCGCGGCCGCGCACCTCCAAGCGGTCGAGCGCGTCGAACGCGATCTGCAGGCTCGAGAACGCCGCTGCCGCGGCGAGATGCGGCACGTCGCCGCCGGCGAGCGAACGCACGCCCTCGGCATGGCGCAGGCGGTCGCGCCGGATCGACCACAGGGCGTCCTTTGTGCGCACGATCGCCTGGTTGCGCAATTCGAGCGTCGGATCCGCACCGCTGCCGGTGGTTGCGTCGAGCGACCGTTCGAACGCGGCGAGCTGTTCGTGCAGCGCCTGCGTGCGCGTCGCCAACGCTCGGGCGGCATCGACCTCGCGCAACAACATCCACAGGCCCGGCACGCCGCGCAGTTCACGGTCGATGCCTTCGAGCGCGTCCGCCGCCGTCGTCAGGTTGGTCGGATCGAACCCCGCGCCGAACGCGCGTTCGGCGACGGCCAACGCCGCGAGGAGCGTCGGCGCGGTCGGAGCGGTGCGGCGCCCGGCTCGGCGCGACACGGCGATGATGCCACACATCGGGTTGGTGTCTCCTGGTCAGCGCGCGGCGAACTGTTCGAGGCCAGCGCGCAAATGCGCGGCGAGGCGTGGTTCTCCGGCTTCTTCGATCGCGGCGGCGAGCGCCTTGAGCCAGTCTGTTGCCGGTTGCGGCAGGCTCGCGGGAGCAGCCTTGGCGTGCACCTTCGGCGACTGCCAGCGCAGGCGGATGCTGTCGCATACCACGACGCCGAGGACGTCGCCGAGGATCAGCGCCGTGCGATCCTTCGACAGGTTGTCCCGAACCTGGGCTGGCAAGCGCAGCGTCTTCGTGGCGTCGATGCCGAACGCCAGGTCGCCCTCGTCGGTCCACTGCACGAATTGGTCGCCGTGCTTGCACGACAACAGCTCGATGCCGCCGCTGAAGGGCGTCGCTCCGTCGCGGAGGATCGCCGGCACGACCAGTTCTTGCCCGCTCTTCTTGGCGCAGGCTTCGCGCAGGGCCGTGAGGCCGGACGCGGTGTCGGCGAACGACCCGCCGGCTGCCAGCGGATGCGCATCGCCGAGCCAGGTCTTGAGCGTCTTGTGAACTTCGCCGGCGACCTGCTGGCCCCACGGCACGCCCTGGAACGTGCGCTCGTCGGCGAGTGCGTCGAGCAACGGCTGCAGTCGCGGCACGCGGTTCTCCTGCAGCAGCAGCATCGGCAGCCGCGCCCTGGCGCGTGGATCGTCCTCCGGCAGCGCCGCCGCGGCGTCGTCCCCGGTCAGCACGAGGCCGAGCCGCGCGTGGGTTCGCATCAGCCAGGCCGGATCGTCGCGGAACGACACGAACAGTCCGTGCAGCTCCTTCGCGATCAGCTCGCCGGTCAGCCGCGGCGCGCGCAGGGCCAGCCCGCGCAGGGCCGAAGCACGCCAGTAGAAGTCGCGGTCCTTGCTCCAGGCGATGAGCTGCTCCCAGACCACCGCCTCGAGGTGCGTCTGGTCGGCGATCGCGTCGACGAGGGCCGACGGCAGCGCGTTGTTGCCGTTCTTCTGCGCGTAGGCGGCCACGGCCGGGATCGCCGCAGGCCCGGCGGCCGCGACCTTGCGCGACGCCGCGAGCCGCAGGCCGTAGCGGGGCGAGGTGCAGGCGCGCTCGACCTCCTTCGCCCAGTCGGTCGCGGCGGAGTCCTGGCCGAGCGGCAGGATGGCGAGCAGCGGCGAGGCCGCTGCAACGAGCAGCAGGATGCGGGCGGCGTTCACTCGCTCACTGCACCGAGTCGGCGTCCATCTGGTAGAGCATGATCACGACGTCGTCTTCCTTCTCCTCGCCGACGTAGAGCGTGCCGGTCACGGTCACGACGCCGGGTTTGACTTCCATCGTGACGCCGTCGGGCAGGGTGCAGAACACGATCTCGTTGAGCTTCGGCGTGCCGTTGCAGCCGCACGCCTCGTTGATCAGCAGGAACTGGTTGACGGCGCCGCTGCCCGGGACCTCGCGCAGCATGAAGCCGCGGATCGTCACCTGCTTGCCGTCGAGGGCGGTGACCTCCTTCGGCAGCGCCTCGCCTTCCTTGTATTCGAAGCCTGCGAGCACCGCGAAGCCGACCGGCGTCGGATCGCCGGCGGGCAGCAGGAGCAGGGCAGTGAGAACGGACGCACGCAGCATCGGGCCAGCGAGGATAGCCGGCGGGGTCGCGTTCGTCAGCGGACTGCTGCGCACAGGGCATGGCGGCGCCCGAGTGCCGCTGGGGGCGGGCGGGTTCCATCCGTGGCGAGGCGAAGTCGGGGGCGCGTGGCATGATCGGCGCCACGATGGCGAGCCGACCGAAGGGTGCGCGTTCCGACCTGTTGGCGCGGGTGCGGCGCTTGTGCGCGACGCTGGACGACGTCGAGGAGTCGTCGCGGCTCGGCGGGCAGCCGCACTTCTACGTGCGCGGCAAGATCTTCGCCGGCTGCGGCGAGGAGGACGGCGGGTGGTGCGTCGGGATGAAGGTCGGGCTCGACCTGCAGTCGCTGCTGGTGACGCGCGCCGGGTTCCGGGTCGCGAAGTACGTCGGCAAGCACGGTTGGATCACGGTCGACGAGGCAGCGCTGGCGGACGATGCCGAGCTGCGTCGTCTGCTGCGCATCAGCTACGACCTGATCGCGGCGTGTGCGCCGAAGGGCAAGGGCGGCAAGGCGAAGTCGGGGAAGGTGGCGCCGCGGGCGAAGCGTTCGCGCGGGCGCTGACGCGGTAGGTGGGTGGCGACCGCGGCCGTGCCGTGGGGTCGGCAGACTCGTCGCCGCCTCCGGATGGCGGTCACGGCAACCGAACGCGCACCTCGGTGACTTCGCGCGGCGTCACGCGGAACCGTTCGCGCACCGCCCCGTGCTCGCCGAAGTCGCACTGCAGTTCGTACTCCCCCGGCGCCAGCACGCGCGTGCACGCATTCGTGCCATCGGGCAGCAGTTCCCCGTCCGTTCCTTCGCCCCCGTTCCTGCGAAAGCGCACCGGCACTTCCTCGCCCGACGGCGCGAGGAGCACGCACCGCCCGCCGACCCACGCGCCCGCGCGGTTCGTCGCCATCACCGTGAACGTCCCGCCGAACACTGCCGGCAGCCGCAGTTCGACGCGCTCGGCGCCGACTTCGATGTCGCGCTCCACCGGCAGCAGGAACACGCCGTTGCGCTCGCCGCCGCCCGGCCCCGCCGTCACCCGGTAACGCCCCGGCTCGAGGAACACGCGGAACGCACCCGGCCGGTCGTCGCGCAGCAGGTGCTCGCGCCCCTCCATGCCATCGTCGCGCCGCCACTGCACGATCGTGTTGCGCACCCGGAAGTCGCCGTCGAACTCGATCGCGACCTCGACGAGTTCCGCCGACAGCGCCAGTTCGATCGTCGCGCGCGCATCCGGGGGCCCGACTTCGCGCCACGGCGAACGCAGCCGCTGGTGCCCCGCGCGCAGCCGCACCATGCCCGTCGGCACCACGAGCAGTTCCCCGCGCCGGTTGGTTCGCAGCTTTGTCCCGCTTTCGATCTCGACGGTCGCGTCCCCGACGACGGCGTCGCCGTTGCGCACGACCACCAGCACCGGCCGCGGCAGCGTGAACTCGAGGCGCTGGGGCGCGACGGCGGACTGCTGCAGCGGCGGACCGATCAGCACGCCGTGTTCTTCGCTGCCGCCGAGCGAACGCACCTGCACGTCGAGCGACACGCCGGGCACGGCCGGCAACACGAACTCGCCGCCGTCGACGGTCGCCGCCACCGCTCCGGGCGACAGCCGGCCGTCGATGTCGCGCTGCACGAACGTGCTGCTCTCGAGGGCGAACGTCGAACCGCCGCGCGGCAACGCGTGCACCCGAACGTCGGGCAGGCCTTCGCCGTCGAGCCAACGCACGCGACCCGTGATCGTCGCTGCGGCGCCCAGAACGAGGTCCGGCACTGCGGTCGGCGTTCCGAGGTGACCCGTCGCGGTCGCCGAGGCCGGCAGCAGGTCAGCGCGCATCTCGCCGTGGTCGCGGATGGCGCCGTCGCGACCGACAGAGCGTCGCACGTTGGCGGCGGCGTGCATCGGCACGGCGAGCAGCCACAGCGGCACTCCGCTCGGCGCGGTGAGCCGCCAGGTGCCGTCGGCGCGGCAGTTCGTGGTGCCGAGTTGTCCGTCGACCGGCTGCCCGGAACGCAGCGCGAACGCGACGACGCGCGCGGCGGGAACCGGTTGGCCAGCGGCGTCGACGACGCGCCCGGTCAGCACCGCGACGGCCTGCACGTCGAGGACGAGTTCTTGCGCGAGGTCGAGCTTGTCGGTCCAGCCGTGCTCGACGTCCTGGTAGTTCGGATCGTCGGCTTCGAGGCGCCCCTTCTGCTGCGTCGCGGTTGCGTACCAGTCGGGCAGCTCGATCGTCGCCAGGCCCTCCGCGTCGACGGTCGCCGAGGTGTCGACGTCGAGCCACTCGTCGCGGGCGTCGTCGCGGCCTTCGAGATCGACGCGCAGCTTCGTGGTCCACGGCGCGTCGGGATGCAGGCCGCGCAGGCGAACGCGCAGGACGAGCCCGAGGGTGCGCGGCGTGCTGGTCGTCGGCTGCGGGGGTGGGGGTTCCGCGCGGGGATCGGCCGCCGCGTCCCCTGTCGCGGTGCGCTCCACGACATGCGGTGCTGCGGGCTCGGTGCGCGTCGGCTCGACGCGCTGCTCCGGTTGCGAAGGCGGCGCGACATCCGGGTCTCGCGTGAGCCAGTAGCCGAGCGCGATCGCGAGCGCGACAGCGAGGGCGGCGAGCAGGACGCGGCGACGCATGTCGGGATGTTACCGGGCGGCGATCCCCGGCAAGGTCCGCGCCGATCGTGGTAACCTCGCGCCGCCGCTCCGCCTTCCGCGCATGAATCCGCTCCGAGCTGTCGCTACCGCCGTGCTGTTTGCATCGTCGTTGCTCGCGCAGAACCCTGCGCCCGGCACCACGAAGGACGACGAGGACGTGGTCAAGGCCGGACCGAAGGACCCGTTCACGGGCGGCGATCCCAAGGCGATGGCGGCGGCGGGCATCGTTGCCTACGGCCCGTTCGTGTGGGCCAACGACCAGCGCACCGAAGACATCGAGAAGGTGCTCGGTGCCGGCCGCATCCTGTGGATCGAGACGCCGCACTTCCTGATCGGCAGCTCGCTCGGCACCGCCGGGATGCCCGAGGAGTCGGAAGCGCGCAAGCTCACGAACGCCGACCTGCAGCGGCTCCGCAAGCGCCACGGCAAGTTCCCCGAACGCGCGAGCAAGCTCGAGCCGTGGCTGCGGCTGCACCTGTACGCGCTGCGCGCCGAGGAGCTCTACGCCGAGTTCGCGACGCTGGTCGGCCACGACGACGCGACCGGCACGCATCTCGGCCAGAAGCGGAAGTTTCCGCTGCTGCTGTTCCAGAAGAAGTCGGACCTGGCGCGCTACCACGACCGGTTCTGCAACACGAAGAGCCAGCTCGGCCAGCGGCACTACTACCCGGCGACGCAGCAGAACGGCCTCACCCTGGCGGCCGAGGACGACGAGGTGCGCGACGAGGCGACCGTGCACGCGTTGTTCCGCTACCACCTGATCGGGATGTTCTGCGACGCGGCCGGCGGCGCGCCGTACTGGGTCTCGCTCGGGCTCTCGCACTGGTACGAACGCCAGGTGCCGACGCGCACGATGATGGCGACGATCAAGGATGAGGAGAGCGTCGACCAGGAGACGCAGCACAAGTGGCACGCGAAGACGAAGGGTCGCGCGCAGCACCCGCGGCTGCTGATCCCGTTCACCGAGCTCGCGACCAAGACCGACTTCGGCTACTGGGCGCACCTGCAGGCGTGGTCGCGCGTCGACTGGCTGATGACCACGGATCGCGCGCGGTTCGGCCGCTTCCTGGTCGGGCTGAAGGGCAGCTACGGGGTCTCGCGCCAGGTCGAGCAACTGCTCGCCGTCTACGACCTCGAACCCGAGGCGTTCGACGCCAAGTGGCGCGAGTGGGTGCTGAAGACCTACAAGTGAACGGCGCGCGCGCCGGTCACAGCACGCGGTACTCGATCGCCCGGCTCGCGTCCTTGAGCACGTAGTCGACGACCAGGGTGCGCGGCCACGAACGCGTGTCGAGTTGTCGCCGCACGGTGGTGAGCAGCGACGCGGCGTCGCCCACGGCGATGCCGTTGACGTGCGTGATGATGGCCTCGGCGGGGATGGCCAGGGGCTTCAGTTCGTCGGGCACGCGCGCGACGCGGAAACCGCGCAGCCAGGTGCCGTCGGCGCGCTGGCCGGTGAACGGATCGCCGATCGACGAGTTCTCGAGCGCAGCCACTCCGGCCGCGGCGAGTGCATCGCGTTCGGGGCTCGCGTGCAGCTGCACGATCGCGTCGTTGAGGTTGCGGATCGGCGGGAACAGGGCCTTGCTCGCCTCGTCGGCCCAGTCGACGAGCGCGCGAGCATCGTCGACCGGCGGCTCGCGCAGCTTCTCCGGCCCGATCGTGCGGAACAGGCTGATGACCTGATCGCGCACCTGCGACGACTTCGAGCCGAGCAGCTGCCGCAGTCGCGGCAGCGCCGGTTCGAGCCAGCGCAGCGCGAGGTCGCCGCGCAGCGCGAACGTCTCCTTCAGGAACCACGCACCCTGCGCCTGGTCGAGCGGATCGTCGAGGTCGAGCAGTTGGAAGAACGGCACGAGGGTCAACGCGTGCAGGTGGTCGCCAGGCACCGGACGGCGGTTGAGCCCGCCGGCGCGCGCCACCGGGCTGCCCGGTTCCGGCAGCGCCCTGACCAGTTCGTCTTGCTGCTCCTTGGTCAGGTCGCCGAACTTGCGCCGCAGGTTCTTGCGCAGGAACTCGATCGCGCGCGGCAACGCCGCCTCGCGCGTGGCCCGCACCGGCTCGCCGGGGATGTGCGCGATCAACTCGAACACGTGGTCGACGTTCGCCAGGTAGAACATGCCGTAGAACGCGGTCGCGCGGTCGGCGGCGTTCTTGTTCACGCGGATGATCTGCGCGAGGTAACCGGCGTCGAGATTCTGTCGGTGCAGGTCGTCGCGGGCGGCGCGCCAGCGCGGGTCGTCCAGGCTCTCGCGGCCGTCGGCGTCCGGTTGCTTGGGAGCGCCGCGCGCGTCGGCCAGTGCCTGCATGACGCGCAGCAGGCGGAAGACCTCGTCGGGCGGCGCGTAGACGTCGGTCGGGTTGCGGAACGGCGACAGCGCGTCGCGCACCGGATAGGCGATGACCTTCTGCTCCTGGGCCTGCGCCGGCGCGAGCAGGGAGGCGAGCAGCAGGGCGGGAATGGCGGGGCGAACCGACATGGCGGGGGATCTAGTCGTCCGTCGGCGGGGCCGTAACGGTCAGCGGAAGTACAGGAACGCCACCTGGGTGAGGCCGATCAACACGCCGAGGACGCCGCCGAGTATCTCGATCGCCTTCAGCTCGCGGCTCGCGACTTCGAGGATCAGCGCCTCGAGCTTCTCGATCGCGAAGCCGGCGACCTTCTTCTCGACGAGGGCGGGAACGTCGAGGCCGGCGGCGAGACCACGTTCGACTTCGTCGAGCACGGCCTCCTTGTGCTTCATGATGCCGTCGACGATCGAGTTGCGCAGGTCGCGCACGCGCTCCTCGGTCAGGAAGCCGCCGATCAGCGGCAGGCCGCGCAGTTCCTGGATCTTGGGGCCGAGGCCCCGATCGAGCACGCCGCCGAGGATGCCGTGGAAGTCGAGCTTGTTGAGGCTCTTCACGACGTCCTTGTGCTCGACGAGGTGATTGCCGACGACGCGGCCGATCGCCTTCGCGAGTTCGTGCTGGCGGCGCCCGACGAGGCCCTGGATGCGGATCCCGAGGAAGCGGCGCGGCTTGATCGGCCGGAAGATCATCTTCACGGCGAGCCAGTTGGTGCTCCAACCGATGACGCCACCGATCGCGGGGATGGTGATCCAGGTCCAGAGGTCGGGTGCGGGCATTCGGGGGCGCGGGAGTATCGCGAGGGGGGTGCGCCGGCTCAACGAGTGTCATTGCCAGGCAGGAGTTCGCGCCCCTCCACGCATTGTCGCGCCGCGCTGCACGGTCGTGCCGCGCATCCGAAGTCGCCGTCGAAACGCGATCGCGGCCTCGACGTGGTTCGCCACCAGGCTTCTAGTGCCGCGCTCCGCTTCGCACGCACCCGCCATGAACCACACTCGCGCCGCGTCGTCGTTCCTGCTGCTGCTCCCCGTGCTGCTCCCCGCCCAGGACGCCCCGCCCGGCCCCGCGCCCGAACTGCAGAAGCTCGCGCCGATGCTCGGCAACTGGACCGGCGGCGGCGTGATGAACGAGCCCGGTGGGCCGACGACGAAGTGGACCGGCAAGGGCACCTACGCGTGGTGCCTCGACGGCCACTTCGTGCAGGGCGACTTCGCGGTGCAGTTCGAGGGGATCGACGGCACCTTCGTGCACCGCAGCTACCTCGGCTGGGATCGCGAGAACAAGCGCTACGTCAACGCCAGCGTCAACAGCGGCGGCCAGGCCTACCTGAACGAACTGCAACTGCTGCCCGACGGCTCGCACGTGCAGATCTCGCTGACCAGGCAGGCGGGAACGACCTACGCCCAGCGTTCGGTCATGAAGGTCGACGGCGAGACGATGAAGCACACGATGCACCTGCTGCTCGCCGAGGGGGAGCCGCTGCACATGATCGACGGCACGTTCACGCGCGGCGGCGACGGCTTCAGCGCCACCCTCGACGGTGCGTCGTGGATGGGGGCGAAGGCGAACGAGCAGATCGTGCGCCTGGGCAAGTCGGCCGGCACCTACGCGGTCGTCGGCGAGATGGTGATGATGCCGGGCGCGCCGCCGATGAAGATCACCGGCACCGACACGTTCGTCGCGCGATACGGCGGTGCGGTGCTGCACGGCAAGACCGAGGGCGAGGCCGAGGGCATGCCGGGCAAGTACCTCGGCGACGTGTTCTGGGCCCACGATGCCGGTCGCGACTGCATCAGCGGCATCTACGTGAGCAACATGGGCGAGGTCATGCAGCTCGAGGCGCGCTGGACCGCCGACGGCAGGTTCGTCGCGACCAGCAACGCGCTCTACCAGGGCCAGCCGAGCGCTCAGCGCATGATGATGGAGTTCACCGCCGACGGTGCGGCGAAGTCCGCGAGCAACCATGCAATCATCGGCACGGCCGCGCCGTTCGAGAGCTTCCGCGCGACCTACACGAAGAAGAAGTGATGCCGAGGGTGCTCGGGTGTCATGGATGCCGGACGCGTAGCGAAGAGACCCGCGCCAGGTGGTCGTAGTCCCGATCGCGATGCAACACCTCGGCGTCGTGCCGCAACGCGCACGCGGCGATCAGGCAATCCGTCGCTGATCGCACGGTGATGCCAGCGTTTCGCGCAGTCCGGTAGAGCTGGGACGCCTCCAGCCAGACCTCGATCGGCATTGGCGACTCCAGGATTGGCAGGGCCAGCATGGCCAGCCGCGCCACGCGGAACGCTTCGGCCTGACGGATGCCCTGCAGCACTTCTTGGACGATGGGTGGGCAGGTAGCGACTTCGTCGAAGTCGATCGCTTGGGCCAGGTCGAGGGGGCGCTGGGGTTGGAAGAACTCGATCCAGACCGAGGTGTCGACCAGGATCACTTGGCCTTCCTCTTCGCCGGGGGGGCCGGGTCGCCTCGCATCTCCGACAGGTCGCCTTCCCAGACACCGGATCCGCGCAGGCGCAGGATCTGGCGAGCCTTCGCGCGCCGCACGTACTCTTCGAGCGCCACGACGACCGCGCCGGAGTAGGTCTTCTCGCCGCTCACCTGTACGGCTTCGCGGAGCAGCTCATCAGGAAGCACAAGATTCGTACGTTTCATACACTCAGTATGTATCGGGTGCCGGGCCGCGACAAGTGGCGGCGATCCAGCGCGCCAGCCCGGGTTGCTGCCTCGAAAGCGATGCCAAGGCATGATGCGCGCCATGCTGCAGTTCTCGCAGGTGCTCCAGGCGATCGACTCGCACACCGCCGGTGAGCCGACGCGCATCGTCACCGGTGGCCTGCCGCCGATCCCCGGCACGACGATGGCCGAGAAGCGCGCGGCGCTCCAGCGTTCGCACGACCACCTGCGGAAGGCTCTCGTGCTCGAGCCGCGCGGCCACGACGCGATCGTGCTCGCGTTCTTGCTGCCGCCGTGCACGCCGAACGCGCACCTCGGCGTCGTGTTCGCGAACGACGCCGGCTACCTCGGCATGTGCGGCCACGGCGCGATCGGCGTCGCCACGGTCGCGGTCGCGACGGGCATGGTCGCGGCGCAGGAACCCGTCACCGAACTCGTGCTCGACACGCCAGCCGGCGCGGTCACCTGCCGCGTCGCGGTCGAGAAGGGCAAGGTGAAGAGCGTCGCGATCACCAACGTGCCGTCGTTCCTCTTCCGCCAACGCGCGATCGTGAACGTGCACGGCTTCGGCAAGGTCGCGGCCGACGTCGCCTGGGGCGGCAACTGGTTCGCGTTCGTCGAGGCCGACCAGCTCGGCCTGTCCGTCGAGAAGGCGCACCTGCCGGTGCTGATGCAGGCGGCGACCGCGGTGCGAGAAGCGCTCGTGCGCGACGGCGTGCGCGGTCGACTGCCCGACGCCGCCGAGGACGCGATCGTCGATCACGTCAAGCTGTTCGCGCCGATCGCCGGCGAGGCCTGCGGCAGCAAGGCGCTGACGTTGTGCCCAGGCACCGCCTACGACCGCTCGCCGTGCGGCACCGGTACCTCGGCCAAGCTCGCCGTGCTGCACGCCAAGGGCGAACTCGGCCTCGGCCGGTGGTTTCGTTCGCAGAGCGTGCTCGGCACCGAGTTCCGCGCGCGCATCGTACGCGAAACGAAGGTCGGCCCGTTCGCCGCGATCGTGCCCGAGGTCGAGGGCTCGGCGTGGATCACCGGCTTCCCGACGTTCGTGATCGATCCCGACGATCCGTGCCGGTTCGGGATCTGACGCGGCGGCGCGATCCGGAAACGACGCGGGCCTGGCGTTGGCGGGCTGTCTAGCGCTTCGGCTTGCCGACGTGCTGGTCGACCAGGATCGGGTTGCCGTCGGGATCCGTGATCTGGAAGAAGGCAGGGCCGTCGGTCTTCTCGTCGGCCTCGAGTGCGAACGGAATGCCGCGCTGCTTCAGCACGCGCTGGATCGCGCGCACGTCCTGGAAGTCCTTCAGCTCCTCCTTCTCGCCGCCCCAGCCAGGATTGAAGGTCAGCATGTTCTTCGGAAACATGCCCTGGAACAGGCCGACCTTGGCCGAACCGTTCTTCAGCACGATCCACTTCTGCTTCATGTCGCCGGAGACCTCGGCGAAGCCCAGCTTCTCGTAGAAGGCGCGTGCGACCGCGAGGTCCTTCACGGTCAGGCTGACGCTGAAGTTGCCGAGTTGCACGGGATCGGCTTTCTTCGGTGCGGGATCCTGGTGAAGGCCGGTGGTGGCCACGCCGGTCAGCAGCCCGGCGGCGAAGACGATGGTGAGTGGGTTCATGGTTCGTGTCCCCGCGCACTGCGGGTCCTGCGGGTTTCGAGCGAGCCGCTACCATGCCACGCCGTTCCGCCGCGACTTGCCAGATCTTGCGAACTCGACCGGAAGCCCCCGATGAGCCGCCCGAGGACTACGTGGCTCGCGTCAATCGCGCGATCGACCACGTGGTGGGCAACCTCGACGGAGACGTGAGCCTCGCGTCGGTGGCCAAAGCGGCGCACTTCTCGCCGTTCCACTTCCACCGCGTCTTCCAGGCGGTGGTGGGCGAGACGCTTGGCCAGTTCGTGAAGCGCCTGCAGCTCGAACGGGCGCTGTCGTTGATGTCGCACGCACCCGGCCGGTCGCTGACCGAGGTGGCGCTCGCGTGTGGATTCGCGTCGTCCTCGGACTTCTCGCGCAGCTTCAAGCAACGTTTCGGTATGTCGCCCAGGGCCTTCGACCTCGACGCCTTCCGCAAAGCGCGTCGCGCGGAGTTCGAGCGTGCGCACGTCGGGCCGGACGGCGTGCCGCGCTTCACCGCCTTGCCGGCCGGCGCGAATCCGGACGGGTTCTCGGTCACGTTGCGCGACCTGCCGCCACGCACCGTCGCGTATGTCCGTGTGCTCGATCCGTTCCGCTCCTTCGAGCGCGTGCTGGAGGCGTACGAGCATTTGCGGCTCTGGGCCGAGCCGCGCGGCTACGCCGACCGGCAGTGGCTCGGCTACATGTGGGAGGAGCCGGAGATCGTGGCTCTCGGGGACTGTCGCTACGACGCCGCGGTCGAGGTCGACGACGTCCGTCCCGAAGGGCGGATCGGGCGCTTCGAGTTCCCGGCGATGCGGGTCGCAGAAGTGCGGATCGCTGGCGACATCGCGATGGAGGTGCGCGCGCTGGACTGGCTGTACGGGACCTGGCTGCCGCGCAGCGGCTACGAGCCGGACGACCAGCCGGCGTTCGAGGCGTGGCTGGGCCGACCGTTCGCACACGGCGTCGAGCACTTCACGATCGCCTGCCAGCTGCCGGTCCGGCGCAGTCGGGCGTAGTCGCCAGCAGGGCCTCGGCGACGCGATCCAGAAACGACGCGGGCCGCCGGCTTGCGCCGACGGCCCGACGTGTTCGCGAGCTGCGATCCAGCCAGTCTCAGTAGAGGCGCACTGCGATCGGGTCGGTGACCATCGTGCTCGTCGGCGTGCCGAAGCCGTCGAGCGTGAGCGACACCACCGCGTGATGCAGCGTCGGATCCCACGTGAAGCCGCCCGGCACGAAGAACGTCGCCGTGCCGCGGCCGTTGGCGTCCAGGAACCCGATCGTGTTCTGGTAGACGAGCGTGTTGTGGAACGTCAGGGAGATGTCCGTCCAGGCGTCCCAGTTGAGCGGGATCATCTGCGGGCCGATCGGCGAGATCGTGCCGGGCCGCGTGCCCGACGCGCTGCCGATCATCGCGTAGATCTGGCCAGCGCGCGCCGTGCCGAAGTCGAAGGCGAAGTTCTGCTGCCCACCGAGGGACTGCTTGATCGCATACGACGAAGACGTCTGCAGCGAGCCGACGCGGCCGTGCACGACCGCGGCGGTGAGCGGCGCGTTGAACAGCGGCTTCCAGATGAAGTCGCCCTGGCTGTTGAACCAGGCCGAGCTGCCATCGCTGCTGGTCGATCCGGAGTGGCTGAAGCCCGTCCACGCGGCCGTGCCGTTCGGCGTCGTGAAGGTGTCGGTGCTGTCGAGCTGCAACTGGATGCCGAGGTTGCTGTCGTAGCTCATCAGCACCGAACGCTGGACCACGCCGTCGCTGAGCGTGTTCTGGAACACCACCTGGCCCCGGTTGTTGAGGTGCGGCGAGCCGGTGCCGGCGCTGACCGGGCCGTAGCGCCACGGGCCGTTGCCGCTCGGAGCGAGCCCGGGCACCACGTCGCCTTCGCGGGCGAGCAACATCAGGTTGCCCGGAGTGCCGTACCAGTAGCTCGAGTCGTCGGCAGTGGTGACCGCGGCGCCCTGCAGCGAGGCGATGAAGCAGAGCGTGCCGTTGTCGTTGATGGCGGCGCCAGCACTGTTCGGCACGCCGAAGTTCACGCCCGCCGGCAGGCCAGGGCACGGGTCGTTGCGCCGGAAGACGAGCGTCAGGCCGCTGGCTGAGCCGACCCACAGCGTCTGCTCGTCGGTGCCAATGGTCGTGCCCCCTTCCTCGACGCGGGCCTGGATCAGCGCCTGGCCGTTCACGTTGAAGCAGGTAGAGCCGACGCCCGGCGCCCAGCCGTTGAACGCCGCCGAGTCCTTGAACACCACGCCGGCCGGGAGGCCCGGTGCCTGGTCGCCTTCGCGGATGATCGTCGTGTACGAGCCACCGGTGTAGAGGACGATCGCCCGATCGTTGAGTGCCGTCACCGAACCAGCGACCTGGTAGCGCGTGTCGAACAGCACCTGACCGACGCCGTTGATCAGGGTGGTGAAGCTGAGCGTCGTGCCGGAGACCGGGATCACGACTTCGCCGCCCGGCATCGTCTGGCCCTCTTGGACGACCGCGACGAGGTTGCCGGGCACGCCCGTCACCATCACGCTGTCCGTGGTGGTCGTCGCGCCGACGAGCGGCGCGCTGAACAACACCAGGCCGGACGTGTTGATGTGGCTGTACTGATTCGACTGGGACAGCGCACCCCACGTGATGCCCGGGGCCAGGAACGGCACCTGGTCGCCTTCACGCGCCAGCGGCACGAAGCCGCCGACCGGACCCCAGAACAGCGCGCTGTCGGCCGTCGTCGGGATCGGGTTGCTCGGGTCGGCCAGAGCGCTCTGGAAGAACAGCAGCTCGCCGAATGGGCTGATGCGCGGGTTGCTGTTGAGGCCGGCGCTGCTGGTCGACCGGAGCAACGTGCCGGCCGGCAGGCCCGGCGCCTGGTCGCCGGCACGCACGACCATCTGCAGATCGCCCGCACCCCGGCCCATGAAGTAGGCGCGGTCGTCGGTGGACGCGACGCCGCCGCCGATCATGCGCGCCCGGAACAGCATGGTGCCGTTCTGGTCGATCACCGGCGCGTCGAAGTTGCTGGCCGAGTTGATCGTGGCGCCGGGGATCGCGGCAACCGGCGAACCAACTGCCATTACGACTTCGTGGTATTGGCCAGTGATGCCCTGTGCGGCAGCCGCAGCGGCGATCGTGAGCAGGGCGAGCGCGCCTGCGGGGAGGGTCGGGATCGGGTTCATCGGGGAGTGTACTGCGAGTTGTTGCCCGAGCCGGGTTGGCGCGGATGTCCCACAGGCGATGCCGGCTCGCCGTCGGCCAACGGAATCCCCGAAATCGCGCGCCGCCCGGGCGCCCCTCAGCTCCAGCCGTCGTGGTCCGAGCCGATGCGCGTGAGGGCGGTGCCACCGGCGCGAGCGACGAACACCCCGAATGCCGCCAGACCGAACAGGGCGCGGTCGGCTGGATCTTCCGGCCACACGAGCCACGCTCGGACCCACAGGAACGCCACGGCGAGAATGGCCAGTTCGACCAGAGCCGCGCGCCGGTCGGACGACCAGTTCCAGACCGCCGCAAGCACCGACGCGGCCAGGTCGCCGGCGACCACCCCGCCGAGCAATGCCTGGCCGCAGTCGTAGCGGCTCGCGAACGTCGCCAGCAGCGCGTAGACGGCGCCACGTAGCAGCACGCCGCCGACGTGCAGGCCACCGGCGATCGTCGGGAGCGGCAGTGGTGTGCTCGTGCTCACGCCGCCGTCATCGGCAGCATGGCGCGTGTGGTCGAGTCCGTTATGGTCGCCGCCAATGCGGTTCGTTCAGGTCGGATTGCTCTTGCTGGCCGGCTGCATCGGCGCCAGCCCACGGGACCCCGAATGGCGTCGTCGCGGTGATGCCCTTGGCACCGGAGCGGGTGCGCGGCAGCGCGCGGTCTGGCACGAGGTCGGCCGCAGCGTCGAGGGGCGACCACTGCGCCTTCTCCAGCTGGGACACGGTCCGCGCCGCGTGCTCTGGGTCGGCGGCATCCACGGCAACGAACGCGAGGGCCACATCGCGACCGCCGAGCTGCCGGCCGTCTTCGCGGCGACGCCGGGTGCGGGCGAAGCCGTCACGTTGACGATCCTCGAGGACGTCAACCCCGATGGCTCGGCGGCGAACAGCCGCACCAACAAGAACGGCGTCGACCTCAACCGCAACTACCCCGCGAACAACTACCTGGCCGGCGACGGCCGCGGCGAGCGGCCGCTCGACCAACCCGAGGCCAGGGTGCTGCACGACCTGATCCTGGACGAACGGCCGCACCTCGTCATCGTCGCGCACAGTTGGCGGGGCGACCACTTCATCAACTTCGACGGCCCGGCGGAGGGCTTCGCGAAGTTGTTCGCCGCGCGCTCGGGGTATCGCGTGCATGCGTCGGACAAGTTCGCGCCGACGCCGGGTTCGCTCGGCTCCTGGGTCGGCCGCAAGCTGGGCATCCCGATCCTGACGCTCGAGTACCTGCGCGGCATCGACCCGCGCGTCGCGTGGATGGACACGCGCGAAGCGATCCTCGCCGTGATCCTGGCGACCGGCGAGCCGGCGACCGGGTGAGCCATGCTGCGCTGGCTGCTCGCGCGCCTGCTGTGGCTCGTCGCGATGCTGCTCGGCATCACGTTCGTGACCTTCGTCGTCATCGACCAGGCCCCGGTCGATCGCGCAGAGTTGCGCATCGGCGATCCGGCGACCGAGCGTTCGTTCGTCGATCCGGCGGCGCGCGCGGCGGCGATCCGGCAGCTGCGGATCCGCTACGGCATGGTCGATCCGGTGACGAACGAACCCGCGCCGCTGGCCGAGCGCTACGCCGCGTGGCTCGGCAACGCGGCGCGGTTCCGCTTCGCCGGCCCGCACGAAGACGACGCGGCGCTGCGTGCGCGCATCGCCGGCGCCTGGCCGGTGACCGCATGGCTCGGCGGCCTCGCTCTGCTCGTCGCGTTCGCGATCGGGATCCCGGTCGGCGTCTGGCTCGGACAACGCGTCGGCTCGCGCGCCGAACGCACGGCGTCGGTCGGCATGCTGGTCGGCGCCGGCCTGCCCGAGTTCCTGCTCGCGACGCTGCTGCTGCTCGCGTTCAGCTCGGCGTGGCTGCAGTGGTTGCCGGCGTCGGGCCTGCGCACGCCGGGGTCGGAGCAGTGGTCGTTGGCAGCGCAGCTCGTCGACCACGCGCGGCACCTGCTGCTGCCCGTGGCGGTGACGGCGCTGGCGCCGACGGTGCTGGTGGCGCGCTTCGTCCGGGATGCGGTGGCACGCGCCGCACGAGCGCCGTTCGTCGCCGCCCTGCACGCGCTCGGTCAGCCCGCCGCCGTCGTGCGCGCCCGCTTGCGACGCCACGGGCTGACGCCGGTCGCGACGCTCGTCGGCAGCCTGCTGCCGATGGTGGTCGGCGGCTCGATCGTGGTCGAGAACCTGTTCGCGCTCGACGGCCTCGGGCACCTCGCGTTCACCGCGACGATGCAACTCGACCAGCCGCTGCTGATGGCGCTGGTCGTGCTCGGCTCGCTCGTCACGCTCGCGGGGTTCGTGCTCAGTGACGCGCTGCACCGGCTCGTCGATCCACGGGTGCGCTGGCGATGAAGACTGCGAACGTCGAACCGCGCCGGCGCAAATGGCGCAGTGGCGCCTGGCTGCTGCTGCTGGCCATCGCGCTTGCCGGCGTGTTTGCGCCGCTGCTGGCGAACGACGTGCCGCTGGTGGCGCGCGTCGGCGGCGTCTGGTCGTTCCCGGCGTTCGCCGATCTGGTCGGTTCGCCGCCGCCCGGGCCCGGCGATCGTACGTGGCGGCAGTGGCACGCCTCCCTGCCGCCGGGCAGTCGCGATTTCGCGCTGCCGCCGCCGCTGGCGCACGGACCTTTGGCGACCGACGTCGCGCGCGCCGACTCGGGGCCGTCGTTCGAGCATTGGTGCGGCTGCGACGACACCGGACGCGACGTGTTGTCGCGGCTCCTGCATGGCGCGTCGGCGTTGGTGTGGCTGGTGCTGCCGGCGGTGCTGCTCGGCGGCTTCGTCGGCGTGGCCCTGGGCGCGTGGGCGGGCTACCGCGGCGGCGTGGCCGACTTCGTGGTGTCGCGCGTGGTCGATCTGTTCGCGTGCTTCCCGACGCTGCTGTTCTTGCTGTTCGCCGCCTCGTTCTTCGGCGACTCACGCGAGGCACTCATCGTCGTCATGGCGGCGCTGTTCGTGGTCGCCTTCGCGCGCGTCGTGCGCGGCGAACTGCTCGGCCTGCGCGAGCGCGAATGGGTGCACACGGCGCGCGGGCTCGGCGTGTCCGGATGGCGCATCTTGACGCGCCACTTGCTGCCGCAGGTCGCCGGGCCGATCGGCGTGACCGCGGCATTCTGCGCCGCGAGTGCCGTCGTCGCCGAGTCGACGCTGACGTTCCTCGGCTTGGGGGGCGGCGGCGTCGCCAGTTCGTGGGGGACGATGCTGCGCCAGGGCGCGGACCGCGCGGTGCTCGGCGCCTGGCACTCGTGGGTGTTCCCGTCCCTGGCGATCACGTCGGTCGTGGTCTGCTGCCACCTGCTCGCGGACCGGCTGCGTCGGGCGGACGACTGAACGGCTAGCCGCCGCGCGTGTGCATCTCGAGGTGCGGGTCGGTGCGCAGATGTCCCGCTTCGGCCAGCGGCGTGCGGGCGACGAGGGCTGCGCGTTCTTCGGCGCCGCGGTCGGCGCGTGCCCGCCAGATCGCCGCGATCCGCGTGCGCAGCTCGTCGTCGCCGGCCCCGCTGCGCAGCAGCGCGCGCAGGTCGGTGCCGCTCCGAGCATAGAGGCACGTGAACCACATGCCGTCGGCGGTCAGCCGCGCGCGGTCGCACGTCGCGCAGAACGGCTGCGTCATCGAGGCGATGATCCCGAACGTGGTCCCGTCGGCGAGGCGGAAGCGCTCGGCCGGCGCGCTGTCGTTCCTCGGCACTGGCGTGATGGCGCCGTGGCTCGCCGTCAGGATCTCGAGCATGCGGGCGCGGCCGACCACGGCCTCGGGCCGCCAGTTCGTCGCGCCGCCGACGTCCATGTACTCGATGAACCGCAGCTCGGCGCCGAGGCCACGCGCGTGGTCGAGCATCGCGGGCAGTTCGCGGTCGTTGACGCCTGCGATCACCACGCAGTCGAGCTTGAGTTCGGTGAAGCCGGCGCTGCGCGCCGCCGCGATGCCGTCGAGCACGCGCGCGAGGTCGTCGCGACGAGCCAGCATCCGGAACGTCGCGGCATCGAGCGTGTCGAGGCTGACGGTGACGCGATGCAGCCCGGCGGCGCGGAGTGTCGCGGCATGTTCGCGCAGCAACACACCGTTGGTGGTCATCGCGAGGTCGCGCAGCACTGGCAGGTTCGCGAGCCTGCGCACGAGCACGGGCAGATCGGAGCGCAGCAGCGGCTCACCGCCGGTCAGACGCACCTTGTCGACGCCGAGCGACGCGAACACCGCGACGAGGCGCGCGATCTCCTCGAACGTCAGCACGTCGGCCTTCGGCAGCCAGACGTAGTCCGCCTCGGGCATGCAGTACTGGCACCGCAGGTTGCAGCGGTCGGTGACCGACAACCGCAGGTTGCGCAGTGGGCGGCCGAGGCGATCGGAGACGGCGCTCATTCCGGGCCGCGCAACATAACGACCGGCCCCGATCACGACATGATTCACTCGGGCAGGCGGGCGACGCGCGTACGAAGTTGCGCGAGTTCGACCGGGCTGACTTCGCCCGCGACCGGATCGATCGGTGGCAGCGGGAGGCCGAGCATCGCCTGCAGGGCAGCGGCGATCGCGTGCCGGCTCTGCGGCGGCGTCGACGCGGCGGCCAGGAGGCCCGTGAGCTGCTCGGCCGTGGCGCGTCGAGGGCGCCGCACGAGCGCGTTCCACAGCGATTGCGGCACCGGGTTCTGGCGCAGCGCTCGCTCGAGTTCGGGGCCGCCACGCCGGGCGAGATCGAGCGCCCTCACGTCGACGCGCTGCGCATCGGCCTCGACGGCGCGGATCACGTCGGCGATGTCCCGGTCGAACTCGCGCCCGAACGCGAGCGTCAGCACGCGCTGGAGCACGCGGTCGCGCGCCGCCAGCCGCTGGCAGGTCCCCTTGCCGGCCGCGGCGATCTCCTGGAACGCGTCGAACGCCGCGCCGCCGACATCGCCGTACGACTCGCGCGAAGTCAGCAGCGTGTGCACGAACGAACTGCCGTTGCGCGCGAACGCGCGCACCTCGGTCAGCATCCGATCGTGGTCGGCGGGGTGCGGCGGTGCATCGCCAGCGAGCACGACGACGCGCCGCGCGCCGTACCGCCACGACTGGCCGAATGCCTCGCGCAATCCCGCGCGCACGTCCTCGGGCAGGTCGCCGCCGCCTTCCGCGGTCACGAACTGCACGAAGTTCGCAGCGCGCCAGAAGTCGGCGCCGAGCGGCACCGACTGCACGAGGTACCGTTCGTTCGGGCCGCGGTCGCGGTAGGTGACGAGCCCGACGCGCGCATCCGGCACCAGCGCACGCAGCACCGAGAGCATCTGCGTGATCGTGGTCTTGGTGTCGTGGATCGTCTGCGTCATCGAGCCGGTGCTGTCGAACACGAACACGATCTCGAGGCCGCTCTGGCGCAGTTCGCCGACCGCGCGCCGGAACCCGCTCGAGCCGACGCCGCCGAGGTCCCCGGCAGCGACCTCGTCGTTGCCGCCGCCGTTGCGGGCGACCAGGCGCTCGCGGGCGCCGTGCACCGGCAACGCGACGTCGCGCACCGGCGTGCCGTCGGCGGGGACGACCGGGGCGTCGGGTGCCGACCGTTCTTCGGCGGCGGCGGCGGGCTCGAACGTGGCCGGCGTCGTTTCCACCGCGACGTCCGCCGTCGGCGCGGCGGTGTCGTCGGCGTCCGCGCGTTCGCGCCAGTCGATCGCGACCTCGGCGTGCGGCATGCCCCGGGTCTTGTTCGCGGGCAGGAGCAGCCAGAGCACGAGCAGCAGCACGAAGTGGACGAGCAGCGACGCGGCGAGCCACGGCGCGCGACGCAACTCGCCGGCGACGAGCCGTGCGAACGACTGCTCCCGAGCCTCGCGCAGCGAAGCGGCGGCGTCGAGCGCGGCGACGACGCGACGACCCTGCGCCGCGGTGCGCAGCGCCGGGATCGGCACGATCGCCGCGCTGCCGTCGTCGCGCACGACCGTCGCCTCGCTCACTTCGCCGAAGCGCAGCACGTCATCGGCCTCGAGCCGCGCGCGGGTGATGCGTTCGCCGTTGCGGAACGTGCCGTGCGTGCTGCCGAGGTCGACGAGTTCGACGCCGCTGGCTCGCACTTCGAGGCGCGCGTGCTGCGCGCTCGCCGTCCCCGGCAACCGCAGGTCGCACGACAGCCCGCTGCCGAGCAGGTAGTCACGGCCCGCTTCCAGGGCGTGGTCCTGGCCGGCGAGTCGCAGCGCGAGCAGGGGAGAGGCGTCCACGGGTGCAGCGAGTATCGCCTCTATCCCGGTCCGGACCGAGGTTGCGCCCGGAGGTCGGCGCGGCGAGCATCGCCGGCCGCATGAGCCTCAAGATCATCGGCGGCAGCTTCGGCGGGCGGGTGTTGCGCTCGGTGCGCGGCCTCGGGACGCGGCCGCTGCTGGGGCAGGTGCGCGAGTCACTCTTCAACATCCTGCAGGAGGAGATCCCGGGGGCCGTGGTGTGGGACCTGTTCGCCGGCACCGGGGCCTCGGGCATCGAAGCACTGTCGCGTGGCGCTGCTCGCGTGCTGTTCTGCGAGAAGAACGGCAAGGCGCTCGACGTGCTGCGCGGCAACCTGCAGATGCTCGGGCCCGACGCCGTCGAACGGTCGGTCGTGGTGCGCGCCGATGCGTGGGATCCGCCGCCGATGACGCCGGCCACATTCGGCGGCGATGGCGACGTCGGCGCTGGCGCCGAAGTTGCGCCGAACGTGGTGTTCCTCGACCCGCCGTACGCGATGGTCGCCGAGGATCCGGTCAAGTCGATCGCCCGCGCGCAGCGGCTGCTCGCGCGCACCGCCGCGGGCGGCGTGGTGGTGTTCCACTTCGCCGCCGGCGTGCTCGACGAGGACGACTTCGACGGCGATCTCGACGTCGATCTGCGCGAGTGGGGCAGCACCGCGATCGCGATGATGTGGCGCGCCGGCGAGGCCCCGGAGCGAGTGCGTCGGCGGCAGGAGCGGCAGCGCGAACGGCAAGACGACGCCTGACGTCGAGGCCGCGGGCGGCGCCGAAGCGACGATGGCGCGGGCCGTTCGTTCCGGCCGCGATCGTGCCGTCGCGAGGCATCAAGGGACGGCGGGGGGCGGGCCGATAGCCGACAGGTGCGCGGGAAACCGCGCGCACTCACGCACCCGGGTCCAGCATCGTGCCGAAACCGTCAACCGCCGCCGTCGAGCGCATCGTCGAAGAACTCATGGAACGTGGCCTGTCGAAGGCCGAACGCATGCGTCGACTGCGCGAGCTGGTGCAATCGGGAGACGACGTTCCGGACGACCTGATGGACCAGGCCCTGCGCAAGTTGATGGAGCGACTCACCGAGTGACCTTCACTCATCCGTCTTCACCTATCGGAACCGCCATGAGAACTGCGTTGATCGTCCCGTTCCTGCTCGGCGTCGCGGCCCTTCCTGCGCAGGATCGCGAATTCGGTACTGCCGTCGCCACCACGCTGTCGCACGTGCGCGAAGAACCCGAGGCCTTCAAGAACGTGAAGGTGCAGTTCACGGTGCAGTTCGCGTCGCTGGGCCGCATCAGCAACCCGTTCTTCACCAAGTTCACGCCGACCGACTTCGCGAACTTCTACGCGTGGGCGGACGAGCAACCGATCTGGCAGGAGAAGGCCTACGAGGACGTGTTCGGGATGCTGTTCCTGGGCAAGTCGCACCCGAAGCTCCAGCAGCTCTACGAGCTGCAGACCTACCAGCGGATCGAGATCACCGGCGTGATCCGCAACACGTTCCAGAACACGCCGTGGATCGAAGTCACCGACTTCCGTGCCGTCGACGGGCAGCTCGACACGGCCGTGCTCGCGCACCTCTACCGCGGCGAGAAGCTGATGGAGCAACGGCTCTGGCAGCGGGCGATGGCCGAGCTGTCGCTCGCGCCCGGCGGCGACGTGCCGCCGCACGCGCAGCGCGCCGCGCACAAGAACCTCGGCATCTGCATGCTGCGCATGGGCGAACCGGAGGCCGCGCTCGGCTACCTCGAGACCGCCGCCCAGACCGGCGGGCGGGACGCCGAACTGCAGTCGCTGATCGCGATGGCGCGCACGCAGCCGGAGAAGGCGATCGACCGCACGGTCGATTCGCGCACGCTGCGCGAGAGCGAGCGGCCGATGTGGGAAGCGTTCGAGGGCGACCGCAAGCCCGCCGCGAAGAGCTGACCCCCAGGCGGCGGATCGCCAACGCCGTCACCGACGACCCGGCCGCGGCCGGGTCGTTTCGTTTCCGGGCACGGCGCGCGCTCTCCGATCGCCGGCACCGAGGACTGCCGGGGCCCACGAAACGCCCCGTCGGACCTGAAAAACCGCGCCGGCCGCGGCATTCTGTTCGCCCCCCATGGCCGCGAGTGCCACGCCTCCGCTTGCCGCGAGCACCCGCGGCCCCCTGCGCCTCGCGATCCTGCTGCTGGCCCTGACCATCATCACGATCCTGAAGGGGGCGCTCACCACGAGCACCGGCTCGGGCATGGCCTACCCCGACTGGCCGCTGTCCGACGGCCAGCTGATGCCGGAGTCGAGCTACACGACCCTCGCCGGCTTCCTCGAACACTTCCACCGCCTGTTCGCGACCTCGGCCGGCCTCGTCGCGCTCGCGATCGCCCTCTGGCTGCACTTCGGCCGCCTCGCCGATCGCACCGCGCGCATGACCGCGTGGGGTGGCGGCTGCCTGCTGCTGGTCCAGGGGGTCGTCGGCGGCACCGGCGTGCTGAAGAACCTGCCGACGATCACTTCGGTCACGCACGGCACCCTCGCGCAACTCACGCTGGCGACGTTTGCGTGGCTCGCCTACCAACTCAGCGAACGCTTCCAACGCACACCGCCCGCGACGTCGGCCCCGCCGGGCAGCGGCCGCCGACTGATGCTGTTCGCACTCGGTGTGCTCGTCGTGCAGACCGTGATCGGCGCGCTCGCGCGCCACACCAACAGCCCGCACGCCCTGTGGACGCACGTCGGCAACGCGTTCGTCGTGTTCCTCGTCGCCGCCATCGCCAGCGCGTTCGCGATCGGACGGCTCGGCGACACGCCGGGCATCAAGGGTGTTGCCCGTTCGATCGTGTGGCTGCTGATCGCGCAGATCGCGCTCGGCTTCGTGGCGCTCGTGGTCCGCAACCCCGACGGCAAGCGGCCCGAGAACGTCGACAACCTCGGTGCTGCGGTCGTGATCTCGAGCCACGTCGTGATCGGGGCGCTGCTCACCACGCTGGTCGCCGCGCTCGCGGCGCACGTGTTCCGTGCCACGCGTTCGCCGGACGCGGAGCCGCGCGCGTGACCACGCCGTCGAGCCGGCTTGCGGCCTACTGGGAACTCGGCAAGCCGCGGCTGTCGGCGCTCGCCGTGTTCGCGGTCGTCGCCGGCGTCTACCTCGCCTGGCCGGCGCGCACCTCGCACCCGCCGCTCGACCTGCTGGTCTCGACGACGCTCGGCACGTTCCTCGCCGCGATCGGTTCGGCGGCGCTGAACATGTGGCGCGAACGCCACCTCGACCCGCTGATGGAACGCACGCGCGGCCGGCCGTTGCCGAGTGGTCGCTTGTCGCCGCGCGAGGTGCTGGGCTTCGGCGTCGTGACCTCGACGCTGGGCGTGCTGCTGGTGCTGGTCGGCGCGGCACCGCTGGCGGCGGACGGTTCGCGCCCGCCGGGCGAGTGGAACTGGGTCGCCGGCGGCCTGTGCGCGGCGATCGTCGGCAGCTACGTGCTCGTCTACACGCCGATGAAGGTGAAGACGTCGCTCAACACGCTGGTCGGCGCGATCCCGGGTGCGCTGCCGCCGGTCGTCGGCCATGCCGCGGTGGTCGGCCAGCTCGCGTGGCCGCAGGCGGTGCTGTTCCTGATCCTGTTCTGCTGGCAGATCCCGCACTTCCTGTCGATCGCGTGGCGCTACCGCGAAGACTACGCGCGCGCCGGCATGCAGATGCTGCCGGTCGTCGACCCGAGCGGCTATCGCACCGCGACGACGATGCTGCTCTACGTCGCCGGACTCGGCGTCGCGAGCTTCCTGCCGGCGGTCACGGGGATGCTCGGCCAGGACTACGTCGACCGGTATCTCGTCGCCGCGATCCTGCTCAACGTGCTGTTCTTCGTGCCGACTGTGTTCGCGGCGCTGACGCGGCGCGACGCGGCGATGCGCATGACCTTCCTCGCGTCGATCGTCTACCTGCCGCTGTTGTTCGTCGCGATGGTGCTGACCCGCTGATCCCATGCTCGCCTTCGACTTCACGATCCTCGCCGACGTCGACGCCGTGCTGAACGGCTGTGCGTTCGTGTTCCTGTGCGCAGCACTGGTCGCGATCAAGCGCGGCAACGTCGAGCTGCACAAGAAGCTGATCTTCGTCGCGGTCGGCTTCTCGGCGGCGTTCCTCGCCTGCTACCTCACCTACCATGCGACCTGCGAGCCGGTGAAGTTCCGCGGCGAGGGTTGGATCAAGTGGGTCTACTACCCCCTGCTGATCTCGCACATCGTGCTCGCGGCGGTGCAGGTGCCGCTGATCCTGCGCACGCTCTACCTCGGCGTGAAGGACCGCCGCGCCGAACACCGCCGCTGGGCGAAGGTCACGACGCCGATCTGGCTCTACGTGTCGCTGACCGGCGTGATCGTCTACCTGCTGCTGTATCGGTACTGAGCGATCACGATGGCCGACAAGCGCCGCTTCGAACTGTTCGCCGACCTGGTCGCCGCCGAGTTCCCGGGCGTGCGTTCGGCGTACGACATCGCCGGCGGCCAGGGCAAACTCAACGAAGCGCTCACCGTGCGCGGCCTCGACGTGACGACGTTCGACACGCGGTGGAAGCGTGCGCCGGTGCGCTACGCGGAGCGACGTTTCACCCTCGACGAGCCCTGCGCGTGCGGGTTGCTCGTCGGCATGCACCCCGACGGCGCCACGCGCGTCATCGTCGAGTACGCGCAGAAGCACCGCGTGCCGTTCGCGATCGTGCCGTGCTGCGCCGACAACGGCATGCCCTACAAGCCATGGATGCGGCACCTCGCCGAGCTGGCGACCGCCGGCGGGATCGAGGTGGTGGAGCGGCTGCTGCCGATGCAGGGGCGCGCCCGGGTGCTGGTCGGCCGGCCGCGCGGCTGACGCCGAGAATCCGGTATTGCCGGACGACGCAGACTCGTGCCGTCTGGCGGGTTCTGGCGGAGTTCGGTATCCATTAGGGTCCAATCGGAGTGACCCATGCTGCACACCCTGCACATCCGCAATCTGGCCCTGCTCGAACGCGCCGAGCTGCGCCTCGGCCCCGGCCTGACCGTGATCTCGGGCGCGACCGGCGGCGGCAAGTCGCTGCTGGTGACAGCCCTCGACCTGCTGCGCGGCGGCAAGGCGAACGGCAGCCTCGTGCGTCACGGCGAGGACGAACTGCAGATCGACGGCGAGTTCCGGCTCGAGGCCGGGGATCGGCGCGCGTTGGTCGCGGCGACCCTGCGCGCGAGTTGCGGCGCCGAACTCGAAGACGACCTGCTGCTGGTGACGCGCGTCGTCGACAGCGCGGGACGTTCGCGGGTGCGGATCGGCGGGCGGCCGGCGACGCTCGGTGCGCTGCGCGAACTCGGCGCGCTGCTGCTCGAGATCCACGGCCAGGGCGAGTCGCGCGCGCTGCAGCGGCCCGAAGCGCCGGCCGAGACGCTCGACGCGTTCGCCGGCTGCGAGCCGCTGCGCGCAGAGTTCGCGGCGGCGTTGGCGGCGGCGCGCGCGGTGCGCGAACGGCTGCAGGCGGCGATCGCCGGTGAACGAGAGCGGCGGCAGCGGCTCGAGTTCTTGCGCTTCCAGCGGCAGGCGATGGTCGATCTGCGGCTCGGCGACGGCGAGCTCGCGGCGCTCGAACAGGAACACCAGGTGCTGCAGAACCTCGACGCGCTGCGGCAGCGGCTCGACCGGGCGCTCGGCGCGATGCAGGAAGGTGAGTCCGCGGCAGCCGACCAGATCGGCCAGGCGCTGCGCGCCGCCCGCGAGGCCGCCGCGTTGGACGCACGCCTGCAGCCGGCGGTGGACCTGCTGGCGCAGATCGACGAGCAGGTGGCCGAGGCGTGCCGGCTGCTGCAGTCCGGGCAGGCGCGGCTCGATCTCGACCCGAGCGCGCTGGCGACGACGCGCGAGCGGCTCGATGAGATCCACGGCGCGTTGCGGCGCTTCGGGCCCACCGAAGCCGACCTGCGCGACAACCTCGCGCGCATCACTGCCGAACTGCAGACCGCCGAAGCCGCGGCCGACCACGAGGCGATGACGGCGGAGCTCGAACAGGTGACCGCGGCGGCCGAGGCGCTCGGCCGGAAGTTGCTGCGGGCGCGCACCAAGGCAGCGAGCGCTCTCGTCAAGGCGATCCAGGCCGAACTGCACGACCTCGGCATGGCGCGCGCGGAGTTGCGCGTCGCGATGGCGACGGAGTTCGCGGCCGATCGGCTGCTCGACGAGGCGACGGCGCACGGGCCCACGCCGATCGACTTCGAAGTGCGCCTCAACCCGGGCGAGCCGTTCTGTTCGCTGCGCACGACCGCGTCCGGCGGCGAACTGGCGCGCATCGTGCTCGCGATCGAGAAGGTGCTCGCCGAGGCGGGCCGCGTGCCGGTGCTGGTGTTCGACGAGGTCGACGCCGAGATCGGTGGTCGGCTCGGCCTGCAGATCGGCAGCAAGCTCCACGCGCTGGCGCGACATCACCAGGTCGTCGTCGTCACGCACCTGGCACCGGTCGCGGCGTTCGCGCAGCAGCACGTGCTGGTCGGCAAGCAGGCGACGCGCAGTGCTGGCGACGAACGCACGCGCGCCTCGCTGCGGCAGCTCACGGGCGCCGAGGTCGAGGCCGAACTCGCGGCGATGACGATGGGGGACGGTGCCGACGCCGGGGCGGTGCAGCAGGCGCGAAGGCTGGTGGCGACGGCGCGGGCCCGTGCCGCGGCCGGGTGAGGGTGGGAGAGGAGTCTTCCGAGGGCGGTCTGTGGGTCGCCACGAGGATGGCGGACGAAACACCGGCCCGCGTATACGTAGACTGGCTAGACTTTACGTATAAATGATCCACCGCCACGGACAGGACACCCAGACCCTGCACGCCGAACTGCTTGCGTTGATGCTCGCGACGGAGAGCGAGCGGGCATGGGCCCATCTGGCGGGGGCGTTCGTGGAGAAGCAGGTCGCGGGGCGCACGTACGTGTACTTCCAGTACTCGGATCCTGGCGGCGCCTACCGGCAGTTCTCGGTCGGCCCCGCTTCGAGCGAAGTGAGCAGGGCGGTGGCGGCGTGGCGCGCTGGACGCGCCGCCGGCGAGGCGGAACGGGCTCGCGCCGACCGCCTCGCGCAACTGCTGGTCACTGCCGGCCAGGCGGCGACACCGAAAGCTGTGGCCCGGGTGCTCCGGGCGCTCGCCGACGCCGGCGTGTTCCGAATGGGCGGCGTATTGGTCGGCACCCATGCCTTTTCCCTGCTTGGCAACATGCTCGGCGTCACGTGGCCGGCCGGCACGTGGCGGACCGAGGATGTCGACGTGGCCGGTCACGTGCAGGTCGCGACGCCGCTGCTCGAGACCGATATCCCGAAGGCGCTGGACAGCTTGCGCATGGGGTTCGTGCCCGTGCCGCCCTTCGATCGACGGCACGCTTCGACATCGTTCAAGGTGCGCGGGCAGCAGTTGCGCGTCGACTTGCTCACGCCCGGCGCCGCGCGCGACGATGCGCCGGTGTTCGTGCCTCGCTGGCGTGCGCATGCCGCACCCATCAAGCACTTGTCGTTCGTGCTCGCCGACCAGCAACCGGCAATCGCAATCGACGGCGGCGCGACGTTGGTCATGGTGCCAGCTCCGGCGCGCTATGCGCTCCACAAGCTCTTCGTCAGCCAGACCCGTTCCGTCGTGCAGCAGACCAAGGCCAGCAAGGACCTCGAGCAGGCAGCACTGCTTTTCGAAGTGCTGGCCGAAGACCGCCCCGACGATCTTCCGGCCGCAGCGCGTGCCTTTCGTGCCTCGGGAGCCGTGGTGACGCGCAAGGTCGAGCGCGCGGCGAGCATCGTCGGCAAGCGATGGCCCGCGGCTCAGGCGGGAGTGCGTCTGGTGACCCGCGCTCTGGCGCGGTGACCCGTCTTCCGTGCGGCGCTCTGGACTCGTGACGCCCGGCGGCACACCCTGCCCGGACTCTCGCCGCGCCGCCCATGAACGAACCCACCACCGGCTTCCAGCCGCTCGTTCCGCCCGCTGAACAGCAACCCGAACTGACCGTGCGCGCGATCGTGCTCGGCGCCGTGCTCGGGTTGGTGTTCGGCGTCGCATCCACCTACCTCGCGCTCAAGGTCGGCCTCACCGTCTCGGCGTCGGTGCCGATCGCCGTGATCGCGATCGCGGTGCTGCGGCGCCGCGCGCAGCAGCGCGCGATCCTCGAGCACAACATCACGCAGACCACCGGCTCGGCCGGCGAGTCGGTCGCCGCGGCGGTGGTGTTCACGGTGCCGGCCCTGGTGCTGCTCGGCTACCCGCTCGAGATCGGCGCGACGACCATGATCGCGCTCGCGGGCGGCATCCTCGGCGTGCTGATGATGGTGCCACTGCGTCGCTACCTGATCGTCAAGGAGCACGGACGGCTGCGCTACCCGGAGGGCAAGGCGTGCGCCGAGATCCTGCGCGTCGGCGAAGAAGGCGGCACCTCGGCGAAGAAGGTGTTCATCGGCATGGGCGTCGGTGCGGCGCTCAAGGCGTTCCAGGCGATCTTCGGCGGTGCGATCGCGACGGTCGGCACCAAGCTCAGCTCGTTCTTCGGCAGTCGCCCGGCCTACTTCGAGAAGACCTACGTCGGCTGCGACTTCGATCCGGCGCTGCTGGGTGTCGGCTACATCATCGGCTACCGCACGTCGCTGATCATGGTTGCCGGCTCGCTGATGTCGGCGCTGATCCTGATCCCGCTGATCTACACGTTCGGCGCGCAGGCGCCGGGCCTGTTCGGCTTCGGCCTGAAGCCGATCGGCGAGATGAGCCACTCGGAGATCTACAGCGCGTATGCGCGCCACATCGGGGCCGGTGCGGTCGCGACCGGCGGCATCTTCGCGTTGCTGCGCGCTCTGCCGGCGATCCGCTCGGCGTTGTGGAACTCGGCGAAGGGCCTGCTCGGCGGCGGTAGCGCTGGCACGCTGCGCACCGAGCGCGACACGCCGATGCCGATCCTGCTGGGCGGCGCGCTGCTGCTCGTCGGCCTGATCTGGCTGACCCCGATGTTCGAGATGCCGCTCGTCGGCGCCCTGCTGATCCTCGTCTTCGGGTTCTTGTTCGCGGTCGTCAGCTCGCGCGTCACCGGCGAAGTCGGCTCGACCAGCAACCCGCTGTCGGGGATGACGATCGCCGTGCTGATGGGAACGTGCGGCCTGTTCCTGGCGATGGGCGACGTGGAGCCGACGCACAAGAAGCTGGCGCTCACGATCGGCGCCGTCGTCTGCATCGCGGTGAGCCAGGCGGGCACGTGCTCGCAAGACCTCAAGACCGGGTTCCTGGTCGGCGCCACGCCGGTGCGCCAGCAGGGCGCCCTCGTGATCGGCGTGCTGACGTCGGTGCTCGCGGTCGGCTCGACCGTCTACGTGCTCAACGTCGCCGGCACGAACGACGTCCCGATTGCCGAGCCGTTCGCCGTGGCGGAGAAGGCGCTCGAGGGTCGTGAGCGCGTCTTCGCGCGGCCGGCCGACGGGGCGCCGGCACCGGCCAGCGAACTGTGCCTGCTGCGGCTCGATCTGGCCGACCTGCCGCCCGGAGGTGGCCTGGCGCCCGGCAACTACCTGGTCGATCCGATGACCAAGCAGGCGATCTACCAGCGCCGCGACGGCATCGGCGGCGAGCGTCTCCCGGCGCCGCAGGCGAGCCTGATGGCGACGATGATCAATGGCATCCTCGACCAGAAGCTGCCGTGGGACCTGATCCTGATCGGCGCCGCGATCGCGCTGTTCATGGAACTGCTCGGCATCGGCTCGCTGACGTTCGCGGTCGGGCTCTACCTCAAGATCCAGTACACGATGCCGGTGTTCCTCGGCGGCCTCGTGCGCAAGATCGCCGACCGACGCTATCGCCGCGTGCCCGACGCCGACGAAGAGCCCGAAGGGACGTTGTTCTCGTCAGGCCTGATCGCGGGGGCCGCGATCGTCGGCGTGCTCGCCGCCTTGCAGGCCTTGCTGCCCGGATACGACGATGACACCGGGCTCATCAGCGGCGTCGCGTTCCTCGCCAATCTGCCGTTCGGGGCAATCGGCGACCCGGATCCGGCGAAGGTCAGCGAAGTCACCGGCAACCTGTTTGGCCTCGCCCTGCTGGCAGCGCTCGGATTCGTTATGTTCCGCGGAGCTCGACCACGCGGCACCGGCACCCGGTGACGCGCGCCACCACCTCGCCCTCATGCTCGCCGCCCTGAAAGCAGTCACGCGCACGCTGGGCGTCTACTCGCTCGCACGCTCGATCTACCGGCGCGTGCATCCAGGGCATCGGCGGGAGCGCAGCTGCAATCTGCAGTTCTACCGCCAGCTCGTGCGTCCCGGCGACCTGTGCTTCGACATCGGCGCGAACGTCGGCCAGACGACCGAAGCGATGCGCGCACTCGGCGCGACCGTCGTGGCCGTCGAGCCGAATCCGCACTGCATCCCGGTGCTGCAATCGCAGTTCGGTCGTGACGCGGGCGTGCGCCTGATCCAGAAGGCGATCGGGGCGGCGCCGGGCCGCGCCGAACTCCACTTCCGGGGCACGGATTCGACGGCGAGCATCCGCAGCGACTGGCCGTTCCCCGCCGACCAACACGTCGGCGTCGAAGTGACGACGCTCGACGACCTGATCCGCGAGTTCGGCCGTCCCCGCCTGATCAAGGTCGACGTCGAGGGCTTCGAACTCGAAGTGTTCAAGGGCCTGGGTCAGCCCGTGCCGCTGCTCTACTTCGAGATGCACGGCCAGGAGCTCGCGGCAGTGACCGCGATCCTCGAGCGGCTCGCGAGCGTTGGCGACATCGAGGGGCTCAACGCGGTCGACGCCGAGAACGCGTCCTGGCTGCTCGATCGGTGGGTGAAGCCCGGCGAGTTCCTGGCAGCACTCGGCAGTCCGCCGCCGCACCGCGCGAACGTCGTCGTGCGCATGCGGACCTGATCCGCCGGGCGCGGCGCCAGACGGCCGTTGCCGCCCGCCCCCCTGTCGACCGAGGATGTGCGCATGAGCCCCGCCGACCCCGAAACTGGCATCGTCGAGCGCAACCCGGACGGCACGTTCACCAAGGAAACGCTGCAGCGGGCGATGAAGGCGCTGAAGAAGCGCATGAAGCTGACGCGGCTCGACGACGAGTCGCGGCTCGGGCACGACGCGATGAGTCGCGGCGGTCGTTCGGGCATCGTCGCGGTGAAGCCGCCGGCGCAGTACCCGCTCGAAGTCTGGCAGGCGCTCGAAGCGAAGGGGCGCGTGCGCAGTGATCGCAACGGGCTCTACGAGATCATCGAGCAGCCGCCGAACCCCGGTCCGAGCTGAGCCGCGGAGCGTCGCATGGCGCGCGCTGGACGCGTCCGATAGAACAGCGGGTTTCGCCACCGTTGCCGGACTCCGTCGGAATGCTGCCGCTCGAACCGTTCCTGCTCGAACGCATCACCCTGCCCAAGGTCTGGGGTGGTCGGGCGTTGGCGCAGACTCCGGGCATCGCGCTCCCGCCCGACGTGGCGATCGGCGAGACCTGGGAGCTCTACGACCGCCCCGAGGGCAGCAGCCGGCTGCGCGGGCGCACGACGACGCTCGCCGACCTGATGGCGCACGACGCCGAACGGCTGTGCGGACGCGGCGTGCGGCCGGCGTTCGGCGGCCGCTTCCCGCTGCTGCTGAAGTTCCTCGACGCGCGCGACGGGTTGTCGGTGCAGGTGCACCCCGACGACGCGCAGGCGCTGGCGGACCAGGACAGCGGCAAGGACGAGTGCAGCATCGTGCTGGCCGCGGGGCCGCGCGCGTGCATCGTTCGCGGTCTGCGTCCCGGCGTGACGGCGGCCGAGTTCGCCGCGAAGGCGGCGAGCGACGCCGTCGTCGAACTGCTGTGGTCGTTCCGGCCGGAGGTCGGCGACACGGTCCACATCCCGCCCGGGACGGTGCACGCGATCGGTCCCGACGTCGTCGTGTTCGAAGTGCAGCAGAACAGCGACCTGACCTACCGCATCAACGATCTCGGGCGTGGGCGCGAGACGCACGTGGCGAAGGCCCTGGCGGTCGCGAAGCCGGAGCCGCGACCGAACGACCGGCCGGTCGTGCCATCGGTCGCGCTGCCCGATGGCGGCACGCAGCTGATCGCGACGCCGCACTTTCGCGTGCGGCGCTACTCGCTGCGCCAGCGCACGCCGATGCGCACCAGCGGTCGCTTCGTCACCGTGACCCTCGTCGCCGGTCGCGCCACGTTGTGGTGGCCCGGCGAACGTGTGCACGGCACGCTGGCGATGGTCGCGGGCGACACGGCGCTGGTGCCGGCGTGCGTGCCGTCGTTCGCGCTGCTGCCCGAAGACCACTGCAACGTGATGCTCTGCGATCCCGGAGAGAACCATGGCGCGACGACATGAAGATCGTGGCCGCGGCCAGCGCTTCCAGCGCGGACCGCGTCCGGAGCGCCGGCTCGATCCGCGCAGCCGTCCGGTCCGCACCGGCCGCCGTGCCGCGATGGGCCTCGTGGTCACGCCTGCTGCACCGCCGGGTGCGCCGGCCGCGACCGACGGCAAGGTGCGGCTCAACCACTTCCTGGCGATGAGCGGTGTCTGCAGCCGGCGCGCCGCCGACGCGCTGATCCGCGGCGGCCGCGTCGAGGTCAACGGCGAACTGGTCACCGAGCTCGGAGTGCGCGTCGACCCCGAGCACGACGACGTTCGGTTCGACGGCTCGCGCGTGCAGCCGGAGCGGCAGACCTATGTGCTCTTCAACAAGCCGAAGGGCGTCGTCTGCACCAACGCGCGCCACGAGCAGAAGAAGCGCGTGATCGACTTCCTGCCCACGGTGAAGGGGCGCCTGTTCACGGTCGGGCGGCTCGACCTCGACAGCGAGGGCCTGATCCTGCTGACCAACGACGGCAGCTTCGCGCTCGAGATGACGCACCCGCGCTTCGGCGTGCCGAAGCTCTACTCGGTCGTGTTGCGCGGCCGCGTCGAGCAGCGTGATCTCGACAAGGCGCGCGGCGGCGTCTGGCTGGCCGAGGGCCCGACCACGGGCATGAACGTCAGGGTCGAGCGCACCGGCAAGGACCGCACGTTCCTGAAGGTGACGCTGCGCGAGGGCAAGAACCGCGAGATCCGGCGCGTGTTCGCCAAGCTCGGCTACCCGGTCCTCGAGCTCAAGCGCATCCGCATCGGCGAGCTCAACCTGCACGGCCTGTCGCCCGGCGAGTTCCGCTTCGTGCAGCGCCACGAGGTCGATGCGCTGCGCGCGCTCGCCAGGTCGCAGGACGCCGAAGGCGCCATCCGCGAGTAACGAACATGACGACGATGACGATGTTGCCCGACGTCGAGGTGGTGGAGCTCGAGAACGGGTTCAAGGCGCTGCTGGTCGAACGCGGGCCGCTGCCCGTCGTGGCTTCGGTGCTGTGGTACCGCGTCGGCTCGCGCGACGAGAACACCGCGCAGACCGGCGTGTCGCACTTCCTCGAACACATGATGTTCAAGGGGACCGATCGTTACGGGAAGGGCCAGATCGACCTGCAGACGAGCAAGATGGGCGGCACCAACAACGCCTTCACCGACAACGACGGCACCGCGTACTACTTCACGCTGGCCGCCGATCGCTGGGAACAGGCGCTCGAGATCGAGGCGAGTCGCATGCGCGACTGCCTGCTCGATCCGCACGAGTTCGCGAGCGAGAAGAACGTCGTGCTCGAGGAGCTGGCGATGGGCGAGGACGAGCCGTGGCGCCCGCTCTACCAGGCGACCGAGGCGCTGCGGTACCAGGTGCACCCGTACCACCATCCGGTGATCGGCTGGCGCCAGGATCTCGAGCGACTGACCGCGCAGGGCATGCGCGACTACTACGCGCGGCACTACGGGCCGAACCGTGCGTTCCTGGTCGTCGTCGGCGCGATCGACCGCCCGCGCGCCGCCGCGCGGATCCGCGAGCTGTTCGGCGCGATCCCGCGCGTCGCCGAGCGCGCGGAGCCGATCGAGGAACCCGCGCAGCAGGGCGAACGGCGCGCGATCCTGCGCACGCCGCATTCCGTCACCCGGATGTGCATCGGCTTCCCGACCTGCCGGATGGGCGAGCGCGACGACTACGCGCTCGATCTGCTCGCGCACGACCTCGGCAACAGCAAGAACAGCCGGCTCTACCGGCGGCTGGTGCTGCAAGACGAGCTGGTCACCGACGTCAACGTGATGAACGAGACGCGGCAGAACCCCGGGTCGCTGATGATCCTGTGCGAGCTGCGTCTCGGCGTCACGCCGGGGCGTGTCGAGCAGGCGGTGCGCGAGGAAATCGCCGCGCAGATCGCCGAGGGCGTGCGCAAGAAGGACCTCGCCCGCATCCAGGCGCAGATCCGCGCGTCGTTCCTCTTCCAGGACGAGGCCGTGCTGGACCTCGCGTTGAAGCTCGCGCGCTTCGAGGCCGGCACCCCCGACGGCTACCGCACGCTGGCGGGCGTGCTGCCGACCTACGAGTCGATCACGGCCAAGGAACTGCGCGCCGCCGCGGCGAAGTACTTCGACTTCGAGCGAGCATCGATCGTGTGGGCGCTCCCGGGCGCGGCGCCCGCGGCCGATTCGCGTGAGCGCGGGCGCAAGCGCAAGGCGCGCGCGGCCGGCAAGAAGAAGGGCAAGCGAGCATGAGCGTCCCGCTCCGCCTGACGATCGCCGAGCGCGAACTCGGCTCGGGCCTGACCCTGCTCGCGGTGCACAACCCGCGCGTGCCGACGTACGCGTGCGCCGTGTCGCTCGACGTGCGTTCCGGGGACGAACCCGAGGCGCATTCGGGCCTGATGAACCTGGTCGGCGAGTGCCTGGACGAGGGCACGGCCCGGCACGACTCGCTCGAACTCGCCGCCGCTGCCGAGGGCCTCGGCGCGATGCTCGAGGGCAACGCCCGCGGCGGCGTCGTGATGTGCCCGGCGACGTCGCACAAGGAGGCGACGGAGTTGCTGCGCGAGATGGTGGTCGAGGCCGAGTTCCCCGGCCGCGAAGTGCGCCGCGTGCAGAGCGAGATCCTGACCGAGATCAAGGCCGAGGAGGACGACCCGCGGTCGGTGGCGGCGCGGCGGTTTCGCAAGGAGGTCTACGGCGATCACCCGCTCGGGCGCCCCGGCAACGGCACGGCGAAGTCCGTCGCCAAGATGCGGCCGCGCGACCTGCGCGCCTTCCACGACGAGTGGTTCCGGCCGGCCGGTGGCTACGTCGCCGCTTCCGGCCCCGAGGATCCGGAGAAGACGCTCGATCGGCTCGAGAAGGCGTTCCGCAGGTTCAAGGGCAAGGCGAAGGCCCACCCCACGCCTCCCGACGTCGAGCTGCCGGCGAGCGGGCGCGACGCGCATCTGCCGATGGCGCGCGAACAGGTGCACGTGTTCCTCGGGCACGTCGGCGTGCGTCGCACGCACCCCGATTACCACGTGCTCTCGGTGATGGACCACGTGCTCGGCACCGGGCCGGGGTTCACTTCGCGCTGCGCGCGCAAGCTGCGCGACGAACAGGGCCTCTGCTACTCGGTCAGTGCTGGCATCACCGGGAGTGCTGGCGAGGAGCCCGGCATGTTCACCGCCTACATCGGCACGTCGCCGGAACACCGTCAGCGCGCGATCGACGGGTTCCTCGACGAGATCCGGCGCATCCGCGCCGAAGCGCCGACCGCGCAGGAACTGCAGGACGTGAAGTCCTACCTGACCGGCAGCTTCGTGTTCGGCTTCGAGCGCAACAGCAACCTCGCCGCGTTCGCGATCCGCGCGCGGCGCTTCGGGCTCGGCTTCGACTACCTGCAGCGCTACCCGGAGATCGTGCGCGCGATCACGGCCGAACAGGTGCGCGAGGCGGCCGAACGCCACCTGCATCCCGATCGCCTGGTCGTCGTCAGCGCGGGGGCTTCCTGACGTGGGCTCGCCGTCGCTCGCCGAAGTCGCCGACATCCTGCGCGAGATCGCGCCGCTCGAACTCGCGGCCGAGTGGGACAACGTCGGCATGCTGCTGCAGCCGAAGGCGCGCCCGGGGCGCGTTGCGCGGGCGCTGTTGACGATCGACCTGACCGATGCGGTCGCCGCCGAGGCCGTGAAGGCGCGCGCCGACCTCGTGGTCTGCTACCACCCGCCGATCTTCCAGCCGCTGAAGAAGCTGTCGGCGGAGCCGGGGCGCCACGGTGCACTGCTCGCGCTCGCCGCCGCCGGCATCGCTGCGTGGTCGTCGCACACCGCGCTCGACGCCGCACCGGGCGGGCTCGGTGACTGGCTCGCCGAGGGCGTGCTCGGCGGCGAGGCGCCGAACGAGCTGCGGCCCTGCGGCGATGGAGAGTTCGGGCGCGTCGTCGTGCTGAAGAAGCCGCTGACGTTCGCGACGCTGCTCCAGCGCTGCAAGCGGCGGTTCGGCGTGCGCACGCTGCAGGTCGCGAGACCTCCGAAGGCGCCGTCGCGCGTGCGTTCGATCGCGGTCGCCGCCGGTTCGGGCGGCAGCGTGCTGCGCGCGGCGGATGCCGATGTGCTCGTCACCGGCGAGATGTCGCACCACGACGTGCTCGCAGCGTTGTCGGCGGGACGTTCGGTCGTGCTCGCCGGGCACGCCAACACCGAGCGCGGGTTCCTGAAGGTGTTGCAGCGGCGGCTGCGCTCGGCGTTCGACGGCGACTTGGACGTGCGCATCGCGACGAGCGATCGCGACCCGATCGTGGTCGCGTAGCGACGTTCGCGCCACCGGGTGCGGGCTGCCGGCGATCAGAACGTCACGCCGAAACTCAGGGTGAACGTCGAGACCGCGTCCTCGAAGACCTCGGTGCGATCCTCGGTGCGGCTGACGAAGTGGTCGTAGCCGCCGAGCAGCTGCACGAACGTGCTCGGCTTGATGAAGATGCGAGCACCGGCATGCAGGCCGGCCAGGACCGTCTCGTTGACCGACTCGCCGTAGGCGACGCCGATGCCGAGCCCCACGAACGGCGACACGCCGCGCGGTGGTCCCGCGAAGTCGACGGCGATGCGATCGGAGAAGTAGGAGTTGTCCTCGCCGTTGTCCGAGAACGAACCGAGGTGGCGGACCGACAGGATCACGTCTGCCGACGCGTACCAGCCGATGGCGAACGC
>CALFZH010000017.1:0-29384 GCA_937952215.1 uncultured bacterium
GCATGTTGAGCGCCGCCTTCGCCATGTTGGTGTGCGGGTGCTTGTCGGTCTTGAACGACCGGTAGAACTGTCCCTCCATCGCCGACACGTTGACGACGTGCTTGTCGCGCGACGGCACGCGCAGCATCAGCGGCTTGAGACGCGCGGTGAGCACGAACGGCGCGACCGCGTTCACGAGCTGCACCTCGAGCAGTTCGATCGTCGGCACGTCGGCGAGGGGCAATCGCCAGCTGTTGTGGTCGCGGCGGTCGACCTGCTGCAGGTCCTGGTCGAGCTGGCCGGCCGGGAAGAGCTGCTCGGTCCGTACGTGGTCCTCGGGCAGCAGGGCGTGCTGCGACAGCTCGGCGGCGTCGTGGGCGCGCAACGTCGCCAGCGTCGCTGGGAACGGGCCGCTCGCGTCGCCGGCCGCCGGCGCGTGCAGGCGCAGGCGTTCGTGCGAGCCCAGCAGGCTCTGCACCGCCGGCGGCAGCGCCGACATCGGCTGCCGTTCGCCGTCCATCAGGTGGGTGTAGAAGCCGATCGGGCGGCGCACCGTCTGGCAGGCGTTGCTGATCAGGAAGTCCAGGCGGTCGAGCGATCCGTTGAGATGACGGCAGAAGGCCTCGACGCTCGGCGTGTGCCGCAGATCGAGGCCGTGCACCTGCAGGCGGTCGCCCCACGCTCCGAAGTCGGGCTCGCGCGCGTAGCGCTGCGCGGCGTCGTGCGGAAAGCGCGTCGTCGCGATGACGCGGCAGCCGGCCCGCAGCAGCAGGATGCACGTCTGGTAGCCGATCTTCACGCGCGCGCCGGTCACCACGGCGACGCGGCCGCGCAGGTCCGCGGTCTGCTGCCGCTTGCCGAAGTTGAAGTCGCCGCAGCGCGTGCACATCGAGTCGTAGAAGTGGTGCAGCTCGGTGAACGTCGCCTTGCAGACGTAGCAGGTGCGTTCGTCGCGCACGGCGGCCGGCGCGAGGGCCGCGTCGATGTCGTCGCCGGGCGCGAGCGGCGCTGGCAGCGGCGGCGGCGTGACGAACGCGATCTCGCGGCGCAGCTTGCGGATGCCGGTGGAGGCGAGCTTGCGTTCGTCTTCGGCGCGCTTGTGCGCCTTGCGCTGGCGCGCGGCCTCGCGCACGAACTCGCGCTTCTGCCAGGGGTCGGGGCGCGCGACGCGGCCGGCGACTTCGAGCAGACGGCGGCGCAGCGCTTCGTCGAGCGGCGCCAGCAGGCCGCGGTCGGCGAGCACGTCCTCGAGGAAGGCCAGCGCCTGCCGGGCGCGGCTCGAGGCGTCAGGAGGCGGAAGGTCGGCGGTCACGGCGCGCGGACCATAGCGGGGAACGCAGCGCTGGCTACGGCACGAACGGCACCTGGACGACGTTGGTCGGCTCGCCGGCGATGCCGCTGGGCCCCGCGAAGACCCACGCCGCCAGGGTGAGGCGCATGCCGAGCAGCACCGGCGGCAACGGTGCGAGCGTCGACACGTCGAGGACCGCGTTCGCGGCGCCGCTGCCGTCGAGCACGCCGATCGTCTGCTGCAGCACCGGGGCTGGCGCGGTCAGGAAGAACTCGACCAGGCCGTCGGGATTGAGCGGCAGCACCGGGCTGCCGGCGGTGATCGTCACGCCGGGCCACGCATCGGCGAGCGAGCCGAAGAGCACGTAGGGTCGTCCGGCGCGCGCAGCGCCTCCGGCGAACTGCAGGGTGAGTGCGGTGGGTTGCGTGACCGACAGTTCGCGCACCGGCGCCCGCAGCGCGGGGCGGCGACGCAACCACGCGTCGAGCGGGCCCAGCAGGTCGTTCTGCCGATCGCACGAGAACTCCCAGAACATCGCGCCGCCGAGATCGGCGGCCTGCACGTACCACGCCTTCTCGCTGACCGAACGCGGATCGTCGTAGCTGATGAACGTGCTGCTCGCCTGGCTGTAGAGCCACGGCACGCGCTGCCGGTCCATCCAGTGCGCGGTGTAGCCGTTCAGGTTCACGAACGAGTTCCGCAGGTGGGTCCAGTCGTAGACGCCGGCTTCCCAAGTGCCCGGCGACGACGGCCCGGTGTAGGAGCGGTAGAGACCGGACGTCGCGCCCGGCGTCACGCCGCCAAAGCCTCGACCGTAGAACGGCACGCCGATGTGCAGCTTGTCGCGCGGCACGCCGAGCGCCAGGTAGTTGGCGACGGCCGTCGTCGTGTTGAACTGGGACCGCGCCGGCTCGGGCGTCGGATCCGCCGGATCGCCGAACATCGGCGCGTTCATGCCGGTGACCGGATCGCCCCACGGCCCGTGGAAGTCGTAGGTCATCAGGTTCATCCAGTCGACGACGGCGGCGATCGCCGCGGGCTCGATGTTGGCGATGATCGCCGGGTTCGCGGGCGCAGCGATCGTCAGCAGGTACTGCTTGCCGGTGATCACGCTGCGCGCGGTGAACTGCTGCCGCAGCTCCTGCAGGAACAGCGTGTAGTTCTGTTTGTCCTGCGGGCGCGTGACGTTCGTCGCGAGGCCGCCGCTCACGGGGTACTCCCAGTCGATGTCGGCGCCGTCGAAGCCCCACTGGTCGACGAACGTCACGATCGATGCCGCGAACGTCTGCCGCGCTTGCGGCGTCAGCACCGCGTCGCTGAAGCCGCTCGACCAGGTCCAGCCGCCGACCGAGATCAGGGTGCGCAGGTGCGGGTGGTTCTGTTTGTGGATCTCGAGCTGATGGAAGTTGCCGCGCTTGCAGCCGGGGTTCCAACAGTCGCCGGGATAGAAGCGGTCGACGTCGGCGTAGTGGTCGCCGAGCACGATCTGCCCGTTCTGCACGTTCGCGAACGCGTAGTTGAGGTGCGTGACCTTGTCGACCGGGATCTGGTTCGCGAGGTAGTTCCGTCCGTAGATCGACCACGACGTGTAGTAGCCGACGAGGCGCTTCTCGGGGGACTGGGCCACCAGGGCCTGGGCGGCGAGCACGAACGCGGCGAGGGCGAAGCGGCGCATGGTCCCGCAATCTAGCAGCGGGCTGGCGAGGGGCGACGGCTGACGGCCTGGGGGGCTTCCTGCGCGCGATGGAGGGCGGCAGACTCCCGCCTCTGGAGGTCCGATCGATGATGCAGGTTCGTTTCGCGGCAATCGTTCTCCCGATCACGCTCGCGCTCTCGGCGGCGCGGGCCCAGGTCCCGACCGTGGTCAGCGATTTCGAGCCCGGCAGCACCCAGGGGTGGACGCACGCTGGCGCGAGTGCGTTCTTCGCCGCGGCGACCGGCGGCAATCCGAACGGCTACCTGCACATCGACAACTCGGAGGGCCCCATCACGTACATCTTCGCGCCGGTCGCGTATCGCGGCGACCTGCGTTCGTACCGCGGCGGCAGCTTCGCCTTCGATGGTCGCATGATCGGCACCGGCGGTTCGCCGTGGAGCAGCAGCCTCAACTACGGCCACGTCTGGATCAGCAACGGCGGTCAGCAGATGGTCGCCGACCTGGTCGCCGGCTTGCCGCCGACCGCCTCGTTCCAGACGTTCTCGATGCCGTTGCAGCCGGCGAGCTGGGGCGTGTCGGCGGCAGTGTTCGATGCGATCCTCGCGAACGTCACCGAGATTCGCATCAGCGTCGAGGCGTTGTTCGGCAACGAGGTCCAGGCGATCGACAACGTGATCCTGGCGCCCGGGGCGAACCCGGCCACCGCGACGCAGATCGGTGCGGGTTGCGACGGCGATGTGCTGGCCGTGACCGCGCTGCCGTGGGTCGGCACGACGTTCCGGGCGGTGGCCAGCGGCTTCGGTTCGCCGACGTATGCGATCGCCGCCTACGGAGTCGCGGCGCTCGTGCCGCCGGTGCCGTTGTCGTCGCTGCTCCCCGAGGGCGTCGCCGGCTGCAATGTGCACGTGGTGCCGACCGCCACCGAGACGCTGTTCTCGACCACGGGATCGGCCACGACGCAGCTCGTGGTGCCGCCGGTGCCCGGACTCGCGGGCGCCACGTTCGTCCTGCAGGTGGTTCCGGTGCTGGTCGATCCCGGGCAGAACGTTCTCGCCGTGACCAGCACGAACGCGCTGCTGCTCACCGTCGGCTTGTTCTGAGCGAGCGGAGCAGAGCCGCGGCGCCGCCACCGCGTGGTGGCGACAGGACCTCGAGACGACGGCGATCCGTTCCTGCGCGAGCGCTTCAGGCGTGCGCGGCCGCAGCGTGGAACGGGCCGTGGCCCAGGACGTGCTGCAGCAGGCGCGGCAGGCGGGCACGCCAACTGTCCTCGTTGTGGATCCCCTCGACCTCGCCGGCCAACACCTGGCCGTGCGACGCGGCGTTCAGCTGATCGAACAGCCGCCGGCAGTGGTCGCGGATCGGCGTGCGTTCGCCGCTGCCGATGTCGGCTGCGATGCGTGCGCGTCCGTGCCCATTCGCCTGCGCCGTGCGCAGCAGGAAGCCGTCGTCGACCCAGGCCGAAGGCGACAGCGCGATCGCGCCGCCGAACACTCCCGGCCTCGTCATCGCCCCGTAGAGCGCCGACACGCCACCGATCGACGTGCCCACCAGGACGCGGTCCGCCGCCGCGCGCGACACCGGCACGCCGGCGAGCCGGTGCTCGACCGCCGGCAGCACTTCGTGTTCGAGCAGGTCGAGGTACGCATCGCCGACGCCGCCGAACTCGACTTCGCCGAAACGAGTGCGCACCGGCACGTACTGGTTGGCGCGCGAACTCGCATGCGTGGCGACGGCGACGACGATCGCGGGTCGCAGGGCGCCTTCGCAGAGCAGGCCGTCCATCAGGCGATGCAGCTGCAGCGTGCCCGACTGCTCCCACGGCGGCACGCCGCGGTGGTTCGACGCCTCGAACGCCTTGTGCCCGTCGTTGACCAGCAGCACCGGCAGCGGCCGGTCGCCGCGCAGCCGAGGTGCCGGAACGTAGATGCGCAGCAGTCGCATGCCGGGCAGTCGTTCGCAGTCGAGCAGCGAGTCGTCGATCTCGCCGCGGCTGTCGCGCGGCATCGCCAGCGCATGGAACTCCGGGCGTGGCTCCAGTTCGGGCAGCTCGGGCCGCCGGTCGTGGGGGATTCGACAACCCATGAAGGCGCTGCCAGCATACGTGTGGTGCAGGCGTGGTTGGAGCGGGTGTTGGCGTCGCCTGGGCCGCGGCGCGGTGGTGGGGACACCAAGGCGCGGGTTGTCGCGCAGTGCGACCAGGACCGTGTGGAAGTTCGAACGGTCTTGAGCTTCCAATCCGTCGAGCCTCTCCAGATGCGCACCCAACATCTCCTCGTCGTGTCCGTCCTGCTGGTGGCGGGGTACTTCGGCGGCCGCGCCGTCCTTGCGGCGCTCGCCAGCGACGAGACCAAGATCGGCCAGCTGTTCGCCGACGAGGCCGCCGCGTTCAACGCGAGTGCCGCCATGTCGGTGCTCGCCAACTTCGGCCCCGACTGGCGCGACGAAACCGCGGGCCTCTCACGCCAAGACCTGCAGCGCGGGCTGCTGTGGTTGTTCCAGAATCGGCGCGACCCCGGCACGCGGCGCTTCCTTCACCGCGTGGCCGTGGGCGAACTCACCGTGGACGTGCAAGGGGAACGGGCCGCGGCGGTCGTGCCCTTGGTCCTCTACCAAGGCCTCGACGCCGAGGAACGCACGGTCTGGGAACTGCGCGTGGCGGCCGACCTCGGCAAGCGCGATGGCAGTTGGCGCATCGAGCGCTCGCGCCACGAGACCCTGAGCGGCGGCATGCCGCGCTGACGGTGCGGTTGGTGGGGCGCGGACTGCGCGTGCTTGGAACGTCGCCGAGTCCAGACGCCGCCGCCGACGACGTCACCCGTTGGTGCACGCCGCCGCGCCCTGGCGCCGCACCGAGGCTCCTGCGCTACTGGCGAGCGCGCATCACCACGAAGAACGCCGACTGCGCCTGTGCCTCCGGGGCACCAGTCGCCGCATCGATGGCGCCATAGTGGATCTCCCAGTCCGTGTGCTGCAGGTCGATGCGCCGCGGTGGTGCCGCTGCGTTGAGCAACAACAAGCCGTTGGCATCCGTCACCCCAGCGAACGCGCCGTCGACGACGACGCGGACCCCCGCCAGCGGTTGCGGCCGCAGTTCGTCGCTGGCCCGGTAGACCGTCAGCAGCGTTCCCCAACCCGAACGCAACCGAACTTCGACCGGTGGCGCGTCCAACTGTGCGTTCGGCATCACGTCGAGCAACACCGCCGCGCGGTCGACCGCGCGCACCAGCAACTGCATCGGCTTGCCGGCGACGTACGGCGACAGCGTGGCGACCCCGGTGGCGTCCGTCGTCGTCTGCAGATGGACCATGGCGTCGCAGATCGCGGTCACGCCGGCCCCTTCGATCACCTTGCCGGAATCGGCATCGAGAACCCGGACGCACACAGCACCGGCGGGCGGAGCGTTGGCGTCGAGACAGACGAACTCCACCGCGGTCGCGTTCCCCGCGACGCGCTGCTGCATCGTCGCCCACGGCGGCAGGTGCGGTGTCGGCTGCAACTCGATGATCCAGTCCTGGTCGTCGAGCCCATCGAACGCGTGGATCTGGCGCCCCGGCTCTTTGCGCACGTAGCGGCTCCACATCGTGCGGGTGCCGCCGACTTCGCGGGCGACGAACGACAGCACGAACAACTCGCGCGTGCCGGTCTGGCTGCGGGCGACAACTTCCAGCATGCGGGGCGTTGTCGGCGCAAAGTCGCACTTCACGACCACTCGCGCGCCGACGGGCACATCCACGACTTCTTCGTGCAGCGCGTCGTGGTGGCGAACGTAGACGCGGTAGCGCCCCGCCGCCAAGAAGTCGAAGTAGCCGCTGGTCTGGCGACTGTCGATGTGCCGCGTGCGATCCCTGCCGGTCGGCGCGTCGTTGGCGTCGAGTCGATAGACCGAAGCGTGGATGCCCGCCGCCGTCGGTGGCCGCTGGCCGATCGTCGGTGTGACGACAATCGAACCGCAGCCCATGCCGTGCAGCAGCACCGGCTCACGCTGCACGCCACGCACCACCTGGACTGCACCACTCGCCAACCAGTCGCCGGTGCTCGCGGTCACCACCAACGACCATGGCCCATAGCCCGATCGCGCAGCACTGGCCGCACTCGGCCGCAGCCGCACCCACGACTGCGCACTGCGCCGCACGCGCGTGCCGGGATTCCCGATCGCGTGGTGGACGTCGTCCCCGGCGATCAGCGTCGCCTGCAGTTCGCCCTCCGGCGGCACCTGGTCGAACAGCAGTGAGTAGGTCGGTCCCGTGGCGAACGGCACTTCGAGCACCGTGTCGGCGGCGGGCCAGGACTCGGCCGCGAAGGCGAAGTCGTCGACGTCGAACCCGGGATCCTGCTCGTCGTCGAGCGCGCTCAGCAAGAAGGGCTGGCCGCGGTATCCGCCAGGGATCTGCAGTTCGCCCTGTTCATCGCTGACGAGCACCTCGCCTTCGTCGCGCTGGTCGGGGTTGCGCACGAGGCGCACCGCGAACTGCGGCAACGGTTGCCGGTCGTCGCGATCGACGAGGCGAACCCGCGCCGCAGTCGCCGACGGAGTCGTGCTGGGCGGCACCGCGGCTTCGCGATCGAGCTGCGCGACGCTCGTCGCGGGCGCCTCCTGGCTCGGCACCGACACCGTCTCGGGCGGGCTCTGGAGAGGTGACGGTGCTGGGCTCGCGGCCTGCCACCACGCGAAACCGAGAACGGCGGCGACCACCGCACCCACTTTGGAGGGAGTGGACATCAGCATGGCTCCGAAGACCGTGACGCCCGAGGCAGCGCTGCGCGTCGCCAAGGGCAACTCGAACACTGTGAGGAACGCCGCGCGCCAATCCCGCCGCTTGCCGTCGCCGTCGATGTCGTCGTCGAGCGCTTGCCGCAACATGGCGAGCCCGCGCTGCAACTGACTCTTCACCGTTGCCAGCGGCACACCGGTCGTCTCGGCGATCGCGGTCGGAGGCTTGTCCTGGAAGAAGCGCTGCAGCACGACGGCTTGGTACGGCTGCGGCAACTTCATCAGCGCACCGTGAAGGCGCTGGATGGTCTCCCGCTGCACGACGGCGTCGACCGTGTCGACCACCATATCGCGTGCGACCGCGCGTTCGCGAACGCCGCGCCGCTGCGCCCCGCGCCGAGACTTGCTGGCGCGATGGCGAAGCACGCCGAGCAACCAACCGCCGAGCCCTGCGACGCGCGCTGGCGGTCGTTCCCAGGCCAGCAGGGTCGTCTCCTGGACCAGGTCGTCGGCGTTGCCGATGCCGACCAGCCGCGCGGCGAGGGCGCGCATGGCACCCGCGTGCTGCAGCAGTTCACGTTCCAGGTCGGTCATGGTGGCTGGTGCCACGTTCTCCCCGCCGGGCGGCCTGAGGATGCAATCCGCGCGAGATTTTCTGCCTCTGCCGGGCGTTCAGCGCCGCGCCACGGGGCGGGTAGCGCCGTGAACTGGGAGTGGGCTTGGGTTTCTCGCCGGGTGCCGCGCTGAGCCGGACGAGGACGCGCATGTCGGGGAATGCGTTCCCCCGCCGTCTCCAGCCATGGCCACGAGCCCGCGGGCGTGCCGCGCGGGCGTGGTTCTCGTGGCTTGTCGCTAGACTGCGATCGTGGCAACCGTCGCGCGCATCCTGCTGTGGGTTGCCGTCGTCGTCTGCCTTCTCTTCCTCAGTGCGGCCGGATGCGAGTGGTCGCAATCGCAAGGCCCGTTATTCGAGCGCGAGCCGTCGCCGACTGGGGCCTATGAGGTCGTTTGGGAGACCCGATCCAACTGGCTCGACAGCTACACGACGCTGTGTATCGCTCGCCGCGGCGAGATGGATGCCGCGAATTGGCAGATGATCGCCCCCATGGTCGACGGCACGTACCACACGGACTGGTTGAGCCCCGCCGAACTGGTGGTCACGAACTACGGGTGGCCACAGCCCACCGAACCCCACTCCGTCCGCCAGGTCTTCGATGTGCAAGTGGAGGTAAGGGGAAGGCCGAGCTGCGTCACGGCGGATTCCCCGGACGGCCGCCATCGCTTGGATGTGTGGACCTACAACGGGGCGCGCGGCCAGCGTTCAGGGGCGATCATCGCTGCAAACTGGAACAGCCCGGAGCCCGGAGGCACGACGATCTGCGCAGAAGGACCATGGGAGATGACGGGCAAGTGGGTTGCCAACGATCACGTCGAGCTGCAAGTGGCTGCGCGTGGTGCGGCACCGTCGATACCACCGAATTGGCGCGGCATCCGGATCACCGTCGTTGAGCGATGATGGGCCTGGGCCGCTGCGCACGACGGTGGAGCGGTTGCAGGCCGCGCGAGCGGGCTGGCTCGCCGAGTTCGCCCGGGACATCATTCTCCGCGCCTTGGCGCGGAGAAGTGGTGGGCCGTGCAGGACTCGAACCGTGTTCCGCGAGGTGTGCCACGTCGTGCCACGCAATGCCAGGGAGTGCCTATCGCTGCCACACGCGCGAGCTTGCGCGCCTTCGTCGGCCTCGCGGTTGTGCCACGCTGTGCCAGGTCGTGCCCCGATGTGACCACCGCAGGTGCACACCGGGTTGCACACTCGACCCCGAGAGCATGCGACGTCGAGGGGGGGGGGGGCGAGGTTGCGAATCGGCACGAGGCGGCCGTGAGCGCGCCAAGTGCACCAGAAAGTGCTTGAAAGAAACGTGTTATGCGTCACGAGGATCGGTCGTTGACACGGTAGCATATCATGCTACATTATGACTCATGAATCAGTCCTCTGCAGACCTTGGCTCCCTGATCGCAAGCTACAGGCAGTCGATCAACGTCTCGCAGGAGCAGCTGGCTTCGCGGGCGGGGCTCGCCGAATCGGTTGTGCGGGAAGCCGAACTTGGAACCCAGCTCGCGGACTGGCAACTCGTCGACACTCTGATTCTCGAGCTCGAAGTACGTGGGAAGCACGCCCAGGCGAAGCAACTCCTCTCGCTCCGATCACGTGCCGAGACCCATCTCCACGGTGCACCGGGTTCGTTTTGCCTGTGCCAAGGAGACGACGTCCTACAGTGGCATTGGGTCAAGCGGGGTCGCGGGCAGATCTACTGCGGGCAGCACAACGTGTTCTTGATCCCGGGGTGCTACCTCTGCGGATACCGCTACGCAGACATGTCGAGAGAGTCGGTGTGGTGTCCGGGGTGCAACGCGCCTGTCGAGGGCATGCTCGAGAACTCCGATCTCTACGAGGAAGAGCTGGCGCAGGACGAAAGCGAAGTTGCCGCGCGGCTTGGTCAGTGTCGAGGCGGCGTCATGTATGGGGGCGGTGACCATGTGCGTCGATCGCGACCGTTGTCGCTGGCGGAACAAGCCGCAGCTCACAACCGATCGCGGGAGTGCACCGTGGCGGGGCTCGCCGGCCGAGCCCTTGAGCACTACTTGGCCGCACGGAGGCTGCATGACCAACTGAAGGGCAAGACGTTCACCCGCGGTGAACTGGTGGATGCCTACCAAGCGATTGCCCCTCAGAAGGAAGCAACCACCGTGCTGCCCTCGGATTACTGCCTGAACGCCAACCAGGCTGCGTCGGAGAACGCCTGGTTCCTCCTCCGCGTGGAGAGGGGGCGCTACCAGTTCGTCGGCATTGATGGCAACTGTGATCGGGACATCCCCGCACCCACTCTCAACAACAGCGAGACCACCCATGAATCCGCCTGATGGCATCGCGATCACGATGCGAGCCACCGAACTCTGTTCGGGTGTTCGAGAGCGTGCGACTGGGCTGCTGCGACCACCCCAAGGCGCAGCGCAGCCGGATCCCGTCGACTTGGCACGGCGTCTGCGCGGCGAGTTGGAACAACACGTCCGGGTGGATGACGAGATTCGCTCCTTCGGTCAAGTGGAGGCGGTCCGGCGCCGGGAAGCGGGAGAGTTGTTCAGCACGCGTGACCACCTACGCGGGATGGTATTGGCGATGCTGAGTGCGAATCGTCCCTGGAAACCAATCGCCAAGAATCTCGGTCGCTTGGAGGAGATCTTCGGCAATTACAGGCCATCGTTCCTTGAGTCCAGGTCGCCGGAGGAGTTGGAGCGTGCAGTGCTAGCTATCTCGTGCGGCAACCGGCGTCTCCGCTACCAGATGATGGCCGTTCATGAGAATCTTGCGATCCTGCGTCGCATCGAAGCGCGTCACGGAACTCTGGACGCCTTCGTCACTGCTGAACCGGCCGAACGTGTCGCGCAGCACCTCGGTGGGTCGGGCCAGTGGAAGTTGCGGGAACTGGGTCCCACGCTGGTACTTGAGTACCTCAAGAACGTCGGCGTCCGAACCGTGAAGCCGGACGTGCACATTCGACGGATCGCTGGTCCCGAGCGGCTTGGCATTCTGACGCCGGGTGCCGACGACGCTACAGCTGCGAAGCAGCTCGTACAGTTCGCGCGCGCTGCTGGCATGCATCCAGTGGAGTTCGACAACATGCTCTGGATGCTCGGCGCAGAGGGCTATGCCGAAGTGTGCACGACAGAGCCCAAGTGTGGGACGTGCAAGCTGAGGCCCATCTGCAGATTCCGAAGTACTTTTGAGTAGGCGCGGCCCCGAGTCGCGCGCCTGCGTGTGCAGAGCAATTCAGCGGGGTGACCATGCCGCCGGCGCTTGGCAGATGGAACACGGGCCTCGACACATGCAGCAGGTACCCGTGCCCGATCAGGCCGGCTGTGTGACTGGTAGCTGCTGTTCCGGTGGGACGTTCGCCATCAGGCCGCGCAGCTTTGCGAGCCCGATCGAACACTGGCCGTTCTTCTGCCTCGGGCCCGCTTCGGCCCACGGCGCCGCGCCGGGTCCGTTGTAGATCTCGGTCGTCGTGCCGTCGTCAGCCAACTTCAAGACGATCAGGTGCGCTGGTTCGCTGCGCAGGCCGACGGACTCGCACTGCGTGGTCTTGATCTGCACGAACAAGCCGTTGGGCGTTTGTGCGTCGTGGACCTTCTCCGCCATCGAAAGCAGCTTCAGCTGGTAGCGGTCGGCCGCCAGGACCTCGCCGATGCTGCCGACCAGGTGCCCGTCCAGCGCGAAGCTGCGATCAGGGAACAGCTCCTCGAGCTGCCCGACCAGTTCGTAGAGCTGTTTGACGAGGGCCGGAACCGCAGCGGTGCGAGGCGTGGCGTGTGCCATGCACGATCTATCGGCGCGAGACGTGCCCGAACCGTCACGCATCGCGTTCAACCTCGACAGCTGTGCGCACTGGGCTGGGACGGGGGCAGTGGCCTACCGGGACACCGTAGAGGTTGGCCAGGAGCGGCAATCCTGGCGCGCTGGCCCCCTTCGAGGCACGAGCACCGCCAAGTGATGTGCGGGGGCCTGGCGGCGTTGTGCCAGGTCGTGTCACGCCGTCCCGGGTTGTGACCGCGCGAGGTACACACTCCATTGCACGCCGGCTCCCGTTCCGCTCCAGGACCCCCGAGAACAGCGTCCGTTCAGCCAGCTGCGCGGGCCGACAGGACTCGCCCCGATCCAGGCCGCGCGAGCGGGCTGGCTCGCCGAGTTCGCCCGGGACATCATTCTCCGCGCCTTGGCGCGGAGAAGTGGTGGGCCGTGCAGGACTCGAACCTGCGACTTCGACTCTGTGAAAATCGCACTCTACCAACTGAGTTAACGGCCCTTCCGAACCCGCGAGCAGTCGGAGGCGCGGCACGCTTTCGCGCCGCGGGCGGAGGACGCTAGCCAGCCCGCCGTCGACGCGCAAGCCTCAGTTCGGAGTGCGGGCTGCGGCCGGCAACGCCCCGTAGAACGCGGTCTGCAGGGTCAGCGTCGTCGCGAGTCGGCCCTTGTCGGCGAACGCCCGGACCATGGCCCGCGCGATCTCGGGCGTGCGGCCCGACACGCGCGTGAACGCGATGAGGCCAGGACCGTGGCCGCAGATCGTCGCACCGGCAGCACCGGCGGCGACGGCTGCATCGAGCGCTTCGCTGAGGCCGGGCAGCAGGCGGCGCCGGTAGGGCAGGTGCACCTCGTCGACCAGGCTCTCGCGCAGCAGTTCCTCGTCGCCGTGCTGCAAGGCGTGCAGCACACCGAGCGTGCGGCCGACGGACCGGGCGGTCGCCGCGTGCGGCAGCGTCGGCGGCAGGACGCGTTTCGTCTCCGCGGTGCCGAGCTGCACATCGGGCAGCGCGACGACGTGGTGCCAGTCGGCGTGCACGGGCATCGACAACGGTCGTTGACGGAGTGTCGGCGCCTGCGGCAGCGACAGCGGCAGCGTGCACGTGAGCCCACCGAGCAATGCCGCCGCACCGTGCGCCGGATCGCCGCCGAGCGGCACCAGTGCGTCGAGCACGCCGGCCGCGGTCCACTTCTTCTTCGCCAGCCGCACCGCGATGCCGAGACCGGCGGCGTAGCCGGCCGAGATCGTGCCCATGCCGGTGCCGCGCGGGATCGTGCCTTCGACGACGACCGACCAGCCCTTCTGCATCGGTGCGTCGAACAACTCGGCGCCGCGCAGCAGGCCGCGCAGCACCGGATCGTGGCGGGGGTCGTCGAGGTGGGAACCCGGATCGTCGCGGCGGTCGACGACCACCTGCCCGTCGGTGCGCGGCTCGACCGTGATGCCGAGCGGCAGGTCGAGCGCCAACGCGATCACGCCGTAGCCCGGCCCGAGATTGGCCGCGCTGGCGGGCACGTGGAAGGTGATCGGACCGGACCGGGTCACGTCCTTCCTATCGGCCGCCGGCGCGCGGTTTCAGTCGCCGAACTGGATGCCCTGCGCGAGCGGCAGGCTGGTGCCCCAGTTGACGGTGCTGGTCTGCCGCCGCATGTAGGCCTTCCAGCTGTCCGAACCACTCTCGCGACCGCCGCCGGTCTCCTTCTCGCCGCCGAACGCGCCGCCGATCTCGGCGCCGCTGGTGCCGATGTTGACGTTGGCGATGCCGCAGTCGCTGCCGGTGGCGGCGAGGAAGCGCTCGGCGGCGCGCACGTCGGCCGTGAAGATCGAACTCGACAGGCCCTGCGGCACGTCGTTGTTCACGGCGATCGCCTCATCGAGCGAGCGGATCGGCAGCACGTAGAGGATCGGCGCGAACGTCTCCTCGCGCACGATCGGCAGCATCGACGGGCAGCGCACGATGGTCGGCTGCACGTAGGCGCCGCCCTTCTTGCCCTTGGCGCGCGCGCCGCCGCACACGACCTTGCCGCCCTGCTGGGCGGCGGCGGCGAGCGCGTGGTCGAACGCCTTCGCCGAGGCTTCGTCGATCAGCGGCCCGACCAGCGTCTTCTTGTCGAGCGGGTCGCCGATCCGGCACTGCGCGTAGGCCTTCACCAGCCGCGCCTGCAGGTCGTCGATCACGCGTTCGTGCACCAGCAGCCGTCGCGTCGTCGTGCAGCGCTGCCCGGCGGTGCCGACCGCGCCGAAGACGATCGCGCGCACCGCGAGGTCGAGATCGGCGTCGGCCATCACGGCGATCGCGTTGTTGCCGCCGAGTTCGAGCAGCGAACGGCCGAAGCGCTGCGCCACGCGCGGGCCGACGATGCGGCCCATGCGGGTGCTGCCGGTGGCCGACACCAGCGGCACCGTGGGGTCGTCGAGCATGGCACCGCCGACCTCGGCGTCGGGCCCGATGACCAGCGCGACCAGAGCACTCCATTCCTTGCCGAGCACCTCCGCCGCGATCTTCGTCATCGCGATTGCGCACAGCGGCGTCTTCAGCGACGGCTTCCACAGGCAGGAATCGCCGCACACCAGTGCGAGCATCGAGTTCCAGGCCCAGACCGCGATCGGGAAGTTGAACGCGGTGATGATCCCGACGGTGCCGAGCGGGTGCCACGTCTCGCGCATGCTGTGCGAGGGCCGTTCGCTGGCGATCGTGAGGCCGTAGAGTTGGCGCGACAGGCCGACCGCGAAGTCGGCGATGTCGACGCACTCCTGCGCCTCGCCGAGCCCTTCCTGCACGATCTTGCCGGCCTCGAGCGTGACCAGCCGCCCGAGCAGTTCCTTGTTGGCGCGGAAGGCGTCGCCGATGCGCCGCACGTAGTCGCCGCGCTTGGGTGCCGGCAGTTCGCGCCAGCGCAGGAACGCCGCGTGCGCCGCCTTGCTGACCGCGGCGTAGTCCGCGGCCGTCGCCATCGTGATGCGACCGATCTCGCTGCCGTCGATCGGGGTGCGGACGACGAGTTCGCCGCCCTTGGTCTTGCGCCAGGCGCCGTCGAACGCGCCGCTGTTGGAACTGCCGATGCCGAGGTCTGCGAGGAAGCCGAGATCCATGGGGGCGAGCACTTTCCACGGCGGGGGGCGGCGCGCAAGGTCGGCGAGAAGGTCGCTCCGCTCCTTGCGCCGGGCACGCCGGGTGGTACTCACGCACCGTGCTCGAAGAAGCCCTGCTCGAACTGGCCCTGCTGTTCGCGTTGTGCGTCGTCGTCGCGGTGACCTTCCACCGACTGCGGCTGCCGCCGATCGTCGGCTTCCTGGTCGCCGGCGTGCTGGTCGGCCCGAACCTGATCGGTCTCGTGCACCACGAGGAGATGGTCCGGCAGCTCGCCGAGGTCGGCATCGTCGTGCTGATGTTCGCGGTCGGGCTCGAGGTCCCGTTCGGCCAGATCGCGCGGCTGCGTCGCACGATCGTGCTCGGCGGTGGCATCCAGGTGTTAGGCACCGTCGTCGCGACGGCCGCGGTGGCGCTGCTGTTCGGCATGTCGTGGCAGGCCTCGGTGCTGCTCGGCTTCCTGCTCAGCATGTCGAGCACCGCGGCGACGACGAAGATGATCGTCGACCAGGGCGAACTCGCGTCGCCGCACGGGCGCATCGTGCTCGGCGTGAACATCGCGCAGGACCTCGCGGTGGTGCCGATGATCCTGGTGATCCCGCTGCTCGGCGCCAGCGGCGGCGAAGGCGGCTCGGTGCTGCAGTCGTTCGTCAATCTCGGCCTGCTGATGGTCGCGGTGGGGGCCGGGCGGCTCGGCGTCCGGCCGCTCGTGCGGCTCGTCGCGCGCACGCGCAACCGCGAGCTGTTCGTGCTGTTCCTGGCGACGTGGTGCCTCGGCTTCGCCGTCGTCACCGCACACCTCGGGATGTCGCTGGCGCTGGGCGCGTTCCTGGCCGGCATCCTGCTCGCGGACAGCGACCACCACAGCCAGGCGCAGGCCGAGATCGAGCCGTTCCGCGACGCCTTCGCGAGCCTCTTCTTCGTCTCGATCGGGATGCTGTTCGACTGGCGTACCGTGCTCGAGGCGCCGGTGACCGTCGCCGGGTGTCTGCTGGCGGTGATCGTCGGCAAGGCAGCGGTCGTGTGGATCGCGGCGCGGCAGCTGGGCCAGCCGAACTGGGTACGGCTGCGCGCCGCGTTGACGATGGCGCAGGTCGGCGAGGTCTCGTTCGTGCTGATCCAGCTCGGCCAGAAGTCGAAGCTGCTGCCGGACCTCGCCGAGAAGGTCTTCCTGGTGGTCGCGGTGCTGTCGATCGCCGTGACGCCGCTGCTCTACGCGATCGGCCGTCGGTTGGCGGCCCGTGCCCGCGTCGATAGGGCATCGGGCAAGCACGACGGCGACGACGTGCGCAAGGACCACGCGATCATCGTCGGCTACGGGCCGACCGGGCGCACGATCGCCGCCGGACTGCACGCGGCGGGCATCCCGTTCTTGATCAGCGAGATGAACGCCGAGACGGTTCGCGTCGAGAAGGCTCGGGGCGTCCCGATCGTGCTCTCCGACTGCACCCGCATCAGCGCGCTCGAGGCGCTGCACGTCGAGCGGGCGCAGATGCTCGTGCTCGCGGTCAACGACGCTGCCGCGACGACGCGCATCGCCCAACTGTGCCGACAGCTCGCGCCCGAGACCCACGTGCTGGCGCGCAGCACCTACACCGCCGAGGCGAGTGGTCTGCGCGCGGCCGGCGCGCACGACGTCGTGCCGCAGGAACTCGAGGCCTCGGTGGAGATGCTGGTACGCGTGCTGCGCCGGTTCCTGGTCGCTGACGACGAGATCGCGCGCCAGGTGACGAGCGTGCGGCAGTGCGCGGGCAGTGGGCGGGTGGCGCCGCACGCCCCGGGCGAAGCGGCGTCGGTCGCCGAGTTCGTGCCCGGCATCGGCTTCGCGGTCTACCGCGTGCAGCCGGGTGCTGCGTGCGTCGGCCGCACGCTCGCCGACGTCGGCGTGCGGCGAGCGACGGCGTGCAGCGTCGTCGCCGTGCGGCGCGGGGAGACCAACCTCGCGGCGATCACACCCGAGACGATGCTCGAGGTCGGCGACACCGTGGTGGCGATCGGACCGCAGACCCGGCTGGCCGATGCCGCGGCGATGTTCGCCGAGCCGGCGCACGGCAGGACGTCGTCGTGAACCACACGCGCTGGTCGATCGTGTTCCTGATCGCGAGCGTGCCGTTCGCGATCTACCTGCTGAACCGCGGTGGCGCCGAGGTCGCTGTCGCCCGCTTCGCGACGTTCAACGTCGCCCTCCATCGCGCCGAACCGGGGGCCCTGCTCGCCGAACTGCGCGGCGGCGGCTCGGCGCAGGGCAAACGCCTGGCGGCGATCGTGCAGCGTGTGCAGCCGGACGTGCTGCTGCTGTGCGAGGTCGACCGCGACTCCGCCGCCGAAGCGGCCGCGGTGTTCGCGCGCGAGTACCTGGCGGTGGGGCAGGAGGGGCTGCGCGGCCTCACGTTCGAGTTCTCCTACTGCGGGCCGGTCAACACCGGCGAGCCGACGGGGCACGACCTCGACCGCGACGGCGCGATCGGCGGCGCCGGCGACGCGCACGGCTACGGCGCGTTCCCCGGTCAGTACGGCATGGTGCTGCTGTCGCGCCACCCGATCCTCGTCGAGGCCGTGCGCACGTTCCGCGAACTGAAGTGGAGCGCGATGCCGGGCGCGCTCCGGCCGCCGGGGCACTACGACGACGCGGCGTGGGCGGCGCTGCGGCTGTCGTCGAAGAGCCACTGGGACGTGCCGATCGGTGTCGGCAAGCAGGTCGTGCACGCGCTGTGTTCGCACCCGACGCCGCCGGTGTTCGACGGGCCCGAGGACAGGAACGGCTGCCGCAACCACGACGAGATCCGCTTCTGGGTCGACTACCTGTCGCCGGAGCGCGCTGCGTGGATCGTCGACGATGCCGGGACCGCGGGTGGCCTGCCCGCGGGCGAGGCGTTCGTGCTGCTCGGCGACCTGAACTGCGACCCCGTCGACGGCGACGCGCGGCGCGAGGCGCTGGCCGCGCTGCTCGCACACGAACGGGTCGCCGATCCCGCGCCGCGCGCACCCGGCGCCTACGACGCGGCGATGCGTCAGTTCGGCGCCAACGCGCGGCACGGCGGCGACGCAGCGCTCGACACCGCCGACTTCGACGACACCGTCGGCAAGGGGCCGGGCAACCTGCGCGTCGACTACGTGCTGCCGGCGCGTTCGCTGCGCGCAGTCCGCTCGGGCGTGTTCTGGCCGGCGCTCCACGAGCCCGGGGCCGGACTCGTCGATGCCAGCGACCATCGCCTGGTCTGGGTCGACGTCGTCTCCGGTTGACGGGTTGGCCGACTACGGGTTGCCGCGCCCCGTTGCCGATCTTTCGGCGAGCGCTGCCGGGGTATCCCGGTGAGGATGCTGGAGCGGTACGCCTTCGACCCCTCGCGGAGTTTCCGTTCGTGACCACCTACCTGCTGTTCGGGCTGTTCGGACTCACCCTGCTCGGCATCGCTCGCTTCCACAAGTTCGCATTGCAGATCGCCGTCTCGGGCTTGCTCGCCGTCGTCGTGGTGAAGTGCCTGGCGCCGACGCCAGAGGGCAAGGTCGCGTTCGAGTTGATCGGCCACTTCGCGCACGAGTGGAAGACCGTCGTCAACCTCGGCGGCCTGCTGGTGGGGTTCGCCTTGCTCGCCAACTGGTTCGAGCGGAGCCACCTGCCCGACCGGCTCACGGCGGTGCTTCCCGCCGGGCGCCTGGGCGCCTTCCTGCTGCTGGTGCTCGTCGCGGTGATGTCGGCCGGCCTCGACAACATCGCCGCCGCGCTGATCGGTGGTGCTGCGGCGATGACGTTGTTCCGGCGCAAGGTGCACATCGGCTACCTCGCGGCGATCGTCGCCGCGAGCAACGCCGGCGGTGCCGGCTCGGTGATCGGAGACACGACGACGACGATGATCTGGCTGGCCGGGGTGTCGCCGCTCGACGTCGCCGAGGCGGCGCTCGGCGCCATCGTCGCGCTCGCTTTCTTCGGCACGTTCGCCGCGCGGCAACAGCACGCGCTGCAGCCGCTGGTGCGCGAGGGCAGCGCCGCGCATCCGGTGGATCACGCCAGCCTGGGCGTCGTCGCGCTGATCATCGGCGCGGCAGTCTGGACCAACATCGCGTTCGGCTTCCCGGCCGCGGGCGTCTGGGGCGCGATCCTGCTCGGGGCGCTGATTCGGCGCCCCGACTGGAAGGTCGTGCCGGCGGCGGCGACCGGGGCCTGCTTCCTGCTGAGCCTCGTGCTGTCGGCGTCGATGATGCCGGTCGACGAACTGCCAGCGGCTTCGCCATTGTCGGCGCTCGGGCTCGGCGTGGTGTCGGCGTTCTTCGACAACATCCCGCTGACGGCGCTGGCGATCCGCCAGGGCGGCTACGACTGGGGTTATCTCGCCTACTGCGTCGGCTATGGCGGTTCGATGCTGTGGTTCGGCAGCTCGGCGGGCGTCGCGATCAGCGGGTTGTTCCCCGAGGCGAAGTCGGCCGGCGCGTGGCTGAAGAACGGTTGGCACGTCGCCGCCGGCTACTTCCTGGGTTTCCTCGCGATGCTGATCCTGCTCGGCTGGCATCCGCACGCGCCACGGCCGTCGACGGCGACCGGCGAGCCGGCCCCGATGCATGGCCAGCCCGGCCGCTGACGCGGCGCGAAGAAAGAACGCGGTTCGGATTGGCCGCTGCGTGAGCGGGCGGCACAGTGGGGCGGCACTTCTCCCTCTCGCTTCGCCGCCCGTGACGAACGTACTGCTGTTCAGCCTGTTCGGACTCACCCTGCTCGGCATCGCTCGCTTCCACAAGCACGCGCTCGCCATCTCGCTCGGCGGTCTCGCGCTGGTGTCGCTGGTGCGCCTCGTCACGGGTTTCGAGTACGTGCACCACCTCGGCAAGGAAGCGCCGATCCTGCTCAACCTCGGCGGTCTGCTGCTCGGCTTCGCGTTGCTCGCCGACTACTTCGAACGCAGCCACCTGGCCGAGCGGCTGACCGAGATCTTGCCCGCGGGCAAGAAGGGAGCCTTCGCGCTGCTGGTGCTCGTCGCCTGCATGTCGGCCGTGCTCGACAACATCGCCGCCGCGTTGATCGGGGGTGCTGCGGCGATGACGTTGTTCCGGCGCAAGGTGCACATCGGCTACCTCGCGGCGATCGTCGCCGCGAGCAACGCCGGTGGGGCCGGGTCGGTGATCGGGGACACGACGACCACGATGTTGTGGATCGAGGGCGCCTCGCCGCTGTGGGTCATGGAAGCTGCGATCGGCGCGGTCGTGGCGCTGGCGTTCTTCGGCGTCTTCGCGAGCGCACAACAGAACGCGTTGCAGCCGCTGGCGCGCAGCGAGCACGCGCCGCCGCCGGTCGACTACGTCAAGGTCGGCATCGCCGTGCTGATCATCGCCGGCGCCGTCGCGGGCAACGTCGGGCTCGACCACAACCCCGCGGTCGGCGTCTGGGCGGCGCTGCTGCTCGGGTTCTTGATCCGCAAGCCGAACTGGAAGGTGATGCCGCCGGCGACGACGGGCATGTTGTTCCTCTGCAGCCTGGTGATGACGGCCTCGATGATGCCGGTCGAGGCGCTGCCGGAAGCGACGGCGATGACGACGCTCGGCCTCGGCTTCGTGTCGGCGTTCTTCGACAACATCCCGCTGACCAAGCTCGCGATCGAACAGAACGCCTACGACTGGGGCATCCTCGCCTACGCGGTCGGCTACGGCGGCTCGATGCTGTGGTTCGGCAGTTCGGCCGGCGTCGCGATCAGCGGGTTGTTCCCCGAGGCGAAGTCGGCGCTCGCCTGGCTGAAGAACGGCTGGCACGTCGCGGTCGGCTACGTGCTCGGCTTCTTCGCGATCCTGCTGGTGATGGGCTGGAACCCGCACCCGCTGGCGAAGAAGGCTCTGTCGCCGACGACGATCGAGCAGGGTCGCTGACCCCAAGGCGCTGAGGCGCGAGCCGTTCGCAACGCCATGTCGTTCGCCGCTTGCCCCGCGGCTCGCCGCCTCCTGCGACGCCGGCTATTTGGGCGGCGCCGCCAGCATGCGCGCCGCCATCGCCACGGCGTCTTCCTGCGGCCAGCCCCAGGTCGCCAGCGGCCCGTGCCAGACGTGCTGCTCGGGCTTCGCCGGCTTGGCCGCGACCGCGCGCTGCAGCAAGGCCGTGCCGCGCGCCCGTTCCGCGGCGTCGGTGCTGGTCGCGAGATCCTTGCCGAGCCGCGCCCACACGTCGGCGAGTTCGCTCGCAAGATCGGGCGGGAACGCGGCCTGCTGCTCGGCGGCATCGAGGTCGGCCAGCAACTGCCGGCGGCCCTCGGCCGGCAGCAGTTCGTTGCGCAGGTCGACGATGCGCGGCCACAGCGGTGCGACCGCCAGCGCCGCGCGCGCGCGCGGCGACCGGTCGCGGCGCCAGCCGTCGGCCTCGGCGATCGCGTTCGGCACCATCACCGCAGTCGTGCAGACGGGAGCGCTCGGGAGGCGCATGCGGACGCGCATGCTGCGTTCGGTGAGCACCGCGGGGAGGACCTGGGTGGTGCCGTCGGCGAGCACGGCGGTGATTTCGACGGCCGGCAGGTTGCCCCAGCTCGCGTGCATCGGCGGCGGCTCGACCGTGATCTGCCAGACGGTGGTCGCGTCGCGAGCGTCGACCTTCTCCGCCCGCGTCGTCGCGATCTCGGGCGTGCCGGCGAAGCAGCTCGCCAGGAAGTCGGTCACCCGCGTCTCGTACTCGCCTTCGTGCGTCAGCATGCCGTGCGGGGCCCGGCCGGTGTTCGCGAGCAACCAGAGTTGCTTGGGTCCCGCATAGGTGCCGAACGTGCGCACCAACGCCTTGCGGTCGCGCAGCGGCTCGCCATCGGTGCCGACGAACAGGGCCGGCACGCGGGTGTGCGGCGCGTTGTCGTCGGGCTCGAAGTCCTCGGGCAGGTTGGCGAGTTCGGCGAAGCCGAGGCGCACGGCCGCGAACGCCGAGCCATCGTCGCCCTGGGCCTCGCGCAGCAGGTCGCGCACGCTCGGCAGGTGTTCGAGCACGAGCGCCTGGCAGCCTTGCATGCGCGCGGCCCACATCGCGACCGGGCTGCCGAGGCCGGTGCCGTAGAAGGCGATGCGCTGGGGATCGACGTCGAGGCGCGCGCGCAGCCAGCGCAGCAGGATCGGCACGTCGTAGAGCATCGCCTGCAGCGTCGGCTCGCCCTTGCTCTTGCCGTAGCCGCGCGGATCGAACACCAGCACCTGGAAGCCCGCCGCATGCAGCATGCGGTACCACGGGTGGGTCGCGCTGGCGTTGCCGTCGGCGTCGTGGAACAGCACGACCGTGCGCTTCTCGCCGTTCTCGTGCGGGATCCAGAACCCGGTCATCGACGCGCTGCCGTGGATGGCGACCTCGAACGGCTCGGCGCGCAGTCCGAAGTCGGCTGGCTCGGCGAGCCAGGCCTTCGGCGGCGTCAGCAGCTGCCGGTCGATCGACGTCGGCGTGGCGGAGCAGGCGGCGAGGAGGAGGATGCCCGCGAGCAGGCCGGGAGACCGGTAGGAGCGTGTTGCCGCCATGCGGCGACTCTACGCGGCGCTTCCACCGAGGTCGATTGCGGCGCCGAGCAGGTCGCCGTCGGTGCCGCGCGACGACGGCACGGCGAACGGCAGGAAGCAATGCTCGGGCGTCGTCACGTGCACGCGCAGTTGGGGCGCGCGGGCGACGATCTCCACCTCGAACGCGGCCGTGCGCACGACCACGGTGTCCGGGCCGACGACGGCGTCGTCGCCGCCGGTGTCGAAGTCGATGCGCGCGCCGATGCGTTCGCGCAGCCACTCGCCGAGCAACATTGCGCCGGCCAGGCCCTGACGGCCGTGGCGGATCCGCGCCGACGCCGGCGTGCCCGTGGCCCAGGCCAGTCGTTCGAACGCCTCGGCCAGCGCCCGGCGCCACGGCCGCAGCCGCAGCCACGACAGGTCGGTGATGCGCCGGCCGGCGGCGCGTCGTTCCCGCAACGCCAGCAGGTCGCGTGCTGGTGCCACGAAGCGGCGCGAGTCGACGACGGCGTGGTCGCACAGGCCCGCGATCGCGTCGAACGTCGCCGCCTTCTGCGGCCACGCTGCCGCCCAGTACAGGTGGTTCGGAAGGTCGTTCATCAGCAGCGGCCGCACGAGCCCGGGCATCTGCGCGAGGGCCTGCTCGGGCAGGCGGATCACGATCTCCTCGAGCACGATGTCGCGCACGCTGCCGTGGCACCGGGTCGTCGCGGCGAGTTCGGCAGTGCCGACCTTCGCCTCCTCGTCGAGCAGCAGCAGGAAGGCGCGGCACGGCGTGCGGCGCTGCAGGCGATCGACGGTCCACTGCAGCGTCTCCTGGTCCGCCGCCGGGGCGACGCCGACGAAGTTGATCGTCAGCGAACGCGCGACGTCGCCGCCATCCTGCTCGGGCAGGCACGCGCGCCACAACGCCCGCATCGCTTCCGGGATCTTCTTCCACTCCGCCTGCCGGTGCGGCGTGCGCACCAACGTCGGGCCGTTCACGGCTTCCTCCACGCGCGCCCCGCGCCGAGCAGGCGTTCGGCGCGTTCGGGGCCCCAGGTGCCGCAGGCGTAGTCGTCCGGCCGGCGGTTGCTCTGCTTCCAGCCCGCGACGATCGAATCGACGATGCGCCACGCTTCCTCGACCTCGTCGCCGCGCGCGAACAGCGTGCCGTCGCCGAGCATCGCGTCGAGCAGCAGGCGCTCGTAGGCGTCGGCGGTCTCGCCGCCGAACGCGGTGCCGTAGCGGAAGTCCATGCGCACGTCGCGGATCCGCACGTCGGGTCCGGGCACCTTGGCGCCAAAGCGCAGCGCCACGCCCTCGTCGGGCTGGATGCGCAGCAGCAGCACGTTCGGCATCAGCGGCTTGCCGCCCTCGAACAGCAGGTGCGGCGGCTGCTTGAAGTGGATCGCGACCTCGGTGACGCGCCGCGGCAGGCGCTTGCCCGACCGCAGGATGAACGGCGTGTTCGCCCAGCGCCACGTGTTGACCTGCAGGCGGACCGCGGCGTAGGTCTCGGTCACCGAGTCCTTGGCGACGCCTTCCTCGTCGCGGTAGCCCTTGCACTCCTCGCCAGCGAACGAGGCGCGCGTGTACTGGGCGCGCACCGTCGCCTCGTCGACCTCCTCGGGCCGGAAGCTGCGGATCGCCTTCAGCACCTTCACCTTCTCGTCGCGCACCGCTTCGGCGGCGAGCGCTGCCGGCGGCTCCATCGCGACCAGCGTCAGCACCTGCATCAGGTGGTTCTGGATCATGTCGCGGATGATCCCGCTCTCCTCGAAGTAGCCGCCGCGCGAGCCGACGCCGATCGACTCGGCGACCGTGATCTGCACGTGGTCGACGAACTTCTCGTTCCACAGCGGCTCGAAGATGCCGTTGGCGAACCGCAGGGCGAGGATGTTCTGGACCGTCTCCTTGCCGAGGTAGTGGTCGATGCGGAACACCTGGCGCTCGTGGAAGGCCGCGCGCACCTGGTCGTTCAGGGCGCGCGCGGTGACGATGTCGCGGCCGAACGGCTTCTCGACGATCACGCGCGCGAAGCGCCCGTCCTTCTCGGTCGACAGGCCGGTGGCGGCGAGGTTCTGCAGGATCGCCGAGTACGAGCTCGGCGGCGTCGCCAGGTAGAAGATGCGGTTGCCGGCGGTGCCGCGCGTGCGATCGATCTGGTCGAGCTTCTTCGCGAGCGCCTGGTAGCCCGCGGTCTCACCGAAGTCGGACTGGTGGAACGAGAACGCGTCGGCCAGCGCGTCGAAGTGCGTGCCGGTGTCGGGCCGCCCGAACGACTTGACGCCGTCGGCGAGCTCGGTGCGGAAACCGTCGTCGGTCCACGGCCGCCGTGCGAAGCCGACCACCGCGAACGCGGGCGGCAGCAGGCCGTCCTTGGCGAGGCCCATCAGCGACGGCACCAGCTTGCGCTTCGTCAGGTCGCCGGTCGCGCCGAAGATGACCAACGAACAGGGCTTGGCGGTGCGAGCGCCGCGCAGTTCATCGCCGAACGGGTTGCTAGTGGAGGGGACGGTCGCGGTCGGGTTCGCCATGCAGTGCCTCGACTCCGGATGTTGCCACCGCGCGGGTCGGGTTGCACCAGCGAGGCAGCACTACGAGATCGCCAGCATGCGTTCGAGCGGGATCAGTGCGCGCCGCCGCAGATCCTCTGGCATCTCGATGCGGGGCCGCAGGTCGCGCAGCGCCAGGTAGATCTTCTCCAGCGTGTTCTTCTTCATGTGCGGGCAGGCATTGCAGCCCTGGCACGCGGCGGTGCGGTCCTCGTAGGGCACCGGGATCAGTTCCTTGTGCGGGGCCGCCTTCTTCATCGTGTGCAGGATGCCGGTCTCGGTGCCGACGATGTACTTGGTCCCGGCGTCCTTCTGCACGAACTCGAGCAGCTTGCTGGTCGAACCGACGAAGTCCGCGAGCAGCAGCACGTGGTCTTCGCACTCGGGGTGGGCGATGAACTTCGCGTCGGGGTGCTTCGCCTTCAGCGCCGCGATCTTCTGCGAGCTGAACGTCTCGTGCACCATGCACGCGCCCGGCCACAGGTCCATCGCGCGGCCGGTCTTCTTGATCAGGAACGCGCCGAGGTTCTTGTCGGGGCCGAACAGGATCGGGCGGCCTGCCGGCACTGAACGGATGATCTTCTCGGCGTTGCTCGACGTGCAGATGATGTCGCTCTCGGCCTTCGTCGCCGCCGAGCAGTTGATGTACATCACCACGTAGTGCTCCGGATGGCGCGCCTTCCACGCGCGCAGATGGTCGGCGGGGCACTGTTCGGCGAGCGAGCAGCCGGCTTCGAGGTCGGGGATGACCACGACCTTCGACGGGTTCACGATCTTGGCCGTCTCGGCCATGAAGTGGACGCCGCAGAACAGGATCACCTCGGCGTCCTTGGCGTCGCGCGCGCGCTTGGCGAGTTCGAGCGAGTCGCCGAGATGGTCGGCGAGGTCCTGGATGTCCGGGTCCTGGTAGTAGTGGGCCAGGATCAGTGCGCGGCGCTCGCGCTTCAGCCGGTCGATCTCGGCGAACAGGTCGAGCCGTGGGTCGAGGGTCGTGGCGCCGGTCGGCATCCCGCGATCATCGACCACGCCCGCGGACGCGCAAGGCCGCGGTGCTGGCCGGGTCAGCGCCCGGCCGGTCGATGCGGCGGCACGAGGTCGTTGGGCGCGACCAGGAAGCGGCCGACGACATCGCTGTGGAACAGCCGGTCGCCGGCGTCGTCGAGCCAGCGGCGCCAGTCGGCGGCGGTCGCGAAGCGTTCGCCGGTGTAGCGCTCGAGCACGGCGCGCGCGGTCGCGGCGTCGTCGCCGCCAGCGGCCAGCAGGTCGGCGCAGGTTCGCAGCGAAGCGGGCACCCGGTTGTCGAGGCCGAGCCGTCGGCAGTCGGCGTCGACCTGCCACTGCTTGCCCTCGTACCGCAGGAAACCGACCTCGGCGGCCAGGGCCTCACGCAGCCGCGGCAGGTCGTCGCCGGCTGCGAGCCAGGTCGGCGGCAGCTTGTTGCGCACGTACTTCGCGAGCGGCTTGTCGCCGGCGAGGTACGCGGTCAGCCACTCCCGCGACGGGCCTTCGCCGACCACCAGCGGCCGCTGGCCCGCGAACTTCCGCATGTAGACCAGCGTGTTGAGGAACACGCGCTGCGCCTCGTCGGTCAGTTCGGGCGGCGCGGCGGCGAAGCCCCAGTGGAAGAAGTTGCCTTGCCGGGCGAGCGCTGCGGCGCGCGCGTTCTTGCTGTTCCGCCCGCTGGCGATCCACTCGGCATCGGGGCTGTCGTGGAAGCCGAAGCCGTCGGCGACGACGCCGATGTAGGCGTTCTTCGGCAGCTTGTCGCGGTGCACGAGCCACGCGCGCATCGACGTGGCGAGCGTCGGGTCGGTGGTCAGGTAATGCTCCGGCGTCGGCATGTCGTGCCACGTCGGCGAGACCGGGAACGGTCCCTGGAAGATCGGGTGCGAGGCATCCACACCGTGGGCCTCTTCGTAGAGGCACATTCAAAGCCAGTCCGACTTCAGGTGCAGGCGGTCGGTGTGGATCGCCATGCCGGCGATGACCACGACCGGGCGATCGAAGGCGACGGTCACGCCCTTGGGCACGGGCACCGCGATGCGTTCGACGTTGCCGGTGGCGCTGCGCACGATCGGGTCGGGGCAGTCGAGGATCACCACGTCGGCGTCCTTGCCGTCGCCGTCGGCGAGCTTCTCGACTTCAGCGAACGTGACGGTGGCGCCGTGTCCGCCGAGGAACTCGCGCCACTGCGCGGTGCGCGGGTGGTCCTTCACGCCGGCGTAGAGGACCTTCAGGTCGAGCCTCGGCGCCTGGGCGGCGGCGAGGCCCGTGAACAGCAGCGCGGGGACGAGGATGCGCATGGGGCCTCCGGAAGGGGGCCAGTGTAGCCGCGAACCCGCGCCGTGACGCTGGCGCCGACCGCCGTCGGCGCGCACGCTTGGCGGAATGACCGAGGAACAACGCCGCCAGCAGGCCCCGCCCGCCGACGTCGACGCATGGATGCGCGCGGATTGGGACGCCCGCGGGCGGGAGAACTCGAAGTTCTACATCAACACCCGGGAGTACGAGGGTTTCGACTTCGCGTTGTCCGGTTGCCGCGATGCGTTCGAGACGATCGGCCTTCTGCACAAGGAACTGCGCCACGACATGCGCTTCCTCGAGATCGGCTGCGGCATCGGCCGCATGCTGCAGTTCTTCAGCGTGATGTTCGCCGACGTCCACGGCATCGACATCGCCCCGAGCATGGTCGCGCAGGCGCGCGAGTACCTGCGCCGCTTCCCGAACGTCACCGTGCACCAGGGCGATGGCCGCACGCTCGCTGGCCTGCCGTCGGCGCACTTCGACCTGGTGCTGAGCTTCCAGGTCTTCCAGCACATCCCGGACCTGAAGGTCGTCACCGACTACGTGCGCGACACCTTCCGCGTGCTGCGGCCTCGCGGGCTGTTCAAGTTCCTGGTCAAGCAGAAGCCCTGGACCGGCCAGGGCGCGCGCGCCGACACCTGGAACGGCGTCGACATCACGCGCGCCGACGTCGATCGGTGGGCCGCGCTCGATCCGTGGCTCGTGCGCTCGGTCACCGACAACGACGATCCGACCAAGGCGTGGGTCGTGCTGCAGAAGCCGTAGTTCCGCAGCACGACCCGTGGCGCACCCTCAGCGGATGCGGAAGTCGACGATGTCGCTGATGTCGAACTGGTTGAAGCACTCGGTGCCGGTGATCGCGAAGCCTTGCACCGCGAGGTCGATGCCGACGTAGATCGGCTTGTTCGGCACCGTCCAGTTCAGGGTCGAGCCGACGATTGCCGTCATGTCGGTGCCTTGCAGGCAGTTGCAGCCCGGGAACAGCGAGAGCGACACGGGTAGGCCAAACGCCATCGCCGCGAGCGGGCTGCCGCCGAGCACCTGGATGTTGACCGTCTGCCCGATCGCCGACGACCCCGAGGCCGTGATCGGCAGGTCGTTGAAGCAGTAGCTGTCGCGCATCGAGAACATGGTCGCGCCGCCGGTGAAGCCGCCCCACAAGGCGAGGTGGAACGAGTTCGTCGTGACGTCCGTGAACGAAACGTAGTAGCGCGGCGTCATCAGCCCGCCGCCGCTGTACTCGGCGACGATGTTGGTCTGGCCGCAGTCGTTCAGGCCGACCTGGTTGATGCCGCTGCGCGCCTCCTCGCGCAACGTGTTGCTCGGGAGCATCGCGTAGGTCGCGACCTCGATGTCCTGGTTGATCGAGTAGGTCACCGTGAAGCGCGTGCCATCCGAGTCGATCTCGGGATCCCAGTCGTCGGCGCCGGGGATGCCGCTGCCGATCGTGCCTTGCGCGACCAGCGAGTTGCTGCCGGAGAAGAGCTTGACGATCAGGTCGCGGGGTGCGCCGGCCGTGCTGGCGACCTCGTAGACGACCGGCCAGAGGCGCTGACCGTTGATGTCGATCGGGGAGCACGGGGCCGGCGCCGTTTCCTCGGCCACCGTGATGGCGATGGGGAAGGAAGCCGCGCCCTGCAGCGCGCCGTTCCAGCTGACGTAGCGGCCCCAGACCTCCTGGTCGTTCGGCGCATTTAGCCACCGCCGCTGCCAGGCGATCAGCCAGTTCTGCGTCCCTTGGACCGAGCCGCAGGACTTGCTGATCGACGGCTTCGCCTCCGCTTCCGAGTTCGCATCGACCGTCAAGGGATTCGTCGTGGCGAGGCTGCCGCTCGGCGAGACTTGCTTCATCACGATCGAGTCCGCGAACAGGTACTCCTTCCGCCACACCACCGTGTATCGGCCAGGGCCGAAGTAGGGGTCGCCGCCGACGTCCGGCCAGAAGTTGTTGCCCGGGCTGCCGACGACGCCGTCGCGTTCGATCGTGATCACGCTGCCGGCCGAGCCGCTCGC
>CALFZH010000018.1:0-6177 GCA_937952215.1 uncultured bacterium
CGTGGTGCGAGAGATGCTGCGCGACTACCTCGCCTCGGCACAGGAGCAGGCGGGCCTGCTGCGCCGCGCCTACGACCTGGGCGACCCGCGCCAGGTGGGCGCGCTGGTGCACAAGCTGAAGTCCGCTTCGCTGGCCGTGGGCGCGCTGCAGCTGGGCGAACTGTGCGCGGCCATGGAATTGCCGACCCAGACCGATTTCGACGCAGTCGGAAACGACCACGCCCGCTTCAACGCTGTCTTCGACGCCACCGTGGCTGCCGTGCAGACACACCTGAAAAGGCTGGAATCATGAACCCACCCGTGCCGCGGCAAAGCGTGCTGGCCGTCGACGACGAGCCGTTCCTTCTCGGCCTTCGCCAGCCGCTTGATCCGCGCTTCGAGCCGTTGCGCTGCGCCGCGCGTGCCGACGACCACTACGAACGCCAACTGCAGCGGCCCACGCCCGCGCAGCGCCTTGGCGCCGGTCCCCGCGGCATGCGCCGCGAGCCGCGCCATCACGTCGAGCGCGATGCCGGTGTAGAGCGAACCCGTACGCGTGCGCAGGACGTAGACCGACCAACGCCGCGGGGCACGCCGCGCACCCATCACGTCTCCGGAGCCAGTTCCGCCGGCAGCCGCTTGAGCTTGCCGTCGCGCCCGACGCACGCGAGCTTCGTGCTCCCCGTCGCGCACACCGCCCCGTCCGACTCACGCCGGCACTCGTACTCGAGCACGACCGCCACGCGCCCGCCCTCCGCCACGCGCACCGCGATCGCGATCACTTCGTCGTAGTCGACCGGCTTGTGGTAGCGGCAGACGAACTCGACCACCTGCAGCAGGTTGCCTTCGTCCTCCATCTGCCGGTAGGTCTTGCCGCGTGCCCGCATCCACTCGGTGCGCGCCTCCTCGAACCACGCCACGTAGCTGCCGTGGTGGGCCACGGCCATGCGATCCGTCTCGCAGTAGCGAACGCGCACGCGGTGCACCGGCGGCGGGAAGGCGGTCATCGGCGCACGACTATCCGCCGCCCGGCGCCCGTTCGAGCCAGAACGCGCGCCCCTCGGTCGCCAGCAGCTGGCAGCGGCCAAGCGTGACGATCGGCTCGGGGCAGAACGCGTGGCCGAACACCACGAGTCCGGTGGCGGCCGCGGCGAGCAGTTGCGTCAGCCGCGTGAGCTCGTCGCGGCGAACGCCTGGCAGCGCCGGGTTCTGGTGCAGCAGCAGCACGTCGGGCCCGGTCGCGATCGCGTCGGCAACCGCGCTGACGTAGGCGTCCGCGTGCCGGCGCCACGGCCGGCTCGGGTTGCCGGCGATGCCCGACACGCCGGCGACGCGCAGCCCGGCGAACTCGCATGCCGGCCGCAGCGGCGGCTCGGTGTCGAGCAGGGCGATGCCCGGCTCGTCGGCGAACGCGGCGAGGTCGGCGGCACTGTTGCCAAACGCGTCGTGGTTGCCGGCCACGCCCACGGCGAACGCGGCGTGCTTCGCGAACGTGCGCCAAACGTCGCGCACGTCGCCGAGACCGCCGCGCTGCGACAGGTCGTCGATCGCGAACAGGTCCCCCGCCAGCAGCACGCCGACCCGCGCCCGGTCGATGCCATGCTCGGCGCGGTAGCGGCCGAGCGCCTCGGCGAGCGCGATGCCGAGCAGCACCTTGCCCTGGCTGCCGTTCGCCCAACCCTGCAGGTCCGAAGTCACCAGCAGCCCGGCGAGCCCCGGCGGCAAGGCGTCGACGTGGAGCCGGTGCACCGGCAGCGACACGTCGACCGTGCCCTGCGTGTGCGCAGCGCTGCGGTAGGTGAGCGTGAACGCCGGCACATCGGCCATGCCGAGGATCCGCATCCGGTCACCCTACGGAACCACGCCGCCGCGCTCAACCTGTGTTGCCTGGAGGGCGCATGCCACCGCCCGGCTCCACCGGCGCATTGCGCCAGCGGCGCCGGCCGGGAAGATCACGGCCACAACCCCCTCCAAGGCCGCCGAACATGCGTCTCCCCGCCGTCTGTCTCGTCCTGCTCGCCGCCTGCGGTTCGGCCCCCGAGATCCGCCGTGAGCCCGCGGTCGAGGAGGCCGACCGCGAACGCCAGTTGAAGCTCGAGGACCAGAAGCGCCGCGACTTCCGCACGGTGCTGGTGCGGCTCGACCAGGCGATCGACAGCTATGCGGCGGCGCTCTCGAACCAGGGTGAAGCGCGCGCCGACGCGCAGGCCGAGCGGCTCTACAAGGCGATCCACGAGATGGTGCTGGACCTCGGACCGATGCTCGTCAAACGGAAGAGCGAGCCCGTCCGCCCCGGCGAGACGTTCGAGCGGCTGCGCGATCTCGCGACCAACACCGAGAACCCGTCGGATCAGGGTCTCGCGCTCGCAGCACTCGGGTTCTCGGGCCGGCACGAAGTGATGCCGACGATCCTGCAAGGCGCGCAGCTCGGCGATCCCAAGGTCGTCGACTGCGCGGTGCTCGGGCTCGCGGTGCTGCGGGCGCCGGCGACGCCGCCGGGCGTGTTCGAGACGATCTTCCGCAACGGCAAACACTCCGAGGAAGGGCGCGTCCAGGCGGCGTGGGCGCTCTACCGCGTGCAGACGGCGAGCCCGCCGAGCGACGCGCTCGCCGGGATCTGGCGCCGCACACTCAACGACGCCGCGTCGATGCCGGCCGGCGTGGTGGTCAGTGCGTTGCGCGGTCTCGGCTTCGCGCGCGACAGCAAGGACGGTGCGCTGGCCGCGCCGTTCCTGAAGGACGCGACGCCGCGCGTGCGCATGGCGGCGGCGTTGGCCCTCGGGCGCATGAACGCGCAGGAGCAATGGCCGGCCCTGGTCGACGCGCTCGGACCGCACGAGACGGTGCAGAACGTGCGGCTGCACGCCCGCAAGGCGCTGGCGGCGCTTGCCGGTGGCGCCGACCACGGCTACGACGTGCTGGCGTGGCGCAAGACGTTCACGCGCGGCTGAGAGCGCTCCTGCTGGGCGGGATCGCGGCCGTTGCCGCGTGCAGCAGCGAAGGGGCGCCCGATGCCGGCGACGGCAACGCGCCGCAGGAACGTCGCCCGCGCAGCGTCGACACCGAGGCGATCCGCGAGCAGGACCTCGTCGGTGCGGTGCTCGACGAATGCCACCGGCCACTGCGCAACCGCATGGACCGGCTGGTCGCCACCGTCACCGGCCCCGACGGCACGGAGACGCAGCTGTTCGCCGAGCTGCCCGGCAAGCTGCGCGTGCAGTCGGCGACCGGCCGCTACCTGCTGCGGGATGGCGCCGTCGCACACTTCGATGGCGATGCCGCCGTGAACGCGGACGAGCAGGGCCGCGTGCGCGACCTGCGCGACCTGCTCGACGCGGCGGCGTTCGGCCCGCTGCACCGCGCGAGCGGATGCCGCCGGCTCGGCAAGGCCACGTTCGCGCTCGCGGCCGACAGCGGCGAGGTCGGGATCGACCTGCGCGCCGGCTCGTTGCTGCCAGCGGCCCTGCGGTTCGGCGACGTCACGATCACGATCGACGAGTACGTGAGCACGCCCACGAGCCACGTCGCGCGCGTGCTCACCCACCCACGCCTCGGTCGCTGCCGCGTGGTGCTCGAGCAGGCGAACGTCGCCTGGGACGCCGACTTCTTTGCGCCACGCGGCGCCGCGGACGCTCCCGACCGCAAGGCGTCGCCGGCGCCTGGTGGCATGCGCTTGCAGCCGGGCGGCTCGGGCGAGAAGCGTTCGCCCACGCCGCAGTTGGTCACGCTGCAGCCGCTGCGCCACGCCGTCGTCGCCGATCCCGGCGACTGGCCCGCGCGCGCGACCGCCTACCGACCGCTGCACGACGAGTTGGTGCGCCAGGAGCAGTCGATCGCCGGCTTCCCGGTGCTCTGGCACGACGAGCGTGGTCGTTGGCTGGCGGCGCCGTTCCGGCAACGCGCGGACGGCCCTGCGTTCGCGCCGCCCGCGGGCTGGACCGTGCGCGACGTGGCCGGTGGCCGGCAGCTCGTCGTCTATCCGGCGGCCGGGACGCTCGACGAACGGGTCGCCGCGGGCGAACGCCTGCTGCGCGAAGCGCTCGCCGCCCAGCAGCTGCGCGCGCTGGGCCCGATCACGGCGCAGCCGTTCTTCCACCTGCAGGAAGGCGTGCCGCCGGCCAACAAGCTCGCGGCGCCCGTGGTCCGCGTCGCGGTCGTCGTCGAGTGACGACGGCGGCGCGCGGCCCCACGCGCTGAATCGCGCGCGCCACGACGGCGTCGGGGGATACAAGTCGCGGCGATGTCGCTGCCCGCTCCGTCCGCCCTGGCCCACCACTGGGACCTCGATCCCGGGGTCGTTTTCCTCAACCACGGCAGCTTCGGCGCCTGTCCACGCGTCGTGCTGCAGCACCAGCAGGAGCTGCGCGCGCGGATGGAACGCGGCCCCGTGCAGTTCGTGCATCGCGACCTCGAAGGCCTGCTCGACGTGGCGCGGGGCGAACTCGCGGCGTTCGTCGGCTGCAACGCCGACGACCTCGCGTTCGTGCCGAACGCCACCGCGGGCGTCAACACCGTGTTGCGTTCGCTGGCGTTCGCGCCGGGCGATGAACTGCTGGTGACCGACCACGAATACGCCGCCTGCCGCAACGCGCTCGACTTCGTCGCCGGACGCGCGGGAGCGCGCGTGGTCGTGGCGCCGCTGCCGTTCCCGGCCGCCGGGCCGCGCGCGATCGTCGATGCGGTGCTCGCGGGCGTGACGCCGCGCACGAAGTTGCTGCTCGTCGACCACGTGACGAGTCCGACCGGACTGGTGCTGCCGGTGCGCGAACTCGTGCACGCGCTGCGCGAGCGCGGCGTCGACACGCTGGTCGACGGCGCGCATGCGCCCGGCATGGTGCCGCTCGCGCTCGACGAGCTCGGCGCTGCGTACTACACCGGCAACTGCCACAAGTGGCTGTGCACGCCGAAGGGCAGCGCGCTGCTGCACGTGCGACGCGATCGCCAGGCCGGGATCCGGCCGCTGGCGATCAGCCACGGCGCCACCTCGCCGAGGCGGGACCGTTCGCGGTTCCGCCTCGAGTTCGACTTCACCGGCACCGACGACTTCACGCCATTCCTGTGCGTGCCGGCGGCCCTGCAGTTCCTCGGCGGCCTGCTGCCCGGCGGCATCCCGGCCCTGCAGCAGCACAACCACGAACTCGCCCTGCGCGCCCGCGAACGGCTGTGCGCGGCGGCCAGCACCACGCCGCCCGCGCCGGCATCGATGCTCGGCTCGCTCGCGTCGGTGCCGCTGCCGGCGACCAGGGCAGCACCGGTGCCGCCGCTGGGGCTGGACCCGCTGCAGGTCGCCCTGCGCCGGGACCACCACATCGAAGTGCCGGTGATGCGCTGGCCTGCCCCGGCGCTGCGCCTGCTGCGCGTGTCACCGCAGGCCTACAACAGCGACGCCCAGTACGCCTGGCTGGCGCAGTGCCTGCGCGCGGAACTCGACCGCGAACGCTCGTCTCAAACGGCCGTTTGACTCGCGACCGCGCGACGGTAGCCTGCCGCGCCGCATGCCGGCCGCCGACACCAAGACCACGATCCTCGACGCCGCCGAGCGGCTGTTCGCGGCGACCGGTTTCCAGGCGACGACGATGCGCGCGCTGACCGCCGCGGCCGGCGTCAACCTCGCCGCCGTCGGCTACCACTTCGGCGGCAAGGAAGAACTGGCGATGGCGGTGTTGGCGCGGCGCATCGCCCCGATCAACGCCGAACGCCGACGGCGCCTCGACGCGCTCGCCGCGCGGCCGACGACCACCGCCGTCGTGCGCGCGTTCCTCGAGCCGGTGTTCGGCATCGGCGACGCCGGCCGCGGGGCGCCGCCACCGCCCGACGCCCGCTTCTGCGGCCTGTTCGGTCGCCTGCTCGGCGAGCAGCCGCCGTTCCTGCGCACCTTCCTGGCGCGGCAGTTCCGCGACCTCGGGCAGCGCTTCGCACGCGCACTTCGGCGGTCCTTGCCCGGCCTCGACGAGGCGACTGCCTGGTGGCGGCTGCACTTCGTCGCCGGGGCGATGGCGCACGTGCTGCAACACGCCGAGACCCTCGCCCACGTGACCGACGGCGTCTGTCGCGTCGACGAACCAGGCCCGCTCGCCGAGCAACTCGTTGCGTTCGCCGCTGCCGGCCTCGCCGCCCCGCCCCCATCCCGACGCCGCGTGCGCCGAACCCGCCCATGAGGCCCCCACGTCCCCTGCCGTTCGTGCTGCTGCTCATGGT
>CALFZH010000019.1:0-35132 GCA_937952215.1 uncultured bacterium
GGGAGTCGCCGGGGCCGGTGGCGGGGGCGTCGTCGGTGCGGGCGGGCGGGCGCGCGCCGTGCCCGGTGGCAGCACGAGATCCTCGCCGTACGTCGCGGCCAGCCGTTCGAGGTGCTGCAGCAGGGTGCGCCGGTCGACCGCCACGCGGCCGTTCTAGCGGCGCGCCGGATCCGCGGCCACCGGGTAGTCCACCGCGCGCGGGAACAGTCCGTAGCTGTGGGCGAGGCTCGGCCGGCGGCCCAGCGCCAACACGCTGTGCCAGGCCACGTCGTCGATGCCGTGCGAGGGCAGCAGGATGCAGTCGCCGGCGTGCAGAACGAACAGACCGCCGTGTGCGGCGATCTGCGCGGTGAACGCCGCATCGCGGTTGAGCAGGCGCCAGAGGCGTTCGTCCTCGGGCCCATCGAGCGCCGCCATGGCGTGATGGTGCGTGCGCGCGAAGCCGACGCGCACCAGCAGTGCCGCGAGCCGCCGCTTGCCGAGTGACAGCCACGCCGTGCTGCCTTGCAGCTGCGAGAAGCAGACGCCGAGCTGGCCGGGTTCGGCGTCGTGGTGGAACACCGCGCCGCCGCCGGGGGCGTTGTTGTAGAGGATGCGTTCCGACAACCGGTGCGGGCGGGCCAGCATGCGGTCGAGGTGCGCGCGCAGGGCCGCGCACTGCAGGACTGCCGCGCACTCGGGGAACGCGCGCGCCGCGAACTGGTCGACCCAGCCGGCGGTGTGGTCGCTCGCGGCCATCCACTCCTCGATCTGCTCGCGGCCGGCGGAGAAACGGATCCGCAGCGAACGATCGCTCGCGTCGTTCGCGATCCACGCCAGCTTCGCCCACAGGTCGACCGCGGGCGGTTCGCCCGCGGGGTGGGCGTCGACGAACACCCGCTCGACTTCGCGTGGATCGTCGCGATCGACGGTGCTGCCGGCGTACTGCAGGTCGGGATCGGCGTGCAGCCGTCGTTCGAGTTCGTCGACGAAGCGGCCGCCGGCGCGCAGCCGGTCGAACATCGCCAGGCACGAGCGGATCGCCCGATCGTGCCGGGCCGGCGCGTCGCCGAGCACCCCCGGCAGGAACACCGGCTCGCCGGCGCGCCAGCGGCGCGTGGCCTCGTCGGCGCCAGGCGGCGAGCGATCGAGTTCGACGGCGAAGCCGAGGTCGGCGCCGCGTCGGTGCAGCGCGTGCACGAGCCGGCCGCGTGCGCGCAGCGGTCGCGCCATCGTTCTGTCGGCGGGGGCGAGGTGGCGGGCGGCGAACACGGCCGCGCAGCGTTGCCCGCCGTGGCGTCGCGCGCAAGGCGGAGCCGGGTCTGGTGTAGGCTCTGCGCGCCGCATGCTGGATCCGACCCGCGCCGCTTCGCTGCCGTCCGCCGACGAACGCGCCTCGCCGTGGCGGGACCTCGCGGTCTGCCTGCTGCTCGCGGTCGTCGTCTATCTGCCGGCGGCCCTCGGCGCGTCGTTCCTCAACTTCGACGACAACTTCTTCTTCGGTCCCGACAACCCCGAGTTCCGCGAGGGCCTGGGCGCGGTGCTCGATCCAAGCCGCCGCATCGCCAACGCCTGGCTGCCGGTCGCGCACCTGTCGTTGTGGTTCGACTGGTGGATCGCGGGCGGCTCGCCGTTGCGGCCGCACCTGCACGCGTTGCTGCTGCACGGACTGGCGGGCTTCGCGCTCGTGCGGCTGCTGCGCGCGATCGGCGCGTCGGGGCTCGTCGCCGCGGCGGCTGGGGCGTTGTTCGTCGTGCACCCGGCCCTCGCCGAATCCGTGGCCTGGGTCAGCGGCCGCAAGGACGTGTTGTCCGGGCTCTTCACGCTGCTGGCGCTGCTCGCCGTGGTTCGGCACGCAGCCCGGCCACGTCCCGCGATGCTCGCCGCCGCCGCGCTCTGCGCCGCGCTCGCGATGTACTCGAAGGCGACGGCGGTGGTGTTGCCGCTGCTGGCAGCGCTGGTCGTCGCTGCGACGCGCGGGCAACGCGGTCGCTGGTGGGGCGTGGTGGTCGTTGCGCTCGTCGTGGCGCCGATCGCGTGGCACCACCAGATCATCGCGGCCGCGGAAGGCACGCTGGCGGACGGTTCTCTCGGCGAACGGCTGCACCAGGTGCCTGGCGTCTTTTCGCACTACGTCGCGACCGCGGTCTGGCCGACGCAGCTCAACGTGCTCTACCCGGAGGTCGCGACGCTCGAACGGTTCCGGGCGGAACCGCTGCCCGGCAGCGTCGCGATCGCCGTCCTGCTCGTCGCCGCGGCCATCGCCTGGCGGCGTGCCGCGTGGCGACTCGCCGGCGTGGGCCTGCTGGGCTTCGGGATCGCGCTGCTGCCGTTCAACACGGCGTTCCCGGCGTCGTCGATCGCAGCGGCCGACCGCTACCTGTACCTGGCGCTGCCGTTCCTGGCGCTGGCGTTCGCGCTGCCGTTCGCGCGGCTGCCCGGGGCGTGGCGCTACGCGGTCGGCGTGCCGGTGGTGGTGCTCGCGTGGCTGGCCGGCGGGCGTGCGCACGATTTCGCCGACAGCGACACGCTGTGGCGTTCGAGCCTGCGTGCCGATCCCGACAACGCGGTCGCGCACTTGAACCTGGTGCAGGCGTGGTCGGGCCGGCCCACGCCCGCCGACGAATTGCAGCGCCACCTCGAACTGGCGGCGAAGGTCGCGCGCATTCCCGAGCACGGACGCCGCGCCCACGAAGTGCTGATGCACCTCGCGGCCAGCGCCGCGGACTATCCGCGGGCGGCGCAGCACGCGCGTTCGGCGATCGCGGCGGCCGAGGCGCAGCTCGCGCGCGAACGAAGCGACCAACGGGTGGCGCGGGCCACGGCGCTGTTGCTGGGTGCGCAGCTTGCCGCCTTCGATCCGCTCTCGCTGGCGGGAGACGAGGTCGGCGCGAACGGCTGCCACGACGCCGCGAAGGCGTTGGCGCCCGACCACCCCGACGTCGTGGCGTTCGGCGTGCTGCGCGACCTCGCCGCGTGCCGCGACGAACTGGTGGCGCTCGCCAAGGCCGGCAAGTTGCCGCTGCTCGCCGCCGACGATCCGCGCGTGCTGGCGGCGGAGCGCACGCTCGCGGCCGCGCTCGCGACCCATGCCGACCATGCCGGCCTGCTCTGCGCCCGCGCCGAATGGGCGCGGGCCAGTGGCCAGGTGTTGCCGGCGCTGCGGTGGTACAACGCCGCGGCAGCGGCGGATCCGCAGTGCGTGCAGGCGTGGCTCGGTGCGGCACGGCTGCTGCGCGAGCGCGAGACCTGGAGCGCTGCCGAGGAGAAGGCCCGCGCGGGCCTGCGCGTTCGCCCGGATCCGGCGCTGCGTCAGGAACTGGCGCTTGCCCTCATCGGCCAGGGCCGGCTCGACGACGCGGAGCAGCACCTGGAGGCGTACATGCGCGTGTACCCGCAGGACGCCGCCACCGCGAAGGTGCTGTCGAACGTGCTGGTCGGGCGGGCCTACGCGAAGCTGTCGGCCTCGCCCCCCGATGGTGCGGAAGCGCGCCGGCTCGTCGACAAGGCACTCGCCTACAACCCGGCCGAGGCCAAGGCGCACCTCGTGCTCGGTCGCCTCGCCTCGGACGAGCGCCGCCTCGCTACGGCCGTCGACCACCTCGAGCGGGCGTTCCGCCAGATGCCCGACTACGACGAGGCGCGGCAACTCTACACCGATGCGTTGGCGCGCTTTGGCTTCGATCGCCTGCTGCGTGCCGACGACGACGGGATGGCGGATGCGTTCCGACGTTGCCTCGACGTCGCACCGGAGGGCTACGACACCGTCGAGATGGGGCGGCAGCTGCAGCGCGTCTGGAAGAAGCGCGAAGCCGAAGGGCTCGAGAAGCTCGCGGCCGGCGACCGCGCGGCAGCGGCTGCCGCGTTCCGTCGCTGCCTGCAGCTCGATCCGGCCCAGCACTGGGCTGCCTGGCTGTTGGCGATGGCGCTGCACGACACGCCGGGTGCCGACCTGGCCGAGATCGAGCGGCTGTGCCGGCAGGCGATTGCCTGGCAAGAACGGCACCGCCTCGAGAAGAGCCGGCAGGTGCTGCTGCTGGCGACGACGCTCCAGCGCGCCGGCCGCGTCGATGCCGCCCGCGCGCTCGCCGCCGACTACCTGGCGCAGCCGGAGCCCGATGCGAAACCGCAGGCCTTGCAGGCACTGCAGCGGCTCGCGAACGGTTGATGCGCGTTCGTTGCGCGGCTCGGCCCGCCTCGCTACGTTCGCGCGGGCACGGCTTGGTCGGTCGTGCCTGCGGTCGGCCACCGCACTGCGGTGGCGTTCTCGGTTCTGCTCCGGTCATGCTGCGCGTCACCGCGCGGCTTCTTCGTTTCCGTTGGGGGTGTCTGTGGTACGCAAGTCAAGCGACATGGCGATGCTGCTGGGTTCGCGCGGGCGCGCGCGGAAGAACGGCGGCGCGTGGTCCGTTGCGCGTGGGCTCTGGCAGTCGGTGTTCGGCCGTTCGACGTGGCGCGACGAGCGCCCGCACAAGGTCGTGGTCTCGGGCTGGATCGCGGCCATCGGCGTGCTCGGGGCGTTCGCCTGCGGCTGGCTCGCCGGCGATCACTTCGGCGCACAGGCGCCGAACGAACTGGCGACGAAGGCGCGGGTCGAGCCGGGGTTCCTCGGCGAACCGGAGGCCGAGAAGCTGGCCAGCAACGCGTTCATCGTCAGCATCTACGATGGCGACTCGACCGATGACAAGGCGCACGCGAAGGCGCTGGCGAGTTGGCTGCAGGGCAAGGGCCTGGCCAAGGCGCGCCCCTACCTGGCGCCGATCGCCGGCGGGAGCGCGTGGACGGTTGCGGTCTACTACGATGGCGACGCCGAGTTTGCGGCGACGCGCGACCGCCTGCTCGGCCTGCCCGAGGACGTTCCCTGCGCCAGCTTCTGCAGCGTGCGAAAGTCGGAAGCAGTGTGGCCACGGGCGATGGCAGTCCAGTAGACTCCTCCGCCCTTTTCGTCCGCACGATCCCGTCATGTCGATCCACAGCAGTCTGAAGACTTCCACGTCCGGCGGCGGCCAGCGCAACGTCTGGACGCGCATCGAGCGCCTCGCGGCCCTGAAGAAGGCCGGCAAGTGGGCCGCCGGCCAGCGCGTCGAGGGGTTGCCGAAGGTCCGCACGTCGTTCAAGGCCAAGGCGAAGAAGAAGGCCGATGCTGGTGAGGCCAAGCCGGCTGCCGGCGGTGCCGCGCCTGCCGCGCCTGCCGCGAAGGCCGCGCCTGCCAAGAAGTAGTCCGACCTGCCTGCGCCGTGGATGGCCGCTGATCCTGCTCTTGCAGCCCGCGTGCGCGGCATCGAGCCGAGCGGGATTCGTCGCATCTTCGAGTTGATGGCGACGATGGAGGACCCGATCAACCTGTCGATCGGGCAACCGCACTACGACCCGCCGGCGGCGTTGATCGAAGCGGCGTGTGCGGCGATCCGCGGCGGCAAGAACCGCTACACGGTCACGCAGGGACTGCCCGAGTTGAATGCGGCGATGCTCGCCGAGGCCGAGCGGCGCCACGGCCGGCACCCCGAGACCTGCCTGCTGACCACCGGTGTTTCCGGCGGGTTGGTGCTGACGTTCCTGTGCCTGCTCGATCCGGGCGACGAGATCCTACTGCCCGATCCGGGCTTCGTGATGTACCGCCACCTCGCGACGCTCTGCGGCGCGAAGGTCGTCTACTACGACACCTACCCGCGCGCGTCGGGCGGCCGGTTCGCCGTCGACGCGGCGGCCATGGAACGGCTGATCACGCCGCGCACCAAGATCGTGCTCGTCAACTCGCCGAGCAACCCGACCGGCGCGGTGATGACGCGTGGCGAGATCGAAGGCATCTGCCGCGTCGCGAATCGCGCGGGCGCGTGGGTCGTCAGCGACGAGATCTACGACCTGTTCTGCTACGGCGGCGACTTCGTCTCGCCGGTGGGTTTCGCCGACCGCTGCATCCAACTCGGCGGCTTCAGCAAGACCTACGGCATCCCGGGCTGGCGCATGGGCTACGCGATGGGCCCTGCGTCGGTGCTCGACGCGATGAAGACGCTGCAGCAGTTCTCGTTCGTCTGTGCGCCAGCACCGTTCCAGTACGCGTTGCTCGCGGCGATGCCGCAGATCGACCTGTCGCCGTACCGCGAGCAGTACCGCGGCAAGCGCGACTACATCGTGCAGAACCTGCATCCGATCTACCGGCTCGCGCCGCCCGAAGGCGCGTTCTACGCGTTCCCCGAGCTGCCGCCCGGGGCGGAGCCGGAGCCGTTCTTGCAGCAGGCGCTGCAACACAAGCTGCTGATCGTTCCCGGCAAGGCGTTCTCGGTTCGCGACACGCACTTCCGGTTGTCCTACGGCGTCGACGACGACACGCTCGCGGCCGGCATCGGCGTGCTCAACGATCTCGCGCGCCGCTACACCTAGACGCGCGCCATGAACCTCGGCAAGGCGCTGCAGGACCTGCGCGACCGGCAGTCCGAGCGCGGCGGCGGCGGATCGTCGCCGAAGGCGCCGCTCATCGAGGTGTTCCACTCGGTGCAAGGCGAGGGACGGTTCGTCGGCGTGCCGATGGCGTTCCTGCGCGTCGCGACCTGTCCGCTGCGCTGCCTCTACTGCGACACGCCGCACAGCTACGAGGCACCGCCGCGCGTGCCGGTGCGCACCGCCGTGCGCACGCTGCACGAACCCAACCCCGTCGCCGCCGATCGCGCCGCCGAACTCGTGCGCCAGGTCGTCGCCGCCGCCGACGCCGGGGCCACGCGCGTGGTCAGCGTCACCGGCGGGGAGCCGCTGGTGTTCCCCGAGTTCGTGCGCGAGTTCGGCCGAGCGGTGCGCGGCAAGGGCATGCGCGTGCACCTCGAGACCGCGGCGATCTCGCCCGAGGCGCTGCAGCAGTGCATCGAGCAGGTCGACCACCTGAGCGCTGACTGGAAACTGCCGGAGACGCTCGGGGCGCCGATCAAGGCGGAGCTGGCGTTGGCGCCTGGTGCCCACTACGGCGCGCTGCACCGCCGGTGCTGCGAGATCGCGGTTCGTCGCGGGGCGTCGGTCGACGTGAAGATCGTGCTGACGCCCGCGGTCACCGACAGCAGCCTCGACACGGCGCTGCACGAACTGCAGCCGCTGCGCGAGAAGATCCTGCTGGTGCTGCAACCGGTGACGCCGTTCCACGCGGTCAAGGCGCCGCTGCGCGCCGACGACCTGCAGCGGTTCCTCGCCGCCTGCCAGCGGGCGAAGTTCGACGTGCGCGTGCTGCCGCAGGTGCACAAGGCCCTGCAGCTGCCCTGACCCGTTACCCGGTCCGGCCCGCAGCGCTACCGTCTCGCGCGATGCGTGCGTCGTCCCTGTGCCTGGCTCTGCTGCTGGCTGCGACCGTGCCCGGGCAGTCGCAGTCGCCGGCGACGTGCCGGAAGTGCCTGACCGCTGGTGCTCTGCCCTGCGCTCGCCACGGCCGGCTGCTCGCGCGCGAGCAGGAAGCCGCCGGCTGCCTGCACTGCAGCGTCGCCGTCGAGTGCAAGGCCTGCAGTGGGGCGTTGCGCGTCGATTGTCCGCAGTGCGACGGCGGTGCGATCACGACCGAACTCGAACGCCGGCAGCAGCTCGGCCGTGATTGGCTCGCGGCGCGCAAGAAGACCATCGACGCGGTGGCGGCGCGCGAGCCGTTCCTGCACTTCCACTCGGCGCACTTCGAGCTCGCGTTCGCGTTGAAGCCGGCGACGGTGGGCACCGAGAAGCTCGACACGCATGCGCGCATGCACGTGTTCGGCGAACGGCTCGAAGCGTTGCGCGCGTTGTTCGCGAAGACGCTGGAGCTCAGCGATGCGGACCTGCCGAACGGCATGCTGGTGGTGATGAGCGAGGACGCGGCCGACCACGGGATCCTCGGGCCGCGGCTGACCGGGCTCGGCACGGCGAACTCGGTCGGGCTCAAGCTGATGGGCCCCGAGTACGTCTACAGCATGTGGAACGACAAGCGGTCGATGCCCGACGACGAGGCCGTGCACCGCAACCTCGTGCACAACGTCACGCACTTGCTGCTGAGCCAGATGCAGCCGGCCATGTTCCTCGGCCGCCGTCACGGCTGGCTCGACGAGGGCATCGCGCACTGGTTCGAGGACGCGATCACCGGCAAGTGCACGAACTTCTGCTTCGAGGAGATCCTGCTGCAGTCGCCGGCGACGTTCCGCGGCGGCCGCTGGCGCCCGGTCGTGCGCAAGGCGATCGACGAGGGCAAGGCCGTGGCATTCGCGACGATTGCCGCCAAGGCCACCGACCAGCTCGTCTACCTCGAACACGCCTTCGCGTTCGCGTTCGTCGACTTCCTGCTGCAGGCGCATGGCGGCGGCAAGCTGCGCGACTTCCTGCGGCTGGTGAAGGGTGGGCAGGAAGCGCGGGACGCGCTGCCGAAGGTGTACGGTCTCACGCCGCTGTCGTTCGACGGCGCATTCTCTGCATGGATCGAGAAAAACTACTCGCTGCAAGCGCCGCGCTGATGCTCGGCGCGATCGCGCCGTCGCTGCTGCCGGCACAGGGGCCGATCTACCGCGAACGCTGGGGGTTCCTGCACCTCGAGAGCCGTCGCCTCGAAGTGCTGCGCGAACTCGCCGGCCGCGACGCAGCGGCCCACGAACGCGTCGCTGGCCTGCTCGCGGCACCGGATCAAGGCCTGCCGTTCGCGCCGGTTGCCGAAGCGCTGGCGTTCTTGCGCGGCGTCGAGGCCGACGCGGCGTTCGTGCTGCGCGCCACGCTCGGCACGTTCGTGCTGCCGGAGGTGTGCGACCCGGATGGCCAGAACGAGCAGTGCCGTACCACCAACGTGTCGGTCTTCGCGCCGTTCGCGATGACGTTCCCCGGGCCGCTCGCGTTCGAAGTCGTCGTGCACGACGCTGCGGGCAAGGAAGTCTGGCGTCACGAGATCACCGACGAGACCGACGAGCAGTCGGTCGGCATGGGCCGGCCGCTGGCGCGCGTTCCGAGCGGGGAGCTGCCCGACGGCGCCTACACGATGACGATGCGCGTGCGCATCGGTGAGGCCGCGCCACGCGCGCACGATCCGCGGTGCTCGTGGCGGTTCCACGTGCTGCGGGGCTACCAGGCTCGTGCGGAGTCGGCGCTGCGCGCGGCGGCGTCGTCCTTGCCGTCCCTTGGCCGCGTCGAGCGCGCCGTCGCCGAGGGATCTGCCAGCCGGGTCGCTCGCGCGTTCTACGGCGAGCCATGGGCCGGCCAGAGCGATGGCGTGGGCGACCTCGCGCGCCTCGAACGGGTGTTGCAGGACCTCGACGAGCAGCGCCCGATCGTCGTCGGCAGTCGCGACGACGTGCCGCTGGCGCTGCCGTCGGCCGAGGGTGGACCGTTCCAGGCTGTGCTGCGCGCGGCCGCGGCCACCGGCCCGCGTCCGCTGGTGGTCGTCGCCGCCGGGGCACCCGCCTACGACCCCGGGGCACGCCGCCCGGCAGCGCCCGGGTCGCGGGATCCAGGGTGGCTCGCGCTCGAGTTCGCAGGCTTCGCGCGCGACCGCGACTGGCACCTGCTGTGTCTCGAATCGCCGGGCGTTGGCCGCGACTGGCTGCGTGGTCTGCGCGAGACGCTGGCGGCCTTGCCCGCCCTGCTGCCCGGTCGCGTCGGCAAGGTGCTGCTCGTCGCCGAACGCGAAGCTGCCGCCATCGCTGCGCTGCGCCTCGGCGAACTTCGCGACCAGCTCGCGGGGGTCGTGCTGGTCGGGGCCGGCGCGATGCCGGGCACGATGCTCGAAGCGAACGGATCTCTGCCCGTGCGCTACGCCGCGGGCCGCGGCGTCGGCGAGACCACGTTGCCGCCGGTGATGGCGTTCGTCGACGCGCGGCGGCAGGCCGGCCTCTGGAGAGGCGATGTCGCCTGGTTGACGGCGGAGCGGCCGGCGTGGTGTCTGGCGCTGCCGTTGCTCGCGCCCGCGATCGAGGCGTTCGCCAGCGAACGCTTCGCGAAGTAGCGCCGTCAGCGCCGCACGCGGCAGAGCACCAACGTCTGTTCGGCGACGAAGCGGCGCAGCGCGGCAACCGCGACCGGCTCGAGTCCGGCAGCGCGGCACTCGGCCAGGAAGGTGCTGCGCGCCACGGCGGAACGGCCGCTGTGTTTCTTGCCCGTCCACCGCCGCACGACGCGGCGGGCGTGCTGCAAGCTGCGGGCGTCGAAGAACGACACGATCACGATGCCGCGGCTGCAGCGCGCGAGTTCGCGCAGGATCGTCCGACGTTCGTCCGCCGTCGGGATGTGTTGGAGCAGCCGATGGCACAGCACGCCAAAGAACGCGCCGTCGGCGAACGGCATTGCGTGCACGCTCGCGCACACGCGTGGCAGTGCCGCTCCCGCGGCCACGAGCATTGCCGGATCGCGGTCGAGTCGGACCACCGGCCCCGGCAGCTCGTCCGACATGCGGCCGGTGCCGGCCGGCGCATCGAGCCACGGGCCGGGCGTCGCTGGCGCCACCGCGAGCAGCGTGCGCAGGGCGTGCCGTTCGCGGCGGTCGGTGGCGTCGCCCGATCCGCTCGTGAACCGCCGCTCGCGGTAGCGCGTGGCGTAGCCGGGCTCACGTTCGTAGGGGGTCTCGCGCACGGTCGCACCATAGCCCCGCGGCAGGCGAGGTTCAGTCGGTGGGCGCAGGTGGCCGATGGCATTGGCGGAGCAGAAGCATGGACCAACCTGTACCGCCGACGGACTTCGTGCCGCGCTCGTCGCCGCGCCGCGAGTTGGACGCCGAGGTCGCGATCCGCTTCGTGGCCGGCGAGATCGCCGGCTCGGGGCAGAACATCTCGGACCAAGGGCTGTTCTTCACCGCTGACGGCACGGTGCCGGTCACGGTGCACGTCGCCGGCCGTGGCGAAGTGCGGGGCCGGCTGGTGCGCGTCGAGTCGATGGGCAACGGGCGCTTTGGCATCGCCGTGCGCTTCGACGAGGGGCCGCCGTCGTCGGCAGCACCTCGCGCCTGACGCCGGTTCGATCGCGCACTGCCCCGACCCGGCGCGGTAGGATGCGCGGCCGATGAGCCTGCGCGACCAGTTCAAGAAGGCGAACCTGCTCTCCGACAAGGATGCGCGCCGCCTCGCCCATGAGGCGCGCCTCGAACGCACCGACAAGGGGCGCGAGGGGATCGAGCAGGAGGCGGCCGCGCGCCAGCAGGAGCTGGCGGCGATGAGCGCGAGCGAACGCGCGCGCATTCGTGCCGAGCAGGAAGCGATCGATCGTGAGCGCAAGAAGAGCGAGGAACTGGCGGCGGTGCACGCGCTGCTCGCCGATGGCAAGAAGCCGGGTGGTGGGGCGGTGAAGTTCTACTTCACGGCGCCCGACGGCTCGTTGCCGTGGCTCGAACTGCCGCCGCGCGAAGCCCAGGAAGTGCGCGCCGGACAGCTCTGCATCGTGCGGGCGTCGCCTGGCATCACGCACGTCTACCGCCTGCTGCCGCTCGAGGCCGCGCGCCGCGTCGCGCGCGTGCTGCCCGAGCTGGTCGTGCACGCGCCGCGCGGCGTGATGCCCTAGGCGCCCTGCGCAGCGAGCCGCGTAATCAGAATTCGATCTGCGCCTCGTCGACGCCGAGTGCCTGCTTGCGCGACAGCCGCAGCCGGCCGCGATCGTCGGCGCCGAGCACGGCGACGATCATCTCCTCGCCCTCGCGCGCGACGTCGCCGGGATGGCGCACCGGCGTGCGGTCGAGTTCGTCGATCGGCACCAGCCCTTCGTTCACGGCGTTGATCTGGACGAACGCGCCGAACTCCTTCACGCCGGTGACCGTGCCGCGGTAGCAGCGGCCGACCTTGAGCACGCCGGCGGCGCGTTGCACTGCCGTGCGTGCGCGGGACGCGCTGTCCTGGTCGGTCGCGTAGATCAGCACCTGGCCGTTGTCGTCGACGCTGACGCGGGCCCCGGTCGCCGCGGTGATCGCCTTGATGTTGGCGCCGCGGGCGCCGATCAGGGCGCCGATCGAGTCGGGCAGGATCGCCAGCGCCATCGCCTTCGGCACGAACCGCGACGGCGTCGCGGGTGCAGCGATCGTCGTCGCCATCGCGGCGAGGATGTGCAGCCGCCCGGCGCGTGCCTGTTCGAACGCCTGCGCCAGCACCGCGTCGGGCAGCCCGCCGAGCTTGTTGTCGAGCTGGATCGCGGTGATGCCGGCCGCCGTGCCGACCACCTTGAAGTCCATGTCGCCGAGGTGGTCCTCGTCGCCGAGGATGTCGCTGAGCACGGCGTGCCGGCTGCCGTCGCTGACCAGGCCCATGGCGATGCCGGCGACCGGGCGGACCAGCGGCACGCCGGCGTGCAGCATCGCCATCGTGCCGCCGCACACCGTCGCCATCGACGAGCTGCCGTTGCTCTCGGTGATCTCGGACTCGATGCGGATCGTGTACGGGAACGCGCTGGCTTCCGGCAGCGTCGACGCGAGCCCGGACCGCGCCAGCGAACCATGGCCGATCTCGCGCCGACCGGGCCCGCGCAGCGCGCGGATCTCACCGACCGAGTACGGTGGGAAGTTGTAGTGGAGGAAGAAGCGCTCGGTCTCGCCATCGGCGCCAAGCCCGTCGCGGCGCAGCGCGTCGTCGGGGCTGCCGAGCGTGCAGGTGACCAGGGCCTGCGTCTCGCCGCGGGTGAACAGGGCCGAACCGTGCGCGCGCGGCAGCATGCCGACTTCGCTCCAGATCGGTCGGATCTGCGTCGTCGTGCGACCGTCGAGGCGGCGGCCATGCGCCAGCGCCAGTTCGCGCGTCTCGACCCACAGCGCTTGCGCGAACGCCGCCTTCGCCGCTCCCGCCTGCTCGGCAGGGATCGTCGCGAGCCACGCCGCTTCGGCGGCCGCGATCGCCGCACGTCGTTCGGTCTTGGTCGCGATCTGCAGCGCCTGCCGCAACAGCTCGCGCGTCGCGGCCGGCAGTTCGACGAAGACCGCGGCCGGGGGTGGCGTCCACTTCGGCGCGCCGGCGGCATCGCGCAGCGCAGCGAACGCCTTGTGGCAGCGGCCGATCCACTCGGTCGCCGTGGCGATCGCCGCGAGCGCGTCGGCCTCGCTCGCTTCCTTCGCCTTGCCCTCGAGCATGACGAGCCCGCCGGGACCGACGCCGACCGCGAACTCGAGGTCGGCATGTTCGCGCTGCGCCTTGCCGGCGAACGCGAGCCACTGGCCGTGCACACGCGCGATGCGCAGGCCGCCCGATGGGCCGTTCGCCGGCACCGGGCTCACGTGCAGCGCCGCACACGCAGCGAGGATCGCGAGGCTCTCGAGGTCGCTGGCCGGTTCGGCGCTGAACACCTGGACCTGGATCTGCACCTCGCACTTCCACTCGTCCGGGAACAGCGAACGCACGGTGCGGTCGATCAGGCGGCTGACCAGCACTTCGTGGTCGCTGATGCGGCCCTCGCGCCGGCCGTAGCCACCGGGGATGCGGCCCGCGGCGCTCGCCTTCTCGCGGTATTCGACGGTGAGGGGGAAGAAGTCCTGTCCGGGCTTGGCGGTCTGGGCGGCGGTGACGGTCGCCAGCACGACGTTGTCGCCGCAGCGCGCCAGCACCGCGCCATGCGCCTGGCGCGCGACCCGGCCGGTCTCGAAGGTGATCTCGGTGCCGGCGATGCGCACGGCTTGCACGTGGGCCTTTGGCTGCATGCGGGGCGCAGGTTAGCGACTCGCCCGAGTCGTCACTGCCGGCAATCCGATCGTGGTGGGGGGGCGGTGGCGCGCCTGCCTCAGTCCGCAAGAACGTCCGCCAGCGACGCGGCGTCGAGGATGCGGTCGAGCCACTGGTCGAGCTCGTGCACCGATGCCTGTTCGACGCGCTGCACGGTCGCCGTCGGCAGTGGACCGAAACGCCGCGTCAGCTGGCGCAGCAAGACCTTGGCTCGGCCCTCGGCGCGGCCCTCGGCGCGGCCCTCGGCTCGGCCCTCGGCGCGGCCCTCGGCGCGGCCCTCGGCGCGGCCTTCGGCGAGGCCCTCGGCACGGCCGCGCTCACGACTCTCCGCACGGATGCGTTGTCCCGTGGTCATCTTGATTCCTTCCGGTTGGTGGAGGTTCTTCGACAAGGCCATGAGCACCTGCTCCTCGGTGAGGTCGCTGTGCTCGACAAGATACCAGCCGACGGCATCGAGCACGTCCTCGGGCAGCGGCGGCCCATCGCTCCGTTCGACCGCACGCAGCAGGTCCCGCCAGCCGTCGATGCTGACGAGCAGTTCGTCGGCGCCCTGACGCGACGCGGCGTGCAGGCACGAACACGCCGTTGGCGCGGCCTTGAACGACAGTTCGACGGCTCCCCAGCCATCGGCGGCCAACAAGAACCGTCCCTCGTCGGAAACCGTGTCGTGCCACCGGCGCCGACGACGGATGCAGGGACGAACAACGATCCCGAACCCTGCCGACGACGCCATGACCAGTTCCCCCCGACTCGCCTCCTTCCTCCTGCTCGCCGCGGCGGCGAGCACCCCCGTCGTCGCCCAGGCCGTGAACGCCACCGTGACGGCCGCCACCCAGCTGCGCGTCACCGCGGTCACCAACACCGACACGCGACCGATCGGCTTCGACCTGACGAGTGGACTCGCGCTCAGCGCGAGCTACTTCCAGACCGCCTTCTTGGTGCAGGTCGACGCCACGTTCGCGCTGGCCAACACCACCGGCACCGGCGGAACGATCGCCTACACCGTCAACGAAGGCGTGACCGGGTTCGGCCTGTCGCCGACGACGGCTGGTCCGCACGCGACCCTGCTGCAGCTGTCCAGCCCGCAGACTCGCACCGGCACCCTGAGCGTCACGTTCAGCGGCAGCGGCACGGCGTCGATCGACATCGGCAACAACAGCTCCGTCGAGTGGACGCAGGCGGCGGGGTCGCCGTGGCAGCAGCAGATCGCCGTGGTGGGCACCCTGCCGATCCGTGTCGCGACCTCGCTGAGCAGCAGTTCGCACTCGCTGGTCGTGCGGTTCACGCCCGATCCGCCGCTCGCGACGCTGCCGCTCACGAACCCCGGCTTCGAGAGCGGGCTCATCGGCTGGGACACGTTCGGCAACTTCTTCGCCGAAGCGGCGTCGCCCCCGAGCATCGTGCCGCGCAACGGCAACAGCGTCGGCAAGGCGTACGGCATGTTCAGCGGCGGCTTCAACGTCAGCGGCGCCTACCAGGTGTTCGCGGCGGCGCCCGGCGAGACCTACGCGCTCGATTGCCATGCGCGCCACTGGAGCGGCGATGCGTTGACCGGGGCGGGCGCACCCAACGCCAATTGGGCGGAGAAGAAGATCGAGTTCTGCGACGCGACGGGGGCCGTGATCAGCCACGCGCAGCAGGTCGCGCTCGACGGCACGATGCCGACCGACACCTGGGTGCACACGCCGACCGTCGTCGCCACCGCACCTGCCGGCACGGTCACCGTGCGAGCGTTGCTGCTGTTCCTGCAGCCTGGCCTGGCCGGTGGTGCTGCCCAGTTCGACGACGTCGCGTTCGGTCGCAGCGAGGGCTGCGGCGCGTTCTCGCTGACGACGGGCAACAACGGAGGAACGGGCTCGGCCGCGCTCGGTTGCTTCACGCTCGACGTCACGGCGGTCCACGGCGTCAGCATCTGCGGCATCGACGTGATCGCCGCCCAGTGGACCTCCGGCCTCGGGGTCCTGTACCGCCACCAGACCCTCACCGACCACGCGCTGCTGACCGCGGCGACCAGCGGCCCGGAGCACTGGTGCGAAGTGGCGCAGCTCAGCGGTCCTGGAGCGCCCGCCGGATCGCCGATCCGGTTCGGCCTCACGAACGCGACGAACTCGCTCGACCTGGGGCCGGGCCAGCACCTCCTGTCGATCCGGGAGGCGCCGTTCCACCCGATGCACATGCAGTTCAGCCCGAACACGACCCGGAACGTCGCCGACGCGGGCGCCAACCTGACCTTCCGCGGTGGTGCGACGATCGACGCCGCCGGCGCCTTCGGCATGGGCTGCATCGACTGCACCGTGCACTACGGCGTGGCGGCGGCACCGCTCGTGCAGTCGCCGTGCGTCGCCACGACCACGGTGGTGGGGACCTCCTGCGGCAGCACACCGAACATGGTCTACGAGCAGTTCTCGAGCGCCAATCCGTGGGACCTCACGCCGACCGATGTGATCCTCACGTCCACCGGCAGCGGCGCGTTCGGGAGCACGGTGCCGAGCACGCCGCTCGTGCCCGCGGTCGGCCCCAACCTCGGCCTCTACGGCAACTCGGCGTCGCCGTTGATCCCGCTCGGCTTCAGCCTCGCAGCGTTCGGCCTGCCCAACGCGACCACGATCTCGGTCTGCTCGAACGGCTCGGTCTTCCTCGGCGGCATCGGCAACACGACCAACGTCGAGTCGGCGACGACCCTGGGCAACGACGGGGTGCCGCGGGTCATGGCGCTGTGGAACTACTTCGAGATGGGCAACGGCGAGACCATCCACGTCGACGTCGTCCCTGGCGTCGAGGCGGTCGTGACCTTCCGCAACATGAACGAGGGTGTCGCTCTCCTCACCCAGACGTTCCAGGTCGTCATCAAGCCGACGACGATGCGCATCCGCTACGCCCCGACCTCCTGGTTCACCAACGATGGCATGGTCGGCTTCCACAACGGCGTATCGTTCGCGCCGCCGAACGCGGCGAGCCGCGTCGACCTGACCGCCGGGCCGACGGTGGCCACGAACACGAACGCCCGCCGCGAGATCGCACTCGCCGGCGTGACCCGGGCCCTGCTCGGCACGTCGTTCGACGTTCGCCTCGACCACAGCCCGGGCCCGGCCGCCGTGCTCGCCGAGATCGACTTCGCGGGCGTCGGTCAGCCGCTGCCCGTGCCCATGTTCGCGCCCGGGTGTTTCCAGTACGTGAGCTTCAACAGCGTCGTCCTCGGCGTCTCGACCACGCCGTCGAGCGTGTTCTCGATCTGGCTGCCCGGCAACAACGTCTTCCTCGGCTTGCCGATCGCGCTGCAGGGGGCCGCGCTGGAGAACGACGTGATCCTGGCCAGCAACGCCCTGCAGGCGCTGACCAGCAACTACTGACCGCGGCCGACACGTAGGATCGGGGCGCCGCGCCATGCTCGACGACGCCCAGAAGGACCGCCTGATGGAACTGTTCGCCGCCGGCGCCGAGCTGGCGGCAGCGGATCGCGCTTCGTTCGTCGCGCGCGCATGCGCCGACGACGGCGCGGTGCGGCAGGAACTCGCCGAGCTGCTCGCGGTCGAAGCCACGGCACTTGCGGGCTTCCTGGCCGAGCCCGCCGTCGCGGCGGCGACCGACCCCGGCGACGCGCGACCGCAGCCGTTGCCGCAGATCGAAGGCTACGCCGACTTCGTGCACCTCGCCGACGGCGGCATGGGCACGGTCTACCGTGCGCAGCAGCTGCGGCCCGTGCGGCGCGAGGTCGCGATCAAGCTGATCCGCGCGGGCATGGACAGCGACGTGGTGCTCGCGCGCTTCGCGGCCGAGCGCCAGGCGCTCGCACTGATGAGCCACCCGTACATCGCGTCGGTCCACGACGCCGGCACCGACGCGCTCGGGCGTCCGTTCCTGGTGATGGAGTACGTCGACGGCCTGCCGATCACCCAGCACTGCGAACGGTACGCGCTGCCGCTCGACGAACGGCTGCGGCTGTTCGTCAAGATCTGCCTCGCGGTCGACCACGCGCACCGCCGCGGCGTGCTGCACCGCGACCTCAAGCCGTCGAACGTGCTCGTCGCCGGCAGCGGCGACGAGGCCATGCCCAAGGTCATCGACTTCGGCATCGCCAAGGCGCTCGGCGGTCCGCTCGGCGACCGCTCGATCCACACGCTCGCCGGCACGTTGCTGGGCACGCCCGACTACATGGCGCCCGAGCAGATCGACGGCGCTGCCCACCAGGTCGACACGCGCTCGGACGTCTACTCGCTCGGGGTGATGCTCTACGAGCTGGTGACCTCGGCGCGGCCGATCGACGCGACGGCCATGGCGACGAGCAGCGTGGTGCAGCTCGGCAAGATCATGCGCGACACCGTGCCCGAGAAGCCGAGCACGCGCTTGCGCCGGCGCGCGGCGGCCGGCGACGCGGCACGCAGCAAGCGCGTCGACGGCGATCTCGACTGGGTCGTGATGAAGGCGCTCGAGAAGGAGCCCGACCGCCGCTACGGCTCGCCGCGCGAACTCGCCGCCGACCTCGAGAACTTCCTCGCGCACCGGCCGGTGACCGCCGGCCCGCCGAGCCGGCTCTACCGGCTGCGCAGGTTCACGCGCCGCTACCGGATCCAGGTCGCTGCTTCCGCCCTGGTGCTGCTGTCGCTCGTGCTCGGCCTCAGTGGCACGCTGTGGTTCCTCGTCGAGTCGAAGGCCAACGAGGCCGCGGCCGTCGACCGCGCGCGGCAGGCCGAGGGCGTGCGCATCGCCGCCGAAGCCACGCTGGTCGCGCCGGCCGACCCGAATCTCGCGCTGCTGTTGGCCCTCGCGGCCAGCGAACGGACCGACGACTCGGCCGTGCGCCGCTCGATCTACGAAGCGCTGCCCAAGCACTGCATGCGGCAGCGGCTGTTCGCCCACGACCAGGGCATCGACCAGGGCGGCGGTGTGCTCCTGCAGTACCTGGCGGATGGCCGGCTGGTGAGCTCTGGCGCATCCGAAGCCGTGCTCTGGGAGCCGGAGCGCGGCACGCAGTTGCGGCGGTTCGTCGGCCCACGCGACTCGCTCGGCGCCCTCGTGATCGACCGCGGCGAACGGTGGCTGCTCGGCGCGTCGTACGACGGGCGGGCCTACCTGTGGGACCTCGAGACCGGTGCCGTGCTGCGCGTGATCCAGGACCACACGGCGGCGTTGCGCGCGTGCGCGTTCGCGCCGGATGGCCTGCGTTTCGCGACCACGTCGATCGACGGCACGGCGCGCGTGTACTGGACGATCGATGACCGGCCGCCGCTCGTGCTGCCGCACGGTTGCGCCGTCGACGCGGTGGCGTTCGACGCGAGCGGAGGTCGTCTCGCGACCTTCGCCGCGGATCGGTGCACGCGCCTCTGGAACGTCGCGACCGGGCAGCTCGAGGGCGAGTGCGCACCACCCGCTCGCTCGGACCCGGTCGACGTCGCCACTCTGCGGCAGTCGGAGATCTTCTTCGCTTCGGGAGTCGACCGGATCGCCAGCTCGTGCGAAGGCACGATCCTCGTGCACACGACGGCCGGCGAACTCGTCGCGGCAGTGACGGGCTTGTTTCCACGTCGCTACGGCGAGGATCGCCTGTTCCTGGCACTCGACCCGGGCCTCGGCGTGCTCGACCTGCGGACCGGCGTCGTCGAGCGCCACGACGAGCTGCGGCTGTGGTCGGCAGTGCCGACGCCCGACGGCCGGTTCGCAGTGGCCATCGACCACAACTGCGACCCGTGTCTGCTCGACCTGTCGACGATGCGGGTGGTGCGCCGCTTCCTCGGACCAGCCGACAAGGGCCAACGACCACCGATCGCCTTCCATCCGGACGGGGATCGCTTTGCCGTGCTCGCGCCCGACGTCCGGATCTGGAACCTCGAGCCGGAATTCGCGCCGTTCGACGTGCCGGATGCCCGGCCGAGCACCTTCGTGAGCCCGGTTTGGGGGGATGCGCCGATCGCCGTGGTGCTGGCGGTAGGCGCGAACCGGAGTGCGGGGCCCTGGGACGTCTGGGACACCATGGCACGGCGCAAGCTGTGCCGCGTGCTGCGACCCGACTTGTCGTTCCTCGAGCCGAGCCCGTGCGGCACGAAGCTGCTCGGTGGAGTGCCCGCCGACGGCGCCCGGGGCTGGCGCCTCGTCGTACTCGACCGGAACGGCGCGACCCTTCGCGAGATCCAACTGCCGGTGCGCGCCGGCGAACCGCCGACGCCCCTGCATTGGGCGACCGACCGCAGCGGCTTGCGGCTGCTGACGATCCAGGGCGACGCGAGGGCGCGCGAACCGGCCGGCGACCTGCTCGAGTGCCACGACCTGAACACCGGCGAGCGGCTCGCGCAGATCCCGCGTTCGAGCGGCGTGCCGGTGTGGGTCGGTGCAGGCGACTCGGGGCTGGTCGTGATGGCCGGCTGGCAACGTCGCTACTTCGAGGTGCTCGATTGGCGCACGGGCGAGGTCCGTGCCCGCGTCTCCCGGCCGCCGGACGGCATGCACCTGCAAGCGGCGGTCAGTCCCGATGGCCGCTTCCTGCTCGGCACGCTCGGCGAACCGCTCGCGTTCGTCTGGGACCTCGAGAGCCGCGCCGAGGACCTCAGCAGCCACCCGATCGTCACGTACACGGGGCTCGCGCCCTCCGGCGACTATCCGTGCGGCTTCCTCCGCGACGGCCGGCTCTGCTGGGTCGTCTGCAACGACGAGGTGCACATCCTCGAGACCGTCACCGGCAAGGTCTTCGCGGTGCTGCGCCTGCCGGACGCCGGCCTGCGCGTGGCCGAGAGCCCCGATCGGCAGCAGATCGCCGTGCAGGTCGCGAGCGGTCGCGTGCAGCGGTTTCCACTCGACCCGATCGGCGTGGCTCGTCGTCTCGCCGTCGGCCGGCTCGACGGCAAGGAACTCGCGCAGTACCAGATCGGCTCGCCCGAGGAGCGGCGCACGGCCGAACGCGCCTGGCTCGCTGCGAACGCGACGCCGGGCAATCACGCGAGGCTTGGTCGCATGGCGCTCGATGCCGGCGACCTCGACGAGGCGATCGCGTGCTACCGGCGCGGCGCCGACCTCGGCGCGCTCGGCCCGTACTACGAGTACCTCTACCGCGAACTGCTCGGCCTGTACTGCCGCCGGCTCGACCGGCCCGGCCGGTCGGCGGCGCAGGGCGAGGAGGACCGCGCCGGGGCGTTCGCCGCGCTCGAGCGGGCGCTGCAGTGCGGTGCGACCCGCGAGGCCATGCTCGCCACGCCCGGCGTCGAGCACTTGCGTTCGTCACCCCGCTTCGCGGAACTGCTCGGCCCGTAGGATTGCCGGCCCGGCATGACCCAGAAGCCCATCACCCTCGCCCTCGCCCGTGTCGAACGCGGCGAACCGGGCGCCAGCGAAGCGCTCTGGGAGATCGTCTACCAAGACCTGCGCGAACTCGCGGCGGCCCGCCTCGGCAGGCTCGCCCCGGGCCAGACCCTGCAGGCAACCGCGCTCGTCCACGAGGCGTGGGTGCGTCTCGGCGGCAACGAGCCGCAGAGCTTCGACGGGCGCGCGCACTTCTTCGGCGCCGCCGCGAATGCGATGCGCAACATCCTCGTCGACGAGGCGCGACGGAAGGGACGCCTGCGCCGCAACGCCGGCGAGGTTCCGGCGACGCTGACCGCTGACATTGCCGCCGACGAACAAGGCGGCTTGCTCGACGTGCTGGCGCTCGACGAGGCGTTGACCGCGTTCGCCAAGGAGTACGAGCGGCCGGCGCGCATCGTCATGCTGCGCTTCTTCGCCGGACTCGACATCGCCAGGATCGCCGAGCTGCTCGACATCACGACGCGCACCGTCGACCGCGACTACCTGTTCGCGCGCACCTGGCTGCGGCGGTTCCTGAGCAGGTAGCCAGCGATCGATGCGCCCGCCCCATCCGCTCTTGGTGCCGAGCAGTCGCTGGCCGGCACTTCAACCGCCGAGCACGCCGGCGAGGAACCACGGATGGAACAGCAGCGGGGCTGGCAGCACGACGGCGGCGAACGTCACGACGCGCGATCGCCGTTCGCCTTGCCACAAGACGACCAGACCCTGCAGGACGAAGTAGAGCGTCGGCAATCCCCAGCCACCGCGCACCGGCAGCGACAGCGCCACGTCGTGCAGCACGCCGCTGAACACGAACGACGCCAGCAGGCCGCGCGGGCGTCCCCAGCGACGGGCGAGTGGGCGGTGCACCACCAGCGCCGTCATCTCGGTGAAGCCGTGGTTCCAACGATCGCGCCAGAACTCGGCCGCCGTCGCCGATCGCCACGGGGCATCGAACAGCAGCGGCACGGCGAAGCCCCGCAGGCGCAGCCACGCCGCCAGCAGCGCGAAGAGGCCGAAGTGCACGACCATGCTGAAGGCCACCAGCAGCAGCACCTGCACGAACCAGCCGCTGCAGGCGGTCACCGCGACGGCGGCGAGGCCAGCACCGACGACCACGTTCGCCGCGCCGACGCGAGCCCACCGCCTGGCCTTCTCGACGCCCGGTGGCCGGCGCCGCACGAACGTGCGCGGGTGCATGCCGAACCAGAGCACGAACCAACCGAGGTTCGCGATCGGCACGCGCACGCCGTCGTGCCGCGCCGCGACGAGCACGACGACCTTCATCGCCAGGAGCGTTGCGGCGACGAACGCCAGCATGCGCACGAGCGGTGTCGCGGTGGCGACGGCGCACTCGGTCCCGACCAGCAGGGCTGGCAGCGACAACCACGCGACCGCGCGGGCGTTCACCACGCGTCGCACACGATCGCGCCGTAGGTGAGCGTGCACGCGAGGAACCCCGCCGTCACCGCCCAGTCGGCGAGGGCGTAGCCGGCTCCCTTCGGCGCCGCGCCGCGAAACCACACGAACTGGATCACCAGGCGCGCGCCCCAGTAGGCCGCGGCGTAGCCGGCGACGATGCGGGCGAGGGCCGTGCGTTCGAGCAGCAACTCCGGCGCCCACACCGACAGGCCGCCGAGGAACACGTTGGTGCCGACGATGTAGCCGGCGTAGACCCAGAAGATGCGGCGGGTCAGCGGCTCGAGCGTCGCCAGTTGCTGCTGCCATCGCAGGACCCGCGGCAGCCAGAGGCTCGCGAGCACCAGCAGCAATTGCCCGATCCCGACGACGCGAAGTGCGGTTGCCATGGAACTGCTTGGTCGCCTGGACGAGGCGAGGGCGGCGAACATACGGCATCGGACGAAAGCGAACGCGTCGTCTGCGGCGCGTCGTCGGGTAGCGTCGACGTCGTGGAGGCTCGCTGCCCGGTGACGGTTGGCGCGCTTCCCTTCGCCGCGCACCGCCGGCATACTGCGTCCTGAGATTCCGTCTCAAGTAAGTCCTCGCCACGATCCCTCCGTGTCCGCCGCATCCGCGCCTCCACCCTCTCCGCCACCGTCATCGCCAGCATCGCCGTGCCTGCTGCGCGAGGCGCAACCCGGCCGTAGCTACCGGGTGCTCGGCGTCGACGGCGACGACGCGCTCGCGCACCGCCTCGTCGCCTGCGGGTTCTGGGCGGGGGCCGTGGTCGAACGGCTGCAGCGGGCGCCGTTCGGCGATCCGCTGCTGTTCCGCGTGCACGGCTTCCGGCTCGCGCTGCGCGGCGACGAAGCCGCGCGCGTGCGCGTGGTGGGGGCAACGTGACGGCAGCCCAGCCCGCGGACGCGCCACCGCAGACCCGGCGCACCGTGCTGCTCGTTGGGCGGCCGAACGCCGGCAAGACGTCGCTGCTGATGCACCTGACGGGCAGCCTGCAGCGGCCGGTGAACTTCCCCGGCTCGTCGGTCGAGTGCGTCGAGAGCGACGTGACCGAGGGCGGCACGGCGTTGTGCATCGTCGACCTGCCCGGACTGGTGTCGTTGCAGCCGAACAGCCGCGACGAAGAACTGGCGCTCGCGGTCCTGCAGGGGCGCACGCGCGGTCGTCCCGACCTGCTGTGCGCGGTGCTCGACGCCGGCAAGCTGGCGGTCGAGCTCGCGTTCCTGCGGCAGTTGCGCACGCTCGGCGTGCCGATCGTCGTCGCGCTGACCAAGGTCGACGTCGCCACCGCCGAGGGCTATCCGGTCGACGTGGCGAGGCTGCAGCAAGCGCTCGGCCTGCCACTCGTCGTCGTCGACGGCCGCACCGGGGCTGGCGCCGCCGAGCTGCGGCGAGCGCTCGCCGCACTCCCGCTGGTCGCGCCGGCGCCCGAGGCTGCTGCCGGCGCCGCGCCCGTCGCCGCAACACCCACGCGCTCGATCGCCCGCTCGACCACCGACCGGCTCGACCGCGTGCTGCTGCATCCGCTGCTCGGGCCGGCGCTCCTGGTCGCGGTCGTGATCGGCATGTTCCAGCTCGTGTTCGCGGTCGCCGACCCGTTCATCGGCTGGATCGAAGTCGTGCAGGGCTGGGTCGGCGACGGCGTGGCCGCGATCGTGCCCGCAGGTGCTGTGCAGAGCTTCCTCGTCGACGGCGTCGTGAACGGCGTCGGCAGCTCGTTGGTGTTCGTGCCGCAGATCGCGTTGCTGATCGCGTTCGTCACCATCGTCGAGTCGACCGGCTACATGGCGCGCGCCGTGTTCCTGCTGGATCGGCCGCTGCGCAAGGTCGGCCTGTCGGGCAAGAGCTTCGTGCCGATGACCGCCAGCTTCGCGTGCGCGATCCCCGGCATCGTCGCCGCGCGCATCCTCGGCGACGAACGCGATCGCCTGGCGACGATCACGACTGCGCCGCTGATGTCGTGTTCGGCGCGGCTGCCGGTCTACGTGGTGCTGCTCGCCGCGTTCTTTCCGCCGCACCAGGCCGGTCTGCTGCTGTTCCTGCTCTACGCGCTCGGCATCGTCACCGCGGTCGCCGTCGCACTCGTGCTGCGGCGCTCGGTGCTGCGCGGCGGCGGCTCGCTGCTGGTGATGGAGCTGCCGGCCTACCAACGGCCGCGGCTGCGGCTCGTGCTCGTGCACACCTGGTTCGCCGTGAAGGCGTTCCTGCGCACCGCCGGCACCGTGATCCTGGTCGCGACGATCGTGGTCTGGGCGCTCGGCTACTTCCCGCGGCCGGCCGCGATCGCCGCCGAGTTCGACACGGCGCGTGCCGCCGTCGTCGCCGGTGCAGAAGGCGACGAGGAACGCGCGCGCCTGGATGCCGCCGAGGCCGCCGCCTACCTCGAGCAGAGCTGGCTCGCCAACATCGGCCGCGCCGTGCAGCCGGTGTTCGCGCCGGCCGGGTTCGACTGGCGCATGACCGTCGGCGTGCTCGCGGCGTTCCCGGCGCGCGAACTCGTGGTGCCAACACTCGGCACGCTCTACAGCCTCGGGGAGGTCGAGGCGTCGGCGGACGAGCCCGATGCGCGGTTGTCGACGGCGCTGCGCGCAGCCAAGGGACCGGACGGCCGGCCGACGCTCGACAGCCTCACGGCGCTCGCGGTGATGGTGTTCTTCGCGTTGTGCAGCCAGTGCGCGGGCACGCTCGCGGCGATCCGTCGCGAGACCAACTCGTGGCGCTGGCCGGTGTTCACGTTCTCCTACATGACCGCGCTGGCGTGGCTCGCCGCGGTCGCGATCTTCCAGATCGGGCGTTGGCTCGGCTACGGCGCCTGACGCGGGCGCGTCACAGCACGAGCGTCATGCGCACCCAGTTGCTGAGTTCGCGTTCGGCCGGCACGCCATCGACGAGCGTCAGGCCGGCGAAGTAGAGGGTCACGCCGGCGAGTTCCGGCAGGTACGGCACGAACAGCGACGGCGAGGCGACGCCGGTCGGGGCGAGCACGCCCTGGAAGCCGAGGAAGAACGGGCTGGCCGGATCGAGGCTGAGTTCGATCAAGGCGCCGGCGTTGAGCGGCAGCAGCGAACCGAGCGGCAGGGTCACGCCCGGCGTGAAGCCGTCGCTGCAGGCGATCAGGAACGCGCGTCCGGCCTCGGCCGGCATCGCGAACTGCAGTGGTGTCACCTGGCCGATGATCGCGCTGCGCGGGGCGCGCAGCGGCTGGCTGTCGAGCAGGAACGCGAGGCTCTGCTGCACGAGCTGCGCGCGCAGGGTCGGGCTCGTGATCGTGTCGAGCGGCACGCCGAGGTTGACCACGCGCGCGCCGCTGGCCGGATCCAACTTCTGTACGCCGGCGACCAGGCCGTTGCCGTAGCGCAGGCAGACGGTGCTCAGCGCGTTGGTGGGCGCCAGCACGTCGGCGTAGTTCACGTCGTAGGTGCCTGCCGTGCCGTTGTCGAAGCCGCCGGACGGCGTGCCGGCGCTGACCGTGCCGGCGATGCCCGCTTGCAGCGTGTAGACGTTCGCGTCGTCGGCGACGTAGGTCGCACCCAGCACGTCGCGGTAGAAGGCACGGTCGGCGGCACTGCCCTGCGCGTCGAGGTCCCAACCGATCTCGGCGCCGGTGACGAGCAGGCTGCCGCCGCCGGCGAGGTAGGACGTCACCAGCGTCTGCTCGGTCGTGTCGAACGTCGCGTCGGTCGTGCTCTCCTCGCCGAGCGACCAGACCACCGCGTTGTAGGCCGGCAGCACGACGCGCAGCAGCTTCACCGCCTCGTTGGTCGCGGCGTCGAAGCCGAGCGAGAAGTTCACGTCGCGGCGGATCGCGTCGCCGAAGTGCCGCAGGTAGTCGCGCGTGTTCTCGGGGCCCTTGACGTTGCGGTCGAGGCGGTCGAAGCCCTGCACCAGCAGCGCCTGCGCTTCGCCCAGGTGGTCGGTGCCCGCGGTCAGCACTTCGGTGGGGAACGAGCGGCCGGTCGTGTTCCACGCCCGCACGCGGAACGACCGCAGCGAGTGGTGGGGCAGTGGGCCGGTCGACCAGTTCGTCGTCACCACCGATGCGACCTGCACGAAGCCCTTGCCGTCCACCGACTGCTCGACGGTGTAGTGCGTGGCGCCGGCAGCGGCGTCCCAGGCGACGCGGAGGCCACGCGCGCCGTCCTGCACGACGCGCAGCGCCGACGGCGGCTCGGGCGGGAACGGCGCCAGCGGCTGGAAGTAGCGCAGCACGCCACGCGCGATCGCGCGCGCGGCGAGGTAACGGAAGTCCGGATCGTGGATCGAGGTGTGGTCGAGCGAGCCCGGCGTGTCGTGGAACGCGAGTTCGAGCAGGATGCCGGGCATGCTCGACAGCCACCGCACCTCGCCGAAGTTCGCCTGCTTCTGGCCGCGGTCGACCCACGCGGCGTTCCAGAACGTCTGCAGATCCGAGACGACCTGCGTGTGCACGGCGTTGCTCAGCGATGACGAGCCCGCGGTGGCGCCGCCGCTGTAGATGAACGTGTCGGTGCCAGCCCCGCCGCCGGCGTTGGTGTGCAGCGACACGAACGCATCGGCGGTGCGCCACTCGGCGAAGCGCGGCCGCGCCGACACGTCGTCGTCGCTGTCCTGGCCCGTCGCGACCGAGTCCCACACCGTGCTCGGCGCCCCGGCGAACTGCGTCCAGTAGCGCGCGCACTCCTTCCACCGCTGTTGCAGGCTGGTGGTGCCGCCGCGCACGAGCGAACCGAGTCCGCCGCCGAGCCGCATCGCGTCGGCGATCGCGACGCCGGGCGCGGGTGACAGGTTGCTGAGCGTGACGCGCGCGCCGGTGCCCGGCGCGAACCAGAAATTGCCGAGGTGCACCCAGGTCAGGTTGTCGAGCGTCTGGTTGGCGACCACGGTGGTGATGCCGCCGGTGTGCTCGATGCGGTAGTTGGCCGCCGTCGTGCGGTTGGTGCCGGCGCGGAACCAGGCGAACACCGGGTAGAGCCCTTCCTGCGTCACCGGGATCGTCCACGTCGCCGTTGCCGTCTCGAGCACGGCGTTGGTGCCGACGTAGCGGTAGCCGCCGCCGTTCCAGCCCGACGACGCGCTGGTCGTCCAACTGCCCGTCTCGACGTAGCCCGGCGCGCCCGCGTCGTTGTCGGCGACGCCGTCGACCGGCACTTCGCCGTGTTCGCGCGTCATCACCACGTCCGCACCGAGGTTGCCGAGGAACGGGATCAGGTACTGGTTGCAGATCTCGGCGGTGTGGATGTCCTCGATCAGGCCGTCGATCAGGCCGCGCTGCGTGGTCCAGCCGAGCGTGGAATGCCAGTAGTAGCCGTGCCCCGGTGAGACCGCGACGCGCTTGCCCGCCAGCGCGCCGAACGGCGGCACCAGGCTGGCGAACGCCGGCGGGGCGGGCGTGGCGACGGTCGGCAGCGGCGCTTCGCTGAGCGCTTCGCGCAGGTCCACTTCGCTGCCGTCGGGTCGGCGGATCACGATCTGCACGGCGCGCACACCGGGCGCGCGCAACGCGGTCTTGTCGATCTGCTCGATGGCGTGCTCGCGCGAGCAGCCCGGCGCCGTCTGCAGCAGCGTCGGATCGAACACCAGCCGCACGACGTCCTCGTTCTGCGACGCAGCGAGCAGCACGGTGCCCGGCGGAACGTGGCTCGTGTAGCCGGCGGCGGCCTCGGCCGGCGTCGGCCCGGCGCACAGTCGTGTGATCGCGCTGGCGACGTCGGCGTGCCACGGCGGCACGGCGGCGAGGTTGTGCTGGCGGAAGAAGAGCACGTCCTGCGCGGCGACCGGGGCGGTGGCGGCGGCGATGGCGAGGGCGAGGAGCGGCGTGCGCATGGGGGTTCGGACGAGGCGGGGCGAAGGCGGGAAGCCTACTCGTCCGGGCGCGGTCCCGGCAGCGGGCCGATCTGCGCACGGTCGCGTCGAGTCCGTCGTGGGTCGAACGATGCGGTCCGCCGGGCGCACGGAGGCGGTGCTGCCCGACCGACCGTAGCATCGGCGTCGTGCCTGCCCTCGTGCTGTTCGCCTTCGGCCTCGCACTGCGGCTGTGGTTCGCCACCGCGACGCCCGACGGCGGAAACGGCTGGCACGTCGGCTTCCAGGGCGACGCCCCGATCTGGCAGGACCACGCCGCGCGCCTCGCGCACGGCCTCTCCGACGGCCGCGACGTCCTGCCGCTGCGGCCGCCCGGCATGCCGTGGCTGATCGCGCTGCTGTGGGACGGGGAAGGCGCGAGTGCGTTTGGCGTGCGCTGGTTGTTCGCGATCCTCGGCGCGCTCGTCGCACCACTGCTGTGGCTCGGGCTGCGTCGGCGCCTGGATCCGGTGATCGCGTTCACGGCCGCGTTGTTCACCGCGGCGGCGAGCAACCTGCTGCTGCTGGCGAGCGGTCCCCACGTCGAGACGCTCTACCTCACCGTGGTGCTCGGCTCGCTGCTCGTGCAGGAACGGCTGGCCGGCGCGCGCGGCAGCGCATGGGCGTTGGCGTGGGGGGCGCTGCACGGCGCGTTGTGCCTGCTGCGCGCCGAACACGTGCTCGTGGCCGCGGCGTTCCTCGTCCTCGCCTGGCGGGCCGGCGCGAACGTGCGCACGCTGCTGCTCGGCGGACTCGCGACCGCCGCCGTGCTCGTGCCCTGGCAGCTGCACGCCAACCGCCTGGTCACCGCCTACAACGACGCGCCGGTCGCGCTGCCGCCGAGCGTGGTGCCGTGGGACGACGCCGCGCGCGCGGGCGCGGAGGCCTGGCCTGCCTTCGCGCGGCCTTGGTTGTTCGCGTTCGTCGGCGACACCGTGAAGAAGCGCGGCGGCGCGGTCGTCACTGCCGACGACCTCGCGATCGTGCACGAAGCGTTCGGCGTGCGGCCCGAACGGCTGCGGCCGGGCTTGGTCACGCTGCAGGGCCCGCTCGACTTCTGGCTCGCCAACACGCCGGAAGCCGATGGTGCCTTCTCGCGGCGCGCGCTCGATCGGCCGCCGCCGTTGCTCGGTGGTGCGGACCGGTATGCCGCGGACCTCGCGCAGCGCCTGCCGCGCGACCGCGAGTTCTCGTTCCGGCACCCGATGCACGTGCACGCGATGGTGCACGGCTATTCGCTCGGGTTCGCCGAACTCGCGGCGGATCCGTGGGGCGCGGCGGGCCGCATCGCCGCGAAGATGTGGCACGCTGCCGAGGGCGCGACGGGTGGTCTCTCCGGCTACGCGCTGCCGATCGGGTTGTCGGGCGAACGCCGCCCGGTCGACTTCGTCACCGCGACCGGAGCCTGGTCGAACGCGTGGCGGGCCCTGCTGCTCGTCGTCGCCGCGATCGGGCTGTGGCGGCTGCGCGGCGAACAGGCGCTGCATCCGCTGCTCGTGTTCGCGGGCCTGCGGCTCGTCACCGTCGCGGCGTTCTTCGGCTACGCGCGGCAAGGCGCGCTGTGCCTGCCGGTGGTCGCGATCGGTGCCGCCGCCGTGGTGGCCCCGCTGCTGCGGCGCGCGCTTGGCGAACGCGCGCTGCGCATCGCCGCGATCGGGTTCATCGCCTCTTGCCTCGGCATCGAGGCGGTGCGGGCGCGAAGCGCAGCGGTCGAGGTCGACGGGCGCGCGTGGACGCAGCCCGCTGGCGGCGAACCGGACTGGAACGCGCACTCGCTCGTGTTCCGCTGATCGCGGCGTCAGCGCGGCGCGCGCTCGACCAGCGCGCGCGACCGCGCGAACACGACGTCGAGGATGGCCGTGAGGTCGTCGCGCGCGAAGCCCTCGGCGGCCACGTCGCGCAGCATCATCTCGCGCATCGCCTGCTCGCGTGCCGGGTCGGCGCCGGCGAGGCCCTGGGAGCGCTTCCACGCGCCGATCCGGCGGCAGTGCGCTGCGCGCTCGTGCAGCACGGCGACGAGGCGCCGGTTGATCGTGTCCATCTGCGCGCGCAGCCGGTCGAGTTCGCCGTGGTCGTGCATGGCCATGCCTCTCAGCGACCCGCCCGCACGAGGCCGCCGAACGCGCGCCGCTCGGTCCACAGCAGGAACACGGCGAGACCGGCGAGGCCGAGCAGCATCGGCGCGGTGATGCCGTCGCCGGCGACGAAGGCATGGAAGGCGAGGATGTTGACCAGGATCGGCCCGAGCACCAGCAGGCCAAGGCACCGCGTGCGGGGAATCACCACGAGCGCACCGCCGAGCAGTTCGAGCACCTTGACGAACGTCAGGTAGCCAGTGGGCCCGAACGCGGCGAAGAACGCGGCCGTAGGAGTTCCCGCGGGGGGCGGGGGTGGCGTCGGCCCGAGGCCGAACAGCACCGTCACGCTGGCGAAGAGGAACATCCCGCCGAACAGCAGACCGGCGACGAGAGCGAGCACGCGTTCCATCGCGGCAGCATCGCGCACGGCTTGCACCAACGCACGGGTGTCGGTGGATTGCCGACTCCGGTCGCTGCGGGTACGACCTCCGCCCCGATGGCCGCTCGCTGCGCCAAACCCGAAGTGCTGGCGCCTGCCGGCTCACCGCAGGCGCTGCGCGCCGCGTTGGCCAACGGCGCCGACGCCGTCTACTTCGGCCTGCAGGACGGCTTCAACGCGCGGGCGCGCGCCGCGAACTTCTCGCTCGCCGAACTCGCGGCGACCGTCGCGCGCATCCACCGCGCCGGGGCGCGTGCCTACGTCACGCTCAACACGCTGGTGTTCGAGCCCGAGTTGCCGGCGATGGAGCGCGTGCTGCGCGCGATCGCCGCCTCGGGCGTCGACGCGCTGATCGTGCAGGACCCGGCGGTGTGCCTGCTCGCGCGCGCGGTCTGCCCCGAGCTCGAGCTGCACGCCAGCACGCAGATGACGATCGCCGAACCCGCCGCGGCGCCGTTCGCGCAAGCACTCGGGGTCACGCGCATCGTCGTGCCACGCGAACTGTCGGTCGCCGAGATCGCGCAGTTCGCGGCCGGCACCGACGCCGAGCTCGAAGTGTTCGTGCACGGGGCACTGTGCGTGTCGTGGAGCGGGCAGTGCCTGACCAGCGAGGCGTGGGGCGGCCGTTCGGCGAACCGCGGCCAGTGTGCGCAGAGTTGCCGCATGCCGTACGAACTGGTCGTCGACGGGCAACGTCGCCCGCTCGGTGACGTGCAGTACCTGCTGAGTCCGAAGGACCTGTCCGGCGCGCGCGCGGTGCCGGAGCTGCTGGCGGTCGGCGTGCACGGGTTGAAGATCGAGGGCCGGCAGAAGGGGCCGCAGTACGTCGCGACCGCGACCAGTGGCTACCGGCGCTGGGTCGACGCGCTCGCCGGTGGCGGCGACCGGAAGGCTGCCGAACGTCAGCTTGCGCAGGACCTGCTGGCGATGTCGCTGAGCTACACGCGCGGCTTCAGCGACGGCTTCCTCGGCGGCAGCGACCACCAGACGCTGGTCGAGGGCCGCTTCCCGAAGCACCGCGGCGTGTTCGTCGGGCGCGTGCAGGCCGTGCTCGGCAACACGGTCGTCGTGCGCGACGACGGCGACGGCCGGCCGTGGACGGGCGGCCTGCTGCTCCCGCAGCGGCCGTCGGGTCCACAGGGCGAACGCAGCGCGACGTTGCCGGCCGCCGGGGACGCGGCGCCGCTGGCGCTGCGTGCGGGTCATGGCGTCGTGTTCGACCAGGGCGATCCGGAGGCGAAGGACGAGCCGGGCGGGCCGCTGTTCGCCGTCGAGCGCTCGGGCAACGAACTGCGCCTGCAGTTCGGCCAACCGGGACCGGACCTCGCGCGCGTGCGCCCCGGCGATCGCGTGTTCGCCACCGCCGATCCGACGTTGGCGGCAGCCGCGGCGCGCGAGACGCGCGACGAGGCGCCCGAGCCCGACGGCCGCGTGGTCGTCGACGTCGTGGTCGCCGGCCGCGCCGGCGAACCGCTGCGCGTGCGCGCGACCGCGGGCCCTGCCTTTGCCGTCGCGAGCACCACGTCGACGCTGCAGCCCGCGCGTGGGGCTGGTCTCGACGAAGCGATCCTGCGCGACAAGCTGCTGGCGTTCGGCGGTACGCCGTTCCGGTGCGGGTCGCTGACCGCCGCCGACCTCGCACCGGGGCTGCACGTGCCGGCGAGCGAACTCAAGGACCTGCGCCGCCGCCTCGTCGCCGAGTTGCTGCCCGCGATCGAGCGTGGCCCGGTGCGCGTCATCGACGCCACGCCGGCGATCCCGCGCGTCGCCGCCGCACTCGCCGACGTCGGGGAACTGCCGACCGCGCCCGCGGACGTCGTGCCGCTGGTGCGCACCGATGCGCAGCTCGACGCGGCGCTCGCGGCCGGCTGCGGCGAAGTCGAACTGGATTGGATGGAGTTCGTCGGTCTCGGCCGCGCGTTCGACCGCGCCCGCGCGGCGGGGGTGCGCGTCACCGTCGCGACGACGCGCATCGGCAAGCCCGGCGAGGACGCCTTGGTCGAGCGCATCCGCAAGTTGCAGCCCGATGGCGTGCTCGTCCGGCACTTCGGCGCCTTGATGCGCTGCCGGACGTGGCTCCGCGAAGGCGACCGGCTGCTGCTGCACGGCGACTTCTCGTTGAATGCCACCAACTCGCTGACGGCGCGGTACCTGCTGCAGCAGGGGCTCACGACGATCACGGCATCGTTCGATCTCGACGAGGCGCAGTTGATGGCGATGCTCGAGCACGTGCCCGGCAGCCGCCTCGCCGTCGTTGCGCACCATCGCATCCCGACGTTCCACACCGAGCACTGCGTCTACAGCCACTTGCTCAGCGCGGGCCGCGACTTCCGTTCGTGCGGGCGACCCTGCGAACGGCACCAAGTGGCGCTGCGCGACCACACCGGTGCCCAGCATCCGGTGATCGTCGACGTCGGCTGCCGCAACACGGTGTTCCACCACGCCGGACAGCAGAGTGCGCAGTGGGCGCCGGCCCTGCTCGCGCGCGGCGTGCGGCGGTTCCGCGTCGAGTTCGTGCGCGAGAGCGGGTCGGAGGTCGCGACGGTGCTGGCGGCGTGGCGCGACATGCTGGCGGGCCGCATCGACGCAGCGACGCTGGCCGAGCGCACGCGCACGACCGGCCAGATCGGCGTCGCCCAGGGCGGCATGCGCCTGCTCGCCGAGTAGCCGCGTTCAGGCCGGTGGGGCGGGGCGCCGGGTGATGACCAGCCGCCCGAGGAACGCGCAGTAGCAGCCGCCGAAGGCGCACGCCGCGTGCCAGGTCGTGCGCAGCAGCCAGCTCGCTTCGCTGGGCTCCGCGGGGTCGACGAGGGCCTCGAAGACGCCGCCGACCACCGCGGCGACGACGGCCAGCAGCAGAGCCGCGAGTGCTGCGACCATCGTCGGCGACGTGTTGGGTGGCAACGGCGGCAGCGGCCGCTGGCGCAACGCGCGCCGGCTCAGCACGTGCAGCAGGAACGCGCAGCCGACGACGACCGCCCACTCCTTGCCGGTCAGGTCGAACTGACGGAAGCGCGCGACACCGGCGACCCACAGCAGGGCGATCAGCGTCGGCGAGAACGCCAGGATGGCGAGCAGCAGGCGTGGCCGGGCGGAGGACATCGGCAACAGCTTGTAGCGCCTGCCACGACGGGGCCACAGCGCGCTTCCCTCGGCACCAGCCGATCCGTAGCGTCTGCCCGGCTCTCTGCATGAACGTCCTCGTCGTAGGCCAAGGCGGCCGTGAACACGCCCTCTGTTGGAAGCTGAAGCAGTCGCCGCTGGTGACGCGCCTGTTCTGCGCGCCGGGCAATCCCGGCACCGCCGCGATCGCGGAGAACGTCGATGTCGCTGCCGAGGACATCGCCGGCCTGCTGCGGTTCGCGAAGCAGAACAAGATCGGCCTGACCGTCGTCGGTCCCGAAGCACCGCTGTGCGGGGGCATCGTCGACGAGTTCGCGCAGCAGAAGCTGCTCTGCTTCGGCCCGAACAAGGCGGCCGCCGAGATCGAGGGCAGCAAGGCGTTCGCGCGCGAACTCTGCCGGCGGCATCGCATTCCGGGCCCGGGGTTCTGGGTCTACGAGGAGTTGGCGCTGGCGCGTTCGTTCCTCGACAACCGCCCGGACGGCCCGATCGTCGTGAAGGCCTCGGGGCTCGCCGCCGGCAAGGGCGTCACGGTCTGCAAGAACAACGACGAGGCGCGCGCGGCACTGACCGAGTGCCTCGAGCAGCGGCGCTTCGGCGAGGCCGGCAACCGGGTCGTGTTCGAGGAGTTCCTCGAAGGGCACGAGGTGTCGCTGATCACGCTGACCGACGGCCGCACGATCCTGCCGCTCGAGCCGGCGCGCGACCACAAGGCGGTGTTCGACGGCGACAAGGGACCGAACACGGGCGGCATGGGCGTGATCACGCCGGTGCCGATCCTGCCGCGGCTCGCGGCGCAGGTGGAGAGCCAGATCGTGTTCCCGACGGTGCACGCGATGAACCGCGAGAACCGCCGCTACCAGGGGTTCCTCTACGTCGGACTGATGATGACGCCGCAGGGCCCGCGCGTGCTCGAGTACAACTGCCGGCTCGGCGATCCGGAGACGCAGCCGTTGCTGATGCGGCTGCAGAGCGACCTGCTGCCGCTGCTCCTCGCGACGGCCGAGGGCAAGCTCGAGACGCAGGAGGCGCCGGTGTGGGACAAGCGGGTCGCCGTGTGCGTGGTGGCGTGCAGCGGTGGCTATCCGGGCGACTACAAGAAGGGCGTGCCGATCTTCGGCCTCGACCGCGTGCAGTGCGGCGAGGACCTGCAGGTGTTCCACGCCGGGACCCAGCAGCGCGCCGGCGGCGACCTGCTGACGGCGGGTGGGCGGGTGCTGGCGGTGACGGCGCTCGGCGTCGACGCGACGGCGGCGCGGGCGCGGGCCTACGCGGCGCTGAAGCAGATCGAGTTCGCCGGCATGCACTACCGCACCGACATCGGCGCCAAGGTCTAGAACTGATCTCTTGATTGTGCTCGTGAGGTCGAAGGCGCGCCGTTCCGCGACTCGACCGCGAGTC
>CALFZH010000020.1:0-138301 GCA_937952215.1 uncultured bacterium
GGCGTGAGCTTTCCGCGGTATCCGGTGTACGGTCCGACCCGGCTACATGGGTGACACTCGTGTCCGGGCACATGGGTGACACTCGAGCGTGACCGCGGGAAGCGCCGAGGGTCTGGTGGCCGGATGCCATGGACCCAGACGGACCTTCCTTTCTCCCGAGCTTGTCGACGGGCTGGGCGCAGACGCGGCGTGGTGACGTTGTGTGCTGCTGCCTCCGCCGTCATGCGCCCGGCCGAACGGTTGAGTTGAGTCCGAAGCTCCCCGTGGCCGAACTCTGGTCATGGCTCTCGGCCGCCCTGAATGAGTCTCTTCCTCGTCTCCAAGGACCAACTCGTCGCCGTGCCGCAGGCTCGCCGTGCGCAGCGGCATGCTGGCGATCCTGCTCGAGCACGCGCGGCTCTACGAAGGGCTGCGCGAGCGAGCGGTTCGGTGAGTCGCAGAGCGCTCGTCGTCAGACCCAGCTGTTCGTCAGCAGCTCGCCCATGCCGCCCGCACCCGGCACGATGTACTGCACGTCGTTGAGCCCACGTTCCTCGCCGGGGAACGTGCCGGGAACGCTCGCCAGCGCCCGCTCGCTCGACAGCCCGCGGTCGAGCCTCCCGGCGTAGAGCCGCACGTCGGGATGCACGGCGGTGACGCGGCGCACCGCCTCGGGCGTCACCATCAGGTGCGCGGCGACAAGGCGCAGCGGCGGGCGGCCCGTGAGTTCGCGGTAGACGTCGACGGCGCGGCACACCGTGCTGCCGGTCGCGCCCATCGGATCGGGTACCAGCACCACCGCGTCGTCGACCGGTCCGCCGATCTTGCTGCCGTCGAGGCGCACGCCGGTGACGTGGTGCTCGTCGTCGGTGACGCGCGACAGGTTGAGGAAGTCGAGTCGCACGTTGGCTGGCGGCAGCACTTCGATCGCCGCCTCGTAGCAGGCCTGGGCCGGCAGGATTCCGGCGCGGATCACCGCGCAGATCACCAGACGCGTCTCGCGGCAGAACAACCGGTCGTGCACGAACGCGCGTGGTTCCTGCGCCGTCATGCGCGTGGGAGTGCGCTGCTCACGCCGCGGGAACTCGCGCGCGAGCACTTCCTGCAGCAGGCGCACGTAGGCGCTGCGGACCAGGGCCGGCACTTCGGCGGTGCCGGTGTCCGGGCTGCCGACGCGAGCCAGCAAACCCGACAAGAACGGATCGTCGAACACGACGACCGAAGGTCCGTAGCGATGTTCGAGCAGCGCCGGCATGCGGTCGACCATACCAAGGCCACAACCGTCGCGCCCGGCTCGGGCGGGCGGCATGCGTGGCCGGGGGAGGCCTGCTAGAGTCCGCCGATGCTCGCCGCTCGTTTCGCCGCCGTAGTGCTCGCGTTCGTCGCGACCCTCTGCGGCCAGACCAGCCAGGCGGACGCGCCGGTCGGGTTGACGGTCGTGCTGGTCGCGGTGGGGCAGGGCGATGGCATCGTGGTGCGCGCCCCGAACGGCACGATCCACGTCGTCGACGCCGGACCGGGCGGCCAGGGCACGGCGTCGATGCTGCCGGCGATCGCCGGCTTGGCGCCGACCGGCTACGGCTTCACGTTCCTGTCGCACTACCACGAGGACCATCACGGCGGCCTCGACGAGGTGCTGAACGCCTTGCCGTTCCAGTTCGCCTACGACCGCGGCGACGTCAATCGGCCGAACAACACGGCGACGAACAACTACCTCGCAGCGGCCGGCGCGCGGCGGCAGGCGATCACGGTCGGCGGCGTCTACGCGCTCGGCGGCGGCGCCACCATGCGCTGCATCGCCGCCAACGGCAGCATCCAGGGCGGCGGCTTCGTCAACCCCGCGGCCTCGGCGCAGGAGGAGAACTCGCGGTCGCTCGCGCTGAAACTCGAGTATGGCCAGTTCTCGATGTGGCTCGGCGGCGACCTGACCGGCGGCGGCAGCAGCACCGCCGACGTCGAGACGCCAGCTTCGCTCGCCTGCGGCGACGTCGACGTCTACAAGCTGAACCACCACGGTTCGAACACGTCGACCAACCTCAACCTGCTGGCCAATCTGGCGCCCGAACTGGCAGTGGTGAGCTGCGGGGTCGGCAACTCGTTCGGGCATCCGACGACGACGATCGTCAACCGCATCAACCAGGCCGCGGCGGCGCGCATGCTGCTGTCGACGACGACCGGCAGCGGGTCGACGATCGGCTTCGGCGTCACCGGCACGTTGCGCATCGACAGCGACGGCCGCCGGTACCGCGCGACCGCGCACAACGGCGACTTCCTCGACTTCTTCTGCGACGAAGTGGCGGTGCCGGTCCTCGCGGCGGGGGACGTGCGCATCAGCGAAGTGCATCGCAATCCGAACCTCGTGCCGGACACCAACGGCGAGTACGTCGAGGTGCGGAACGTCGGCAGCCGGCCGGTCGGGCTCGCGGGGCTGTCGCTGTCGGACAACGCCGGCACCGTCACGATCGCCAGCAACCTGATGCTGGTGCCGGGGCGCGCGCTGCTGTTCCAGGCCGACGCCGCGCCGTCGCGCAACGGCGGCCAGCCGCTGGGCGTGCCGTTGCCGTTCGCGTCGATCGCGCTCGGCGACACCAGCGACAGTGTGACGTTGGCGCAGGGCGTCACGGTCGTCGACTCGCTCACCTACGCCAGCGGCTTCCCCGGCGGCAGCGGCATCGCCGCCGAACGCGTCGACCTGTTCGGCTCGCAGGCCAGCGCCAACTACGCCCCCGCACCGCAGACGTTCGGTGCCGGCGACCGCGGCTCGCCCGGCCGCACCAACGACAGCGACGCGACGACGCACGCCGTGCAGTGCGGCGTGTCGATCGTCCCCGACCGTCTGACGTTGCACGGCACGGCACTCGACCACGCCGGCCTCTACAGCGTGTTGTTGCTCGCCGAGTCGACGAGCCCGCCGATCCAGTTCGGCGGCGCCACCGTGCCGCTCGCGTTCGACACGCTGTGCCAGGCCTCGCTCGGGGCGCCGGGCTTCCTCGCGGTGATGCCGTCGCTCGGGTATCGCAGCGTCGACCTGACGCTGCCGGTGCCGAGCCAGCTCACGGGGCTGGCGCTGTTCGCCGCGCACGTCGTCGTCGACTTCCAACTCCAGGTCCCCGGCACCTCGCCGGCGATCCCGTTCGTCCTGCCCTGAGTCCTGCCGTGACGCCAACGCCGCTCCCGTCCGCGCCGTCTTCGCCGCCGTTCCGTGTGCTGATCCCGCACGACCAGATCCTGCGCCGCACGCAGGAACTGGCGCGCGCGATCGCCGCGGCCACACCGGACGAGCCGCCGCTGTTCGTCGCCGTGCTCGAGGGGGCGCGGCCGTTCGCGCGGCTGCTGCAGAAGTTCGTGCCGGGCAACCTGCCGGTGCACGAGGTGCGCGCGACGTCCTACGCCGGCACGACGAGCACGGGCAGCGTGAAGATCGTCACCGGCGCCGACCTCCCGGTGCGTGGACGCCACGTGCTGCTGGTCGAGGACATCGTCGACACCGGCCGCACGATCGACGCGCTGTGCTCGCACTTCCTCGCCGGCGGGGCGAAGACGTGTCGCGTCGCGTCGCTGCTGAGCAAGCCGGCGCGGCGGGCGGTGGCGGTCGCGATCGAGTTCCTCGGCTTCGAGATCCCCGACGAGTTCGTGCTCGGCTTCGGCATGGACCTCGACGGGCGCTACCGTGAACTCGCCGACGTCGTCGTCTACGATGCCGCGGTCGAACGGGCGCACCGGGGCTGATCGCGCATAATCTTGTCCAGTCGTCCGGGGCTCGTGTCATCGAGGTGAAGTCATGAACATCTCCCGTCTCGCGCTCGTGGTGTCGCCTTCCCTGCTCATCGCTGTCGGGGCCGCGGCCCAGCGGCTCAACGAAGTGGAGCCGAACAACACGTTCGCGACCGCGATGCCGGCGCCGTTCGGCGCGCAGATCGATGCGTCGCTGACAGCGGGCGATCACGACTGGTACGCGATCACCGTCGCCGCAACGTCGAACGTCAAGCTGTTCACCAGCCCGCTGACGGCGGCGAACGTGGACACGGTGCTGACGTTGTACGATGCCAGCGGCGCCGTCGTGCTCGCCGAGAACGACGACCAGCGCGGAGCCCATTCGGACCTGACGCTCGAACTGCCGGCGGGCAGCTACTTCGCCCGCGTGCGCGGGTTCTCGACCGGCGTCACCGGCCCGTACTCGCTCGACATCGCGCTGACGGCGCCGATCGCGAACACCGGCGTCGAGGCGGTGGAGCCGAACGGCTCCGTGTCGACTGCCACGCCGATCGGCTGCGGCGGCCAGGTGAAGGCGGATTTGACCGTCGGTGACGCCGACTGGTACAAGGTCGTGCTGACCGCGCCGCGCACTGGTGTCGTGTTCGCCGTGCTCAGCGAGACGATCCCGATGCTCGGCAACTTCACCTACGAAGTGCGAGATGGTGGGGGGATCTTGTTGCAGCCAACGGCGACGCTCGGATCGAACAGCGTGGGCGGCCGGGCGAACGGCACGCCGCTGCGCCGTTGCCTGCCGGCAGGCACCTACCACTTCGTCGTTCGGCACAGTACGTCGACCGGCTCCTACCGCGTCGAGTGCGCGGTGATGCCGATGGATGTCGGCGGCGCATGGGTGCCGGAAGCCACGGGGACGAATTCCGCGTTCGGGATCGCGGTGGGCCAGGTTGGCCAGGGCACGCTGGGCGTAGTCGGCGAACAGGACGTCTGGGGGCCGATTCCGGTGTCGGTCGGCTACCTGATGGCGCAGACGCGTGGTGACTCGGGCACGCCGCTCCTGGACAGCACGCTGCAACTGCTCGACGAGTCCGGAAAGGAGTTCTCGGACGGTTTCGGGCAACCCATCCCCGCCGTGGCCACGGGCAACCTGCTCGACGGCTCGCCGCACGCTCGCGGCACGTGGCGGATGGACGGGATCATCGGCGGCAACGTCTTCCTGCGGGTCTCCGCGCCGGGTTCGAACTCCGGCGGCTATCGCCTCGAGATCGGCGGCTGTGGGCCGTTCAGTGGCCCGACCTGGTTCGACGGCGCTGGCAAGAAGGAGGGCATCGACAACGTCGCCTGCCTGGGTTCCAATGGCTTCCGCCCGACGCTGACGACCGACAGCATCTACGAAGTACCGGTACTCGGCTCGTTGTTCCGCCGCCGCGTGCAACTGGCGCCGCCGAACGCTCCCGTGGCCCTGATGCAGGGCTTCAGCAACACGATCAGCGGCTTCGGGCCGCTACCGCTGGACCTGACCGCCTTCGGCGCGCCAGGCTGCGAACTCCTGGTCGATCCGGTGGCGATGACGGGCTTCGTGACCGACGGCGCGGGCATCGCCCTGTTCCTGCAGGCGACCCCGTCCACGCTCTCGTTGAGCGGGGCCGTGATCTACGAGCAGGTGGTGACGCTCGACCCGGCGGCGAATGCGTTCGGCGTCGCGTTCTCGAACTCGCTCGAGCAACGCCTCGGTCGGCGTTCGTGGTGACGCGCAGGCGCGTTCTGTACGTCGTTGCGGCATCGTTCTGGCTGGTTGCCGGTCCCCGCGGTCGAATTGGTGCGCCGGGGCCGATCGCGCAGATGTTTGTCCAGTCGTCCGGGGCTCGTGCCATCGAGGTGAAGTCATGAACATCTCCCGTCTCGCGCTCGTGGTGTCGCCTTCCCTGCTCATCGCTGTCGGGGCCGCGGCCCAGCGGCTCGCCGAAATCGAGCCGAACAACACGTTGGCGACCGCGATGCCGGCGCCGTTCGGCGCGCAGATCGATGCGTCGCTGACGCCGGGCGATCACGATTGGTATTCGATCACCGTCGCCGCCACGTCGAGCGTCAAACTGTTCACCAGTCCGCTGACGTCGTCGCCCGTGGACACGGTGTTGACCCTGTTCAACGCCGCGGGCGTCGTGATCGACGAAGACGACAACCAGCGTGGCATCTACTCGGACATCACCCTCGGGCTCGCGCCGGGCAGCTATCTGGTGCGGGTCGTGGTGAGGAACGCCATGGCTGCCGCGCTGGTCGCGGCAAGTGGGCTCCTGGGGACGGTCGCTGCCCAAGGGCCAGCCCCTGCTGAGGGTCTGGCCAACGTCGAACGTCGACTCGCATCCGGTGAGTTCGCCGGTGCACGCGCGGACCTGACGCTCGTTGCCGACGCGATGACGGCGCCGACGCGCGCCGCCGTGCCGGAGGACGCCCCGCTCCTGCAACGGCTCGGCGAGGCGGCGCTCGAGGTCGGCGATGCGGCGATCGCGCGCGCGGCGTTTCATCGGCTCGTCGCCATGCCGGCGGGCGACGAGAAGGCGCAGTTCCGTGCTCGCCTGGGGCTGGCCGCCGCGATCCTCGCCGCGGCCGAGTTCGCCAGCGCCCGCGAACTGCTGGAACGGGAAGTGGCGGCCGCCGCGACGCTGTTCCCGTCGCCGCATGCCGACGCCGCCCAGGCCCGCATGCTGCTCTCGCGCGCGCGCCGTCGGCTCGGCGATGCCGGGCCGTCGCTCGAACTCGCGCGCGAAGCCCTGCGCGCCTTCGAAGCGGCGCTGCCTCCCGACGACCGCCGGGTGTCGATCGCCCGGGCCAACCTCGCCGAGGCCCTGCTCGACACCGGTGACGTGCGCGGCGCGCTCGAGCAGGCCGAGCCTGCATACGAGAACCTGGTGGCAGCGCTGCCCGAAGGCGCGCTCGAACTGGGCATCGCCCGCGCGATCCTCGGCCGCACGTTGATGCGCAACGACGAAGCCGGCCGCGCGATGGCATTGTTCGGCGAGAACCTCGAGTCGCTGCAGCGTTCGATGCCAGCCGATCACGTGCACGTGCTGCAGGCGCGGCTGAACGTCGCCAACCTGCTGCTCCCAAGCGACCCGGAACGGCTCGCCCTCTCCGGCCAGGCGCTCGACGGCTATGTGCGCACGCTCGGCGCCGAGCACTTCTACACGCAGAACGCGCGCATCGCCGTCGCCGGCGCGCACGCCCGCGCCGGGCGCTGGGCCAGTGCCCGGCCGCTCTTCGACGAGGCGGCGCGGGTGCTGCAGCGCGACTATCCGCGGCATCGCATGACCTTGATGGCGCGCCAGCAGGCGATCGAGGCTCTCGACCACCTCGAGCGTCCGCACGAGATGGCGCGCGCGCGCGCGGAGGTGCTGCGCGAATTCGCGGCGCGCTACCCGCCGGATCATCCCGAACTGCAGACGGCGCGGCTCGAACTCGCGCGTTCGCAGCAGCGTGGGGGGGCGCTGTCCGCCGCCGCGGCGACGCTCGAGGACGCGATTGCGATCGCAGAGTCCGCGGAGTTGCTCGCCGCGCTGGCCTCCGTGCGCACCGAACTCGGCGACCTGCCGGCGGCGTTGTCGCTGCGTGAGCGCGTGCTGGAGCACGCGCGCGAGAAACCCCTTCCGGATCGCCTCGCCGCGCGCCATGAGGTCGCGGCGCTGCGCCTGTCGTTCGACGGCGAGCGGGCGCTCGAACTGCAGCAGCAGGTCGTCGACGACCTCGCCGACGACGAACGATCGCCGCTGCTGCCGAGTGCCTTGGCGAACCTGGCGGTGATGAAGGGGGAGCTCGGCGACCCACGCGGCGCGCTCGAGTTGCAGCGGCGCGTCGTGGCGCTGCTCGGCGACGGCGACGGCGACGCCGACGAACCAGCGCGCTTGCGCGCCCGCGGCAATCTCGCCGAGTCGCTTGGGCGCACGGGCGATCCCGCGGCCGCCGTCGCGACGCTGCGTCCCGTCGTCGACGCCTGGCAGGCGCGACCCGACGGCGCCTTCGAGGCTGCCGTGCTGCGCGCCAACCTCGCGCTCTGGACGGCCGATGCCGGAGACGTCGCGGCAGCGCAGGTGCTGGCCCGCGAAGCGCTGGCCGCGATCGGCGCGTCCGGCCGCGGCGACGACTTCGCCGTGCCGGTCTGTCTGCGGCGCGCGGTGTACGTCGCCCTGCGCGCTGGCGACCGGGCGGACACCGCGGCCCTCGCGCGGCAATGGGCGGCGGCGGTGCGGTCGCGACTGCTCGGCAGCGCGTTGTCGCCGCGTGAGTCGTTGGGCTGGCTCGCCGCCCACGACGACGTGGTCGACGTGCTGGCAGCGCTCGCGTGCGGCACCGCGGGACAGCCCGCCGACGCCTCGTTCGTGGCCGAGTGGTTGGCGACGGTCGAAGTGGCGCGTGGTGCGGTCGCCGGCCAGAGTCGAGCGCGCTGGCGTCGCCTGCCCGAGGACGTGCGCCATCGGCTCGAACGGCACGAGGACGAGATGGCGGCGGCGGCCGCCGCCGTGGCCGCCAGTGCGCGCGTCGGCGACACGTTGCGTGAGGCGGTGGAGGCCAGCGATCGCGCGCAACGCGAGCACGCGGCGTTCGTGCAGCAGCTCGGCGGCGACGTGGCGACGCCAGCCTCTGTCGTCGACTGGCGCGGGTTGCCGCCGGCGGTCGGCGCCGTCGCGTTGCGGACGTTCACGCCGCGCTCGGCGCGCGGCGAAGCGCTCGGGCCGCCGGTCCTCGCCGCGCTCGTGGCTGCGCGCGACCGCGAGCCGCAGTGCCTGCAACTCGGCGACGCCGAGGGCCTGCAGGCGATGGCCGTCGACCTCGAACGCAACGGCATGCGTTCGGCGGCGTGGGTCGAACTGCGCGCGCGGGTGATCGATCCGATCCGCGCCGCCTTGCCGGGCGTCACCGAACTGCGGCTCGCCGTCGACGGTGGCCTGCAGTCGGTGCCGTGGGATGCGCTCGAACTGGCGGACGGCCGCCTCGTCGGCGCTGCCCTGCGCATCCGCCTCATGACGTCCTTGTGCGACCTGGGCACGGCCGCGGAGCCGCGCGGGGAACGCGCCGGGGGCCGGATGTTCGTCTGTGGCGGCATCGACTACGGGACGCCTTTGGCTGGCAACCCGGCGGGATCGCGCGAGCGCGCCCTGTCGTTCGCCGCGTTGCCGTCGACCCGTGCCGAGATCGCGGCCATCGTCGCCGTCGGCAGCGCGGCCGAGCCGCCGATGACGATGGCGAGCCTCGGCGGCGCGGACGCCAACAAGCAACGCGTGGTCGCCGAGTTGCGCGCGAGCACGTTCGTACATCTGGCGACCCACGGCTACTTCGCCGCCGAACTGGCGCGGTCGGGCGCAGGCGACGCGCTGGCGCCGCGCATCGCGCCGCAGGTGCTGTGCGGGCTCGCCCTGTCGGGGGCCAACGATCCGGCCGACGCGGCCGGGCGGCACCCGGGCATCGTCACCGGCGAGGAACTCGCGGCGCTCGACCTGTCGGGCTGCGAACTGGTCGTGCTGTCGGCGTGCGAGGGCTCGCTCGGCGCGCTGGTGCGCGGCCGCGGTCTCGCCAGCCTGCGCGCCGCGTTGCGCGCCGCGGGGGCGCGCTGCGTGGTCGCTTCGTCGTGGCGAGTCGGCGACGAGGCGACCAGCGCGCTGATGACCGACTTCTACCGGCGCCTGCTGCAGCAGCCGGCCGCGACGCGCGACGTGTCCGTCGCCCTGTGGGATGCCCGCATGGCGGCGCGGGAACGTGGTGCCGAGTTCCGCGACTGGGCGGGGTGGACGGTGCTGGGGCGCTGACGGTCGCGCGCGACGAGAACGCACGGCCCGGGGCGATTGCCGACGTTTCGTTGTCCAGTCGTGCGCCCGTCGGTGCATCCTTCCGCAACACGACCGCCATGACTCCCGCCGCCACCACTCCCGCCGACGAGCCAGACGGCAGCCTCGCTGCCGCGGTCGACGACGCGCTCGCCCGGGCCCTGGCGGCCGGCGACGAGGGTGCCTGGCGGCGCTTCCTCGACGAACAGCACGACGTGTTCGTGCGCGCGGTGCGGACTGCGGCGTGGAAGCAGGGCCAGCGCGTCGTCGCCAGCGCGTTCCCGGCCCTCGTCGACGAGGCGAAGACCTACTTCTACACGGCGTTCACGCGCAGCTTCCGCGCCTTCCAGGGCGAGGGCCGGTTCTTCGCGTTCTTGTTCGCCACCATCGGCAACTTCCTGCGCGAGCAGATCCGCGCCAGCCGGCGCACGTTCCAGAGTCTCGACGAACGCGACGACGAGGACGTGGACGGCGGGGAGTCGGACGCCACCGCGCGGCAGGCCGTTCTGCAGTGGCAGGCCGAGGCGGCTGGTCCGGATCCCGGGCTGGTCGCGCGCATGCAACGGTGCCTGCTGCGCCTGCCCGAGATCTACCGCACCGTGGTGACGATGCACTTCTTCCAGGACGAAGCGCGGCCGTTGCGCAGCCTCGCGGCAGTGCTCGGCGCCACCGTCGAGAACGTGCACAAGCGGTTCCAGCGCGGGTTGCAGCAACTGCGCGCGTGCATGGAGTTGCAGGGGGGACTCGAACATGGCTGAGCCCGACGACGACGTCGCGCGTCTGCTGCGCGCCGCGCGGCAGCTGCCGCGTTCCGTGGACGACGACCTCGCCTGGGTGTGGGAGGCCGCGGCCCTCGACCCGGCCTCGCCGGCAGCGAAGGCGGCGCACGCCCGCATGGCGCAGGACGGCCGCGCGATGCTCGAGTTCGGCATCGCCTGCAACGTGCTGGCGGGGCGCGGCCGCGCCAGTGCCGAAGGCGCGGCGAGTGCCGAAGCGGTGCTGGCCGGCCTGCGCCGCCGGCGGTTCTCGTTGCACCGGGCGGTGCCGATCCTGGTCTCGCTCGCGGCGGCAGCGCTGCTCGTTCTCTGGCTGTGGTCGCGTGGTGACGGCATCGAATGGGCGCCGAGTGAAGTGACGCGCGTCGCCAGCCGCGGCGGCGACGCCGTCGCGTTCCGGCTGCGCTTGCGCTCGCCGGTGGCGTGGTCGCCGGCAGTGTTCCTGTGCGAAGCGGATCCGGCGGGCACCCGGATCGATCGGGTGCACCCGCTGGCACCCGCACTCGCGGCGAGCCCGAGTTTCCGCGCCTGGCCGCCGGCCGAGTTGCCCGCCGCGAGCGACGTGGTGCTGCCGCCGCCGCCGTTCGATCGGCTGCAGTTCGGGTCGGGGGACGGCTACGTGCTGATCGTGCGCGGGCCGCCGACCGCCGACGCCGCGTGGCTCGCGGCAATCGAGTCCGAAGTGCGCGCGTGGTTCACGACGCGGGCGCTCGCCGGCCCGGCGCTCGAGGCGCTGGTGGACGCGCTGCGGCGACGCGGCACGACGGCGGAGGCGCAACGCGTCCGGCTGCCCTGAGCGCGTCACATCGGCGGCTTGGCGTTGGCTTCGGCCAGGCTGAAGGAGCAGGAGGTCGTGGTGCGCTGCTGCAGGACGCCGCCTTCGGTCCAGGAGATGGCGAAGTGCACGCCGACCACGGCGCCGTTGTACACGCTGCGAAACGGCGTGGCCGCGAACGTGAACGACCCCTGCAGTACGGCGGTGTCGCTCCAGGCGGTGTCCGGCAGGTGGCCACGACCGTCGCGTGCGAACTTGCGCGGCCCGGCGGCGACGATGGCGGCGACCTTGGTCGCGACGGCGAGCGCGGAAGCACCGTCGACCCGGTGCAGTTCGGCGCTGGTCGCCACCGCCACCCAGGTCACGTGCTTGCCGTCGCAACGCACGATCTGCACCTGGTCGACGGTGATCGTGAGGCTCGCGGCGTGCTGCACGTCTTCGCGCAGGAACCGCAAGGCGCGCACGCAGTCGATGCCGCGCTCGTCGTTCTCGATCACGATCCGGTCGGTCCGGGCGAACAGATCGGCAGCGGCGAACGCCGAGGCCATCACCGTGGTGGTCAGCGTGGCGGCGAGCAGCAGCTCGAGCAGCGTGAAGCCGTCCGCGCGCATCACGGCGTCCTCGCGAGCAGCAGGACGGTGCGGGCCAGTTCGGCGCCGAGGTACTCGATCACGATCTGCACTTCGACCAGCGGCGTCGAACCCGCCGGAGCGGTAGTGGCCACGGCGTTGGGGGACACCGAACGCACGGCCCACACGCGCGACCAGTCCTTGCTCCACACCGTGCCGGCGAGATCGGTCGGGCCCTTCTCGACGTCCTTCTCGAGGTCGTCGACGTCGTCGACGGTGCCCGTCCCTTCACCACCCTCGCGGCCGAACACCGGGCTGACGGTGTCCTGGCGCGGCAGCGTGCGCACGTAGGCGACGGCGTCGTCGAGCAACTGCTGCGCGAGCAGTTCCGGCAGCACGCGTTCGTCCTGTTGCTGCAGCGACAACACCGCCTGGCTGGCCCCGATGGTGCCCATCGCCAGCACGACCACTGCCAGCAGCACTTCCAGGTAGGTGAAGCCTCGCGCGTTCACGGTCCCCCTGGCGAACTCGGCACCGTCAGGGTGAACACGCAGCCGTGGGGCGATGCGGTGTGCAGCCGCAGCGTGCCGCCGACGCAGCGCACGATCTCGCGCACGATCGCGATGCCGACGCCCGCCCCGGGCACCGATCCCGTGAAGTCCTCGTCGACCTGGTGGAACGCGGCGAGGATCGCCGCCTGGTCGCTCGGCCGGATGCCGGGGCCGCGGTCCTCGACCGCGATCTCGATGTCGTTGCCGACGCGGCGCGACGCGATGCGCACCCACGGCCGGGGCTCCGGGCTGAACTTGATCGCGTTGTCGACCAGGTTCTGCAGCGCGAGGCGCAACCGCGTGGGCGGCAGCGGCACCACGAGGCTGTCGGCGGCGAGGTCGAGTACGAGTTCGGGCGGCCGGGGCGACGAGGCGAGGCCGGCGGCGAGTTCGCTGCCGATCGCGGCGAGATCGCTGCTGTCGCGCTGCGCCAACGACCCCTCGATCACCTCGGTGAACTGGAACAGGCGTTCCACGAGGGCTCCGAGTTCGGCCACGCGAGTCGACATGTCCGCGAGCAGCGCCGGGTGGTCGTCGACGGGGGAGCCTTCGATGATGTGCATCGCGCAGCCGAGCGCCGTCAGCGGCGTGCGCAGCTTGTGGGAGAGCAACGAGACGAAGTTGCGCTGCAGCCGTTCCTCGCGCTTGGCCCGCGTCAGGTCGCGCACGGTCACGACGACGTCGCCGGAGGCCTTGGCGCCGGTCCCCAGCGGGCGGGTCTTCAGCAGCAGCGTGCGGGCGTTGGTGCCGTCGCCGACCGTGAGCTCACGTTCCGCCGCGTCGGCGTGCAGGGACTGGGTGGTGAGGGTGGGGTCGATGGCCTGCAAGGCCGTCAGCACGTCGTCGCCCAGCAATTCGCGGGCGATCGGATTCGCCAGCCGCGTGTCGCCGTGCTGGTCGAGCACGGCGATGCCATCGTGGTGGTTCTGCACGACCAGCTGCAGCTTCTGGCGTTCGATCTCGATCTGGGCCAGGTGCCGGGCGCGACCGAGGGCGATCGCCGCCTGCGAGGCCACCGCGCCGATCAGCTTGGCGTCGGCGGTGCTGAACGGCGCCTCCGGCGGGGCCAACGCCACCGCCATGCCGGCCAGCCGCGAGCCGACGTGGATCGGCGTGGTCAACGCGTTGGCGGGGGCGCTGCCCGCGACCAGCAGCGCCGAGGCGTCGCCGAGGTTCCACAGTCCGGGACCGGCGATCACGGCGGCCGTGGCGAGTTCTTCGCTGCGAATGCGCTCGGCGCAGCCCCCGTGCTCGGCGGCCAGGTGCAGTCCGTCGTCGTCGACGAGGAAGATCGCGCCGACCTCGCAGCGCACCGCGTCGAGGCACTGCGTCAGCGTGAACCGCGCCAGCTCGCCTTCGTCCTCGGCGGCGGCGAAGTAGGCGGCCGACTTGTAGAGCACGTCGAGTGAGTCGAGCGCCTCCAGCAGGTGCAGGCCGACACGCTCTTCGACGCTGTTGGTGCTGCTGGCGTCGCGCGGCAGCCCGATGGGCAGGAAGTGGCGATCGGTCATGGTCAGCCTCCTCGAGACATGCGGAAGATCGGCATCATGATCGCCAGTGCGACGAAGCCGACGATCGCCGCCATCGCCAGGACCATCATCGGTTCCAGGATGGTCAGCAGGTCCTTGATGCGGCGTTCGAGATCCTTGGTCTGTCTGGCGCCGACCTTCTGCATCACCTTGTCGAGCGTCGCGGTCGCTTCGCCGGCGGCGACGAGTTGTTCGAACCCGGAACCGCACAGGTCCTGGCCACGCACCGCATCGAGCACGGAGCCGCCGTTCACCACGCTGTGCTGCGCCCGCTCCCACATGGTGCGGAAGGCGTGGCTGCCGGCGACTTCGCGGGTGTGTTCGAGGGCCTGATGCACCGGCACGCCGGCCTGCAGCAACAGCCCGAACGTGCGCGTGCAGCGAGCCAGCACGCCGCCGCGGTAGAGACCGGCCACGCCCGGCAGGCGCAGCAACAGGGTGTCGAGCACGATGCGGCCGCGCGGCGTGCGCAGGAACCACACGGCGCCGGCGATAGCCGCGGTCGCCGCGAGAGCGAGCCAGTGGCCGTGGTTGCGCAGCAGTTCGCCGGTGGCCAGCAGCACCTTGGTGGGCCCCGGCAGCACCTTGCCACGCAGCATGGTCTCGAAGCGCGGCACGATGCAGGTCAGCAGGAACACGACGACGCCGACCGTCATCGTCAGCATGATCACGGGGTAGAGCAGCGCCGACCGCAGCCGGGCGCGCAGCCCCGCCTCGATCTCGAGGCTGTCGACCGTGCGGCGCAGCATGTCGCCGAGCTGTCCCGTCGCCTCGCCGGCCCGCACCATCTGCACCAGCAGGGGCGGGAACGCGCGCGGCATGGTCGCCATCGCGGCGGACAGCGGCATGCCGGCGACCACGACCTGCTCGAGCTGCGCCAGCACGGTGGACTGGCGATCGTCGACCGCCTCGCTGCGCATGCCGGCCAGGGCCGGAGCGATCTGCACGCCGCTGTCGACGAGGGTCGCGAAGTGCTCGAGCATCGCCTGCCGTTCCTTCGCATTCAGCCGGATGCCCGCCAGCGCACCCGCGGCGGTCGGCGCGGGCGTCGCCGCCGTGCCGGTCGGCTTGGCCGAAGGCTTCGCGGTCGCCTTCGTCGGCGCCTTCGGTGAGGCTTTCGCCTTCGCGGCGACGGCGATCGGACCGGAGGTCTTCACACCGACACCACCCGCAGGACCTCGTCCAGCGACGTGATGCCCTCGGCGGCCTTGCGCAGCCCGTCCTGCAGCAGCGGCATCATGCCTTGCTGCGTCGCCAGCTTGCGCAGGTCGCCGAGGGTCGGGTTGCGGCTGGTCAGGTCGGCGAACTCGTCGGTCACCACCAGCAGTTCGTAGACGCCGATGCGGCCGCTGTAGCCCGCGCCCTTGCAGGCGTCGCAGCCGCGCGGCACGAAGTAGTTGCCCTCCGGCAGGCTGCCGACCCGGGCCCGCACGTTGGCGGGTGGGTCCTGCGGTTGGCGGCAGGTGGGACACAGGCAACGCACCAGCCGCTGGGAGATTACGCCGCGCAGCGCCGCGCCGATCAGGTAGGGCTCGATGCCCATGTTGATCAGCCGCGTCACCGCGCTGACCGCGTCGTTGGTGTGCAGGGTCGCCATCACGAGGTGGCCGGTCAACGACGCCTGCACGGCGATGGTGGCGGTCTCGGTGTCGCGGATCTCGCCGACCATCAACACGTCGGGGTCCTGGCGCAGCAACGAGCGCAGGGCGTCGGCGAAGCCGAGGCCGCCCTTCTGGTTGGCCTGCACCTGGTTGACGCCGCGCAGGTTGTATTCGACCGGGTTCTCGACGGTGCAGATGTTCTTGCCCGGCTCGTTGATCTCCTCGAGCGCGGCGTAGAGCGTCGCCGTCTTGCCGCTGCCGGTCGGTCCGGCGACGAGGATGATCCCGTCGGGCCGGTTGATCAGTTCGTGCAGCTGCTTCATGCGGGCGTGGCCGATGCCCAGGTTCGACAGCGTGATCCGCATCGAGCCGCGGTCCATGATGCGCAGCACGACCTTCTCGCCCTGCACCGTCGGCAGCGTCGACATGCGCACGTCGACGGGGCGGGTGTCGAATCGCACGCGGAAACGACCGTCCTGCGGCTTGCGCCGTTCGCTGATGTCGAGGTCGGCCATCACCTTCAGGCGGGACACGATCGCCGAGTGCATGCCGGTCGGCGGGCGCATCAGTTCGCGCAACTCGCCGTCGATGCGGTGCCGCACCCGCAGCACGTGGTCGTCGGGCTCGATGTGGATGTCGCTGGCGCGGTCGCCGATGGCGCGGAACAGGATGAAGTTGACCAGGCGCACGACCGGCGAGAGGTCGGCGAGTTCCTGCAGGTTGACCGAGTCGTCGCCCTTCTCCTCGATCACCTGCACGTCGCCTTCGCTGACTTCGCCGACGACGTCGTCGATCTCGAACGAGCCGCCGTCGTTCTCGGCCAGATCGCCGAGCAGAGAGTGCAGGCAGGCGGCGTCGGTGACGACGAGTTGCACCTCGCAGTCGGACAGGCGCGCGGCTTCGTCGAGCGCCCACAGGTTGGTGGGGTCGTCGACCGCGACGGTCAGCACGCCATCGACCTTGAACATCGGCAGCACGCGGTTCTGCAGCACGAAGTCGCGCGGCAGCGCCGTCAGCACCTCGCGGTCGACCAGCTTGCGGGTGACCTTGAGCCACGGCAGCCGATGCTGGATCGCCAACGCCTGGCGCAGGTGGGTGTCGCCGACCAGGTTGAGCCGCACCAGCGTGTCGCCGAGCCGTTCGCCCGGCAGCTTCGCGTCCGGCTGGCAGGCCTGACGGATGTGCTCGCGCGTGACCCAGCCGTTGGCGAGCAGGATGTCGCCGAGCTTGCCGGTCATGGTGAGCGTGGTGGTCATGGTCACAGCCGCCGCAGGCCGGTGATCGCCTGCTCGGTGGACTCGAACACCGCGAAGCGCTTGTCCAGGCGCGTCGCCTTCAACACGTCCGCCAGCACCGGTGTCGGTCCGACCAGCGCGAACCGCCCGCCGCCGGCGGTCACGGTGGCGGCCGCGCGCACCAGGGCTTCGAGGCCGGCCGAGTTCGCCTGCTTGGCCTTCTGCAGGTTGACCAGCACCCGGCGCTTGCCGCTGGTCGCCGCCTGCGCGGTGGCCTTCTGCAGTTCGCCGCCGAGACCGGAGTCGATCGCGCCGTCGACGAACAGCGTCAGCAGGTTGCCGTCTTCGGCGGTGACGATCGGCATGGTCAGGCCTCGGTGAGCAGATTGGCGACGTTGGCGACGACGTCGCGCGGGCTGAACGGCTTGGTCAGGAAGCCGTGCCGCCGCACCACCGCCGCGACGTCCGGCGGCAGCGCGAAGTTCTGCGCCGTCAGGAACAGGATCGGCACGTGCTGGGTCGCCGCCGCCGAGTGCAACTCCTGGGCGGCGGTGTAGCCGTCCTTGCGCGGCATGCCGACGTCCATGACGACGAGATCGGCGCTGTGGTCGTGGAACCAGTCAACGGCCTCCTGGCCGTCCGTGGCCTCGGTGACCTCGTAGCCGGCGCTCTTCAGCTTCAGCGCGAGCGCGAAGCGGATGCCGGGATCGTCGTCGACGAGCAGGATGCGTTTCTTCATGGTCCTCGCTCCGCAGCGCCATCGACCGACACCAGGGTCGAGGCCCCTTCTTCGTCCTGATCGGCAGCGGACGCGGGGAGGTAGATGCGGAACTCGGTGCCGACGCCGAGTTCGGAGGACAGCTCGATGCGGCCGCGGTGCCGCTCGATGATGTAGCGCGCCATCGGCAGGCCGAGCCCGGTGCCGGGCAGGTTGGACTGCTGGGCGCTCTGCGCGCGGAAGAACTTCTCGAACACGCGCCCGATGTCCTCGGGGGCGATGCCGATGCCGGTGTCGCGCACGCGCGTCACCAGCTCGTGGCCCTCGAGCCGCGCCGACAACGACACCTCGCCGCCCTGCTTGGTGTACTTCACGGCGTTGCCGATCACGTTGACCAGCGCCTGGCGCAGCAGATTGCCGTCGCCGACCAGGTCGCCGAGGTAGTCGCTGACGGTCCACTTCAGCGCGATGCCCTTGCGGTCGGCGAGCGACTGGTGCATCGCCTGCAGGCCGACCAGCAGGTCCCGCACGTTCACGGTGTCGCGCTTGAACTCGGTGATGCCGGCCTCGATGCGCGCGAGGTCGAGCAACTCGGCGACCATTCGCGACAGCCGGACCGACTCGTCGTACGAGACACGCACCAGCTTGTCGCGATCGGCCGGGTCGAGGCCGTCGTTCTCGGCCGCGAGTTCGAGCGAAGCCTGGATCGCGGTCAGCGGCGTCTTCAGTTCGTGCGAGACGCTGTAGATGAACTCGGACTTGGCGCGCGCCGACCGTTCCTCGGCCGTCCAGTCCTCGAGCACGACGACCTGCGCCGGGCGGTTGCCGGCCAGCTTCGCCTCGCCGATCGCGCGGATCAGGAACACGGCCCGGTGGTCGCCGTCCTGCCACTCGACGCGGCACGACTTGACGCCGCGGGCCAGGTCGGCGGCGAGCACCGACCGCACGCCCTCGACGATCTCGAAGCGCGCCGTGGTCTCGGCCAGGGACGCGGGTTCGCGGTCGCCGAGTTGCAGCACGGTCCGGGCGACCGTGTTGGCGTAGAGCACACGTTCGGTCGCGTCGATCACGAGCAGACCGTCCTGGAGGTTGCCGAGCACGGTGTCGCACAGCAGTCGTTGCCGCTCGGCCACGGCGGTGCGCACCTGCAGCTGCGCGCTGCGCGTCGCGGCGTCGCGCTGGCGGGCGGCCAGGTCGTGCACGGCACGGAAGCCGGCGGGGCCGGGCGGCGGCGTGCGGTCGGCGCCGCCGCCGAGGGCCTGCCACAGACGGGCGGGTTCGTCGCGCAGCGCGCGGAGGCGGGTCCGCGCCAGCAGCGCGACCGCCGCCCCGCCGAGCAGGGCGCCGGCCAGCCACGCCGTGGCCGGCGCGGCCAGCAGCGCGTCGAGAGTCGAGGCGGGCATGCCGATCATCGGGAGGCTCCGGCCGGCGCGGCCAGGCTCGGGAAGCGCGCGAGCAGTTCGTCGGCCAGCGGCTTGCCGGTCGGCGTGGCGGCGGCGAGGCGGACGTGGTGGCGCGCGCGGTCGAGGTCGCCGGCGCCCAGCAGGGCGCGGGCCAGCAGCGCGTGGTGCACGACATTCGCGGGCTGCAGGCGCAACGCCTGCTCGAAGCAGCGCACCGCGGCGTGCGGGCGCGCGGCGACGAGGTGCAGCCGGCCGTGGCCGGCCCAGGCCCGGACGTCGCCGGGTTGCTGCAGCAGCAGCCGGTCGAACTCCTCCGCGGCGAGATCGTGCTGGCCCAGCCGGACCAGGATCTCGGCGCGCAACAGCCGCAGCGACGAACTGGTGCGCGAGGTGGGCAACGCCAGGTCCAGTTCGCGCAGCGCCAGGTCCGGTTCGTTGCGCTGCAGGTGGGCGATCGCCAGCGTCAGCGCCAGCGCCGGGTTGTCGGCGCGGGCGCGCGGCGGCAGCCGGTCGCCCAGTTCGAGCGCTCGTTGCGGGGCGGCGGCGAGCACGTTCGCCATCGCGTAGCCGGTGGCCGCGGTCGGATCGTCCGGGACCAGTGCCAGCGCCTGGTCGTAGGCGGTCGCGGCGTCGGCCCAGCGGCCGCTGGCCGCGAGGCTGGCGCCGTGGTCGATCGTGGTCTCGAGGGCGCGCGGGAAACGGGCACGCACTTCGGTCCGCAGGGAGCTGGCTTCGGACTCTCGCCCGAGGGTCAGCAGCAGGCGGTGCAGGTCGATCGCCGGCCGCGGATCGTCGCCGGCGTTCGCCATGGCGCGGCGGTACACCGCCTCGGCTGCGGCCGGCCGATCGGCGGCCTCGGCCAGGGCGCCGAGCGTGCAGGCGGCGGCGACCGACGCGGGCTCGAGTTGCTGCAGGCTGTCGGCAGCCGCGCTCGCGGTGGCGTGGTCGCCGCTGACGTAGGCGAGCCGCGCCAGCAGTTCGAGCGTGCGGCGGTCGCGTGGCTCGAACTGGGCGGCCTGCTGCAGCAGTGACCGCGCCCGGTCGTGGTCCTGCGCCCGCAGGCACTGGAGTGCCAGGTCCTGGTACATGCGCGACTTGGCCGTGCGCCATTCCCCGGCGTCGAGCGGGTCGTTCGGGGTGGTGGCGACGCTGCTGCAGGCAGCCACCAGGGCGAGCAACGGGACGGGGCACCAGGTCCGGAGCGAGCTCACTTGCCACCTCCCTTCGGGGTTTCGCGACCCGGAGGCAGGTCGCGCAGGAACTGCAACGCGTGCTGCGACTCGTCGCCGGTCAGGCTCTGCAGCGCGAGTGTCTGCAGGAGTTCGTCGCGCAGCACCGCGGCGTCGGCAGCGGTCGGGTCGAGCGTCATCGCGCGCTCGACGGCGCCGAGCGCGCGCTGCAGTTCACCACGTGCGCGCAACGCCAGCGCATCGGCGGCGCACCGCGCCGCCAGCACCGGCCGCAGGTACGGGGACAACGAGTCCCAGTGCGAACGGCGCACCGCGGCGAAGCGGTTGCGGACTTCGAGCGCCTTGCGCTCGGCGGCGACCGGATCGAGGATGTGCGGCGTCAGCAGGATCACCAGTTCCCGCCGCGTCACCGACTCGGAAGTGCGGCCGAACAGCCAGCCGATCAGCGGCAGCGAGCCGAGGATCGGCACCTGGTCGCGCGACGTGCTGATCGACTCGCCGATCAGACCGCCGAGGATCAGCGTCTGGCCGTCGCGCATCAGGATGCGCGTGGTGATCTCGGTGGTGGACTCGGACGGTACTCCGCTGACGGCGTCGATCACGCCGGCGCTGTTCTGCGGGTGGACCTCCATGCGGATCCAGCCGTCCTCGCCGACCCACGGCCGGAACGTCAGCTGCGTGCCGGTCTCGAGGAACTCGACGGTCTCGATGGTCGAGGTCTGGTTCTGCGTGACCGTGGTGTAGCCCAGTCGGCCGCCGACGATGATCTTGGCCTCCTGACCGTTCAGCGCGAGCACCCGCGGGTTGCTGACGATCGACGCGTTGGTGGTGCGCTCGAGCGCTTCGACGAACGCGGCGACGTTGTTGCGGATGAAGCCGAAGGCGAGCCCGGCACCCGAGCCGGTGAAGCCGCGCGAGGCGCCGTTCAGCAGCGTGCCTTCGAGCTGGGTGCCGCTGGCCGAGAAGTCGGACAGGCCGGTCAGGTCCGAAGTCGCGCCGGCCCCGTCGAAGTCGATCCCGCCGAGCACGTTGAGGTCGACGCCGAGACGGTTGTCCTCGCCGAGGTCGATGCTCAGGATCGTCGCTTCGAGCAACACCTGCGGCGGCGGCCGGTCGAGCTCGGCGAAGGTGCGCGAGAGCGCGTCGAGCACCGTCTGCCGGTCCTTGACGACCAGCTGCATGCGGCGACCGCTGCCGCCCGCGGAGCCGCCGGCCCCGGCGGTGCTGCCGGCCTCGCCGTCGCTGCTGGCGATCTTGCCGTCGGTCGACAGCAGCGGCTGCACGAGTTTCTCGGCCTCCGCCGTGGTCAGGTGGTTCAGCGTGAACACGCGTGTGCCCAGCGCGTCGACGGCCTTCTGCTGCGTCAGCAGCTGCTCGGGCGTCACCACCCGCCACAGGTTGCCCTGACGCCACAGCTCGAGCCCCTGGGTGGCGAGGATCTGCCGCACCGCGTCCTCCAGCGGCACGTCGTACAGGTTGATCGACACCCGGCCGGTCGCCTGCTCGCCGGCGACGAGGCTGATCCGGTGCTGGCTGGACAACGCCTGCAGCAGGGACGCGACGCTCTCGTCGCGCACGTTCAGGGTCACCAACGGTGACGCGTCCTGCGCCGCCAGCGGATGGGCGAGCAGCAACAGCAGCATGGCGAGCGGGCGGGGGATCATCGGGCGCCTCCCAAGGCGGGGGTGGGCAACGGCGCCACGAGCGTTCGATCGCCGTTGCGCCACTGCACATGGAGTTCGTGGATCGCGACCAGCACGAAGCCGTCGACGACGTCGCCGATGCGCACCGGCACGCCCCTGACGAGCGCGACCGGGGCGCTGCCGGGAGCCAGCAGGATCGCGCTCGGAACGAGATCCGTCGGCAGCGACTCGGCAGACGTTGCCGGTGCTTCGATCGCCTCGGGTCGGAGCGCGCTCGAACTGGTCTCCGGGCGGGCCCATCGTGGTTCGTACGGCGCCGACAGGGCGACGATCCGCCGCCCCAGTTCGGCGATCGCGAGCGGGCTGCCGATCGTGGGCGCTATCGCGGCAGACTCGGCAATCGGCGCTGCTGGCGGGGCAGTTGGTGCATCGCCACCGGGCGTCGCGACACCCGGCGTCGCGACGGCCGCGGCGCTCTTGCCCGAGCCCAGCATCGGCAGCCACACCAGCACGAACACGGGCGCCAGCAGCACGAGCAGGATCGTCTGCGTCTGCTTCTTGCGGCGGGCACCGCGGCGTGGCGTCGGCGTCGTGGCCATGTTCAGCGGGCCTCCTGCCAGGTGCGCGAGATCACCAGGTCGACACGCACCGCGTTGCCTTCCGGGACGGCCTGCAGCGTGAGGTCGGTGATGCGGGTCGGCGGTGCTCCGTTCTCGAGTCGGGCCACGGCGTCGAACACCTGACCGAAGGCGCCGGTCACGACGGCCCGGATGCGCTCGTTGGGGCGCTTCATCGTGGGCTCGCTCGGCATCGACTCGGCGCGTTCGATGCTGAGTCCACAGTCCCTGAGCAGGGACTGGGCGGCGAGCAGCAACGGCGGCGCGTCGGCGCGGCGCTGCAGCAGCGGCGCCAGGGTCTGGTCCCAGGACTCGAGGTCCGTGCTCAACCGGGCGAGCACGCTGGCCCGTTCGATCTCGGCGTCGGCCGCTTCGGCGCGCGCGTAGCAGCCATCCAGCTCGGCGTGCAGCCGGTCGAGGTCGCGGAAGTGGCCCAGGCCGAACACCACGAACCAGGTGGCGGCGACGGCCGTGAACAGCACGTAGGTGGTCGCCGTCGGGCTCATCGTGGCCCCGCCGGGACGGTGGTGGAGTCGAGTTGGAATCCGACACCGCTGCTGGTGCGGAACGTGCGGGTGCAGTGCAACTGGGGCAGCGCGCTCTCGATGCCGAGGGCGGCGAGGAACCGCTCGAACTGGGCGGAGGACGCCGTGCTGGCCTGGATGGCCACCGTCGGCCGCGCCGTCGTCGACCACGGTTCGTGGCGCAGCGTCACTTCGTTCAGCACCGTGCCGGCCGGCATCCCGGCGACGATCGCGTCGAGCAGCGTGATCATCCTGGGGACCTGCAGCGGCTGCAGGTCGTGTTCGATCGTGGCTTGCCGGGAAGCGAGGCGGGACGCCTGCTGGCGCAGCTGGGTCGCGGCCTGCTCGGCGCGCATCTCGTGGGCGCGCGCGTTCTCGATCATCTCCTGGGCGATGTGGACGCGTTGGCGCAGCACGAGGTCGGTCGCCAGCAGGCTGGTCGCCACCGGGATCAGCATCAGCAGGCGCTTCTTCGTGCGCTGCCGCTGGCGCTGCCGTTCGCGCCAGGCCGCGGGCAGGAAGTCGACGAGCACGGTCATGCCGCGAGCCCTCCGAGGCACAACCCGAGCGCGGTCGTGTAGGTCGAACGCTGGGCCGGCGACGCGGCTGCCAGCGGCCCGGGGTCGACGTTGGTGAAGGGGTCGGCCAGTTCGGTGGTGAGGCCGACGCGGTGGCCGAGCCCGGCCACGAACCCAGGCAGGTGGGCGACGCGCCCGGTCGCCTGCAGCGCCGTGACGGCGCGGCCGCCGAACAGCGCCCCGCAGTAGCGGATGCCCTCGACGATGCGGCCGGCGATGGCCTCCAGCGGTTCGGCGAGGGCGTCCTCGATCGCCTTGGCCAACGCCGGGTCCTGCGGCGCTGCCGCGACGACCGTCTGCAGGGCGACCAGGTCGAGACCGAGCCGCTCCTCGAGCAACTGGCGGCAGCGTTCGCCGCCGATCCGCACGCGTCGGACCATCAGCGGTTGCCCGCTGCGCACGAAGGTGACGCGGCTGTCCTCGGCGCCGATGTCGAGGTGCGCGAACGAGGCGTTGCCGCCGTGCTGCAGCGCCCGGACCATGGCCAGGGGCGCGAACTCGATCGTGTGCGGCAGGCAGCGCAACTTCTCGAGCAGCGCGATGCGACGATCGATCGTGGTCGTCGGAGTGACGCAGCACAGGAACTCGCGCTTGCGTTCGCCCTGTTCGAGCAGGTCGGCGACCATGAGCGAGCAGACGGCGACTTCGCCGTCGTCGCCCGGCGGGGCCACGTGCGCGGCGATGCGGCTGTCGGCGTCGTCGAGGGCGTCGTGCGGCAGGCGCACGTGGCGGGTCCCGACGGCTGCCAGGTCGAAGGCGGAGGCCACACTCCGGCCGCGGAAGGAACCTGACTGCAGCGCCGTGGCCGCGGCATCGAGCCACGCCTGCTGGCGGGCGTCGTCGTCGGTGGTCGCCGGCAGCCCGATCCGGGCGGCGGCGTGCACGGCAACCGTGCCGGCATGCGCCACCGCCTGCAGCACCGTGACGGCCTGCGCTCCGAAATCAATGGCGATGGGGGACCGACGTCGACGCATGGCTAGGCCTCGGTGCGCGTGGAGGCGCGCAGCCAGGACGGCGCGTCAGTAGTCGGACCAGGCCTTGCCCGCCGGGGCGTTGCCCGTCGAGTTGGCCCGGATCTTCCCGGTCTTCGGCTGGTAGATCCAACCGGTCGAGTCGTCAGCGGCAGGCCAGGCGTCGGCGTCGGCGAGCACCTTGACGGTGTTGAGGCCGGTCGCGCTGGCCGGGTTGGCGGGCAGCGCCTCGCGGATGTACGGGCCGTAGCCGAAGCCGGCCGTGCCGACCGCGGCGGTCGAGCCGTCTTCCTTGCTCGACAGCGTGAGCTGGTTGATGAGCAGGGTCTGCGTCGGCGTGCCGCCGCCCACCGGGTAGCCCGGGTAGACGCCCTTGTGGTTGGCCTTGTAGTACTCGATCGAGTTGCGGAGCATCGCGAGGTTCGTCTGCAGGCTGCTCGCCTTCGCCTCGCCGCTGCTGTCGGAGAACTGCGGGATGGCGACGGCGGCAAGAATGCCGAGGATGACGACGACGAGCAGCAGCTCGATCAACGTGAACGCGGATTGCGGAAGGTTGCGCATGGCAGGTTCCTGATGGTTTCGGAGCGGATCGCCGTTGGCATCGGCCACGGACCGGCCCTGGCTTGAGTAGCTCCTTGGCTCAGGGCCTGGTGACCACGATGCGGCCGGTGACCGGGGCGCACCGCACGTTCAGGGCCATGGCACGCAGTTGCACGGTCACCACCCCCCCGGTCGCCGGCGCGCCGTCGGCGCCGAACAGCAGGACGCTGCCGCCGCCGAAGTCGGCCTTGCCGATCGCAGGGCCGATGCCATCGGCAGTGCGGGGCCGCGCCGCCACGAGGCGCGACACTTCCTGGTCGCTGAGCGTGCCCCGGGCGCGCAGCGCCGTCTCCGCGCTCGCCAGGGCGGTGCCGTCGGTGAGCACGAAGGTGGTTGCCGCGAGCCCGCCGGGCATCGAGAGACCCACCGGCAGCCGGTGGGCGATCGCCAGTTGCTGCGCCTGCAGGAGGTCCGCGGCGAGTTGACGGGCGGCGGCGTCGACTTCGCTCTCGTCGCTGTTGAGGGTGCTTACGGCCGCCCCGGCGAGGATCCCGAGGATGGCCACGACGAGCAACACTTCGACCAGCGTGAAGCCTCGACTGCGCACGTGGCCTCCATCGGCTGCGTGCCGTCAGCGGCTGCAGCCCGTGGTGTGCTCAAGCTCACCCCGTTCTGCCGATGAGACGGTCGATGGCTCCACATCCGATCGGCGCAGGGGAACGTGGTGCGGCCTTGCTGGTCGCGCTGATCCTCACCGTGTCGTTGTCGTTGCTCGCCGTCACGGTCCTGGCCGGGCGCGACCAGGCGGTCGCAGTGCGCGATCAGGGCACGGCGCAGCGCCGCGCCCATCGCGCGGCGGCGAGTGGCGTCGAATGGGCGGCGGCCAAGGTGGTCAACGACGGCCTGCTGTCGGCGACGACGAGCTTCACGCTCGCCACCGGCGAGCAAGTGGCCGTCGCGCTGCAGCCGGCCCAGTCGCCGCAGGTCGTCGCGACGGCGCGCTGCGACGGCGTCGAAGTCCGGCTCGGAGCCGATCTCACCGTGACCACCGTCGCCCCGCCTCCGTACGCCTACCTGAGCTACGCGGGGACGAGTTCGTTCACCAGGGACTTCACCGTGAGTGGTTCGTGCTGGTTCGGCGACCCGGCGTTGCCGATGACCGGCGGTTCGAAGCGCCTCAAGATGACGGGCGACGTGCACCTCGTGACCACGGTGCCCGTCCTCGGTGGCGTGATCGAGCACACGAGCGGCAGCACGTCGTACGGGATGCCGACGGTCGGGGCGCCGACGGTGGACACCGCGGCGTTTCCGGCGACGACCCAGGGCGGCGTGACGGTGACCGACTACAGCGGCACCCAGACGCTGGATGACCAGACCCTGTCCGGGATCGTGCGCGTGACGCTCGGCTCGGGACAGATCTTCACGCTGAAGGACTCGGTGCTCAACGGCACGCTCGTGGTGGTGACGACCGGCGTGCTCACGGTGCGCCCCCGCGTGAACCTGCGCGACGGGGCGACGGTGAATGGGGGCACGGCCCTGACCGGCAACCTGGCGATCCTCGCGCCGAACTGCACGCTGACCGGCACGGCCGGCAAGCAGACGATCACGGGCGTGGTCTACGCCAACGACGTGGCCAGTTTCAACGACGGCGCCATCACTGGAATGCTCATCACGCCGGCCGGCATCAGCGCGACGAAGACCACGCTCACGCGCACGGCTGCGTTCGTGCCGAAGACGCCGCTTGGTCTCAGTTGGCCCGGCAAGGGCAACTGCCGCATCCAGTGGCGAGGCGTTCTCTAGGGGCACGCCCTAGCCGGCGACGCCGAGCTCCTGCAGCAGGGCGGTGCTCGGGAACACCGACTCGATCACCCACAGCGCGTAGCGGATGTCGCAGACCACGTTGCGCGAACGGTCCTGGTTCCAGCCGAAGTCGCCGGCGACCGCTTCGAACACGCGGTCGAAGTTCAGGCCGATCAGTTCGCCCTTGCCGTTGACGACCGGCGACCCGGAGTTGCCGCCGGTGGTGTCGCCGTTGGTCAGGAAGCACACCGGCACGTCGCCGAGGCGCGCATCGACCCAGCGCGAGGTGCTGCGCGTCGCCGCCGCATCGAGCAGGGCCTTGGGGTTGGCGAACGGCTCCTTGCCCTTCTCCTTCTGCAGCAGGCCGGCGACCGTCGTGAACGGCGCGTAGGTGATCGCTTCGCGCGGCGCGTAGCCGGCGACCTCGGCGATCGACACCCGCAGCGTGCTGTTGGCGTCGGGATAGAACGACGTGCCGCGGAACGCTTCCTGCGCCTGGATCCAGCGGCGGCCGACGTCGAGCATCTTGCCCGCACGTTCGCGCTGCCGCTGCGTGGTCGCCAGACGTTCGGTCGCCAGGGTTCGGGCCAGCGCCACCAGCGGGTCCTGGCTCGCGGCGACGGCGTCCTTGCCCTTGCCGAACAGCTCCTGCCGGGCCTTCGCGTCGAGCATCTTGGTGTCGGCGAAGAACTTCGCCTCGACCTCGGCGGCCGGTCCACTGCCGAGGAACTCGGTGCCGGCGAGGCGGTCGCGCAGGCCGGCCACTTCGTCGAGGACGATGCGCACCATCGGTCGTTCGATCGACGTCCAGTGCGTCGTCAGCTCGTCCATCGCCAGCGCCTGCTGCAGCCGCGGCGGCACCTTGCCGTCCGGGTTGTTGGCGGCAGCGCCGCACGCTTCGACCAGCACCATCAGGAGTGGCATGCCCTCGGACAGCATGCCGACCAGCGACACCAGCGTTTCGCGCTCGATCGTCAGCGACTCCGCTTCGTCGATCGCCAGCATCTCGGCGAGCACGGTGTTCCAGGCGTCGTTGCCGGCGGCGCGGGCGAACGCGGCGAACGACTCCTCTTCGCGCAGCTTCTTCTCGACCGTGCGGTTGTTGCGCAGGCCGAACAGCATCCCGCTGGCGTTCTTCTGCACGTTGGCGAGCGACTTGATGCTGTCGGCGACCTCGAGCGCGAGCTTCTCGTCGGTCTTGCCGGCGGCTTCGAGCACGGCGATCGCGCGGGTCAGAACGTCGAGCCGGCGCGGGTAGACGAAGCCCTCCTGGTTCATCACGCCGCGGCTGGTCTTGTAGCGCTGCGTGCGGCCCGGGTAGCCCATGATGATCGCGAGATCACCCTGCTGCACGCCGCCGGTCGCGATCTTCAGGAAGTGCTTCGTCGGGTACGGCACGTTGTCGGCGTGGTGGTCGCGCACGTCGCCGTTCGGCGCCACGTAGGCGCGGAAGAACGCGAAGTCGCCGGTGTGGCGCGGCCACTCCCAGTTGTCGACCTCGCCGCCGAACTCGCCGATCGCGCGCGGCGGGGCGTAGACCAGGCGCACGTCGCGGATCTGCGTGCGGTAGTAGAGGTGGTACTCCTTGCCCTCGAGGAACGACGCGACGCTGCACTTGGTGTTCGGCGTCTTGCTCTCGCCCTCGGCGACGAGGCGCGCGATCGTGCGTTGCGTGATGCTCCAGCGGTCGAGGTCGTCCTTGGCCTTCGCCTGCGCCTCGTGCAGCACCGCGGTGACGTCTTCGATGCGCTGCAGCACGCTCGCGACCATGCCCGGGGCCGGCCGCTCGGCGGCGCGGTCGGCGGCGGCGAAGCCGTTCTGCAGCAGGTTGTCCTGCGGCGTGCTGAGTTCGCTGATGGCGCCGAAGCCGCAGTGGTGGTTGGTGACCAGCAGCCCTTCGGCGGAGACGAACGACGCCGTGCAGCCGTTGATCTGCACCGTCGCCGACAACACGCCGCCCTTCTCCGGGTGCCAGAACTCGTCCTTCGTCAGCTGCATGCCGCGCTTCTGCAGGGCGGCCCAGTCCATCTCCCGGACCTGGGTCGGCAGCCATTGCCCTTCGTCGGGCAGGCAGGTGACGGCGGCGAGGAACGCGACGAACGGGCGCAGCAGCATCGTGGAAGTCATACGGTCGGCGCTGGTGCTTCGCGAATGCCGGCTCGCCGCGGCCCTGCGCCCGACGGCTTCGGTCGGGTCGGGCTCGGCGGTTCCTCGTGTCGTCGACACCGGCTGCCACCGCCCGGCCATGCCGTCCCAACACCGCGCGCCGGCCTGCGCCTCGACCCAGGTCGCTCGGCCGGCGGCAGGATCGTCGTTCGCGGCACCGGCGCGATCCGCATCGGTGGCCCGCCGGCTCGGCACGTGGCTGGCCCGTCGATGCTCGCTTGCGCGCGCGAGCACGCCGGGCACGCTGCCGGCATGCGCGCTCCCGTCCTGGCTTTCGTCGGTGCGTTCGTGCTGCTGCCGCTCGCGGCACAGAACTCGACCAAGAAGATCCGTACGACTCCGAGCGAACTCGCTGCCCGCGCCGGCGGCGCCGTGCCGTGGCGAACCGAACTGGCGGCGGCGCTCGCCGCGGCGAAGGAACAGGGCAAGCCGGTGTTCTGGTACGTGCCCGCGGTCGCGCGTTCGCCGATGGACCGCAAGCCGGAGATCGATCGGTACCTGCGCGGCGGGCCGTTCTCGTGGCCGACGACGATCGAGCTGTTGACCGAGCGCTTCGTGCCGCTCGCGGTCGTGCCCAGCGGCGACGTGCAGCAACGCTACGGACTGGTGCGGCAGCGCTTCATCGAGCCGGGCTATCTCGTGCTCGACGGCGACGGCAAGGAACTCGCCCGCGTCGACCAGCTCACCTCGTTCCACCCGGAGTGGTTCGAGGCGCCGCTGCGACGCCTGGTCGCTGCACCCGCGGTCGGGTTTCCGGGGGCCGCCGCGCTGCGCGAGGCGTGGGACAGCTACCGCGTCGGTGACCGCGGCCTGGCGCGCACGCGCGCCGACGCGGTGCTCGCCGCTGCGCCCGCGCCGGCAATCGCGGCCGAGGCACACTGGCTGTGGGGGGCGGCGGCGCTGCGCGACGGTCGCAAGGAGCAAGCGCATGCGCGGTGGCAGGAACTCGTCGCGGCGCTGCCCGAGCAGCCGCTGGCCTGGAAGGCGGCGCTCGAGCTCGAGGGCCACGGCCCGTTCAGCCGCGGCTTCGAGGACTACCTGCCGCTGCCGGCCGCGGTGCTCACCGCCAACCCCCACGATGGCTCGCGCGCGCCCGCGGGCGTCTACGACGAAGCGGAGCTGTGGCGGCGGTCGGTTGCGTTCCTGTGCAGCATCGACGACGGCGACGGCGTGGTGCGCGACAGCATCTACGACTTCGGCGGCACCGACGGCCTGCCGAACGTGCACGCTGCGGTGACCTGCCTCGTTGGCGAGGCGTTGCTCGCCGCGGCGGCGCGCGACGGCGAGGACCACGCGCTGCTCGGTGCTGGTCTGCGCGCGCGCGTCGAGGCGATGCTGGGCCGCATCCTCGAGCAGGTGAAGAACGACGCGTGGGTGGCGTTGTCCGACCGCGACGAGATCCTGTGGGCGCGCACCTACGCGCTGCGCTTCCTCGCCGCCTGGCAGGCGCGCCGCGGCGCCAAGGGCGAACTGCAGCCGCTGCTGCAACGTGGCGTGGGCGCGCTGCTGGCCCTGCAGCCGGAGACCGGCGTGTGGTTCCACGAGTACGGCAATCCGTTCGCGATCGCGACCGCGTTGCAGGCGCTGCACCTCGCCAAGGGCGCGGGCATCACAGTGCCGCAGGACGCGATCGACCGTGGCCTGCGCGCGCTGGCGATGAACCGCACCGCCGAGGGTGCCTTCAGCTACGCCCACACGCCGAACGGCAAACCGCGCGCTTCGGTGCCGGGCTCCGCCGGGCGCATGCCGTTGTGCGAGTTCGGCCTGTTCCTGTTCGGGGGCAGCGACCAGGGCAAGCTGCTCGCCGCGGTCGAAGCCGGCCACCGCCATCACGACCTGCTCGCGGCGGTGCGCAAATACGACGACCACGCCGACCAGCACGGTTACGGCGGCTTCTTCTTCTGGTTCGACATGCTGGCGCGCGCCGAGGCAACGCTGGCGATCGCCGAGCCGGGCAAGCGCGCCGAACTGCTCGCGCAGCAGCGTGCCCTGGTGCTGTCGCTGCCCGAGTTCGACGGGTGCTTCGTCGACAGCCACGAGCTCGGTCGCGGCTACGGTACGGCGATGGCGCTGCTGTGCCTCGCCGCGGTTGCGCCAGCGCGCTGAATCGGGTGCGCAGTGCGGCGCCGTCTGCTAAGACAACGAATCGTGCCGATGCTGTCGCTGCGCTTCTGGGTCCTGCTCGGGTTGGTCCTCGCCGTGGCCTGCGGCGGGCCGGTGGCGCGCGTCGATCTCGCCGGCGGACCGGCCAAGCAGGACACGCCGCAGCCGCCGCGCGTGTTGATGGTCACGGTGACCGGCATGCTGGGCACGACGGAGATCGCACGCTGCCACCGCACGCTGCGTGAAGCCGAGGCGCTCGCCTGCTCGCACGTCGTGTTCCTGCTCTCGACCGCGGGGAGCCAGGGCGAGTCGGCGAGCGACGTGCAGAGTCTGCTCGATGCCGTGCAGCGGTCGGTCGTTCCCACCGTGGCCGTGCTCGATGGCCGGGTCACGCAGGGTGCTGCCGCGCTCGCGCTCGTTTGCCGGCGCGCCTACTGCCTGCGCTCCGCCACGTGGGGCGAGGTCGAGAAGCCCGAACAGGAGTGGGACGAACTGCTCGGCGAGGCGCCCGACGCAGCGATGGCCTCGCGCCTCGATGCGCTGCGCGCGGCGATGGCGTCGCGCCTGCAGGTGCGCGAACCCCGGCTGCGCGCGGACGCCGAGAAGCTGGCGTTGGCGATGGTCGATCCGCGCCAGCAGATGATCGTCGCGACCGTGCGGCAGGGCGGTGTCGAGCGCGAGCAGGTGTTCGAGAAGGCCGAACTCGCTGCCCTGCTCGCCGGCGGCGCCAAGGTGCTCGGCGATCGCCCGCTGACGCGGCCGTTGGTGCTGAGCGCGCAGGAGGCGGAGGACTTCGGCCTCTCGAACGGCACGCTGCAGGACAAGGCGCAGCTCGCCGAGGTGCTGGTCGTCGACGCCGGCACCATCGGCGAACTGCGGCCGAACTGGGCCGAGGCCATGGTCGGCTGGCTCGAACTGCTGCAGCCGTTCCTGCTGGTGGCGGGCTTCCTGCTGCTGCTGGTCGAGGTGAAGACGCCCGGCGTCGGCCTGCCAGGGCTGCTCGGCGTCGCCTTCCTCGGGCTCGCGTTCTTCTACAGCCACCTGGTCGGTCTCGCCGAGCTGACCGAGATCCTGCTGTTCTTCCTCGGCCTTGCGGCGATCGGCGTCGAGATCTTCCTGCTGCCGGGGACCATCGTGTTCGGCGCCGTCGGCTTCCTGTGCCTCGTGCTCGCGCTGGTGCTGAGTCGGCAGACCTTTGTGCTGCCGTCGAACGCGGTCGAGGAGGGCATCCTGCTGACCAACCTGTTCGACCTGACGCTGCTGTTCGTCGCCGTGCTCGTGCTCGGTGCGGTGGTGTGGCGGCTGCTGCCGCGGGTGCCGTGGCTGAAGTCCGTGTTCCTGGCGCCGCCGCGCGACCCGGCCACGGCCGTTGCCGGTGCGCCGAGCGGGCTCGGCATCGTCGATACCAGCGCGATGGCCCTGGTCGGGCGCGTCGGCACGGCGGCGACGGTGCTGCGGCCGACCGGCGCCATGGAGATCGACGGCCAACGCATCGACGTCGTCACCGAAGGCGAGTTCGTCGAGGCCGGTAGCCGAATCCGGGTGCTCTACGTGCAGGGCTCGCGCGTCGTCGTCGCGGCCGAAGCCGGGGGCGCGCGGAGCGGCGAACGCGGCAGCGTCGGCATCGTCGTGCTGCTGTGCGTCGTCGGCCTGGCCCTGCTGGTCGCCGAAGTGCTGTTCGTGTCGTTCGGCATGATCGCCGTACTCGCCGGCGTGTCGCTGCTGTCGGCGATCTTCGTCGCCTTCCAGCAGTCGATCGCGTTCGGGGTGACGATGGTCGCGGTCGAGGCCGTCGCCGCGCCGATCGTGCTGACGCTCGCGTTCCGGTTGCTGCCGAAGACGCCGTTCGGCAAGGCGCTGATCCTCGCCGGCCCGGAACGGCCCGGAGCCGATGCGTCCCTGCGGGCGTTGGTCGGCAAGACCGGCGTCGCGTTGTCGCCGCTGCGCCCGGCCGGATTCGCGCGCATCGACGGCCAGCGCGTCGACGTCGTCACGCGCGGCGAGATGCTCGATGCCGACGCCACGCTGGTCGTCGTCGACGTCACGGGCAACCACGTCGTCGTCGCACGCGCCGAGTCCATCACACCATCTCGATGACCATGACACTGACTCTCCCCATGCTCGCGTTCGCGGAAGAAGACGGGATCGGCAAGTACGTGCTGATCGGGCTCCTGATCTTCCTCGTCGTCCTGGTGCTGCTGCTGCTGAAGTTCATCAACCTGTGGATCCAGGCCTACATGTCGGGCACGCGGATCGGGTTGTTCCAGCTCGTCGGCATGTCGCTGCGCAAGGTCAACCCGACGGTGATCGTGCGCGGCGCGATCTCGGCGACGCAGGCCGGCCTGCCGCTGAACGTGCGCGACCTCGAAGCGCACTACCTCGCCGGCGGTCGCGTGCTCAACGTCGTGCAGGCGCTGATCGCCGCCGACCGCGCCAACCTCGGCCTCGACTTCCGCCAGGCCGCGGCGATCGACCTCGCCGGCCGTGACGTGCTCGACGCCGTGCAGACGTCGGTGACGCCCAAGGTGATCGACTGCCCGCCCGAGGGCAAGGTCGCGGCGATGGCCAAGAACGGCATCGGCGTGCTGGCGCGGGCCCGCGTCACGGTGCGCACCAACATCAAGCGCCTGGTCGGTGGCGCCACCGAGGAGACGATCATCGCCCGCGTCGGCGAGGGCATCGTCTCGACGATCGGTTCGTCGGACTCGCACAAGGACGTGCTCGAGAACCCGGATCGCATCAGCAAGGGCGTGCTCAGCAAGGGCCTCGACGCCGGCACCGCGTTCGAGATCCTGTCGATCGACATCGCCGACGTCGACATCGGCGACAACATCGGCGCGCGCCTGCAGGCCGACCAGGCCGAGGCCGACAAGCGCGTCGCGCAGGCCGCGGCCGAGAGCCGTCGCGCGATGGCCGTCGCCGCTGAACAGGAGAACATCGCCGAGATCGCCGCCAACCGCGCCAAGCTGGTGCTCGCCGAGGCGCAGGTGCCGCAGGCGATGGCGGACGCGTTCCGCAACGGCCACCTCGGCGTGCTCGACTACCAGCGCATCAAGAACCTCGAAGCGGACACGCGCATGCGCACGCAGATCGCGGTCGGCGAGGAGACGCACCTGTCGAGCGAGAGCCAGAAGAAGAAGATGCCGGGCCAGGACTGACATGGACTGGCTGATCCGATTCTTCCGCGAGCAACCGCTGCTGCTGGTGGTGGCGGTGGCGTGGATTGCCGGCATCGTCGGCAACATCGCCAAGGCGGCGAAGACGGCGCGCGAACGTGCCGAAGAGCGCACGCGCGGCGGCCGCATGCCCCGTCCCGAGCCGGCGAGCGATCCGGCGCCCGCCGCCGACTCGCGGCTGCCCGACACGGCCGCCGAGTCGATCGAGCGCGAAATGGAACGGCTGCTGCGTGGCGGTGCGGGCGGCCCCGACCGCGAGACGTCGCCGGCGGGTTACCGCGAGGTCCCGATCGAGACGCCAGCGTCCGAGCCCGAGCCGGCGCCTGCCCCGCCGCCGCCGCTGCCGCGCCGCCGTCCGCTGCCGATCCGCCGCGACGTCCCCGAGGCCGAGCGACCACCGGTGCCGGTGGTGCCGACCACCAGCGGGCCGCGGCTGCCTCGGCACGTCGATCCGCACGTCGGCGAGTCGATCCAACACCGCGCCGCCGTGGGTGGGCGCGTCGGCGAGCACGTGCTCGGCCAGGAACTCGGCAACCTCGGCGGCCGGGTGCACGACGGTCCGCAGCGCCGCGTGTCGAAGAGCCGCTACTCGCTCGACGACTTGAAGCGCGTCGTCGTGCTCAACGAAATCCTCGGGCCGCCGCTCGCCGTGCGCGGGCCGCACGATCGCGGCCTCTGACGCTGCCCCGGCGACCGCCGGCGATCCGCGGCCCGTCGCGCGGCCGGGCGGCCGATACGATCGCAGCGCCACCGATGGACCCGAACCAACCGTTGCCGCGCCGCTTCAGCCGGCGCAAGAAGGTCGTGTTCGCGGCCGTGCCGTTGCTGGCGCTGCTCGCGGTCGGCGAACTGCTCGCGCGTTCGTTCCGCGAGCGGCACGCGTTCGCGCCGGTGACCACCGGCAGCTACCGCGACCAGCGCATCGATCTGATCCGACGCGGCTATCCCGCGGCGCACGACCCGTTGCTCGGCTACGTGCCGCGGCCGGGCTTCGCCAGTGCCGAGAACCGATGGGGCGTCATGGTGTCGATCGACGGCGACACGCTGCGCAACAACGGTCCGAAGCCTCGGCCGGCTGGGCCGGGCGTGCTGGCCGTCGGCGATTCGTTCACCTTCGGCGACCAGGTCGGCGACGCCGACACCTGGCCGGCGGCGCTCGAGCGTCAACTGCGACGCCCGGTCTGGAACGGCGGTGTGTTCGGCTACAGCTTTGCGCAGACGGTGCTGCGGGCCGAGCGGCTCCTGGCGGCGCTTCCGGTGGCCACGCTCGTCGCCAGCGTGATCCCCGACGACATCAAACGCTGCGAACTGAGCAAGCGGTTCACCGAGGTGCCGTGGTTCGAACTGGTCGACGGCGAACTCGTGCTGAAGAACGTGCCCGTGCCCGACAGCGACCGCAGCGCGCTCGATCGGCAGTGGGCGCGGCGGCTGCTCGGCCACAGTGCGCTCTGCGACACCGTGTTCTGGAACGTCGCCCCGACGTGGTGGGTCGGTGACCCGCGCGAGGTCGTGGCGCATCCGCGGGGGCGCGGCCGCGCCATCGCGGCGAAGCTGTTGGATCGGTTGGCCGCGACCTGCCGGGAGCGGCACGTCGCCCTGCTGCTCGTGCTGCAGGACGTCGCCGAGCCGAGTGCCGAAGGGCGTGAGGACGGGCGTGCCCTGATCGCGCATGCGAACGCGTCGGCGGTGCCATGGCTCGACCTGCAGGCCGAGTTCGACCTGCTGGCGGCAACGGATCCGGGCCTCAAGCAGCGCTACTTCCAGGGCCACATGTCGGCCGCCGGCAACCAGTGGGTCGCGTCGCGCATTGCCGAGGTCCTGGCGGCGCCGCCGCGGGGCCGCTGAGCGACGAGGGCGGGCGCGCGCGGCGGAGCGTTCGCTCGTTGCCCGCCGCGGTCGGACGCTGTCGTCGTGACCGCGTTCGTGCGCGCTTCAGCGCCCGTCGCCCGCGGCCTTCGCCTTCGCCATCGGCGCCGCCGGCTGCTCGGGCGCCTGGTTGCGCGAGCCGGCCCGGTACTTCGCCCACAGTTCCGGCTCGATCTCCGGGCGGCCCGGCTGGGCCGCCAGCTCGAACGCGATGTCGTAGACCCAGGTCGCGACGCGCAGCAGCTTCTCGTAGTGGATCTTCTCGGGGGTGTCGCTCGGCTGGTGGTAGTCGCGGTGCAAGCCGGTGAAGAAGAACGCGACCGGCACGCCCTTCTTGGCGAAGTTGGCGTGGTCGCTGCGGCCGAACATCCCTTCCTGGTCGTACTCGAGGTCGAACTTCGCGGCCTCGTTCTTCTGCAGGCAGAGCGTGTGCAGTGACGGTGCGAGCTTCTGCGTGCCGACGAGGTGGATCGAGTTGCGGTTGTCCTCCGCCTTCTCGCCGCGGTTGCCCTCCATGTTCTCCTCCTCGTCGCGGCCGATCATGTCCATCTGCAGCTCGGCGACCATCGACGACAGCGGGATCGGGCAGTTGTCGACGAAGTAGGCCGAGCCGACGAGTCCGTTCTCCTCGCCGGCGAAGCAGACGAACAGGATGCTGCGGGCCGGCCGCACCGGGTTCTTCGCGAGCATGCTCGCCACGGCCATCACGCCGGTGGTGCCCGACGCATCGTCGTCGGCGCCGGGGCTGATCACGTCGCCGCGGCGGCCGAGGTGGTCGAGGTGGCTGCCGATGACGACGTACTCGTCGCGCAGCTTGGGATCACTGCCGGGCAGCACCGCGAAGACGTTCATCGCCGGCGCGTTGGTCTCCTCGACGGTGATCGCGACCGATGCGGTGACGCCCGTCGGCTGGGTCAGTGGGGCGCTCGCCAGCGCGTCGGGCGTGACGGCAGCGGCGTTCAAGAACTGGGCCCACTGGTCGCCGCCGAACGTCACGGCACCCGGCGAACGTCCGGTCGCGGCGGCCGCGGTGTTGCCGCTGCGGCGGCCCATGCCGCGCCGGCCCTGCAGTCCACCGCGCGTTGGCTCGGTGGTCGCGAACAGCACCGCCGCGGCGCGTTTGCCCGACAGCGCGGTGATCGCGGCGAATTGCGCTCCGGCCTGGCTGCGCGCGTTGCCGTCCTTGCCGGCGCGCACGTGCACGACGACCACCTTGCCAGCGAGGTCGACCTGCTCGAGGTCCTTCAGCGCCGGGACCTCGATCCCCTGGCCGCGACCACGGCCCTCGGGGGCGTCGAACGTCACCAGGACGACCTCGCCCGCACCGGTGATCGAGGCCGACGCACTGCCGGCGAGCTGCTCCGCCGGAATCGTCAGCACGACCGCGTCGCCCTTCTTGAACACGACCTGCGTCTTGTCGGCGACCACCTTGGTCGTGGCCCACGGCACGTGCTGGAAGTAGCTGCCGTTCTCGCCGCGCGCTTCCAGGCCGAGCGCCTTCCAGTGCGCCGCGACGTAGTTCGCGGCCTTCTCGTAGCCGGGCTGGCCGGTGCCGCGACCTTCGAACTCGGGGCTCGCGAGCGTGCCGAGCCACTCCTTGCACTGCGCGATCGTCACTGCCGCAGCACCGTCGGCGCGGTCCTTCGTGAGCTCGGCTTGTGCTGGCAGCGCCGTGACGGCGGCGAATGCGGCGGCGAGCGCCAGCACCTGGGAAAACCGGAACGGAGCGGCGGGCGGAGTCGTGATCAAGGGCAGGTCCTCGGGACGGATCGGAGTGGGCGCGCGTTCTACGGCTCCCTTGCCCGTGGCGCGAGTCACGCGTTCGTCGCGCCGCGCTCGGTCCTCACAGTCGCAGGCGCCGGCGCAGTCGCTGCCACCACGATGCCTCGGGCCGATCGTCGTTGGGATCGGTGCGGTGGCGGCGGTCGTCGATCTCGGGCAGCGGCCGAGTCGGAATGACGAGCGTCCCGGCGGTGAAGGCGCCATCGGCGAGATGCTGGCCGAACGCCGGGCCACTCGGCAGCAGCGGTTCGGGCACGGTCGGCCGTCGCGCCAGTTCGCCTTGGACGAGGCCGCCGAGGTCGTCGAGCGCCTGGCGCGGCCGCTCGCCTTCGGCGGCCAGCAGTGCGTTCGGCGTGTGCAACGGTTGCCACTGCCGCACGTCGCCGGTCGCGAACGCGCCGACGCGGGACAGGCTCGCCGCGCGCCGGCTCGCGGCGGCCGACGACAGATCGAGGGCGAGCACGCGCGCGATGCCCGCCAGCGGCGAACGTTCGCGCGGCGCGTGCAGCCCGGCACAGGCGCCGAGCGGCAGCAGCACGAGCAGGCACCAGCGCATCGCCGCAGCGTAGCGGGCCGTCAGGCACCGCGCAGCGACACGAGCGGGTCGTGCCGCGCCGCGCGCCACGCCGGCACCGTCGACACCACGAGTCCGATCGCCAGCGCCATGCCGGCGACCTGCAGCAGCCACCACGGGTCGATCGCGCACGGCACGCGGTCGAGGTTGTAGACCTCGACCGGGAACAGATCGATGCCGGTCAGCCAGCGCAGCGCCTGGCGCACTTCCTCGAGCCAGATCGCGGTGACGACGCCGAGGCCCGTGCCGAACGCGATGCCGCAGAGCGTCACCACCGTGCCGCAACTCAGGAACACCGCAGCGACGCCGCGCGGCGTGCCGCCGAGTGCTGTCAGGATGCCGATGTCGGAGACCTTCTCGGTCACCATCATCGACAGCGTCGCCAGCATCAGGAACGCGGCGACGACCATGATGACGATCAGCACGATCTGCATCAGGCCGCGTTGGTGCGCGACCGAGGCCAGGAACAGGCCGTTCTTCTCGCGCCAGGTCTCGACCCGGCCGTAGCCGCGTTGGTCGCGTTCGACGGCGCGGGTGACGGCGCGCTGCAGGCGCTCGGCGGTGGGGACGAGCGAACTCTCGTCGTGCACGCGCACCGCGATCTCCTGCACGGCGTCGGGTTCGCTCGGGAACAGGTGCTTGCGCAGCGTGTCGATCGCGACGAACGCCGTGTTGCCGTCGAAGCCGCCGTGCGCGGTTTGGAACGCGCCGCCGACCACCAGTTCGATCTGGAGCTTCGCCGGCGTCAGGCGGCCCTGCCCGTCGTCCTGCAGGTGCGCGGTCGTCAGTACCACACGATCGCCGACGGCGAGCCCTTCGCGGCGCATGCGCTGCAGGCCGACGAGCACCGTCGGCAGGCCGTTCTGCGGGGCGAGCACCGGCGCGGTGGCGCGCATCGGGACGGGGATCTCCGGATTGACGAGCCACGAGGAGAAGCCGGTCACGGTCGCCTCGGTGGCCGGGTCGATTCCCTGCACGATCAGGAACGGCTGATCGCCGCCGTGCAGCGCCCCGCGGCCGGGCAAGGGGGCGGGCGGCGGCCGGTGCCCGGGCCGCAGCAGCAGGCCGTAGTGCACGAGCCGGGGCGTCTGGCCGGCGACGTTGGCATCGTCGGCGATCGCCGCCCGCAACTCCGACCAGCGTGCCCACGGCGGCAGGTCGCCGACGACCACGTCGGCGGTCGCGGCGTGCACGTGCTTCTCGACGACCGCGAGGAAGCCGCTGAACAGCGAGACGACCACGACCAGCGCCCAGACGCTGATCGTGATGCCGCCCATGCCGAGCAGGTTGATCGGTCGCGTCAGCAGGTAACGCAGCGCGAGGAACGGGCCGTAGGCGCGCTGCGCCAGCAGCGCCGAGGTGGTCCTTGCCTCGCGCGGGGTGTTCGGCAGCGCACTCACCCGGACACCACCTGCCCGTCCTTCATGCGCACGATGCGGTGGCAGCGGGCCGCCAGTTCCTCGTCGTGCGTGACCAGCAGGAACGCCAGGCCGCGCTGCCGTTGGATCGTGAACATCAGGTCGACCACGCCGTCGGCCGTCGTCGAGTCGAGGTTGCCGGTCGGCTCGTCGGCGAGCACGACCTTCGGATCGGCGAGCAGGGCGCGGGCGATCGCGACGCGTTGACGTTCGCCACCCGACAACTCGGCGGGCCGGTGGTGCAGCCGTTCGCCGAGCCCGACCTGCTCGAGCATGGCGGTCGCCGCCGCGCGGACTTCGCGGCGTCGCCGCCAGTACGCGAACAACGAGCAGTCCATCATGCGCGCGAGCAGCACGTTCTGCAGCGCGGTCAGTTCGGGGATCAGGTGGTAGAACTGGAACACGAAGCCGACATGGCGGTGGCGCAACAGCGCCCGCTCGCCGATCGGCAGCGCGTCGACCCGCCGCCCGTCGTAGCGCACCTCGCCGCTGCTCGGCGGATCCAGCAGCCCGAGCACGTGCAGCAGCGTCGACTTGCCGGCACCCGAGGCGCCGAGCAGCGCGACGGTTTCGCCGGCGGCGACGGACAGGTCGATCCCGCGCAGCACCGGGATCTCGCGCTTGCCGAGGCGGTAGTGCTTGTGGACCGCGCAGGCCTGCAGGACGGGGGCGTTCATTCGTGGGCGAGGGCGGTGACGGGATTGAGCCGTGCGGCCTTGCGCGACGGCACGTAGGCGACGAGCAGCGCGAGCAGCAGCGCTCCGATCGCGACGGTCGCGACCCAGGACGGCTGCAGGTCGCACGGCACGGCGCGCAGGTCGAACATGATGCGCGGGAACAGCTCGACGCCGAAGTTCGCGTAGAGCCAGTCGTTGGCGGTGTTGAGGTAGCGCGCCGAGACGACGCCGGCGATCACGCCGAGGCCGGTTCCGGCGAGGCCGACGGCGAAGCCGCCGAGCAGGAACACCGCGCCGATGCTGCGCGGCGAGGCGCCGAGGCTCGCGAGGATGCCGATGTCCTTCACCTTCTGCACGACCATCATGTGCAGGGTCGCGTAGATCACGAACGCGGCGACGAGCATCACCACGAACAGCACGAACTGCATCATCCCCTGTTCGTGCGCGACGGCCGACAGGAAGGTGCGGTTCTGTTCCTCCCAGTCGAGCACGAGGCAGGGGCCGCTGCCGGCCGGGAGTGTCTGCTGCACCGCGCGGCGCAACCGTTCCTTGGCGTCGGCGATCGCGCCCGTGCCGAGCCCGGCGCGCAGCCGCACCGCGACGTCGGTCACCAGATCGATGCTGGCGGGATCGGCGGCGTCGTTGCCGAGCAGCGTGCGCAACGTCTCGATCGGCAGCAGCACGGTCGACTCGTCGAAGGCGCGGTGGCCGGTCGCGAAGGTGCCGGCGAACGCACTGCGCAGCGAATGGGTGTGCACGGCCGCCGGCGCGTCGCCGCCGGGGAACGACGCGCACGTCACGTCGAACGGCTCGGCCTCGGCGAACCAGCCGAGGCGCCGGATGCGCTGCCACCCGAACAGCACGCCGGGCCACTGGCTCCGGTGCTGGTCGCGGTCGTGGTCCGCGGGCAGGCCGCTGCGCCGTCGCGCGCGCCATTCGTCGGCGTCGGGCATCAGGAGCTGCGCGCGGCGCTCGGCGTCCGGCTCGTCGAGCACCGGCGAACGCCAGAACGTGCCGGCGTGCCGCGTCTCGAGTTCTTCGGGGCCGCGTGCGAGCCAATGCCGCAGGCCGCTGACGGCTTCCTCGGTGGCCGGGTCGATGCCGAGCAGCAGGGCGAAGCCGTTCAGGGTGTGGTCGAAGTCGACCTCGGCGCTGGCCACCGGACGTTCGCCGCCACGACGGACGTTCACCGGCTTGATCAGGCCGTGGTGGCGCAGCCGCGGCGCGGTCGCGACCACCGCGTCGTCGACCAACGCGGGGCGCAGCCGTTCGTAGCTCGTGTCGGCGGGCAGGTCGGTGACCAGCAGGTCGACCGCACCACTCCGGACGTCGGCACGGATCTGGCTGACGAAGCCGGTGAACACGCTGTCGACGAGCACGATCGCCCAGACCGCGAACATGACGCCGAGCACGCCGAGCAGGTTGATGCGCCGCGTCAGCAGGTAGCGGCGCGCCAGGAACGGAGCCGCAGCGGCGATCACGGCGCCTGGGCCGGGGCGTCGGCGGCCGGAGGCGTGGCGTCGAGACGGCGCAGCAGCGGGAACAGCACGACGTCGCGGATCGACGCGCTGCCCGACAGCAGCATGCAGAGTCGGTCGATGCCGATGCCGAGCCCACCGGCGGGCGGCATGCCGTACTCGAGTGCCTGCACGTAGTCGACGTCGACTTCGCCCGGCGTCTCCTCGTCCTTGTGCGCGACCTGCTCGCGGAAGCGCTGCTCCTGGTCGAGCGGGTCGTTGAGTTCGCTGAAGGCGTTGCCGAGCTCCATGCCGGCGACGAACAGCTCGAAGCGCTCCGTCACGCGAGCATCCTCGCGCATGCGCTTGGCCAGCGGACTGATCGCGACCGGGTAGTCGTGCACGAAGATCGGGCCCTGCAGGGTGTCCTCGACCGTCGCTTCGAAGACATCGTTGGCGAGCTTGCTCGGCGCGATGCCGTCGGTCTTGAGGCCGAGTTCGCGCGCGCGGCGCGTGCACGAGCCGTGGTCGAACCAGTCGACGCCGGGATTCTGCTGCGCGAACAGGTCGAGGTAGCGCGCCTTCTGGAACGGCGGCCGCAGGTCGTAGTCGCGCTCGCGGAAGCGCACCATGCCGTTGCCGCCGAGCACCGCGCCGACGAGGTGCGCGAACAGCCCTTCGACGCGCGCCATGATGTCGCGGTAGTCGGCCCACGCCTCGTAACTCTCGAGCATCGTGAACTCGGGATTGTGGCGCGTGCTGATGCCCTCGTTGCGGAACACGCGACCGATCTCGTAGACGCGCTCCATGCCGCCGACGAGCAGGCGCTTCAGGTACAGCTCCGGCGCGATGCGCAGGTAGAGCTGCATGCCGAGCGCGTTGTGCTGCGTCACGAACGGCCGCGCGGCGGCGCCACCGAAGATCGGTTGCAGGATCGGCGTCTCGACCTCGAGGTAGCCGAGGCCGTCGAAGTAGTGGCGCACCTCGCGCACGATCCGACTGCGCATCGCGAAGCTGGCGCGCACGTCGGGGTTCGCGAACAGGTCCACGTAGCGCATCCGGTAGCGCTGCTCGGTGTCGGTCAGGCCGTGCCACTTCTCCGGGGCCGGCCGCAGCGCCTTGCACGCGAGCACGACCTCGGTCGCCCAAAGGGTGGGTTCGCCCTTCTGCGTGGTGCCGAGTTCGCCGGTCACGCTGACCAGGTCGTTGCCCTCGATCTGCTTGCGGTTCGCCCAGAACTCCGGCGGCAGTCGGTCGCGCTGGAAGCCGACCTGCAGCGAGCCGCTGCGGTCGGACAGATGCGCGAAGCGCAGCTTGCCGAAGTCGCGCACGACGCCCAGGCGCCCGGCGATGGTGGCGATCTGGCCGGTGCGTGCTGCGAAATCCGACAGCAGTTCGGCCACCGGCTGGCCGCGCGCAACTCGCGCTGGGAAGGGGTCTAGCTGCGCCTGCCGCATGGCGACGAGCTTCTGCAGGCGGTCGGGGTCGATACCGTCGGTCAAGGGTCCTCGGACAGGAGCGAAGCGGGCGATCCTAGGCACCCCCGCGGCAACAGGAAAGCGAGCCGTGCTGCCGATGGCATCGGCGGCGGAAAACCCGTCGGCGTGGCCGCGTTGGTCGCGTAGTCTGTTCGGCCCTTCCATGCAGCAGAAGCTGTGTCTCTGGCTCGCGGTGGCGGTGTTGCTCGCGGCACTGGCCGTCGGCAATCCGTTCCGCGGCACATGGAAGGACGGCGCCGCTGCCGCGCCTCGGCAGGGGGCGGCGCCGCCCGCGAGCGAAGCCCCTCCGGCGACGGGTCGCCTGGCCGGCGGTGTGGCGCCGGCCGCCGACGGTGGGGATCTCGCGGCGCGGGCGGGACTGCCGGCAGTCGCCGTGCGGTCGACGCACCGCCAGCCGGAGGCCGTGAATGCGGTCGCGCTGCGGGCGATCGCGCCGGCGGCGAACGGCAGCCTGGAGTGTCCCGACCCCGAGTTGCGCGCGCACGTTCGCGACGTCGAGTGGGTCGGCAGCGAACCGGTGTGGGTGCTCCACGACGGCCGGCGGGTGAAGAAGAACCGCAAGGTCGGCCCGGGCGAGCCGCTCGTGGTCGAGTGGGAGCCCGGCACCCGCTCGCAGTGACCCGCGGCGCGTTCGCCTAGCGCCGCGGCGGCCCGGGCCAATCGACCAGCACGCGGCCGGCGTCGACGCGCACCGCGTAGGTGGCGACGTTCCATTCGGCCCCGACGTCGCAAGCACCCGTGCGCAGGTCGAACTCCCAGCAGTGCAGGTAGCAGACCACCTTGCCGTCCAGCACCGTGCCGTCGCACAGCGGCGCACTCGCGTGCGGGCAGGCGTTGTCGATCGCCACCAGTTCGTCGCCGAGCCGGAACAACGCGAGCCACTGCCCGTGGAGCTGCACCGGGGCGCCGGGCGCGAACTTCAGGTCGGCCAGCGCGCCGACGTCGACCCAGGCGCTCATCGGCCGAGCCGCCGGAACGCGTAGCGACGGATCACGCGGCCCTCTTCCAGGTACTTGCGTTCGAAGTTCGTCGGCGTGAACGCGAAGCCGGGGCCTGCCGCCAGCACCCGTTCTTCCTCGGCTTCGTCGCGCGCGAAGTCGACCGCGCTGCCGAGCACGCGCACGATCTGGCCGGCGTAGGCGGCGTTGTCGGTGGCGACGTAGCAGTGGCCGCCGCTGCGCAGCGCGCGCGCGAGTACGGGCACCACGTCGGGAGTGAAGAACCGGCGGCCCTGGTGGCGACGCTTGGGCCAGGGGTCGGGGAAGTAGACGTGCACCGCCGCGAGTTCGCCGGGCGCGACGCGGTCCTGCAGGAACAGCTTGCCGTTGTCGACCAGGAACCTGCCGTTCGTGCGGCCGGTCGCGTGCAGCTTGGTCGCGGCGAGGCTGGCGTAGCCGACCGCGGCCTCGATGCCGAGCAGGAACGTCGTCGGCTTCACCGCGGTGGCCGCGAGCACGAACGCGCCCTTGCCCGGGCCGATCTCGATCTCGACGTCGTCGCAGTCCTCGGGCACGAGGTCGCGCAGGCGCGGCGGGTCCTGCCCGCCGTGGACCAGGCGATCGCCAGGATCGTCGGCGCCGTCCTGCACGCGGCTACGAAACGACAGCTTGCCGCCCTGGTGCATCCGCGGGTTGAAGGGGCCGCGGTGGGCGGGCGGTTCGGACGCAGGCGACGGCATCGCGCGCGAGCATAGCCACCCGCGACTCGCCGCCTAGACTGCGGCACTTGCCCGCGCCCTCGCCGTTCCTGCTGCGCCTCGGCATGCTCCTGGTGCGTTGGCGCCTTGCCGTGCTCGCGCTGGCGATCCTCGGTGCGGCGGCCTTCGCGTTCTGGTTGCCGTCGTTGCGCGTCGGCTTCCAGGTCGACGGGTTCTTCCAGAGCGACGACCCCGAGCTGCAGCGGGCGATGGCGCACTACGCCGGCGGCGAGTTCGACCACCCGGATCGTCTGCTGCTGTTCGGCTGGGACGAGCCGGCCCCGACTTCGGCGGAGTCGGTCGCGCGGCTGCGCCAGTTCGGCGACGCGCTGCAGGGCGAGCGCGAGGTGGAGCGTGTGCTGTCGCTGGCCAACGCTCCGGTGCCCGGCGTACGTCCCGACGAGGTCGAACGCATCGCCGCGTCGGCGACGTGGCGGCAGCTGCTGGTGGGGCGCGACGGCGCGTCGGTCGCCGGGATCGTGGTGCTGCGACCGGGGTTTCGCGGCGAGGCGATGGCGGAACTGTTCGGGCGCATGCGTGCAACCGCAGCGGCTGCGGAGCGCGACCTGCGGTTGTGCGGCCTGCCTTACCACACCGCCGAGAGCCGCCGGCTCGTGCGGGCCGACATGGCGCGCTTCCTCCCGATCGGCACCGCGGTTTCGGCGGTGCTGCTGTTCTGGCTGGTGCCGCACTGGGCGCTAGCACTGCTGGCGCTGGCAGTCGTGCCGCTGACGCTCGTCAGCACGCTCGGGCTGATGGCGGCCTGCGGGGTGCAGATGACGATGCTGACCAGCACGCTGCCGACGCTGCTGCTCTGCATGTCGGTCGCCGACGGCGTGCACCTGGTCGGGCGCTTCCTCGAAGAACGCGCTCTCGACGGCGATCCTCGCGCGGCCGCGGCGCGCACCTTCGCGGCGATGTTCGTGCCGTGCTTGATGACGTCGCTGACGACCATCGTCGGGTTCCTGACCCTGGTCACCGCTGCGCTGGTCGACCTGCGGTGGCTCGGTGTGTTCGCGGCGGCCGGCATGGCCTTCGCCTGGCTCTACACGATGGCGATCCTGCCGGCGGCGCTGTCGTGGGTGCGGTCGGCGGCTGGCCGCCGACCCGTGGATCCGGCGGCGTGGATCGTGCGCGCGAGCCAGTGGTGCCAGCGCCATCGGCCGCGCAACTGGCTGTTCGCCACGGCTGCGGTCTTCACCGTGAGTGCGTTCGGCGCGACGCGCGTCGTCACCGAGCATCGCATCACCGCCGACCTGTGGCCCGACTCGCCGGTGATGCAGCAGATGCACTGGTACGAGCAGCGCTTCGTCGGCATCATGCCGGCGGAGATCGTCGTCGCGACGCGCGACGGGTTCGGCCGCGACGAGCGCGCGCAGCTCGCGACGTTGTGCCAGCGGCTCGAGCAGGAGCCGGGCATCACCCGCACGCTGTCGATCGCCGACCTGTTCGCCGACGGCGTGCCGCCGCTCCTGCTGCAGGTGCTGAACGGTGCGCGGTCGCTGCCTGCCGGCATGCTGTCGTCCGACGGCGCGACGGCGCGCGTGCTGGTGTTCCGTGGCGACCTCGGCACGGTGGCGTGGCAGGCGTTCGCCGCGGCGGTTTCGCGGCTGGCCGCCGACCTGCCGGCGTTGTCGGTGTCGCTGGCGGGCATGCAGCGCGTCGGCACCGAACAGGTGCTGCGCATGACGTCCGACCTCGAGTGGTCGTTTTGCGGCTCGATCGCGCTGGTCTTCCTGCTGGTCTGGCTGCAGTGCCGCGACATGCGGCAGGCCCTGGTGGCGATGACGGCGTGCCTCTTGCCGATGCTCGCCGTGCTCGCGGTCATGGCGGCGATGGGCATCACGCTGCGGCCGCTGACCGTGATCGCGTTCTGCATCGCGTTCGGCCTGATGATCGACGACGCGATCCACCTGCTGGCGCGCTGGCGCGAGGAACGTCGCCTCGGCGCGACCCCCGACGTGGCCGCGCAGGCGATGCTGGCGACGGCCGGGCGGCCGGTCGTGGTCACGACGCTGCTGCTGCTGGTCGGCTTCGCGACGATCCTCGGCAGCGGCTTCCGCGGCACCGCGACGTTCGGGTTCCTGGTCGTGGTGTCGCTGGTCGGCGCGCTGCTCGCGGCCCTGGTGCCGTTGCCGGCCCTGCTGCGGCTCAGCTCGGCGGCGGACCGCCGTAGACCTCGTGGTAGTCCTGCATCGCCGCCGTGACGACCTGGTGCGCGCGGCGCTTGTCGTAGGGCGCGATCGGCAGCGGTGCGGTGTCGGGCAGCAGCTTGTAGGTCGAGAAGTAGTGGCGCAGGCGTTCGACCAGGACCGCCGGCAGTTGCGCCAGGTCGTCGACCTCGCCCCAGACGAAGTCGCTGGTCAGCACCGCGACGATCTTGTCGTCGGCTTCGCCGCCGTCGAGCATCTGCAGGCCGCCGATCACCTTGGCCTTGACGAGGATCTCGCGCGCGGTGATCGGCCGCTCGCTGAGCACGCAGATGTCGAGCGGATCGCCGTCGCCCTTCTGCGCGCCGGGCGTCAGGGCGCCGACGGCGCGCCCGCACAGCGTGCGCGGCACGAAGCCATACAGGCTCGGCGGCTGGCTGCTGGTGCGCTGCGGGCGATCGACGCGCAGGAACCCCGAGACCTTGTCGATCTCGTACTTCACGAGGTCGAACGGCGTGATCTCGATGTAGGCCTGGACCAGGGCCGGCGGCTGTGGGCCGGGGGAGATGCCGTGCCAGGGGTGTGGGCGCCAGGAGTAGAAGGGCTCAGGGAAGGACATGCGCGGCGAGCACGATAGGAACCTCGTGGCCCTTGGCTAGCAGCGCGTCGCAGAAGCGCCGGCGCAGTGCGGTCTCGGCCATGCGTTCGTGGTCAGGCGCGCGCGGCGCTCGGCGGCGTGGCTCGGCGGCTCTGCGCCGGGCTGCTAGAGTCCGGTGGTGCACCTCCTCGCCTGGGTGTTCCTCGTCGTCGCGATGACCCTGGCTGCATCGCCCCGCGCGCAGGGCCAGCGCGCCGCGGAACGTACGATCGACGCGCTGCCGAAGAGCAGCTGGTTCCTCGTGCCGCCGCGCAGCAGCGGCGCCGGCAAGGCGGGCAAGCCGGCCGGGCTCGTGGTCGTGCTGCCGGGCGGACCCGGCACGCGCGAGTTCCTGCCGTGGGTCGAGAGCGTGCTGCTGGCAGAAGCACCTGCCGACTGCGTCGGCGTGATGCTCGCCGCGGTGAAGTGGAGCGACGACCAGACGATCGTCTGGCCGGTCAAGGACGGCGATGGCAAGGGCATGCAGTACACGACATCGCAGTACGTGCGCGCCGTCGTCGCCGCCGTCGAGGCCGAGTACACGATCGACCCGGAGCGGCGCGTGGTGGTCGGCTGGTCGTCGAGCGGCATGGCGATCCAGCCGCTGCTCGCCGAGAAGGACGCGCCGTTCGCGCGCGCCTACGTGGCGATGTCGACCTGGCCGCGTGGACTCGAACTGGCCGCCGTGAAGGGCAAGCGCTACCTGCTCGACCACTCGCCGGCCGACCAGCAGACGGCGTTCTCGCACTGTCGCAAGGCCTACGCGGAGTTGGTGAAGGCGGGAGCGATCGTGCGCGTCACGACGTACGACGGTGGTCACGGCTGGCCGGAACGGCCCGAGGCGAGGTTGCGCGACGGCCTGCGGTGGCTGCTGTCGAAGGAGCCCGCGGGCAAGCCGGACTGGCCGCCGGGTCCGGTCGCCAGCAGTCCGGGCAAGCTGGTGAACTTGCTGGTGAACCCCGGCTTCGAGGACGGCCTGCAGGGCTGGAACGAGGTCGCCAACAGCGGCCGCTGGCGCGCCGAGGTCGTCGACGACGAGAAGCGCACCGGCAAGCGAGCGCTGCAGCTGCAGAAGACCGGGGAGGCGCCGCTCGACCTGCTGCGGCAGGAAGTCGAATTGCCGCCGGGCAGTCGCGTCGTCGCCTCGCTGCAGGCGAAGTGCAAGGGCGTCGGCAATGCGTTCGTGAACGTGCTGCTCTACGACGACGAGGACCGCGTCGTGCACGCGGATGGCCGGCTCGTCGCGTTCCCGCCCGATGGCAAGTGGCAGCGCTTCGAGCGCGACTGGCCGGCGAAGGGCGCGTCGCGCGCCATCGTGCAGATCGTGATGATGCACGGCGGCGAGCTGTGGATCGACGACGTGATGCTCGCGGTCGTGAAGTAGATGCCGGAGCTGCCCGACGTCACGGTGTACCGCGAGCGGCTGCAGGCACTGCTCGGCGGCGACGTGCTGCGTGAGCTGCGCCTGCGCAGTCCGTTCGTGCTGCGCTCGGTGTCGCCCGCGCCCGAGAGCCTGCACGGCCGGGCGTTGCGCATGGTCGAACGGCTCGGCAAGCGGCTGGTGTTCACGTTCGACGACGAGCACCTGCTCGTGCTGCACCTGATGATCGCCGGGCGGCTGCAGTGGCATCCGCGGGGCAAGCCGGTGCCGTCGCGCATCGAACTCGCGGCGTTCGACTTCACGCGCGGCACGCTGGTGCTGACCGAAGCGGCGACGAAGAAGCGCGCTTCGCTGCACGTGCTCGTCGGACGTGCCGGGCTCGCGGCGTTCGACCGCGGCGGGCTCGAGGTGCACGGGGCGAGTGCAGCGGCGTTCCGCGAGCGGCTGCGCGCCGAGAACCGCACGCTCAAACGCGCGCTCACCGACCCGACGTTGTTCAGCGGCATCGGCAACGCCTATTCCGACGAGATCCTGCATCGCGCGCGGTTGTCGCCGGTCGCCCTCACCTCGGCGCTCGACGACGACGCGATCGAACGGCTGCGCGCGGCGATCGTCGGCACGCTCGACCACTGGACCGCGGTGCTGCGCGGGGAGGTCGGCGACGGGTTCCCGAGCAAGGTGACGGCGTTCCGCCCGGGGATGGCGGTGCACGGTCGCTACGGCCAGCCGTGCCCCGACTGCGGCGCCCGGGTGCAGCGCATCCGCTACGCGGCCAACGAGTGCAACTACTGCGCGCGCTGCCAGTGCGGCGGGCGGTTGCTGGCCGATCGTGGGCTGTCGACGCTGCTGAAGAAGGACTGGCCGAAGACGCTCGAGGAACTCGAGGAACGGCGCCGCGGTCCGGCCTGACACGGGCCTCGGTCGCCCTGCGGTTGGCGCGCCGTGCCATGCTGCTACGATGCGCGCCGCGTGAACCACGACGACGTCTACTACGGACCCGGGCGCCTCGGCGCGTTCCTGCGGCTGGTCCTCAAGACGTTCGCGGTCGGCACGTTCTTCGGCGTGCACGTGCGCATGTACTGGATCGCGGCGTTGCTGATGCCGTTGATCTTCCTGCAGCGGCTGGCGCCGTTCGCGGCGAACGGGCTCGAAGCGCTGGCGTGGATCACGATCTGGTTCGTCGGTCTGTTCGTCGTGATCTGGACCCACGAGATGGGCCACATCGCCGCCGGCTGGCGCTGGCGCACGCGCACCGACCTGATCACCCTGTCGCCGCTCGGCGGCGTCGCGCACATGGGGGCGCGGCCCGCGTCGCCGCGCGAGGAGATCGGCGTGTCGCTCGCTGGCCCCGCCGTGCACCTCGTGTGGCTGGCGGTGTTCTGGCCGCTGCAGCTGCTGCTGCCGGACCGCGTGCTGGCGATCGACGGCTGGAACGGTTGCCCGCTGGTCATCGCCGTCGACTTCCTGGTCGGACTCAACACCGGCCTGATGCTGTTCAACCTGCTGCCGCTCTATCCGCTCGACGGCGGTCGCGTGCTGCGTGGCCTGCTGTCGCTGCGTTGGCACGGCAACCTCGCGACGCTGTGGGTGACCACGCTCGGCATGATCGGTGGCGGCGTGTTCGTGCTGCTCGGCGTGCTGCGGCCGGATCTGTGGGGGACGATCTTCGTCGTCATGGGCCTCGCCAACATCTCCGCGTCGCTGCAGGAGCGGCGCGTGGCGCAGCACGTGCTGATCTACCAACCGCGCGTGCGCCACTTGTGGGAGCCCGATCCCGACGCGTGGAAGCGCGGCGGTACCACGACGAAGGGGCCGCCTGGTCCCGGTTGGTTCACCCGCTGGCGGCGGGCGCGCGCCGAACGGCAGGCCGCGAACGCGGCGGCCGCTGACGCCGCCCTCGACCGCGAAGTCGACGCGGTGCTCGAGCGTGTGCACCAGGTCGGCATGGCCGGGCTCGACGACCGCGAACGCGCGATCCTGAAGAAGGCGTCGCAGCGGCGCCGCGGGGCCGGCTGACGGGATCGGCGCGGCCGTTCAGTTCGCGAACATGCGCAGCCATTCGGCTTCGCTCTTCGGCTTGAACACGAAGTTGCTGCCGCGCGTCGTGCCGAGCGATTCGTGCGGGCGCGGGTCGTAGGCGTGGCCCGGGAACAGCAGCGTGTCGTCGGCTACCTTGGCGAGGCGCTGCGTCAACGAGCGGTAGAGTTCGCGCGCGTCACCGCCGGGAAAGTAGGTGCGGCCGCAGCCCTGCAGGAACAGCGTGTCGCCGGCGAGCAGCCGGTTCTGCACCAGGAAGCACTGCGAGCCCGGCGTGTGGCCCGGGGTGTGGATCAACGTGATCGGGAAGGCGCCGACCTGGACGACGTCGCCGCTGTCGTGCAGCTGCAGGTCGCCGTCACCGCAGCCGGTGACGCGCTTGACCCACGGCGCCTCCGTTCGCTGCACGTGCACCTTGCACGGGCAGCGCGTCAGCAGCTCGCGCACTCCCTGCAACTGCTGGCCGAACAGGTCGCCGCCGACGTGGTCCTGGTGGTAGTGCGTCGCCAGGGCACCAATGACGCGCATGCCGTCGTGCGTGCACTTGCCGAGCAGTTCGTCGACGGCGTAGCACGGATCGACCAGCACGGCCTCGCCGGTCTGCCGATCGCCGACCGCGTAGACGTAGTTCGCCATCTGCGCGGCGACGGCGTCCGCGCGCGCGAAGTCGCGCCCGGCGAGCCACTGGCGGAAGTAGAAACGGTCGGGCGTCGGTTCCGGTGCGGTCGGCATGGGCGGCGCGGGATGCTACGGGATGCGGCGCGAGTCGCCACGCGAGGAGGGCGCCGGTAGGCTGCGGGCCGTGACCATGGTGCGCGACGAGGCCGACGGACTGCGCGTGGCGACGCCGCCGTCATGGGCCGCGTCGATGCGGCCGTACGTGCGGGAGTTGCTGCTCGAACAGGCCCAGCTCGAGAAGAAGGCGGCGGCCGCGGCCGTGCAGTTCCTGTTCCGGGTGCCGGTCGCGGCCGAGGCGCATCGCGAACTGTCCGCGCTGGCGCGCGAGGAACTCGTGCACTTCGAACGCACGCTGCGGCTGCTGCAGCGGCGCGGCATCGACGCTGCGACTCTGGAGCCGTCGCCGTATGCCGAGCAGCTCAAGGCCGTGGTTTCCCGCACGATGCCCGAACGGCTCGCCGACGAACTGCTGGTCGCGGCGGTGATCGAGGCGCGGTCCCACGAACGGCTGCACCTGCTCGCCGGCGCGTTCGCAGCGCACGACGCCGAACTCGCCGGCTTCTACGCCGAGCTCGCGCAAGCCGAGGAACGGCACGCGCCGCTCTACGTCGGGCTCGCGGCTGGCCTGGTCGGGCCGGCGACCGCCGACGCGCGCCACGCGGCGGTGCTGCAGCACGAGGCGGACGTGCTGCGCGCGCTGCCGTGGTCGCCGCGGCTGCACAGCGGCTGGCGGGGACTCGCCGGTGGATGATCGCGTGGAACGGCCGCGGCGATGGCGGCGGCGTCTGCTCGGCGCGGCGGCCCTGGGTGCGGTGGCGAGCCTCGTGCTGGTGCTGACCGGCGGCCCGATCGCGTGGCCGTTCGACTGGCTGCTGAACGTCGGTGCGCCGGTCGTCGTCGACGCGGCGCGCATGCCGGACGACGGCCGGGTGCGCGTCGTCGTGCTCCAGCATGGCTTGTTTCGCACCGCGGCGTCGCTCGGCCGGCTCGAACGCTCGCTGCAGGCGCACGGCTACGAGGTCATCAACGTCGGCTACGCCAGCACGCGCGCGCCGATCGAGGACCACGCCCGGTCGCTCGCCGCGGTGATCCAAGCCCGCGCGGCCCGCGGCGCGGTGCACGAGTGGCGGTTCGTCGGCCACTCGATGGGCGGGCTCGTGATCGAGGAGTACCTGCGTTCGCCGGGTGCCGTCGAGCCCGTGGCGTGCGTCTACCTCGGCACGCCGCACCGCGGGGCGATGCTCGCCGACTTGCGCAAGCGCTGGTTCCTGTTCCGCTGGGCGATGGGAACGACCGCCGCCGGGCAGCTCTCGCCCGGCGACGCGTTCCACGCCCGGCCGCTGCCGTGGCTGCCACGCTCGGGCGCGATCGTGGGGGACATCGGCAGCGGCAACGCCGCGATTCCGGGGGACGACGACGGCACCGTTGCGGTCGGCGAGGCGGCGTTGCCGAACCCGGCGCGCACGATCCACGTGGCCGCCGGACACACCGGGCTCACGACCTCGCCGCAAGCGCTGCGGCAGGTGCTGCACTGGCTGGCGCTGCGGGCCTTCGCACCCGACCCGCGTCCGCAGTAGAGTGCCCGCCCCGCACGGCTCGCCCCCTGCGCCTTCTCCCGGAGTCCCACATGAAGTCTTGGCGGCAAACGCTCGCGCTCGGCGCCGGTTTCGGTTTGTGCTTCCTGCTCGGCCACACGGTGCCGGGCCTGCTCTCGGCCCAGGGCCGTGGCCCCGTCAACGCGCCGCCGAGTCCGACCCCGGCACCCGCCCCGACGACGGCGGGGCCGGAGCTGGTCTACAGCGAGGAGTCCGGCGGCTCGGCGAGCGCCAACGGGTTCCTGGCCGTCACCGGCAGCTACGGCGTGGGCACTTCGGTGCTCTACCTGATCGACACCAAGACGCGGCAGCTCGCCGTCTACGAGGCGCGCGGCGGCTCGGCCGAGCAGCGGCGCGTGGTGCTGGTCGGCGCCCGGCGCATCGACCTCGACCTGCAGCTGCGCGGCTACAACGACCGCAGCGAGTACGAGTACGATCGACTCGAAGAGCTGTTCACCAAGCGTGGACGCAAGGAGCCGGGGGAACTCGGCACCGGTCTCGAGCCGGACGTCAACCGCCGCAAGGACTGACTGGACGCTCGTCCGGCCGTCGGTAAGCTCCTCGACCTCCCCCGGTTCCCGGTGGCCGCCGTCCCAGGCAGCCGCCCGTTGCCGGCAAGCCCCTCTGTCCCACAGCCGTCCCTGAGGTAGTCCGTGTCCGACAAGAACGACGATTTCCTGTCCTTCGAGAAGGCGCTGCGCGAGCTCAAGCTGCGCAGCGAAGAGCTCAAGAAGCTGGTCTCGGAAGGTGAGATCCGCGCCTATCGCGATGGCGACTCGATGAAGTTCCGCAAGGAGGACATCGCCACGCTCGGTTCGAAGTCCGACGCGGACGCGCGGTTGTCCGAGGGCGACGCGCTCGAGGACGACACCGGCATGGTCACCGAGCAGATCTCCGAAGAGGACACGCTGCTCGCGGAAGACGATGTCGAAGTGCAGAAGCCGACGCGCAGCGCCCGTCCGGCGCGCTCCGCGCCCGTCAGCGCCGCTCCCGCCGCCGCCGGCAAGGAGCCGACCTGGGTCACGGTCGCGGCCTGCGTTGGCGCGCTCGTCATGATCTGGGCAGCGCTGGTCCACTACAGCATCGCGCAGGATGCCGACCCGAAGGACAGCTCGCTGACGTCGTTCTGGGCGCCGAAGAAGTGACCGCCCGCTGCCGGCGGGATCCCCTCTGGGGCCTGCCGGTCGTCTGCCGCCGCCGCCCCTGACCGCGGTGCGCCTGCCGCTCCGCGCGGCGTTCGGGATGTGGCAATCGCCGCTGCGGCTGGCTACGTTCGCTCGCGCGGGTGCTGCCACCGGTCGGTCGCATCCGCGTCACCCGGATCGATACGCGAGGGGGCATCCCATGAAGTACACCTTGATGATGGTCGCGGCATTCACCGCGGCAGCCTGCGTCAGTCCTGAAGCACACCGCCAGGTCGTCGGCGCGAAGAACGCGCTGCAGGCGCAGAACGCGGCGTTGGTCGAATCGCAGAAGACACTGAGCGCCGAGAACGAGCGGCTGCGCGGTGAGAACCGCGACCTCTCCGGTCGTGCCGCCGACGCGGCGTGGATCGCCGACCAGAAGCGGCGCATCGAAGGCCTGCTGGCGAAGTATGGCGCAGGCACGCCCTCGGCGCAGAGCGGCGTCGAACTCGTGCAGACGCGCGAGGGCTACGCGTTCCGCGTCGCGGGTGGAGTGCTGTTCTCGCCGGGCCAGAACGCACTCTCCGAGCAGGGACGTCGCACGCTGGGGGAGCTGGCCAGCCAGCTCAGTGGTCGCAAGGTGCGCATCGAAGGGCACACCGACGACCAGCCGATCCAGCGCAGCCAGTGGAAGACCAACCTGCGGCTGTCGGTCGAGCGGTCGATGGCGGTTGCCGACTTCCTGACCGATACGGCGAACATGCCGGCCGAGAACGTCAGCGTCGCCGGCTACAGCCAGTATCGACCCGCGGTCGAGGGCAACGACGACGCCGCGCGGCAGAAGAACCGGCGCGTCGAGATCTTGATGCTCGATACGTGAGCGATCGGTCCTGGCGTTGGTTTGCCGTGGTCGCGGGCCTTGCCGCCGCGCTGCTGATCGCTGGAGCGTGCGACGAGCCGGCCAAGGCAGAGGACGACGTGACGCCGCCACGCGCCGGACGGTTCGGGTCGCTGCGCGACCTGGTGCTGTTCGAGCGCCCAGGGCTCGGTGCTTCGCAGGCGCTGTTCTTCGATCGTTTCGAGGCGACGCGCGGTGACTGGGCGGCGTTCGCGGCGACGGCCGCGGGCCGCGCCGTTGCCGCCGATGCGGTGTTGGCGGTCGGCGATCCGTCGCTGCCGATCTCGTCGATCGATCTCCTGCAAGCGAGGGCGTTCGCGCGCTGGCGCTTCCTGCGTCTGCCGCGCAGCGACGAGTGGTGGTTCGCGGCCGTCGGTGGCCGCGGCGGGAACCGCTTCCCCTGGGGACGACGCGAAGACACGGCGCGGGCCAACACGCTCGAACTCGGGCTCGGCCAGCCGACGCCGGTCGGCACCTTCGAGTCCGGGCGACGCACCGGCGGCGACCAGCCCTACGATTGGATCGGCAACGTCAGCGAGTGGACCGAGACGGTGCCGGCATGGTGGAGCGAGTGGTGGCCCGCCGAGGGCGCAGCAACAGGCGTGCTCGATCCGGTCAGTGGCCTCGCCGCATGCCGGCGCGTGGTGCAGGCAACGCCCGCGCTCGCCGTATGGGAGGGCCCCGGCGGCCTGATGCCGTTGGCCTGGCTGCACGCGGCGGGAGGCGTCTATGTCCCTCGCGAAGTGCTCGGCTCCGACTACCAGTCCCCGCTCGCCGCGACGACGTCGGCGCTGCCGGCCGGCGATCGGGTCGCCCGCACCGGGGTGCGTTTGTGCGCGACGGTGCGCGAACTGCTCGTGGCGCTGGTGGGCGATCCGGAAACCCCGACCGCGGCCGACGTGCAGCAACTCGTGCGCTTCGTTCGTCGTGGCCGCCACCGCGACGTGCTGCGCGAGGCCTGGTCCGACCCGCTGCCACCAGCCGGCGCGCACGGTCCGTTGTTCGACGTGCTGCGGCGCGAACTCGGCTTCGGCGGTGGTTGACGTGACCGGGCGCGATCCGTTCGCCGCGTTTCGTGCCCGCATGGATGGTCTCGGGTTCCGGCCGAGCAGCGTGCTCGGCCAGAACTTCCTGCTCGATCCGAGCCTGCACCGCTGGCTCGCCGCGGCGGCAGGTGCCGGGCAAGGCGACACGCTGGTCGAGATCGGGGCCGGGCTCGGGTTCTTGACGCGAGAACTTGCCGCGGTTGCGGGCGCGGTGTTCGCCGTCGAGATCGACGCGCGCCTGCTGCAGCTGGCCCAAGCCGATCTCGCGGGCCAGGCGAACATCACCTGGCTGCACGCCGACGCGCTCGGCGGCCGCGGCCGCACGCTGCACCCCGAGTTGGCTGCGGCGATGGCTGCAGAACTGCGGCCCGGCGGGCGCCTGCTCGTGGTCGCCAACCTACCGTACTCGGTGTCGGGGCCATTGCTGGCGGAACTGGCCGCAGCTCCGCGGCTGCCGGCGCGCTGCGTGCTGCTGGTGCAGAAGGAAATGGCGCAGCGCGTCGCGGCCAGGTGTGGCAGCCCGGACTACGGCGGCCTGTCGGCCGGCCTGCAGGCGCTGTTCGAGGCGCGCTCGCTGCGGGATGTGCCACCGCAGGTGTTCCGCCCGCGGCCGAAGGTGACTTCGGCGGTGCTCGAGTTGACGGCGAGGACCGACGGTCCGCTGGTCGGTGCATCGGCGGGGGACCGCGCCAGCTTCCTGCAGTTCGTTCGGCACGTCTTCATGCAGCGACGCAAGACGCTGCGCACGACGTTGCTGCCCGCGGTCGCGGCGATCGGCGGGCGGATGCCTCCGTTGGACGCGGCAGCGCTCGCGCAACGCGCCGAGCAGGTGCCGCCCGACACGTTGGTCGACTGGTGGCGGCAGGCAACCGCCGGTCCCACCGACGCCAGGGCCTGACGCCAGCGAGTGGGAGGCGCGCCGGCGAGCGGAGGTCGAGGCTGCCGCGGGGCGCGTTCTTGACGAGTGCCGAGGGCGTGCTACACTGCCGGGTTCCAATACTCGCAGACGTCCCCGGACATACACGACGTTCCGGCGCGGGGTGGGCCGACATCGGCGCCACACCACAGGGCAATGCGGAGGTTGGAGCAGTCAGGTCGGCCTGCGGCGGTTGGTTTCCGGCGATCCCTTGCGATCCCGCGAACGCACCCACGCAGGCCCATGCGTAGATCGGGTTGCCGCATCGACCGCCTCGCGGCGGCGCGCGGGCTACCCTTCGGTGTCCGGAATCCCGGGGCAGCCCCGGGCGGATGCTCGTCGACCCCCGTCGACGGCGCGACCACGACCGCTCCGTTTCGACTTCCCCGCACCGCCCCTTCCCCCCGATGGACCGTTTCGAGGACGCCAAGCTCCGCATCAAGGAGGCGACCGACATCGTCGCCTTGATCGAGAGCTACCTGCCCCTGCGGCCGCGGGGGCGGCTGCTGCAGGCCCTCTGTCCGTTCCACGCCGAGAACTCGCCGTCGTTCTACGTCTATCGCGAGGAGCAGTACTTCAAGTGCTACGGCTGCGGCAAGACGGGCGACGTCTTCAACTGGCTGATGGAGCGCGACGGGATGTCGTTCCGCGAAGCCATGGAACTGCTCGCCGAGCGCGCCGGGATCTCGCTCGAAGGCGTCTTCCGTGGTGGTGGGCGCGAAGCGAAGGCGGGGCCGGACGCCTACGAAGCGTTGGCGGCTGTCGCCGGCCTGTTCCAGCAGGTGCTGCTCGCTCCCGAGAGCGGCAAGCTGGCGCGTGACTACCTCGAACGCCGCGGCCTCGCCGACGCGATCGGGCCGTGGCGGCTCGGGTGCCATCCGGCCCCGGGGGTGCTCGCGCAGTTCGTGCAGCAGAAGCAGTTGCCGCGCGAGGTGATCGAGGCGGCGGGTCTGCTGCGCAACGGCCGCGAGATCTTCGCGCACCGCTTGATGTTCCCGATCGAGGACGAACGTGGCCGCACGGTCGGTTTCGGCGGGCGCCTCGTTCCGGGCGCGCCCGGCAGCGACGGCGAGGGCGACTACAAGCCGCCGAAGTACCTCAACTCGCCGGAGTCGCCGTACTTCAACAAGCGTCGCGTGCTGTTCGGCCTGCATCAGGCGAAGCAGGCGCATGAGCGCCGCATCGTGGTGATGGAGGGCTACACCGACGTCATCGCCTGCCATCTGGCCGGCTTCCGCGGCGCGGTCGCTTCGCTCGGCACGGCATTCACCGCCGAGCATGCGCGCACCGTCGAGCGGTACGCGACCGAAGGTCTGGTGCTGATGTTCGACGGCGATCGGGCCGGCGCCCAGGCGGCCGAGCGCGCCGCGCGCGAACTCGCGAACAGCCGGCTGCCGGTCCGCATCGCGCTGATGAGCGATGCCGACGGCGCGGCGAAGGATCCCGCCGATGTCGTGGTGGCGCGGCCGGGCGAGGACCCGGAACTCGTCATCGAGCGCCGGGCGCGCTTCGCCGACGTGATCGACGGGGCCGAAGACTGGGTCGCGGTGTGGTTCCGTCTGCTGCGCCGGCGTCTCGACTTCACGCAGGCCGCGAACGTCGAAGCGGCGGCCCAGGAATGCGGCTCGCTGCTCGTGCACGTCGAATCGCCGGTGCGGGCTGCCGCCCTGGTCGAGCAGATGGCTCGCCATCTCGCGATGCCGGCGACGGTGTTGGAGCGGCATCTGCAGAAGCAGAAGCAGCATCGGCAGCAGCCGCAGCGGGACGGGGCAGCCCCGCCGGTGCCGCCGCCAGCACCTCGCCGTTCGCCGCTCGTGCAGGCCGAGACGGTGATCCTCGCCAGCGTGCTCGCAGCGCCGCAACTGCTGGCCGGGTTCGATCCTGCCACCGCCGGCGAACTGTCGGCCGAACACGCCACGCTGCTCGCCTGGGCGATCGAAGGGGCGGCCGCGGGTCGCACCGAGCCGGGCGCCCTGATGCGCTACCTGATGACCCGGGCGTCCGAACGCCCGGAGTTGCAGTCGGCGCTGGCCCTCGCGCACGAACGGTCGCTGAAAATGCCTGACCCCGCCGGGGTTCTTGCCGGCCAACTGCAGGGCCGCCGGCGCCTGTTCGGCGAGGCCGAACGTCGCGCGGTGCGCGTGCAACTGCAGGCTGCGCTCGCCGTCGGCGACACCGCGCGTGCCGCCGAACTCCAACAACACCTGCTGGCACAGCTGCGCGAAACGCGGCCGCGCCAGTCGCCGTCCTGATTCCCGTATCCCAATCTCCAATGTCCGTACCGACCGAATTCGACAAGAAGATCAAGGCCCTCATCAAGGCGCACCGCAAGTCGGGCGCCGTGACCCTGGCCCAACTCAACGGCGCCCTGCCCGACGACATGTCGTCGCCCGAGAAGATCGAGGCCGCGATCGCGATGATCGAGGAGGCCGGGCTCGACGTAGTCGAGGAGGACAAGCAGAAGGGCAAGAAGGCCGCCGGCAAGGACGGCGAGGGCGGTGACGACGACCCCGACCTTGGTCCTGAGATCGACATCGCCGAGCCGACCGAGGCCGAACTCGCGGCGCCGATGGTCGACATCACCGAGAAGATCGACGACCCGGTGCGCATGTACCTGACGCAGATGGGCGAGATCCCGCTGCTGACGCGCGAGGAGGAGATCTCGCTCGCGCGCAAGATCGAGCTGACGCGCAAGCAGTTCCGCAAGGAGGTGCTGTCGTCGGGCTTCGGCATGAAGAACGCGATCGAGATCCTCGAGGACGTGCTGAAGGGCGAGCTCGCGTTCGACCGCACGCTGAAGGTGAACCAGCAGGACCCCGAGGTGGGCAAGGCCGATCTCTCCGACCGCCTGCCGGGCAACATCGCGACGCTGCGCCTGATCTACGAAGCCGCGCGCAAGGACTTCTCGCGGCTGCAAGAGGAGGGCGTCGCGGGCGGCGAGCAGATGGTGCTGAAGAAGCGCATCTTCTCGCGGCGCCGCAAGGCGGTGGCGCTGATCGAAGAACTGAATCTGCAGGGCAAGAAGGTGCGGCCCATGATCGACCTCGTCGAGAGCCGCATCGCCGAGATGAACCGGCTGCAAGCGCGGCTGCTGCGCTACCGCGGGGCGCAACTCACCAACCCGGACGCCGCCGAGACGCGTCGGCGGCTCGGCGACATGCAGGTCGACGGCCTCGAGTCGGTCGAGCGGCTGCAGAAGCGCCTCGAGTTCCTGCGTCAGGCCTACGCGAACTACGAAGACGCCAAGCGCAAGCTCAGCTCCGGCAACCTGCGCCTCGTGGTCTCGATCGCGAAGAAGTACCGCAATCGCGGGCTGTCGTTCCTCGACCTGATCCAGGAGGGCAACACCGGCCTGATGAAGGCGGTCGAGAAGTACGAGTACCGCCGCGGCTACAAGTTCTCGACCTACGCGACGTGGTGGATCCGCCAGGCGATCACGCGCTCGATCGCCGACCAGGCGCGCACGATCCGCATCCCGGTCCACATGATCGAGACGATGAGCAAGCTGCGCAACGTGTCGAAGAAGCTGACGCAGCTCAAGGGCCGCGAGCCGTCGATCGAGGAAGTGGCGGAAGCAGCGCAGGTCTCGGTCGACGAGGCCAAACGCGTGATGAAGATCAGCAAGCATCCGATCTCGCTGGACCGCCCGATCGGCGATTCCGAGGACAGCTACTTCGGCGACTTCATCGAGGACGAGTCGGTCGAGAGCCCGGTGCAGTCGGCGAGCCGCGAGATGCTGAAGGAACGCATCGAGTCGGTGCTCAGCACGTTGACCTTCCGCGAACGGGAGATCATCAAGCTCCGCTACGGCATCGGCGACGGCTACACCTACACGCTCGAGGAGGTCGGCCGCATCTTCCGGGTCACGCGCGAGCGTGTGCGCCAGATCGAGGCCAAGGCCGTCCGCAAGCTGCAGCACCCCGTGCGCGCCCGGCGGTTGGGCGGGTTCTTCGACAGCGCCGTCGGCGAACCGGGCTGATCGGCCTTGCGCACCGCGCCGTCCCCGCCCCGCGGGCGCGGCGCGGCACGTGCGGCGGGATCCGTCGAGGCCGTTGCAGCCGGCGGCGCCACGTCCTTGAGCGGGCCGTGGCCGTGGCTAGACTCCGCGGCCCCTCCGGGCGCGGCAACGCGGCCGGCACCAACCCAGTGCATCCCCACGTCAAGAAGCTGCTCGAACTGCAGAAGGTGGACCAGGAGATCTCGTCGCTGACGAAGGACATCGACGCGCTGCCGGCCGAGGAAGCGAAGCGGAAGAAGCGGCTCGACGACCTCGAGCGCGTCCGCAACGAGAAGCGCGCGCTGCTGCAGAAGACCGAGCTCGACTCGCGGGCGCTCGACAAGGCGGTGCGCGGCAACGACGACGAGATCAAGCGCCTCAACGAACGGCTGAACGTCGTGCGCAACAACGCCGAGTACCAGGCGACCCTCTTCCAGATCGAGGCAGTGCGCAAGGACCGCGACGTGACGCAGGACGAGTGCCTCAAGCTGCTCGAGACCGTGGAGGTGCAGAAGGTCGAGGCCGCGACGGCCGAGGCGGCCTACGCCGAAGAGAAGGGCGTGTTCGACGCCTTCCTCGCCGAAGCCGAGAAGCTGCGTTCCGCCCGCGCCGGCGACATCGCCGCCGCCCGAACGCGTCGTGCTGGTTCGACCGACGGCATCCCTGCCGACCTGCTGCGCGAGTACGACGGCCTCTACAAGACGCGCGACCACATCGCCGTCTGCGCAGTGCAGGACAGCTACTGCCAGGGTTGCTACAACAAGATCACGATGAACGACACGGCCCGGCTGATGGGTCTGTCGAGCGTCGTCCGCTGCGGAAGCTGCCAGCGCATCCTGTATCTGGCGCGCTGACGGCGGCGGCGGCTCCGGACCGCGTTGCGAACATGGCCCGTTCCATCCACCCGATCGTCGTCGGCACGGCCGGCCACATCGACCACGGCAAGAGCAGCCTGGTGAAGGCGCTGACCGGCATCGATCCGGACCGCCTGAAGGAAGAGAAGGAACGTGGGCTGACGATCGACCTCGGCTTCGCGCGGCTGCGCCTCGCCGACGGCCGGTGGCTGGGCCTCGTCGATGTGCCGGGCCACGAGCGCTTCGTGCGCAACATGGTCGCCGGCTGCACCGGCCTCGACCTGGCGATGCTGGTCGTCGCCGCCGATGACGGCGTGATGCCGCAGACGATCGAACACGTCGACATCGTCGACCTGCTCGGCGTGCGCGGCGGCCTGATCGTGCTGACGAAGATCGACATGGTCGATCCGGCGTTGGCCGACATGGCGGCCGAGGAAGTGCGCAAGCTCGTGCAGGGCACGGTGCTCGCCGAAGCGGAGCTCGTGCGCGTGAGTTCGTTGACCGGCGAGGGCATCCCCGAGCTCAAGCAGAAGCTCGAGGCGTTGGCTCTGCAGGTCGAGCCGCGCACGGCGCACGGTCCGTTCCGGATGCCGATCCAGCGCGTGTTCTCGCTGCCCGGCATCGGCACCGTCGTCACCGGCATTCCGATGACCGGCTCGGTGCGCCCCGGCGACGAGGTCGAGATCCTGCCGCTCGGCGAACGGATCAAGGTGCGCGGGCTGCACGCCTACGGCGGCAAGGTCGACGAGGCCGTTGCCGGCCACAGCACCGCCCTGTCGGTGCCCGAGGCCAAGGAGTCGGGCGTGCATCGCGGCATGGTGGTCGCGGCGCCCGGCGCGTTCGCCGTCGGCGACGCCGTCGACGTCGACCTGACGTTCACCGCGCGTTCGCCGCAGCTCGCGCACCGGGCGCCGATCCGGTTCCACACCGGCACCGTCGAGGTCCGCGGCTGCCTGCTGCTGCTCGACCGCGAAGCGGTCGGGCCGAAGGACACGGTCGTGGCCCGGCTCGAACTCGACGAGGACGTCTGCTGCGCCCACAACGACCGCTTCCTGCTGCGGCTGCAGAACCCGGCCGTCACGGTCGGCGGCGGCAAGGTGTTGCGCCTCTCGAAGTCGGGCCGCTACCGCCGCAAGGACCTCGGCAGCGAACTGGTCGGCATCCTCGTCGCCGGCGACCGGCCGGAGGCGCGCATCGACCACGAACTGCGGCAGGCGGGGCCCGAGGGGCGCACGGTCGACGATCTGTCGCGAGCCATCGAGCGGCCCGACACGGAAGTGATGGCGGCGATCACGACGATGCCGCTCGTCGAACTGCATGCGAAGTCGATGCGCGTGTTCCTCCGTGAGCACGTCGTCGCCGGCGAAGTCGAACTGCTGCAGTCGGTCGATCGCATGCTCGCCAAGCGCGCGGCCGCGGCCTCCGTGAAGCGCGCCGCGATCCGGTCGACGAAGACGCTGCCGCAGCCGCTGATCGAGTGCGTGCTCGACCGCTTGCAGGCAACCGGGGCCGTGCGCAACGGACGGCAGGGACAAGTGCTGTTCGTGTCACGGCTGAAGCCGTTGCCGCCTGCGGAGCAGCGAGCGTTCGATCGGCTGGTCGGCGAGTGCGAACAGCGCGGCTTCCGACCGCCGGAGCAGGCCGAACTGGCCGCGGCGGTGGGGCTCGACGGCGACGCCCTGCTGTCGTTGCTCGATCGCGCGCAGGACGAAGGCAAGATCGACAAGGTCGGCGACCACTTCTACGGCGCCAGCATCGTGCGCAAGGTGGCGCACGCGATCCGCGACAACTGCGTGCAGCACGCCGAGGTGCTCGACATCCCGGCGCTGCGCGACCGGCTCGAGACGAGCCGCAAGTACCTGATCCCGTTGCTCGAGCACGTCGATGCGCTCGGGCTGACCGTGCTGCGCGGCGGCGTGCGGCGGCTGCTGCCGTCGTCCGATCTCGCGCGCGAACTCGCCTCGGAGCGCGCGGGCAAGCCGGTCTGACGCGGGGGCCCGATGCCATGGGCGCTGCCGAGCGTTGCGAGGCGGCCTCAGCAAACGCCGCCGCGAAGCCGATAGGCAGCGAGTTCCCGCTCGGAACGGAGACTCCATGACCGGCGACACCGCACGCAACGACGACCAGGACTTCCTTGCCGACGACTTCGTCGTCGAAGACCTCGCCGGTCCTCATGACGACCTCGACAAGCTGTTCGAGGCGCCAGAGGCCGGTGCCGAGGCACCGCCGGTCCTCCCCGTTCCTGTCGGTGAGGATGACGCGGAGGACGTCCTGTTCACCGACCCGGCGGCGGATCGCGCGCCCGAGCCGCAGTTCGCCGGCCCCACGAACTTCGCGGAGAACGCAAACCAGACCTGGAACGGCCAGCAGCTCGACCTCGACGCGGAAGCGGCGTTGACCGCAGCGAGCGAGGCAAGGGCCAGCGAGGCGCCGCCAGTCGAAGCGAAGCCGGCGCCCAGCGAGGCCGAGGACCTCGCGATCGAAAGCGACCACGACGCCGAGATCGAGTTCGTCGATGGTGCGCCGCCGGACGTCGAGGATGCCGCCGAGGGCGATGCATCGCGGGACCTCGAGGTCGTCAGCGAGCACGTCGACGCGGCCACCGATCTGACCGAGGCCGAAAGCGCCGCCGAGGGCATCTGGGGCGCCGTGGAGGCGCCGGTGATGGCCGAGAGCGCCGACGAGTCCGTCGAACAGGAACCAGGCTGGGAGCCGCTGCCGGGTGCCCACGTCGATGCCTTGGCGGAAGTCGACGAGATCGCGCCGCTCGCCGCCGCCGAGGAGACGGCCGAGGAGACGGCCGAGCCGGTGGCCATGGATGCGCCGGACCTGGCCGCGGTCGAGGGTCACGACATCTACGCGCCGGAGACCGAGACCCCGGTCCTGGTCGGCCCGGCACCGACACGCCGCCGCAGCAACCGCGCGGCGGCGACGGTCGGCGTGCTGTTGGCCATGGCCGCGTCGGCCGCGGTGGTGGTGATGCGGCCCGAGTGGATCGGCCTGCGCCTCGAACCCCAGCGCGTGCAGCAGATCCGCATCGAGCGGCCGCACGTCCGGGTGGCGCTGGCGCCGCCGCCGGCTGTGCCGCTCGTGGTGCCGACGCCCGAGCCGCCGCCGGCCGTCGTCGTCACGCCGACTCCCGTTCCGGAGCCCGACCCGGTCCCGGTCGCCGTCGTCCCCGCCTACGACGTTCCGTTCGGCCCGGAGATGCCCCCGGAGCCGGTGCTCGCGGACGCCGTGCCGCCCGTGGTGGTGCCGGTGCCGACCCCGGAAACGACCCTGCCGGTGGCGTCCGTCGTCAAGGATGCGCCGTCCCCGCACAAGCGCCTGGTCCGGATCGGTGACAACCTGATGATCGGCGATGCCGTGCAGGCGGCCACCGGTTCGCTCGCGGTCGATGGCGTGATGCCGGGCATGCGCGCCTTCGCCCAGTTGCGCAACGGCAACTACTTCATCGGCAGCGTGAAGAGCGTCGCGCCCGAGCACGTGACGCTGCGGCTCGACGTCGGCGAGATCACCATCGACGCGGCGGAGCTCGCGCGCGTGACGCAGCTCGGGTCGAAGGACTACGAGGCGTTGCAGAAGGTCACCGCGGGTTCGGTGCGGCTGACCAACAACAACCGCCTCGTCGGCAGCATCCTCAGCCAGATCGCCGACGACCACGTCGTGCTCGAGTTCCGCAGCAACCGCGTGATGTTGCCGAAGGCGCTCGTCGGCGAGTTGATGCGCGGCGACGCCGAACAGAGCGTTCGCCTCGACCTCACGCGCGAGGAGGACGACTGGGTGAAGGCCCTGGCCGAACGTGAGATCGGGGCGGGCGCCCCGGCCGCGCTGCCGGCGAAGCCCAAGGCGGCCCCCGTTCCGCCGACCCCGCCGGCGAGCGGCAGGTCGCAGTAGCCCGCGCGCGATCGGGTCCTTGCGGGTAGCCTCGCGGCACCCCTCTGCCCGAGTGCTCCGCGGATGCCGCGATTCCTAGCCTGCCTGTTCGCCCTGATCTGTCTGCTGCCGCCGGGCCTCGCCCAGGGCGACGTCGCCGCGCGCGAAGACGCGGTGCGCGAGTTCCTGCGTTACTGGCGCAAGACCAAGGAGGAACCGCTGCTGGTCGAGGCCGTGCTCACCCTGAAGGGCAACGAGTGCGTGAAGGCCGCGGACGAGCTGCTGAAGCTGCTGAAGCACCCGTCGTCGACCATCCGGGACGCGGCGATGTCGGTGCTCGAGACCTACACGACGCCGAGCACGTACGACGGCTGGATCGCCGAGTTGCCGAAGTCGAAGGATGGCGAGCAGTCCGCACTGGTGGTCAAGGTGCTGGGCGCGGCCAAGATCGCGGTCGGCGTGCCGGCGATCGAAGCCGTCGCCGGCGACCCCAAGGCGTCGGCGGCGCTGAAGTACGAGGCCGCGCGGGCGCTGCAGTCGATCGGTGACCCCGGCAAGACGCCGCTGCTGGCGGCGCTGCTCGCCGACAAGGAGCCCCTGGTGCGCATGGCCGCGATCGACGCCATCGGCGCGCTGAAGGTCGTCGAGCACGGTCCCGCGGTGGTCGCGTTGCTCGGCGACGCCGAGTGGCAGGTGCAAACGGCCGCGATCGCCGCCTGCTCGCGGCTGCGCCCGCAGGCGGCGGTGCAACCGCTGATCGACGTGATGCGCAAGGCGGGTCGGCTGCGCACCGAATGCGCCGACGCGTTGTTCAAGATCACCGGCTTCGACTTCGGTGTCGATCCCGAGCGTTGGCAGCAGCAGTGGAACACGCTCACGGGCATCCCCGGCTACCGCATCCCGACCGACGAGGAGATCAAGAAGAAGGAAGAGAGCCGCAAGAAGTACGATGCCTTCTACGGCAAGAAGGACGAGGTCACGACGTTCGCGAAGATCCCGACGACGTCGACGAACGTGCTGTTCATCATCGACATCAGCGGCTCGATGGACGACCTCGTCGTCGAGCGCGAGAAGTTCCAGGGCTACCGCGACTTCAAGAAGTTCACGATCGTGCAGCAGATGCTGCTCGACGCGATCGATTCGCTGGGGCCGACCACGAACTTCGACATCCTCGCGTTCGCGACCGACCTCCATCCCTGGAAGAAGCGGCTGGTGCCTGCCAACGTCGTCAACAAGGACGCCGCCCGCTCGCACGTGCGCGGACTACGCCCGATCGGTGGCGCCGACGACCAGGGCCTCGCGGCCGCGGGGCTCGGGGGCGCGGCCAACCTCGCGGCTGGCAAGACCAACACGCTGAAGGCGTTGCTCGCCGCGTTCGGCGTCGATCCGGACAAGCCGCCGAAGGCTGCGGTCACGGGCTTCGACAAGAACGCGATCAAGAGTCCGCTCGACACGGTCTACTTCCTGAGCGACGGCAAGCCGTCGGTCGGCAAGCTGATCGAGACCAACGAGATCCTGCGCGAAGTGCGCAAGCACAACGAGGTCTACCGCATGGTCCTGCACGCGATCGCGATCGGCGACTTCACGAAGGAGTTCCTGCAGCAGTTGGCCTCGGAGAACGGCGGCACCTACGTCGACCTCGGGCGCTGACCCGGATCAGTCGATCGTTCCGCTGCCCCGCAGCACGCCGCGCGGTCGAAGCCACAGCACGACGGACGCGGCGGCGATCCCGCCGGCGCCGGCGACCGCGAACGCCAGCGCCATGCCGCGCGCGTCCTGGAGCCAGAACAACGCGACGTTGAGCCCGGCGTAGACGGCGCGCGCGCCAAGCGAAAGTGCCGACAGCACGGTGGTTCGCGTCGCGGGCGCGATCCGGTGGTTGACGAACTCGGCGAGCAGGGCCTGGTGCATGCCGAACGGCGCCTGCTGCACGAAGAACATCGCGAGTCCGAGCCAGACCAACGCCCCGCTGCCGCCCGCGGCCGCGAGCGCGCGTTCGCCGGCCATCACCAGCAGCGACGCGCCGAGCACCAGCGGCATCGCCCAGAACAGGGTCGGCCTGCCGCAGCGCCGGACCAGGGCCGGCACCAGCGCGCTGAGCGGAGCGGCGGCGAAGTTCATCGCCGCGAACAGACAGCCGACGAACAGCGGGTCGGCGAACAACGGCACCGTGGTCCCGGCCGCCCGCAGCCACGGCTGGTAGTCGTGGAAGGGGAAGCGCAGCAGCGCGAACAGCACGATCCAGTAGGCGAGCAGCCAGGCGATCGCCGGCCGGCGCACTTCGGCCGCGACGGCGCGAGCGAACGCGCCGAGGTGCTGCGGTTCGCGCGGCGGGCCGCCGTGCAGGCGCGTCGCGACCAAGGCGGCGGTCGCGCACAGCACGCACGTCGCGGCGATCGCTGCGTGCCACGCGCGCCCGTCGGGGGCGCAACTGCGGGCCAGCAGGCCGCCGAGCAGGAAGGCGCCGCCGGTGCCGACGAGACGCAGGGCGCCGATGCGGGCCTCCTCGCGCAGGAACCGCGTCTCGGCGCCGTTCGCGCGCAGCGACTCGTAGAGCAGTGCCTGCGGCGGACCCGAGAGCACGGCGTGGCCGAGCCCGAGCAGCACTTCGCCGACGAGGAAACTCGAGTAGCTCGGCGCCACCAGCATCACCGAGAAGCCCGCCGCCAGCAGGACCGGGCCGAGCACCAGCATCGGCTTCCTGCCGAAGCGATCGGCGAGCACGCCGGTCGGGACCTCGGCGAGGAACATCGCGAGGTAGTAGGCGGCGATGATCTCGCCGTAGGCGCGTTCGTCCATGCCGTGGTCGACGAACCACAAGAACAGGAACGGCACGCACGCGAACGGGTAGGTCAGCAGCGCGTAGACGCGCAGCCACGCGAGCTGTCGGGCGAGGGAATGCAGAGGGGCAAGGGTCGCCGCGTGCGCGCCGCGGCGCAACGGCGGAAGCGGGACCGCTCGCCTTGCATTCGTCTCGGCTCGGGGCATCCTGCGGCACTGGATGACTGCCGGCGCCGACTTCCGCAGCGACACGATGACGGCGCCGACGCCGGCGATGCGCGCGGCCATGGCCGCGGCGGTGGTCGGCGACGACGTCTGGGGGGAAGACCCGACCGTGCGCGAGCTGGAGGAGGCAGGGGCGTCGTTGCTCGGCAAGGAGCGCGCGCTGTTCGTGCCGTCGGGCACGATGGCCAACCAGATCGCGATCCATCTGCACTGCCGGCCCGGCGACGAGCTCGTCTGCGAGGAACGCGCGCACGTCTACGTCAACGAAGGTGGGGGCATCGCACGCTGGTCGGGCACGCAGGTGAAGCCGATCGCGGCGGCCGATGGCTTCCCGACGCCCCAGCAGGTCGAGGCCGCGGTGCGCGCCGACGACGTGCACTACCCGCGGTCGCGTTTGCTCGTGCTCGAGAACACGCACAACTCGGCGGGCGGCAGGGTCGGAACCCCGGCCCGCGTGGCGGCGCTGGCTGCTGCGGCGCGTCAGCACGGCCTCGCCGTGCACTGTGACGGCGCTCGGCTCGGCAATGCCGCCGTGGCGCTCGGCTGTCGGCTCGCCGACCTCGCCGCCCCGGTCGATTCGACGACGTTGTGCCTCAGCAAGGGGCTCGGCGCCCCCGTCGGCTCGTTGCTCGCCGGCTCGGCCGAGTTCGTGCGCGAGGCAACCCGCGCGCGCAAGGCGTTCGGCGGCGGCATGCGGCAGGCGGGCGTGTTGGCGGCGGCAGCGCTGCTCGCGCTGCGTGACGGCATGGCCTTGCTCGCGGCCGACCACGCGCGTGCCCGGACCCTCGCGGCGGGTCTCGCCGAACTCCCCTGGGCGCACGTCGACGTCGCCGCCGTCGAGACGAACATCGTCATGCTCGATCTGCGGGGCCCGACACCGGACGCCGTGCTGGCGCATCTGCGCGCGCACGGCGTGCGCGCGGCGAGTTTCGGCCCCGCCCGCTTGCGGTTCGTGCTGCACCGTGACATCGGTGACGATGGCGTCGCGCGCTGCCTGCACGCAGCCCACTCGTTTGCCACCTCCCTTTCCCGTTCCCGACCCGTGATCACCCCGTGAGCATCTTCAAGGCCTACGACATCCGCGGCACCTACCCCGACCAGATCGACGCGAAGATGGCCTTCTCGATCGGCGCGGCGATGGTGCAGTTCCTCTCCGCCAAGCGCCTGGTGGTCGGGCGCGACATGCGAACGATGGCGCCCGAGATCCAGGACGCCGTCATCGACGGCATGCTGTCCGCTGGCTGCGACGTCGTCGACATCGGGCTCGCCAGCACGCCGATGGTCTACTTTGCGATCGGTACGATCCCGTGCGACGGCGGGCTTGCGGTGACGGCGTCGCACAATCCGAAGCAGTACATCGGCTTCAAGCTGTGCAAGAAGGAGGCGCGGCCGATGTCCGCCGACACCGGCATCAAGGAGATCGAAGCGCTCGTGAAGAAGGGCGGCTTCACGCTCGCGGCGCGCAAGGGCAAGCGGGACTTCGTCGACGTCAAGCGCAAGTGGATCGAGCACATCGCCGGCTTCGCCAAGGGCATCGCGCCGATGACCGTGTGCGTCGACTACGCGAACGGCATGGGGGCGAACGAGTCGCCGCAGATCTTCGCCAAGATCCCGGGCCTGACCGTGGTGCCGCTGTACGAGCAACTCGACGGCACCTTCCCCAACCACGAGGCGAACCCGCTCAAGGAGTCCAACCTCGACGACCTGCGGGCGGCGGTGAAGCGGAACCGGGCGGCGCTCGGGCTGTCGTTCGACGGCGACGCGGACCGCTGCGCGTTCGTCGACGACCAGGGGCGCACGGTGCACGCCGACCTGATCACGGTGATCCTCGCCCGCGGCATGCTGCAGCGGCATCCGGGCAAGGGCATCATCTACGACCTGCGCAGCAGCAAGGTCGTGCCGGAGGAGATCGTGAAGCTCGGCGGGCGTCCGGTGCGCGAACGCGTCGGGCACTCGTTCATGAAGGAGACGATGCGCAAGACCGACTGCATCGGCGGCGGCGAACTGTCGGGGCACTTCTACTTCGCCGAGAACTACTACACCGACTGCGGGGTCCTGGCGGCGGTGCTGGTGATGAACCAGTTGAGCGCCGAGAAGAAGTCCCTGAAGCAGGCGGCGGATGCGCTGCGCAAGTACCACGGCACTGGCGAGGTCAACTTCAAGGTCGCCGACAAGCAGGCGCTGATGAAGCAGATCGAGACGACGTTCCGCGACGCCAAGATCGACTGGCTCGACGGCATCACCGTGACCTACCCGAACTGGTGGGTGAACGTGCGGCCGAGCAACACCGAGCCGTTCCTGCGCATGTGCCTCGAGGCCGACACCGCGGCCCTGATGGCCGAGAAGCGCGATCGTCTCTTCGCGATCCTCGGCCAGCCGGTCGATCACTGAGCCCGGTCATGGCAACGACGACGCAGGCTCACCGGCGCCCTCTCGCTCGTTGAGTGCCCCGATGCTCCCGCGACCGTCCGGCATCGTGACCCTGCTGACCGACTTCGGGTTGCGCGACCCGTTCGTCGGGATCGTCAAGGGCGCGGCGCTGCGCGCGGCGCCGAAGCTCGAACTCGTCGACATCACGCACGACGTGCCGCCGCAGGACGTGGGAACCGCTGCGTTCTTCGCCTGGACGCTGCTCGGGCGCTTCCCGGCGGGCACCGTGCACGTGGTCGTCGTCGATCCGGGGGTCGGCACCCCACGGCGGTTGCTCGCGGTCGCCGCCCACGAGTGCTACTGGCTGGCCCCCGACAACGGCGTGCTGACGCCGGTGCTGGGGGCCGCCTCGACGATCGACGTCCGGTCGCTCGACCTCGAGCACCTCGGGGTGGTGCCCGAGTCACGGACCTTCCACGGGCGCGACGTTCTGGCCCCGGTGGCGGCGTGGCTCGCCAGCGGGAAGTTCGGCTTCTCGGCGCTCGGCCCGCGCGTGCCCGATCCGCAGCTCGGCGCTGATCCGTTCGCCGGTTCCGCGCGCGTCGTGCACGTCGACCGCTACGGCAACCTGGTGACCAACGTGCGCGCGACCGCGGTGCCCGCGCAAGCTGCACTGCGCGTCGGGGGCCGGGTCGTGCCCCGGGCGGGCACCTACGGCGACGTGCGCGCCGGCGAACTGCTGGCCTACGCCGGGTCCCATGGGCTGTTGGAAGTCGCCGTTGCCGACGGCGACGCCGCGCGCGAGTTGAAGCTCGGATGCGGCGCTCCGGTCGAGGTCGTGTCGCCGTAGACTTGGGTGCCTCGCATGAGTTCGCTCTCCAGCCAGTCGAAGGTCGTGAGGCTCGTCGGCGTGCCGATGGACCTCGGTGCCGGTCGCCGTGGTGTCGACATGGGGCCGTCGGCCATCCGCATCGCCGGCGTCGCGGCCGGCCTGCGCAACCTCGGCTTCCGCGTCGAGGACGACGGCGACGTCGGCGTGCCAGCCCCCGAGACTCGCGACCCGGGCAGCCCGAACGCGCGCTACCTCGATCCCATCTACCACGTCTGCAACCGGCTGCGGCTGCGCGTGCGGCGGTCGCTCGAGGTCGGCGAGATCCCGATCGTGCTGGGCGGCGACCACAGCATCGCGATCGGCACCGTCAGCGGCGTCGCCGAGCACTACCGATCCCGCGGCCAGAAGGTCGGCCTGATCTGGGTCGATGCGCACGCCGACATGAACACGCCGGAGAGTTCGCCGTCGGGCAACATCCACGGCATGCCGCTCGCCACGGTGGTGGGCCTCGGCCATCCGCGGCTCGTCGAGATGGGTGGGTTCTGGCCGAAGGTCGAGCCGAAGAACGTCTGCCTGATCGGCATCCGCGACATCGACGAAGTCGAGCGCCGCATCGTCAAGCGCTCGGGCATCCACGCCTACACGATGCGCGACGTCGACGAACGCGGCATGCGCGCGATCATGCAGGAGTGCATCGGCTTCGCCCGCGACGGCACCGGCGGCTTCCACGTCTCGTTCGACCTCGACGGCATGGACCCGCGCGACGTGCCCGGCACCGGCACGCCGGTGAAGGGGGGCATCAGCTGGCGCGAAGCGAACCTGCTGATGGAGATGGTCAGCGACACCGGGGCGATGACCAGCCTCGAGGTCACCGAGCTGAACCCGATCCTCGACGTGAAGAACCAGTCGGGCGAGGTCGCCGTCGACGTCATCCTCAGCGCCTTCGGCAAGCGCATCCTGTAGGCAGGCGGCGGCGGCGCGAGCGCGTCACGCCCGGCAGATCCTCGGTCCGCTCGACGCGTTGTCCGCGTCCTCCGTCGGCCGCGAGAGGCGTTGGCGTTGCGCGCCAACAGCGCGCAACGAACCGGCCGGCGGGGACGCAGCTTCTGATCTCGCCGGCGGCGAGATCAGAAGTTCAGGCCGAAGGAGACTTCGGCCCAGAAGCCCTGGTCGAGCGCGCCTTCGACGCGGTTGAAGCCCGCGGCACCACTCGTCAGGTCGTAGTCGCCGGCGACCACGAGGCCGGCGCGCGCGAGGAACGAGGTGTTGTCGCTCATGCGCGTCATCAGGCCGAGGTAGGCGACGACTTCCTGCACGCGGAGGTCGTCACGTTGGTTGACGCTCTCCGACGTGTGCACGTGGTACTCCGCGCCGCTCACCTGCGCCCCGAACAGGATGCCGGTGCTGCTGCTCGGCCAGAACGACAGCTCGAGGTTCTCCGGCATCAGCAGGTCGACGCGGAAGCCGTCGACGATCTCCCAGCTGAAGCCGAGCAACGGCAGCCACGGCGCGTCTTCGTAGACCTGGTTGTAGCGCGCACCGAACTTGAAGAAGAAGTTCGGCATCGGCCGCACGGTGAACATCGCGTGCGACGGGAAGTCGAAGTCTTCGTGGTGCAGCGTGTCGTCGAGGTCGGACCACGCGCCCGGATGGGTCTCGACTTCGAGCAGCCAGTTGCCGGCATCGTCGAGGAAGACGCCGAAGCCGAGCTTGGCGCCGACGCCGAGCAGGGTCTCGTCGGCAAGGCCAGTCGTGTTGCCCGCACTGCCGAACGCGTTCGACGTCACGTAGCGACGCCCGAGGTAGTAGGCGCCGAACGTCAGGTAGCTCTCGGTCGAGATCAGCACCGGGATCTCGGCATCGAAGTCGTAACCGAACTGGTCGTAGCTACCCGGCTCGCCGTTGACGCGCTGGTTCGGCATCACCCGTGCGCGCAGATCGACCTGCGGCTGGAAGCGCTCGCGGCGGTCCATGAACTCGCCGTGGTTGAGGCGGAACTGGCCGTAGAGCGAGTAGTCGACGTCGCCCTGCGGGACGGCGCTTCCTTCGCGCCGTTCGCGCCAGTCGACGTCTTGCTCGTCGGAGAGCTGCGTTCGCTGCAGCAGGCTGCTGCCGACGGCGAACGCGGAGGAGGAGATGGTGGGTGCCTGTGCCGCTGCTGTGGCGGCGACGAGGCACGCGCCGAGAACGACCCGTGCGAAGTGGTAGCGCATACGCCCTGTCTGACCGTTGTTGACCGGCCCGGATCGTCACCTGCAGGGCGGGGGATTCAAGGGCAAAGGTCGGCGGCGCGCCGGGCCCTCGCGGCACCGTTCACCGCTGGAAGATCGGCAGGTACTGCTTGGGCATCTGCAGCAGGATGCAGGCGATCGCCGTCGCGAACTCGTCGCCCGGGCCGGTGCCGTTGCGCCACCGCCCGTCGGGGCGCTGGCTGGCCAGCAGGTCGCCGGCCAGCCGCTGGAAGAACACCCGCAGGCGCGGTCCGCCGTGCTGGTAGAAGGCCTGCGCCGCGTAGTAGTTGCCGTACCAGAAGAAGTAGTGCGTGGCGTAGTAGTCGGTGAGCTGGGCGTAGTCGTGCGCCAGGAACTCGAGCACCGGGTCGTTGAGGTCGTCGTCGTGGACGCCCGCGCTCGACAGGGCCGTCAGGGCCGCGGCGTTGATCGCGTACTCGCGGTCCTTGTCGTAGGCGCCGCGGCCGTGGATCTTGTACCAGAACAGCCCGCGCGACGGTCCGGCCGGGACGCGGCTCTGCCGGACGTAGTCGAGGGCGCGGTCGATCGTCTGCACCGGCACCCGGATGCCGATGTTCCGCGCCGCCCGCAATGCCTGCAGCTGGCAGACGGTCACCGACAGGTCGGTCTCGCGATCGAACGGGTTGTAGCGCCAGCCGCCGTGGGCGTTCTGCGTGTCGACGATCAGGTTGACCGCCCGTTCGAGCGCCTGCTTGGCGCGGTCGGTCGCCGCCATGCCGTAGACCTCGGCGAGGAACAGCGTGGCGAACGCGTGGCTGTACATGCGCGTGCCGGCGTCGCTGAGGTAGCCGTTCTCGCGCGAGGTGGTGAGCACGTAGTCGAGCGTGCGCTGCACGCTGGCGCCGTGCGGGCCGCGGTCGGGCAGGCTGCCGCCGGCGAGGAACGCCATGCCCGCGAGCGCGGTGACGCCGAGGTGGCCCCGTCCGGTGCGGCGCTGCTCGTCGGGCAGCGTGCCGGTGGCGAGGAGCTCGTAGTCGGTGCCCTGCTTGTGGCCGACGAAGCCGGTCCAAGCACCGGACGGCGTCTGCGCGGCCTCCAACCACGCGAGCCCACGTTCGGCGGCAGAACTGCAGCGCTGCGCCAGTTCGCGCGTCACCCAGGCTTCGTCGTCCGCGGCTGCCTTGGGCGGCGGTGCAGCGGGCACCGGCGTGGTCGGCGCTTGCGCGAGCGGCGCCGAGCAGACGAGCAACGCGAGCAGCGGCAGCATGCAGAAGCGCGCCCCGATGGCGCGTGCGCATCATCGCCGCGGGCGCGCGCCGCACCAGCCCCGGCTCACCAACGGTCGGCGTGCCAGAGGCCGAGCGCCGCTTCTGCCTCCGGGCGACTCGGGCTGCATTCCACACCGACGAAGCCGCGGTAGCCGAGCGTGTGCAGTTCGCGCAGCACGCGCGGGTAGTGGATCTCGCCGGTGCCGGGCTCCTGCCGGCCGGGATGGTCGGCGAGCTGCACGTAGCCGAGTTGGTCGTAGCCCTCGCGCAGGCGCCCGCACAGGTCGCCTTCGCTGATCTGGCAGTGGTAGAGGTCCCAGTTGATCTTCACCATCGGTGACGCCACCGCGCGGCAGATGCGCACGGCCGCCTCGCTGCCGTAGAGGCAGTGCCCCTTGTGGTCGACGCGGATGTTCATCGGCTCCAGGATCAGCATGATCCCTTCGCGCTCGGCGATCGGCGCGGCGAGCCGGAGCCCGGCGATGATCTGGGCGTGCATCTCGGCCTGGGTCATGCCCTGCACGTCGTTGCCGCCTACCACGGTCATCATCGGGCAGCGCAGCTGCCGGGCGACCTTGCACCCCGCTTCGATCTCGGCGACGAAGCGTTCGTGGTTCTTGCTCTCGTTCAGGCCCGGCGAGAAGCCCCAGCCGGTGAACTGCGCGACCGCGATGCCGAGTTCCTGCGTCAGCGCCGCGATCGCCGGGATGTCCTTGCCTCGCCACGGCCAGAACTCGATCGCGGGGAAGCCGAGTGCGTGGGCGGCGCGGATGCGGTCGAGGAACGGCAGGCCGCCCCACCACATCTCGACGTTGGCGGCGAACTTCGTCTTCGGCGTCGCGGCGGGCTTGGCCGGGATCGGGTCCTGCGCTGCGGCAGGCGCGAGGCAGGGAAGGGCGGCAGCGGGAACGGCGGCGAGGAAATCCCGGCGAGACGTGGTCATCGGCTCAGTATGTCAGGCGGCCGTCATGCCAGCAGCGACTTCTGCACCGTGCCGTAGACGTCGGTGAGGCGCAGGTCGCGGCCGCCGAAGCGGAACGTGAACCGCTCGTGGTCGATGCCGAGCTGCCAGAGGATCGTCGCGTGCAGGTCGTGGATCGTGACCGGGTCGACGACCGCCTTGTAGCCGTAGTCGTCGGTGGCGCCGTGCGAGTGGCCCGCGCGGAAGCCGCCGCCGGCGAGCCACATCGTGAAGCCGAACGGGTTGTGGTCGCGGCCGGAGCTGCCCTGCGAGAACGGCGTGCGGCCGAATTCGCCGCCCCAGAGCACGATCGTCTCGTCGAGCAGCCCGCGCGCCGCCAGGTCGGCGAGCAGGGCCGCGATCGGCCGGTCGACCGCGCGGCAGTTGTCGCGCAGCCCATCGCGCAGGTTGCTGTGCTGGTCCCAGCGGTCGTGGCCGGTGTTGGGGCAGGTCAGTTCGACGAAGCGCACGCCGCGTTCGACCAGCCGACGCGCGAGCAGGCACTGCCGGCCGAAGATCCGCGTCGGTTCGTACTCGTCCTCGAGGCCGTAGAGCTGCTGCAGGGTCGGCGACTCGCCTGCGAGTCCCACCAGTTCCGGCACGGCCGCCTGCATGCGGAACGCCAGTTCGTGGTTGCTGCGGGCGGCGGCGAGTGCCGGGTCGTCGCCGCGCTCCACCTGCAGCGCGTCGAGTGCCTGCACCAGCGTCTGCTTGCGGCGTTGGCGGGCCGGGTCGGCCTCGCGCGGCGTGATGTTCGCAACGGCGTCGCCGCGCATCTGGAACACCGAGCCCTGCACGTGTGCTGGCAGGAACCCGGAGTGGAAGTTGTCGATGCCGCCGGGCGGCACGAGGCCCCCGTTCAACACCACGAACGCCGGCAGCTGCGTGGTGTCGCAGCCCAGCCCATGTCCAACCCAGGCGCCGAGACTCGGGCGGCCCTGCAGGCCATGGCCCGTGTGCAGGAAGTAGTTGGCGTTGGTGTGCTCGCTGAAGTCCGCACGCATCGAACGCACGACGCACAAGCGGTCGGCTTGGGTGGCGAGGTGGGGCAGCAGGTCGCTGATCCACTGGCCGGAGCTGCCGTGCTGCTGGAAGGTCGCGCACGGACCCAGCGTGTTGCCTTCATCGCGGAACTGGGTCGGTTCCTTCGGCAGCCCGAACGGCTTGCCGTTCTCGGCGATGAGCCGCGGCTTGTGGTCGAACAGATCCTGGCAGCTCGGGCCGCCGTCCATGTAGAGGAAGATCACGGCGCGCGCGCGCGGCGCATGGTGGCGCAGCAGGGCGCCGCGGTCGGCGCCCAGCGCCAACGACGCGAACGGCAGGGCGGCGAGCCCGCGGCTGGTGCGCGCGAGGAAGTCGCGTCGCGTCGGCGGCAGTGGATCGGTCCTGGTCATCGCAGGTACTGGAACTCGGTGGTGACGACCAACGCGTGCAGCAGGTCGGGCCAGGCGTGTTCGCCGCCGTCTGCGAGCAACGCGCGGCAGTGGGCACGTTCGTCGGCGGTCGGCGCGCGGGCGAACGCGCGCTCGTAGGCGGCGAGCAGCCGCGCGTCGTCGTCGCCAGGCGGCAGCGACTTGGCCCAACGGGCGCACTCGCCGTGCACGAACGCGTCGTTGGCGAGGGCGAGCACCTGGGCTGGCACGTTGGAGACGTTGCGGGCGCCGACCGTGGCGAACGGCGTCGGCAGGTCGAACGCCTGCAGCATCGGCGGCAGGAAGTTGCGCCGCACCGCGAGGTAGATGCTGCGACGCCCGTTGCCGTCGACCGGTCCGTTCTGGTGCGGTTGGCCGCGCGCCTCGATGTGCGTCGCCTGCGGCAGTTCGATCGATAGGCCGTACAACGTCGCGTCGAGGCGCCCGCTGATGCCGAGCAGGGCGTCGCGCACGGCCTCGGCGGTGAGGCGGCGCACGTTCTGGCGGTGCAGCAGCAGATTGGCGGGGTCGGCGTCCGCCGCGTCGGCGCGGGTGCGGCTGTCCTGACGGTAGGTGGCCGACGTGACGAGGCGACGCAGCACGTGCTTCTGCGACCAGCCGTGCGCGATCGCGTCGCGCGCCAGCCAGTCGAGCAGTTCCGGATGCGTCGGCGCGTCGCCGAGTGCGCCGAGGTTGTCGACGCTGCGCACGAGGCCACGGCCGAACAAGTGGTGCCAGGCCCGATTCACCAGCACGCGCGCGACCAGCGGTTCGCCGCGGCGCAGCAGTGCCTCGGCGAGCTGCAGCCGGCCGCTACCCGGTGCTGCTGCAGGCAACTCGTCGCCGCCGCCGAGGGCCTGCAGGAAACGTCGTGGTGCCGCCGCTCCATGCCGGTGCGGGTCGCCACGAACGTGCACGTGCGCGTCGACGCCGGTGCCGTCGGCCATCGCGGGCAGCGTGGCCGACACCGGCAGCGCCTCCCAAGCCGCGGCCAGCGCGCTGGCGGCCTCGCGCACGGAGTCCGGGGGCTGCTGCCAGCCAGGCGGCGGCAGCGGCAGGCACTCGGCAGCGGGCGGTGGTTCGTGGTGCGGCGAGGCGACGACGGACTGCACCGCGAGCCAAGCCTTGGCCGGGTACTCGCGCCGTTCGCGGCGCGGGTCGGCGAGGTCGTGCGCGCGCTGGTCGATGCACTGCACGAAGGCGGTCCGGCCGAGCCACGGCTCGAGGTCGAACGTGCGCCAGTGCGCGTTGCTGTCGTCGACGTCGTGGTGCAAGCGGCCGTAGATCGGGTCGCGCACCAGGTGGAAGCCGTCGACGACGACCTTGATGCGGCTCCGGTACCCGGCGGCGCGGACGTGGAGCCAACGATGCTCGATCCGGAACGTCGGCGTCGCCAGCGTGCCTTCACGCTGCGGCCCGGCGACCGCGCTGTTCCAGAAGCGGCCGGGCAGCACGAACAGCTGCGGGGCTCCAGCCTCGGCATCGGGCGCGAACGGCCCACTCCACGGGGCGGGGCCGAAGCCGTCGTTGGTGTGGAACCAGTGCGAGCGCGGGTGGTCGACGCTGGCGATCACCACGTCGCCCGCGCGCGGCGGCGGCAGCGCGTCCAGCGCGTCGTCGTCGCTGCGGTGCCAGCCTGGTCCGTCCGCGGCGTCGCGCACCGCCGCGGCGAAGGCGCGCTGCGCGGCCAGTGCTGCGGTGAACGGCGCGCCGTGCACGTCGAGCGGGTGCAGCGGTGCCTGCACGTAGCGCGAACTCTTGACGAAGCCGAACAGCGCGAAGTAGTCGACGGCCCGGATCGCGTCGAACTTGTGGTCGTGGCAGCGGGCACAAGCGATCGTCAGCCCGAGCACCGCCTTGCCGAGCACGTCGACCTGGTTGTCGACGCGGTCGGCTTCGTGGCGCGCGGCATCGAGCGGCGAGTGCGTCTGCTCCGCGAACCACCAGGCCGCCGTCGCCTGCACGCTCTCGTCGTTGCCGTCGGCGTCGCGTCGCGGCGTCGGCAGCAGGTCGCCGGCGATGTGCTCGCGCACGAACTGGTCGTAGGGCACGTCGGCGTTCAGCGCGCGGATCACGTAGTCGCGGTAACGCCAGGCGTTCGGGATCGCGAAGTCGAACTCGTGGCCGAGCGTCTCCGCGTAGCGCACGAGGTCGAGCCAGTGGCGCGCCTGCCGTTCGCCGAACTGCGGCGAGGCCAGCAGCGCTTCGACTTCGCGATGCCACGCGGCGTCGCTCGGATCGGCCAGGAACTGCTGCACCGTCGCCGGGGGCGGCGGCAGGCCGACCAGATCGAACCAGAGCCGGCGCAGCGCCACGTGCGGCGGTGCCGGCGGGGACGGCGACAAGCCGGCCGCCGCGAGGCGTGCGTGCACGAAGGCGTCGACCGGGTTCGGTGCGCCCGGCGGCGGCGCGTCGTCGCGCAGGGCGTGCCAGGCCCAATGCGAACGTTGCCGGGCCGTGAACTCGTCGTCGGCGACTGCTGGCGGAATTTGCGCGCCGGCCGCGGCACTGAGCAGCGCAGCGGCGACCCACGGCATCCATGGACGAGCGGCCATGTGGGCCGGGCGTTGTAGATGGTCGCGGCAACGCCGGCAACCCGGTAGGGTGCGCGTCCTCGTCATGAAGAAGTCCAAGTCCGCGCCCCGCTCCGCCACCGTCCCGCCGCTCGACGTCGAGCCGCGGCCGTTCACACTGGCCGGACGCACGGCGCTCGTCACCGGCAGCAGCAAGGGCCTCGGCAAGGCGATCGCGATGGCGCTGGGTCAGGCGGGCGCCAAGGTGGCGCTGAACTTCGCGAACGGCGCCGATGCCGCCGAGGCGACCTTCGCCGAGTTCACCGACCGGGGCTACGAAGGCATGTTGGTGCGCGCCGACGCAACCAACGAGAAGCACGTCGCCAAGATGTGCCATGCGGTGATGCACAAGCTCGGCGCGATCGACATCCTGGTCGTGAACGCCACGCCGGCCCAGCCGCAGAAGCCGTTCGAACTCTACGACTGGGCGTTCCACCAGCAGATGCTCGACTTCTTCGTGAAGTCGCCGTTCCTGCTGACGCGTTCGGTGCTGCCGGCGATGAAGGAGCGGCGGTTCGGCCGCATCATCAACATCGGCAGCGAGGTGTTCCGGCGCGGTGTGCCGAACTTCGCGCCGTACGTGGCCGCCAAGGGTGCGCAGGCGGGTTGGACCCGCAGCATGGCGACGGAACTCGCGCCGTGGCAGATCACGGTCAACATCGTCTCGCCGGGTTGGATCCCGGTGGAGCGCCACCAGAACGACCCGCAGGAGCAGAAGAACGCCTACAAGGCGCTGATCCCGATGCGACGCTGGGGTGTGCCGGCCGACATCGGCGGCGTCTGCGCGTTCCTCGCCGGCGACGCCGCTGCGTTCGTCACCGGCCAGGACATCGCGGTGAACGGTGGAATGACCGTCTGCTGACCCGGAGGAACCATGATTCGTGCTCTCGTCGCCGGTGCGCTGCTGGTCGGATGGATGGCCGCCCAGGACGCGCCGAAGAAGCCGCGCCTGGCGTTCGTCACCAACTGCGTCGCCGAGTTCTGGACCGTCGGCAGCTTCGGCGTCGAGGCGGCGAAGGCGCAGTTCGGCGTCGACGCGGTCGTGCGCATGCCGCCGAACGGCACCGCCGAGGAGCAGAAGCGCATCCTCGAGGACCTGCTGAGCAAGGGCGTGCAGGGCATCGCGATTTCGCCGAAGGACCCCGAGAACATGACCGCGCTGCTCGACAAGGTCGGCAGCCGCGCCCTGCTGATCACGCACGACAGCGACGCGCCGAAGAGCAAGCGGCTGTGCTACGTCGGCATGGACAACTACGACGCCGGCCGGATGTGCGGGCAGTTGGTGAAGCGGGCGCTGCCGGAGGGCGGGGCGATCGTCATCCTGGTCGGCAACCTCGACCAGGACAACGCGCGGCGGCGCCGCCAGGGCGTGATCGACGAGCTGCTCGATCGGTCGCGCGACCCGTCGCGCTTCGACAAGCAGGACGGACCGTTGAAGGGCGCCAAGTACGAGATCCGCGCGTCGTTCACCGACCAGTTCGACCGCCAGAAGTGCAAGGCCGCGGCCCAGGACGCGCTGGCGCGCTGGCCCGACCTCGCGGGCATGGTCGGGCTGTTCGAATACGAACCGCCGATCCTGCTCGAGGCGGTGAAGTCGGCGGGGCGCGTCGGCAAGGTCGCGGTGGTCGGCTTCGACGAGAACGAAGCCACGCTGCAGGGCATCGTCGACGGCACGATCGCCGGCACGGTGGTGCAGAACCCGTACGAGTACGGTCGCCGCTCGATCGAGCTGCTGACGAAGTTGCTCGAAGCACCCGACGAAGCCGCGCGCCGCGCGCAGCTGCCGAAGGACGGCTTCATCGACATCCCGGCACGCCAGATCACCAAGGACAACGTGCGCGAGTTCTGGGACGACCTGAAGCAGAAGACCGGCAAGAAGTGACTGCGGCCCCGGCACCGCTGCTGGCCGCGCGCGGCATCGGCAAGGCGTTCGGCGGCGTCGTGGCGCTGGCCGACGTCGACTTCACGCTGCAGCGCGGCGAGGTGGTGGCGCTGGTCGGCGAGAACGGGGCCGGCAAGAGCACCCTGATGAAGGTGCTCGCCGGCGTGCACCGGCCGGACCGCGGCGAGGTGCGGCTCGACGGCGCGGTGGTGGACCTGCCGGATCCCGGTTCGGCGCAGCGCGCGGGCATCGCGCTGATCCCGCAGGAGCCGAGCCTGTGCGACAACCTCACCGTCGCCGGCGCCCTGTTCCTCGGCGGCGAACTGCGGCGTGGGCCGTGGCTGCGCGACGGTGCGATGGCCGAGCAGGCGCGCCTCTGGCTGCAGCGCGTCGGCCTCGACCTCGCGCCGAACCAGCGCGTCGCCGTGGCGAGCCCGGGGCAGCGCCAGCTGCTGGCGATCGCCCGCGCGCTGCGCCTGCAGGCGCGGGTGCTGATCTTCGACGAGCCGACGTCGAGCCTGACCGCGGTCGAGACGCAGCGGTTGTTCGCGCTGGTGCGCGAACTGCGGGCGCAGGGCACGGGCATCGTCTGGATCTCGCATCGCCTCGGCGAGGTGCGGGAGATCGCCGACCGCGCCGTTGGCTTGCGCGACGGGCGCAACAGCGGCGAGCTGCCGCGCGAACGGGTCTCGCACGAGGCGCTGGTCGGGCTGATGGTGGGCCGTTCGCTCGCGACCGCCGCCAGGGTCCCGCACGAAGCGGGTGCTCCGGTCCTGCGCGTGCGCGGCCTGCGCACCGCGGCGTTCCCCCGGCACGCGCTCGACTTCGTCGTGCGCGAACGTGAGGTCGTCGGCATCGCCGGCCTGCTCGGTGCCGGTCGCACCGAAGTGCTGCGGGCCTTGTTCGGCGCCGACCGTGCGCTCGAGGGCACGATCGAGGTCGGCGGTCGGTCGCTTGTCGGCCACGGCCCGGCCGCTGCCGCTGCCGCCGGACTCGTCCTGCTGCCCGAGGATCGCCAGCAGCAGGGGCTGCTGCTGGGCATGAGCGTCGCCGCGAACCTGTCGCTGCCGACGCTGCGCACGCGCGGACGCTGGCTCGACCGTCGCTACGAACGAACCCTCGCCGACGCGACCGTGCGCGACCTGCAGATCGCTGCGCGTTCGCCGGAGCAGGTCGCCGGCACGCTGTCGGGCGGCAACCAGCAGAAGGTCGTGCTCGGCAAGTGGCTCGCGGCGGCCCCCAAGGTGCTGCTGCTCGACGAGCCGACGCGCGGCGTCGACGTGGGCGCGCGGGCCGAGATCTACGCGCGGCTGCACGCGCTCGCGGCATCGGGCCTGGCGGTGCTCTTCGTCAGCTCCGATCTCGAGGAAGTGCTCGCCCTCGCCGACCGCACGCTGGTGCTCGCGCATGGCCGGCTCGCCGGCGAACTCGACCGTGCCCGCATGAGTGAAGAGTCGATCATGATGCTGGCGACCGCGGCGGAGGTCCCGTGAGGCGCATCGCTGGCATCGGTGCGCTGCTGGTCGTGATCGCCGTGGTCACCGCGCTGGGCTCCTACGACGCGGAGACCCAGCGCTTCACGTTCCTGTCGGCCTACAACCTCGAGAACCTGCTGCAGCGGCTCGGGCTCTACGGGGTGCTGAGCTTCGCGGCGGCGTTCGTGATCGTCACGGGCGGCATCGACCTCTCGATCGGGGCGGTGGTCTGCGTCGCCGGTTGCGTGCTGCCGTGGTTGCTGCGCGATCTCGGCTGGTCGCCGCTCGCGGCGGTGCCGGCCGTGCTCGCAGGCTGTGCGCTGATCGGTGCGTTCCACGGCGTGCTGGTCGTCGGGCTGCGGCTGCAGCCGTTCGTCGTGACGCTGTGCGGACTGTTGCTCTACCGCGGCGCGATGCGCGGCTTCACCGGCGACGAGACCATGGGCTTCGGCGACAGCGCCGACGGTCTGCGCTGGCTCGCGACCGGCAAGCTGCCGATCACCGCCGAGTTCGGCTTGCCCGTGCCGCTGCTGGTGCTCGCTGCCGTGGCGATCACGACCTGGGTGGTGTGGACGCGCACGGTCTGGGGGCGGCACCTGTTCGCGCTCGGTCGCAACCAGGAGGCGGCGCGGCTGTGCGGGGTGCCGACGGCGCGCATCGAGGCCAGTGCCTACGTCGTCTGCTCGTTGCTGGCGGGGCTCGGTGGCTGCCTGTTCGTGCTCGACGTGAACTCGGCGCAGGCGTCGAGCTTCGGCAACTTCTACGAACTGTACGCGATCGCCGGGGCCGTGCTCGGCGGTGTGGCGCTGCGCGGCGGCGAAGGCAGCGTGCCGGGCATCGTGCTCGGCGTGGCGCTGCTGCCGCTGCTGCCGAACACGATCCGCCTGCTCGGCGACAGCGACCGGCTCGAGTTCGCGGTGGTGGGCGGCGTGATCCTGCTCGGGGCGGTTGCCGACGAAGGGCTGCGGCGGTGGTTCGGGCGGCGTCGGCGCTGAGAGCCGTCGGTTGCAAGCACCGCTGGCAACGGCGGTTCGACGGAAGAGGGGCAAGGGCGTTGTACGAGCGGCGGCACGACGCTTCTCGTCCTCGAACCCTGATCCCCGATCCTGCCATGACCAACCGTTGCTCGTTGCTTCCCGTGTGCGTCCTGCTCGGTGCCGCTCTCGCCCCGTCGCAGACCGTGGTCACCCACGCGCAGTGGCAGACGCCCATCAAGAACCAGGGCAATCGCAACACCTGCATCGCGTTCTCGGCGATTGCCGCCCTCGAGGCCCGGTACCAGCGCCAGGGGACGCCCGTCGACCTGTCCGAGGACTTCACGATCCGGATGGACAAGCTGAACTGGCTGCACGGTGTCTGGAGCGACATCCCCACGGCGGACACCACCGAGAACCAACTGGTCGGACTCGGTGGCGGCAGTGGTGTCGGCATGCTGCACCAACTCGACAACTGGCTGCGCGTCCCGGTCGAGTCGGCGCTGCCCTACGACCCGGACCCGATCGTGCTTCCGTACGAGTGGAATCACTCGCACTGGGACTCGCAGCGGAACGTCAACACCTGGAACCTCGATCCGGCAAACCTGCCGCGCTCGGCGCTGCGACAGTCCTCCTACTACTCGATCGCCAGCCATGTCTGGATGCCGAGCGCACAGTCACGCTCGCCGGCAGCGATCGAGGCGGTGCTGCAGGCTGGCTACGAGGTCGTCTGGGACTTCTACGTGCACAAGTTCAGCACGCCTTCCGGCACTTCGAGCTCGATCTGGCACGCGTCGTACTTCAACAACACCGGTGGCGTGCACTCGGCCCTGATCGTCGGCTACGACCGCAGCAGCAGCAATCCGGCGGACCACCACTTCATCGTGAAGAACAGTTGGGGACCGACTGCGGGTCCAGGTGGCTACACGCGGATCGGCTACGACTACCTCACGTGGCAGGGCATCACGGCCGGCTACATCACTGCCGTGAACCAGCCTGCGCCCTGGCCGCAGCTCGAGTTCCTCGGCCGTCGCAACCTCCGCTTCGATGGTTGGTCGGGAACGCTCGACATCTACCACTTGCCGCTGACCATGACTGCCGGCTTCCAGCAGTTCCACGGCATCACGATGACCGACCGTCGCGTCGGCACGTTCTACGATTCCGCGGGTGTTGCCCATCGCGTCAACGGCTACTTCGTCGGCGAGGAGCTGTGGTGCTGGTGGAAAGGCAGCAACAAGAACATGCGTTGGGACGAGCAGATGGACAGTCCGACCGTCGGTCGCAAGTTCCGGCTGCGCGTCGCGGATGGTGACCACCTGGCCGGCTTCCATTGGGACAACGCGGGCACCACGCCGACCACGGCGTACGGCGACTACGCGCGCATGCCGACGACGATGAACGGCACGGACGGCTTCCTGCAGCCCGTCTTCCCCGCGCAGCCGGCCGGCAGCAACCAGTGGCTCGGCAGGTGGCGCGTCGCCTGTCTCGGGTACACGAACTTGCTCGTGGTCGAAGCGCGCGACGACTCCGTCGTGCCGCTCGCGCAGCAGGGAACGCGCGCAGGCTACCGCTGCTGGATGACGCACAACGGCAGCTGGATTCCGTGCACCGCGACCACCGACCTCGCGACCTGGCGCACGTTCTGGCTCGCGTTCCCGACGCAGATCGCGAACGCCACGCTGCAGGCGTACATGCTGACGTGGCAACGCGGTGTCGCCGCGGGACTCATCGATCCGTACTCCGGCTCGGAGGGAGGCGGCTACCTGTGGCGGCTGGGCAACTACGAAGTGGGTTCGGTGACGAGCCTCGGGGTCGGGTGTGGCCCTGCTGGCGGTGTCCCGGTCCACGCGCTGTATGGCTATCCCGAAGTGGGCCACGCGCTGACCTATCGGATCGAGAACGGCCTGCCGGGAGTGCCGGTGGCCTTGATCTTCGGGACGACCTGGCAGCCGGTCTTCCTCACCCAGTACGGCGCGCCGGGCTGTTGGCTGCGCCCGGACCCGATGGTGCTGGTCAGCGGCACCACGGGCTCCAACGGCACCTTCTACTACTCGACTGCCTTCCACAACCCTTCGCTGCGCGGCGTGCATCTCTTCTCGCAGGCTGCGGTGATGCGGCCGGGCTACAACGCGCTGGAGTTCGTGTTCAGCAACGCCCTGGACGTGGAGCTCGGCGGCGCGTTCTGACCGCGTCGCCCCTCATCGCAGCGACGTGCGCGACGGGTGCAGCGGCCAGGCGAGGATCTCGGCCGGGGCCGCGAAGTAGCCGGCCGCGGTGACGAGCAGGTCGGCGGACGGCAGCAGCAGCGGCTGCCCGGGCACGAAGCGGATGCCGTCGAGGGCCAGCAGTTCGTCGCCTCGCACCGCGTCGTAGAAGCGGAGCCGCTGGTCGTTGGCAAGCACCCTGCGGCCGTCGGGCGTGACGAGCACGCTGCGAACGGGGCCGCTGGTGCCGCGACCGAACCGCCGGCGTTCGCTCCCGGTCTCCGGGTCGAGCACGAGCACGTGGCCGGCGTGGCTGGCCGCGAACAGCGCGCTGCCGTCGTGCGGGAACGCGACCATTGCGACGCGCTGGCCCTCGTGGCGCCAACGCAGAGCGCCGCTGGCGAGGTCGATCGCGGCCACCGCCGCTTCGGGGTGGCACGCGATCAGCCGTCCGCGCCGTGCATCGATGGCGAGTTCGATGAGCAGCGCCTTGTCGAACCCGGTCAGCGGCCACGGCGGCAGCGGCTGCAGATCGTCGAGCGCCAGGCGGTGAACGGCCGTCTTCTCGGCGACCATCGCGAGGTTCGTCGACGGGTCGATCACGACGTTGCCGAGCCGCTCCCGGCCGCTCAGGGCGATCTTCGCGAGCGTCGCACCGTCCGCAGTCGCCAGCACGTGCAGGTGCCCGGTCCACGTGCTGACCAACAACCGCTGCCCGTCGGGCGTGACCGCCAGACCGTGCACGTAGTGGTCGTCGAGCTTCTTGTGCCAACGCAGCGCACCGCCCGGCGCCTCGAAGGCGCCGACTTCGCACGCGAGCGTGCCCGCGAACACCAGCGGCTCGGTCGGGTGGGCGCACAGCCGCGCGCCCGTGCCGTACAGGCCGGCCCAGGCCTGCGCGCGCGCCGGGGGAGTGCTCGGCCAGATGCGCAACGTGCGGTCCCACGCGAAGCTGACGAGCCGCCCGTCGGGCAGATGGTCGACGCCGCAGACGTACGCCTCGTGGCCGCGGCCGTGGCCGAGGTCGCGCAGCGTAGTGGGGTTCCACCAGCGCATGCTGCCGTCGCCGGCGCCGGTCACCATCACGGAGTCGTCGATGAGGGTGAGCGCGCAGACGTTGGGCGCGTCGGTCGCCCGTTCGGCGACGAGCACGCCGCGCTCGAGGTCCCAGGCGCGAACCACTTCGTCGTGCCCGGTCGTGATCAGGCGACCTGGCTCCGGGAAGGCGAACTGGCGCACGACGGCCGGGTGCGGCAGCGACGCCAGCAACTCGCCCGACGCGACCGAGTGCAGCTCGACACGCCCGTCTTCCCACGCTACCGCGACGGCGCGTTCGTCGGGGGCGATCGCGACGGCGCGCGCACGAGCCTTGCTGCGGAAGCGGAAGCGCTCGGCGCCGTCATCGCCGGCCAGCCCGACCACGTCGGTGCCGTCGCCGACCACGAACCATGCGCCGGTCCGCGCGACCGCCAGCACCGGTTCGCCGCGGGCCACGCGCGCCACGACGCGGGCGTCGCCGACGCCGTCCCAGCGGTGCACGCTGCCGTCGCCGAACACGACGAACGCGCAGCTGCGATCCGGGGCCGCAGCACCTGCGCTGGCGAAACGCGCGCCGCCGCCTGGTCCGGGCCAGGGCCGATCGGTGCCGGCCGCGAGGTCGAAGCAGCGCACCATGCGGTCTGCCACGACCACGACTTCGGTGCCGAGCGCGAACACCGCGCGACCATCCGGGATGCCGGTGTGCACGATCTGCACGGCGTCGTCGGTCTGCGCGGCCAGCAGTTGCCACTCGAGGTGCCGCAGTTCGGGCGGCGCGAGTTCGAGGCCCTGGCGCATCTCGGCACCGCGACACGCGTCGCCAGCGCGTGCGGCGGCGTGCAACGCGGCAGCGTAGCTACGGGCATCGGCCATCGCGGCGGCCGCGATGGCATCGTCGCGGGATGCGGTCGCCTGCACGAGACCCCACGTGGCGACGACGACCCCGAACACCAACGCCAGCAAGGCGACGGCGCTGCCGACGAACATGGCGCGGTTCCGCCGCGCCAGCCGACGCAACGTGTCGACGAGGCCGAGGCGCCGTGCCGAGATCGCTTCGTGGGCGAGATGGGCGCGCAGGTCGCTGGCCAGCTCGGCGACGCTGGCGTAGCGAGCATCGGGTTCCTTCTGCAAGCACCGCTGCACGATGGCGTCGAGGTCGCCGCGCAGCCGGCGCCGGAGGTGGCCGCTGTCGGTCGAACGGGAGGCGGCCGCCGCGTCGTGCACCACGGTCGATGCACGCGGAGCTTCGACCTCGTGCAACGTGCGCACGACCGAGGCGAGGCCGCGGGAGCGCAGCTCCGTCGGCGAGAATGGCAAGGCGCCGGTCAGCAGCTCGAACAGCACGACGCCCAGCGCGTAGACGTCGGCTCGGGTGTCGACGGCGCCGCCGGCGGCCTGCTCGGGAGCCATGTACTCCGGAGTGCCGAGCAACCTGCCCACCATGGTCGTCGCGATGGGACCGGCGAGCAGATCGGGAGACAGGATCTTCGCGAGACCGAAGTCGATCACCTTCGGATACGCGACCCCGCCGTCTTCCACGACCAACAGGTTGCCGGGCTTCAGGTCGCGATGGACGAGTCCTCGCTGGTGTGCATGCAGCACGGCTGCGCAGACGTCGATCATCACGCGCAGACGCTCGGGCACGGGCAACGACCTCTTGTCACACCAGGCGACGATCGGCTCCCCGGCGATGTACTCCATCGCGAAGAACGGCTGCCCGTCGGCGGTCTGTCCGGCGTCGTAGATCCTGGCGATGCCCGGGTGGTCCATCGCGGCGAGTGCCGCACGCTCGGCGGCGAAACGCGTGAGGACTTCGGCGCCAGCGGCATCCGCTCGCAAGACCTTGAGCGCCACGCGGCGCACGACCGGCTCCATCTGCGTCGCCAGCCACACGACTCCGAACCCGCCGCTGCCGAGCTGTCGCTCGAGGCGGTAGCCGGCGATCGTCGGCTCTCGCTCCGCGGCTGTCGCCTGCGCGTGGAGCGTGCCGAGCCGGTCGTTCGCGCGTCGCACTCTCAAGGCGAGCGAGGCGATCGCGAGCGCTCGTCCTGGATGCTCGCGCTGCAACGCCTCGATGCCAGCGGTCGGAGCATCGCCGAAGCACGCGCCGTAGACCGCGGCTTCGATGTCGCCAGGAAGCGGGTCCTCTGCGCAAGGGCTGGCGTCGCTCGTGGACACGGTCGGGCATGGTATCGTCGCTGCACCCGCCGCGGCGAGGCGTGCGACGCATGCAGAACGACGAACTCCAACGCCGACTGGCCGCCAACCTGCCGGTTCTCGAGGCGTTCGTCGAGCAGCGCGTTGGCGCCGCACTGCGGGCCCACGAGTCCTGCCGCGACGTGGTGCAGTCGGTCTGCCGAGGCCTGGTCGAAGACGCCAGCCGGCTACGGTTCGACGACGACGCCGCGTTCCGTGCCTGGCTGTTCCGCGCGGCGGCGCACAAGGTCAGCGACCGGGCGCGCCACTACGGGCGCAAGAAGCGCGACGTGCAGCGCGTGGTGGGCGGCAGTCTCGGCCTCGAACTGGCTGCGGCCTTCAACGGGCCCGGTTCGCCGAGCCCGAGTGCGGCGCTGATCTCGGCGGAGGAAGTCGCCCGCATCGAGGCAGCGTTCGCGGCGCTGGGCGCGGACCATCGGGAAGTCATCACCTTGGCGCGGCTCGCCAAGCTGCCGCTGAACCAGGTCGGCGAGATGATGGGAGGGCGAAGTCCGGCAGCGATCAGCATGCTGCTCGGGCGCGCGCTCACCGCCCTGGACGACTTGCTGCGGCGCGACTGAGCCCGCTGGCCTCAGCCCTGCAGCGAGTGCCAGTGCATCGCGATCGCCGCCGGATAGGCCTCGCACTCCGCCGCGAACACGCGCGCAGCCAGCGCCGCCGGCGTGTCGTTCGGCAGCACCGGCACGCGAGCCTGCAGCAGGATGCGGCCCTCGTCGTAGCGTTCGTTGCACAGGTGCACCGTGCACCCCGATTCGCGCTCGCCGGCGGCGAGCACGGCGGCGTGCACGCGGTCGCCGTGCATGCCCTTGCCGCCGAACTTCGGCAGCAGGGCCGGGTGGATGTTGAGTACGCGGCCGGCGAACTCCGGCACGATCGGCAGCAGGCGCAGGTAGCCGGCGAGAACCACCAGGTCGACGTCGAGTTCGGCGAGCCAGGACCACGTCGCCGACGCTTCCTTGAGGTGGCGCGCTTCGAGACCGTGCTCCAACGCGCGTTGCAGGCCAAACGCGTCGGCGCGGTCGCTGCCGACGCCGGCGATCGTCGCGCGCAGACGACCGTCGCCGACGCGGTCGAGCAGGTTCTGCAACGTGCGGCCCGAACCGCTGAGCAGCACCCCGAGCCGCGGTGGTCGTGGGTCGCGGGCGGCCACGGTCAGCGGTTCCGGGTCGCGGCGACGATGCCGACCAGCAGCGTCGCCATGCGTGGCGCGGCGAGATCGGCGGCGTCGATCATCGCCTCGATCGACGCTTGCGAGGAACGGCCGGCCAGCACCTGCTGGGTCACGCCGACCAGCGCGAGCACCTGGAAGCCGGCGTGCACCGCGGCGATCACTTCGGGCACCAACGACATGCCGACCAGGTCGGCGCCGGCCTGGCGCAGGAAGCGGTACTCGGCGCGCGTCGGCATGCTCGGGCCGGGCACCGCCGCGAACACGCCGGGGCCGCAGGCGATGCCGGCGCGCAGCGCGACGTCGCGCGCGACGTCCATCCACTCGCGCGCGTACGGCTCGTTCATGTCGGGGAAACGCGGGCCGTCGGTCTCGTCCTGGGGGCCGGCCAGCGGCTGGATGGCGCTGAAGTTCAGGTGGTCTTCGACGATGGCGATCGTGCCGGACTCGATCTGCTGGCAGAGGCTCGCGGCGCCGGCCGTGACGATCAGCAACTCGCAGCCGAGCGCCTTGAGCACGCGCACCGGCATCGTCAGTTCGCTCGCGGTCAGTCCTTCGAACGCGGCGAACGGGGCATCGGCGACCGCGACGGGAATGCCCTCGAGCAGTCCCACCAGCAGCGGCGAGCGCAGCGGGGAGCCCGGCACGTCGTCGCCGTGCAGGACCACCTTCTCCTTGAGTTGGTTGGCGATCGACGCATGGCCGCTGCCGAGGAGCATCGCAACGCGCGGCCGCAGCGACGTGCGCGAGTGCAGGAACTGCGCGATCTCGCGGGCGACGTTCTTGGGGTGCGCGGGCGCGGGCATGGCGAGGACGTTACCGCCGACCGCTCGCGATTGCCCTGCCCGAGTGCCGGCGCCGGCGGTCAGTTCGCGCGAGGTGCAGTCGCGTCGGTCGCGGCGGGCGCGCCCGCGTCACCGGCGCCGATCGGCTGCAGTCCGGCGAGGTCGAGAACGCGCTGCACCAGCCGCACGCGTTCCTGCATCGACAGCGACTCGACCGGGATGTACGGCACGTCGAACAACTCCAGCAGCAGCTTGACCATGCCGTCGATGCGGACGACCTCTTCCCAGTCGAGGCCCGCGCGCACGCCGTCGCCGATCACCAGCTCGCGGTGCGGGCGCAGGAAGAACACGATGCCCGAGCGCACCCAGTGCATGTACTCGGCGAGCCGCCGGTCGCGGAAGATGTCGGCGAGGATCGTGCTGTGGTGCGCCGCGTAGGCGAGGTTGCAGAACGCGCGATCGCTGACGAACGGGCCGCCGACGGCGTTCTCGGCGTCGATCTGGCGGCGGAAGACTTCGCGCTGGTACCGATCGACCAGGGCGATGTCGGTGCGCAGCGTCTCGAGCCGCGCTTCCATCTCGGCGAGCACGCCGCGCGCGACCTCGGCGATCATCGGCACGCCGTAGTGGTCGCGCACCCAGCGCGCGAGCGTCGTCTTGCCCGTCGCGTGCGCCCCGACGAGGTAGATCCGGGACGGCTCGTTGCCCCGCAACCGCGGCTTGATCATGCACCAACGCTAGCCGCCTGCCCGCGCCTGGCAAGTCGTCGCCCGCGGCCCGGCGCGACCGCTCACGCAGCGGGGGGCGACTTTCGCGCGAGCCGCAGGACGGTGCGGGCGCGTGCCGCCACCGCCGGCTCGGCGAAGACGGCGGCGACCACCTCGGCCGGGACGCGCAGCGCCTGCAACAGCAGGTCGACCAGCAGCGCCAGCGGCGCGTTCGGCGGCAGGGGCAGGGGCTCCTTCAGCAGCGCCGTCATCGCGTGGCGCACGTCGTCGGCGAGTTGGGGTCCGTCGTCATCCGGCGCCGCGACCTCGGGAAACGGCCGGCACTGCACGAGGCGGAACGGCTGCTCGCTGGCGACCTCCTCGATCTGCACGCGGCAGAGTCCGAGCACCCAGATGTGGAAGCGGCCGTCGGGCAGGCGCTGGTGCCGCGCGATCTCGCCGAACCCGGCCACCGGGAGCACCGGCGGCGGGGCGTGCGGCAACTCCGGCGGCGCTCCGGTCGGGATCGTGCCGATCACCATGCGGCCTGCGCTGTCGAGCAGCGACTCGACCATGCGCCGGTAGCGTGGCTCGAACACATGCAGCGGCAGGACCTGGTGCGGGAACAGGAACACCCGCGGCAACGGGAACATCGGTACCGGCGTCGCGGGGAGTTGCGGGTCCACCGCGTGCCACGTTACCACGCCCTGCCGCGGAACCTGCCGGCAGGGCGCAGCAGCGGTCTCAGCGCTGGTAGATCTCGGCCACGCTCGGGCCGCCGCCGACGACCATCACGGTGCCGTCCGGCAGGTTGACCGTGGTCGGGAACTGGCGCGCCTCCTGCATCGAACCCGTCGGCGTGATCGAGTTGGGGCTCTGCGCGAACACGTCGGCGGTCTCGGTCGAGGCCAGCTCGAACGTCGAGGTCGCCACGTCGATGGTCATGCGGAACCCGCCGGCGATCAGCGCGCCGCCGCTGGGCAGCGGCGCCACCGCCGCACCGGCGCGGCCGACCTGCATGCCGTTGACGGTCGCGAAGGTGCCAAAGCCCCCGATGACCGGCGTGAACAACTGGCAGTCCGTTCGCGTGTTGACGATCAGGTCCTGGATGTTGCCCGTCTGCAGGAACTGCGTCAGGTCGAGGTTCACACCGCCGACCAGCAGCACCCGGCCGTTGCTCAGCGGCGCCGCGCTGTGCAGGAACCGTGCGCCGTTCATGAGCGCCGGCAAGCCGAAGGTGTTGGTGGCCGGGTTGTAGAGGTAGGCAGTGTTCGAGACGTTCGGCAGGTTGATGATCGGCAGCACCGCGAGCCCGCCGGCGATCAGCACGCGTCCGGTGGTCAGCGTCGTCGAGGTGTGGAAGGCGCGCTGCTCGAGCATGTTCGGGCCTGGCGCCAGCGTGTTGGTCACCGGATCGAACAGCTCGGTGCTGGCGAGCAGCCCGGTGAAGAACGACAGCGGGTTGGTCAGGTCGACGCTCGAACTGCCGCCGCTGATCAGCACCTTGCCGTTCGACAGCAGGCTGGCGCCGTGGCCGGCCCGCGGCGACACCATCGTCAGCGTCGTCGTCGTCTGCGTCACCGGGTCGTAGACCGCCGCTGCCGAGGACGGCTGGCCGGTCGTGAGGTCGAGGCCGCCGGTGAAGAGCACGCGGCCGTCGGCGAGGCCCGTGGTCTGCGACAGCAGGCCGACTCCGAACGTCGAGCCGGCGAGTTCCCACTGCTCGGTGCGCGACTTGTACAGCTGCGCGACGGGGCCCGAGCCGCCGACGAACAGCAGCTCGTTGTTCGGTTGGGCGACGGCGCCGCCGCCGATCACCGGCACCGGCGGCTGCTCGAGTGCTGGCTCGAAGGTCCGCGGGGCCTGGGCCGTGAGCCGCAGCAGGTTCGAGACCCGGAAGGGGCCGTTGCCGGCGACCGCCTGCAGGCTGATCACGTAGCTGGCGAGCTTCGAGTTGTTCGGAATGGTGACCTGCGGAGTCGCGAGCCCGCTGGCGCTGGTGATGCCCGTCCAGGTCGGCGTCTGGTAGGAGAACGTGGCGTTGTTGTCCGGGATGTCGAGGGTGATGCCCAGGTGGGGGATGAACGTCGGCACTTCCTGGACGTCCCAGACCAGCGCGTAGAGCTCGTTCGGCTGGCCGACGATCGGGAACGTCGTGACCGCGCCGAGCGCGCCGCCGACCCGGTCGAGACTCAGGTTCTGGGCGACCGCGGGGGCGGTCAGCAGGGCCAGGGCGACGAGCGGAAGCGGACGCGACGGAAGACGGAGGTGCATCATGAGGAGTATGGCGCGAGATTGGCGCGCCAGCGAGTCGGGGGACAGCACTGGCCCGCTCGCGTTGCTGCGGTCCACCGTTTCCGCGCCGCGTCGTCGACGCCAACGAGCCTTGCGGCGATCGCCGGCCCGCCGGGCGGCGCTGGCCGGAGCCTCGGTCGCATCGAGGTCGCCGAGCGGGTCAGCGCTGCTTCCACTTCGCCAGCAACTCCCGCTCGCGCTCCGCGGTCATCCCGGCTTCCCACTTGCGGTCGCCGCGGCCGTCCTTCACCCACGCCGCGGTGTCGCGGATCGTCTCGGCGATCGGCCGGAACGTCGCCCCGGCGGCGATCGCGCGCGCATTGCTGCAGTGGCCGTTCTTCGCCTTCGGCGTCCAGCAGCCCATCTCCATCCACGGCGTGACGCCGTTCTGTTCGAGGAAGGCGTCGTCGACCCAGGTGAACGTGCAGCCGTGGTTGAGCACGCCCTTGCCGGTGTGCAGGAACTCGGCGACCGAGATCCGGCCGTCGAAGCCGACCGCGTTGAACGGGCCGACTGCGCCGTTCTCGATCAGGGTCACGATCCAGGCGCCGAGGTCGCGCACGTCGACGAACTGCAGGTCGTTGTCGGGATCGCCCGGCGCCAGGCACTCGCCGCCGCGCAGCAGCCGTGCCGGCCAGTAGGTGAAGCGGTCACTGTCGTCGCGTGGGCCGACGATGTAGCCCGGCCGCACCAAGGTCGCCTTGCCGGGGAACGCCGCCGCCGCCGCGTCCTCGCAGTGGCGCTTGAGTCCGCCGTAGTGCTCGCCGTTCTTGCCCATGTTCTGCACGTACTTGTCGGCGCAGGCGGCGAGCGGGCTCTGTTCGTCGACCGGGTCGGCGGTGACCTCGAGCGACGAGTAGACGCTCAGCGAGCTGATGTAGACGTACTGCCCGACGTTGCCGGAGAGCACCTTGCAGACGTCCTCGACCTCGCCGGTGAAGTAGCCGCTGGTGTCGACGACTGCGTCCCACGTGCGGCCCTCGAGCGCCTTCAGGTCCTGCGGCGGCGCGTCGGGCCGATCGGCGCGTGGCCGGCGGCGCTGGCCGCGCAACTGCTCGACGTCGGGGAACATGCCCGGCGCGGTGCGGCCGCGGTTGAACAGCGTGAACGAGTGCCCACGCGCGAGTCCGGCCTTGACGATCTCCGGGCCGAGGAAGCCGGTGCCGCCGAGCACCAGGATGTTCTTCTTCGCGTGAGGCGGTCGCGGCAGCGCGATGGCACCGGCAGCGACGGCGGACGTGGTGGCGAGGAACGAACGGCGGGAGAGCGGGGGCATGGTGTGTCTACGCGCGAGTGCGCGCGGCGGTGAGTGCAGGCTGGGCTTGTCGTTCGCAGTTCGTAAGATCCCGCGCCCGATGCGCGCCCCGAAGTACCACCTGACCAGCTACGGCTGCCAGATGAACAAGCTCGACAGCGAGCTGGTCGAGAGCCGGCTGCGGCAACGGGGCTACGAGGCGGCGGCCAACGAGAACGACGCCGACGTCGTGCTGCTCAACACCTGCTCGGTGCGCCAGCACGCCGAGGACCGGGTCTGGAGCAAGCTCGGCAAGCTGCGCCTGCGCAAGCGCACCGAACCGGGCCTGGTCGTCGGCGTGCTCGGCTGCATGGCGCAGGAGCACAAGCGGTACCTCGTCTCGCGCATGCCGCACGTCGACCTCGTGGTCGGGCCGTCGGCGTTCGGCGACATCGACGTGACGGTCGAGACCGCGCGCGGCAAGAACGCGGCGATCGCCGCCGAGCGCGGCATCGTGCGCACCAAGCACGAGGTCGCCGGGGCCGGCGTGCTGGCGGTCGACGCCGGCGTCTCGGGCGACCTGATCCGCCGCGACGTGCGGGTGCGGCCGCACCGTTCGCAGGCCTTCGTGTCGGTGATGCGCGGCTGCAACATGCCGTGCACCTACTGCATCGTGCCGACGACGCGCGGCGACGAGGTCAGCCGCCCGATCGCCGACATCGTCGAGGAGAGCCAGCGGCTGTGCGACGACGGCGTCACCGAGATCACGTTGCTCGGCCAGACGGTGAACGCCTACGGCCGTGACCTCACCGGCCAGAACGCGACGCTGGCGGCGCTGCTGCGGGCGCTGCACGCGATCCCGGCGCTGCGGCGGCTGGCGTTCATCACCAGCCACCCGAACTTCCTGAGCACCGAGCTGATCGCTGCGATCGCCGAGCTGCCGAAGATCGCGCGCTACCTGCACCTGCCGGCGCAGTCCGGCAGCAACGCGGTGCTGAAGGCGATGCGGCGTGGCTACACGATCGAGCGGTACCTGGCGCGCGTCGACGCCCTGCGCGAGAAGGCGCCCGACGTCGAACTGCACAGCGACTTCATCGTCGGCTATCCGGGCGAGACCGCGGCGGACTTCGCGGCCACGGTGGCATTCGTGCAGCGGGTCTCCTTCGCGCAGAGCTACGTGTTCAAGTACTCGCCGCGGCCCGGCACCGTCGCCGCCGAACTGGCCGACGACGTGCCCGAGCCCGAGAAGGAGCGCCGCAACGCCGAACTGCTCGCCGCCCAGGAGGTGCTGACGCTGGCGAAGAACCGGGCCCTCGTCGGCAGCACGGTGGAGGTGCTGGTCGAGGGGGACAGCAAGGTCGCCGGCCGGCTGAGCGGCCGCACCGCGCACCATCGCCTCGTGCACTTCGCCGCGACCGATCGCGAGCTGATCGGGCAGTACGTGCCCGTGCGCGTCACCGAGGCGCTGGCGCATTCGTGCGTCGGCGAACTGCTGGCCCACGACGCGGCGCAGGAAGGCCGGGCGGATCGCACCGAGGCCCACGCGTCGTGAACGACGAGGCGTTGATGGCGGAAGCGCTGGCGCTGGCGGCCCGCGGACGCGGCGCGGTCGAACCGAACCCGCGCGTCGGTTGCATCCTGCTGCAGGACGGCGTCGTGGTGGCGCGCGGGTGGCATGCGCACTTCGGTGGCCCTCACGCCGAAGCGATGGCGTTGCAACAGGCCCTCGCCGCCGGGGCGCGCCCCGACACCGCCGTGGTGACGCTCGAACCGTGTTCGACGCCGAAGGGCAAGGACGGCAAGCGCACCGACCCATGTGCGCAGGCGCTCGTCGCGGCGGGCGTGAAGCGGGTCGTCATCGGCGCCATCGATCCCGATCCGCGCCATCGGCGGCACGGCATTGGTGCCCTCGAAGCGGCCGGCGTCGACGTGCTCGACGGTGTACTGGCCTCGCAGTGTGAGCCGCTGCTGGCGCCGTTCCGGCGCGCGCTGTCGCTCGACCGGCCGTGGATGCTCTGCAAGTGGGCGATGACCCTCGACGGCAAGACTGCAGCCCCCACGGGCGAGGCGCGCTGGATCAGCGGGCCGGCGGCGCGCACGCGCACGCACGAGCTGCGGGCGCACTGCGATGGCGTGATGGTGGGCTTCCGCACCGCGCAGATCGACGACCCCGAACTCACGGTGCGTCACGTCGAAGGCCGGCAGCCGGTGCGCATCGTCGTCGACCCGCTCGGCGAGATCGACGACGACAGCAACCTGGTGCGCACCGCGCGCAGCGCGCCGACCTGGCTGCTCGCCAGCGAGGACGTCGATCCGCGCCGCAGCGGGCATCTGTCGGATCTCGGCGTCACCGTGATCCACGTCGCCACCGCCGAGGGGCCGCGGCGCCTGCACCTGGCGCAGGCGTTCCGCGAACTGCGGGCCCGCGGCCTGCGGCGCGTGCTGGTCGAGGGCGGCGGCGGACTCGTCGCCGAGATGTTCGCGTGGGACGCCGTCGACCAGGTGCTCGCGTTCCTAGCACCGAAGGTGATCGGCGGGCGCTTCGCGCCGACACCGGTCGCGGGCGAGGGGCGCGCGTTCATGGCCCAGGCGTGGCGGCTGCACGACATGCAGTACGAAGTCGTCGGCGACGACCTGGCGATCTCGGCGTTCGTGTGAGCGGCGTCAGCCGAGCTCGAACTGGCGCTTGGCGTCGACCACGTCGCGGTTGACCGCGACGATCGCTTCTTCGAGCCGCGCGCCGAGCTGCGTCTTGCCGCCGACGCTGATGCGCACCTGCCGCATCATCTGGATCGCCATGCGCAGCGTGCGCACGACGTCGCCGGCGTCGCTGTGGGCGAGCCGTTCGAGGTCTTCGACGCTGCCGCCGCGGCTCCACGAGTCGATGGCCGCGGCGATGCCCCAGTCGGGTTCCTTGATCGGCTGGCTGACGCCGTGCAGCGTCTCGATCGCGATGAAGCGCCGCACCGCGTCGGTCACCGCCTTCATGCCCGGTCCGAGCGGCCGGCGATGGCCGTGCGGGTCAGCGCGCCGGCGGTCCTCGTGGATCAGCGCCGTGAACGTGCCGGCCAGCGCGTGCAGGTCCATGCCCTCGAGCGCGCCGCCGAACAGCAGCTCGGCCACCTGGATCTCGTAGCCGTTGATGCGCTGCGCGAGCTTGCCGCGCGGCAGCAGCCCCTGGTCGTCGAGGTAGCCGGCGTCGCGCAGCACCTGCATGCGCAACGACAACGCCGCGTGGGCGGCGGCCTTCTTCTTCGCGCGCGTCGCCGGCGTGCCGGTCTGCGACTGGAAGGCGGCGAAGCTGCGGTCGTAGGCGGCGAGCAGCCCCTTGCTGCCGAGCCGGTCGTAGAGGTTGAGGATCGTGCTGTACGACAGGTTGAAGCGCGACGTGATCGGCTCGACCTTGCCCGAGTGGTAGCGCGACAGCGGGGCGGCCGTCAGGTCCTCGTCCTCGAGGATCGAGATCACGAGGCCCGACTTGTCGAGACCCTGGCGGCCTGCGCGTCCCGCCATCTGCAGGTAGTCGCGGGCCCGCATGTAGTCCATCTGCACGCCGTCGAACTTGCGCAGCAGGTCGAACACCACGGTGCGCGCCGGCATGTTGATGCCGAGCGCGAACGTCTCGGTGGTGAACAGCATGCGCAGCAGTCCCGAGGTGAACAGCCGCTCGACCACTTCCTTGTGGATCGGCAGCATGCCGGCGTGGTGGAAGCCGACGCCGGCGATCGCGCGCCCGAGGATGCCGCGCAGCCCTGGGTCCTGATCGGGCTGCAGTTCGAAGCGCGCGCAGATGTCCGCGAACAGCGCCTCGACGCGGGCGCGGTCGGCGCGGTCGAGCAGCCGGCGGCCCATGCTGCGCTCGGCCTTGATCTCGCACTCCTTGCGCGAGAAGCAGAAGTAGAGCAGCGGCAGCAGTTGCCGGTGCTGCAGTTCGTCGAGCAGCAGCACGTACGGCCGCGGCCCGTAGGCGATGCGCCGGCCCTGCGCCCGTTCGCGCTTGTCGCCCCACCGCGAGCGCTCGCGTTCCCGCCGGCCGGCGCGCCCGCCGTGCCGCCCTTCGCGCGCGACGGCGCGTTCATGGAAACTCACGGCCCGCGCGCGCTGCTCGAGCTGGAACACGCCGGCGTCCTGGTGGAACAGACGATGCGACAGCGGCACCGGGCGGCGCGTGTGCTCGATCACCGCGAGCTCCTGGGTGCGCACCTCGCGGATCCACCGGCCGAACTCGTGCAGGTTGGCGATCGTCGCCGACAGTCCGACGAAGCGGACGTGCTCGGGCGCGAAGATCAGGCTCTCCTCCCAGACAGTGCCGCGCTCGACGTCATCGACGAAGTGCACCTCGTCGAAGATCGCGAAGTCGGTGTCGCGGAACCGCTGCGGATCCTCGAACACCGCGTTGCGGAAGATCTCCGTCGTCATGATGACGAGCGGGGCATCGGGGTCGAGCGTCAGGTCGCCCGTCATCAGCCCGACCCGCAGGCCGTCCTGTTTGAAGTCGCGGAACTTCTGGTTGCTGAGCGCCTTGATCGGGCTGGTGTAGATGGCGCGGCGACCGGCGCGCACTGCGTGCTCGATCGCGTACTCGGCGACGAGCGTCTTGCCCGAACCGGTGGGGGCGGCGAGCAGCACGTTCTTGCCGGTCTCGATCGCGCGTGCCGCCTCGACCTGGAACGGATTCAGCGTGTAGCCCTTGAACCGGATCGGTGCGGGCTCGGCGGCAGGCTCGTGCACGACCGCAGCATCGCACACGGCTTCCCGGATGGGAAACGAGCGATGCGGCAGCTCTGTGGGCCGTTGTCCACACGACGGCGCCCCGGTCAGGCGTCGGGGAACCCGCGAATCACGCGCTGGCATCGCTTCGAGGCGTCGTTATGCTCGCCCGGGCTTCGCCGTCCGGCGGAGCGTTTCGCAACGGTCACGCGGCCATCGGGCCGCAACAAGCGGCGGGTCGGAGGTCAACCGGCTCGTCGGCATTTCCCGGAGCCAGCCATGGAAACCAAGTCCGAAATCAACGTCCCGAAGTTCGTCGGTCGTCACCTGTCGCAGCTCAAGATCCTGTCGCGCCTGCTCGAGCACGAGCTCGAGGCCGCCAAGGGCGCGCGCGAAGTGACGATGGACCGCCACCTGATCGAGAACGTGCTCGACACGCTCGAGATCTTCACCGACGACTGCGAGTCGGTCAGCGGCTCGCGCGATCGCAGCAAGGTCGAAGCGAAGCCCGTCGTCGCGCGCCTGAACTGAGCCGCGCGGCCCGTGTCCGTGCGCAGCTCGCAACGCCGCGAACGAGGCTCGGCCGCCGCACCGTGGCTCGCCCGCATCGCCGTGCTGTCGGCGTTCGTGTTCACGGTGTGGATGTTCGGGCCTCGTGCGCTCGAAGTGCTCGCCGCCCGAGTCGATCGGGCGAGTGAACAGAGCACGCCGGTCGAACTCGACCGCGTCGGCTTCGTCACTGCGCCGGACTGGATGGACCGAGGGCTGCTGCTCGCGGTGTCGGCGGCGCTGCAGCCGTATCTCGACGCCACGGTGCCGATCCTCGACGACGCCGCCCAGCGCGTGCTGCGGCAGTCGTTGCTCGGCGTGCCATGGGTGCGCGACGTGTCGATCCAACGTGCGTACCCCGATCGCCTGCGCCTGCAGCTCGACCTGCGACGGCCGCTGTTGGCGGTGCGCGACGCCGCGGGGCAGGGCCTGTGCCTCGTCGACGGCGAGGCGATGCAGCTGCCCTGGGTCGAGACCTCGCTGCCGGTGCTGTTCCTGCACCGCGAAGGGGGGGCTGGCACGATGGCGGTCCGTCCCGGCGAACGATGCGCTGAGCCGCGCGTGCTGGCGGGCATCGGCATCGCTCGCGAGTGGCGCGAACAGTTCGCGCCGTTGGTGAAGGACTGCCCGGCGCTGCTCGAGATCGATGCGACGAACCTCGGCGAGCGTTGGCTGCGTGGACCGGCCTACCCCGAGGTGCGCGTCAAGCTGGCGCGCGCCGACGGTGCTGGCGTCGTGTTCGCGTACGACCGTCCGGTCGACAGCCCGCTGCCCCGCGTGCCGGTCGCGACCAAGGCGAACGTGCTGTCGCAGGTGCTGGCGCAGCACCCCGGCCTCGCCGGGCTCGTCGCGGGCGACCTGCGACTGTCGCGGCGGTGGGCGGACTACCTGCAGCCGCGCGCCGCCGGTGTTCGCGATCCCAACGAGCCCTGGACCACACTTTCTACGCCCCGTTGAGGCGGCCATTGCGGGGCGCCGTCCCCGGCAGCCTCGCAGCGGCGAAGGGCACCGGCCGCCCGGCCAGTCCACCCCCCGACGATGCTGAACCGAACCCCGCTCGTGGCTCTCGCCATCGCCTGCCTGCCGATGGTCGCCGTGGCCCAGATCCGCTGGACGCCCTCCTACGACCAGGCGGTCGCCGCAGCGAAGGCCGAGAACAGGGTGCTGTTCCTCGCCTTCAACATGGCGGGCGAACGCGCCAACGACGAGATGGTGGCCGACCACTACAAGGACGCCACCCTCGGCAAGCTCTCGCAGGCAACGATCAACCTGTTCTGCTCCCAGGCGACGGAAGCCCGGGTCGCCGGAGTCACGCCCAACCAACAGCAGTCGGCCGAAGTGCAGGCGCGCTTGCAGGTGCTGAAGATCGGCCCCGGCGAGGACGTGATCGCGCCGCAGCATGTGTTCGTGCACCCCGACGGCACCGTGATCAGTTCGGTGCCGTACCGCATCACCAAGGGGGAACTCGAGTGGGTGTGGGTCGACGCGATCCGGAAGCTCGACGCGAAGTTCGCGTGGCAGCTGAGTCCGTCCGCGCGGGCGCCGCAGCGGTTGGGTTTCGGCGCGGTCGAGCGCGGCGAGAACCAGAAGCCGCCGACCAAGGCGCAGGTGCAGGAAGCGCTGAAGACCGTGCGCAAGTCGATGGGCGCGGCGTTGCGCAACCTGCAGCAGGTCGAACTGCTGCTGCGCAGTGACGACAAGGAAGCGATGGACTACGTCGAATCGACCCTGAGCGGTCTCAGCGGTCCGCAGCGGCTGCCGGCGATCGAGACGATGGGCGTGGTGTCGCCGAAGGCCTACCACACGCTGCTCGTCACCTACCTGACCGAGCGTGAGGCCGAGGTGCGGCTCGCGACCGCCGGCGCGCTCGAGAGCATGGCCGAGCCCAAGGCCTACCCGGCATTGAGTCGGCAGTACAAGCTCGAGAAGGACGAAGCGGTGCGCGGCCGGCTGCTGCGGGCCATGGCGAGCAGTGCGCCGGGCAACAAGGACGTGCTCGCGCAGATCGAGAAGGTGCTCCAGAAGGAACCGAGTGCCACGGTGCGGGCGCATGCGGTGCTGGCGCTGGCCCTGTGCGACGACAAGGCGAAGGTGCACGAAGGACTGACCACGGCGCTGCGCGACGGCTCGGCGAAGGTGCGCGCGACGACCGCGTTCGCGCTGGCCTCGCGGCGCGAAGCCGACTTCGCCCACAAGCTCGAAGAAGCGGCGGCGCGGGAAGAGGATCCCGAGACCAAGGCCTGGCTGACCGAGGCGGTCGGCGTGGTGCGCGGCGGCAGCGGCGATCCGTTCGACAAGTTCCTCGAGAAGGTGCTCGGCGAGACGTCCGCCCGGGCCGGGCTGTCGCGCTTCGGCGGCGGCTTCGGGCGCGGCGGCAACGGTGGTGATGGTGGGAACGGCGGCGGCGGCAACGGCGGCGGCTGAAGCCGGAGCAGCCCAGGCTGGCGCCGCGGACCGCGCTGCTTGCATGATGGCGCGTCGATGAGCGAGATCTCGACCAAGCCGCCGAGCGGCATGCGCGACTTCCTGGCCAGCGACGTGGCGCGCCGCCGTCACGTGCTCGGGGTGGTGCAGCGCGTCTACGAGTCGTTCGGGTTCGTGCCGCTCGAGACGCCGACGATCGAGAACCTGAGCACGCTGCTCGGCAAGTACGGGCCCGAGGGCGACCAGTTGCTCTACCGCATCCTGCACCGGCGCGAGCGGCTGCAGCGTGCGCTCGCCGCCGGCACGCCCGGGGAGCTCGACCTCGCCGACGAAGGTCTGCGCTACGACCTGACGGTGCCGCTGGCGCGAGTCGTGGCCAACTACCGCGACCTGCCGGCCTACTACAAGCGCTACCAGATCCAGCCGGTCTGGCGCGCGGATCGGCCGGCGAAGGGCCGCTTCCGCGAGTTCTGGCAGTGCGACGTCGACATCACCGGGACGACGAGCGTCGTCGCCGACGCCGAGGTGTGCGGAGCGGTGGCGATGGTGTTGCGCGAACTCGGCTTCACGGACTTCAAGATCCTGCTGAACCACCGCGAGTTGCTGCGGTCGCTGGTCGCGACCGCGGGCATCGCGCCCGAGCAGGAAGGCCTGGCACTGGTGGTGATCGACAAGCTCGACAAGGTCGGCGTCGATGGCGTCCGCAGCGAACTCGCGGCGAAGGGCGTCGAACCGGCGAAGGTCGACGCGCTGCTCGCCACGCTCGACGCGGCCCGGCAGCCGGACATGCTGCGCACTACGGCTGCGGGCGACGGGGACGGCAGCCGCGGGGCGCGCGAACTGCTGGCTCTGCTCGGGGCTGCTGCCGACGGCCCAGCCGGCCCGCACCTGCAGTTCGATCCGTCACTGGCGCGCGGGCTCAGCTACTACACCGGGCCGATCTTCGAGATCAGCGTCGCCGGACTCGCCGGTTCGATGGGCGGCGGCGGCCGCTACGACAACCTGATCGGCATGTTCCAGAAGCAGCCGATCGCCGCGGTCGGCTTCTCGCTCGGCCTCGAACGGGTGCTGCTGGTGATGGAGGAGCGCGGCATGTTCCCGCCGCTCGGCGTCGGACCGCAGGTGTTGCTCTGCCGCATGGACACGGCGTCGGCGCAGCAAGCGATCAAGGTCGCCACGGCGCTGCGCGCGCAAGGTCTGCGCGTCGAAGTGTTCGCCGACGACAAGCCGCTCGGCAAGCAACTCGCGTACGCCGACAAGATCGGCGCGCCGTTCGCGGCGGTCCTCGGTCCGGCCGAACTCGCGGCTGGCACGGTCGCGCTCAAGCATCTGCAGAGTGGCGCCCAGGTGACGGTGCCGATCGCCGACGTCGCCGTGCAGGTCGCGAAGCGGTCGTAGCGCTCTCGTCAGCGGACGACGACGCGCTGCACGTTCTGCATGCCAGCGCGCAGGAACAGGCCTTCGAGCGCGCGCACGGCGCCGCCGACCTTCACCGTCAGTTCGTACTGACCGGCAGGCAGAGCGTCTGCGAGTTCGACGCGGCCAACCCCCGCGACGGCGTCGATCGCCGCGGCGGCCGCGCCGCCACTGCGCACGACCCACTTGCGCGACAGCTCGGGGCCCCCGGGCAAACGCAAGGAGAGCGTCGTCGACCCGTGCTGCGACGGATCGAACACCTGCCCCGCGGCATCGACGAGGTCGAGCACGAGCAGAGCACCCGCTTCGAGCGGCACGTCCTCGACGAAGCCGTTGTCGCCCGTCAGCTGGAACGTGCTGCGCCAGGGCAGCAGCGGCAGCGACTCGCCGGCGAGGTCGGTCGCCACCACCCGGATCCCGTACTCGCCCGCGGGCAAGGTCGGCAGCACGTAGCGGCCGTCGAGGCCGCCGGTGCGGCGCGACCACAGCGGCTGGCCGAGATGCCAGCGCTCGCGATCGGTCGTCGGCTGCAGTTCCCAGGCATCGACGCGGATCGTCGGCACGGCTTCGCCGGCCAGCGTGCGCACGTGCAGCGTGATGCCGGCGGCCGGCACCGCGGGGCCGAGGAACAGGTCGAGCTGCAGCGGCGGCGAGGCGCTGTCCGGCACGACGAGCGGACGTTGCAACGGCGCGAGGTTCGGGGCTTCGACCAGCAGCGTGCCGGACGCCGTTTCCGGCAGGCGCAGTTCGGCGCGCCCGGCGCTGGCTTCGCCGCGCTGCACGCCCAGCGACGTCTGGAACTGCCAGCGGAACGCCGGCACGTCGAGCCGCGTGGTCAGATCGCGCACCCGCAGGAGCACGTTGGCTGCGTCGGGCGGCGCTGGCATCGGGACCGGAGCGGGCCGCGGCGGGTCGGTGACGGTCGTGCCGGCGGCGGGCGGTGGTGCCAGCGCCGCGCGAACGTCCGCCGGGTTGGCCGGGGCGGGAGCCGCCGTCACCGGCGTCTGCGAGGAATGTGGTGCTGGAGGGGCCGGCGAGTCTTCGCCGCGCGTCGTCCACCAGATGCCCGCGCAGGCCAGGACGACGGCGGCGAGCAACAGCGGCAGGCGGGACGACATCCTCGGAGTCTACCTCGCCGGGTGGCGCGGACGGATCTCAGCGCCGCTGGCGTTCAACGTGTCGCAGTGCCCTGCCGCGCCCAGACCAGGTCGATCCAGTCGGGGAAGGCCAACGTGCGCTGCCAGGGCTCGTAGGCGTCGAGCACGTTGCCCATCGCGGCGGTGCCAAACCAACCGAGATGGCCGTGCGGCAGCAGCGCGAGTTGCTCGCGCGCTCGGGCCAGGTCGCCGGTGTCGTGCAGCACGACGAGCGCGCTGGCGAGGCCGGTGCGATCGACGCCGGCCCGGCAGTGCAGCAGCAACGGCCGTTCTGCCGCCGCCGCGACGCGCCACAGCGCGCGCAGCGTCGACGCATCGGGTGGGCGGGTCGCCGACATCGGGATGATCCAGAACTCGGCACCGGTCGCGAGCGCGGCCCGCGCCGACTCGGCGGCGCCCTCTCCAGGGCCGCGCAGGCAGACGATCGTTCGCAGGCCGTGGTGCTCGATGGTCCGCGCCAGGCGGTCTTCGCCGGGTTGCGCACTGCGCATCACGCCGTCGGTGACGGGCCGTAGCGCGCTGCAGGAGCCGAGTGCGCCGAGCATGGCCGTGGCGAGGATGCGTCGCATGGAACCGCGCGGCCGCGTCAGAACTCGGCGTGCAGTTGCAGGCGCTCGCCGGGCCGTTCGACGCCGATTGCCGCGAGCACCATCTCGTAGCCCCATTCCTCGCGTTGGGGATCACGCCACAGCCGCTCGGGCAGACGGACTGCCGTCGACGACATGCTGAGGATCGGCGCCGAGCCGAGCCGCGTCGCGTCGGCGCGCTGCACCTGCAGCGAACGGGCGGACGCGAGCTGGCTGCGCAGCGTGTCGGGTACGTAGGCGAGGATGCGACGCGGCGTCGGGTCGACGATCGTCAGCAGCGCACTGCCCGACGGCGCCCATTCGCCGGCACCCATCAGGATCGCGGTGACGTGCCCACGCATCGGCGCGCGCACGTCGAGGGCCAGGGCGTCGAGTGCGATGCGTTCGATGGCGGCCTCCTGCTCCTTCAGCCGCCAGCGCAGCGGTGCCAGGGCCGCGTCGACCGGCAGCACGTCGACGGCGCCCGGCGCGAACGCCTCGAGGCGCTCGCGCGCGGTTCGCGCGACGACCTGCTGTTCGGCGTGCAGGGCCGAGAGCTCGTCGATGCGCTTCTGCAGCGCGTCGCGTTCGGTCCGCACGCGCACGAGTTCGGGCTCGGCGATCATCGCCTGCTTGGCGAGCGAGGAGAGGCGCTCGGTCTCGACGGCCGCGCCCTGCAGGCGGATGCGCGCTTCCTCGAGATCGGTGCGGGTCGAGAGCGTCGCGAGCTGCGCCGACTCGACGGCGCTGACCAGCCGGCGGTGCTCGACCGCGGCGTCGAGGCCATGTGCGGTGGCCGCCGCGCGTGCTTCCCGCTCGAGCGCGGCACTGGCGTGCGCCATGTCGGCGCGCAGCCGTTCGAGCGCGAAGTTCGCCTGCTGCACGCGCAGGCGCACGTCGCGATCGTCGAAGCGCGCGACGATCGAGTCGGCCTCGACCAGCTGGTGCAACTGGGCGACGACCGCGGCGACGCGGCCGTCCACGGGGGCCAATAGCGTGGCGACGCGGCTGTCGACGATCGCGGGCATGCCGTGCGCCGTCGGCGTGAACTCGCCGAGCTTCAGCAGGCCGAGGATCGCCAGGACCCAGACGACGACCGGCAGATTGCGGCCCGCGCGGCCGCGTTGGCGACGCCACCACGACGGGCGTGGACGGCTCGGTTGCGTGGCGGTCATCAGAGTTCCTGGTGTTCGTTCTGCACGAACAGGTTGACGTCGAGGGTGCCGGGAATCGCGCGCAGGTCGGCGACCAAGGCCTGATGGGTGCCGGGTTCGTGCAGGCGCAGCTGGTAGGCGAAGTCCATCGCGCCGTCGTGGCGCGACTCACGCAGGCTGACCAAGGCAAAGTGGCGGCAGTAGTGGCGCAGCAGCTCGCGCAGGGCCGGGTCCTGTTCGCCGCGGGCCGGCATCGAGAAGTGCAGCACGCCGTCGTGGTCGAGCCGGCGCCCGAAGCCAACGCCCGACAGGTAGAGCGCGACCAGCAGCGTGAAGCCGGTGCCGAACACGGCCAATGGCGTGTTCTGCACACCGACCGTGATGCCGATCGCGACCGACAGGAACAGGAAGATCGTGTCGCGGCTGTCCTTGATCGGCGTGCGGAACCGGATCAGCGCGAGCGCGCCGAACAGGCCGAACGCTCGCGCCATGCTGTCGCCGATCGCCAGCATCACGATCGCGACGATCATCGGCAGCATCACCAGCGACTGCACGAACGACCGCGAGTAGCTGGTGCCGTGGTGGGTGCGTGCGTAGATCCAGGCCAGGGGCTTGGCGAGCACGAACGCGAGCAGCAGGTGGTAGGCGACGACCGTCAGCGACGGGATCTGCAGCGACAGGTCCGCGAAGACGCGTTGGAGGTCGGGCATCGGGTCAAGAGACGGCTGCGCCGTTGTCGGCCAGCGCGTCGAGGGACGTGCAGTACTTGGAGAACGACCGGCGGTGCAGTTCGAGGTTGCGGATCGTGGCTGCCATCCAAGCGGGGCAGCGGTCGGTGAACTTGAGTTCGAGGATGACGCCGTGCACGGGCACGGTCACGAAGCCCGGACCGGACATCGTGACGGCCGGTTCGCGCGTCGCGAGCGCACACAGACGGCGGTCGACGGTGACGCGCACTTCGGTGTCGTCGAGCCCGACGTAGGCCTGCCGCTGGTAGCGCACGACCGCGACTGGCTCGGCCTGACGCAGGCCGGCCAGGCGCTGGAACTCGGCGAGCGCCGCCTGGCGGTTCGGTGAAGCGCCGGGCAGGTCGACGGCCCGCCCCGACAGTACCGTTGGCAGGAGTTCCGGCGGGATCGCGCAGCGCAGCTTGCGCACCACGCGGTCGTGGCGGCGCTTGATCTCGAGGAACACCGGCTGGCCGGGTCCGTCGCCGTAGCTACGCACGCGCAGCTTGTAGCGTTCGCGCTGGCCTTCGACGGTCTCGCGGTAGAGCGAGCGGTGGCGATCGTCGAGGTAGAGGCTGGCGATCGTGTACGAGTGATCGGCGTGGGCCCGCGCGTGCGGATCCGGCTCGACGAACGGCCGCACCAGGTGCAGCACGTGCTGCGCCTGCGCCTCCGGCACCACGAATTTGCACTCGTGCCGGTTGCGGTACATCGCGGCCGCGGGCGCGTTCACGGGCAGACCATCACCTCGACGGCGCGCGAACTGTCCCAGCTCGCGCCGAGGCCGAAGTTCTGGGCGAACACGCGGGCGCCGACCAGGGACGGGTTCGGCGGCAGGGTCAGCGACCAGTTCGCGGCGCCGGTGCCGTCGAACGCGAGAGCCAACGTGGCGAGCGTCGCCAGATCGACCAGGAGGATCTCGTTGCCGATGCCGTACGGCGCCACGTCGAAGTGTGCGCCGGCCAGCGCCAGGGCGCCGAGGCCGACGCCGCTCGCCGGACCCGCGGTCGCGCCGTACTGGATCGCGGTGCCGATCTGCAGCGTGCCGGTCACCGTCATCCCCATGCCGTGCACGCTCGGGGTCACCGCACCGTAGGTGCGTTGGCCGCAGCTCGTGGGTTCGTTGCGCGCCAGATGGGTCGGTGACGGGAACGTGACCCACGGGTCGACCCCGTCGACGAGGCGGCCGTGCGACACGTCGGGACTCTGCGGCCCGAACTCGACGACCTCGTGCAGGATCGTGCCGGTGGCGTCCCACAGCGCGACCAGTTCGCCGGCCGTCGACAGCTTGAAGTTCGCGTGCAGCGGACCCTGCGTGCCGTCCTCGTCGGCCCAGATGCGGATCACGCCGTTGGCGGCGATCGTGGTGCCGGCCGGGAATTGGTACTTCTGCACGACGACGCTGTCCGACAGCCACATGCCGCTGATGTCGACTTGCGCGTTGGTCGTGTTCACGAGCTCGATCCAGTCCTCGTGCTGCAGGTTCTCGTCGACCGCGCCGTTGATGTTCTGCGCCAGGATCTCGTTGATCTTGACGACCGAGGGCGCCATCGGCCACCCGATCTGCACCTTCGGGCAGTAGCGCTCGCACTCGGCGGTGTAGGGCAGGTACCGCGCGCCGCCGGCCGCGGCGATGCCCTCGACGTAGTAGTCGACGAGCGAGCCGGCAGTCTGGCCGGCGATCGACACGCCGAAGACGCCGTCGCCCGGCCCGCCGTCGCCGTGCAAGCCGTCGTCGAACATCGGCTCCTTCAGGAACGCCCCGAGTCGCCGCCAGTACAGGTTGACCGTGGTCGCGCCCGTCGCGTTCACGGTGAACTGGATCGCCTGGTTGGGGGCGGGTGACGCCGGGCTGTGCGCCAGGTTGGCGAGGGTCGGGCGCGTCGCGTTGGTGTAGGCCTCGTTGGTCAGGAACGTATGGCGCGCCTGGATGAACGGCAGCAAGCCGGACATCGTGTTGCCGCCGACGCCGCCAAGGCTGACCTGGTTGTTCAGGTTGTTGTTGAAGAGCGTCGTCGAGTAGATCTTCTTCGAGTCGGCAGCCACGTGCGGCGCCAGCATCGTGTGCCACTGCGTGATCAGGGCATTCAGATGCGTCGGATTGAGCGACTGTTCGATCACCGCTCGAACGTGCGCCTTGTACCGGTTGGTCCAGTCGGCGAAGATCAGGGTCTTCGAGAAGCCCGGGCGGTAGATGCTGGTGGTGAAGCTGCTGTTGCTGGCCAGCGTCGTGCTCGTGCCGGGAAACGCCTCATTGAGGTCGAACGGGAATGTGCTGCCGTCGCCGTGCACTTCGTCGATGTAGAGGTAGTGGTCCTTGCCGCTCGACAAGTAGCTGTCGGTGTTCTGGCAGGCGACCATCACCGCGGCGTAGCGGTAGAAGGAGTCGACGTTGAACACGTTGGTCAACGTCGTCTGCGGCATCGAAGTCGTCATCGCGCCGAGTGTCGTGCACATCGCCATCAGGTCGGTGCCGTCGCCCTGCTTGGCCTGGTACGCGGACAGGTAGGTGGAGGCGAGGGCCGGGCTCAGCACCGTGTAGCAGCAGCGGCCGTTGCTGAAGCCGCCCGAGGTCGGGAAGCAGCGGTAGCGGTTGCCGTCGTTGGAGCGGAACCACTGCTTCATCATGTCCTTGTTCGGCTGCTCGACGTTGATGTAGACGCCCCAGTAGGTGCCGTTGAGGTGCAGCCGGATCCAGTTCGCCTTCGGCGCCACGCCGTGCCGCCGCATGATGTAGTACGTCAGCGGTTCGCGGATGAAGAGCGGGTCGTGGAAGCCGTTGTTGAAGTTGAAGTGGCTGACGCCGTAGACGTCCTGGCCGGCGACCATCCAGTCGGTCTCGACGTTGAAGCTCTTCTTCTCCCAGCCCTGGTTCGGCGACTGCGGCAGCTGCGTGTAGCTGGTGTTGCCGCGGAAGCGCACGCCGCAGTTCGCGTAAGCGACGCCGTCGATCGTCATCGTCGCCGCGATGTTGATCTCGGGCCCGTAGTTGGTCGTCAGCTGCGACCACCAGTTGCCTTGGCTGAAGGTCAGGTACACGTCCCGGACCGTGTTCATGTCGTACAGGTCGGGGAGCTGGGCCACCGCGGTGGAGAGGGTGGTGGCCAGGGCGAACAGGGCGGACCGCAGCATGGGACGTCTCGCGGGAAGTGGCGGTGGGCAAAGCCGCCAAGGGGACGTGAAGGCAACGCCAAGCCGCGCGCAAGTCCCACGTCTTCGCGACAGCATTCTTGCAACGGCCCGTGGGATCCTCGCCCCGACGTGTACGCCGCCACGCCAACGGGCTTTGACGGCGGCGTGGCGGCCGGCACACTGCCGCGCCCATGAAGCTCGTCCTGGGCCTGTTCGCCGCGGCGATCGTGGTCGCGTGCGTGGGGCCGGCACCCGAGCGGGTCGGGACCGCGCCGCCGCATGCCGCCGACCTTGCCGCGTTCGTCGAGCGTCAACTGCGCGAACAGGGCATCCCGGGGGCGGCCGTCGCCGTGTTGGACGGCGACGCCGTGACGTGGAGTCGGGGGTTTGGCGCCTGGCGCGGCCCGGCGACGGCGATGCGCCCGGACGCGACCTTCCGCGTCGCGTCGATCAGCAAGCTCTACACGGCCACGGCCGCGATGGTGCTGGCCGAGCGCGGCGAACTGGACCTCGACGCGCCCGTGCGCAACTACCTGCCGGAGTTCACGCCCGGCAACCCGTTCGGCGGCGAGGTCACGCTGCGCATGCTGCTCGGCCACACCGCCGGCGTCGTGCGCGAACCGCCGGTCGGCCACTACTTCGACCCGGCCGAACCCGACCTCGACGCGACGGTGGCGAGTCTCGGTGCGACCGCACTCGTGCACGCGCCCGGAAGCCGCTTCAAGTACAGCAATCCGGGGATCGGCGTCGTGGGGGCGGTGGTCGCGCGCGTCACCGGCAAGCCGTTCGAGGACGCGGTGCGCGAACTGGTGCTGACGCCGCTCGGACTCGTCGACAGTGATTTCGCCGCGCGCCCGGACCTGCTTGCGCGGCAGGCGCACGGCGTGATGTGGACCTACGACGGCCGGTCGATCCCGACGCCGGAGTTCGCGTTCGGCTACGGGCCCGCTGCGAACCTCCGCAGCACCGTCGGCGACCTGCTCGCGTTCGCGCACAGTTGGTTCCCGGCGGCGGCACCGCGCGTGCTGTCGCCGGACGCGCTGGCGGCGATGTGGAAGTTGCCGGACGACCGGACCCGCGGTTGCGGGCTCGGGTTCTTCGTCGGCGAACTCGATGGCCGCCGCACCGTCGGCCATGGCGGCGCGGTCTACGGCTTCGCCTCGGAGCTGCGCGCGATCCCAACAGAGCGGCTCGCCGTCGCCGTCGTGGTCTGCAAGGACTTCGCCAACGAAGTCGCCGAGGCGATCGCCGATCGGGCGTTGCGCGCAGCGCTCGCCGCGCGTCGCGGCGAGGCGTTGGCGCCGGCCGAGTATCCGCTTCCGCTCGGTGTCGCGCGCGCGCGCGAACTGGCCGGGCACTGGCGGTGCGGCGAGAACTGGGTCGAGCTCTACGAGCGCGACGGCGAACTGATCTACGACCCGAACATCGGCGTGCGCACGCGCCTGCGGCTCGCCAAGGACGGGTCGCTGGTCAGCGACGATCCGCTGTCGATGGGCGGGCGCCGGTTGACGTTCCTGCCGAACGGCAACCTGCGCGACGAAACGGAGGAGTACGTGCGCGACGATGCGATGCCGCCGCCGCCACCCGCCGAGTTGGTGCCGCTGCTCGGCGAGTACGGCCACGACCACAACGTGCTGGTCGTCTACGAGGACCGCGGTCGGCTCGCGGTGTTGATCGAGTGGGTCGTGCGCGACCTGCCGGATCGCGTCGGGCCCGACCACTACACGTTCCCGCCCGGTATGTACACGGGTGATGCGCTGCGGTTCGAACGCGACGACCACGGCCGCGTGGTTGCCGCGGTGGTGGGCGGTGCGCGCTTCCTGCGGCGGCCGGATCCGTCGCCACAGGGGTTCCGGATCGTGCCGCGGCGTCCGTTGGTCGACGTGCTGGCTGCTGCGGCGGCGGCACCGATGCCCGCGGATCTGGCCAGCGCGACGCGGCGCGCGGATCTCGTCGACCTCGCCGAGTTGGCGCCCGATCTGCAGGTTCGCCTCGTCTATGCGACCGCCGACAACTTCCTCGGCGCCCCGGTCTATCCGCCGCACGCCCGGCCCATGCTGCAGCGACCGGCGGCCGAGGCCGTGGCCGCGGTCCACCAGCGCCTCGCCGCCGAGGGCTTCGGCCTCTGCATCTTCGACGCCTACCGGCCGTGGTCGGTGACCAAGGCGTTCTGGGACGCGACGCCCGACGACCTGCGCCACTTCGTCGCCGATCCGGCCAGGGGCTCGCGCCACAACCGCGGCTGCGCGGTCGACCTGACCCTGTTCGATCGGGCGACTGGCGAGCCGGTGACGATGCCGAGCGGCTTCGACGAGTTCACGCCGCGTGCCTACCCGGACTACCCCGGCGGAACGTCGCGCCAGCGCTGGTTGCGCGAGCGCCTGCGGGGCGCGATGGCAGCGGCCGGCTTCACCGTCTACGAGCACGAATGGTGGCACTTCGACTTCGCGACCTGGCGGGACTACGGCGTAGCGAACACGGCGTGGTGACGATGGCACGGTGCCGCCGCCGGTAGAGGCCGCCGCGTCCGGCACGTGCTAGGATCTCTGGCCGCAATGCGCTGCCTCCAGTCGTTCGTGCTCGTCGTCGCCGGGTTGGCGGCGCCTGTTGCCGCGCAGTGGCTCGACAACGACCCGGCGACCACGCACCCCGAGCGCCTGTGCGTGAAGCTCGTCGAGGGATCCGGTGCCGAATGGCGCGATGGCGCCCTGCACTCACGAACGGCGACGGACCTCTCGTCGGTCGCCGCGTTGCTCGAGGGCGTCGAGACGGCGCCGCTCGTCACGGCCGTGCCGTGGGACGAACTCGATCGCTGGCATCGCCAGGCCTGTGCCGTGTTGCCGCCGCACAACCGTCCGGGACACCTCGGACTCTGGTTCCGCGTCACCGCGCCGACGGCGCCCGCGGCTGCCGAGCTGATTGGCCGGTTGCGCGCCAACCCGTTGGTGCGTGAGGCCTACTTCGAACCGAAGCTGTCGCCGGCCAGTGCGGGCGTCGCGCTGCCGGTGCCGGGCGACATTCCGCCGACCACGCCGCTGATGACGCACCTGCAGGGCTCGCACCAGCCGTCGCCGCTCGGCCACGGGGCCAAAGCGACCGCCGGCATCCTCGGCGCGCGTGGCCAGGGCCTTCGCATGGTGATGATCGAGCAGAGCTGGATCCTCGATCACGAAGACATGTCGCAGCTCGTCGCCGCGAACTTCGTCGGCGGGGTGGCACCGCTGGACATGCAGTACGCGCAGCACGGCACCTCGGGCGCTTCGATGGTCTGCGCCGACCGCAACGGCTACGGACTCACCGGCATCGCCGACGAGACCGAGATGCGATTCATCGGCCTGACGCTCCACGGGAACATCGACAACAGCATCGCGCTCGCGGTCGCCAACACGGTGCCGGGCGACATCCTGCTCGCGGTCCTGATCGTGCCGTGTCCCGTGCTCGGGCCCGACGGCTGGGTGCCGATCGAGTACTTCACGTCGACGTTCGACGCGATGCTGACGGCGACGGCGCTGGGCCGCCACGTGGTCGCTGCCGGCGGCAACGGCAACGTCAGTCTCGACGACCCGGTGTTCCTCAACGTCTTCAACCGCACGTTCCGCGACAGTGGTGCCGTGCTCGTCGGTGCGTCGGAGGGCGGGCCGTTGGTGCGGGCCAGCTACTCGAACTGGGGATCCCGCCTCGATGCGCACAGCTGGGGGGAGAACGTCGCCGCGTGCGGCTACAACTCCTTCTTCTACCCGAACAACGACAACCGCCAGTCCTACACCGACGGCGCGGGGGGCACCTCGGCGTCGACGCCGCTCGTCGCCGGCGTCGTCGCGTCGATCCTCGGCGCCGCCAAACGGCAGCTCGGTCAGCCGCTGACCAATGCGCAGTTGCTGTCCCTGCTGCACACGCATGGTCCGATCACGCCCGACGTCATCGGTCGGCGCACGGACCTCGTGGCTGCGCTCACGGCCATCGGTGCGATCGACGGGTTGACGACCACGACGCCGGACCTGCAACTCGGCCAGGCGATGTCGGTCACGATCGGCGGCGCCCCCGGCACCCTGGCGGGGCTGTTCTTGGCCTTCGCCACGGCGAACGTCGAGGTCGGCCTCAACCGCCGCGCGCACATCGACCCGGCACAGGCCATTTCGGCCGGCGGCTTCACGCTGACTGCCGGTGGCGCGACGTGGACGCTCGTGGTCCCGAACAACAGCGCGCTGCACGGCCTGGACTGCTACTTCCAGGCGGTGCGGCTGCCGCCGTCCGGGGTGATGAACCTGACCAACAGTTGCCAGGTGACGATCCTGTAGGCGCCGCCGCCGTCGCGTCGGCTGCGGTTTTTCAGGAGCGGGAGGTCGGGTCGGGGTCTAGTCTCGTCGACCTGACTTCGCCCCCCGTTCCGGCTGCTGTTGCTGCGATGACCCACGTGACCGTTCCGAAGACCGCCAGGCTGACTCTCGGTGACCAGGAGATCGAGCTGCCCGTGATGACGGGCAGCGAAGGCGAAGTCGCCATCGACATCCGCCAGTTGCGGGCGAAGTCGGGCGCGGTGACCTACGACCCTGGTCTCGGCAACACCGCTTCGTGTTTGTCGAAGATCACGTTCCTCGACGGCGAGCAGGGCATCCTGCGCTACGCCGGTTACTCGATCGAAGAGCTGGCGCAGCGCAGCAGTTTCGTCGAAGTGATGTGGCTCCTGCTGCATCAGCAGCTGCCGAGTGCGGGGCAGTTCGCGCAGTTCTCGCGCGACGTGACCTACCACACGATGCTGCACGAAGACCTGAAGGCGATGTTCCAGAGCCTTCCGAAGGTCGGGCATCCCATGGCCGTGTGCGCCGCCGCCGTCGGTGCCTTGTCGACGTTCTACCGGCACGACGGGCCGTCCACGCGCGAGCAGAACTGGATCGACGCGATCCGACTGCTCGCGAAGATGCCGACGATCGCCGCGTACTCGTACAAGCACAGCATCGGCCAGCCGTTCATGTATCCGCGCAACGACCTGTCGTACGCGGGCAACATCCTGCGCATGATGTTCGGCAATCCGTGCGAGGACTACACGGTGAACCCGATCACCGCGCGGGCGCTCGATCTGCTGCTGATCCTGCACGCCGACCACGAGCAGAACTGCTCGACGAGCACCGTGCGCACCGTCGGCAGCTCGGGCGCGAACCTGTTCGCGTCGGTTTCGGCCGGCATCTCGGCGTTGTGGGGGCCGCTGCACGGCGGCGCCAACCAGGCCGTGATCGAGATGCTGATGTCGATCCGCGACGGCCGCCGGACCGCGCGCGAGTTCATGGAGCTGTCGAAGAGGAAGGACAGCGGCGTTCGCCTGATGGGGTTCGGCCACCGCGTCTACAAGAACTACGACCCGCGGGCGCTGATCCTGAAGCAGGCGTGCTACGACGTCCTGGGTCAGCTCGGCAAGAAGGACCCGTTGCTCGACATCGCGCTCGAGCTCGAACAGATCGCGCTGTCGGACGCCTACTTCGTCGACCGCAAGCTCTACCCCAACGTCGACTTCTACTCGGGCATCATCTACAAGGCGCTCGGCATCCCGGTGGAGATGTTCACCGTGTTCTTCGCGATCGGGCGAATGCCGGGGTGGATCGCGCAGTGGCTCGAGTACCAAGCCGACCCGGAAGCGCGCATCACGCGCCCGCGGCAGATCTACACCGGCCCGCTGCCGCGTGCCTACCAGCGGATCGAAGAGCGGCCCGCGTAGGGCCGCGACCTCAGCCCTTCGGGTTCAGGTGGGTCGACTCGTTGCCCCACCAGGGCCACACGCCGAAGATGAGCTGCAGCGGGAACGTCGCCGCGTCGAACGCGACGCCGCCGACGATGACCGGGACGCCGATCGCGGCGCGCAGGCCGACCGACTCCGACATCGAGTCGGGCTCGCCGTAGACCGACTCCATGCCGTAGGCCCAGCGCACGCCGTTCACGGTGCCGCAGGACGGCAGCGTGGCGATCGCGGCCAGGGACAGGACTGCCAGGACAGGCTTCTTCATCGCGCTTTCTCCGGGTGACTCGGCGCAGGCATCGGTGCCGCGCCGGCGGCGACTTTAGCGGCATTGCGACGCCACGCGGGCGCGTGGGAAACGCCGCGGGCCGTTCGACTCGGCCGCGAGGCCTCGCTAACGTGCCCGCCCCGCGCATGAACATTCACGAGTACCAGGCCAAGCAACTGCTGGCGAAGTTCGGAGTGCCCGTTAGCAAGGGCATTGCGTGCAAGAGCGTCGACGAGGTCGGCAAGGCGTTCACCGACCTCGGCGTCCCGCTCGGAGTGGTCAAGGCCCAGATCCATGCGGGGGGCCGGGGCAAGGCCGGCGGCGTCAAACTGGTGCGGTCCGCGGACGAAGCGAAGAAGGTGGCGCAGGGCCTGCTCGGCAAGGCGCTGGTCACGCACCAGACCGGGCCCGAGGGCCGCGTCGTCAAGACCCTCTACGTCGAGGCCGGCAGCGACATCGAACGCGAGAGCTACCTGGCGATCGTGATGGACCGCGCGGCGCAAGCACCGGTGATCATCGCCGCCAAGGAGGGCGGCATGGACATCGAAGAACTCGCCGCGCACAAGCCGACGGCGATCGCGCGGCATCGTGTGCACCCGGTCAAGGGCGTGCAGGGATTCCAGCTGCGTGCGCTGACCAAGCACCTCGGGTTCACCGGCGAGCAGGCCAAGGCCGCCGCCAAGCTGATCCAGTCGCTGACCAACGCGTTCCTGGCGCTCGATTGCTCGCTCGCCGAGATCAACCCGCTGATCGTCACCAAGCAAGGCGAGGTCAAGGCGCTCGACGCCAAGATGAGCTTCGACGACAACGCGCTGTTCCGGCACCCGGACGTCGCCGCGCTGCGCGACACCAACGAAGAGGACCCGAAGGAGGTCGAAGCGAAGAAGTTCGACCTCAACTACATCGCCTTGACCGGCAACATCGCGTGCCTGGTCAACGGTGCGGGATTGGCGATGGCGACGATGGACGTCATCCAGCTCAAGGGCGGCATGCCCGCGAACTTCCTCGACGTCGGCGGCGGCGCCAACAAGACGCAGGTGACCAACGCGTTCAAGATCCTGCTGTCGGACAAGAACGTGAAGGGCATCCTGGTCAACATCTTCGGCGGCATCATGAAGTGCGACACGATCGCCGAGGGCGTGATCGCCGCGGCCCGCGAGGTCAAGCTGTCGGTGCCGCTGGTCGTGCGGCTCGAGGGCACCAACGTCGATCTCGGGCGCAAGCTGCTGCAGGACTCGGGACTGAACCTGCAGACCGCGAAGTCGCTCGACGAAGCGGCCGAGAAGATCGTCAAGGCGATCGCCTGAACCCTCGCATCAACGAACGGAGCACACCATGACGGTCCTCGTCGACGGCAACACCAAGATCCTGTGCCAGGGCTTCACCGGCGAAGCAGGCATGTTCCACAGCAAGAACTCGCTCGCCTACGGCACCAAGCTGGTCGCCGGCGTGACGCCCGGCAAGGGCGGCCAGACCCTCGAAGGTGTGCCGGTCTACGACACGGTGCGCGAGGCGAAGCAGGCCAGCGGCGCCACGGTCTCGATGATCTACGTGCCGGCCGCGTTCACCGCCGACGCGATCTGCGAGGCGGTCGACGCCGAGCTCGACCTCGTGGTCGTGATCACCGAAGGCATCCCGGTCGCCGACATGGCGTTCGTCAAGGACGTCATGAAGGGCAGCAAGACGCGCCTCATCGGGCCGAACTGCCCCGGCATCATCACGCCGGTCACCGACAAGAGCGGCTGCAAGATCGGCATCATGCCGGCCTACATCCATCGCCCGGGCAAGGTCGGCATCGTCTCGCGCAGCGGCACGCTGACCTACGAGGCGGTGTTCCAGGTGACCAACAACGGCATGGGCCAGTCGACGTGCATCGGCATCGGCGGCGACCCGATCAAGGGCCTCGACTTCATCGACTGCCTGAAGCTGTTCCAGGACGACAAGGACACCGAGGGCATCATCATGATCGGTGAGATCGGCGGCAGCGCCGAGGAAGAGGCCTGCGAGTTCCTGCGCGGCTACGTGAAGAAGCCCGTGGTCGGCTTCATCGCTGGCGCCACTGCGCCACCCGGCAAGCGCATGGGGCACGCGGGCGCCATCATCAGCGGCGGCAAGGGCACCGCGGCCGACAAGAAGGCGGCGATGAAGAAGGCAGGCGTGCACGTCTGCGACACGCCTTCGGTGCTCGGTGCGACGATGAAGAAGGTCCTCGGCAAGTGACGCCGTGAAGATCCCAGGCGGCTTCGACGCGCTGTTCCGCCAGGTCACGCCGCTGGTGCTGCTCGGCGTGCTGCTCGTCGTCGTCTTCGACTGGCTGCCGGGCGCCGCGTGGCTGCGCGCGCAGTTCGGCGCCGACATCGTGCTGCGGCTCGCGGTCGCCGTGCTGGTGTGCTACGTGCTGATCCTGTGGGGCGAGGCGCTGCGGTTGCACCAGATGCTGACCGGCGTGCTGCAGGCGTTCCGGGCGTTCGACCACGAACGGTCCGGCAAGGTCGAGGGTGCGGCGAAGAACCCGAAGGCACGGCTCGAAGCGGCGCGGTTGCTGATCGCCGCGCTCGGCTCGCCGGATGCGTCGATCCGGCAGACGAGCCGCCACAACCTCACCCGCCTGGTCGGTCAGGACCTCGGCGACGAGCCGGCCGCGTGGCAGCGTTGGCTGCAGCAGCAGGATGCCACCGGGCCTAGCGCGTGAAGGCGCAGGCCGGCGGAAAGACCGGCCCGGGCTCGGCGTTGACCGCAAGTCGCCCTGGCAAAGCCCGAGAACGTGGGCGATGATCCGCGGCTTCGAGGTTCGTCCATGATCGCAATGTTGAGCACCTGGGAGATCATCGCCATCCTGGTGGTGGTCCTGCTCCTGTTCGGCAACCGGCTGCCCGGCATGGCGCGGTCGCTCGGCTCGGGCATCACCGAGTTCAAGCGCGGCCTCAAGGACGGCAACAAGCCCGGCGACGGCAGCAGCCCGCCGGCGCGCGGCAACGAACCCAACGACGGGACCGGACGGTGACCGAGACGTTGCCGCTCCAGGATCTGGTGGCCCTGGTTCGGCCGCAGCTCGACCGGCTCAACCGTGAGCTCGCGCTCGACCTGGCGCCCGGCCACCGCGAGATGCTGCCCCTGGTCGAGCACGTCGCCGGATTCCGCGGCAAGCAGCTGCGCCCGATGCTGGCGTTCCTCGCCGGCATGGCGGTGCGCGGCGCCACGCACGGCGGCAGCCTCGGCGACGACGTCGTCACCGTCGCCAAGGTCGTCGAACTGCTGCACACCGCCACGCTGGTGCACGACGACGTGCTCGACGACGCGTCGTTGCGCCGCCGCATCCCGACCGTCAACCAGATGAGCGGGGTCGAGGTCGCAGTGCTGCTCGGCGACTATGTCTACGCCAAGGCCTTCCACATGGCCGTGCAGTTGCCCGACCCCACGGCCGCGCGCTGGCTGGCCGAGACCGTGCGCGTGATCTGCCAGGGCGAGATCACGCAGGTCCTGCATCGGTTCGACTTCGCGTGGACCGAGGCCCGCTACTTCCAGGTGATCGCCGAGAAGACGGCGAGTCTCTACGCCGCGGCCTGCCGGCTCGGCGGCCATTATGCCGGCGGCTCCGAGGGCCGACTGCGGGCGCTGGAGGAGTACGGGCTCGAACTCGGCATCGCCTTCCAGATCGTCGACGACTGCCTCGACCTCGACGGCGACGAACACGTCGTCGGCAAGTCGCTGGGCACCGACCTCGCCAAGGGCAAGATCACGTTGCCGCTGCTCTGGCTGTTGCAGCGTGGTCCAGCCGAAGGCGAACGACTGCGCGCGCTGCTCGGGCGTTCCGAGGCGGAAGGCGTGCGCCGGCTGCGCGCCGAGTTCGCGCTCGAGCACGCGATCGCCTACGCGATGGAAGAGGCGCAGCGCCGCATCGGCAAGGCGCAGGCATCGTTGTCGTCCCTGCCTCCGGGCCCTGCGCGCGACGCGCTGCACCAACTCGCCGGGTACGTGGTGACTCGGCGCCTGTGACCGGCAGCCGTCCGTTATCCTCCGACGCCCGCCGCTTCGAGACCCAAGCATGACGTGCATTCCCAGGTTTTCGCTGCTGCTTCCGCTGGCCGTACTGGCGGCCTGCGGCCCACCGTCCGCGGCGGAGTTCGGGCCGCCCGTGCGCCTGCCGAAGGACCAGCGCCCCACCGAGTGGAAGGCGCCGGTCGACGTGCGACTCGGCGTGCCGAAGAAGACCGCCGCGGGCGGACCCAAGGTGTGGGTCGCCGAACTGCCGGCCGGATTCGCAACGCGGCCGTCGGCGCAGTTCCGCGATGCGGTGTGGGCGATCGAGGGCGCGCCCGAGGCCGATCTCTACCTGACGGTCGGCGTCGGCGGGGGCGTCGCCGGCAACCTGAAGCGTTGGTACGTCGATCAGTTCGGCGCGGCCGAGGCGCCGGCGCCCGAGGCGTTGACGGTGGTCGAACTGGCGGGGCGGCCCGGTCGTCTCGCCGAACTGCGCGGCACGTTCAGCGGCAAGCCGGGCTACGCGGGCCTGATCGCGTTCTACGCCGACGGCGAGCAGGTGACGTCGCTGAAGTTCACCGGACCGGAGTCGGTGGTCGACCGCTACCGGGAGCAGTTCCTGGCCATCGCCAAGACGCTGCGCTCGGCGTCGGCCAGCCCCGATCCGCACGCGCCGCCGATCCAGGAGGGACAAGCGATGCCGCCCGATCATCCGCCGACCGGGAAGGCTCCGGGCGGCGCGGCCGGCACGGCCGGCAGCGCGCACGCGACACCTGCGTCCGCTTCGGCGTCGTCGCCGTTCGCCGCCGACGTGCCTGCTGCCTGGACAGCCAAGGCGGGCTCGGCCCGGCCGCTGCACCACACGTTCGGCCAGGATGGCGAGGTGTACGTCAGCCAGATCGGCGGCACGCTGCAGCAGAACGTCGACATCTGGCGCGGCGAGATGGGGCAGGGGCCGATGGACGCTGCGGGCATGGCCGCCCTGCCGACAGTGTCGATGCTCGGCGGGCAAGCCGTGCTGCTCGACCAGGCGGGTGACTTCCGCAGCATGACCGGCAAGCAGATGCCAGGCGCCCGCATGCTGGTCGCGGCGTTGCAGGATGGCAGTGCCGTCGTGTTCGCCAAGCTGGTCGGCCGCGCCGACGACACCGCGGCCCAGATCGACGCCTTCCGCGCCTTCTGCGCCACCGTTCGGAGGGCGCCATGACCACCATGCCCTCGGGCGGCCGAACCGTGCTCGGCGCCATCCTCGGCTTCCTCGGGTCGATGCGGCTCGCGGTCTGGATCCTGCTGCTGCTGGCGCTGCTGACTCTGCTCGGCACGTTCGCGCAATCGACGAACAGCATCCACGACGTGCAGCGCGAGTACTTCGAGTCGTGGTACGTGATCGGGGAGCTGCCGATCTCGGTGTGGGGCACGCCGCTGTGGCCCGACGCGAACAACCAGCCCTGGGCGCTGCGCATCCCACTGCCGGGTGCAGTGCCGCTCCTTGCGCTGCTCGCGGTCAACCTGATCGTCGGAGGCGTGCTGCGGCTGCGATGGAGCTGGCGCAACGTCGGCATCCTGGTCACGCACGCCGGCATGCTGATGCTGCTCGCCGCCGGCTTCGTGAAGATGTCGTTCAGTCACGCCGGCATGCTCGGCGTGTTCGAGACGCCGCCCGACGGAAACCTCCATCCGAATCGTCAGTACGTGACGTCGCGATACTCGAGTGCGCACGACGACGAGTTGGCCGTGCTGATCGATCGTGGCGACATGATCGAGGAACGCGTCGTGCCCGAGCACCAGTTGTGGGGCGCGCGGCGGGGCGTCGTCGCCTTGACCGGCGAAGACCTGCCGTTCCGCATCCAGGTGCACCACTGGATCGACCACTCGCGCGCGCTGCCGAAGGGGCCGATGGTGAAGACGCTGATGCCGGTCGTCGACGGCATCTACCTCGAGTCGGTCCCCTGGCCTCCCGGCGTGCAGCCGTTGTCCGAGGCCGAATTGAGCGGCTGCTACGTGACGATCCACGCCGAAGGCCAGGCGGCGATCGAGGCGATCCTGCGGTCGCGACGGGACGAGCACTTCGACAAGACCCGCTACCCGTTCTCGTTCGAGGTGCGTGGCCAGCGCTACGGCCTCGAGCTGCGGCGCGTCACCCGCGACCTGCCGTTCACCGTTCGCCTCGACAAGTTCCAGAAGCGCGACCACCCCGGCACGATCTCGCCAATGGACTTCCGCAGCTTCGTGACGGCGGACGACGGCCGTTCGCAGCAGGAGGCGCAGATCTTCATGAACTACCCGCTGCGTCGCGACGGCTACGTGCTGTTCCAGAGCGGGTGGGGGCCACAAGGGCCCGGCGGGCAACCGCTCGGACCGCCGTGGTACTCGGTGTTCGAGGTCGCCGCCAACCCGTCCGACACCTGGCCGAAGATCGCCTGCTGGGTGATCGCCGGCGGTCTCCTGATCCACTTCGCGATGAAGCTGTGGCGGTTCCTGTCGTCGTCGACGCGCACTGCCCTGACCAACTGAGCGCCGATCCATGAACCCGATCCTTCGCTGCGCCTGGCTCACCGGTCTCTTGTTGCTCGTCGCCTGCAGCCGCACGGCGCCACGCCTCGATGGTGCGTTGGAACGCACGGAGCCGTGGCCCGCCGAGTTCGTGACCTCGTTCGGCACCTTGCCGGTGCAGAAGGACGGGCGCGTGATGCCGTTCTCGACGCTCGCGGCATCGACGCTCTACGCGGTGCACGGCCGGCGCGACGTGCAGTTCGTTGCCACTGACGAGCGCGGCATCGACCGCGAGGTCAAGCTGTCGCCGACCGAGTGGTTGCTCGACGTCTGGTGCTTCCCCGAGCAGGCGGCGCGCTACCCGTTGTTCCGCATCGAGAACGTCGGCGTGCTGTCGGCCCTTGGTTACCAGCACGGCGGCCAGACGCAGGGCTTCGAGTACCTGCCGTACGCGAAGCTGATGACCACCGGCGAGAAGCTCGTCGAGCTGGTCGAGCCGATCCGCGAGAAGCACGTCTCCACGCAGAGCCCGGTCGAGTCGCACCTGCTGAAGCTGTACCAGCAGTTGATCGTCTACCACCGACTGCACATGCAGATGCTGACGCTGCACGCGGATCTGAAGTTGGACGGCGATCGCCTGCGGGCGGTGTTCGGCGGGGACGAGACGATCACGCTCGCGCGCCTGCTGCGCGACGTCGTGCCGTTCCGCGAACTGGTGCGGGAGGCGGGCGAGAACTTCCAGGATGCGAAGTACGGCAACCTGGACCGTCTGCTGGCGTGGTTGACCGATGCGGTGTCGCGCGACGACGGACCGGCGCTGTTGCCGCCGTCAGCGTCGCGCGAGTCCGAGCCGGCCTGGCTGCGGCCCGGCGAGGTCGCCGACCAGCGCATGCGCGGCGCGGAGTCGGCCCCGCAGTTGGCGTCGCTCGAGTCGCTGGCGAGCGGCGTGCGTGGGCCGGTGATGGCGGACCGCGTCCGGAACCTGCAGGCGTTCCGCGAGGGCGTCGTCGATGCGGTGGCGGCGCGCGGCGAGGGCGAACGCCTCGCGCTCGAGTCGTACTACTACCGGGCGAACTGGCACTTCCACGCCATGATGACGTTCGTGCTCGGCTTCCTGATCGCGGCGGTCGCGTGCGCCCTGCCGCGCAGCAAGCTGCTGTGGTGGGCGTCGATGGCAGTCTCGATTGGCGCCGTCGGCATGCTGACGGCGGACGTCTGGATCCGCTGCCTGATCACCGGCCATCCGCCGATCACGCGGCTCTACGACACGTTCCTGTTCATCGGCGGTACGGGTGCGGTGACGCTGGTGATCGCCGAGTGGGTGTTGGCGCGGCGCATCGCGCTGGTGCTGGCGCCGTTCTGCGGGGCGCTGCTGATCATGCTGGCGCGCTTGTTCGAAGTCGCCGACGGCGCGGACACGATGCGGCCGCTGCAGGCCGTGCTGCTCAGCAACTTCTGGCTCGCCATCCACGTGCCGACCATGAACCTCGGCTACGCCGCCGGTGCCGCTGCTGCCCTGCTCGGCTGCGCGTGGGTGGCCGTGCGCGCGCTGCGGATCGCGCATCCCGACGACGCGTTGGCGAAGTCGATCGTGCGCCTGACCTACGGCGTCACCTGCTTCAGCCTCGCGACCTCGGTCGTCGGCACGATCCTCGGCGGCGTCTGGGCGAACGACTCGTGGGGTCGGTTCTGGGGCTGGGATCCGAAGGAGAACGGGGCGCTGCTGATCTGCCTGTCGCAGATCGCGCTGCTGCACGCCCGCATGAGCGGGATGGTGCGCGACGCCGGGTTCGTCCTGTGGTCGGTCGCGACCGGGATGGTGGTGGTGTTCTCGTGGTTCCACACCAACCTGCTCGGCGTCGGGCTGCACGCCTACGGGTTCTCGAGCGAACTGCTGACCGGCGTCTGGCTCAGCTACACCGCGCTCGGCCTGTTCCTGTTGGGTGGCGCGCTCGACGTGATGCTGCGAAGGAACCCGGCGCCGATCGGAAAGGCGACGCCCGACATCGCCGCCGCCGCGGAGGCGTGAGCGGACTCAGCAGTCGCCGCCGGCGGCCCGCAGCGTGTTGCGCAGCAGCATCGCCACGGTGACCGGGCCGACCCCGCCGGGCACCGGCGTCAGGTGGCCGGCGACCGCCGCCGCCGACGCGAAGTCGACGTCGCCGACGATCCTGCCGTCCGCGGCCTGGTTGATGCCGACGTCGATCACGCACGCGCCGGGCTTGATCATGTCGCCGTGCACGAGCCCGGCCTTGCCGACGGCGACGATCAGGATGTCGGCGCGGCGGGTGTGGTCGACGAGCTGCCGCGTGCCGACGTGGCAGACGGTGACCGTCGACAGCCGGTGCAGGAGCAGGATCGCGATCGGCTTGCCGACGATCTCGCTGTGGCCGACGACGACCGTCTCGGCGCCGCGCAGGTCGCGGCCGGTCGCCAGCACCAGCTGCAGTGCCGCCGCCGCGGTGCACGGCGGCAGCAGCGGCTCGCGATAGAGGATCGCGCCCATGTTGGCCGGGTGCATGCCCTCGACGTCCTTCTTCGGATCGATCGCGGACTGCACCGCGCGTGGGTCGATGCCCGGCGGCAGCGGCCGCTGCACGATCACGCCGGCGACGTCCGGCCGCGCTTCGAGCGATCGGATCGTGGCGATCAGTTCGCGTTCGGTCGTCGCCAGCGGCAGGTTCTGCACGTCCATGGCGATCCCGACTTCGGCGGCGGCGCGCTGCTGGTTGCGCACGTAGACGGCAGCGGCGGGGTTCTGGCCGATCTCGATCGACACCAGGCGGATCGGGCGGTTGCCGAGCGCTTCGCGAACGGGGCGCAACCGCGCCCGCATCTGGGCGGCCAACGACTTGCCATCGAGGATCTGCGCGGTCACGGCTCAGTCTCCCTGGGGGAAAGCGCCGAAAGATAACGGGCCGCCGGGGCCCGCCACCATGCCGACCAGCCTGCGTTCGCTGCTGCCGCTGCCGCCCGCCGTGCGAGCGCTGCTGCTCGTCAACGTCGGCGTGTTCGTGCTGAACGCGTTGCTGCTCGGCCGCCTGAGCGAGCCGGCCCGCGGCGGCTGGTTCGCGTTCTCCGGCCCCGGCCTGCTCGATGGCTTCGGCCTCGGCGCCCTGCGCGTGCTGACCTACCAGTTCACGCACGCGTTCACCGACCCGCTGCACCTGGTGATGAACCTGGTGGCGCTGTGGGTCTTCGGCCCGATGGCCGAGGCCCGGCTCGGTACTGGCGGCGTGGTGCGGCTCTACCTGTGGGGCGGCATCGCCGGCGCGGCCGGGCATCTGCTCTTGTCGGTGGCGACCGGGCATCCCGGCGTGGCCCTGGTCGGGGCGAGCGGCGCCTGCTACGCGCTGCTGCTGTTCGCGGCGTGCGTCGAGCCCCACACCCGCATCGTGTTCGTCATCGTGGCGATGCCGCTGTGGGGCCTTGCCGCGCTGCTGGTCGGGCTCGGCGCCTACCTGACGTTCGTCGAACTGGCGACCGGCAGCAGCGGCGGCGTCGCGCACAGCGCGCACCTCGCCGGTGCCTTGACCGGTTGGCTCGCGCATCGTGCGCGGTGGTTTGGCGCGCGGAGCGGTGCGGGGGTGCTCGAGCGACTGTGGTCGGCGCTGCGGGAACGTCGGGCGCGACGCCAGCACGACGAGGCCGCCGCGCGCGAACTGCAACTCGACGCGATCCTGGCGAAAGTCAAGCTGTCAGGGCTCGCTGCGCTGGACGGCGCCGAGCGCCGCTTCCTCGCGCAGGCGAGCCAACGCGCGCGGCGGTAGCATCCCGGCGAGCCCGCGAGCCCGCCGATGCCAAGATCCCTCGTCGCTGTCGTTCCCGTCCTGTTGCTGCTGTCGTCGCTCGCGCTTCGGGCGCAGGACATGACCAAGGAGCAGTGGCGCGCCGACTTCGGCAAGGGCGTCGAACTGGTCGACGACAAGCTGCAGGACAAGCTGACCAAGCGCCAACCGCTGTTCGCCCTGAGCTACTACGAAGAGCTCTGGTACGAGAAGGACGGCGGCAACGAGGCGTCGGCGGCGAAGTGCCGGGCGCTGGCCGCGTCGTGGAAGCGCAGCTTCGACAACGGCGACACGATGGAGCATCTCGACCGCTGGTGCAGCGGTGCCGGCACCTCGGTCTACCAACAGCTGCAGAAGACCCGCACGAACTCGTACAAGCTCTGGCTGCACTACACCGACACCGTCGTGAAGAGCCAGGTCAAGGCCGACTACGAACAGGTCGTGCAGCAGTTCATGGACCTCGCGCGCAACGCCGAGTCGATCGGTCACAGTCTCGAGGTCGCGGACCTCTGGAACCTCGCGAGCGTCGTCCTGAGCCGAATGCCCGACCGCACGTTGCCGAACCGCCGCGACTCGGTGTTCGCCAGTGAGCAGTTCCTGGCGGCGCGCAAGCAGTGGAACTTCACGTTCGACGAGCACTACATCAAGACGGCCGAGTTCGTGAAGGCCGAGAAGGTGAGGCTCGAGGCCGACGAGAAGCTCGGCGAGAAGCGCAAGGCCGATGGCTACTCCGCCGACGCCAAGGGCGTCGACTCGCTGGTCATGCCCAATGCCGTCGAGGAGAAGCACGCGCTGAAGTTCGAGGCGCTGACCGGTTGGGACGAACTCGACTGGGGCAGCAAGGGCGGCCCGCACCCGGCGTTCTGGTGGATGGCGTCGACGCAGAAGCCCGGCAGCTCGGCGCGGGTGGCGTGGTTCCGGGCCCGCGAGATCTACCTGCACCGCACCGGTTCGTCGAAGTTCGCGATCGGCTTCGACCCCGCCGACAGCAAGGGTGCCGTCGACGTCGACGTGTCGCCCAAGGGCAAGGTCAGCACGTTCTGGCTCGACAGCGACCGGAAGCGCCCCTACGCGATGGCGTTCTGGATCGGCTCGGATCGCGAGATGGTCAACGAGGCCGAGTGCAACCTCTCGCCGGGCGACGAGATCGCGAACGTCTACTACCGCAGCGCATCGAGCTGGAAGACGCAGATCGGCGCCGACGCGATCACCCTCTACGACGACAGCGCCGACGGCAACCCGGGCGAGGCCTCGCCGTTCGGCCGCGAGTTCAAGACGCCGGTGCTCGGCGCCCACGACCTCGATCCGGAGAAGCAGACGCTGGTGCCGCTGCTCGATTCGATGCGGATCGGCAAGGGGCCGCGCGTGCCGTTCTCCGAGTTCGTCAAGCTGTCGACGGGATGGGTGTACGTGCGCAAGAGCCCGAACGGCGACGAACTCGGCGTGCGGCCGCTGAACCCGGAGTACCTGAAGCCGGGCAAGATCAAGCTCGTGTGGAACGGTCCGAAGCCGACGGCGCCGGTGCAGCTCGTCGTGCAGGGCCTCGGCGACTACCAGACGGCGATGTTCGACGTCGCTGGCGGCAAGGAGATCGAGGTGCCGGCGGCCGACTACAAGGTGATCTGGGGTCGGGTGATGGTCGGCAAGGGCAGCCGCTCCCAACTCGCGTCGCTGTACGGCGGCGACGCCAAGCCGTTCACGGTCGAAGCCGGCAAGACGTTCACGCTGACCATGGGGGCGCCGTTCACGCTGCAGTTCCATCGCCGCGGCGACGAGAACGTGTCGATCGACGCGCTCAAGGTGCACCTGGCCGAGGCGTCGGGATGCGTGTTCGCGGAGTTGCACGGCATCAGCCTCGCGTGCGACGTGTTGGCCGCGAAGGAGGCCGACGGCAAGGGCGCCAAGCCGGTCGGGAAGTTCGTGCGGTTCACGGATCCCGAGCTGGTGAACCAGGCGGCCAGCAAGCACAACAACATCGGCACCGTGGTGGCGTCGTTCCCGATGCCCGACGGCTATCGCAGCGGCGAGCTCGTGCTGTCGGTGAAGTTGCCGGCCGCCGGCATGAAGATCGGCCTGTCGATCAAGAAGCACCCGCTGTTCGGCGAGATCAAGTCGGCCTGGCAGTGAACGGGCCGACGCTGGCCGCAGTGTCCGGGCTGGCTAGACTGCTTCGCCCATGTTGGACCTGAAGTTCGTGCGCGAGAACCCCGACGCGGTGCGTGCGGGGGCCGTGAAGAAGCGCCTGCCGGACCGCGCCGCCGCCGTCGACAAGGCGCTGCAGATCGACGCCGAGCTGCGAGCCATGCTGCCGAAGCTCGACGCGATGCGCAGCGAGCAGAAGAACGCCGGCAAGGAGATGGGGCGCTTGTCGCCCGAACAGCGGGAGGCGTTCCTCGGCAAGCAGAAGGAACGCAAGGTCGAGTTGCAGGGGCTCGAGGAGAAGGAGAAGCAGCTGCGCGCCGACCTCGATGCGCAGCTGAGCCTGATCCCGAACGTCCCGGACGCCGACGTGCCCGAGGGCAAGGACGACACGCAGAACGTCGAGGTCCGGCGCTGGGGCGTCGTCCGCGACTTCGACTTCGTCCCGCGCGCGCACTACGACCTCGGCGAGGCGCAGGGCTGGCTCGACTTCACGCGCGCCGCGGCGATGGCCGGGTCGCGCAACTACGTGCTGATCGGCGACCTGGCGCTGCTGCACGACGCCGTGCTGCGCTACGCCGTCGATCTGCTGGTGGCACGTGGCTTCACGCCGATCGATCCGCCGCTGCTCGTGCGCGACGCGGCGATGTACGGCACGGGCTTCTTCCCCGGCGGCGAGGAGCAGACCTACCGCTGCGAGAAGGACGGCCTGAACCTGATCGGGACCAGCGAAGTGCCGGTGACGTCGCTGCACGGCGGCGAGATGCTCGCCGAGGGCCAACTGCCCAAGAAGTACGTGGCGCGTTCGGCGTGTTTCCGGCGCGAAGCCGGCACCTATGGCAAGGACACGCGCGGCCTCTATCGCGTGCACCAGTTCCAGAAGGTCGAGCAGGTGATCGTCGACATCGCCGACAAGGATCGTTCGATCGAGCACCACCAGCAGATCGTGGCCAACGCCGAGGCACTGCTGCAGGCCTGCGAACTGCCGTACCGGATCGTCGCCGTCTGCGGCGGCGACCTCGGCGTGCCGCAGGCGATGAAGTACGACATCGAGACGTGGATGCCGTCGCGCGGCAACTACGGCGAGACGCACTCGGCGTCGCGCTTCTACGACTACCAGGCGCGCCGACTCGACCTGCGCTACCGGCAGCAGGACGGCGGCAAGGCGACCTACTGCCACACGCTCAACAACACCGTCGCCGCCAGCCCGCGCATCCTGATCCCGCTGCTCGAGAACCACCAGCAGCGGGATGGCACGGTGCGCCTGCCGCCGGCGTTGCGACCGTACCTGGGCGGGCGCGAGACGATCGGGCGTCCGCTCGGCTGAGCCGGCGTTGGCTCACCCGCCGCCGAACAGGCCGTTGCCGCCGCCACCGCCACCGCCGCCACCGCCGAGTCCGTTCAGGAACTGGCCGATGTCGAAGCCGGGCGGTGCTGCGGGCACGTTCGGCGGCTTGCCCTGACCGGGGGCGCGCCCCGGGATCCCCGGCTGTTGGCCGCCGGCCCCGCCCGGCTTGCCGCCGCGCCCGCCTTCGGGCGGGCGTCCCCCGGGGATGGTCGGGCCGCCCGGGCCACCGGTGACCGGCCCGGCCGGGCCGCTGCCTTCGCTACCGCCGTCGCCGCCGTCGCCGCCGGTCGCCGGCGGTTCCGGCTCCGGCGGGAACACCGGGATGCGCGCCGTGTTCGCGGCCAGGATGTTGTCGAAGCGACGGTCGAACACGAAGTGGCGCACGTAGGTCTTCTCGGCGCCTTCGAAGTCGTCGATCTCGAGGTCGCTGACGACGTTCCGGCTGCTGCGCTTGCGCTCGATCGTGAACTCGATCTTCATGCGCTTGGGCAGCGCGTCCTCGACCGCGCTGTCCCACTCGTACTCCTCCTTCGCCTCGTAACCGAGCGTCCGGTAGTACGTGACCTTGAACGACTTCACGCGGTCGTGCACGAGTTGGAAGCTGCCCTGCGTGATCAACTCGTCGTCGACCATCGGATCCTCGCGGCGCCACATCTCGAAGACGTCGCGGTAGTCCTTGTTGGGCTTGAACCAGTAACCGACCTCGCAGACCGTCGGCTTGCGCGGCAGGTTCTGCAGGTCGAACACGACGCCCACGGCATCGGTCGTGGTCAGGAAGTCGAGCCGGTCGGCGTCGCGCCCTTGCACGTCCATGTCGCGCCCGCGGAAGACCGCGTTGTTGTGCACGTTGTGCGTCCAGATGCCCTGGAGGTCGCGCTCGATCAGGTTCAGGATGCGCGGCCCGGCTTCGGTCGAGTCGGCGAGGTCGTCGACGATGTCGCGCGCGTTCAGCATCACGTGGAAGGCCGTCGCGATCGTGAGCATCACCGTCGCGGTGATGGCCACCGCGAGCAGCACTTCGACCAACGTGAACCCGCGCATCGTCCGGTCGTGCATGTCGTCTCCGTGCATGGTCACCTGCCACCGGTGTCGCCGGCACCTGGGGCGCCGCCGCCTGTGCCGCCACCGCCTGGGTTGCCACCGCCTGGAACGCTCGGGGCGTCAGCCGATCCTTGTCCCTTGCTCTCCGCCACGGCCATGGCCTGCTCGGGCGTCAGGCCCGAGATCGCCAGCGTCGACAGGCGCGCTTTGATCAGCAGCGCCTCCTGCTGACCCTCGAAGGTCGGATCGAGTTTGGGGAAGAACACCGCGACGGCGACTTCCTCGAACTCGGTGGCGCTCGGCGCCTTCTCGGCCAGTCGCGCGCTCACGTCCTCGAGGCGCTGCTCGTCGTACTCGGCGGCAGACAGGCCGCGGCTCTGCGCGCGCCGGTAGTTCTCGCGGTCGCGTTGCCAGTCGAGCCGTTCGGTCGCCCCGGCGTCGCCGCCCGCGGCGTCGGCGTCGATCTCGGCCTCGAGGTCGGCCACGCGACTCTCACCGATCTCGATCTGGTACTTCCAGCCTGCGTAGTTCGGGAATGGCAGGCGTTCGCCGGACTGCGGCGGCGTCTCGCGCGCGCCGGCCTGCAGTTCGGCCATCTTCTCCTCGGCGAGTTCGCGCGCGAGCCGCCAGTTGCGCGCTTGCGTCGCGTCGATCAACGCCTGGGTGCGGACGCCGATGAAGGAGATGACCGTCCCCGCGACGATCGCCAGCGCGACCATCGCTTCGATCAGGGTGAATCCCCGTTCGCTGGCGGGCGAGGTCATGGTCAGAACGCTCCCTCGTTGAGTGCGGGCGGGATCGGCTTCTCGCCGGTCTCCGATTCGTGCACGGTCACCTTGCCGCTCAATCCCTGGATCGTCAGCGACCATGTCTTGGTCGGGTCGCTGACGAGGCCGAGCACCAGCACCTGGTCGCCGGTGAAGCCGTACTCGTCGAATGCCAGCCGGTAGAGCCCCTTGCTGGTCAGGCCGGCCTTGCCGTCGCCGGCGCCGACGAACTGCACGTCGGTCTGCAGTTCCTGCCACTGGTCGGGCCGTTCTTCGAGGGTGCTGGCTTCCTGGTCGCGCGTCAGGCGCTGTTCGGGCGGGTAAACGACGCGGTAGATCCCGCGGACGAGGTCGAACTCCATCGCCATGCGCTTGCCTTGGATGCGCGCCTCGCTGCGCACCCAGTCGATCTCGCGGCGGAGTTGGGCCCCGCTGCTGCGCAGGCGCGCCGACGGCACCAGGGCGCCGAGGTTGGGGAGCACCAGCGCGAACAACAGCGCCAGGATCATCATCACGACCAGCAACTCGATGAGCGTGAACCCCCGCGCGAGGCGCGGGCGGCCGACGATCGCTCGGGCCGGTCGTTGCACTGCGGCTACTTATCCTTGGTCGTCTTGCTGGAGATGTCGTCTTCGGTGCCGCTCAGGCCGTCGGGGCCCGGGCTGATCACTTCCCAGTCGTCCATCGTGTTGCCCTGGCGCAGTTCGTAGTCGTGGTCCCACGGGTCCTTCGGCAGGTTCTCGATGTACCACGCCTTCGACTTCTCCTCTTCGTTCGCGAGCGCCTCCAGGTTGTCGGGCAGCTTGCCCTTGGTGGTGCGGTAGAGCTTGACCGCACCGGCGAACGTCGAGCAGTTCGTCTTGGCGGTCTGGATGCGCGCCTCGTCGCTGGCGCCGACGACGTTCTGCACGACGAGCGTGGCGAGCAGGCCGAGGATCACGATCACGACCATGATCTCGACGAGGGTGAAACCGGCGGCGCTGGCGCCGGTGCGGGCGGGGACGGAACGGGGCGTTCGGTTCATGACGTCGTCTCGGAGTCTATCGGCCGCGGCCGGGGAACGGAGCCTCCGACCGCGCTGCCAGCGCGGTTCTTCCCTGGCGGCCTCCCGGCACGGATGCGGCGACCCTACTTCAGCAGGGTGTCGCGGTTGCAGATGTCGTCGTCGGTGCCGCCGACGCCATCGCGGCCGCAGCTCCGCACCTGCCAGTCCTCCTCGGTCGCGCCAGCGTGCAGTTCGTAGTCGCGGTCCCAGGGATCGCGGGGCAGGTTCTCGAGGAACCAGACCTGGGACCGCTCGCTGCTGGCAGCGAGCACGTCCAGGCTGTCGGGCAAGCGGCCCTTGCTGGTGCGGTACAGCTTGACCGCCCCGGCGATCGTCACGCAGTTCGTCCGCGCGGTCTCGTTGCGGGCGGCGTCGCCGGCGGGAACGACGCTCTGCACGACGAGCCCGGCGAGCAGGCCGAGGATCACGATGACGACCATGATCTCGACCAGGGTGAAGCCGGCGGCGGTGCCACTGCGGTGGGTGGACCGCGCCGAGGCCTGCGGTGGTGGTGCGATGCGATGCATGGCCCTTCGATCTGTGGCCGGGCCGGGTTCTTCCGCGCGCACCGTCGTGGCGCCAACGACACGTCGTCGCGATGATCGCCGGGATGCGTTCCGCCGTTCGCGTTGCCGCCGTTGCCTCCGTCCTGGTCGCCGCCGCCGTTGCCCAGCAGCGGCTGACGCCCGAAACACTCGCGCAGTTGCAGCGCGTCGGCGAACTCGCCCTCTCACCCGACGGTCGCCACCTGCTCTACGTGGTGCGCACGCCCGACCTCGCCGCCAACCGCAGCAAGGCGACGATCTGGATGCTGCCGACGAAGCCGGGCAGCGAGCCGAGTGCGGTCGCCGACGGCCACTCGCCGCGGTGGCTGCCGAGCGGCGCGGTCTACGCGTTCGTCGGCAAGGACGGCGTCGTCGTGCAGCCGCTGCTCGACGGGCCGGTGATCACGACCAGCGTGCTGGCGGGCGCGCAGAATCTGCTGGTGTCGCCGGCGGGGGACCGCATCGCGTTCACGGCGAACGTCGCTGTCGACGCGCCGGTGACGAAGGCGCACCCCGACCTGCCGCAGGCGAACGCGCGCGCCTACGAGGACCTGATGGTGCGCCACTGGGACACCTGGGCCGACGGGAGCTACAGCCATCTGTTCGTGCAGCCGATCGGGCAGCGCAGCGCGGTCGATCTGCTGGCCGGAGAACGTGTGCACACGCCGCTGCCGCCGTTCGGCGGCGGCGAGCAGATCGCGTGGTCGCCCGACGGCAAGGAGCTGTGCTACACGGCGCGGCGGGTGCCCAACCCCGAAGCGAGCACCGACAGCAGCCTGTGGGTGGTGCCGGTCGACGGCGGCGAGTCGCGCAGCCTCACTCCCGGCATGCCGGGCTACGACCAGGACCCGGTCTACTCGCCGGACGGCCGGTGGATCGCGTTCGGCAGCATGGCGCGGGCCGGGTTCGAGGCCGACAAGCTCCGGTTGATGCTGCACGAGCGCGCCACCGGCAAGAACACCGAACTGCTGCCGGACTTCGACGCCAGCGCGCACGAGGTGCGATGGACCGCCGACAGCCGCCGCCTGTACTTCACGGTCGAGACCGAGGGCACGACGCAGATCTTCACGACGTCCCTCGAGCAGCCGAAGGCGACGCCGGTGACGAAGGGTCGGCACGCGTTGTCCGGGCTGCAGGTCGCCGCCGACGGCAGCGTGCTCTACGCGCTGCGCGCCACGATGGAGCGGCCGAACGAGGTCGTCCGCATCGATCCGGCGAGCGGCGCGGTCACCGCGTTGACCGACGTCAACGGTGCGGCGTTCGCGCAGCTCGTGCTGCCGGCGATCGACGGTGAGTGGTTCGACACCACCGACGGCAAGAAGGTGCACGCGTGGATCGTGAAGCCGCCGGGCTTCGACCCCGCGAAGAAGTACCCGTTCGTGCTCTACTGCCAGGGCGGGCCGCAATCGATGGTGGGGCAGTCGTTCTCGTTCCGCTGGAACTTCCACCTGATGGCCGCGAAGGGCTACGTGGTCGCGGCCGTGAACCGCCGCGGCCTGCCCGGCTTCGGCCAGGCGTGGAACGACCAGATCAGCAAGGATTGGGGCGGGCAGGCGATGCAGGACCTGCTCTCGGTCAGCGATGCGATGCAGGGCCGCCCGTACGTCGACAAGGCGCGCTCGGCCGCAGTCGGCGCGTCGTTCGGCGGCTACACGGTCTACTGGCTGATGGGCAACGCCGGCGATCGCTTCGCGGCGATGATCTCGCACTGCGGCGTCTTCAACCTAGAGAGCATGTACCTCGCGACCGAGGAACTGTTCTTCGTCGACTGGGACCTCGGGGGTCCGTACTGGCGCTCGCCGGAGACCGCCGAGATCTACCGGCGGCACTCGCCGCATCGCTACGTGCAGAACTGGAAGACGCCGCTGCTGGTCATCCACGGCGAGAAGGACTACCGGGTGCCGTACGACCAGGGGCTGCAGGCGTTCACCGCCGCGCAACTGCAAGGCGTGCCGAGCCGCCTGCTGATGTTCCCCGACGAAGGGCACTGGATCCTGCAGGCGCAGAACGGCGTGCTGTGGCAGCGTGAGTTCTTCGGCTGGCTCGACCGTTGGTGCGGCGAGAAGGCCGGCAAGTGAACGCACGCGTGCCACTCGCTGCGTGCCTCGCGCTGCTGGCGGGATGCGCGGTAGCACCAGCGTGGCGCGAAGATGTCGCCGCAGCGCTCGCGTCGGCGCGGACCGAGCCACGCGAAGTCGTGGTGTACTTCGCGCTGCGCGGTCGTGAGGCTTCGGACCGCATGGAGCGTTCGCTGCAGGAACCGGCGGTGGTCACGGCACTGGCGGCGGGCGGGTTCCTCGGGGTGATCGCCGACGGGGCCGAGCGCAGCGACCTCTACCGCGCGTGGATCGGCGGCGGCGAGGGCATGGGCATCGCCGTGCTCGACGCCGGCGGCCGGTGCTACGCGGCGCGGCCGGGGCCGCAGGATCCACCGGAGCTCGTCGCGTTCCTGGCCCGGTGCGTGCAGGCGCGACCGGACGTGCAGGCGATGCGGGCGCGCACGGAGCCACTGACGGCGCCGACGGACCAACACTGGTTCGGGTGTCTCCTGCTCGAACTGGGCTGCCGCGTCGAAAGCGAGCCGCTGCTGCGGCAGGCGG
>CALFZH010000021.1:0-55938 GCA_937952215.1 uncultured bacterium
CCCCCGCCGTGCCAGCGTCGCTCGGCGCGCTGCCGCCCGACGCGCCGGCGAACCGCCTGGGCCTGGCGCAGTGGCTGGTGCGCCGCGACCACCCGCTGGTCTGGCGCGTGGCCGCGAACCGGCTGTGGCGGTTGTGCTTCGGCCACGGGCTGGTCGAGACCGTCGACGACTTCGGCAACCGCGGCGAAGCGCCGAGCCATCCCGAACTGCTCGACTGGCTCGCGCGAGCCGCTGGCGGCTCGACGCCGAGGCGCTACGCGACCAGGCGCTGCTGCTCGGCGGCCTGCTCGACCGGCGAGTTGGCGGCAAGAGCGTGCGGCCATGGCAACCCGCAGACCTGTGGGAGGAGCTGTCGCCGGAGCGCGACCGCCACCGCCGCGGCCTCTACGTGCAGGCCAACCGCAGCGTGCCCTTCACCACCTTCGCCCTGTTCGATCTGCCGCCGCGCGAGGTGTGCATGCCGCGGCGCACGCAGACGACCACGCCGCTGCAGGCGCTGGCGCTGTTCAACGACCCCAACTTCCACGCCGCAGCGGCAGGCTTGGCGGCGCAACTGCTCGCGAGCCCGGGCGACGACACGGCGCGACTCACCGACGGCTTCCACCGCTGCACCGCGCGACGCCCCGCGGCCGACGAACTGCACGTGCTCGGCGGGCTGCTGCGGCGCCAGCGTGGCCGCTGCGCCGATGAACTCACCGCCTGGACCGCGGTGACCGCGGTCCTGCTCAACCTCGACGCCACCCTGACCCGTAGCTGACGCGCATGACGACATCCATGTGGGAGAGAGTGAGCCGCCGCGGGTTCTTGCGCGGCAGTGCGGGCTGCCTGGGTGCACTGGCCCTGCGGGCGGTCGGCACCGAAACCACCGAGCCCGGGCGACCACACTTCGCACCGCGCGCCAAGGCAGTGATCTTCCTGTGCATGCAGGGGGCGCCGTCGCAACTCGACCTGTTCGACGAGAAGCCGCGGCTGCAGGCCATGGACGGCCAGCCGATGCCGGCGAGCCTGGTGCAGGGTCAGGCCGTCGACCAGCTGAAGGGCAGCGCGCTGGTCTGCGCGGGCTCGCGCTTCCGCTTCGCACCGCACGGTCGCTGCGGCATGCGACTCAGCGAGTTGCTGCCGAACCTCGGCCGGCAAGCCGACCGCATCGCGCTGATCCGCTCGATGCACACGCCGGTGATCAACCACCCGCCCGCGGTGTCGCACCTGCTCTCGGGCAACAGCCTGCTCGGCCGACCAAGCTGCGGCGCCTGGATCGCCTACGGCCTCGGCAGCCAGAACCGCGACTTGCCGACCTACACGGTGCTGGCCTCGGGGATGAGCCCGGGCGAGCCGCCACCGCCGGCCCACCAGTGGGGCGCCGGCTTTCTGCCGGGCCACTTCCAAGGCGTGCAGTTCCTCAGCGGCAGCGAGCCGGTGCGCTTCCTGACCGACCCGGCCGAGACGTCGCGGGCCGCGCGCCGCGAACAGCTCGACGCCCTGCACGCACTCGACCGCCGTCAGCGCGACGCAGTCGGCGACCCGGCGATCGACACCCGGATCGCCGCCTACGAACTGGCCTTCCGCATGCAGGTCGAGGTGCCCGAGACGCTCGATCTGAGCGGTGAGTCGGCCGCCGCGCGGCAGCTCTATGGCCCCGACGTGGACCGCCCCGGCAGCTTCGCCCGCAACTGCCTGCTGGCTCGACGGCTGGTCGAGCGCGGCGTGCGCTTCGTGCAGCTGTTCGACGTCGGCTGGGACCACCACGCCCAGCTGGTGCGCGGTCTGCGCAAGAAGGCCGGCGAAGTCGACCAGCCGATCGGCGCGCTGCTGCAGGACCTCGCGGCGCGCGGCCTGCTCGACGAGACGCTGGTGGTGTTCGCTGGCGAGTTCGGCCGCACGCCGATGAACCAGGGCGGCCAGGCCGGCGACCGCTACGGCCGCGATCACCACGGCAAGGCGTTTTCGGTGTGGATGGCCGGCGGCGGCGTACGCGGCGGCACTGTGCTCGGCGCCACCGATGACCTCGGCTACGCAGTGGTCGAGCGGCCGATCGAGGTCGCCGACCTGCACGCCACCATGCTGCACCTGCTCGGCTTCGACCACGAGCGGCTCACCCACCGCCACCAAGGCCGCGATCACCGGCTGACCGACGTCGCGGGCCGGGTGGTGCGCGAGATCCTGGCCTGAGCTAGTCGCCCGCGGGGCTCTGCGGTCCGCGATTGCCGGACTGCCGAGATCGACCACCCATCGACGGCAGATCGAGCGGAAGCGACCCGCACGTCGTCGCGTCACTTCGCGCGCAGCGCCGCCTCGGCGCGCACCAGGCATGCGCGCAACGCCTCGTCCATGCCAGCACCGCCGTGGCCCTTGTGCCGGATCACGCCTTCGTGATCGATCACGTAGACCGTCGGCCAGCCCGACACGTGCCACGCCTTGCTGATCGGGCCGTCGGTGCCGCCCGCGCCGTTCCAGAAGCTGCGCCACGTGATCTGTTCGGCGGCGAGCCGCGGCGCGAGCTTCTCGAGATCCTCGTCGCTGTTGACGCCAACGATCGCGAACGGCTTGTCCTTCAGTTCAGCCACGAGCGACCGCTCGTGCGGGTACATCGCCCGGCAGGGCCCTCACCAGTCTCCCCAGAAGTCGAGCAGGACCACCTTGCCGCGGTAGTCCGAGAGGCGGAACGGCACGCCGTCGAGGTCCTTGCCGTCGATCTCGGGTGCTGGCAGCCCGGGCTCGAGGCGCTCGGCTTCGTCGCGCAGACGGTCGACGAGGCCGACCAACGAGCGCGCCGCGTCCTTCGGCACTGCGTCGAGCTGCTCGCGCGCCTTCGCCAGGTGCGCGAGCGCTTCGCGGCGCAGCTCGTCGCTGGTGGCCACCGCACGCGTGCCGACGTGCATCGCGGCGCGCGTGAAGTGCGCCTGCGCCAGGACGTGCGGGTCGCGGTTGTGTGCGAGCACGCGGTCGAGCCAGCGCAGCGAGCGGTCGGCGCCGAAGTCCTGCTTCCGGCCGCCGATGCGCGCGACGGCGAGCCGGACCGCCGGGCTCGCGACGTGGTGTTCCATCAGCGTCGTCATCGCGGTGACCGCCTGCGCGTCGTCACCGCTCTGCACCACCCACACGAGGTACGGCACCGCTTCCTCCTTGCCGGCGAGGCGCGCCGCGGCCGCCGCGAAGCGGGCTGCGAACGGCACCTCGGGACGCTCCGCGCGCAACCGTTCCTGTGCAGCCTGGTCGCCCGCCGCCCGCGCGGCGTTGTTGGCGTCGGCCCACGCACGCAGCGCCTTGTCGAACTCGCTCTGCAGGGTGGCGACGGTCGGCGGCGGGGACGGATCCTGGGCGGCGACAGCAGAGGGCAGGGCCAGCAGGGCAGACAGCAGCAGGTTGCGCATGGGACCTCCGGGAGCCGGCACGGTAGCGCGGGCACGGCTGCGGAGAACCTCTCAGCGCCTGCCGGCCGCGAGGAGCCCGCGGATGGCTGCGGCGAAGCCCTGCGCCATGACCCCGTAGCCGTCGTCGTTGCAGTGGCCGTCGGCGACGTTGAGCACACGCCCTGGTTCCTTCGTGCGAATGCCGGCGAACGCCATGTCGTTCTCGACGAGCGGCACTCCCTCGTCCTCAGCCAGCTGGCGCAGCATCTCGCGGTAACCGACCACCAAGGGATGCGTGCCGAGCACCGGCTTCGCTCCCACCTCGCGGCAGCGGCGGATCGCCTGCTGCAGGTGATCGCGCAACGTCTGGTGCCACGCCTCGGTGCCTTCGCCCATCGTCTCGCGCAGCAAGGTCAGCAAAGTCCTGGCGTCGTCGTCCGTGAGCTTGCGGTCGGCGCATGCGCGCTGCATGGCTGCGACTCTGGCTTCCGTCGGTGCTTGCCAGTTGCCCAACTGTTGCCGGGTCAGGCCACGATTGCCGTCCAGCATGTGCGCGTCGACAATGGCACCCGCGTAGCCAACGAAGTCGGTCGAGTTTCGGCTCAGGCGCGCCTTGGTGCGGTAGAGCACCGCCATAGGGTTCCACTGGGCGGCAACCGCGAGCTCGATCGCCGTATCGATCGCGTTGCGGGCAGCGTCGATGTCGCCGCGCTTCTCGACCAACTGCGCGTACTGCACCCACAGGCTCGGAGTGCGAGAGCCCGCGGCGATCGCCTGCTCGGTCGCTGCATCGGCCTCCTCCACATGGCCGCAGGCGGTCAGCGCAGTGGCCAGCGCCTCCTTGGCGCCGATGTCCCCGCGTTCGGCGGCGAACGTGCGAACGGTCGCGAGCTCGGCGCGCGCCTCCTCCGATCGACCCAGCGCCTGGTAACACTGCGCCAGGGCGGCGTGCAGACCGGGCAGGCTGGCATCGCCCGGTTTTGCCGCCTGGATGCTCTTCTCGAACGCCGCCAACGCCCCCGCCCAGTCGGACGCCGCCATCGCCTGGTGGCCGTCCGCCACGGGACTCGCCGGCTTCTCGACGATGTCCTCGCGGATCAGCCGCACCTGCTGGTCGGCCCACGACAGCAGGAGAACACCCTCGTCGAGACGCCAGGTGCCCGCGATCGGCGGTGCTCCCTCCGGCGTGAAGGTGATGTGTTCGCCGCGCACCGACCAGCGCATGTCGTTGGGGCCAAGCTTGCCTGTGCCGCCCTTGTCGAGCGTGCACCGGAAGTCCGCACCCGCGGCGCGCCACCGGCCAACCACGACCGCCGGCTCTTCGGTTTCCGCGCCTGCAGCATCGCCTCCCGAATCGGCGGTGCGCTGGTCACGAAACGGGTTCCGCGCGCGGAATGTCTGCAGCAACCGCCAGGTGCGGAAGGTCCACACGTACTCGCGCCCCGTCGACGTGACGTCCGCGGCGGAGGGCAGTGCGGCCGGCAGCTGCAACCGTTCCGGCCTCGTCCACGAGTCGTTGACACCAACGGTGATGCAGACGACCTCGGGCTGCAGGGTGACCAGCAGGCCGTCCAGCGCTTCCAGCACCTCACGCGAGTTGCGGCCAGGCCAACCGCGGTTCTCGACCCGGACTTCGAGGCCGTCGGCCCGCAGCCGTTGCTCCAACTGGGCCGGGTACGACTTGGCCGGGCTCGACGAGCCCATGCCATAGGTGAACGAGTCGCCCAGGCAGAGGATCACCGGGCCGGAGGCCGTCGTGGCGGACGACTCGTGCCGCGAACCGAGCGCCCAGACCGCCAGGTAGCCCACCTGGAGCACGAGCTCGGTGGCGACCAGGGCCACGAGCACGGCGAACAGGAGCAGGCGGAGGCGCTTCATGATGGGAGGACCACCTGCAGGCGAGTCGAGGCGGGTCGGATTGGCTTGGCAAGCCGCTGCCCCAGACCATCCGCCACCCGCGACCATCTTGCCGATGCTGGCCCGTCGCGTCGAGCGGGCGGCCTTCGACGTTCGCCTCCCGTGGCCGCTGCACTCGCGAGGCCGGCGAGCCACACGCTGCGCCTCGACGCACTGCCGCGAACACGCGCGGCGCCGGCGGCCGCACGCAGCCCTTCCTAGCCCTTGGCGGCGAGCTTCGCGCGCACGCCCTGCGCGGCGGCGGCGAGCTTCTCATCGGCGTGCCGGCACGCTGCATCGAGCACGCGGCTGACGTGTTCGTCGCTCACGCCGATCGCGCCGAGGGCCGCGATCGAAGCCATGCGCACGGCGACGTCGTCGGTGTGTTCGTAGCACCAGACGATCGAACGCACGAGTTGCTGGCCGCTCGCGCCGCGTTCGACGGCGCGCTGCAGGCCGAGCAGGCGCAGGTCGGAACTGGCGTGGCAGATGGCGCGCGCGATGGTGCCGTCGCTCGCCCCGGCCGCGCACTCGAGAACCTCGAGGCTGTCCCGCGCAGCCTTCTGCACGTCGCCCGTGCGCTTCGTGGCAACGTCGCGCAGCGCGGCGAGCACCGGCTCGCTGCGCACGCCGATGTCGCCGAGTGCCGAGGCGGCGCGGTCGCTCATCGCCGTCCCGGCTTCGCCTTCGGCCTGCATCACCTTCACCAACGCCGGCACGGCCGCCGCCGCCGCGGGGCCAAAGCGCCCGAGGGCCTGGGCGGCGTTCGCGACCTTGTACGAGTCGCAACCGCGCGGGTTCTCGGCCCCTTCGGTGACCGCCTTCGTCAAGAACGGCAGCGCCGCCGGATCGCGGATCGCGCCGAGCGGCGCCGCCGCACGGTGGGCGCCGTGCGTGCGCGTCGCCAGCAGCTTGCACAGCGCCGGCACCGCCGGCTTGCCCGCCGGCCCGATCTTCTCCAGAGCCTGGCAGGCGGCGATCTGGATGCCGAACTCACCGATGCAGCGGGCGAGTTCGGGCGCGCCGACGGCGCCGAGACCGACGAACGCGTGTTCGATCGCATCCGACAGGCTCGCGCGTTCGAGCAACCAGAGCTTGCTCATCGCCGGCGCCAGCGGCTCCGCGGCCTTGCCCATCTTGCCGATGCCGATCAGGGCGGCGATGCGCTGCGCGTCTTCGCCGTCTTCGAGGATGCGCTTCAACCCAGGCACGGCCTTCGTGCCGAGGGCCGCCAGTTCCTGGGCCGCGAGGTCGCGTTCGGGGCCGGTGGCAGCCGCGATGCGGGCCACCAGTTCGTTCACGCCGGCGGCCTTGCCCTGGGCTGGCACGGCGGCGGTGAGGACTGCGAGCAGGCCGATGCCCAGGATTCCCGGCGAGGTCGCATGTGCCATGGCGGCGAACTGTAGCCGCGCGCGGGAGAGCGGTAACGCGCAGCGTGGCGGAGGCGCCCACTGCGCGAGCGCGCGTCGGCACGGTCCGGCAGCAGGTGCTGGCCGTCGTCGACGCATGCACGCGTTCCGCCGCTGCGGACGCGCCAGTCGCGATAGCCGGTTTGGGGCAGTTCCGACTACGTTCGTGCACTGCGGCCTCGCCGCTCCCCCAACCACCCGATGCCCGATCGTCGTCCTGCTCCGGTCGCTCGCGGCGATCGCCTGACCGTCGACGTGCACGGCTTCGGCGACGGACCCGACGGCATCGCGCGGCTCGACGACTACGTGCTGTTCGTGCCCGGCGTGCTGCCCGGCGAACGCGTGACCATCGACGTCACCTCGGCGGCGCGCAAGTTCGGGCGCGGGACGCTGGTCGCGGTCGAGACCGCGAGCGACGAACGGGTCGTGCCGCGCTGCGCGCACTTCCTCGCCTGCGGCGGCTGCCACCGCCAGCACCAGACCTACGACGGGCAACTGCGCAGCAAGCAGCAGCGCCTGCAGAAGGACCTCGACTGGGCGCTCGGGCCCGGCACCGTCCAGGTCGCGCCCACCGTGCCGGCGGCGGGTCCGTACGGCGAACGACACAAGGTCGTCGTGCACCTGATGCACGACGCACGCGGGCGACTCGCGGGCGGCCTGCATCGCGCCCGTTCGCCCGAGCTCGAACTCGTCACCGAGTGCCCGGCGAGCGACGCCGTGGCGTGGGACCTGGTGCAGGAGACGGTGGCGCTGCTCGACCGCCTCGGCCATCGCGCGTGGGATCCGTGGTTCGCGCCGAAGGAACTGCTGCGCAGCGTGCTCGTGCGCACGACGACGACCGGCGAGTCGCACCTCGTGCTCGTCGCCATCGAGCCGCGCATCCCCGGCCTCGAGACGATCCTCGACGACCTGCACGCGGCCGGTGCGTCGTCGATCAGCGTCAACCACAACGACGGCGACCCGGCGAAGCTGCTCGGCAAGCACACGACGTTCGTCAGCGGCCGCCCGTTCATCCACGAACAGCTCGTGGGGATCAGCTACCGCATCTCGCCGAGTTCGTTCTTCCAGACGTCGCCGCGCATGGCCGAGCAGTTGATCCACCACGTCAGCAGCTGGCTGCGCCCCGGCAACGACGACGTGGTGGCCGACCTCTACTGCGGCGTCGGGCTGTTGACGCTGCCGCTGGCGCAGCGCGCGCGGCACGCGGTCGGCATCGAGCTGCACGGGGCTGCGGTCGACGACGCGCGCGCCTCGGCGCAGGCGAACGGGCTCGCCAACACGACCTTCCGTTGCGGGCAGGTCGACGGCTGGCTGCGCGCGTGCCGCTCGGGCGAGCTGCCGAAGCCGTCGCTGGTCGTGATGGACCCGCCGCGCGCCGGGCTCACGCCGGAAGTGGTCGCCGAGCTGCGCACGCTGGCGCTGCGCAAGCTCGCCTACGTGTCGTGCGAGCCGAAGACGCTGCAGCGGGATCTGGTGCTGCTGCGCGATGCGGGGTTCACGACGCGCGCGGTGACGCCGTTCGACATGTTCCCGCAGACCGCCCTCGTCGAAGCCGTGGCCTGCCTCGAACGAGCGCAGTAGCCTGCCGCGCGCCATGAAGACCGCTCTGCTCGCCGCGCTCGGCGCGCTCGCCCTCTCCGCCTGCACCTCGATGAGCGAAGCCCCCCTCACCGCCACCTCGCGCTGGTTCGGCGAAGCCAAGAACGGCCGCCCCGCGCGCCTCTGGACCCTGCGCATCCCCGGCCTCGAGGTCGACGTCACCGACTACGGCGCCACGCTGGTCGCCGTTCGCACGCCCGACCGCGCCGGGTTCGTCGACGACGTGGTGCTCGGCTTCGACGACGTGACGGGCTACCAGTCGGCCGACAACCAGTACTTCGGCTGCACCACCGGCCGCGTCTGCAACCGCATCGCCAAGGGCCGCTTCACCCTCGACGGCCGCGACTACCAACTCGCCGTGAACAACGGGCCCAACCACCTGCACGGTGGCGCGACCCGCAGCCTCGACAAGGTGTTCTGGAACGCCGAGCCCGTCGGCTCGCCGGGAGTCCCGGGCGTGCGCTTCACCTACCGCAGCCTCGACGGCGAGGAGGGTTACCCCGGCAACCTCGACGTCACCGTCACCTACTGGCTCAGCCCCGTGCCCGGCCCGACGTTGTCGATCGTGATGGAGGCCCGCACCGACCGCCGCACGCCGGTCAACCTGACCAACCACGCCTACTGGAACCTCAGCGGTGCTGGTGCTGCGACGGTGCTCGACCACGAACTGTGGATCGCCGCGGATCGCTACACGCCGTGCGACGACACCCTGATCCCGACCGGGGCGCTCGCCGACGTGCGCGGCGGCCCGCTCGACTTCACGAAGGCGCTGCCGATCGGCCTGCGCATCGACCAGCTCAGCGACGGCCCGGCGAAGGGCTACGACCACAACTACGTGCTGCGCGCCACCGACGGCGTCGTCGCGAAGCTCTTCAGCCCGGCGAGCGGGCGCCACCTCACGATCCGCACCGGCGAGCCAGCACTGCAGGTCTACAGCGGCAACTGGCTGCACGGGCAACGCGGCAAGGGGGGCAAGGCCTACGCACAGCGCAGCGCTGTCTGCCTCGAGACGCAGCACTACCCCGACAGCGTCAACCAGCCGTCGTTTCCGAACACCATCCTCGAACCCGGCCAGCAGTACCGCACCCAGACGAGCTGGTCGTTCGGCGTGGACTGAAGGCGGAACGTGCGGGCCGCCCTGTTCGCCCTGGTCGTCGCCGCGCTGCCCGCGCAGGAACCGACGCCGCCGCGCTTCACGCCGCCCGAGCCGGCGTTCGTGTTCCTGCAGCAGCCACCGAAAGGGCTGCCGCCGATGCCGAAGCCGGACGGCTACGAACCCACGGCGGCGATGTTCGATCTCGGCCGCGCGCTGTTCCACGACGGCGTCCTGAGCCGCGACGGCACGGTGTCGTGCACGAGTTGCCACCCGGCGGCCGACGGCTTCGCCCATCGCGACCCGCTGCCGCCGGGCATCGCCGGGCAGCGGGCGCTGCGCCACGCACCAGCGTTGTGGAACCGCGGCTACGGCACGCGCCAGCGGTGGGATGGCGCCTCACCGACGCTCGAGGCCTTCGTGCTCGAGCCGATCGCCGACCCGCGCGAGATGGGCAGCTCGGTGGCCGAGGCGCTCGCGCGCCTGAACGGCGATCCGGCCTGGCGCGCGCGTTTCGACGCCGCGTTCGGCCGCGCGGCCGACGAGCAGGCGCTGCAGCAGTCGCTCGCGACGTTCGTGCGCGGCATCGTCGCCGGCGACGCGCCGTACGACCGTTTCCTCGCCGGCGACGCCCAAGCGATGACCGCCGAGCAACGCCACGGCCAGTGGCTGTTCGAGAGCAAGGGCGCGTGCTGGAAGTGCCACGTGCCGCCGCTGTTCACCGACGAGGGCTTCCACGCGACGGGCGTGGGCATCGTCGACGGCAAGCAGCAAGCGGGCCGCGCGGCGGTGACCGGCGATGCGGCCGACACCGGTCGCTGGAAGACGCCGACGCTGCGCGGGCTGCGCTTCACCGCGCCGTACATGCACGACGGTTCGCTGCGCACGCTCGACGAGGTGGTCGCGTTCTACGCGCGCGGCGGCAACGCGCATCCGCAGCTCGATGCGAAGGTGCGGCCGCTGGACCTCTCGGACGCCGAGCGGCGCGCGCTGGTCGCGTTCCTGCAGTCGCTGTGACGCCCGGCGTCAGCCGGCCGCACACTCGAGATCGAGCGCCAGCGAGAGCCCGACCAGGTCCTCGAGCACCCGCGGCTCGAGCGCGAACGCCGGCGGCCGCTCGAGCGGCGCGCGGAGCTTCACGGTGACGCCCGCCCATCGCACGCCGCGATGCCCGATCACGTCGCGCCAACGCACCGCTGCCCGCAGCAGCGCCAGCAGTTCCTGCACCTTCTCCTCCGGCGAGCAGAACGCGCCCGGCATCACTTCGTGGATCCACAGGCCTTCGTCGCGCACCGTCGTCGTCAGTGGCCCGCTGTCGCCCTTGCCGAACGCGCGCGTCGGCACGAGTCCCAGCAGGTCCGTGACGAGACCGGGCGCCACGTCGTCGAGCACCAGGCGCAGCGCCACGGTCGAGCCGACCACGACCTCGACGTCGCGCTCTTCCCACGAAGCACCGCGCCACCGCCAGTGCACCTGCAGCCAGAACGACTCCGGCGCGAGGCGGTAGCAGAGCAGCGCGCGCTCGCCGTCGACTCGCGCGTTCGCCGGCATCGCGTGCCCCCACGCCGGATCCCGCTCGAGCAGCGGCCGCACGACGTCGGCGTGCGCGGCGCGCAACCGCAGCAGCGGCAGGTTCGGCGGCGCGGGCTCGCCCACGTCAGCCCTCGGTGACCGGCCGCGCAGCGGCATCGACGGGGTCGGCCGGAGCGACAGCATCGTCGGTGAGGATCTCCTCGACGTCGAGCAGCCGGCAGCGCGCCGGCACGCCGAGCAACGACGCGAGCGACGGCGACGTGCGGCCGTCGTCGCCCGAGATCCACTCCTTGACGTAGGTGCCGTGCTGGCAGCGCAGCCGTGCCTCCAGCGCGCCATCGGGCAGTGCTCGCAGACCGAGCACCTGCAGCGAACGTTCGCGGTCGAGGTCGGCGCGCCGGTGCGCGACGCGCTGCGGCGTGCGCTGCACGACGTTGCCCGCGAACGCGCGCGCGGCCGCCAGGGCCGCCTCGGTCGGCACGCCTTCGAGCGCGACCTCGGCCCGGTAGATCTTGTCGAAGTGCGTCTCCTTCCAGTAGGCGACGCGGGCGCGCGGCACCGGCACGAACGGCGCCAGTTCGATCGCACCCTCGGCGCGCGCGACGATCTCGGCGCGCAGCGCCTCGAGGTCGACGGCGGGATTGCGCGCCCCGACGACTTCGAACACGAACGGCCGACCGCGGCCGAGCATCAGCACGTCGATGTCCTCGCGACCAGCCCCGTGGAATCGCCCGCCCTTCGCCTGCATCGCCGGCAGCAGACGCCGCGCGATCAACTCCTGCACCGACTCCTTGGTCAGCTTGCCGTAGCCCCCGCACTCGGTGCAGTCACGAGCGCGCCGGCGATCGCCCTTGCAGCGTGGACAGAAGAACACCGTCTGCGGCAGGCCACGCCGCAGCTTGCGGTAGCGCGACTCGAGCCACAGATTGGTGCGCGGGCGCCCCACCGGGGCGGACGACGACGGTTCGGCCATCGGCGGCTAGCGAACCGCCGGCACGCTGCGCTGGCAAGCGCGCGCCTCAGGAGCGCTTGGCGCCCGGCCCGACGGGGCGGGAGTTCTTGCGCAGCGACGTGTTCTGCCGCTCGGTGCGCCGCTCGAGGAAGCGCCCGAGCGTGCCGAACAGTTCGCGCACGACGATCGGCGTCTGCACGAACGAGTGGATGTTGTACTTGCTCTTGTCGACGGCCATGTCGCGCACGTTGCGCGAGTCGGTCAGCACGAACAGCTCGGTCGTGGTGTCGAACGAGCGCAGGTGGTGCAGCAGCTTGACGGTGTCCTTCTCGCGCGGATCGACGCCGAGGAACAGGCAGTCGAACACGTGGCCGCGCAGTTCGTTGATGCCGGCGAGCCCGGTGCCGACGGTGACGTGGAACTCATGGAACTGCTGCAGCGCGACCTTCACCTGATCGCGAACCAGCGGGTCCTTTTCGACGAGCAGCACTTCCATGGGTGGCCTCCGCGCTGCTATCGGCCGCCAGCGCCCCCTGGCTCGCGCGGGCCCGGCACGACCCTTGGCAACGATGCTTGACCGCCGAGCGGCGGCGCGGTGACGTGCGCGCGGATGAACTTCCTCGCCGGTCTCGACGAAGCGGGCCTCGGGCCGATCCTCGGGCCGCTCGTCGTCGGCGGCGTGGCGATGCTCGGGCCCGAGGGCCAGGACCCGTGGCGCGTGCTGCGCGCGTACGTGTCGCGCCGCAAGACCGAGAAGGGCAAGCTGCGCGTCGCCGACAGCAAGAAGGTGAACCAGGGGCCGCACGGCTTGCGCCACCTCGAGGAGACGGCGCTGGGCTTCTGGGCGGCTCGGCACGGCGAACTGCCGGCGACGCTCGGCGATTGGTTGACGCAACTCGGCGCCGACGTCGAACGCCTCGCGCGCTGTCCGTGGTACGAGGATCTGGCGCTGCGGTTGCCGCTGCACGCCGACGCCGATTGGCTCACGTTGCAGGGCGAACTGGTCGCCCGCGCGCTGCGCCAGGCCGACATGCAGGTGCTGGACATCGCCGTGCGGCCGGTCGACGTCGAGGAGTGGAACGCCTGGATCGCCGACACCGACAACAAGAGCCGTGCCCACTTCCAGGCCTACGCCGAAGTGCTCGGCCGGCTGCTGCGGCAGGTACCCGATGGACATGGCGGGCACGTCGTCGCCGACCGTTGCGGCGGCCGCATGCACTACGCCGGCGACCTGCGCCGGCTCTGTCCCGACGCGCGCGTCGAGACCCTGCTCGAGCGGGAAGGGCAGTCGCAGTACCGCCTGCACCGACCGGGCGGCGACATTGCGATCACCTTCGCCGAGCGCGGCGAGGACCGCGCGTTCCCGACCGCGCTCGCGAGCTGCTTCGCGAAGTACCTGCGCGAACTGATGGTCGAATGCCTGAACCGCTGGTTCTGCGCCCGCGTCCCGGGACTGCAGCCGACCGCCGGCTACTACGTCGACGGCCATCGTTTCCTCGACGACCTGCAGCCGCATCTCGTCGCACTGGCCGCCCCGCGCGAGCGGCTGGTGCGCGTGCGCTGAACACGTACGTCGGGCTGGTAGGATCCCGCGACCATGATGCGCACCCTTGCCGCCTCCTTTCTCGTCGCCGCGGCCCTGCCGATGGCGGTCGCCCAGAACCAGGCTCTCCAGACCACGATCGGCATCGACGGCGGCGTCGAGTTCCCGTTCGACGCTCGCATGGTCCCGCCGACCGGCATCACGGTGGAAGCCTGGATCACCTACGACGACAGCACGATTCCGACCGGCTTCTACTACTGGCCGACGATCGCGCGTCAGAACATCACGCCCAACCAGGAGAGCTGGAACTTCCGCGTGAGCGCGAGCAACAACAACTCGCGCAACCTGCAGTTCATCGTCCGCACGGCGAGCAACCAGCTCTTCGCGGCGACCTACACCTTCGCCGCCGGCGAGTTCGCGAACTGGACGCACGTCGCCGGCAGCTGGGACGGTCAGGTGATCCGGCTGTTCAAGAACGGGGCGCAGGTGGCGACGTTCACCACGCCGCTCAGCGAGGTGCAGAACAACGGCGGTCTGCTGCGGCTCGCCAACGGCGACCCGATCGCTCCTGGCCGCGAAGCGTGGAACGGCAGACTCGACGAGATCCGCGTGTGGCCGATGGCGCGCACGGCGGGTGAGATCGCGGCGACGCGCGACCTGGCGCTGACGCACATGCCGGGCCAGGTGCTGGTGTTCCCGCTCGACGGGACGTTCACGTCCGAGGACGGCACGGTGGTCGGCACGCCGTTCGGCACGACGAGCTTCGTGACCGGCACGCCGTCGACGACTGCGACGTTCGCGCTGCTGTTCGAGAACGGCGCCCAAACGAGCAACTGTGCGCGCAAGCCGACCTTGCTGACCGGCAGCCTGGCGACGCTGGGCAACTCCTCGTTCACCCTCTGGTGCGTGCGCGGACCGCTGCCGTCGGCCTCCCCGGCGGCGATCGTCGGCGCCGCGAGTGCCACGGCGCCGCCCGGCCAACCGCAGGTCTTCGGCGTCGACATCGCGCTCGACCTCTCGACGCTGCTGGCGACGGCGACGCTGGTGCCCGCGACCGACGCGCTCGGCAACGCGAGGTTCACCCTGCCGATCCCGACCAACCTCGGTCTGCTCGGCGCCAGCGCCGTGTTCCAGTTCGCGTTCGTCGATGCAGCCTGCGGTCCGCAGGGCTACACGGCCAGCGGCGGCCTGACGTTCGCGATCCAGTGACCGACAGCCCGCCAGCCGACGGCGCCGGTCGAGCCTGGCGACGGTGCGCGTGGATCGTCGCTCTGGCGTGGGCGACGTTCGGCATCTTCATGATGCTGCTCCTGTCGCCGCGCGTGCCGTACGCGGATCCCTGGCGCTTCCTCGTCCGACTCGCCACGGAGCCGTTCCCGAACAGCGTGCTCGGCAGCGACAACGGCCACCGCGAGGTCCTGCCCAGCCTGCTGCGCTACGCCGAACTCGAGTGGCTGCACGCCAACCAGTGGCTGCAGATCGGCACCGGCTGCGCGCTCGCGATCCTGGTCGGCCTCGTGCTGCTGCGGCGGCTGCGGGACCTGGCCGGCGACCAGCGCGCGGCCGCGGCCCTGGCGATCGCCGTGGGCCTGTTCTGGCTCGGCAACGGCAGGAAGCTCGCACACGGCAACGAATCGGTCCCGCTGTTCCTGATCCTCCTGCTGCTGCTCGTGGGCCTGCAGCGGCTGGCGCGCGCAGCCGATCTGCGCGGCAGCGTTGTGGCGACGGTGTGCGCGCTGCTGGCGACGTTCACGTTCGGCAGCGGGCTCGCGTGCTTTCCGGCCTTCGCGCTGGTGCTGTGGCTGCAGAAAGCGCCGCTCCGCGTCTATTCGCCACTCGCCGGCGGCGTCGCACTCGCCCTCGCCGGTCTCTGGTCCTCGGGCACCGAAAGTACGCGGATCACCGCCAGCATCGCCGACCGCGCCGACCTGTGGGTGCGATGGATCGGCGCGCCGGCCCAGTGGGCGTTCAGCCCCGCGCTCGACCCGAGCCACGCGGCACGCCAGCCCGTCGAGTGGCTGCGCACACTCCTGCAGCCGATCGCGGACACCGCATATGCCGAGTTCGGCCCGCACCTCGCGGCGCGCTGGCCGGCACTCGCGCTCGGCATCGTCGCATCGCTCTGGCTCGTCGTTCTGACCCTGCGATGCCGCCGCGGCGCGGCGAACGCCGTGGAACTGCTCGCCGTGGGCTTGGCGTGGTTCGGGGTCCTGGTCGGCGGCCTCGTGGTCGTGCTGCGCATCGACTACTTCGCCGAGCACCCCGAACAGATCAGTTCGCAGCGCTACCTGCCGTGGTCGATGCTGGTCTGGACCGGGCTCCTGCTCGCGACGATCGCGCGCGCGGGCCGACCGTGGCGCGCGCTGCTGCCAGCGACCGCGTTCGCGGTGCTGCTGGCGCCCAGCCAGATCTGGACGACGCGCTACGCCTGGAAGCAGCGCGACGTCGCCGAGCGCACGGCACTGGCCGGCGCGGTCGGTGTGCTGGCGACCGACTTCCGGCTCGAGGAGACCCTCGAGGCCGACCTGCGAGCGGCGCTACCGGTGTTGCGCGAACGCGGCGCGGCGATGTTCGCGTGGCCCGAACTCAGCTGCCTCGGACAGGAACTCGATCGCATCTACGTGCACGCGGTGCCCGTCGACGCCGTGCGCGTGCGCGAGGTCGACAACCGGCTCGGCGAACCCGGCTGCGAAGTGACGTTCACCGCGACGTTCGGCGGAACGTCGCGCCTGCTGCTGGTCGACGGCGCGGGGATCGTGCGAGGCGTCGCGATCCGCCGGCCGCTGACCGACGAGTGGTTCGGGGTCGTGCGCGGCCGCATCGATGCTGACGTGCGGGCAGCGGCACTGCGCTAGCAGACCCGCGGCGACGCGCCGTGGTTTCGCCGACACCTCGTCGAGCGAACGCTCAGGCCCGGTAGCCGGCGTCGTCGAGCAGCCCCCCGCCGCTCGCCGCGGTCATCGCCAACACGTCGCAGCGCTCGTTCTCGACGTTGCCGGTGTGCCCGCGCACCCACTGCCAATCGACCTGATGCTCGCCGATCGCGCGCAGCATGCGCAGCCAGAGATCCTGGTTGGCCACCGGCTCCTTCTTCGCCGTCCGCCAGCCGCGGCGCTGCCAGCCGTCGAGCCAGCCCTTGGTCATCGCGTGGACCACGTACTGCGAATCGGACCACAGCTCGACGCGGCACGGACGGGTCAGCGCCTCGAGACCGGCGATCGCCCCCAGCAGTTCCATGCGGTTGTTCGTCGTCAGCCGGTAGCCGGCGGACAGTTCGCGCCGCTGGTCGCCGAACAGCAGCACCGTGCCGTAGCCGCCCGGCCCGGGGTTACCGAGACAAGCTCCGTCGCTGTAGATCGTGACCGGCGGGAGTTCTGGCATCGGCAGTCGCTTAGCGGTTCGCGCGCGGCGCGACAAGGTCACTTCGGCCCGGCGGCGAACGAACGCGCGAGCGCGAGCAACTGCGGCCGTTCGTTGCACGCCGGTTCGGCGAGCACCTGCTCGAGCAGGTACTCGAGCAGATCACCGAGTGCCGGGCCGGGCCGCATCCCGAGTTCGCGCATCAGGTCGTTGCCGTCGACCGCCAGGTCCTTCACCGACAGCGCAGCACCCGCCGCGAGCACCCGTTCGACGTGCAGGCGCAGCTGCTGCAGCGGCAGGAGATCGGCATCGTCGATGCGCTCGGCCTTGCTGCGCACGTCGGCCTCGCCGAGGACGTAGAGGTCTTCGACGCGCTCGCGGCCGACGCGGCGGATCCAGCGCCGGACCGCGGCATCGGTCCACTGGTCGTAGTGGAACAGATGGTGCCGCACGAGGGCGACGATGCGCTGCCGTTCGTCGGTCGAGAACTTCAAACGCTGGCAGATCGGATCGGCGATCTCGGCCCCGATGCGGTCGTGGTCGTAGAAGGTCCAGTCCTTGGTCTTGTCGCTGAAGGCGCGGGTGCGCGGCTTGCCGACGTCGTGCAGCAACGCCGCGATGCGTAACACGGGATCCCCGGTGCAGGCGTCCAGACACGCCATGCCGTGACGCCAGACGTCGAAGGCGTGCCACTTGTTCTGCGCCATGCCCACGCCCTCGAGCAGTTCGGGGCACGTGATCGCCAGCATGCCGGTCTCGCGCATCACCTCGAACGCCCGCGACGGCCGGGCCGCGCGCATCGCCTTCAGCCACTCGTCGCGCACGCGCTCGGCGCTGACCTTGCGGAACGTCGGCAACGCGCCGCCGATCGCGGCCAGCGTCGCCGGCTCGATCGTGCACTCGAGAGTCGCCGCGAAGCGCGCCGCGCGCAGTGCCCGCAGGCCGTCCTCGGCGAAGCGCTGCGCGGGCGTGCCGACCGCGCGCAACACCTTCGCGGCCAGGTCACGCTGGCCACCGAACGGATCGATCACCGCGCCGCTGGATGGATCCACGGCGATCGCGTTGATCGTGAAGTCCCGCCGCGCGAGGTCGGCGGTGATGTCGTCGACGAACACGACGGCGTCGGGACGGCGGCCGTCGCTGTAGGCCGTCTCACCGCGCAGCGTCGTCACCTCGTAGTGGTGCTTGCCGACGACCACCGTGACGGTGCCGTGCTGCAAGCCGGTCGGCACCGCGTCCGGGAACACCGACAGCAGTTGCGTGGGCGGCGCATCGGTCGCGACGTCCCAGTCCGCCGCGGGCCGACCGCGCAGCGCGTCGCGCACGCCGCCGCCGACCAGCCACGCCCGACGCCCCGCATCGCGCAGCTTCGCGACGATGCCGAGCACGTCGGCCGGCACGCTGCCAAGGTCGAAGGTCGCGCTCACGGCGTGGAGCCTACCGAAGGGACCGCCGCGGCGAACACGAGCCCGGCGAGCGTTCTCATTTCCCCGGCTGCCGTTCCTCGCCGACGGCATCGCCCAACTCACGCAGGACCGCCTTCGCTTCGGCGACGCGGCGCCGCGCGTCGTCGCGCCGCAGCGCCCGCAACACGGTCTGCCGCTGCGCGCCCGTCATCGGCGCAGTGCCGCCGCGGTCCGCGCCGAGCACGCCGAGGGGAACGTCGTTCATGTCCCAGTCGTCGCTGCGCTGCGCCGGGAAGGGCAGGTCCTTGTTGCCGATCGCTTGCAGGTTGGCGAGCGGGTTGCGACCCCAGGCGTAGCGGAAGTGCTGCGGCGCTGGCACCAGCGGACTCGTCAGCACGAGTTGTCGTTGGTCGTACTTCGGCTGGCCACGGTCGTCCTTGCCGACCACGCGATACGCGACGTCGGCCGGCTGGAAATGGCGGTCGTCGCCGGCGATCGCGAAGCCCTCGATCGCGCCGTCCTCCGGGTCGCTCACCGGCACGTCGAACTGCAGCACCAAGGACCCCGCCTCCACCGCCATGCCGGCCAGCATCGGCGGCTTCCACTCGAGTTCGCGGTGCATGCCGTACTGCGTCGCCAACGCCCAGCGCGCGATGCGCTCGCCGGCGGGGATCTTCACCTGCGGGTGGTACCACCGCCGACGCAGATCGAAGGTGCTCGCGAACCCCACGTTCGTGTCGCCGCCGCGGGACAGTTCGTGGAACACCTGGAAGTGCGCCTCGCGGATGTAGATGCCGGCATCGAGCATCTTCTCGCAGTAGTCGTCGCGGGTCTGCGGCGTGCCCTCGGTGCACAACGACAGGATGCCGAACGGCAACTGCGGGTCGCCGAACGCCGCGCGCCACGAACGGATCAACTCGGGCAGCACGGCGCGGTAGAGCCGCGCGCCGGGCATGCCGTCGAACGCGTTGTTGTAGCCCTGGTGCCACAGCACGCCCTTCACCGCGAGCCCGGCCAGCGGCGCGATCATGCCTTGGAAGCAGTGGCCCGGGTGGTTCGCATCGCCGATCGGGCCCACGCGCAGATCGGTCGGGTCGAGCCGGCGATCCTCGGGCACCGTCTTGCCGGCCGCGGTCTCCTTCTCGACCCACTGCCGATGCTGGGCGACGCGTTGCGCGAGGTCCTTCGCCGGATCCCAGGCGGCGACGCGCCGGTCCCAATCGGCGAGCTTCTCGCGCAGGTACGGTTCGTCCAGCGCGCGCAGCCGCTCGAGCGGCGTCCAGGTCTCGACGGTCGTGCCGCCGCGCGAGGCATCGATGATGCCGATCGGCACCTGACTCGCGAGGTGCACGCGGCGCGCGAACGTGTAGCCGATCGCCGACAGCTCGCGGGCGATGGCCGGCGTGCATACGTCCCAGTCGCCTTTGCGGAAGTGCTGGCCGAACCAGTCGCTCCACTCGTGCAGACGCGCGAAGCCGGCCACGGCCGTCGGGCCGTTGCCGTACGGCACGGTCAGGATCCGGATGCGCGGCAGGTTCGCGGCGACGATCTCGAGCGCGCCGTTCTCGACCTTCTCGAGTTCGAACTCCATGTTGCTCTGGCCGCCGAGCAGCCAGACATCGCCGACCAGGATGTCGTCGAGCAGCACGCGCTCGTCCTTGCCCTGCACCTGCAGCAGCTGCCCCTCGTGGTTGGCCGGCTGGGCATCGAAGGTGACCCGCCACGTGCGGTCCGCAGCGGCGCGCGTCTCCCGGCGTTGGGTGCCGAACGCGACCAAGACCTCTTCGCCCGGCGCCGCCCAACCCCACACCGCGAACGGCTTGTCGCGCTGCACCACCATGCGGCTCTGGAACACGTTGCTGACGCACAAGCCAGCACCAATGGCCGGTACGTCGACGACATCGGCGCGCGGCATCTTCTGCGCCGGCAGCGCAGCCGAGCCGGCGAGGACGGCGAGCAGGGAAACGACGACGATCGATGGAGTCGCGGGCATGGGGTGGCGGACCGAGAGACGAAAGGGCCGGCGCGATCCGAACCGCACCACGCCGCGGATGCAATCCTGTGCCCGGAACGGACCGCGCGGTTGCCGGGGCTCAGCGCGGCGCCAACACGAGCACGGGCTCCGGCCGCCCCGCGACGAACAGACGCCCGGCCGACCGCGGCGGCAGCGGCACCGCGACGACCACCGTGGTCGCGACGTCGACCGCGAGCAGCGGCCGACGTTCGCCGTCGCCGACCGCGAGTTCGAGCACGTCGCCAGCCTGCGCCGGCCACTGCGCGAGGCGCGTGCCGCAGGGTCCGTCCCCGAGGTCGCGCGCGGCGCCGAGCCGTGGCGGCGGGTCCCCACGCCCACGCCGCCAATAGAGCCGCATGCTGTCGCCGCCAGGCCGCCCGTTGTCGACGCCGGGCACGTCGAAGCGCGCCACTTCGACCAGATCGCGCGCCGCATCGAAGTCCGGACCGAACCAGTGTCCACACGCGTGCGGCAGCTTCGGATCGCGCGCGAACTGCACCTCGTTGTCGACCAGGAAGCGCACCCCTTCGGCGTCGAGCCAGTCGTCGAGTCGTCCCGCGCGCAGGGCTGCGAACGACCGCCCGTCGACGACGCCGTCGAGGTTGACGACGCCACGGCGTTCACGACCGTTCGCAGTGACGTCGGCGAGGAACGTCACCAGGCCGGAGTTGAAGCAGCCGACGCGCTCGCCCTCTGGCAGCACGTGGTGGAGAGCGGCACCGGCGATCGCCATCTCGAGCTGGCCGGCGAGCGGTTCGGGCCGCAAGCGGCCGCGATCGACCAGCATGGACAACGCGAACAGCAGCAGCAGCACGCGGCAACGTCCGACGCGCTGCAGCGCCGCGAACGCGACGACTGCGACTGGCGCGATGTAGTAGTCGCGCGGATACCACCGCACGGCCCAGTGCAGCACGACGATGGCGCCGAGCCCGACGAGCAGCGCCGGCAGCGCCGAACGGCTGCCGCGAGGCCGGCTGGCCGGCAGCACCGCGAACAGCACCGCGGTCCAGCTGACGATCGCGAGCTCGCGCGCCCCGAACGCGGCGGCGCCGCCGACCGCCAGTGCCGGCAGCACGCGCAGGCGCGCGGGCCAGAACGGACGCGCCACCAGGAACACCGCCAGCGCGCACCCGAATGCCGAGGCCAGCGCCCACGGGCCGCCGAACAAGGCCGGGCGCAGGTACCACCATGCACCGTGGAGCCGGGCGCCGGCGTCCGCAGCCGCGAGTTCGTGGTTGCCGTGCACGAGCCACGGCATCGGCATGGCACTGTCCGGCAGGATGCCGGCGCCGAGCGACAGGTTCGCCGCGGCATGCACGGCGAAGGCGATCGCAGGAGCGGCCAGCGCGCGCAGTGGCGCGTGGCGATGGCGCCACCACGCCAGCATCGCCACCAGGGCGAGCAGGTCGCTGCGCGCGAGCACCGCCAACACGCCGAGTGCTGTGAAGGACTGCGCGCCGGATCGCCGCGCGAACCACAGACCGCTCGCCAGCAGGCAGGCGAGCGCCGTCTCCTGGCCGTTCTGGCTCTCGCGTACGAGCAGCGGATGGCCAAGCCAACATGCCGCGACGACGAAGCCCGTCAGGCGATCGCGGCAGGCTCGCGCCCACAGCAGCGCGGTGGCAGCGTGCAGCGCGGTTCCCACCCACGGCGCCACGACCGGCAGCCCCCCGGCGCCGAACACCAGCGCCAGCGGCACGAGCAGCAGGCTCCACAACAACTGCACGCCGCTGGTCGTCGTGCCGTCGCTGACCATCGGGCCACGGCCCGCGGCCAGGTTGGCGGCCCAGGCGAACTCGTAGAATGCGTCGTCGCGCAACCGGTTCGTCGCGTCGGGCGGCACGGCCAGCCAGGTGAGGCCGTCGGCGGCGGCGGCCAACGCCGCCAGTACCGCCATGGCAGTGACCATTCGCCGCAGCCGGGCACGGTTGCCCCTCGGGTCGACGGCGCGCGCCGGATTCACCGTGTCCGACATTACCCGCGCCAACGGTCCCGACCATGGACGCCAACCCCCCACTCCACGGAAGAACGACCCCGGGTGTTCGTCCCATGCACATTGCGGTGGGCTGCGGACTCAACCTGCAGGTCGGCGACTGCCGAACCGAGGGCTCCTGCGAGTCTGGCCGCCGTCGTCGGTATCCTGGCCCCCATGGCATTCCCGTTCCCCGCAACTCGCCCACGCCCGGTGCCGGCCCAGCCATGAGCCCCAGCCGTACGATTGCGTCGATGCTGGCGGTAACGCTCGCAGCCATGGGGCTTTGGGTCCTGATCGATACCGGCGAAGAGACCGCACCCGAGCGCCCGGCCCCGGCACCGCCAGGGGCGGCGCCGCCCGTCGCCAACCCGGCGGTCAGCCCGCTGGCACCTGCCCCCGAACGGGTCGAGCCCGCGGCCGAGCGCCGCAGCCAGGTGCCGTCCGCGCCGCCGAGCGCCCAGGGCCTGCGTGGCCGCGTCGTGGATGACTTGCAGCGACCGCTCGCGGGCTGCCCGGTCTACCTGGTCGACAGTGTCGGCAACGACCCGCTGGTGCTGCCGGTGCTGCGGGACCAGCGAGGCGCGTTCGGCCCGGTCGCTCGCGCCGAGACCGACGTCGACGGCGGGTTCGCCGTCGGACTTCCGGTCGCCCAGGACAAGGTCTACGAGCTCTACGTGCAGGCGCCCGGCTTCGCGACCGCGCGCCGCGGCGGACTGCGCCTGACCGCCGGCAACTGGCACGACCTCGGCACCGTGGCGATGGCCCGCGGCGCCACGCTTCGCGGTCGCGTCACCGTCGCCGGCCGTCCCGACATCCCCGTGCCCGGGGCCACGATCGTGGTCGAAATCGGCGGCACCTTCGCGGATGCGGCCCTGCGCGCGCTGCCGGATGCGGGCCCTGGCCTCGTCGCGACCGCGAACGGCCATGGCGAGTACGAACTGCCGGGCGTGCCGAGTCTCGGCGTCGTGCAGGCGTCCGCTGTCGGACGCGGGTTCGCGCGCCAGCTCCGCCAGAATCTCGAACTCGCCGCCGATCGACCGACCGAAGTGGACTTCGCGCTGCTGCCGGGCCACGCACTCTCGGGCAACGTCGTCGACGAAGCCGGGACGCCGGTCGAGGGCGCTTGCGTCGAGGCCTGGCCGCAGCAGGCCGCGCAGAGTCCGCTGATCGACCACAGCGACGGCAACGGTGGTTTCAACGTGCAGGGCCTCGGCCCTGGCGAGCATCGGCTGCGCGTGCGAGCGAGCGGCTGGCACCCGGTCGAGCAGGCCGGCATCGCCGCCGGCGCCACCGACCTGCGCATCGTGCTGCGCCGCCAGCTCGGCGTGCACGTGCGCGTGCAGGCGCCGAGCGGCGCGGTGCTGCGCAGCTACCAACTCGCGGTGCGCCGTTGGTTCCCCGAAACGCCCGCCCAGTTGGCGGCAGCCGTGGAGGTCCCCGAGCAGCGCGTGCGCCTCGACGGCACGATCGACCACGCCGTGGTGCCAGCACTGCCGACCGGGTGGTTCTGCGCGCAGATCGACGCCGACGGTTTCGCACGCACGTTCTCCGAGCCGTTCGACAACACCGCGCCGAACGGCGCCGCGGGCGAGCGGCAGATCGTCGTCGTGATGACGACCGGCGGGTCGCTGCGTGGGCGCGTCGTCGACGAGCAAGGTCTGCCGATCGCCGGCGCGACGGTGCAGACGGACCCCGACGGTCTTCTGCCCGACAGCCCGTTCGTGCGTTTGCTCGGCGGCGTCCTGCCGGACCGGGCCACGGCCGCGCGCGCCACCACCGGCGCCGACGGCACGTTCCACCTGGTCCGGTTGTCGTTCGCGAACTACCAGCTCCGCGTCGAGCATCCAGCGGCGTGCCGCGAGGTCGTTCGCGGCATCACGATCACGGCCGACGGGGAACGCGTCCTGCCGCCCGTCCGGATGATCGCCGGCGCCGAGGTGCGAGGCCGCGTCACCGGCAACACCGGCGGCCAGGTCAAGGTCGTGTTGACGACCCTGCCGGACCTCGCCGATCCAGCGCGGGCGCTGCGGCTCGAGGCGATCGCCGACCCCGACGGCGGCTATCGGCTGCCGCGCCGGGTTCCTCCTGGCGACTACGAACTGCGCGGGACCAGGATCGGCACGGCCGAACCCGAAGCGCAGATCTTCGCGCAACTTTCCCAACTGCGACGCTCGGCGGTGCCCATCGCCGTGGCTCCGGGCCAACGTCTCGTCGAACGCGACCTGCACCTGAACGACCACTAGCCTTCCAGATACTGCCGTGACCAACTCCAGCAAGACCCTGCTCTCGTTGCTACTGCTCGCCGCGATCGCGGCCGGCGTCTACCTGTTCCAGGATGGCACGCCGACCGCGCCGCCGGTGCCGACGAATCCCGATCCCACGCCTCCGTCGGCTCCCCCGCCGTCGAATCCCGAGCCGGAGGTGGCGACGACCCCGCCAGTGAGCACCGAGCGCGTCGTCGCCACGACGAACGTCGGGACGAGCCACGCCGACGCGCCGCAGGGCGTGCGCGGGCGCGTGGTGCGGCCGGACGGCGCGCCGGCCGCCGGCGTGCAAGTGCTGCTGTGCGAGAACGTGGCGAGCGACTTCGCGCAGATCTTCGTCAGCAACAAGCTCGGCCGCTCGACGCCGCCGATCGCGTCGATGGTCACCGACGACACCGGCACGTTCGCCGTCGGCGTACGCAAGCTCGGCAAGCCGGTCGACCTGCGCCTGCTCAGCGAGGAGTTCCCGGAACTGCATCGGCAGGCGATCAAGGTGCGCGAAGGCGACTGGTACGACACGGGCGACCTGAAGCTCGAAGTCGGGCTCGTCGTGACGGGCCGCGTCGTCGACCAGGTGACCAAGGCGCCGATCGTCAACGCGACGATCTTCCTCGCCCACGCCAACCAGTCGCACACCACGCTCGCATCGCCTGGCCGCGAACGCGGCATTCCGACCATCACCGACGCCACGGGCAGCTTCCGCTACACCAACGCGCCGCGCATGGCCCTGATCAACCTCGCCGCCGAAGCCCCCGGCTACGCGAGCACGACGCTGCAGAACCAGGGACTGAAGACGGATGGGCCGACCGACTTCACGATCGAACTCGAAGCCGGTCAGCCGATCGCCGGCGTGGTGATCGACCAGGAAGGCAAGCCGGTGCGCGGAGCCTCGGTGACCGCGACCGGCCTCAGTGCCAAGACGCCCCAGACCGCCACCGTGCAAGCGGATGGCGACGGCCACTTCCAGTTCCAGACGCTGCGCACCGGCCCGTACCAGCTGACGGCGTCGATGACGCAGTTCGCGGACATGAAGCCGCAGGTCGCGTTGACCGGCGAGTCGGAGGTGCGGCTGGTGCTGCCGCAGCGCGCGTCGGTCAAGCTGCGCGTGCTCGCCGCCAACGGCCAACCGGTGCGCGCCTACCGGCTCGGCTTGAAGCGCCACTTCGCGAACGCCCCCGGCAACATCGGCAACGTGCTCGACTGGCCGGACCGCACGATCACCCCCGCGGACCATCCGAGCGAGTGGAAGGGCGAATGGGCGCTGGTGGGCGGCATCGCCGCCGGCGACTACCGCTTCCAGATCACCGAAGCGAACCACGCGAAGTCGCTGTCGGAGCCATTCACGGTCGTGGAGGGCGGCCCGAGCCCCGAAGTCGTCGCGACGCTGACGCTCGGCGCCACGATCACCGGCTCGGTGATCGACGACCGCGGCCGGCCGGTGCCGAACGCCACCGTCACGACCGACATGAACGGCGGCCTCTTGGCCGACTCGCCACTGGTCGACTTCTTCCGCACGATGATGCCCGAGAAGCACAGCCGGGTGCAGGGCAAGACCGACGCCCAGGGTCGGTTCCGGCTGAGCAAGCTGGCGTTCGCCGACTACATGCTCCGCGTCGCCCACCCGGACTACTGCGAAGGCACCGCGGTCAACATCAAGCTCGAGCAGGAAGGCCAGGTCGTCGACGCCGGCGTGATCCAACTGATGCTCGGTGCGGTGGTCGAAGGCATGACGATGATCGGCGGCGAGCCGACCGGGCAGGTCAAGGTCGTGCTGTCGACGCCGGTGACGACGGACAACCTGCCGACCGGCAAGCCCGGTGCGCCCGGCACCGGCGCCCCTGGCTCGACGCGCGTGCTGTTCAACGCCAACGTCCACAGCGACAGCGACGGCCGCTTCCGCCTGCTGAAGCGGGTGCCGCCGGGCTCCTACAAGGTGACCGCGCAACGGCCGGGCGCCAACAGCGATCCGTTCGGCGTCCTGATGGACATGAGGGAGACCGAGCAGCAGATCACGATCGCGCCGGGCCAGGAAATCGTGACGCTGACGTTCAACCTGTCGCGGCGCTGATCGACGAGCGCTGGCCGCGCGGGCCAGCACACCGGATCGGCCGCGCTGCCCGCGGCGCGGGCCACGCAAGAACAACGGGGCCGCGCGCCGGGGACGGCACTACAGTGCCGCCCATGGCACCTCCGCGCCCCGCCAACTACTGGGACTACATCCGCGTCGAAGAACTGCTGGCACTGCAGGCCGGCACCGCCGCGACCGAGCAAGAGCTGAGCAACGACGAGGTGCGGTTCCTCGTCATCCACCAGATCGACGAACTGTGGTTCAAGCTCGTGCTGCGTGAGCTGGTCGCCGCGCGCGACCTGTTCGCCCAGCCGCGGGTGCCGGAGGACGCGCTGGCATTCGCGGTGGCGGGCCTCGATCGCATCAGGCTGTGCTTCGACCTCGCCGCGCAGCACTTCCGGCTGATGGAGACGATGCGCACGCAGGACTACCTGGCGTTCCGCGACAAGCTCAACCCGGCGAGCGGCTTCCAGTCCGCACAGATGCGCGAGATCGAGATCCTGATGGGGTTGGCGGACCAGGAACGCATCCCGTTCGGCAACGAGGGCAGCTACCTCGACGCGCTGAACAGCCATGACGGCTCGCCGTCGCCGGCACGGCACCGAGTCGAACGACGGCTCGCCGACACGCCGACGCTGAAGGCCGCGGTGGACGACTGGCTGTACCGCACGCCGATCCAGGGCAGCTCGCCGGGTGACCCCGGCGACGCCGAAGTGGTCGCGGCCTGGGTGCAGCAGTACCTGGCCGGACACGAAGCGCTCTACCAGCAGGCGATGGAACACGCCGTGCGCGTCCAGGCGCTGACGCCGGCAGACCGGGAACGGCTCGCGGCCCGCTACCGCGGCCAGCTCGAAGGCGCCCGCCGGCACCTGATGGCGGACGACGCCCCGCCCGAACGCCGCGCCTACGTGGCGCGCCTGCGCGCCGCGATCCTGTTCATCGACAGCAACCGCTCGCTGCCGCTGCTGAGCTGGCCGGGCCAGATCATCGACGGCCTCGTCGCGTGCGAGCAGGCGATGCTGGTGTTCCGCCAGCGGCACGCCCGCATGGTCGAACGCGTCATCGGCCGCCGCGTCGGCACCGGCGGCAGCGACGGCGTCGTTTACCTGGACCGCACTGCGCTGCAGTACCGCGTGTTCACCGAGATCTGGGCCGCGCGCACGCTGCTGCTGCCCAAGCACCTCTGCCCGCCACTGCCCGACCCGAGCTACTACGGACTGGCGCGCTCCTGACGCACCGGGCGACGTCGATCGCGCGCCTGCACGCGGCGGGCGCGCTTCACTCCCGCGTCGCGCGGAGCTGCTTCTCGAACAACATCGCGGCGACGCGGATCAGGTCGCGTTCCGTGATGATGCCGACGAGACGCTTGCCCTCCTCGACGACCGGAAGGCTGCCGATCTTCTCGCGCCGCATCAGTTCGATGGCTTCGAGCGTCGGTGTCGCCGGCGTCACCGTCACGGGATCGGCGACCATGATGTCCTTCACCGCGACCGGCGCGTGCTCGACGCCCCGCACGCCCTGGCCGACGAGGCGCAGCAGGGTGCGATGCGACACCAAGCCGACCAGGCGGCCTTCGTTGTCCTCGACCGGCACGTGGCGGATGTGCCGCCAGTCCATCAGGCTCGCCGCAAGGTCGACGACGTCCTCGGGGTGGACCGTGAACAGGTCGGTCGTCATGAACTGACCGACCAGCGCGTAGCTCTCCTGCCAACCCTCGAACTCGCCGGTGTCGGCGAGATCCCAGGTGTGCACCGGTTCGCCGACCTCCTGGCGCGACTGCATCGCGCGCACGAGCGCCCCCATGCGCTGGTCCTTGGTGCCCTTCTCGCCCATCGCCGACAGCGAATCGAGCACCCAGCGGGACCCGGTGCGACCTCGCCTGCAGCGTTCGGCGACGATGCCGAGGTAACGATCGATGTCGCCGCTGTCGACCTTCGCGTTCTCGAGGCCGGCGCGCGCCATCGGCAGCAGGACTTCCTGCACCAGGCTCTGCGCCGAGTATTCGCGGCCGTGGAACCAGGTCAGGTTCGCTTGCAGGCCGAGTCGCGCCGCGGCGACGAAGTTGCCCTTGGCGTCGTCGAACGACATCACCTTGCTGACATCGTCGAATTCGTGGGACACCGCGGCCATCAGCCCGAAGAAGAACGCGCCCGTCGCGATCTCGTCGACGACCGACGGCCCGGCTGGGAACGCGCGCGCCTCGATGCGCAGGTGCGGCTTGCCGTCACTGATGCCGTAGCAGGCACGGTTCCAGCGGTAGACGGTGCCGTTGTGCAGACGCAGCGCGGTCAACGCCGGCACGCCGCCACGGTCGAGCACTGCTTCGGGATCCTCGTCGATGTCCGTCGCCAGCACCGTGCGGAAGCGGGCGATGTCCTCACGGAAGATCTCGAGCACCGAGTCGCGAACCCAGCCGTCGCCGAAGTTCACGCGCGGCCGCCGGCCGCGCAGCTGGTGCGCAACGGACCGCGCATCGACGGACTGCTGGAACAGGGCGACGCGCGTCTCGCGCCAGAGTCGCCGGCCGAGCAGCACTGGCGAGTTGGTCGCCGCGGTCAACACCGGGGCCGTGATCGCCTGCGCGCAGTTGTAGAGCTTGGCGAACTCCTTCGGCCCGACCTGGAAGTGCACCTGGAAGCTGGTGTTGCACGACTCGAGCATGACGTTGTCGTGCGTCATCTCGAACTCGTCGACACCCTTGATCAGGAACTGGAACTCGCCGCCGCGCAGGAGGCTGATCGCGCGATTCAAGGCCAGGAACCGCGGGTTCTGCACCATCGAGTCCAACGACAGGTCGGAACGGCGCAGCGTCGGCAGGATGCCGGCGAGCACGATGCCGCCGCCCAGTTCCCGCGCTCCGTTGCGCGCCATCTGCAGCAGCTCCTGGAGTTCCGCCTCCATCGCCGACAGGCAGCGGCCGCCGAACACCTGCGGTCGCAGGTTGCACTCGAGGTTGAACTGCGCGAGTTCGTAGGTGAACTGCGGGTGCGCGAGCCGCTTCATCATCGCGTCGGCGCCGCACCATGCGCGGCCGGCGCGATCGATCAGGAACATCTCCTGCTCGGCGCCGATCCTGCGGATCCCGGTCTCGAACCGGTCCTCGACGAGCATGCGCTCCAAGGCGTGCACGTCGGCCAGGATGGCCTTCATGAACGCCCGCAGTTGCTCTTCGGTGAATCCGCTGGGTAGGTCGTGTCGGCCCATGCTCGATGGCGCTCAGCCGCCGCGGACCATACCAGCAGCGCGCGGTCGATGCTCGCATCCTCCCACCAGCGCGCGCGACGGGGCGCCAAGACGAACGCGGCCGTCGGGGGACGGCCGCGAACGACGAACGATCAAGGTGCCAGGTTCAGCGGACGAAGCCGTTGAACATGATCCGCTTCTCGTGCACCAGCGGGTGATTCAGGGCGACGACGATATCGCCCTTGATCAGACCCGGCGGCGTCTTGTCCGAGATCTCGAACTCGAGCACCAGCTTGTTGCCGTCCGAACGCGTCTTCGCGGTGACGAACTCGGCGGGCACCTGCAACTTCTCGAGCCGGACCTCGGTGGAGGCGAGCTGGAAGCCGTCGGTCGGCTCGAACACGACCTCACGCTTGAGGCCCGTGCCCTTGCGCACCAGCCCCAGCGACAGGAACGACCCGGGCTTCACTTCGAGCGGGCCTTGCACCATGGCGACCACTCGCACGTTGAACGTGGCGCCGCCCTGCACGTCGGTGTGGAACTTCAGCACGCCGCCGCCCTGCGAGTCGCTGCCGACCGGGCCGTACTTGCCCTTGATGAGCCACGACGTCGCGTCGCCGTTCTGCACCTTCTCCCACGTCACGTCGAAGGTCTTCGCCTCGTCCATGCGGGTGACGTTCCAGTCCTTCTGCACCGACGAGTTGACGGTGACGGTGAACTCACGGACCTCGTTCCAGGTCATCTTGTTGAGCTGCACGTCCGCCGGCGACATCGTGAACAACTGCGCGCCGGTCGCCGAGAACGACAGCTTGATCTGCGGCAGGGCCGGGTCGGTCGTGTGGCAGTCGAACGAGGCCAGCTTCGCCCCGGTGATCCCGTTCATGTCGAGGTGCACCTCGACCTCGCCCTCGGCTCCCCCCTCGATCATGATCTGCTGCACCTTCTCTGTCTGATCGGGCTGCCCCGGGACCTTGGTGACGCGCGTCAGCGTGGGGGTCGGCTTGGACGACAGTTCGTAGACCCGCCCGCCGACGCGCACGATCGCCTTCGCGCACTGGCACGAGCCGGTGATCGTCTGCCAGGTGACGGGTGTGGCGTTCGGGTTCTTGAACTTGAACACGCCGACCCCGTCGCCCTGGCCATAGAACGTGCCGAAGTCCTGGTTGGTCGTCTGGAACCACGAGTTGCCGCCGGTGGCCGGCTTGCCTTGGGTCGGCGCCAACGGCACGGGCGCCCGGGCCTCCGCCGACTCCCTCGTCTCAGGCTTGACGTCCTGAGCAGCAGCGGGAACCAGGGTCAGGGCAAGAACGAAGGCACCGAGGGTGGTCCGGATCAGCATGATGGGCTCTGCGCGGCGCGCCGCGCGAACAGGAGGGCGAAACAGCATATCCACCAGCCACTGCAAAAACTCCCACCGGCGCGCACGGCGTCTCATGTCGGTGCGGTTGCATCCGGCCGATCGCAAGGGAACCATGCGCCGATGCGTCGACAGCTCCTGCTCTGCACGCTCGCCGCGGCCATGCCACTGCCCGGCTGCTGTTCGCTGGCTCGGCTCTTCTGCGGCCCGGATCGCACCCCTTGGATCTCCGTCGACTTTGCGACGCCCGAGGCTGCGGCACGCACGCTGCTCGAGGCGGTGCGCCGCGACGAGCCGGAGATCGTCTACCGCTCGATGTCGCATGCCTACCGCGACCGCCTCGGCCTCGACCAGGCCGGGGCGGTGTTGGCCTGGCAGAAGATCCGCGCCGACAACCCGGGCCTGCACGTCGCCGGCTATGCCGAGGTCCCCGCGGCGATCCCCGTGGGCGACGACCGCGCGCGCATCCTGCTCTCGATCGAAGGGCAGCGCGTCGAACTCGAGGTCGTGCGGCAGCGCAAGTGGGAAGTGCGGTGGCGCCGCAGCAGCGGCACGGCGGCCGAGCCAGGCGGCAACCTGCCATCGTTCGAAGCGCGCGCCGCCATCGCCGAGAACGACGACGGCCGCACTGCCACCCTGCGACTCGAGCCGTTCGTGCTGCCGTTCGGCAGCGAGGCACCGACACTCGCGGCGATCGAGTTCGCCGGCCTCGTCGCCGAGTGGAAGGTCGACCGCATCGCGATGCTGGTCGACGGCTGAGGTTCAGCGCAGCGACTCGGTGGCGAGAACCGACACCTTGGTGCCCGTCGGCACCAGCCGGAACACCTCGGCGATGTCCGGCGCATACATCCGGATGCAGCCCATCGACGACATCGTGCCGATCGTCTCCGGACGCGGCGTACCGTGCGCGCCGAAGCCGACGTAGGTGTCGTTCAGGAACTTGACGAAGTACTCACCGAGGATGTTCTCGGGATGGCCGTAGGCGTAGACGCGCCCGTCCGGCGAGGTCCAATCGGGTTTCGGCTGCTTGACGCCGACCGTGAACTCCGCCACTGGCGTGCGGTCGTTCTCGCCGTGGCCGACCCAGTACAGCCGCAGCAGGTCGTCGCCGAGCCAGACGGCCATGGTGAAGCTGCGTTTCTCGACGACCGTGGTGATCGGCGCCACCGGCACCTTGATCTTCTGGCCTTCGCGGATCGTGTTCGGGTTGTGGATGCGGTTGAGGATGGCGAGGGTGCCGTCTTCGACGAACAGTCCTTCCTTGCGGAATCGCTTGGCGATGCGCGCCAGCGAGTCGCCGCTCTGCACCGTGTAGCTGCGCGCGCCGGCGACATTGCCCGGGTCACACAGCCAACGATCGACGCGCACGCGGTGCTGCTTGTAGATGTCGTCGACGAACGCGCGCGGCGCCTGATCGTCCTTCCGGATCCGACCCTTCGTCATCAGCGCGAGCAAACGTGAGCCCGCAGGCACGGCCTCGGCATCGCCAAGAGCAGCGATGGTCGCAGCGGCTTGCGCGGCCAGGCCGCGCCCCTCGGCGGAGTGCAGGAACGAGTTGTCGGCGCCGAGCGCCGCCATCTGGCGATCGATGCCATCGCCGGCCGGCGCCAACGCCGCGAGCAGACGCTCGCGTTCGCCGCCGTTGAGCCGCGTCAGCAGCGCCCAGCCGGCGGCGATTGCAGTTGGCTGCCGCTGTCCGAGTCCGGGCAGCAGGTCGTCGACCGCGGCGGTCGCGGCAGCTGCGGCAGTCGCGGCGTCGGTCGACAACGGGGCGGCCTGGGCCGCGGCTGGCGGCGACGCCAACACGCGATCGAGTGCTGCGCCATCGGCCGACGGGGGCGCCTTGGGTGCCGCACCGGCGTCACCGACGCCGCCGCCCCACGAATCCGACCACAACCACACGCCGGTAACGACGACCGCCAACCAGAGAACTCGCATCGACCACCTCCAGAGCACCCGCCCGGGTGCGCACCGCCACACGACCCTGACCGGGGTCGCATTCGCCCGCGCCGCCAAGGGCGACGACGCCGACTGCCGCGAACGGTAGCCGCGAGCGCGCGGAAATCGAGAGGCCCCGCTCCACCTGTGCCGTCGACGGAGGCCGAGTTGAACCCTGTGGTTCACGTGGGCTCCCCCCGGAGCATTTGGGTGCAGGCCGGACACGCCGCGGACGACGCGCCTCCCGCTCCCGCCTGGTTCCGTGGGTCGGAGCCCGGGGAATGGTCATCGGTTCAACTATTTGGCCCGCGTGCGGGTCGGACACCGCAGAGCAGGGCTCCCGACGCGCGTCAGTGTAGGCCGCAGCGCCGCCAGCGGAAGTCAGGTCCAGCGGTTCTTGGCGATCGCCGCGAGCACCCGTTCCGCGGCGGCCACCGCCGCCACCCCGTCTTCGCCGCTGACGACCGGCCGGCTGCGGTCGCGAACACAGCGCAGGAAGTCCGCGAGTTCCTCCTGCAGCGGGTTGCCGCTGTCGAGCGTCAGGTTCTCGACCTGCAGCAGCCCGTCGAACACGAACTTCCACAGGTCGCCCATCTGCGCCTTGTCGAGTCGCTCGAGATCGAGCTTCTCGAAGTCCCACCCCGGCGCCTTCTTCACGAGCATTCCCTGCGCCGTCTGGAAGTCGAGGCTGGCGTAGCCCTGCTTGCCGAACACGCGCATCTTCCGCATCGGCTTGAGTGCGACGCGGTTCGCGGTCAGGTGCGCCACGGCGCCGTTGCCGAACTTGATGATCGCCGAGGCCATGTCCTCGGCCGGCGTGAACACCGCGCCGCCGAACGCCTCGACCGAGACGATCTCGCTGCGCACCAGCGCCAGCACGAGGTCGAGGTCGTGGATCATCAGGTCGAGCACGACGCCGATGTCCGTGCTGCGGAAGCTGAACGGCGCCAGCCGGTGGCTCTCGATGTAGCGCGCGCTCTGGCCGATGGCGGCGATGCCGCGCAGGGCCGGATTGAAGCGTTCGACGTGACCGACCTGCAGCACGCGCCCGTGCCGGGCCGCGACGTCGACGAGGGCCTGGCCGTCGGCGGCCGTGCGCGCTATCGGCTTCTCGACCAGCACGTCGACGCCGTGTTCGAGGAACACCGTCGCCACCTCGCGGTGCAGCTTCGTCGGCACCACGACGGAAACCGCGTCGACCTTGCCGAGCAGATCACGATGGTCGGCGAACGCCGGCACGTTCCAGGTCGTGGTCGCGTGCTGGCGCGCCGCCTCGTTCGGATCGGCGACGCCGACGAGATCGCAGTCGAGCCCCTGCAGCAGCCGCGCGTGGTGCTTGCCGAGGTGGCCGACGCCGACGACGCCGACGCGCACCCGCTTGCCGCTGGTGCCCGCCATCACGCGTCGACCAGCGTGAACTTCAGCTCGGCTTCCGACACCAGCCGGCCGGCGACCTTGCCGCGCGCGCGCACGTGGCCGACCTGGGGCTTGGCGCGGATCGTCTCGACTTCGATGCGCAACTGGTCGCCGGGCACCACCGCGCCGCGCAGCTTGACCTTGTCGATGCTCCAGAGCACGGCGAGCTTGCCGGTGTTCTCGAGCTTGCGCAGCAGCAGGACGCCGGCGAGTTGCGCCATCGCCTCGAGCTGCAGGACGCCCGGCATGATCGGCTGTTCGGGCCAGTGCCCCTGGAAGAACGGCTCGTTGATCGTGACGTTCTTGATCGCCACCGCGCGCTGGAAGCCGTCGAGCTCGATCACGCGGTCGATCAGCAGGAACGGATAGCGGTGCGGCAGCAGCTTGAGAATCTGCCGGATGTCGAGGCCGGTGTCGGCGTGCACCTCGCCCTGGTCCTGCTCGCGCTCGCGCTCCTCCTGGATGCGCTGCACCAGCGCCATGTTGAGGCCGTGGCCCGAGCGCGTCGCGATGATGTGCGCGTCGAGGTCGACGCCGACGTTCGCGAGGTCACCGATCAGGTCGAGGATCTTGTGCCGCGCCAGTTCGTCGTCCCAGCGCAGGGTGTTGGCCTGCGGGCCGCTCGGCCCCATCACCAGCGTGTTCTGCGCGTTGGCGCCCTTGCCGAGACCCGCCGCGCGCAAGGCCTCGACCTCGTGCTCCATCACGAACGTGCGCGCCGGCGCGATGTCGCGTTCGAAGTTGTCGGGCGACATTTCGAACGCCACGAGCTGCTTCTGCGCCGGCGTGCTGCCGTTCTTCGGCGCGTAGTCGAGGTGGTACTCGATCGTCAACTTGCCGCTGCCCGGCAGGGCAACGATGCTCGCCGCGCCGTCGCGCACGAAGATCGGGTGCTTGACCTGGTAGAGCGGCCGCGGCGAGCGCGTCTCGACGACGCCGCTCTCCTGCAGCGCGCGGTAGAACTCGAGCGAGCTGCCGTCGAGCCCCGGGACCTCTTCGCCGTCGATCTCGACCAGCGCGTTGTCGATGCCGAGCGCGTACATCGCCGCCAGCAGGTGCTCGCAGGTGTAGACCTCGGCCCGGCCGTCCTGGATGCAGGTCCGCCGCTGGCGCGCCTTCATGTTGGCGCCGATCGCGCGCACCACCGGCTTGTCGTCGAGGTCGGTACGCACGAACGACACGCCGGTGCCGGCCTCCGCGGGCCGTACCGTGATCCGGATCTCCTTGCCCGAGTGCAGGCCAGTGCCGCGGTACTCGACCGCGGACTTCAGCGTGCGCTGCATGCGGGCCACCGGCGCTGGTGGAACGTTGCCGACCACTCGTCAGCCCCCGGCCTTCGGCGGCTGAGCTGGCGCCGCGGGCGGCTTCTGCTCCGCACCGGCCGGCTTGGCCTCGAGCGGCACCTGCAGCAGCTTGATGACGTCGCCGGTGATGTCGATCGGCTCGGCGGCGAACCAGACCTGGCGGCGCTCGAAGCCGGCGATGCGCGTCTGCACGTTCTTCGGCGACAGCTTGGCCGGATCGGCCACGGCGTCCCCCATGTCGTGCACGCGCAGCACCAGCGACAAACCGCGGTTCGTCGCGATGCGGCGGATCGCTTCCTCGAAGTCCTGGTAGACCAGGATCATCATGCGCATCTCCTCGAGTTCGAGGCGGTCGCGCGCCAGCTTCGCGAACGCGCGCTGGTCGGCCAGCGTGCGCTCGATGGCCAGCTCACGTTCGGGCCGCTCGTCGGAGTCCTCCTTGACGACCTTGAGCTGCGCGCGCAGCTCGTCGATCTGCTCCGTCATCTGCTTGAGCCGGCCCTCGTAGGTCTTGCTGAGCGCATCGAGCTGGCCCCGCATCTCGACGTAGCGCGGGTACTGGTCGAAGGCCTTGACGAAGTCGACGACGCCGACGGTCGTCGCCACCGCCGTCTTGGCAGCAGCATCGACGGCAGTCGCCGGGGTCTTGCCCTCTTGGGCCGGCAGCAGGAACGCGGTGGCGACGCAGGCCACGGCCAGGTTGCGGAGCTTGATCATCGGAGTTCGCGGCGCAGACGCCGCCAGAACTCCGCAGGCTAGCAGGCGCGCTGGGGAAAGGCACGAAGGCGAGGTGCCCCGGCCCGGCGCCTACTGCAGGACCGTCGTGCGCACGGCAGCGGTGACCGCACCCGGCCCGCCACTGCTGCTCGGCTCGAGCACGAGCCACTGCCAGAACACCGAGGCCTGCACCAGCGCCGGGTTCGCCGGCACCGGCAGCGAGAACTGCGCATGGTGCGGCAGGCCGTTGTTGCTCGTCGTCACGACCGGCAACGCCAGGTCCGCGGCGATGCGCCAGTCGCACCACGGCAGCCCGAGCATGCCGAGGTCGAACGGCAGCGGCACGCCGTTCCACTGCTGGCTGCTGAAGCCGCCGCCGAGGAATGCCATCGTCAGGTTGGGGTTGGCGTCCCGCAGGTTGACGGTCAGGGTGCGGCCGAGGCGGGCGCCGATGCCGATGCCGATCTGCGGCGAATGACCGCTCAGGCTCGGGCAGCCGCCGCCGATCGTCGAAACGCCGGGCGGCGCGCCGCTGACGAGTTGCACGGAGTTCGCGGTGCCGATGAACAGGTCGGGGAAGCCATCGCCGTTGGCGTCACCGGGGCTGCCGAGTTCGCCGTACAGGATCAGCTGGTGCATCGGACTGGCCAGCAGGCTCGACTGATCGCGACCGGAAATGATGGTGGCGCCCGTGCCGAGGCTCGGCAGCCCGCCGTGGATGGCGACATCGGCGAAGCCATCGCCGTCGTAGTCGCCGACGCGCCCGCGGATCGGGCCGTACCACTCCGGGGTTGGGTTGGAGACGGTGCTCAAGTGTCCCCACAGCTCCTGGGTCATCGATGGTCCGGCGAGGACGCGCACCCAGTGGTACATCCCCAGCGACCCGCTGTCGACGAACGCGATGTCGTCGAAGCCGTCGGCATTGAAGTCGCCGACGTCCGTCAGCGCCTCGCCATAGGCCGGCGACCACGGCAGGTGATAGAAGATCTGCGCGCCGGTCGCGCCGGACTTGCCCCACCATTCCGCTGCGCTGAAGATCCCGCCGCCGGAGATCCGGTAGTCGCGCTTGCCATCGCCGTCTATGTCGCCGAGCACGGGGCCCGCACTGAGCAACTGGTCCTGATACGTGCCGAAGTGAGACCTCAGGATCGCGAGGGTTCCACCATCGAGCACGTCCACGCGGCCCGCGCCGAGAATGCCGTTCACGGTCGCTCCTGGGTCGCTCACAAGCAAATCGGACTTGCCGTCGCCGTTGACGTCGTCGAGGCCCAGCAGCGCACCAGTGAACGTCACTTGGTGCAGCACAGAACCGTCCGCCCCGGACCTGACGACGTTGAAGCTTCCGGTGTTGCTGCCGTCGACGAAACAGATGTCGTCAAGGCCATCGCCGTTCACATCGCCAATGCGGCTCGAACTACCGTAACCATGCGAGGGAGGCGGCACGAACTGGTACAATAAGAGGCCTGTGCTGGTTGAGTAGACCTCAACCCATCTTGGAGCCCCTGCTGTAGGAATGCGGTTGAATGCCAAGCACGCACGCCGTCCGCATCGACGTCACCGATCAAGATCGCGCTGTCCGCCGAATGCAGAACTGGAAATGTCCGCAGGACTTGCGCACTCGCCGGCACCGCGGCCATCGTCGCCACGGCGATGCAGGGCAGACGCCCGAACCATGGTGCGAATGGACACATGCCGCACCTCACTGCAGGTGCACGAACGCCGCGACACTTGGGATGCGCGTGCCACCACCCGCTGCCGCGGTGCTGGTGACGAACAGCATGTAGATCCCCGGCGGAGCGACGCTGCCATTCGCCGGAGGAACGACGCTCAGCTTGTTCGACGTCGTGACGCTGAATGCAAGCTTGACGAACCGGTTGTCCCAGTCGTAATGGTGCGTCACGGAGCCGGGGCTGATCAAGGTCACCGTCCCGATCGACGCCGCGGGGTTCGACTGACCTGGGAACGCAATGGTCACTTCGAAGGCGTTCGTCGGCCCATAGCCGATCGTGGTGCCGCCGGTGACCCCCAGGATCTGCGGCCGCGCTCCGGCGAACAGGTATGGCGGGCTGTAGATCTCGAGATCCGAGTGCTCGTTCTCCCAGTTCTTCCAGGTCCACATCTCGGGGGGCAGTGAGGCTGGCGGCGGGTTGGGGGGCACCTTGCCGCGATACCCTCCGGCAACCAGGACTCGTCCATCCGGCAACAGCAAGGCGAGCGAGTGGTATAGCCGCGGCGACACGTGCGGGTCCACGACCTGCCACGAGGCCGGTGACGTCGTCAGGTCGATCAACTCCGGGTAGAACACCGGATCGGCACGGCGCTCACGCTGCCAAATGTTGAGTGCAGTTTGCTTCGCGAACGGCAGAAAGTCGTAGTGGCTACCCCCAACGACGAACAACGTCCCATCCGGCAGCAAGACTGTATTCCCGTAGATGCGCGGGATCGTCAGCGGCGGCAGCACCCCGGTCGTCCAGGCCGACGACGGCGACTCCGGATCGGCGATCGATTGGACTTCACCCAACGCCGGCCGCCCACCAAACGGGTGCGCATCCGGGGCTTGCTGGTTCTGCGCACCACTCAAATAGTCATTCAGATCCGTCCCCCCGAGCACCACGAACCGCGGCGCCTGCACCGGCTTGCCCTGCGCATCCAACTGCATCGGCCACAGGAAGCCGTTCGGGTAGTAGAGGTTGCGCGGCTCCGTCGTGCCGGGCACGAAAACCTGCGCCGTTGGCGCCTGCCAAGCCCAAATCGTCATCGCGCCGGCGAGCGGCAGGTGGCTCGTCGGACTGCGCCGCCGAACGTAGCCACTGGTGCTGTAGTTGCCTGATCGGTTGTACGTCGCGACGGCTGCGAACACGTAGCCCGGCGCGCCGGGCGTCATCGACGGCAGCAGCGACAGCAGCGGGTAGTAGTTGAACTCGTGCTCGACAGGAGCGCCCGACGACGGCTGGTAGCTGCCCGGAATGCCGGGGAACCACTGCGTCGGCGCCGGGCCGATCCAGCCGCCCTGCGCGCGATCCAACACCATCCAACCGTCGACGTAGAAGTTCGACGTGTTGGGAGGGTCGTTGCAGGTCGACTGCACCGGATCCGAACCGCCGCCGGCGAACAGCACGCGCCCGTCCGGCAGCCGCACCGTGCTCGGGTAGTAGTAGCCGAGGTTGACGAAGTCCGGGTGCGGCTGTGACGGGAAGAGCGGATTGGGCGGCGGCGGGTTCGGCGTGGGCAGCGGGTAGTTCGGGGACCAGCACATGCCTCCCGTTTCGTACACGTACGAGTACTTCGGCTGCGGGTTGCATGGCGGCAACGGCGGCTGGTTCTTGTGCCGCGCCCCGCCGACCACCACGAGATCCCCGTTGCCGTCCGCGCTGTGGCCCGCGCAGAACATGTCGTCACTCGGCGCGATCATGTCGCAGTACTGCTCGGTGCCCACGCTGTTCGGCGCCGCGGGATTCCAGATCCAACGATCCCCATTGCTCTGGATCAGCAGCACCCGCCCCTGCAACGGCCCGTTGCCGATCAGGATCGCATGCGCGATCTCGCAGCAGTGCTGGTCCAGGCCCGGATTGTGGTGCACGGGGATCGGCGTGTAGGGCCCTTCCCAGCTCGGGTACTCAGCGACTTGCGCACCAACGGGCGCCGCGAGCCAGCTCAGCGTTGAACCACTCACGCACAACCAGCCGCCAAGACGCCCGATCCAACTCTCTCTCTCTCTCTCTTCAAAGCAGGTGCCATGTTCACGCTCCTCGAAGGGGTGGGACGGATGCCGCCAGTTCCCAGGCAGCCCCGGAAGCCTAGCTCGATCGTCGGGGGCGACAACTCCCCCACCCACCCCACTACCCGAGTGCTTGCCGCAGATCGCCGAGCAACACTTCCACACCTTCGAGCCCGACGGCGACGCGCAGCAGTCCGTCCGGAATGCCGGCCGCAGCGCGCTGCGCCGGCGACAGCGCCGCGTGCGTCGTGAACGCCGGCAGCGTCGCCAGCGACTCGACGCCGCCGAGGCTCGGTGCCCGCGCGATCCGCTTCAACCGATCGAACGCGCGCCGCGCCCCGGCAAGACCGCCGGGCACCTCGACCGCGACGACGCACCCGAAGCCCTGCATCTGTGCACGCGCCAACGCGTGGTCCCGGTGCGACGGCAGGCCCGGGTAGTGCACTGCGAGCAGCCGCCCGGCGCGCACGTCGTCGCCGAGATGCTGCGCGATCGCCAGCGCCGCGGCCTGCTGCGCCGCCAGCCGCAACGGCAACGTCGGCCAGCTGCGCAGCAGCAGCCACGCCGGATCCGGCGCCAGCACCGCACCCGTTCGCCGCCGCCATGCCTCGATCGGCCCGAGCAGTTCGTGGCGGCCGGACACGACGCCAGCGAGCACGTCCGAGTGTCCGCCGAAGAACTTCGTCGCCGAGTGCACGACGAGATCGACGCCGAGTGCCAGGGCCTGCTGCACCGGCGGCGGCGCGAAGGTGCCGTCGAACAGCGTCAACGCGCCGGCCGCACGCGCCAGCGAGCACGCGGCGCGCACGTCGACGACGCGCAGCGTCGGGTTGATCGGCGACTCGAACACCACGAACTTCGCCGGCTTCGCCAGCGCCGCGCGCAAGCCCGCGAGATCGAGCGACGAGAAGCGGTCGACGACGACGCCGAAGCGAACCAGGTCGGTGAGCGCAAACCCCGACGTGCCGCCGTAGATCTCCTCCGCCAGCAGCACGCGATCCCCCGGCCGCAGGTGCGCGAGCAGCGCACCACTGATCGCCGCCATGCCGCTCGCGAACGCAACCGCGCCGTCCGCGCCCTCGAGGCCGGCGACGAGGCTCTCCCACTGCCGGCCGTTCTCGTGACCGACGCGCTGGTAGAACTCGCCGGGTCGCTCGCACGCACCCATCGCCCGCAGCGTCTCGGCATCGGGCTGGCCCGCGGTGGTGCTGCGCACCAGCGGCGGCGACAGCGGGCCGAGCGGCGGCATGTGCGGGTGCGGCGTGCCGTAGAGCGGTTCGTGCATGCCGCGATCATGGCGAGCCCGCGCGCGACGGACTAGCGTGCCGGCGATGCTGCCCGCCGTGACCATGTCGACCGCCGTCCACGAGTGGCTCGTGCACGCTTGCCTGGCGCCAGGGTCGCGTGAGTTCGTCGCGCTGCTCGCCGGCCCCACGGCCGCCGGACCCGGCGTCGTCACAGCCTGCGAGCCGCTGCCCAACGCGAGCACGCGGGCGGATGCGTTCGAGGTCGAGCCGCACACGTTCGCGCGCGCCGAGTCGCGCCTGCGCGCCGCCGGGCTCGCGTTCCGCGGCTTCGCGCACGGCCACGGTGATGGCAGCGCGCATCCTTCGCTCGCCGATCGCCACGCGCTGTGGCGCGACTGCGTGCAGGTGATCGGCGCCCGCAACGAGCTGGGGCCGGTGCTGCGCGCGTTCTGGCTGCCCGCCGGCGGCGACGCGTGCGAACCGCTGCCGTGGACCGTCGTCGCGGAGGCGCCGTGATCGTCGGCATCGGCATCGACACCGTCGCGATCGCCCGCATCGCCGGCGTCTGGCAACGCGGCGGCGAACGCTTCCTGCGCCGCGTCTACACCGCCGCGGAGATCGCCTACTGCCTGCAGCGTGCGCACCCGGCCGAGTCGCTCGCGGCGCGCTTCGCGGCGAAGGAGGCGGTGATGAAGTGCCTCGGCACCGGCTGGGCAGCCGGCGTCGGCTTCACGCAGGTCGAGGTCGTGCGCACGCCGAGCGGCGCCGTCGAGGTTGCCCTGCACGGCGAGGCGGCGGCGGTCGCCAAGGCCCGCGGCATCCGGGCCGTGCATCTGAGCCTGACGCACGGTGAGCGCGACGCCACGGCGTTCGTGATCGCCGAGAACTGACACGCAGCGAGCACCGATCCCGAAGCGGGACGCGCGGCTGCAGGCGGGGTCAAGGCCAGCCGAAGTGCCGCAGCGATGGTCCGTCGTTCCCGCACCGCCGTGGCTGCCTGCGTGGCGTTGCTCGCCGCCTGCGCCGGCACTCCTCGTGCCGACCGGCACGAGACCGTCGCGTGGGAACGCAGCGACGCGCTGCCGCCCGACGTGGCCGCAGCGATCGTCGGCGGGGCGCTGCGCAGCCATCTACCGTTCGCCGATCCGCTGCCGCAAGCACCCGGCGTGCTCGCCTCGCCGCAGGGCGCGCACCATTGGCGCCTGCAGTGGCATGCGCAGGGCCGCGGTGTTCGCGCCGCCGGCAGCCATCGACTCGGCATCGTGCGCGGCGCCGACCGCACGACGTCGTGCGTGGTCCATCCTTCGCGCAGTCCTGATACCGCCAGCCTCGGCGGTGCGACGTTCACGATCGACGTCGTCGCGGCCGCGACGGGCTGCCATCTGCGCGGCGAACTGCCAACGACGTGGACGGCAGCGATCGACCGCGCGCTGGCGCTCGCGCACGATCCACGCCTCGCTCTGCCCGGGCTGCGCGAACCGAACCTCGCGCAGTGGGCGCACCATCGGCTGCTCGAAGACGCCGAAGCCTGCGCGCAACGTGGCGACGAAGTGGGTGCGCGGACGTGCGTTCTCGCGGCGGCGCGCTTGCCGCATGCGCTCACCCGCCACGACGATCTCACCGCGCAAGCGTTCGCCGCCGGTGACCTGGAGCGAGCTCACGACCATGCGTGGCGCGCGGTGCTCGCCGCGGCCGACCCGGCGCATCGTCAGCAGCAGCAAGCGCAGCTCGCGCATGCCAGCGACCTGCTGGTCGCGGCGGAACGGCGCGCGTGGCTCGAACGCCTCGAGGCGCAACCGGCGCTCGCGCGCCTGCTCGCCGCGTCACCCGCGCAGACGATGCCCGCGGCGTCGCCGACGCGCTGACGCCGCCTCATGAACCCGGCGGCGGCGAGGCGAGCGACTCGCCGAAGCACCGCGTGATCAACGCCGTCCACCCGGTCTGGTGCGACGCGCCACACCCGCGCCCCGTGTCGCCATCGAAGAACTCGTGGAACAGCACGAGGTCCTTCCAGTTCGGATCGTCCGCGAAGCGCCGATCCTCGCCGGCGAACGGCCGCCGCCCGTCGCCGTCGCGCAGGAACAACCGCGTCAGCCGCGCCGCCAGTTCGTCGGCGACCTGCTGCAGCGTGCAGCGATTGCCCGATCCGGTCGGGCACTCGACCAGGAGCGTGTCGCCGTAGAAGCGCCCGTAGCGTTCGATCGCCTCGATCAGCAGGTAGTTGAGCGGCAGCCAGATCGGCCCGCGCCAGTTGCTGTTGCCGCCGAACATCCCGGTCGTGCTCTCGGCCGGCGTGTAGTCGACGCGGTACTCCTGCCCACCCACTTTGAGCACGAACGGCTGGTCGCGGTGCACCGCGGACAACGAGCGGATGCCGTACGGCGACAAGAACTCCTTCTCGTCGAGCATGTAGCGGAGCACACGTTCGAGCTGCGCCTTCGACGGGATCGCCAGCATCGCCGACGCCTCGTCGCCGTCGCCGGTGAACGACACCCGGCCCGACAGTTCCTTCTCGTGCTGCAGGAACCACCGGAAGCGCCGCTCGAAGCCCGGTAGCCGCCGGATCGTCGCCAACGGCAGCACTTCGACCGCGCACAGCGGAATCAGGCCGACCAGCGACCGGATGCGCAGCTTGTCGCTGCTGCCGTCGTCGTGGATCTGGTCGTAGTAGAAGCCGTCGCGTTCGTCCCACAGCCCGCTGCCGCCGAGCGTGTTCATCGCGTGCGTGATCGCGACGAAGTGCTCGAAGAACTTCGACGCCACGTCCTCGTAGGCCGGGTCGTGGCAGGCGAGCTCGAGCGCGATGCTGAGCATCGTCGCGCAGTAGAAGGCCATCCACGCGGTGCCGTCGGCCTGCTCGAGATGGCCGCCGGTCGGCAGCGGCTGGCTGCGATCGAACACGCCGATGTTGTCGAGCCCGAGGAAGCCGCCGCCGAACACGTGCTTGCCGGTGAGGTCCTTGCGGTTGACCCACCACGTGAAGTTGAGGAGCAGCTTGTGGAAGGCGCGCGCCAGGAACACCAGGTCGCGGTTGCCGCGATGCCCCGTCAGCTTGTAGACGCGCCAGCAGGCCCAGGCGTGCACCGGCGGATTGACGTCGCCGAACGCGAACTCGTAGGCCGGGATCTGCCCGTTCGGCGCCATGTACCACTCGCGCAGCAGCAGCAACAACTGGTGCTTCGCGAACGCCGGGTCGAGCTTGGCGAACGGGATCGTGTGGAAGGCGAGATCCCATGCCGCGTACCACGGGTACTCCCAGGTGTCGGGCATCGACACCACGTCGCGGTTGTAGAGATGCCGCCAGTCGGCGTTGCGGCCGGCCTTGCGTTCGGGCGGCGGTGCGGGTTGCGCCGGATCGCCGGCGAGCCAGGTGCGCACGTCGAACCAGTAGAACTGCTTGCTCCAGATCAGCCCCGCGTAGGCCTGGCGCTGCACCTGGTGCACTTCGGGGTTCACGTCGCGCCCGATCAGGGCGCCGTAGAAGTCGTCGGACTCCTCGGCGCGATCGGCCAGCACCGCCGCGTAGGCACTGCCGAACGGCTTGCCGGTCGCATCGGCGCGGCGCAGCCGCAGCCGCACCTCGGCGCGCCCGTGCGGCTTGAGCTCGAACACGCAGTGGAACGCCACCTTGCTGCCGGCACGCGCCGGGTTCACCGCCGCGCGGTGGCCGCCGACGACGTACTCGTGGAAGGCGTCCTTGGTGAACGCACCCGGGTCGCCGCTGCCGAACAGCTCGTGCGTGTTGGTGTCGTTCTCGGTGGCGAGGATGCCGCGGCAGACGCCGTCGGGATCGTCGAGCTCGAGCGCCATCGGCGGCAGATCGGCGCCGGTCGCGACGAGGCGCCGTTCGCCGTCGGCAGCGATCACGCCCCGCGGCCAGTAGCCCTCGCCGTCGCGCCCCCACGACCAGGTGTTGCGGAACCACAACTGCGGCAGCACGTGCAGCCGCGCCGCGAACGACGCGCGGTTGCTCACCGACAGGACGATGCAGAGGTCCTCGGGGTCGGCCTTGGCGTAGCGGACCTCGACGTCGAAGTAGCGGTCGAACTCGAACACGCCGGTGTCGACGAGTTCGAACTCGCGCTGGCTGCGATCGCGCTGCCGGTTCTCGCTGAGCAGCCGCGCGTACGGAAACTCCGCCTGCGGGTACTTGTAGAGCGCGCGCAGCCAGGACGCGGTCGGCAGCGCGTCGAGGTAGAAGTACTCCTCCTTGACGTCCTCGCCGTGGTTGCCCTCGGGACCGGCGAGTCCGAACAGGCGCTCCTTCAGGAACGGATCACGTTCGTTCCACAGCGCCCACGCGAAGCAGAGTCGGCCTTGGCGATCGGTGATGCCGAGCAGGCCGTCTTCGCCCCAGCGGTAGGCGCGCCGGCGCGCGTGCTCGTGCGGGAAGTAGTTCCAGCAGTTGCCGTCCTGGCTGTAGTCCTCGCGCACCGTGCCCCACTGCCGCTCGGCGAGGTAGGGCCCCCAGCGCTGCCAGTTGAGTTCGCGGCGGCCGTCCTGGCGCAGGCGTTCGCGTTCGGCACCGGGACGGGCGGTCATCGGGGCGGGGGTGTACCCGGAGACCGCGTCGCGCGCATCAGTCCGTGGCCACGGCCTGCCGCAGAGCCGCCGGCACCGGCTCGCGCGCGACGAACGGAGCCCCGGTGGCAGGATGCGGGAACGTGAGCTCGCTGCAGTGCAGCAGCAGCCGGCGGTCCGTCGCCGAGGCCTTGCCGTAACGGCGGTCGCCGACGATCGCATGGCCGAGCCAGGCCAGGTGCGCGCGGATCTGGTGCTGGCGACCCTGCTGCGGTCGCAGGCGCAGCAAGGCGCGGCCGCCGCCGGACCGCACGACTTCGTACTGTGTGCTCGCCGCCTGGCCGTCGGCGCGAACGGCGACCTTGGGGCCATCGGCGCGCGGCGCGTCGAGATCGACGAGCGGCGCCTCGATGACGCCCTGCCGCGGTCGCGGCACGCCGTGCACGACCGCGTGGTACACCTTCTGCACCGTGCCGTCGCGGAACGCTGCGGTCAGCGCGCGCAGCGCCACGGGCGACAGCCCGACGACGAGCAGCCCCGCGGTGCCGCGATCGAGCCGGTGCGCGGGCGCTGGCCGGAACGTCGCGCTGCGCGGGCCGAGGTCCTGCGCGTCGAGCCAGTCGACGACGCTGTGCACGACGCCGCTGCCGACGTGCACGGCGAGGCCGGCGGGCTTGCTCAGCACCAGCAGGTGGTCGTCGCGATGCACGATGCGCGGGCGCAGTTCGTCGGGCAGCGGGCCCGTTCGTGCCGCCACCGGCGGCGGCGCGGCGGCGGTGCGCGCCCCGGGCGGCAGGCTCACCTTCATGCCGGCGGCGAGCCGCAGGCTGCCCGCGACCTTCTTGCCGTCGACGCGGATCGCGCCGCTGCGCAGCTTCTGGAAGATCGCGCCGAGCGGCATCGTGGGCAGCAGCTTGCGCAACCAGCGATCGAGGCGCTGCCCGGCCTCCAGTTCGGTGATCGCCACGTCGTGCATCGCGCGTTCCGTCAGGGCGCCTCGACCCAACGCACCGCCGCGATCGGCGGCAGGTTCGCGGCGAACTCGTGCCACTGTTCGCCGCCGCCTTCGCCGAGCCACAACCGCCCGCTCGTGCTGCCCATCGCCAACGTGCTGCCGTCGGCGGCGACGTCGAGAGCGTGCCGCCAGACCAGGTCGTACGCATCACGCTGCGGCAGCCCGCGCCGGAGTTCGGTGAACGAACGGCCGCCGTCGCCGGTGCGCAGCACCACCAGCCGCCCGTCGACCGGCACGCGGCACTCGTCCTTCTCGGCGGGCACGAACCAGGCGACGTCGCGATCGTGCGGGTGCGCGACGCAGGCGAACCCGAAGCGGCTCACGGCCTTCGCGCGGACCTCGCGCCACGGCCGGCTGCCGTCGCGCACGAAGATGCCGTTGTGGTGCTGGCACCACACGCGGTCCGGGGCGCCGCCGCACATCGCGAGGCGATGCGGATCCTGCACGTCGGGATCGCGCGCCTTGTCCTTGGGCATGTAGGCCGCGCGCATGCCGCGCGCCTCGTTGCGCCAGGTCGCCCCGCCGTCGCGCGTCACGTGCACCCCGCCGCACGAGATGCCGAGCGTCACCACGTTCGCGTCGCGCGGATCGACCAGGATGCTGTGGATGCCCGGCGTGTCGTAGCCACCGCCAAACCACTTCGTGCGGTTCTTGTCGCGCCAGAGCCCCGCGTTCCACGTCCACGACGCGCCCGCGTCGGCACTGTGGAACAGCCCGCCCGGGATCGTGCCGCACCACAGCCCGCCCGGCGTGCGCGGGTCGAGTTCGAGACTCCACACCAGCCGCAGCGAACGCGGCCAGGGCCGGCCGCCGCCTTCTTTCTCGACGCGGCCCTTGGCGAGTTGCGGATAGACCGGGGCGGGCAGTTCGCGCCAGCGCGTGCCGACGCGGCGATGGAGCTTGGCGCCGAAGTGGCCGTGGTCGAGGGCGGCGTAGAGCGAACGATCGCGTGGATCGAACACGGCCATCGACACCGGCACGCCGCGGAACTCGGGTTCGCCGATGCGCCAGCCGCGCGGGGTCTCGGTCAGCACGAACAGGCCCTTTCGGGTCGCGACGAGCAGTTGGCGTGGCATCGGGGATCGTGGGTCAGTGGGGCTCAGCCGCCGGACAGCGCTTGCAGCACGTCGATGCGGCTCTTCGGTTGCACGGGCTGCGCGAGACGCCGGCGCTCACGCACGACCTCGCCGTCGACGAACAGCGTGACGTGCTGGCGCAGCGCACCGGCGTCGTCGAGCAGGTAGCCGCGCGCGGTCGGATGGATCGCGAACGCGGCGTCGAGCGCCTCGCGCACGGTGGCCGCCTCGACGTCGACCGGCGGGCAGGTGACGTGGCGCTGCAGCACCTGCGGGAAGGTCACGCGCACCATCGCCGCAGTCTCGGCGGCCACCCTCGTCCGCTCAAGCGCGCGGCGCGAGCTGCAGGCGGAACGCGGCGATCCGCCCCGCCTCGGTTCGCCACTCGCCCGCGACCAAGACGCGCGCCTCGTCGGTCGTCACTTCGGCGCGCAGTTCGGCAGCGACACCGGGAGCGAGCGGCTGGAACCAGCGCACCTCGTCGATGCCGCGCAGCACGCACGGCACGCCACTGGCACGTTCCCACGCCGCGCGCACGGCATCGAGCAGCAACACGCCAGGGACGATCGGTGCGCCGGGGAAGTGGCCCGCGAGCAGCGGATGCGCGGTTCCGACGCAGAACGTCGCGCGCAGCGCGCACGGCGCGGTGGCGACGGGGTCGTGCAGGGTCAGCGTCGCGTCGGCCACGCGCGCATGGTGCCGCGCGGCGCGTCGCGACGCACGCTTGCTCACGACGGCGTGGCGGCGTCCACTGCCCGGCATGCCGTTCCCCGTCGACGACCTGGTGCTGCAGCGGGTGCCGCACCGGCCGCCGATCCTGCGCGTGCATCGACTGGTCGCCACCGACGGCGATCGCGGCACGGTCGCCGGCTGCGAACCGACCGGACCGGGTGCCCTGCCGTGGGCCGCGGGCGCGATCGAGGGCATCGCGCAGAGTGCGGCGCTCGTTCTCGCCGGCCATGCGCCCAAGACCGAGGGCGCGCCGCGCGGCATGCTGGTCGCGGTGAAGAAGTTCGTCGTGCACGGCGAGCCCCCCGCCGGCGCCGAAGTCCTCTACCACGTCGAGCTGCTGCGACGGCTGGGCGCGATGGCTCTCCTGCGCGGCGAAGCGACGGTCGCCGGCACGTTGCTGGCCGGCGGCGACCTCACGATCTGGACCCCGGCAGGGTAGGAAACTCTCACTTCGTCGTCAGAACGGCGACGCTTGCGTCGTCTCATGGCCCGGTCCATGTCCTGCCCCCCGCTGCTCGCCGCCGCCGACGACGTTCGGGCCGACGCCTCGCGCGCGCCGACCGACGTCGCCCAGGCGCTCTGCAGCCAGGCACCCCGGCTGCGGCGGCTGGTGCACCGGCTGCTGGGCTGGCGCGCCGCCGCCGACGAACTCGACGACGTCGTGCAGGACGTCCTGCTCAAGGCCTGGAACGGGCGCGCTTCGTTCCGCGGCGAAGCGTCGCTGGCGACCTGGCTGACGGCGATCGCGCTCTCGACCACGGCCAGCCACGCGCGCGCGCGGGCGCGCTGGCGGCGCCTGTTCGGCTGGTTCGACCGCGAGCCGGCACAACCGCTGCCGTCGACCGACAACGACGCGAGCCAACGCGCCGCGGCGGCGATGCAGCGTCTGCGCCACGACGACCGCGAAGTGCTGGTGCTGCGGTATCTCGAACAGCGCGCGATCCCCGAGATCGCCGAACTGCTCGGCTGCACGCGGCCCGCGGTCGACGCCCGGCTGTCGCGCGCGCGGCAACGGCTGCGCGACCTGCTCGGCGGGACGGAGGAGCCATGACCGATCCCGACGACGCGCTGCTGCGTTCGCTCGCCGCGGCCGATGCAACCCACCCGCCATCACCCGGCGCCGAGTTCTCGCCACACGGGCTCAGGACCACGATCGCGCGGCAACGCCGCCGGCGGGTCGCGGCCGCCTTGGCGCTGCTCGGGCTCGCGACGTTCGCCGTGCTGCGCCCGCCGAACTCGAGCGACGCCGAGGCCGCCGCCGACCTGGCATCCGAACTGAGCCGGCAGATCGAGTCCTTGCAACGCGTCACCAGCGACTGGACGGCCCGCACCCACGCCGCCGCCGCGCACGAGGCCGCGGCGACGCGCTCGGCCCGAGCCGCGGCCGACCTGCGGATCGAACTCGCCTACGCCCGCGCCCTGCCCGTGCTCGCCAACCCACGACTGTCTCCGGAGCAACCCCGATGAACCGCCGTTCCTGCGCCCCTCTCTTCGCCGCGCTGGCCGCCGCCCTGCCGATTCCCGCGCAAGCCAGGCAACCGTTGGACGCCGAGGCCGTGGTGATCCTGAACTTCGGAGCGGGCGATCTGGTGCCCAACGAGCCTCTGACCACCGCGATCGCCAACGAGCAGGCCTGCGTGCAGGCCCTCGAACAGGCCTTCGGCGACACGCTGCTCGGGGTGCGACGCATCAACACCTATCTGCCTGCATCCCACCTGGCGGGCACGTTCCAGATCCACGTCGACGTGGGGCTGGATCTGCGCATCGAGCCGTCGGAGAAGGAGAAGACGCAGGCGATCGACCTCGTGCTCGAACATCTGCGCAGTCGCCTCGAGGCGATGCTCTACAGCCAGCCGCAGGCCGAACTGCAGCAACGGCGCGACGAGCTTCGTGCCCGCCACGCCGAGATGATCCTGCGGCGCAGCGAGGCGCTCGCCCGCCGGGACGCTGCGAGCGGTGAGGCCGCTGCGTTGCGCAAGCAGTACGCCTCGCTGGCCGAGCAACTGCTCGAGGCACGGTTGCACGTGGCGACCGAGGAGCGCGCCGCCGAGCACCTGCTCCGCTTGCGCGCCGAACACACCGACCGGCGCAACAAGCTCCAGGCCGAAGCCGAGGAACGCGCCACCGCAGTCGCCGAACTCCAGGCCCGCCTCGACCAGCTCTACCAGAAGGCCCGCGGCCCCAAGGACGATCCGGGCCTCGAGCGCGTCCGCGCCGAGATCGCCGACCTCGATGCCCAACTGCGCGCCCGCCGCGCCGCCGTCGACGCGGCCCAGGAGGCGCTGCGCGATGCGCGGAGCGTGCTCGGCGTCGTGCTCGAGCAACTGCCCGGCAACGCGATGTGCCAGCAGAAGGCGAACTCGCGGCTCGAGACGCTGACGCTCGAACAGAAGAAGCTGGAGGATGCCCTGGTCGTCGCGTCGAAGGTCGAGGCCGAATCCGCGCGCCAGCAGATCGAGGCGGAGCAACTGCAGATCGAGGCCTCGGTGCACACGACGCTGCTGATCGAGGTGCAGGGCAGGCTGGCGCGCCTGCGCCCGCTCGGCTGGCAGGTCCTGCGCCAGCGCTGACCGCGGGTCGACCTACTTCGGCGCGCGCACGATCGGCTTCGGCAGCTCCTTGCCCGCGGGCACGAAGCGCATCGACACCGAGTTCACGCAGTGGCGCGTGTTCTTCTTCGTCATGCGCTCACCCTCGAACACGTGACCGAGGTGGCCCTTGCAGTTCGCGCAGACGATCTCGACGCGCACCATGCCGTGCGTGGTGTCGGCGTGCCGCTCGACCGCGCCGGCGATCTCGTCGTCGAAGCTCGGCCAGCCGCAGCCGGAATGGAACTTGTCCGTCGAACGGTAGAGCGCGGCGTTGCACTGCCGGCAGATGTAGGTGCCGTCGGCCTCGTGGTCGGTGTACTCGCCGGTGCCGGCGCGCTCGGTGCCCTTCTCCAGGATCACGTGGGCTTCGAGACGATTCAGCGGGTTGTAGTTGGGCATGGGCTCGGGTGGTGCGGGAACGTCTGCCGGCGCCGGCTCGGGCGCGACCACAGCAACGGGTGCGGGCGTCGCGGGCGCCGTTCGTTCGGCCGGGGCGGTGTCGGGGCTGCAGCAGCAGGCGAGCAACAGGAAGGCGATCGGCAACGGGTACTGCATGCGTTCGGCGGCGGGAGGAAGGCCGCATGCTACGACGCCCACCCCGATCCGTCGCGGACTCGGCCCGGTCCTGCCGCGCCTGCGGACAGCGCCGAGGCGGTCTGCCTCAGGCCTTCTCGAGGCGCGCGCCCTGCGGCGTGTCGACGATCTTCCAGCCAGCGGCAGCCACACGGTCGCGGATGCGGTCGGCCGCCGCGAAGTCCTTCGCCTTCTTCGCCGCCGCGCGCTCCGGCAGCAGGGCCAGCAACTCCGCCGGCGCATCGCTGCCGGCCGCGGCCACGGGCTCGGCGCCAAAGCACCCGAGCACGTCCTCGAACCGCGCGAACGCCGCGAGCGCGGACCTCGCGCCCGCGACCGACAGTTGACCCTTGTTGACGGCGCCGACGAACGCGAACACCGCCGCGAGCGCCTCGCTGACGTTCAGGTCCTCGCTCATCGCCGCGGTGAACGCCGCGTTCGCACCGGCCGTCGCTGCCGCGAGGTCGTCACCGCCCGCGCGTTCGCTGCCGTCGCGCACCGCGACCAGCCGCTGGCGCGCCCGCTGCACGCGCCCGATCGACTCGCGCGCCGCGTCGAGCCCCTTCCACGTGAAGTTGAGCGACTGCCGGTACTGCACGCTCACCAGCGCGTAGCGCAGCTCCAACCCCGAGTAGCCCTTCGCGAACACGTCGGCGACCGTCCAGAAGTTGCCCTGGCTCTTGCTCATCTTCTTGCCGTCGACGAGCAGGTGCCGCGCGTGCAGCCAGATGCCGACGAACGGTAGCCCCGTGTGGGCCTCGGTCTGCGCGATCTCGCATTCGTGGTGCGGGAACATGTTGTCCTCGCCGCCGGTGTGTACGTCGATCTGCTTGCCGAGGTAGTGCATCGACATCGCCGAGCACTCGATGTGCCAGCCGGGGAACCCGCGCGCGCCGTTCCGGAACGGCGCATCCCACTGCATCTGGTGCTTGGCATCGACCTTCCACAACGCGAAGTCGCGCGGGTCCTTCTTCTCGTCGTTGACGGCGACGCGCGCCCCGGCCTCGAGCTCGTCGAGCACCTTGCCCGACAGCTTGCCGTAGCCGGGGAACTTCGCGACCTCGAAGTAGACGTTGCCGTTCTTCTGGTAGGCGACGCCCTTGTGCAGCAGGTCGTCGATGATCGCCCCCATCTGCTGCACGAACTCGGTCGCGCGCGGCATGTGGTGCGGCAGCCGCACGTGCAACTTCTGTTGGCAGTCGTGGAACTCGGCCTCGTACTTCTTGGCGATGTCCCACGCCGTCATCCCGGTCTTGCGCGACGCGGCCTCCATCTTGTCCTCGCCGCCCTCGACGTCGTCGAGGGTGAGGTGGCCGACGTCGGTGATGTTCATCACCTGTTCGACCTTGTAGCCCTGGTCCTCGACGAAGCGGCGCAGCACGTCGGCGAACAGGAAGCTGCGGAAGTTGCCGATGTGCGGGCTGCTGTAGACCGTCGGGCCGCAGTGGTACATCGTCACGCGGCCGGGTACCAGCGGGCGCAGTTCCTGCAGCGAGCGCGTCAGCGAGTTGTGGAGGCGGATCGGCATCGCGAAGCGGGAGAGTCGCAGAGTCGCGCGGGGCGTGCAACGGTGCGACCGGCCGCGCGGAAGCGACGAGACGCACGACGACCGCCGCGCACCATGGACGGAACGCCTGCCGCCGCTACAAGACTGCCGGTGCACTCCGAAGCCGCCGACGAGAAGCCGCGCACCGACGCCGCCGACCTGGAGTCGGCGCGGCGGGCCGTCGCGGGGCGCTTCGAACTGATGGCCGAACTCGGGGCCGGCAGTTCGGGCACCGTGCACCGCGCGCGCCTCGTCGTGCCGTACGCCGACCTGCCCGCGGGCGCCGAGGTCGCGATCAAGTTCCTGCGCGCGGAGCTCGCCGACGACGAGAAGGCGCAGGCACGCATGTTCGCCGAGGGCGAACTCGGCCAGCAGCTCCACCATCCGAACGTCGCCGCGATCTTCGGCGTCGAGACCGTCGAGCACCTCGGCGTGCTCACCACGTTCCTGGTGATGCAGTACGTGCGCGGCACGACGCTGCGCGAGTTCGTCGCGCGCACCGGAGCTCCGGTCGAGGACCTCACGCGCCACATCGGCGCCGAGGCGAGCAAGGGCCTCGCCGCGCTGCACAAGCGCGGCCTCGTGCATCGCGACATCAAGCCCGAGAACCTGATCCTGACGCCCGACAGCGAACTGAAGATCGTGGACCTCGGCCTCGCGCGGCCGTTCGGCGCCGGCGGCGGCGGCAGCGGCTCGGGTTCGGCGGGCGCGTCGTCGAGCCGGTCGGGCGGGCTCGGCGGCAGCCTCGCCTACGTCGCGCCCGAGGCCCTGCGCGGCGAACCCGCCGGCCCGCGCGCCGACCTCTACGCGCTCGGCGTCGTGCTCTACGAGCTCACCACCGGCAAGCACCCGTTCTTCCACGCCCGCACGCCCGACGAAATGCTGCAGGCGCAGCTGCACGACGCGCCGGGCCGGCCCTCGCACCTGCGCCCGCGCGTCTCGCCGTTCCTCGAGCAGGTGCTGCTCGACCTGCTGCGCAAGGACCCGGCCGAACGGCCGCGCGACGCCGCCGACCTCGCCCGCATCTTCGAACAGGGCGAGCACTCCGAGTACTGGCGGCGGCACGAGACGAAGGCGCCGGTGCTGGCGAGCAGCCGGCGTCTGCTGCGCATGCGGCGGCCCGCCGAGACGCCGTTCTTCGGCCGCGCGATGGAGCTGCGCGCACTCGACGACGCGCTGCAGTCGGCGCGCTCCGGCAAGGGCGGCATCGTGCTGGTCGCCGGGCCCGAGGGCATCGGCCGCCGGCGGCTGCTCGACGAGGCGATGCAGGGCTGGCTCGAACGGCCCGAGCCGCCGCTGTATCTCGGCGGCGAGGCCGACAGCGACCTCGGCCACGCCGAGCCGTTCGCGAGTTCGCTGCTCGACTGGCTGCTGCGCGGCGACGACCCGCAGACGCCGCATGCCGCGCCGCGCGCCGCGGTCGCAGCGCGCACGCTGCTGCAGCTCGCCGACGCCGATGCCGAAGCGCTCGTCGCGGTCGCCGGCGGCCGCAGCACCGAGGCACCCGAAGTGCGCGCCGAGCGGCTCGTCGGCGCGCTGCTGAAGCTGCCGAAGAAGGGGCGCGTGCTGGTGCTGCGCATCGACCACGCCGACGAACTCGACACCAGCGGGCGCCTCGTCTTGCAGCGGCTCGCCGCCGAAGCCGAGCGGCAACCGCTGCTGCTGCTGCTCGCCAGCGGTCACGAACGAGTGCGGGCCGAGCTGCCTGCCGCGCGCCGTCTCGACCTCACCGGCCTCGACGAACCCGACTTCCTCGCCTTCGGCCGCGCGCTGTTCCGCGACGGTGAGAACGCCGACGCCTTCCTGCAGCAGGCCCATCAGGTGTTGAGCGGCCTGCCCGGCAACCTGCTCGAAGCGCTCGATCACCTGGTGCAGAACGGCACCCTGCGCGGCCGCCCCGGCGACTACCACGCGCTGGCGCCGGGCGCCGAGCCGCGTCCGGCACCGGGACTGCTCGACCGGTTCCGCGACCGCTTCGTCGGCCTGCAGCCAAACCAACGCGGAGTGCTGTCGGCGGCCGCCGTGCTCGGCGAACGCTGCGCACTCGCCGATCTGGCGCGGCTGGTGCAGGCCCCGGAGCTGTTCGTTCTCGAGACGTTGTCGTTGTTCCGCGGCCGCATCGTGCGCGCGCAGGGCGGCGAGGTGTCGTTCCGGCACCGCGACTTCCAGAAGCTGCTGCTGCGCGAGCTGCCCGGCGAACAACGCCGCGCCCTGCACCGCGCCGCCGCCACGCTGCTCGAGCGCAGCGGGGCCGGCCCGCTCGCCGTCGGCATGCAGTTGAGCCAGGCGCTCGAGCACGAGGCCTGCCTCGAACCGCTGCTGGCGGGACTCGCCGAGCGCGTGCGCGCCGGGTCGCGCCGCACCGCGCTGCGTGTCGTCGGCCGCCTCGCCGTGCACCTGACGCAGGTGCCGGCGACGCCCGAGAACGAACGGCGGCGCCTGCGTTGGTTGCTGCTTGCCGGCCACGCGCGCGCGAACGCCGACCAGATCGACATCGCCAGCAGTTGGTTCCAGCGCGCCGAGGCGCTGGCGCAGCAGCTCG
>CALFZH010000022.1:0-18869 GCA_937952215.1 uncultured bacterium
ATCGGTGGCACTTCGCCCACGAATCTTCCGCACGAGCACAGCCAAGGGATCAGTTTGCGGCGTAGGCTCTGCGCCGCTCGTGGCATTCCGCATCCTCGTCCTCGACTGGCTGGTCGCGATCGCCGTCGCCGCGCTGCTGCTGCCCGCGACCGACCTGCTCGCGCCAGCGGCGACGATCCCGATGCCGGGGCATGGGGATCACTTCGTGGCGATGGCGCGCGATCCGTGGGCGTTCGACGGCGCCTTCCCGCACCGCGTGCTGTGGCCGGCCCTCGCGCAGCTCGCCGGCGTGTTCGGCATCGGGCCGGTCGCGTTCTCGCACGGCTGCAACGGGGCCCTGCTCGCGGTGGTGTTCTGGTTCTGCCGGCGTCGTGGTGCTGGCTGGCTCGGCTCGCTGCTGGTCGCCGCCGCGATCGCGGCCACCGGCGCGGTGCTGGTCTACCGGCTGCTGCCGTGCATCTCCGACTCGCTGAACCTGATGCTGCTGCTGTTCGCGGCGCACGCCGTGCGACGCCCGGCGATCTACTGGGGACTGGTGCTGCTGGCGGCGCTCAGTCACGAGATGGCGATGCTGTTCCTGCCGTTCTTCTGGTGGCTGCGTTACCGGAGCGGCGGCACGCCATGGCGCGACGGCGTCTGGTTGGCCGGGGTCGTCGTCTGCTACGCCAGCCTGCGCGCGCTGTTCGTCGCGCTCGGCCCCGAGGTCGTCGCCGGCTCGACGACCGGCAGCTACGACCTCTCGTACTACTTCCGCGAGAACTTCTGGGTGCCGTGGGGGCTGCCGGCGATGTGGGTGTTGTGGTGGATGGTCACGCTCGCCGAGTTCGGCCCGCTGCTGGCGGTCGTCGTCGCCGCTGCGCGTCGCCGAGAATTGGGCCTCGGCGGCCCGTACGGCGGCCTGATCTACCTGCTGTGCGTGCTGTCGCTGATGGCGCTGGCCTACGACATGATGCGCTTCGCGAGCTACGCGATGTTGCCGGTCGTGCTCGGCGGCGTGGCGCTCGTGCGGACGAATGCGGGGCGCTTGTGCCTGGCGGCGCTGGTCGTCGCGGCGGGGTTCTCGCATCGGCTGACGCATCCGGATCCGACGCAGTTCGGCGGTCGTGGCTACCACGAAGCCGCGGTGCACATCGGTGCTCTGCAGCAGCAGGGGTTCTCGCTCGCCACGCCGGGCGATGCGTTCGCGTTCGGCCGCGAGCTGTTCGCCCGCCTGGGCGCGCACGTGTGGCAGGCGGCCGTCGCCACGATCGTGGTCGTCCTGCTGGGCGTGTTCCTCGCGCGCTACGTCGGCACGGCGAGCGCTGCCGGCAGCACGCCGCGCACGCGTCGGAACGCTTCGCCGTAGCCGCGGCCGTGCAAGTGGTGCTGTGAGCGGAACGCGGCGAGACCACTGATGCAGTGGTCGTACTGCGTGTAGGCGATCTGGCTCTGGTGGGCGAGCATCGCGGCGCGCTTCTTCGCGAACGCGGCGCTGACGTCGACGACGACGTCGGGGATCATCGCGTTCCAGACCTCGTAGCCGAGGGCCAGGCCGCCGAAGCCGTGGCGGTCGAGCGCGCGCGTGACCACGAGGTGGGCCGCGTGGTGGTCGGCGTGGCCGTCGTGCTCCCACGGCAGGTAGACGATGTCGGGGCGGAACGCGGCGATGGCCGCGGTGGCGAGCTGCACGCCGAGTTCGAGATCCGCCTCGGCGAGCACGTGGCCGTCGGGGAAACCCCAGAACTGCACGTCGTCGACGCCGAGCAACCGCAGGCCCGCGCGCGACTCGCCGCGCCGCAGTTCGCCGTAGGTCCCCGCCGCGTACCGGCGATCCGGATCGCCCGAGGTGCCGTCGGTGGTGACGACGACGCGCACCGGGTCGCCCTGCTCGCGGTGCATCGCCAGCACGCCGCCCGGGCCGGCGACTTCGTCGTCGGGGTGCGGCGCGAACACCAGCACGCGGCCGCGCGGCACGGCGCGCCAGAGCACGGGGGCGGGAGGCAGTCGCGGCTCGACCATGGTCGGATCTTGCTCTCGACCTCGCCCGAATGGAATCCGCGGCTCACGCCGGCGTGGGCGCCGCCGGTCCACCCGTGAGGCCATGCCCGCCGAGGCAGGCGTGCTGCATCGCGGCCGGCTCGGCAACCGGATCGAACTCGGGGACTTCGACGCGGCGCTCGTGGGTCTCGACGCCGACCACGCGCAGCGGTCGACCTTCGAACTCGGCGCCGATCGCGAACCGGTCCGGCTCGTCCGGCAGCAGCGGCACGTCGTCGAAACCGCTGAGCAACTGGACGACCGGGCGTTCGGGGCAGCCGGTCTGTTCGCGCACGATCGCCGAGGCGCCGCCGGCCAGCTGCAGCCGGGTGCCGTTCGGGAACAGGCCGAGCGTGCGAACGAACCGCCGCAGCCACACCGGATCGAAGTCCTGCTCGTTGCGGAACATGACCGCGTAGGCCTCGATCGGCGTCAGTGCCCGCTTGTACGGCCGTACGGACGTCAGCGCCTCGAACACGTCGCAGACTCGCACCAGCCGACTGGTGCCGCTCGGCGTGATCGGCAGCGACGCCTGCGGATAACCGCGGCCGTTCGGCGCCATGTGGTGGCAGAACGCGGCGCCGATCGTGCGCGGATCGATGCGGTCGTGTTGTTCGAGCAGGATCTCGGCGCCCAGCCGCGGATGCTGCGCCATCCAGTGCCATTCCTCGGCGGTCAGTCGCCCCTGCTTGAACAGCACGTCCTGGGGCACCTTCGACTTGCCGATGTCGTGCAGCAGCGCGGCCGATCCGACGTGCACAAGCTGCGAGCGTGAGGCGCCGAGACTGCGGGCCACCTGCAGCGCGAGCAATGCCACGCGCACCGAGTGACCGACGGTGAAGCGGTCGACGTCGTCCTGCGTCGCCAGGGCCAGCAGGTGGCTTGGCTCGTCCATCGACGCGAGCGTGTGCTCGACGGCGTCGGCGGTCGCCGTCATCTCCAGCTCCAGGTCGCGGTGCGCCAACGCGTGGTTGTGTTGCAGCGCGTCGGCGAGCTCCTGGTAGTGGTGCATCGCGGGCGAGGCGACGTCGAGGGCGACGCGCCGGTCGCCGGGGTCGGCGAGCGTGCGCAGGGAGACCCGCACGTTGCGGATCCCGAACGCGGACATCGAGGCGTCGCGGTAGTCGCGCGAGAGTGCGTCGATGTTGTGCCGCAGCAGCAGCAGGTCGAACAGGCGGTTCGCCTCGGCGACGTCGAGTCCTGGCCAGAACGAGAGCACCGCGATGCGGCGTTCGGCGAGTTGCCGCAGCAGCGATCGTGCTTGCAGGCTCGGCCCGTCGAGCGGCACGCCGTCGTGGTGCAGGCGATCGTCGCTGCACTGCACGCGGAGCGGCATCTCGACGCCGAGACGCTCGGTGTGCTTCAGCGCGGCGACCAGGTCCTCGAGGGCGTCGCTCACCCAACGGCTGTCGCGCTCGTGCAGTTGCCGGTTCAAGGCCGCGACGACGAGCGCGTTGGCGAACGCGAGCACGGCGTCCGCGCGCAGTTCCGTGTGCGTCCGGGACCTCACGAGTCACCTCCGGGTGCCGGCGCTGCGCGGGTCTGCAGGACGAGGATGGCGGCGATGCGCTGGCAAAGCGCCTCGACGGCACCGACGTCGGCACCGGCTTCGCGCAGCGTCTCCGTCAACTGGCCGGCGACTGCCAGGGGGTCGTCGTCGGGGCGGGCGCCGAAGTGCCGCTGCAGGGCGGCTGCCGCGGCGCGTGCCGCTTCCTCGGGGTCGCTGCAGCACACGTCGGTGAGCACGGCGAGGGTCTCGGCGCGCAGGCGGTCGTCGAGATCGGCGGCGCCCGGACCGTCCGCTCCGGCCAGTCGCGCGGGCAGCGAACGCAGTTCGTCGGTCGCGACCGACTCGATGCGCCGCTCGCCGTCCGGGTGCACCTGCACGACCTCGGGCGGTGGCTCGAGCAGGCGCGCGAGCATGCCTTCGGTGCTCTCGGCCAGCTGGGCCTCGAGCGTCGCATCGCAGGCGTGGAACACGGCCGAAGGCAACGAGCTCGTGCTCTTGACCGCGGTCCGCAGCGACAGCTGCCACTGCGCGATCGCCTCCCAGAACGATGGCGCGTCGGCGGGCTGGTCTTGGGGGTGCCGGGACGGCATCGGGCCACGTATCGGCGGACGACGGGACGCCAATGGAGGCGACCGCGCCGTTGCGGTGGCACCGGCCGCGCTCGACACTGCGCCCGATGGAACGCATCGCAATCGTCGGCGGGCTGCGCACGCCGATCGGCAAGTTCATGGGCGGCCTGTCGGCCTTGTCCGCGGTCGAACTCGGCGCTCATGCCGTCGCTGCAACGCTCGCTCGCATCGGCGTCGCGCCGACGGATGTCGAGGAGTGCATCATGGGGCAGGCGCGGCAGCTCGGTTCGGGACCCAACCCTGCGCGCCAGGTCGCGATCAAGGCCGGCTGCGGCGAGGGGTGCGTTGCGACGACGATCAACAAGGCGTGCGGCAGCAGCCTGAAGGCGCTCGACCTGGCGCGGGCCGCGATCCTGCTCGACGGGCGCAAGGTCGTGGTCGCCGGCGGCATGGAGAGCATGACCAACATCCCGTTCCTGCTGCCGGGCTTTCGCAGCGGCTACCGGCTCGGGCACGTCGAGGTGAAGGACGGCAACTACCAGGACGGTTTCACCTGCGGCATCCTCGGCGAGCCGATGGGCATGACCGCGGAGTACCTCGCCGACGACTACAAGATCGGTCGCCAGGAGCAGGACGAGTACGCGCTGCAATCGCACCAGCGCGGCGAGCAGGCGCAGAAGGAAGGACGTTTCGCGGCCGAGATCGCGCCGGTCACGATCGCCGGCAAGAAGGGGCCGACGGTGGTCGGCACCGACGAACATGTGCGGCCGGGCGTGACGCTCGAAGACCTGCAGAAGTTGCCGCCGGTGTTCCGGCCGAAGGTCGGCACCGTGCATGCGGGCAACAGTTCGGGCATCACCGACGGTGCGGCGGCCCTGGTGCTGATGCCGGCGAGCGAAGCGAAGCGCCGAGGACTTGTGCCGCTGGCCTGGCTCGGGGCGTCGGCGACGGCCGGCGTGAGCCCGCGCATCATGGGCATCGGGCCGGTGCCGGCGGTGAAGAACCTGCTGGCGAAGACCGGTCGGCAACTCGCCGACTTCGACCTCGTCGAGCTCAACGAAGCGTTCGCGGCGCAGATGCTGGCGTGCCTGCGCGACCTGCCGATCGCGCGCGACCGGCTGAACCGGAACGGCGGCGCGATCGCGCTCGGCCATCCGATCGGCGCCACCGGTGCTCGCATCGTCGTCACGCTGCTGCACGAACTCGTGCGCAGCGGCGGCAAGCGCGGGCTCGCGACCTTGTGCATGAGCGGCGGCATGGGCATGGCCGTCGAGTTCGAGCGGCCGTGACCCCGACCTGCCGCGGTGCCATTCTTCCGCTCCTCCGCCATCGCATGACGAACCGACGTTCCACCCTCCTCTGCCTGCTCCTGGTGCTGCCCGCCTGCGCGTTCGCGCGGCAGGACGCCAACGAACCGATCGACGTCGCGGCGGTGCGGGCGCTGCAGCCCGGCCGCACGACCGCGCGCGAGGTCGTCGAAGCGCTCGGCGCGCCGACCGACGTGGTGCAACTCGGCAAGCGCAGCGCCTACCGCTACGACGGCTCGACCACGAAGAGCACGGTGTTGTTCCTGCTGCTGGTGAACTTCGGCAACCAGGACGGCCGCAGCGACCGCGTCTGGGTGTTCTTCGACGAACGCGACGTGCTGAGCCACGTCGGCGCCACGTTCGCGACGCACCGCACGCAGTACGCGTTGCCGTGGGAAGACGTGCACGAGGCCAGCGATCACGCTGCACGGGACGCCGCTCGCCCGGGGCTCGCGAAGTGAGACCGCCGCTCTGGCTCGCCGCCGCGCTGCTGGCCAGCTGCGTCACCGGGTCGTTCGACCGCGGCGTCGAGGACGAGCCGATCCTCCCGCAACGGCTCGCGGCGTTGCGCCCGGGCGTCGATTCGCTGGGCAGCTGCCTCGACGCGCTCGGCGCGCCGCACGAGGTGTTCGAGCACGAAGTCGCTCCGGATGGCAGTGCGGGCGTCGGCCTGGTCTGGCGCTGGCGCGACGAGGTCGGCTGGGGCCTCGTCGTCTCGAGCGGCGACGATTCGATTCCGGGCAGCGTGTCGATCGATCGCGACCACGCGACGCACCCGGGCTGCGTGCTCTGGTTTTCCGCCGACCTGGTGCTGCAGCGCTGGCGCGCGGGCGCCGTCGGCGACCCTGCCGCGGGACGCCGGCGGCCGGCAGCCGCCGAAACGCCCGGCGATTGACCGACTATTCGCGCCCGGCACTCCGCGCCACGCCTCACGTCATCCCACTGCAATGCTCCGATTCGTCGCCAGCCTGCTCGTCACCGCACTCACGCCGGCCGTCGTGGCCCAGGAGATCCCTGGCCTGCGCGCCAGCCTGTTCGGCCGGTCCCTCGTCCCCGCGACCGCGAACGTCGAACTGCGGCTCGTGCTGCAGGCCGACGCCGACCTCGAACTGCCCGCGGCGCTGCTGTCCGGCGTCGACCTCGCCGTGAAGTGCGACGACGCCACCGTTCCGTTCCCGGCTCAGCCGGGCAAACCGGGCATGGTCGCGCTGGCGGGGGGCACGATCATCGAACGCACGCTGCGCTTCCCGGCCAGCGCGTTCGTGGTCGGCGTCCCGACCGACCGCATCGCCAACGTGTCCGTCACGGTCGTCGGCCTGCCCGCGGCGGCGTGCGCGTTCAAGATCGCTCCCGACGTGTCGAAGCTCGACGTGTCGACGCTCGATCTCGCGAAGACCGAGGTCGTTCTGGTGACGAACTTCGGCGACATGCGCGTGTCGTTCCGTCCCGACAAGGCGCCGAAGACCGTCGCCGCCTTCATCGATCTCTGCCGACAAGGCTTCTACGACGGCACCAAGTTCTACCGCGTGGTGCGCGACTTCATGATCCAGGGCGGGTGCCCGCTGTCGAAGGACGACACCCAGCAGCAGGCGTGGGGCGGCGGCACCAACGGGGTGCGGCTGAAGGCGGAGTGGAGCGACCTGCGGCACCTGCGCGGCACGCTGGCGATGGCGCGCGGCGATCATCCCGACTCGGCGGACTGCCACTTCTTCCTCGTGCACAAGGACTCGCCGCACCTCGACGGTCGCTACACCGCGTTCGGCAACCTCGAGGCCGGCGCCGACGTGCTCGACCGCATCGCCGAGACGCCGGTCGGCGGGCCCAAGCGCGAGACCCCGCTGCGGCACGTGATCCTGCACGCGGCGATCGTGCTGCCCGTGAAGAAGTAGGCGCCTCGCAGCCCTCTGCGCGGTGGCGCGCGGGTGCTCGATGCGGCAGGATCCTGCCCTGCCATGGACCTCGAACAGACCGACCCCGCCACCGTCGAAGCCGCGATCGTCACCGACCGCGGCGCGCTCGTGGTCACGTTCTTCCCCGAGCAGGCGCCCAAGCACGTGCGCGCCTTCCTCACGCTCGCACAGAAGGGTTTCTACGACGGCGTCGCGTTCCACCGCGTGATCCGCAACTTCATGGTGCAGACGGGCTGTCCGCACACCAAGCCCGGGGCAACCGGCTCGCCGGGCACCGGCGGACCGGGCTACACGCTGCCGGCGGAGTTCAACGACATCCCGCACACGCGCGGCATCGTGTCGATGGCGCGCGCCCGCGATCCGAACTCGGCGGGCTCGCAGTTCTTCATCGTGCACGGCGCGCACGCGAGCTTCCTCGACGGCCAGTACACGGTGTTCGGCAAGGTCGAGGAAGGGCTCGACGTGCTCGACGCGATCGCCAGCGTCGATTGCGACTTCGGCAGTGCCGGCGAGCGCAGCAAGCCCAAGGAGCGCGTCGCGATCCAACGCATCGAATTGCGGCCGCGGCAGGCGCGCACGCCCGTCGCGGAGCAGGCGGCGGAGGGGCCGTGATGGCGCTCGACCCGGCGACGCTGCAGAACGTGCGTCTGCTGCGCGAGGGGTTCCTCGCCATCGTGACCGTCGATCGGCCGAGCAAGCTCAACGCGCTCGACGGCGCGACGATCGCCGAACTCGACGCGGTGTTCACGAGCCTCGATCGCGACCCGGGTGTCGGGGCGGCGATCCTGACCGGCGGCGGCGAGAAGGCGTTCGTCGCCGGCGCCGACATCTCGGTGCTGGCGAAGCAGGGCGTGTTCGACGGCGCGGCCAACGCGCGTGCCGGCCAGGCGATGATGGCGCGCATCGAGGCCTGCACCAAGCCGGTGATCGCCGCGGTCAACGGCTTCGCGCTCGGCGGCGGGCTCGAACTCGCGCTCGCTTGCGACGTGCGGTTCGCGAGCAAGAACGCCAAGCTCGGTCTGCCCGAAGTGTCGCTCGGCATCATCCCGGGCTACGGCGGCACGCAGCGGCTGCCGCGGTTGATCGGCCAGGGCCCGGCCCTGCAGATGATCCTGACCGGCGATCCGGTGACCGCCGACGAAGCGTTGCGGCTGGGTCTGGTGAACGGCGTCGTCGAGCCGACCGAACTGCTCGCGCACTGCAAGGGCGTGGCGATGCGCATGGTGTCGCGTGGCCCGCAGGCGCTGGCGGCGGCGAAGCAGGCGGTGCGGCGCGGTGCGCACCTGCCGCTCACGGATGCCCTCGACCTCGAGGCCGACCTGTTCGGCATGATGAGCAGCACCGCCGAGATGAAGGAAGGCATGGCGGCGTTCCTCGAGAAGCGCAAGCCGTCCTGGCTGCGAGCGTGACGACAGGCGCCGCGGCCTCGCCGTTTCCGGCCCTGCTCGCGGCGCGCCGTTCCGGACCCGTGGCCCTGCTGCACGGTGGTGGCGATGGGTCATCGTACCTGTTCACCGATCCGGTCGCCGCCCTCACCGTGCCGGCCGGTGCCGCCGCCGGCGCGTTGGCGCGGCTCGATGCGTTCCTGCGCGAGCACCCAGCACGCGTCGTGGGCTGGCTCGGATACGACCTCGGCCTCGACGTCGAGGCGTGGCCATTGCGCATCGTCGACGACTTCCCGGTGCCGGTGCTACACGTCGCGGCCTACGGCACGATGCGCGAGTTCGGGCCACACGCGCAACCGCCTGCACCCGAGGTGCCCGCGGCGACGTCGCTGCGCGCGCACCTCGGTCGTGCCGACTACGAACGCCGCGTCGCTGCCGTGATCGAGGCGATCCGCGCTGGCGAGCTGTTCCAGGCCAACCTGACGCAGCCGTTCACGGGCGCCTGGCACGGCGACCCGCGCGCACTGTTCTGGCGGCTGTGCGAACAGAGCCCGGCGCCATTCGCGGCCTATGTCGAGGACGGGGACGGCACCGCGGTGCTCAGCAGTTCGCCCGAGGAGTTCCTCTGCCGCGACGGCTCGCGGGTATTCACCTCGCCGATCAAGGGCACGCGCCCGCGCGGTGCTTCGTCGCACGACGACGACCGGTTGCTCTGCGAGCTGCTGCACAGCGAGAAGGACCAAGCCGAACTGGCGATGATCGTCGACCTGCTGCGCAACGATCTCGGCAAGGTGGCGCAGACTGGCTCGGTGCAGGTCGGACCGTTCCCGGAGTATCGTTCGTTCGCGCAGGTGCACCATCTGTTGGCGACGGTGACGGCGTCGCTGCGGCCGGACGTCTCGGCGGTCGACCTGCTGCGCGCCACGTTCCCCGGCGGCTCGATCACCGGTTGCCCGAAGCTGCGCTGCCTCGAACTGCTCGAGGAACTCGAGGTCGCCCGCCGCGGCGTCTACACCGGCGCGATCGGCTGGTTCGGGCCGGGCAACGCGCTGCACCTCAACATCGCGATCCGCACGCTCGTGCATCGCGCGGGCCGCGTGCGCGCCAACGCCGGCGGCGGCGTCACTGCGCGAAGCGAGCCGGCCGCGGAATGGCGCGAGACGCTCTCGAAGATGGCGGGTCTCGAACGGGCGCTGCAGTGCCGGGTGCAGATCCCCGAGGCGAAGCCATGAACGCGTGGTGTGATGGCGTCTCGGTGCCGTCGTCGTCGCTGCCGGCGCGTACGGGAGTCGCGCCGTTCGAGACGATGGGGGCAGTTCGGGGCGACGTGCGGCTCTGGGATCGCCACCTCGAGCGGCTGCGCCTCGCGGCGGCGCGGCTCGGGGTCGTATGGCGCGAACCCGCGGGCCTGCGCGCGGCCGCCGCCGATCTGCTGCGCGGCAACGGCCACGCCGACGACGTGCTGCGTCTCGCCGTGGTGCCTGCGGGCACGGCCGTGCACACCATCATGCAGAGCCGCGCGCGATCGCCGGTGAAGGTCGTGCAACTGCTGCCGACGGTCGTCGAGCCGCCGGCGAACGGACCGCCCGGCGACGTCAAGGCCGAGCCGCGCGCGTTCTACGACGCGGTGCGGCAGCAGGCGCAGGACGGCGGCGCCGACGACGGCATCGTGGTCGGCCGCGACGGGGCGGTGCTGGAGTGCGCGCTCGGCAACCTGTGGCTGCGCATCGACGGCGCGTGGGTGACGCCGGCGCTGGATGGGCGCGTGCTGCCGGGCATCGCCCGGCGGCTGCTGCTCGACGGGGCGCGCGCCCGCGGCGTCGCCGTCGTCGAGCGTGCGTGCGATCTCGCCGACCTGCACCGCGCCACGGCGATCGCGCACAGCAACGCGGTGTACGGGCCGCGTCCCGCGGCGCTGGTGGGGCAGCCCGGAGCGACCGCGGTGGTTCGCGCCGAACTCGGCGTTTTCTGGGGGAGCGTCACCGGCGCCTGAGTTCGTGTCGGCGCCTCGGGTGGTGACAGGGAACCTGCCCACCCGTGGTGCCCAGGACGACGCCGCCCACGGTTTCCGCCGGTGTCGAGGTTTTCGACACCCGCGAGCGACGACGTTCCGGCGACGACTCCGGTTGGGACGCGCGGGCAGCCGATGCCATCGCCATGACGAAGTCGACGATCGTGGTCGAGAACGCGCCGGCGCTCCGGCGTGAGCCTCGTCCGTTCCTCCACCTTGCTCCGGCAGCGCTGCCGACCAGCGGCGTGACGCACGACGCGCGCGGCCTGCTTCGCCTCGACGACGCGGTGTCGCCGCAGATCCCGCAGCTCGTGCGTTCGCTGGTCGACTGGACGATCGCGCTGCAGAACCGCCGCGCCCTCGAGCGTGGGCGCGTGCAGCCGATCCAGGTCTCGGTGCTGAACCGCCGCCGCCGCGCCGCCCGTTCGTGGCTGCTCGCGATCGCTGCCGGTCGCACCGACGCCGCGACGTGCCACGCCGTCGCGAACCAGTGGCTGCCGTTGCTCGCGGCGAGTGGCCCCGACCACATGCCCACGCCGGCGATGGCCCGCGCGTTGGTCGAGTTCGTGCGCGGCGCGCTCACCGCGTGCGTGTTCGACGACGTGCGGGCGAACCTGCTCGACAACGCGAAGGCGCTGCACGTGCTCGAGACGACGCTCGCTGCGCACCTGGCAGCGGCGTTGCGGCCGGTGTGACGGGCGCCCGCGTCGGATTCGGCGGTCTCCTGTAACCGAACGCCGGGCTCGCGGCACATTCGCCTGCACGGCGCGGTCATGGGGGCCGTCGACCGTGCGAAGGAGACGCGTATGCTGCGGTGCGACGAGCCGACGATGCCGACCCTGGTCCGTACCCGCCGACCGAGCCGACTCCCGCAACCAGGACGGTGGACCTACGCCGACCTGTGCCGGCTCCCCGACGACGGCAAGCGCCACGAGATCGTCGACGGGAGGCACTTCGTGTCGCCGTCGCCTGAGGTTGCGCACCAGCGAGTGGCAACGCGACTCGGCGTGATGCTGGCGAGGGCTGTCGACGGGCGCGGCAAGGGGGAAGTGCTCAGTGCACCGGTCGACGTCGAATTGAGCGTCGGCAGCGTCCTGGTCCCCGACCTCGTCGTGATCGCGAGAGGCAACGAGGGCGTGGTCAAGCCGAAGCGGATCGTCGGTGCACCGGACCTGGTGGTGGAGGTGCTCTCGCCGACGACGGCGCGGCGCGACCTCGACCTGAAGCGGCGGCGCTACGAACGCGCCGGCGTGCGCGAGTGCTGGATCGTCGACCACGAGGCGCGCACCGTGCGGCAGTTCGTGTTGCAGCCGAGCGGCCGTTACGCGCCGCCGGTCGTCTGCACCGCGCGCGTTCGCCTCGCCGCGATCGCCGGCGTCACCATCGACCTTCGGGCTGTGTTCCGCGACCTCGCATGAACCCCTGGGCCACGTTCGCCGTCCTCGGAGCCGCAGCAGTCCTGTCGGCGCAGGAGCCCGCGGTCCAGCCAGCGCCGCGAGTGCCCGCGCCAACCGACGGCATGGTGTGGATCCCCGGCGGCGAGGCCGTGCTCGGCAGCCAGAACGGCGACGCCGATGCACCGCTGCACCGCGTGCGGCTCGACGGCTTCTGGCTCGACGTGGCCGAGGTCACGAACCTGCAGTTCGCCGCGTTCGTGCGCGCGACCGGCTACGTCACCGACGCCGAGAAGCCGCCGAGCAAGGAGGACGTGCCCGACCTGCCCGACGACCAGCGGATCGCCGGTTCGCTGGTGTTCGCGCCGCCGGCCGACGCCGTCGACCTCCGCGAGTTCTGGACGTGGTGGAAGTTCGTGCCGGGTGCGTGCTGGCGGCATCCCGAGGGACCGGGGTCCACGGTCGAGGGCGGACGCCCCACGCACCCCGTCGTGCACGTGAGTTGGCGCGATGCCCAGGCCTACGCATCGTGGGCGAAGAAGCGGCTGCCGACGGAAGCCGAGTGGGAGTACGCGGCGCGCGGCGGGCTCGACCAGAAGCGCTACGTCTGGGGCGATGACCCGCGCAGCCGCGCGCCGAACGCGAACATCTGGCAGGGCACGTTCCCGCGCGAGAACAACCGCCTCGACGGCTACGCCGGGACCTGTCCGGTGGTGGTGTTCCCGAAGAACGGCTACGGCCTCTACGGCATGTCGGGCAACGTGTGGGAGTGGTGCAGCGACTGGTACCACCCGGCGGGCTACGGCGACGGCAAGCAGATCGCGATCAACCCGCAGGGACCGGCGACGTCGTTCGATCCGCAGGAGCCGGGCAGCAGGAAGCGCGTGATGCGCGGCGGCTCGTTCCTCTGCAGCGACAGCTATTGCCTGGGCTACCTGCCGGGCACGCGCATGAAGTCGACGCCGGACACCTCGCTCTGCCACACCGGCTTTCGCTGCGCTCTCACCGCCGAGCCGCCCGCGAAGTGACGGGCCTCAGCGCTGCAGGCGCTGTTCGCCGCAGTAGACCTCGTGCCGATCGCCGCGCGCGAAGCCGAGCAGCGTGGCGCCAGCGGCAGCGCAGAGATCGAACGCGAGCGCGCTCGGCGCCGAGACCGAGACGATCACCGGAATGCGCACGCGCAGGCACTTCACCACGAGGTCGTAGCCGGCGCGGCCCGACAGCACGGCGATCGCCTGCGCGAGGTCGTGGCCGGCGCGCGCCGCTTGGCCGACGGCCTTGTCGAGTGCGTTGTGGCGGCCGACGTCCTCGCCGCTGCCCAGCACCGTGCCGTCGGCGCGCGCGACGAGGGCGGCGTGGCTGCCGCCGGTCCGCGCGAACAGCTCCTGCGTCTGCTGCAGGGCGCTGACCAGCCGGCCGACCAGCGCGGGCGCGAACTTCGGCACGCCGGGCAGCAGGGGCGGGGTGCGCTCGAGGATCGCCTGCGCGTCCGCCGAGCCGCAGACGCCGCACGAGCTGCGGATCTCGTGCGTGCGGGTCAGCGCCGCGCGCACCGTGCCGTCCGGCGGCGAGCGCAAGGACACGTGCAGTTCGTCGGCGCGGGATGCGGTCGGATCCCCGGGTCGGAACTCGAGGCGCTCGACGTCCGCCGCGCGGGCGATGACTCCTTCGCCGAGCAGGAAGCCGACGGCGAGATCCTCGTCGCGGCCCGGCGTGCGCATCGTCAGCAGCTGCTGGCCGTGCACGACCAGCAGCAGCGGCTCCTCGCGCACGAGAAGGTCGTCGCGCCCGTCGGCGAGCACGCGCCGGGCGGCGCCGATCGGGGGCTCGGGCACGTTCTGCAACGCCGCCCATGCTCGAACGGGCCCGCCAGTGCGTCAAGCGGCGCGCGCCTGGCCCTACTGGCCGACCTGGAACTTGGCGGCGTTGCCGAGCGCGATCTCGAGCGGGTTGAGCCCCGGCGACACCACCGCCGGCTGCTGGAACAACTGCGCGCCGAGCAGCGTGTTCACGTTCGGGATCGACAGCGAGAACGTCGCCGCGCCGCCGCCGCCGACCAGCGTCGTCAAGACATCGGCGCTGACGAAGAGGGTGCACCCGGTGGCGCCGTAGGGCGTCGCGTTGAGCGGCAGCGGGCCGAAGACGGACGTCGTGTCGCTGAAGCCCGTGACCATCACGCCGCTGTTGACCGGCATGTTGTTGACGATCACGAACATCGTCGTGCCGATGCGCGGCAGCGTCGCCGGGATCAACTGCGAGGTAGGCAGCGAACTCGGACAGCCGTTGGCGAACGTCGTGTAGTAGGCGGGGAAGGCGTCCTCGCTGCAGGCGCGGATGCAGAAGATGCCGCGGTAGTAGTTCGGGCAGAGCGGGATGATGCCGATCTGCGCCAGCGCGGGGTCGCGCCATCCCTGACCCTGGATCTCGATCACGCTGGTGCGCTGCGGCGTGATCGTCGAGTTGCACCCGAAGCCGATCTGCGACGTCGCGTCGGTGAAGAAGCTCGTGAAGCTCGTCGGCACCGAGCCGCCGTTGCACGAGTCGGGCACGGTATTGATGTCGATGCGGAAGGTGATCGCGAAGCGCCGCACGGCCGGTGTGCCCGTTGGCGGCGCCAGGCCGACGACGATGTTGTAGGGCGAGGTGTCGAAGGTGTTCAGGCCGTGCGTCGCGACCTGCATGCTGCCGCTCGTGTTCTGCGACAGGCTGAACACGCGCGTGCCCATGTTGACGCTCGCGCCGCTGAAGCTCACGCCGTCCCACACTTCGAGGTCGAGCGCGGCGGTGAGTCCGGGGATGCCCGAGGCGCTGCCCCACGGGGCGACGACCTGCGTGATGCGCTGCGCGGACATGTTCGCCGGCATCTCGAACACCACGCCGGCGCTCTCGCCTTCACACATGCCGGCGACCACGCCGACGCTGGCGAGCCCCGACGGCACGATCGGCAGCGTGTCGCGTTTCCAGAACGTGCCCGCACCGGGGCATCCCTGGGCGGCGGCGGGAGCGAGAACGAGGGCGACGAGGAGCGGCAGGCGCAGTGCGGACACGAGGACCTCCGAGGACGAGAGTGGCAGGAGCCGGATGGTCGGCTGGCTCACGGACGTCGTCAAGGCGGGCGGGCGTCGCGGACGACCGAGCGTGCCTTGCCGCCGGACCGTGCGTAGCATCCGCGCCGCCCATGCTGCGCCTCGTCTCGCTGTGCGGAATCGCCGTGCTGGTCGCGGTCTGCTTCGCCTTCTCGAAGAACCGGCGCGCGATCAACTGGCGGCTCGTCGGCATCGGGCTCGTGTTGCAGGCGATCCTCGGCTTCACGTTCCTCTACTGGAGTGCGGGCAACCAGGCGCTGCAGTCCGTCGGCCGCGGCGTCAACACCGTGATCGATCTCGGCCAGGAGGGAGCGCGCATGGTGTTCGGCTCGCTGGCCAGCGGCAGTTCGGGCACCGGGTTCGTGTTCGCCTTCCAGATCCTGCCGACGCTGATCTTCTTCAGCAGCCTGATGGCGGTGCTCTACCACCTGGGCGTGATGCAGGCGGTCGTGCGCGCGATGGCCGTGGTCACCGCGCGCCTGCTCGGCACGTCCGGCAGCGAGTCGTTGTCCGCGTGCGCGAACGTGTTCGTCGGCCAGACCGAGGCGCCGCTGCTGGTGCGTCCCTTCCTGCGCGGCATGACGATGAGCGAACTGCACACCATCATGGTCGGCGGTTTCGCCACGATCGCCGGCGGCGTGTTCGCGGCGTACGTCGGGTTCGTCGGCGGTCAGGACCCGGTGCTGCGGGCCGAGATCGCCGGCCGCTTGATGGTTGCGAGCGTCATGGCGGTGCCGGCGGGACTGGTGTGCAGCAAGCTGCTGTGGCCGGAGACGGAGCCGAGCCAGACCATGGGCAAGGTGACGAAGGTCGAGTCGACGAAACTCGGCAACGTCGTCGAGGCCGCGGCGAGTGGAGCCAGCGACGGGCTGCACTTGGCACTCAACGTCGGCGCCATGCTGATCGCGTTCCTCGGCCTGCTGGCACTGATCAACGCCGGGCTCGGCCTCGTGCACCAGGACCTGAGCCTGCAGTTGCTGCTCGGCTACCTGTTCTGGCCGATCGCCAGCGTGATGGGCGTGCCGTCCGCGGACATCCACGAACTGGCCCAGCTGATCGGCACCAAGCTCGTCGCGACCGAGTTCGTCGCCTACCAGGACCTTGGCACGATGGCGGCCGCGCAGACCGTGTCGCCGCGCACGGTGATGATCGCCAGCTTCGCCCTGTGCGGGTTCGCGAACTTCAGCAGCGTCGCGATCCAGGTCGGGGGGCTTGGCGCGATGGCGCCCGAACGCCGCGGCGATCTGGCGCGCATCGGCCTGCGCGCGATGTTCGGCGGCGCCATCGCGACCTGCATGACCGCGTGCGTCGCCGGCGTGCTCGCCAGCGAGGACGCGTCGTGAGCGAGGCCGGCGAACTCGAACGCGTCGATCGCGCCGCGGCGTGGCTGCGCGAACGGCTCGGCGCGGGGCGCATCGCCGCGATGCGCCTCGGCATCGTGCTCGGCAGCGGGCTCAAGGACTTCGCCGCGGAGGTGAAGGACGCCGTCGAGATCCCGTACGCCGAGGTTCCCGGTTGGCCGCGCCCGCACGTGGCCGGCCACGGCAGCTCGTTGATCGTCGGCACCGTCGCCGGCTGCGGCGTGGCCTGCCTCGCGGGTCGTGTGCACCTCTACGAAGGCTGGCGTCCGGCCGAGGTCGTGCGCACGGTGCGCACGTTGGCGCGGCTGCCCGTGCCGTCGTTCCTGCTGACGAACGCCGCCGGCGGCATCGCCGACGACCTGTCGGCGGGCGACCTGATGGTGCTGTCCGACCACCTCAACCTGACCGGCTGCTCGCCGTTGACCGGCCCGCACGAGCCCGCGTTCGGACCGCGCTTTCCGGATCTGTCGGCGGTCTACGCCCCGCGCCTGCGCAACCTGCTGGCGAAGGGCGGCGCGCGGCTGCGGCCGGGCGTCTACGCCGGCCTGCTCGGACCGTCGTACGAGACGCCGGCGGAAGTGCGCATGTTGCAGCGCCTGGGTGCCGATGCGGTCGGCATGAGCACCGTGCACGAAGCGATCGCGCTGCACGCGATGGGGGCGGAAGTCGCCGGGTTGTCGTTGATCACCAACCTCGCCGCGGGCATCTCGCCGACACCGCTGGCCCACGACGAGGTCATCGCCGCCGGCAAGCAGGCGGCGACCACGCTGACGAAGCTCGTGCACGCGTTCTGCGGCGCGCTGGCGGCGAGCGGCGGGAAGCCCGGGCGATGAGCGCGGGCCTGACCATCCGCCCGTACCAGGCCGGCGACGAGCACGCGATCCTGCGCACGTTCAACCTGGTGTTCCGCGAAGTGTGCGGTCCGGGCTACGTCGATCGCACGCTCCCGCAGTGGCAGTGGGCGTACCCCCAGAACCCGGCCGGCATGCGCATCTCGCTCGCCGTCGCGGACGACGGCACCGTCGCGTCGCAGTACGCGGGCATGCCGATGCGCCACGACACCCCGTGGGGCGAGGAGCTGTTCGTGCACTGCGTCGACTCGATGACGCACCCGGCCTACCGCCAGGGCTTGCAGGCGAAGTCGCTGTTCGTCGAGACCTGCATGCCGTTCTGGGCGCACAGCCGCGCGATCGGCGACGCGCTGTTCTACGGCTTCCCGGTCGACGCTGCCTTCCGCATCGGCCAGCGCTACCTGAAGTACGTGATGATGACCGTCATCGACTACCTGATCCGCGACCGCGCGGCGGGTGCGTTGCCGATGCCGGGCGGCATCGACGTGGCGAAGGTCGACGCCGTGCCGATCGATGTCGACGGTCTCTACGCGGCGGTGCGCGCCGTGAAGCAGTGCCTGCTGCGCCGTGACCGTCGTTACCTGCAGTGGCGCTACCGCGACAATCCGGCGCACGCCGACTACGAAGTGTGGACCGCGCGCCGCAACGGCAGGCTCGTGGGCCTGATGGTGTTGAAGCCGGGTTCGGGCCTGGCCCCGGACAGTGCGACCATCGCCGACTGGCTGGTGCCCGAAGCCGACGCCGCGGCGCGCGATGCGCTGCTGGCCACGGCGGTGCGTCGCCAACTCGACGAAGGCAAGCAGCGACTGATCGTGGTCGTGCCGCCGTGGTCCGCCGAGGCCGCCGCGTTCGGCGCGGCCGGCTTCGTCTGGACACCTTCGGCGAACTGGCTGCAGCGCCGGCTGATCCACAACGTCAACAAGCCGGCCATCACGGCCGAGTTCCTGGCGCGCAACTGGTGGTACACGCTTGGCGACAGCGACCTCGCGTGAACGTCAGCGGGAACTGATCCCTTGGCTGTGCTCGTGCGGAGGATTCCTGGGCGAAGTGCCACCGATGCGAATCTCGGGGCACGAATGCACTGGCGCGTCGGCCTGTCGCCGGGCGCCGGCCAGGCATGCGATTCGATCCGCCGTTCTGCCCGAACACCGCCTGCGAACGGCACCGTGAGCCAGGTGGCAGGTTCTACAAGCGGCACGGCTTCTTCCTGGCCGCGTGCCGGGATACGCCGACGCCGCGCTTCCTGTGCCGCGGCTGCGGACGCTCGTTCTCGAGCCAGACCTTCCGCCAGGACTACCGGGACCGCCGCCCCGAAGTGAATCTGCCGTTGACCGAGCGGTTGGTCAGCAGCACCGGTTACCGACAGCTCGCACGCACGCTCGGGATCGGCGTCAGTGCCGTGCAGAGGAAGGCGCGCAAGCTCGCTCGGCACGCCGGGTTGCTGCATCAGAACCTGAGTCGTCACCTGC
>CALFZH010000023.1:0-70136 GCA_937952215.1 uncultured bacterium
TGAGATGATGGCTCCCCAACACGACCTTGGAGCCGGCAAGCGCCGCAGCGGCGCTTGCGGCTCAAGGTCAAAGACGTTGGGACGACCTTCACCCCGCGCTCATGAAGAGACCATTGGCATTGTTGGTGTGCATCGCTTCAGCATGGCTGATCTACGGTGCCGGTATGGAGCTGTTCATTGCTTGGTACAGCGGGACAGAGATCAACGCTGGATTGATGTTGTGGATCAACCTGGGAGTGCAGGGCATCGTCAATCTCGCTGCATTCGCGCTTGCGTGGCGGATCGTCCGTGATGGGCGCCGGGTGGATGCCTGATCATGATTCGTCCCTATCCGCTTCCTCGGGCCTCTGTTATCGTGGCGTCCCAACAAGACCTTGGAGCCGGCGAGCGCCGCAGCGGCGCTCGCGGCTCAAGGTCAAAGACGTTGGGTTGACCATGATCGGGCATCGAGGCGCCTTTCTGCTGGCGAGTTGTGCAGCGCCCTTGGTGCCCTTGACGGCCCTTGGCATTCGCTCGACCCGCGAGCCGATGAAGTTGTTCGGGCCTGCATGTGTTCCCATCTACATCGCGATTTGGGCTTGCGTGTGCGCGGCTGCCTACGCCGCGGCGCGCTTGCTCGCCACATGGGTGCGTTCGTCGACACCTCAGGTTGGTAGAAGCGCCTACTTGAGTGTCACCGTCGGCCTGCTGCTTGGCCTTGCCGTCACGTTCTTCGGAAACTACTGGCCATGGAGTCTCGGAGCTGTCGTCGCTCTTGGTCCGGTTCTGTTCCGAACCCAGTATGCTGCAACCCAACACTCATAAGGCCCCCGGACGTCAAGAGGGAATGCAGGAGCGGCCAGGTTACCGCTGACGGGTGACCGGGTTGGCAGGGTCGCGAGGACAGCAGCAGCTGCGTGGGCGAAGGCCCGGAGACTCTGGCTCGGGTTTCAAGATGGGCGCAGGAAGGACCTGCACCAAACACTCATCGAGGCTCGCGTCGAGGTCCAGCCGGAACGGCTGGGACGACGTGCCGCTGCAGGTGCCAGCGGCGTCCTAGAAACTGATCGGTTCCCGCGGAGCGTCCCAAACAAGACGAGGGCTCGCGACCGAAGTCGCGTCCAGTTGAAGCGAGGATCGCACACGGGGCAGAGTCTCCGAGCTGCCGCACAGGCAGCCGGAATGGGAGAGGAGGCGAGCAGGCGTCCAATCAAGACCTGCTGGTTGCCGGGTGATGTCCGAGGGTCGCACGTGCTCGAAGCACATGGTTCCAGCGACCCGAGAGCGGTTCGGCCCTGAATGGCCCCAGTTGGACAGTGGGCTCACCTGCTCGCCTCCAAGACGTCTCAGGCTGCGAGGAAGCGCTCGAGGTCGAACGGCTTCTTGCGCAGCAGCATGTAGTAGATGCTCCGGCCGAGCTTGTGCGTGAGCACGCCCATGGCCTTGCCCTTGCCGTGCTTGCGGCGCAGGCGGTTCTGCAGCTTCTCGACGTCGCCGTGGCGCAGCATCAGGACCGCCGCCTCGGAGATCGCCCACTTCAGGTGCGCGTTGCCGATCTTGCTGCCACTGGTGCCGCTGCGCTTGCCCGCGGACTCGCGAGAGCAGCGGATCAGGCGCGCGTAGGAGGCGAAGTCCTGCACGGTCGGGAACCGGGCGATGTCGTGGACCTCGTAGAGGATCGACATCGCGAGGATCTTGCCGACGCCCGGGATCGACCGCAGGAGATGGAAGCTCTCCGCGTCCTGCTCCTTGGTGGTGTTCGTGAGGAACAGCTCGAGTTCGCGGATCACGACGTCGAGGTGCGAGACGACGTTCAGATCGACCTCGACGGTGCGTCGAACGCACTCGTCGGTGAAGTGTTCGGCGACGCCTTCTCGGTTGCTGCGCCACTGCAGGCTGGCGCCTGGCGTTGGCAGGTTGTTCTGGTGGTGCGTGTTCTGGACGTGGGCGAGCAGGAAGCCGCGCTCGCGGACCGGGTAGAGCCGGCGGCGCAGCAGGTCGCGCGTCGCGCGCATCGCCGCCGGGTAGACGTAGCTCACCGGCATGTTGCCGCCGCGGAGAAGGCTGGCGATCTTGAAGGCGTCGATGCGGTCGTTCTTCGCCTTGGCGCCGTGGATCGCGCGCATGTAGAGCGCGTGGCCGAGCACGAACGGGATGCCCTCCGCCGCGCAGAAGTCGGCCAGCCAGTACCAGCAGAACACGCACTCGGCGCTGACCACGAGGTCTTCCCGGAAGGCCTCGATCAGGCGCCGGAACTCGTCCGGCTGCGTCGGGATGTTCCGCTGCAGCAGGACGTTCCCCTGCTGGTCGACGATGCACACGAACATCGTGCGGGCGTGAAGATCGATGCCGCAGTAGTGCTTGTGCGGCTTGGTGTAGAATCGCATCCGGCCCTCCTGGGTTGGTTGACAAGCTGAGCCTACTCACGGTGAGTAGGTGCTCAGGGGGCCTTATCAGCATCCAGGCGCAGCAGCCGACGATCGCCCCCAAGCTGGCAATCGCGGCTGATGGTCAAAGACGTTGGGCGGAACCAAGGTCGTGAGCGCCGTTCGTATCGAAGGTCGGAACTACTGGCTCGTTGTGGGGTCGGACGTCGAGCGTGACGGCGTGTTCTTGGAGTGCACGCCGGAGAGCGACGGCACGCAGGTTCTGGTTGAGGTCTTCTTCAGCGACAAGGACCAGTCGTTCACGGTCCAGACATCCGGAGGCCGGCTGCCAGTCGCGCTGCTCAAGCTCGTGATCGCCGAAGCGGAGCGACGGCTGCCACCTGGATCGCTGGACGAGTCTCGCTGGACGTAGTTCCGAACAGCGCCTGTGCAAACCGAGCGGGGGCTGACTACCGATGTGCGATGGAGGATCTTGATCGCGCTCGCAGCCTTGGGTGCCTGCATCCGGAGTGGAGGATCAGGTAGCATCGCCGCCCAACAGAACCTTGGGCCGAAAGCCATGGAAGGTCTCGATTCCAAGCAGAGCGCGCTTGCAGCGAGGATGTCTGACATCTCTGAGGAAGCCTATTGTGCGGGCTGGATGCAGGATCTCGAGCACTCGCTCTGGCGTGCCGTGGTGGAGGGACCGCGGCGCTACGGCCGGATGGACCTCACCGAGCAAGATGTTGCCGAGTTGCGCAGGTTGTCCGCTGCCTGCGCCGGGTGGATCGCGTGGGACAAGGAGCATGGAGGGACCTGGTTTCCGATAGATGCATGGCTGGCGCGCTACGACCCAAGCAAGGCGGAGTGATGATGATGGCCGAAGCGTTGACCACGCGTGACCGCGGTCACCCATCGACAGCAAGTGGTCCGGCTCGAACAGCAACGGACGAGCCTGAGGGAAGGACCTGCACCAGACACTCATCGAGGCTCGCGTCGACATCCAGCCGGAACAGCCGGGGCGACGTGCCGCCGCACGTGCCAGCGGCGTCCTAGTAGAGAACCGCGCGCACCGCGTTGCTGGTCACGAGGCCGAATTGGTTGATCCCATCGAGCGCGGCCCCCTGGAAGAAGAACTGCGCCCCGGCCAGGGAAGGACTGTTCGGAATGCCGATCGCAAAGTTCGACACGCCCTGCATCGCCATGCTCGTCAACACCGCGGCGGGAGTCGCCACGAAGAGCGTGCAGGCGGTTCCCGGCAGCACGGTGGCTGGTGCACCGGCGAAGCTCGCGGCGAGCGCGCCGACGCCGGACGACACGCCGTTCACTTCGAGCACCCACGTCATGCCCAGGGCTGGCCGGGACATCGCGTCGAGCCCGAGCACGCCGGCGGTGCCGATGCACCCAGCCCCGAACCGGGTGAACGAAGGCGCAGCACCGCCGAACTCCCAGGTCTCGTCGATGGCGGTCGTCACCAGGCCGCCGAAGGTGACCACGAGCGATCGGGACGTATCGAAGGCAGCAGCAACGCTGGTCGCACCGCCGCCCGCGGCGCCGGCCTGACGGAACTCGTGCCATTCGCCATTGCTGAGTTCCCAGGTGCCGGAGGCCATGCCGGTGGTCGGTACGTAGCCGCCGACCAACACGGTCGCACCGCGGACCGGGTCGTGGACCAGGCGATGGCCGAACTGAGGCGGTGGCGCGCTGGCCGTCACCACCGGCCGCCAGTCGACTCCGTCGTACTCCCACGTGTCGCCGAGCAGAGCGGGCACGCCGCCGCCGAACATCACGATCGTCGATCGTGCTGCGTCGAACGCCAGCGCGTGACGCGCCCGAGCCGGCGGCACCGTCGTTGGCGTGCGCTGCTTCCAGTCCGCCCCGTCGTACTCCCAGGTGTCGGCGAGTGCGCCTGCTGCTGCGAAGCCCCCGAACAGCACGATGACGCCGCGCCGGGCGTCGTAGGCCATGGCCAGGGACACGCGCGGGCTCGGCGCGCCGGCCGGAGCGCGCTGCTGCCAATCGCTGCCGTTCCACTCCCAGGTCTGGTTGCTGAGGCCGGCTGCGGCGTTGGTGCCGCCGAACAGCACGCTGACGCCACGCACCGGATCGTGGCACAGGTCGTGGCCGACCAACGGCGGCGGCGTTTTGGACGGGGTGGCCTGACTCCAGGCCGCGCCGTTCCATCGCCAGGTGTCGCCGAGCTGGTTGTTGGCCAGGTCGTTGCCACCGAACAGCACGAGTTCGGCGCGTTGCAGGTCGTAGGCGAGCCGACCGAGCTGGCGAGCAGCGGGTCCCGTGGCCGGCTGGAGGCGCCACTCCTGAGCGGACGCGCTGCCCGCCAGGATCAGCAGGAGGATGCTGGCGCGCGCCAAGCCCGGAGCCGACATCGCCGATCGTGAACCAGTGAGTCGAAGCAGCTGCATGTTGTCCCGTTCTTGATGGGATCCGAGGCTGGTCCGCCCGAACGTCGCGGCCGACTCCGGCGCGAACGCAGGCGCAGAACGGGAGAGGCTACTCCCAACCACGGTGTTCGTCTCAGCACCGGCGCCCCTTGGGCTGCTCGAATGTCAGCGCGCCCCCGCCACGATGCGCCCGACCTCGGCCAGGACCGCCTCGTCCGCATCGCTCGGCCATTCGCCGGCGACCCCGGTGTCGTAGTAGACGGCGACGACGAGCGGCGCCCGGCCGGGCGGTTCGATCCAGACCACGTCGTTGCACTTCACGGTGACCCCGTCCCCGCCGCCCGTGCCCGTCTTGTCGCCGGCGACCCAGCCACTCGGCAGTCCAGCACGAACGCGCGCCGCCCCGGTCCGGGTCGCGATCATCCAAGACCGCAGCGTCTGCCGCGCTGCGGGCGCGAGGCCGCCGCCGAACAGCTGCGCGAGCAGGCGCGCCATCGCGCGTGGCGTCGTCGTGTCGCGCACGTCGCCAGGTCGCACGTCGTTCATCTCCGGTTCGTAGCGATCGAGACGCGTCGAGGCGTCGCCGTGCGCGCGGCAGAACATGGTGAACGCCGCGGGCCCGCCGAAGTCGCGCAGCAGCAGGTTCGCGGCGGCGTTGTCGCTCGTGGTCTGCGCCGCCTCGGCGAGTTCGGCGAGCGTCAGCTCCCCCACGGCAGCACCTCGCGCCGCCGCCGCCTCGACCGCCGCCTTGGCGACCGGCGCGTGCGCGACCAGATCGCTGGCCTGCACGGACAGCCGCGCATCGAGGCCGCGGCCTCCGGCGGCGGCGCGGTCGAGGACCATCGCCGCGAGCACGAGCTTGAACGTCGAACACATCGCGAAGCGTTCGTCGAGCCGATGCCCACGCACCGTGCCGTCGCCGGTGTCGAGCACCGCGACGCCAAGCCGCCCGCCACGTTCGAGCGCGCCGAGGGCTGCCGTCAGGTCGTCGTGACCAGCACCGTTCGCCGCACTGCGACAGCTCGCCAGCGTGGCCAGCACGACGGCAACCAGGACGGGAGGACGACGGACAGCCACGCTGCGCATCGCGGCGACCCTACGGATCCCTCGGGCGCCCGTCGATGGCTCGCAGCCGCCAACGCCAACGACGCTCGCGAGCGTTGCCCGACCCTCACCGATGGGTGCGACCCGCGCGGAGTCGTTTCAGACGAGTCCGGCGAGCGCATCGACGAACTCGCCGAGAGCGATGGCCTCCACCGTCTTGCTCAGCGGGAACCGCTCCCCATCGGGCACCACGACGAAGCCGCGCGAGGCGCCCACATCCTGCATCGCCCGCGGCATCCCAGCGCCGAGCGTGGGAGCGCTCGACAACTTGATCTCGATGGCGATGCGGCGTCGCACCGACCGCGTGAGCACGAGGTCCAGTTCGTCGCCCGTGTGCGTCCGGTAGAACGTCGCGTCGACTCCTTCCGGCAGCGTCGCCAGGATCTGCTCGACGACGAAGCCCTCGAACGATGCGCCGAGTTTCGGGTGGCCGTGCAGCGCTTCGAGATCCTCGATGCCGAGCAAGGTGTGCAACAGCCCCGCGTCCCGCACGTAGACCTTCGGCGCCTTGACCAGGCGCTTCTTCAGGTTCGTGTGCAGCGGCTGCAGCTGCCGCACCACGAACGTGTCGGACAGGATGTCCAGGTAGTGCCGCACGGTCGGCGCACTGACGTCGAAGTTGCGGGCGAAGGCGCTGGCGTTCCAGACCTCGCCGTGCCAGTGCGCGAGCATCTGCCAGAACCGCCGCAGTTGCGTGCCGGGCACCCGGATGCCCAGCGCCGGCAGGTCGCGCTCCAGGTAGGTGCGCACGAATGCGTCGCGCCAGGTCGCGGACAGCGCCAAGGTGCGCGCCAGCAGACTGTCGGGGTAGCCGCCGCGCTCCCAGAGCCGGCGCCAGGGGATCTTCGGTGCGTTCTGGGCCAACTCCACGGCGGTCACCGGCGTGAGCTCGACGAACACGATCCGTCCGGCGAGCGTCTCGGCAGACTGGTGCAGCAGGTCGGGAGAGGCGGAACCGAGGATCAGGTATCGCCCCGGCCGGCGATCGCGATCGATCAGCCCGCGAAGGATCGGAAACAGGTCGGGACGTCGCTGCACTTCGTCCAGCACGACGAGTCGCTTCGCGTGGCGCCCGAGGTAGGCCTCGGCATCACCCAGACGGGCCAGGTCCGAAGGCAGCTCGAGGTCGAGGTAGACGGCGCCATCGCCGAGATCGCCGACGATGTCCTTGGCGAGAGTGGTCTTGCCCACCTGACGGCTGCCGAGCAGCGCGACCGCTGGGAAGTCCTGCAGCAGCTCCTGGACGGTGGCCTGACCACGACGGCGCAGCATCCAGTGAAATATGAAAGGTAGACTTTCAACTTTCCAGGGCCACGGCACCGCGAACGCTCGTGGCAGGCGGAGTGCCGCCGGCCTTGCTGCCCGCGGCGAGCACCACCGGCCGGGCGCGAGCGACGGCCAACTGCCGAGGCCCGTCAGTGCGAACGAGCCGCGGCCTGCCGCAGGTGCGGTGCTGCGTCGACGAGCTGCTCGCGCTGGGCCGCCGTCAGGTGGCGGTAGCCGCGGATCACGACGCGGCACGACGCGGCGCCGCAACGGCACGGGAACGGGGCCGCCATGTCCCACTCCGTCGTGTCGTAGTCGAAGGTCACTTCGTCGCCGACCTCGATGTCGGACCGGGCGACCAGCGTGCGGCCCACGAGGCGGGTGTTGGGCTCGCAGGCGTGGTTGAGGAAGCGCCAGATCGGGTGGCTGCCGTCGGCGCGCGCCTCGGCATCGACATGCTCGCGTTCGCCGACTTGCACGGTGTAGCGCGTCGGCACGGCGACCACCGGCCCGTCGATCGTGAGCACGGCAGCACCGGCATTAACGCGGCGCGTCGCGATCACGGCCAACTGCCCATCGCGACGGGCGACGGTGACGGCCTGGGCTTTGCTGTCGATGGTCGGAGGCACGGGCATGGGCCAGTTACGAAACGGGCGCGACGATGCCCACATCGCCCATCGCCGCGGCTCGTCCCGAGGCAATCCGCGGCCAGCCCCACTGGGCGAGCGCGCGACGGCGAAGTCGGCGAAATTCGAGGGCTCTCCCGTTCCCGGCCCGACGTGCCCCGACCCACGACTTGCGGCTCGGGCGCGTTCGTTCACGATGCTCGGGCGTGCACGTGGTCCTGCAGTCCCTCGTGATGGTGGCCGTCGGCGGCTTGCTGGCGCCGGCGCGCGCCCAGGGCCAGCACCAGCAGGCGCCGGTGCGCTACTCCGCGACCAAGGACGAGAACGCGATCACGCGCCTCGATGCCCGCATCGCCGCCGGCGAACTCGACCTCGCGCCCGTGGGCACGTCGGGGCGGCTCGTGCCGTTGCTGCAAGCACTCGGCGTGCCGGCCAGCAGCCAGACGCTCGTGTTCAGCAAGACGAGCCTGCAGCGGCATCGCATCTCGCTCCGCAATCCGCGCGCGCTCTACTTCGGCCCGGACGTCTACGTCGGTTGGGTGCCTGGTGCCGCGGCGATCGAAGTGGCCGCCGGGGATCCGCGACTCGGCTTCGCGTTCTACCGGCTGGCCCAGGATGCCGCCGTGCCCGCGCGTTTCGAACGCGACGACAGCTGCCTGTCGTGCCACGCCAGCGCGCGCACCGACGACGAGCCGGGCCTCCTGCTGCGTTCGGTGTTCGCCGACGGCACGGGCGATCCGGTCGCCAGCGCGGGCGAGACCGCGGTGATCACGAGCACGCCGCTCGCCGAACGTTGGGGCGGCTGGATCGTCACGGGCGCGTTCCACGGCGCGCACCGCGGCAATGGCCCCGGCACCCGCGACGAACGTGGGGTCTGGCGCGTGCAGGGCCGGCAAGCGAACGATCTGCATGCGTTCGTCGACGAGTTCGATGCCAGCGCCTATCCAGTCGCGACCAGCGACATCGGCGCCCTGCTGGCCCTGGAGCAGCAGGTGACGGTCCACAACCTGCTGGTCCGCGCGTCGATCCGCGTGCGCGTCGCGGCGGCCCGCGATGCCGGGATCAACGAAGTGTTGGACGAAGAGGGGCCGCGCCCGGCGACCGTGCGTCTGCTCGACTCGCTCGCGCGCGAGATCGCGGCGGCCCTGCTGCTGGCGGAGGAGCCGTCGCTCGGCGAAGCGAACGCGGCGCCCGACGCGGCGTTCGCCGAGGCGTTCGCGGCATTGTGGCCGCGTGATGCGAATGGCCAAGCACTCGGCCGGCTCGATCTGAGCGACCGCACGTTCACGCTGCCGATGTCGCCGATGGTGCATTCGCCGGCGTTCGCGGCGCTGCCCGAGCTGCTGCGCGAACGCGTGATCGCACGACTGCGGGTGATCTGCGATCGTGGGCGGGTTCCCGGCGGCGTGCACCTCTCGACCGCGCAGCGCACAGCACTTCGCACCCACCTGGCCGAGTTGCTGCCGGGTTACGCAACTCGCTGACGCAGGGGCTGTCCCGCCGGAGCCGGCGCCCCGACCCGCGCGAGATCCGGCAAGTCGCGGCAGCAGACGGCACCACGCTCTCGCTGTCTCGGTGGCGGCAGCACGGCCGCTGTTCCCACGAGCCCATCATGCGATCCCCGCGCCTCCTTCCCGTTCCCTTCGGCGTTCTCCTCGCCATCGTCCCGGCCGCTGCCCAGATCGGCCAGAACACGAACCATGCGCTGACCGGCACCGCCACGCAGAGCGCCGACAATCCCGCCTGGCCGCTGGCCGTCGCCGGCAAGGCGATCGACGGCAACCGCAACGGCATCTGGGCCGACGGTTCGTGCAGCTACACCGCGTCGATGGCGGCCCCGTGGTGGCAGGTGGCATTCGCAGCACCTGGCCTCGTACACGAGATCGTGATCCACCCGCGCAGCGACACCAATCCGGTGACCACGCGCGACCTGCTGGTCGAACTGAAGTCGGGGGCCGCCGTCGTCTGGAGCCAGTTCGTCGCCACGGGGCTCGCCTATCCACCGCGCGGCAAGGCGATCCGCCTGCTGCTGCCGCCCGGCGGGGTCACCGGCAATGTCGTGCGCATCAGCCGGCCGAACGTCGCCAACGAGCCGCTGCTGCTCGCCGAAGTCGAAGTGCTGCAGATCGCGCCGAACACCCCGGTCAACCATGCGATCTACGGCACGGCAACGCAGATCACGGGCACCAGCGGCTACGGCGCCGCCAACGCGATCGACGGCAACACCGACGGCAACCTGGCGAACGGTTCGTCGGCGCAGTCGAGCGTCAACGGCGCCAGTTACTCCGACTGGTGGCAAGTGACGCTGCCGCGGCGGCGCTACGACGAGATCCGGATCTGGCCGTGCACGTGGCAGCCCGCGTATCCGTACTACGTGACCGCCTACGACGGGGCGACGGCCGTGGGGCAGTGGTTCGCGGACAACCCGCCGCTCACCGGGCCGTTCATCGCCACGCCGGGCACGGCGACGAATCCCTACATCGACCGTGTGCGGGTGTCGCGAAACTCGTTCTCGTCGCCGCTGTTCCTCGCCGAGGTCGAAGTGATCAACTGGTCGGTGATCGACGCCGAGGCGAAGCCGTTCGGCATCGGCTGCCAGGGCACGGCCGGAATCCCGGTGCTGCGGCCGACGACGCCGCCGGTCCTCCAGTCGAACTTCGACGTGGCGCTGACGAACGTGCCTGCGAGCCCGGGGCTCGCAGTGGTCGCGACGGGCTTCTCCTACACCTCCTACGGCGCGCTGCCGTTGCCCTTCAACATGGAGCCGCTCGGCGGGGCGGGCTGCCAGGGATACGTCGCGCCCGACGTCCTGCAGTCCGGCGCCGCGGTCGGTGGCGTCCTGTCCTCGACGATCATCCTGCCGAACAACTCGGGGCTGATCGGCGCCGAGGTCTACCAGCAGGGTTTCGTGCTGGATCCGACGACGAACGTGGTCGGGCTGGTGACGAGCAACGCGCTGCGCGTGCGACTCGGACTGTGAAGGCGGAACGAACCGCGGTCGCCGACCCGTCGCATAGAATCGTCGAATGACCTCGGGCACCCGTCGCGGCCGAACCCTGCTCGCCAACATCGTCGCCTCCCTGGTATTGGCCACGGGGCCATCGACCAGCCAGGAACCGACGCCGCGGGCCGAGTTCGCGGCGACGCGCGCACGACTGACCGAGGACGCAATCGCCAAGCTGCAGGCCGAGGACCTGGCGACCGCAGCGTGGGGCGCATACGCCGCGGCCGAGTTCCGCCTCACCAAGGCCGTGCCCGAACTGCGCAAGCGGCTCGCGACGATCTCGCACCGGATCGACGACGCAGGGACGGCAACGGCGCTCGCGATTCTCGACGCGCTGATCCAGAACGACGCGCGCGTGCCGAGCGCGGAGCTGGCACCGTTCCTGCGCAGATGGACCACCGAATCCGTCGTGGCCCTCGCTGCCCCGCACGCGGAGGATCACGAGGGCCTGCTGCTCGCTGCGTATCGCCAACTCGGCCCGGGCAGGGACTCCGGGCGGGCGTGCGGCAACCTGCTCGCAGCAATGCGGGCCGAAGTGTTCCTGCACGAGCTGCTGACGGCGCCGATGGTCCTGCACATCGGCGCCCATGACGGCGCTGGCGACGAAGATCTCGATGCTGTGGTCGGCATCACCGTCTCCTGTTCGCGAACTACCACACCGAGGGGCTTCCCGCTGCCGACGCGCTACACCCTCGACGATGGCCCGACGTTTCGCGCGATCCGCCGAACGGCCGACACGTCGGAATGCGATGTCTACCTCGAAGGCACGACCAGGACCGCGCAGAACGGCTGGGTGCGTTCGTACCTCGGCAAGGACGCTGAAGGCGTGACCTTCGACCTGATGCCGCGAACCTGGCTGCGCTGGACCGACGAGGCAGGGCTGCGGGCGCATGTCGCCCAGCAGCGCACCGCGCTCACTGCCGGCCATGCGGCCGTCGTCGCGGCCGCGGTGCGCGCCAAACTCGTCGCCGCCGATTCGATCCCGACGCCGCCGAAGATCACGGTCTCCTTGGACGACTACCGCAGCGATCCGAAGCAACGCCTGCCCGAGAGCGCCGACTGGGAGCTCCGCACCTGGTAGCACCTCCTACCAGGCCACGCCGACCGGCAGCCCGAACATCACCCCGGCCGTGAACTCCCCGTCGTCGCGCACCCCGGCAAACACGCCGAGCGGCACGTCGGCCGCGAACAGCGCCCCCGGATACACGTTGGCGCGCGCCGCATAGCCGTCCGCGCCATTGCCGATCAGCGACGCGAGCAGTCCCCCGTCGCGATCCCAGAACAGTCCCGCACTCCAGCGCAGCTCCACGGGATCCACGGTCACCGTCGCCACGCCGCCGCCCCACGACAGCCGATCCCCACCACTGCCGACGCGGTGCGACAGCCCGAACACGTTGGTGATGCCGATGTGCGCGAACGGCCGCACGTCGTCGTTGCCGAACCACGCCGGCCGCATCGCGTAGTTCATGCCGACGTTGGTGAACTCGCGCTCGCCGACGTCCCACATCGCCAGGTACGGCCAGTCGACCATCCCCAACTCGTCGCGCACCCAACGCGCGCGCGCCGCGTCGTGCAGCAGCCACATGCCGAGCGGGCGGTACAGGTACACGTCGGCGATCTCGTCGGTGTCGTCGGTCGCCGGCTTCTCGCTCGCTTCGCCGAGCACCTCGGTCGCCATTGACCACACCCCCGCCAGCAGCCACGGCATCGGCGCGCCGCGCGCCTCGAGCCACTCCGCGGTCTTGCGGTGCAGCATCCCGCCGCCAAGCGTGTGCAGGAACCAGTTCGGCAGGATCGCCAGGCTGTCGTCGGGTTGCTGCGGGTCGATCGGCAGCAGTTCGCTGTTGACGAAGTCGCGCCAGCCGCCGTCGCCGTTCTCGATGGTGCGGAACGGGTCGCGCAGATGGTCGAGCACGAGCTGGATCTTGGCGTCGTAGCCGTCGGTGCCGGCACCCTCGATCTGCGCGCCGTCGAGGGCGTACTGCAGCCCCGCGTGCAGCGGGTTGAAGACGCGCTCGCTGCCGACCCCCTCGGGCCGCAAGAACACGCGGTCGCCGACCGGCGCGCAGCTGGCCAGCATTGCCGCGCCGAGCATCGGCCAGCGCCGTCCAGGGCGACGGTGGGAAACACTCACGAGCGCGTGCACCTCGGGACGCCGCACCGGACCATCGCCCTGAGTCTGCGGTGCGCCGCAGCGCGCGCAAGCACCCCCGTGGCGAACATCCCGATGCCATCGACGCCGCACTGCTTCGCCGACGCGGCGCGCATACGAGAGCGTGACGGAACGAACGGGAGAAACCGTTGGCGGTGCCGCGGGTCGGTTCCGTAGAACGCTTGGCCCCCGCGACCGCGCCCCCCCCCCGCGAACGCGTCCTGCTGCCCGTCGTCCGCTGCCCGCCGAGAACGCATCATGCGGAAGCTCCGTTCGTCAGCTGTGTCCGTAGCGCCACTCGCCCTCACGGCCTTCGCCCTGCTGTCCGGTCTGGCTGCGCAAGAACCGCCCCCGCCACCGACGCCAGCACCGACGCCAGCACCGACGCCAGCGACGACGCCCGAAGAGGCGCCCGCAGAAGCGCCCGCCGCGCAGCCCGCCGAGCGCACCAACCGCCCGCGCCGCGGCCGCGCGCCGCTGGTGATCGAAGCCGGCACCGTGCATCCGGTCAGCGGGGCTGCGATCGAGAACGGCGTCGTCGTGATCCGCGGCGAGCGCATCGTCGCCATCGGCAAGAAGGGCGAAGTCGACGTGCCCGAGAACGCGACCGTGCGGTCGTTCCCGACCGGACACGTCTATCCCGGCCTCGTCGACGCGCTGACCGACGCCTACACCGACGGCTCGCTGCGCGCCGACGGCGGTGCGGACGGCGGCACGTCGTTCGCCGACGACCTGCGCGCGCAGAACGCGCGCAGCGACGCGCTCGCGGCCGCTGGCATCACCACCGCCTACGTCGCCGTACGTTCGCCGGCGTTCGTGCGCGGCCAGGGCACGATCGTGCGGCCGCGGCGCGACGGCTTCGAGCCGTGGGCCGGCAAGGAACGCGCGGCGCTGAGTCTCCGGCTGACCGATGGCCCGGGTCCGTCGCACGCCCTGCAGCGCCAACAGCAGCAGCAGGCCGCGATGTCACTGTTCGAGGGACTCGACGAGTTCCAGAAGGCGCGCACCGACCATGAGGAGGCGCTGAAGAAGTACGAGAAGGAGTTCGCCGACTACCTCGCGTGGCACCAGAAGAAGAAGGACGCCAGCGCGCCGAGCGGCGACAAGCCGGCCGACGCGAACAAGACCGGGGAAACGCCGACGCCCGCCGAGGGCGCACGGCCGCCGGGCGCGCGGCCTGCGCGCGGCAACCGCGGTGGCGGCGGCGAACCGCCGAAGAACGACCCGCCCAAGAACGATCCGCCGAAGGCGCCGGGCAGCAGCGAGGTCAGCGACGAACAGTTCGAGCAGGCCCTCGCGACGCTGCTCGAAGCGATCGCGCAGGACCCGCCGAAGCAGGATCCGCCGAAGCAAGATCCGCCGAAGGGCGACGCCCCGCCCGCCGGCGGCGCCCAGGGCCCTGCGACGCCGCCCGCGGCAGAGAAGAAGGACGAAGCGCCCAAGCGCCCGACGTTCCCCAAGGCCCCGCCGCCCGATCCGCAGCGCGAGGCGCTGCGCAAGGTAGTCGACGGCGACCTGCCGCTGCGCGTCGAAGCGCACCGGCCCGACGAACTGCGCGCCGCCCTGCGCCTGCAGCGCGAACACAAGCTGCCGGTCCTCGTGCTCGAGTTCGCGCACGGTGCGGGAACCGTCGCCAGCGAGATCGCCGCCGCCGGTGCGTCGGTGGTGCTGACCGACTGCCTGCCCGGCCGCCTCGATCCGCCGTACGACGCGTTCGACCTCGCGGCCCTGCCGACCGCGCTGCACGGCGCGGGCGTGCCGTTCGCGATCGCCAGCGGCCGCGCGATGCACGCCTCGATGCTGCCGCTGTTCGCCGCCGCAGCAGTCGGCGCGGGCCTGCCGGCCGACCAGGCGCTGCGCGCGATCACGCTGACGCCCGCCGAGATCCTCGGCGTCGCCAAGGACACCGGCTCGCTGCAGCCGGGCAAGTTCGCCGACGTGTTGGTCACCGACCGGCCGTTGTTCCAGTCCGACAGCCGCACCCTGCTGGTGCTCGGCAAGGGCCGCACCGAGTTCGAGGTCCAGTGAACGCCATCCACGTCGCCACCGCGGCCACGCTCGCCGCGCTCTCCGCCATCGCGCCAGCCCAGGACCTGCTGGTCCGCAGCAAGACCATCGTGCTGGCGCCGGACACCACGCTGACCGACGGCAGCTTCCTCGTTCGCAACGGCAAGGTCGCGTGGGTTGGCAGCGACATCCCGGCCGAAGCGCGGGATCGCGCCACGGTCGTCGACTACGGCGACGCGACGATCGTGCCGGGCTTCGTGCTGCCGCCGACCACGCTCGGCCGCGAACGCGACCTCGTCGAAGGCGCGCTCGCGTTCACGCCCGACCTGCGCGCCGTCGAGGCCTTCGACCCGTGGCAGGAAGAGCTCGGCAGGTTGCCGGCGAGTGGCGTCACATCGGCCAGCCTGTCGCCGTCGCCGCGCAACGTCGCCGCCGGCATCGGCGCGCTGGTCAAGCCCGGCAAGAACGGCGGCGTCGTGGCCGCGCCGGAGACGCACGTCGTGCTGTCGCTCTCGGCGGTCGCGCGCAACCCCGAACGCCCGCCGACGTCGCTGATGGGCGCCGTCGACCTGCTGCGCAGCGCGTTCGCGACGGCGAAGGCCGGCGTGCAGCTCGGCCCCGACACCGCGGTGCTGCGGCAGGTGCTCCAGGGTTCGCGCCGCGCGTTCGTGCACGCCGACAACTTCGCCGAACTGCAGGCAGTCCTCGATCTCGCGCGCGAGTTCGGATTCGAGCCGGTCCTGGTCGGCGCCCGCGACGCCGTAAAGGTGCTGCCGCGGCTCGCGCAGCAGAAGGCGTCGCTGGTGCTCGATCCGCTGCGCGCCGACAGCCGGCTCACCACGCTGGCCCTGCCGGCGAAGCTCGCCGAGGCCGGCGTGCCGTTCTGCTTCCTCGGTCGCGCCGACCAGGTGCGCCTGTCCGCGGTGCTCGCCGTGCGGCACGGCCTCGACCGGCGCAGCGCGCTGCAGGCGCTGACCCGCGCCCCGGCCGCGATGCTCGGCCAGGAAGCGGTCGTCGGCGTCTTGCGCCAGGACCACGCCGCCGACTTCGTGGTCTTCCGCGGCGACCCGCTCGACCTGTCGAGCGCGCTCGTCGCCACCTGGGTCGACGGCAACCGCCTGTTCGGCGAGGCGCCGCGCTCCGCACCGAAGACCGCGAAGTCCAACGCCGCCGCGACCGTGGCCGGAGAACGCTGATGTCCCGCTCGCTGCTCCTCTGTCTCGCCGCTCTCGCCCTGCCTTCCCTCACGTGTGCGCAGGCGCAGGCGACCGTGTTCCGCGGCGCACGCATCCTGCCGGGCGGCGGCACGCCGATCGAGAACGGCGTGCTCGTCGTCGGCGGCGGCAAGATCCTGGCGATCGGCGGCGCCGACCTCGCGGTGCCGGACGGCGCCACCATCGTCGACTGCGCCGGCAAGACGATCACGCCCGGCCTGATCGACGCCGCGTTCCGCGCCGGCGGCGGCCAGGACCTGGCCGAGAACGGCGAGGAAGTGACGCCGCACCTGCGCGTGCAGGACAGCCTCGACCCGAGCGACAGGAGCTTCGAACGTGCGCGCGCTGCGGGCGTGACCACCGTGCACGTGATGCCGGGCACGCGCAGCGTGATCAGCGGGCTCGGCTGCGTGGTGAAGACGTTCGCCAACGACCCGCAGGCGATGATCGTCAAGGAGGACGCCAGCCTGCGCATCGTGCTCGGCAGCGAGCCGTCGCAGGGCAACCGTGCGATCCGCGGCGGCCAGGTCGACTCGATCTACTACCGGCGCCCGACGACGCGCATGGGCGTCGTCTGGGAAGTGCGGCGCGCGTTCTACGACGCCAAGGAAGCGCTGCAGCAGACGCAGGGCGTGCCCGGCACGCCGCCGAACCCCGGCGTCGAAGTGCTGACGCGCGTGCTCAAGGGCCAGCTCACCGCGGTGACCACCGCGCGGTCCGAACAGGACCTGCGCACCGCCCTGCGCATCGCGCAGGAGTTCGGCTACAAGACGATCCTCGAGGAGGCGCAGGACGCGCACCTGGTGGTGGCCGAACTCGCCGCCGCCAAGACCACCGTGATGCTCGGCGCCCCGAGTGCCACGTCGATCAGCGGCTCCGCCGCGAGCGACGGCGCCGATCCACGCAGCGTGACGGTGCGCCTGCTCGCCGACGCCGGCGTGCCGTTCGTCGTCACCACCGGCAGCAACCTGCAGGCCCTCGATCTCGTGCGCGAGGCGATGTTCGCCGCGCGCAACGGCCTGTCGCCGATGCGCGCGCTCGACGCCGTGACGATCGAGCCGGCGAAGCTGCTCGGCATCGACCAGCGCACCGGCAGTCTCGCACCCGGCAAGGACGCCGACTTCGTCGTCTGGTCGGCCGATCCCCTCGACCCGGCCGCCGCCGCCGTGTCGGTCCACATCGACGGCATCTCCGTGCTCGCACCCCGATGAACAGCATGCTCCCGCGTTCCTTCTCCGTCTGCGCAGCCGTAGCGCTGCTGCTCGGGCCGGCCACGGGCCAGGACCTGCTCGCGATCAAGGGCGGCCGCATCGTGCCGATCGGCTCGCCGCCGATCGACGACGGCGTCGTGCTGATCGAGAACGGCCGCATCAAGAAGCTCGGCAAGGCCGCCGACATCGAAGTGCCGTGGGCCGCGAAGGTCCTCGACGCGACCGGCAAGACGGTGCTGCCGACGTGGGTCGTGGCGCACAGCCAGTCCGGCCAGCGCGGCTTCAACGAGAACATGCAGAACGTGCCGTGGCTGACGGTCGGTGACGCGATCGACCCGGCCTCGACGTTCTTCGAAGACTGCCTGCGCAACGGTGTCGGCACCGTGCACGTGATGCCGGGCAACCAGACGCTGCTCGCGGGCTTCGGCATGGTGGTGCGCCCGTTCGGCCGCACGGTCGAGGACATGGCGGTGGCGTCGAACACCGGCATCAAGATGTCGCTCGCGGCTGCCCAGGGCGGCCGGCTGCAGCAGATCCGGCGCCTGCGCCGCGCGATCGCCGACGTGCGCGAGCACCTCGCCGACTTCGAGCGCAGGAAGGCCGAGTTCGAGAAGGAGAAGGCCGCCGGTGCGATCGCCGCCGACAAGACCTGGACCGAGGAGATCGATCGCACCAAGAAGGGCGCGGTCGACCTGATCCAGAAGAAGGTGAAGGGCTGGCTCTACGTGCCGAGCTTCGCCGAAGTCGACGAGGCGCTGCGGCTCACCCAGGAACTCGACCTGCAGCTCGTGCTCGGCAACAACATCGACGAGGCGATCGGCATGCTGAAGCGCCTCGGCAAGCCGGTGGTGCTCGACGAGAACCTCGAGTACTTCGAGACCGACGAGGAGACGCAGGTCGAGAAGAAGCTGTGCAGCGCCAAGCTGCTGCACGACGCCGGCGTGCCGTTCGCGTTGACGCTCGGCGGCGGCGGCCCGACCAGCTACCCGTGGTGGCAGCTCGGCACCTGCGTGCGCAACGGCATCCCGCGCGACACGGCGCTCGCCGCGCTGACGACCGTGCCGGCGAAGCTGCTCGGCCTCGACGACCAGCTCGGCTCGCTCGCCGAAGGCAAGCTCGGCAACGTGCAGATCCTGACCGGCGACCCGCTGCAGGCGACGACCTGGGTGGAGACCGTCGTGCTCGAAGGCGCCGTGGTCTACGAACGCAGCAAGGACCCGCGCCTGCAGTACCTGTTCACCGACGAGAAGGACAAGGCGAAGAAGGCCGGTGGTCCCGACACGCCGAGCGAACCGAAGCCCGAGCCACCGAAGGCGGAGACGCCGAAGCCCGCCGGCGGCGGCGGCAGCAGCGGCGAGGGGCGCTGATGCCGTCGCTCGCGAAGTCGGCGCTGGCTGCGGCCCTGCTCGCCAGCGGGTTGGTCGCGCAAACGCAACCCAGCGACGCAGCACCGCCCGAACGTTCGTTCGCCGTGCGCTGCGGCACGCTGCTGCTCGGCGATGGGACCTCGGCGCTCGAGAACGTCTGGCTCGTCGTCGTCGACGGCAAGGTGCAGAGTGTGGGCACGGCGGCCCCGCCCGCCGACCTGCCGATCGTCGACGCCAGCAACCGCGTCGTGATGCCCGGCATCGTCGCCGTCGACAGCGACCTCGCGACCGCCCCGGACGCGGAGTACCAGTACACGCCCGATGCGCTGGCGCTCGACCAGTTCGACTTCGAGCGCACGTGGACGGCGGCGCTGCAAGGCGGTGTCACCACCGCGTACCTCTCCCCCGCGCGGCAACGCCTGGTCTCCGGCCAGGGTGCGGTAGTCAAGCTCGCCGGCAGCGACCTCGTCGCCCGCGTACTCACCGAGAGTGCGGCCCTGCGCGTGAACTTCGCCGACGGCGCGCTGCAGGCGCCGCGCGTGTTCGAGCCGACGGCGCATCCCACCGACGAGGACCCGCTGCTGCCCGCGCGCATCCAGACGCCGACCGGCCGCATCAGCGTGCTCGCCGAACTGCGGGCCGCGTTCGCGGCGGCGACCGACACCAACCGCGCACCCGGCGGCGAGGGACCTGCCGAACATCGCTACGACGAACGGCCGCTCGCCGACGTGGTCGCGCGCAAGCTGCCGATGCGCGCCGGTGCCCAGCTCGGCAACGACATCCGCCGCGCGCTGCTGCTGCAGCAGGAACTCGGCGTGCGCATGGTGCTCGAGAACGCGCAGGAGATCGCCGAACTGGCCGCGCAGGCGAAGACCCAACAGGTCGCGGCGACGTTCCGCGTGCCGGTGCGACCCGGTCGCGCGGATGCGGGCGGCGAAGACCGCCTGCAGAAGACGCCCGAGCCGCGACCCGACGCACCCGCGAAGGCCGCCGCGGCCGGCATGCTGGTCGGCGTCGGCCCGGCCGCCGACGTGCCGCTGCGTGACTACCTGATGGCGGTCGCGATCGCAGTGCGGCACGGCCTGCCCACCGCCAACGCGCTGCGCGCAGTCGGCGCCGATGCCGCGGCGATCCTCGGCGTGCAGGATCGCGTCGGCACACTGGCGCCCGGCAAGGACGCCGACTTCGTCGTACTGAGCGGCGCGCCGTTCGCGGTCGGCACCATGGTCGAGCAGACCTGGGTCGACGGCGTGCGCGCGTGGGCGCGCAAGACCACCAGCAAGGCCCTCGCGATCCGCGCCGGCATCGTGCACGACGGCACCGGCCGCACGTTCCGCAACGGTGTCGTGCTGATGCAGGACGGCCGGATCCGCGGCGTCGGCGAGGATCTCGCGATTCCGTACGGCGCGGAAGTGATCGACCTGCCCACCGCGGTCGTGACGCCGGGCTTCGTCGACGGCTGGTCGCACCTCGGTCTCGCCGGCGACGGCACGCCGGTGCCGCAGGGCGCTGCCAACCAGCGACTGCACGAGGCGATCGCCTGCGACGACCCGATGTTCGCGCCCGCCTTGCGGGAAGGGATCACGACGGTGCTGGTGACCGGCAAGGACAGCGGTCCCGTCTCGGGCCGGATCGCCGCGGTGAAGACGGGCGCGCGCAGCCAGGACGCGATGACCGTGCGCGCAATCGCCGGCCAACGCTTCGCCCACGACGCGATCGGCCCCGACGCGATCAAGCCGCTCGCCGACCAGCTCGCGCGCGGCAAGCAGTACGTCGAGGCCTGGCGGAAGTACGAGAAGGAACTGGCCGAGTGGAAGTCGGGCGGCAAGCCAGCGCCCGCACCGACACCGGAGCCAGCACCCACCGCCGAGGCGCCCCCCGATCCCGTCACCGGCGTCTGGGAGGCGGACGTCGACATCCAGGGCCAGGTGCAGCTCAAGGTCGTGCTCGACCTGCGGCTCACCGGCGCCAAGGTCGAGGGCACGATCAAGATCAGCTTCGGCGGCCGCGATCTGCCGCCGCAGACGATCGCCGAAGGCTCGTTCGCGGACAGCAAGCTCAAGCTGACGTTCCGCGGCATGGGCGGCGAGGCGACGCTCGAAGGCACCATCAAGGACGACGTGATGACCGGCAAGCTGGCGATGGGTCGCATGGGCGAGCTGGACGTCACGGCGAAGCGCACCAGCAAGACGTCGGGCGCGCCGGCCGCGCCACGCCGCATCGCTGCGGAGAAGCCCGATGAAGCCGGCAAGCCGAAGGCCCCGAAGGTCGACGAGAACCTGGAGCCGCTGCGCGCGGCGTTCGAGAAGCGCGCGGCCGTGGTCGTGCGCACCAACCGCGGCGCGGCGATCAAGGACGTCGTCGAACTGCTCGAGAAGGAAGGCGTGCCGTACGTGCTGCAAGGCGTCGAGGACGCGCTCGACGACCCGGCCGTGCTGGGCGGCAGGAAGCCCGCGGTGCTCGTCGGCCCGGCCACCGTGGTCGAAGAGAAGGGCACCGTGCGCAACCTCGCCGCGGGCCTCACCGACCTCGACCTGCCGATCGTGTTCGGCAGCGGCGAGTGCGCCGGCGCGCGCCACCTGCCGCTGCACGCCGCGTACTCGGTGCGCTACGGACTCAGCCCGGCCGATGCGCTGGCGTCGCTGACGGCGTGGACCGCGAAGGCGTTCTGTCTCGACGACCGCATCGGCTCGCTGCAGAAGGGCAAGGACGCCGACCTCGTGGTGTTCTCCGGCAATCCGTTCGAGCCGCAGAGCCGCGTCCTGGTCGTCGTCTGCAACGGCGAAGTGGTCGTCGACCAACGGGAGAAGCAATGAACCTCGCGATCCGTTCGCTGCTCGGGCTCGCCTTGGCGTCGTTCGCCGCTGCGCAGGACGCCGCGGCACTGCCGAAGTTCGAGGTCTGGCGGCCGCGCCGGCCGGCGACCGAGAAGGACTACCAGGTCGCGACGTGGGGCCCACGCGGCCTGCCGAGCCCTGGCTACGCGTTCCGCGCCGCCAAGGTGCTGCCGGTCACCGCGCCGCCGATCGTCGATGGCGTCGTCGTCACGCGGAACGGCCTGATCGAAGCCGTCGGACCCGCCAAGGACGTCGCGATCCCCGCCGGCTACGAACGCATCGACTGCGGCGACACGATCATCGTGCCGGGCCTGGTCGAGATGCACTGCCACGTCGCGTCCGAGAGCTTCGACCTCAACGACACGGTGCACCCGACCAACCCCGAGTTCCGCACGCTCGACCTGATCAGCATGGAGCACGACCAGATCCGCACGGCGCGCGCCGGCGGCATCTCGACCGCGCTCTACATCCCAGGCTCGGGTTCGAACATGGGCGGCTTTGGCACGCTGACCAAGACCTGGGCGCGCACGCCGGAGGAAGCGCTGGTGCGCTTCCCGGGCAGCCTCAAGATCGCCCAAGCCGGCAACCCCGAACGCGGCAGCGGCGACCTCGGCACCGACATGATGGGCATGAGCGAGGGCATCCGCCTGACCCTGCTCGCCGGCAAGCGCTACTGGGAACAACACGAGGCGTGGCAGGCGGGGAAGGGGCCGAAGCCCGAGCTCGACCCGACGCTCGAACTGCTGCGCGGTCTGTTCCGCCACGAGTACCCGGTCTCGGTCCACACGCAGATCTACCAGGTCGTGCTGCAGACGCTGCAGCAGCTCCGGCTCGAGCTGGGACTCTGGACGGTCGTCGTGCACGGCACGTTCGATGGCTACCGGCTCAGCCAGGACATGCTGCGCGGCGGCGTGCCGATCGCGGGCGGTCCGCGGCAGTACTACTTCGACCCGCGCGCGGGCCGCTTCGAAGGCCTGCTCAGCAACTGGTCGAAGGGCGGCCAGCACGGCTGGCGCGAGGCGGTCGCGGGGATCGGCAGCGAGGGCGTCGGCGTCAACACCGACAGTCCAGTCGTGGCCCAGGAACAACTGCCGCTGCAGGCGGCGATGGCGGTGCGCCTCGGCCTGCCGCACGAGTGGGCGCTGCGCGGCATCACGATCAACGCCGCGAACTTCGCCGGCATCGCCCACCGCGTCGGTTCGCTCGAAGTCGGCAAGGACGCCGACCTCGGCATCTGGAACGGCGACCCGATCGACCCGCGCTCGCACGTCGAGATGATGGTCGTCAACGGCACCATCTGCTACCGCCGCGATCCGGCCCGCCCCGTCTGGTGATGTTCGACCTTCGCCCGAGCTGCCTGCTGCTGATCGCCGCGACTGCCTCCGCGCAGGCGACTGCACACCTCGCCGCGCGCATCGTCCCGGGCGACGCGCCGCCGATCGACGGCGCCGTGCTGGTCGAGCACCACGGCAAGATCGTGGCGTTGGGCCCGCGCGCGAGCACGGCGATCCCGGCCGGCGCCAAGGTCGTCGACCACGGCGACCACTGGCTCTGCCCCGGGTTCGTCGACCTCCACCACCACGTCAGCGGCGGCGGCGGCGACATCAACGACATGACGATGCCGTTGAACGCCGAGCTGCGCACACTCGACGTCGTCAAGCCGAGCGAGGAGCAGATCCGGCGCACGGTCAGCGGCGGCGTCACCACGACGCTGTTCATCCCCGGCTCGGGCACCAACATCGGCGGCTTCGGCGTGCTGCTCAAGATGCGCGGCGGCGGCGCGCTCGAACGCATGGTCGTGCGCGAACTCGGCGCGATGAAGGTGGCGCAGGGCTTCAACCCCGAACGGCACAGCGGCGACCTCGGCGCCACCCGCATGGGCAGCAGCGAACTGCTGACGCAGCTGCTGCAGCGTGGCCAGGCGTACGAAGCAGCGTGGCGGTCGCACCGCGAAGGCAAGGGCCCGGCTCCGGACTTCGATCCCACGCTCGAGCAGCTGCGGGCGGTGTTCGCGAAGGAAGTGCCGGTGCTGATCCACACCGCCGGTTTGCGCGACTGCATCGCGACGTCGCGCATGTTCCAGGACGTGTTCCCGGTCAACATGGTGCTCTCGCACGGCTGCTTCGACGGCTGGCTCGCCGCCGAATCGCTCGCCCGGCGCAAGACGCCGCTGAACCTCGGGCCGCGCATGTTCCAGTTCGACCCGTACGGTCGCATGCAGGGCATGTGCCAGGCCTACTGGGACGCCGGCTGCACCAACCTGTCGATCAACACCGACGCGCCGGTCGTGGCCGGCGAAGAACTGCCGCTGCAGGGCGCCATGGCGGTGCGGCTCGGACTGCCGTGGGACGTCGCGCTGCAGGCGCTGACGATCGTGCCCGCGCGCCAGATCGGCGTCGGCGATCGCGTGGGTTCGCTCGCCGTCGGCAAGGACGCCGACTTCCTCGTCACTGCCGGCGATCCGCTCGATCCGCGGTTCGCGCCGGCTGCCGTCTACATCGAAGGCCATCTCGTGCACCGTTCCGGAGACGTGCGATGAACGAACGCAAGTTGCTTCCCTTGCTCCTCACGCTGGCGATCGCCAGCGCCGTCCGCGCGCAGGACGCGCGGCCCGTCGCGTTCACCGACGCGCGCCTCGTGCCGATCTCGGGACCGGTGATCGAGCGCGGCACCCTGGTCGTGCGCAACGGCAAGATCGAAGCGCTCGGCGCGGACGTCGTCGTGCCGCCCGGCGCGCGCATCGTCGACGCCCGCGGCAAGACGATCCTGCCCGGCCTCGTCAGCGCCTGGTCGCGGGCCGGCATGCAGCCCCCGCCACGCGCCTCGGATCCCCAACCGATGGGCGGCCGCCGCGGTCGCCCCGGTCCGATCGAGGCGCCGCCGACGAGCGGGCCGACCGGCAACCGCGCGGCGACCAAGGTCGTCGACGGCCTGTACGGCAAGCAGCCGGTGTTCGGCGACCTGCTGCGGGCCGGCGTGACGTCGCTGGCGTTGACGCCGAGTGGCGGCGGCTTCCCGGGGCTCGGCGCGGTGCTGCGGCCCGACGGCAAGACGGTCGAACAACTGACGCGCGACGACGACGCGTTCGTGCAGGTGGTGATGGTGCGCGACAGCGGCACCAAGAAGCTGCTGAAGGAAACCTTCGAGAAGGCGCAGAAGGTCGTCGACGACCGCAAGAAGCCGCCGGAGAAGCCCGCGGCCCCGCCCGCGGCCGACGCCAAGGCGAGCGAAGGCAAGCCGGCCGAGAAGCCGGCGGCGGAACCACCGAAGGGCAACGAGCCGCCGAAGCCCCCGGAGCCCAAGCCCGAACCGAAGCCGGAACCGAAGCCCGAACCCAAGCCGGAACCGAAGCCCGACGAGAAGAAGGACAACCCGCCGAGTGGCCAGGCGCCGCAGGGTGCGCCGCCGACGCGCGCGGCCCAGGCCCCGAAGGACCCCAACCTCGAAGTGCTCGCCGACCTGCTCGAAGGCAAACGCCGCGCGATCGTGCAGATCGACAACGGCGCCGACTTCCTGCACTGGCAGGCCGTCGTGCCCGACACCGTCGCGTTCCCGCGCGCGATCGCCGTGCAGCGCCACGATCCGACCTCCGGCACGATCGATGTCGTGATGGAGCAGGTGAAGGCTTGGAAGTGCCCGGTGCTGCTGCCCGCCGAGATGACGACGGTGCCGCGCTCGCGCCACCTGATCCATCCGAGCAAGCAACTGCACGACGCCGGCGTCGAGATCGCGTTCGCGCTCGGCGACAACGCCCAGGCGGTGCGCGGCGTGTTCTTCCGGCTGATGGAGCTCGTGCGCTACGGGCTGCCCGCCGATGTCGCCCTGCGAGCGGTCACGCTGGTGCCGGCGAAGATCCTCGGCATCGACAAGCAGGCCGGTTCGCTCGAGGTCGGCAAGGATGCCGACCTGTTGGTGTTCGCCGACGACCCGCTGTCGCCCGCCGGCGAACTCGAGACGGTGTGGATCGGCGGCGTCGAAGTGAAGAAGGAGCCGTGAGCATGTTCCCGATCCGCCTCCCCCACGTCGCCGTTGCTGCAGCCGCGCTGCTCGCGGCGTTCGAACTGCCGGCGCAAGGTCGCGGCCGCCGCGGCCAGCGCCCCGATCAGCCGCCGCAGCCGGCGGCGCCGGCCGCCGAAGCCGCGCCGAGCACGCCGCAGAAGCCGAAGGAACACCTCGCGATCGTCGGCGGCGACGTCTACCTCGGCACCGGCCAGCGCCTCACCGGGGCCACGGTGCTGCTCGCGGACGACAAGATCCTCGAGGTCGGCCACAACCTGCAGCTGCCCGAGGGCACCAAGGTGATCGACGCCAAGGGCAAGACGGTGAGCCCGGGCTTCGTCGCCGTGCAGGGCTTCGGCATGGGCTCGGGCCGCGGTGCTCCGTTCGCCGACTCGGTCAACCCGTTCGACCCCGAGATCAAGCAAGCGCTCGCCGCCGGCATCACCGCGTTCCTCGCCGGTCCAGTGCCGACCGGCACGACGCCGGCGGGCGGCAACGCGGTGATCAAGCTCGCCTACGGCGACGTGAAGGGCATGGTGCTGCGCGAGGACCCCGTCGTCGGCATGCAGGGGTCGTTGTCGCTCGCCGACCGCGACAAGTTCGCCGAGTCCGTGAAGAAGGTGCGCGAGTACCTGCAGGCGCTGGCCGAGTTCCCCGCGAAGAAGGCGGCGGACGCGAACGCCAAGGAGCCGACCATGCCGCCGGGCAGCGAGAAGCTGGTCGCGGTCATGAAGGGCGAAGCGGTGCTCTGGATGTCGGTCGCGGGCGGCGGCGGGTTCAACCCGTTCGGCGGCGGCGGCCGGCGCGGCGGCGGCGGCGCGCGCGCGAGCGACGTCGACGGCATCCGTCAGGCGCTCGAACTCAGCACCCTGCTCGGCCGCGGCGTCGTGCTCCAGAAGCCGACCAGCGCCTGGCTCGTGCCCGACGAAATCGCGGCGACCGGGTCGTCGGTGTTCCTGAGCCCGCGCGATCGCTTGCCGGCGGACCCCACGGACCCCGAACGGACCGGCAGCAACCTCGCATCGGCGGCGATCCTGGCCAAGGCCGGGGTGCCGGTCGCCGTCACCTGCCCCGGTGGCATGTTCGGTGGAGCGGGTGTCGGCACCGGTGGCATCCTTGGCCAGGACCTCAACACCCCGCACGTCGACGCCGCGTTCGCGGTGCGCGGCGGCCTCGACAACCGCAAGGCTCTACGAACCATCACCTTGGACGCCGCGAAGGTGCTCGGCGTCGACTCCCGGATCGGTTCGCTCGAGGCCGGCAAGGACGCCGACGTCTTGATTCTGCAAGGGGATCCGCTGCACTATGCGACCTTCGTGACGACGGCCATCGTGAATGGCAAGGTCGTCTACGAGATGGCCCGAGAGCCCCTCTACAGACACCTCGCGCGGTAGGGAAGGCGTCTGGCGACCCCTGCAAATGGGGTCCGTCGGACTCCCAACCAACAGCCCCGACCAATGCAGCTCATGAGCGTCGAAAGCCTCAAGGAACTGGACGACTTCTTCCGCAGCATGCGGCAAGCGTTCAACAGTCGGGACCTCAAGACCTTCCGCTCGCACTACTGGACCGACAAGCGCTTCCAGAACCTCGACGCCTCGGGGCGCCGGGACCGCGGCTGGGGTGCGTTCGAGGAAGTGCTCGACCAGGAGTTCCGCTATCTCGAATCGGTCAAGCTCGAGCTGAAGGACCTCGACTTCCAGATCTTCGAAGACCAGTTCGCGACCGTCGTCGGCGGCTGGAAGCTGACGCAGGTCGACCCCGAGGGCCGCAACCACGACCAGAACGGGCGCTGCACGTTCGCCCTCTGCCGCATGAGCGATGACTGGAAGATCGTCGCCCAGCACTACTCGCAGATGTCCGAAGAGAACGCTGCGACGGAATGACCGCCGCCGGAGCCGGCTCCCCTGAGGGAAGGCCAGGGAAGCGCTCGGCGCGGCCCGTCCAGCCGGCTAGATTGCAGGTTCCCGAAATTCCCGCCAGCGCCCCGTGACCAAAGCGGCTTCCGCTTCGACCCCGGCGGGTTCTCCCGCCTCGACGAGCCCTGTGCCGAGTCTGTTCCAGCCGCACCACAAGATCCGCCTGGTGACGGCGACCAGCCTGTTCGACGGGCACGACGCCTCGATCCACATCTTCCGGCGCATCGCCCAGGCTTCGGGCGCCGAGGTGATCCACCTCGGCCACAACCGTTCGGTGCAGGAGATCGTCGACGCCGCGATCCAGGAGGACGCGCAGGGCATCGCGGTGACCAGCTACCAGGGCGGGCACGACGAGTACTTCCGCTACATGCACGACATGCTGCGCGAGCGGGGTGCGGGCCAGGTCCGCATCTTCGGCGGCGGCGGCGGCGTGATCCTGCCGGCGGAGATCGAGGCGCTGCACGCCTACGGCATCGCGCGCATCTACTCGCCCGACGACGGCCGCGCGATGGGTCTGCAGGGCATGATCGACGACATGCTGCGCCGCTGCGACTTCGCGACGGCGCACGCCGAAGAACCGCTGCCCGCACTCTCGGCGGCGGACCCGCGCGGGCTCGCCAAGGCGATCACGCTGGTCGAGAGCTGGCCCGAACGGCACCGCCAGGACCTTCGCGCGCGCCTCGCCGCGGCGACGACGACACCGCCCGTGCTCGGCATCACCGGCACCGGTGGTGCTGGCAAGAGCTCGCTGATCGACGAACTGCTGCGCCGCTTCCTGCTCGACTTCCCAGCGCTGCGCGTCGCCGTGCTCTGCGTCGACCCGACGCGCAAGAAGACCGGCGGCGCCTTGCTCGGCGACCGCATCCGCATGAACGCGGCGGCCGACGGCCGTGTGTTCGTGCGGTCGATGGCCACCCGTCGCGCCAACATGGCCTTGTCGGAGTCGGTGCAGGACGCGCTGGTGGTGCTGAAGCTCGCCCGCTTCGACCTGATCCTGCTCGAGAGCAGTGGCATCGGGCAGAGCGACACCGAGATCGTCGAACACGCCGACGTGTCGCTCTACGTGATGACGCCGGAGTTCGGCGCCGCGAGCCAGCTCGAGAAGATCGACATGCTCGACTACGCGGACCTGGTGGCGATCAACAAGTTCGATCGCCGCGGTGCCCGCGACGCGCTGCGCGACGTGCAGAAGCAGGTCCAGCGCAACAAGAAGGCCTTCGACCGTGCTCCCACCGAGATGCCGGTGTTCGGCACGATGGCGGCGACCTTCGCCGACCCGGGCACCAACCGCTTCTATCGCGCAGTGACGAAGGCGCTCGCCGCGCAACGGCCGGGTGCGTTCGTCAGCACGCTGCCGCTGGTCGAGGGCGATCCCGAGACGACGCACGTGATCCCGGCCGAGCGTGTGCGCCACCTAGCCGAGATCGTCGAGAACAACCGCCGCTACAACGACTGGAGCCGCAGCCAGGCCGACGCCGCCGAGCGCTGCCACGTGCTCGCCGAGGCCCTGGCGTTGCTGCCCGCCGCCGCCAGCGCCGCGCGCGCCGCCCTGCAGCAGGAACTCGCGACGGCGCAGCAGGCACTGGCGCCCGAGTGCCGCGCCCTGCTCGACGGCTGGGACGACCTGGTGCGCAGCTTCACCGCGGAGCACTTCGTGTTCCGCGTGCGCGATCGCGACGTGCGCGTGCAGAACCACACCCGTTCGCTCGCCGGGCTGTCGATCCCGAAGGTCGCGCTGCCGCGCTTCCGTTCGCACGGCGACCGGCTGCGCTGGCTGCTGCAGGAGAACGTGCCGGGCCGGTTCCCGTTCGCTGGCGGTGTCTATCCGTTCAAGCGCGCCGGTGAGGATCCGACGCGCATGTTCGCCGGCGAGGGCGGCCCCGAGCGCACCAACCGACGCTTCCACTACCTGTCGGCGGCTCAGCCCTACAAGCGGCTGTCGACCGCGTTCGACAGCGTCACGCTCTACGGCGAGGACCCTGCCCTGCGGCCCGACGTGTTCGGCAAGGTCGGCAACGCCGGCGTGTCGATCTGCACGCTCGACGACGCCAAGCGCCTCTACAGCGGCTTCGACCTCTGCGACGCGGCGACGTCGGTGTCGATGACGATCAACGGGCCAGCACCGATGCTGCTCGCGTTCTTCCTCAACGCCGCGATCGACCAGCAGTGCGAACGCTGGCTCGCCGCGAACGGCAAGCTCGATGCGGCGAACACGGCGATCGACCGGCTGTTCGCGCAGCACGGCCGCCCGCGGTACCGCGGTGAGTTGCCGCCCGGCCACGACGGGCTCGGCACGCTGCTGCTCGGCGTCACCGGCGACCAGGTCGTGCCCGCGGACGTCTACGCCCGCATCCGCGAGCAGACGTTGGCGACCGTGCGCGGCACGGTGCAGGCCGACATCCTCAAGGAAGACCAGGCGCAGAACACCTGCATCTTCAGCACCGAGTTCGCCCTGCGGATGATGGGCGACGTGCAGCAGTTCTTCACCGAGAACGGCGTGCGCAACTTCTACTCGGTGTCGATCTCGGGCTACCACATCGCCGAAGCCGGCGCCAACCCGATCACGCAGCTCGCGTTCACGCTCGCCAACGGCTTCACCTACGTCGAGTACTACCTGTCGCGCGGGCTGCCCATCGACGCCTTCGCGCCGAACCTCAGCTTCTTCTTCAGCAACGGCACCGACCCCGAGTACGCGGTGATCGGCCGCGTCGCGCGCCGCGTCTGGGCCAAGGCGATCAAGCATCGTTACGGCGGCAACGAGCGCAGCCAGATGCTGAAGTACCACATCCAGACGTCGGGTCGCTCGCTGCACGCGCAGGAGATCGACTTCAACGACATCCGCACGACGCTGCAGGCGCTCTACGCGATCTACGACAACTGCAACTCGCTGCACACCAACGCCTACGACGAAGCGATCACGACGCCGACCGAGGAGTCGGTGCGCCGCGCGATGGCGATCCAGCTGATCATCAACAAGGAGCTGGGCCTCGCGAAGAACGAGAACCCGTTGCAGGGCTCGTTCGTGATCGAGGAGCTGACCGACCTGGTCGAAGAAGCGGTCTACGCCGAGTTCCAGCGGCTGTCCGAGCGCGGCGGCGTGCTCGGCGCCATGGAGACGATGTACCAGCGCGGCCGCATCCAGGACGAGTCGATGCTCTACGAGGGCAAGAAGGCCAGCGGCGAACTGCCGATCGTCGGCGTCAACACGTTCCTCGGGCGCGACGGTTCGCCGATCCAGATCGTGCGCGACGTGATGCGCAGCACGGATGGCGAGAAGCAGGCGCAGATCGACGGGCTCGCCGGGTTCCAGCGGGCGCATGCCGGCGCGGCGACGGCGGCGCTGCAGAAGCTGCAGCAGGACGCGCTGGCGGGCGGCAACGTGTTCGCGAGCCTGATGGACGCGGCGAAGGTGTGTTCGCTCGGGCAGATGTCGGCGGCGCTCTATGCCGTCGGCGGGCAGTACCGGCGCAACATGTGACCGGCGGGCCCGAGGTGCCGCCGGAAAGGCGGTCACGCCCGACCGCGGTTGCGGATGGAACAGCGGGGCGCTTCGCCCCGCTTCCGCCATGCCACAGCCCAACTTCGTTGCCTCCCGCTTCCTCTCGTCGTGCCTGCTGCTCCTGCCCGCCCTTGCCAGCCTGACCCTGGCCACGGCGCAGGAAGAGCCCTTTGCCACGCAAGGGCACGCCAGCCTCGAACGCGGCGTGCCCGTCGCCGACTTCCGCGTGCCGATCCACACCGCCGAGCCCGACGCCGGCTTCGCCTACGGCGTCTGGACCGCGGGTTCGCACTACAAGGCGTCGTTCCACGACGGCTTCACCTACGTGCCCATCCTCGGCACCTCCTACCCGCACAACCTGCCGCTCGCCTGGCGCACGCTCTCGGTGCGCGTCGGCGACCACGAACTGGTCACGCAGCAGGGCCAGCTCGCCTGGACGGAATGGCGCGCCGAGTACGACCTTGGCAAGGCCGTCGAGGCCTACGACGTGCTCGCCGAGGGAATCGAGCAGACGTTCGTGGTGCGCCATCGCCCGGCCGTGATCGGGGACCTCGTGGTGCGCGGCGCGATCGCGACGTCGCTGCACGCCACCGCCGCGGGGCCGGCCCACCAGGCGGTCGTCTTCCACGATGCCGCTGACATCCCGATCGTGTCCTACGGTGCCGCGACCGCGGTCGACGCCAACGGCAGGCGGCGTCCGATGACGACCCGCTTCGCCGACGGCGAGATCGAGCTGCGCCTCGATGCCGAATGGCTGGCCGAGGCGGCGTTCCCCGTGGTCGTCGACCCCTTGCTCGGCCCGGCCACGAAGATCTTCGGCTCCACGCGCACCGAGGTCGACACCGCCCAGGAGCCTGTGAGCATCGGCGACTCGGTGTGGGTCGCCTACGGCGTTGCCGCATCGGCCAGCGACCTCGACCTCTACGTCCAGCGTTGGTCGTTCGGCGGCTCGCTCGGCAGCACGCCGTTCGTCGACGTGACCTCGTCGTGGTCGACCGCCGGCGCGCGCTGCGGATACGCAAACAGCATCGACTACGCGGTCATCGTCTTCGATCGCTCGTTCCCGAGCGGGTCGCGATCCCTGCGCTTCCATCGCCACCTGAACAGCGACGCCGCGACGAGCACGGCGTTCCAGCTGATCACCACGACCGACAATGCCTGGCGCGCCGACGTCGGCACTGTCAGCAACAGCGTCTCGCCGCACGCCTTCGTGGTCTGGCAGCAGGAGCCCAACGGCGGCGGCGCATTCGCCGAGTCGTCGGGCTCCGACATCTGGGGCTGCCACCTGGATCTGCTCACCGGGGCCGTCACCACGCCGTTCCCGATCGCCAACGCCAGCTTGGTCGACCATGAACGGCCACGCACGAGCGCGGTCGCCGGGGGCGGCGCCGACGGCTGGAAGGTGGTCTACCAGCACTACAGCACGCTGGTCGTCAACGACGACTGGGATGTCGCGCTGCGCGAGGTGACTTCCGCGGGCGCGATCTCGGCCGCGATCGCAATCGACGACGGATCGCCGGACCACAAGATGGCGCCGCAGATCGACGGGCGTGCCAGCACCTACGCGGTCGCGTTCACTTCGTCGACGCTGGCCCAGCAACCGGGCAAGCCGAGCGGCGCCAACGGCCATCAGATCCGCACCGTGCGCCTGCATTGGGATGTGATCGCGAACACGGCGACGCAGCCCCACGGCACGGTCGTACTGCAGAACAACGCCGATCCCCGACTCGAACTCGGGGGCCTGGCGTTCGACACTTGGACATGGAGCCACTGGGGGCTGCTGTTCCGCAGCACCGCCACGGAGCTGCTCTACTTCCGCACGATCGGGATGAAGGCCCTGCAGTTGCAGGCCGAGACGGTCTTCAACCCTGCCGGGAGCGACACGTCGGTCAGCGGCGGCGTCGGCTTCAGCAGCAACTACCGCGAATTCACGATCGCCTACGCGAACAACGGCAGCACGGGCGGCAACTACGTCACCTTCGATCGCTTCGACTACCCCGCGGTGACGCCATGGGCCACGACGGGGCCTGGCTGCAGCCAGGCGACGATCTCGTGGGACGGAGAACAGCTCATCGGCAGCCAGTACAATCACCTGCGAGTCAACGGCGCGCCGCCGAACGCGATCCACGTGATGATCATTGCCCTGGCGCCGGCGTCGTCGGTGTTCTTCGGCAATCCGCTGTTCTTCGACGGCTGCTGGCTGCTGGTGCCGAACCTCGGGCCCGACCACATCACGATGCTGGTCGACGTCGGCTCCAGTGTGAGCTGGTACATCCCGCTGCCCGAGTTCCTGACCAACGACACCTTCTACTTCCAGGACTTCCACACCGACTCGAACCAGCTGCTCCAGTTCTGGAGCACCCCGCGGCTCGAGGTACCGATCGTGAAGTGACGCACGGATCCTGGCATCGCCCGCGGGCGCGCCCCTACCAACCCTGGATCTTCGTGCCGAGCTCGTCGAGCTTGCGCCCGAGGCACTCCTTGATCTTGTCGCGCGCCCGCATGTAGTGGCTGCGCAGCGTCGCCTCGTTGGCGCCGCCGAGCTTCTCCGCCATCTCGGCGAACGACAGGTCGTGCTGCCGCCGCAGCACGTACGCCTTCTGCAGGTGCTCGGGCAGCTTCGCCACGCAATCCGCCTCGATGCGCGCCAGCTCGCGGTAACGAACGATCGCCGTCGGCGACTCCCCCGTCGCCGGCGCCCCTTCGGCCAACGACGGCGGCCGGTCCTCGCCCGCATCCGCGTCACCACGCCCGAGCAGCCCGAGCTTCTTGTCGCGGTCGAAACGACGCCAGTAGTCGCGCCACAGGTTGCCCGCGAGAGTCTGCACCCACTTCCAGAACGAGTCGTGACCGCGGTACTCGAAGCCCTCGATCGACGTCAGGATCTTCACCATCGCGTCGCTGACGAAGTCCGAGAACTCGGTGCCCTGCGGGAACGACGCGTGGCCGAAGCGCGTGCGCAGGTAGTAGAGGATCTTCTCGGACAGCGCGTTCCAGGCCTTGGTCGCCTCGCCGTGCACGACCTCGCGCACCAGGAACTCGGTGCCGCCGACGGTCGCCGGGTCGACGGCCTTCGGCGGATCCTCGGGGGCGGGCGTGGAACTGCTCATCGCGGGGCAGAAGCCTACACCATCGCCACGGCCGCGACCGGGCCGGCAACCGCCGATGCCAGCGCGAACGTCATCCCGCGGCGCTGCGCGCGCGTTCGAGCAGTGCCTGCAGCGCCCGGTCGGCTTCGCCGCCGGCGGTGAGCTCGCCGAACGCGTGCTCGTAGAACTTCCACAGCGCCGACTTCGCGGCCTCGAGCACCTGCGGGCGCAGTCGTTCGTCGTGCGCGGCGAGCGCGAGCAGCCGCTGCGGGTCGAGCCGGTCGCGCACGGCGGCGCGAGCCCGCAGGTTGCCCTGCAGCAGCCCGACCAGGATCTGCGCCAGGTCGTCGAAGAACTTGGCGAGGTACCAGGCCGAGGCGTCGGCCGGCGGCGCTCCGTCGGACCACGCGAGTGCTACGGCGCGGACTTCGGCCGCGGTTCGCACCGGCGTGTTCGACGACGTCGTCGCCGCGAGATCGAGCTGAAGGTGCTTGCCGAGCGCACGCTTGAGCTCGAGCAGCCCTTCGATGCCGCGACTCGCCGCCTCGACGAAACGGCCGAGCCGGCCGGCAAACGCCTGCACCTGCTCAGCGGTCGCGGGCGGCTCGCCGCCGAGCAGCGAGCGCGCGAGCTGCTCGAACGCACGCGCCGCGGCCGTCGGCACGCCAGCAGGTTCGGCGGGCTCGCCGGCCAACTCCGCAAGACGCTCGGCGAACGCCGCGGGCGGCAGCACGCGAGCCGCCTGCTGCAGCACCGCGTCGAGTGCCTGCGTGCGATCCGCTGCCGACGCCGTGAGCTGCTCGGCGAACGCCGTGCAGAGCTGCTCGTGCAGATCGGGCACCAGCCCCCGGCTGGTCGCAACGCCGGAGCCGAGCCGGAACTCGAGGCGGAACGGCTTGATGACGATCACCGAACCGTCGCGCAGCGGCTGCTCGACCTCGACCGGCAGCCGGATGCCGTCGACTTCGGTGCCGTTCGTGCTGCCGCGATCGAGCACGACGAAGCCATCCGACGACCGCTCGATCACTGCGTGCGCCGACGACACCATCGGGTCGGCGAGCCGCAGCAGGTTCTCGCCGTCGCGCCGACCGATCGTGACGCGGTCGACCTCGTAGTTGAGTTCGTGCGGCGTCGTCTCGCCATCGCGCCGCAGCACGAGGCGGAAGCCACCCGCGGCTGGGGTCGCAGCGCGGCCGGGAACCGTCCCCGGTGCCGCCCGTGCCGTTCGACACGCCGTCGCGATCGCCGACCGGCATGCCTCGCCGAAGAACAACTCGACCTCGAGCCGCGCGCGCAGGGCCTGCACTTGCTCGGCAACTTCGGCCAGCGTCGGACCGGGGCGCAACAGGCGCGCGACCAGCGCGAGCGCACGGCGCCAGACCTCGCCCGGCAGTTGCGCGGCGACGGCCGGCAGCGCCCGGTCGGCGGCGCGGTGCAGCAGCTGGGTCGCGGCGAGCCGCGCGTTCGCCGGGTCGCCAGCACCATTGGCGAACGACGGCAGCACGGCGTCGAGCGGCTGGGCGCCGTGCACGAGCAGGGTGCGAGCCAGCAACCGGCCGAGGCCCTGCAGCTCGGCGTTCGGCTTCTGGCCGTGCCGAACGAGCCACGCCGCGAACTGCCGGCCGTCCCACGCGACGAAGGGCGAATCGACGGCGACCACGGCCGACGCCAGCAGCCGGTTTGGTTCGAGTCGTTCGACGACGGCCTCGAGCGCAGCGCCACCGGTCACCGGCGTCACGATCACGGGATCACCGACGCCAAGCCCCGGCAGCGGCGGGATCGCCGCCTCGACGACGAGCCGCCGGGCACCGTCGGGCTCACCCATCTGCCAGCACGCGACCACGGCCTCGACGGGTTCCTGGCTGACCGGCGCCGCAAGAGGCACGGCGGCATTCGCATGCACACCGGCCCGCAGCTGCCAGCGCGCCGGGCCACCGCCACCGCGGAACTGCACGACGAGCTCGTCGTCCGCGAACGACGGCAACGGCCGCCCCGCTGCCTGCAGGGCCACAGCCCCCTCGACGACGTCGAGGAACAAGCCGAGCCGCACGTGCAGGATCTCTGCCAACCAGCGCCCTTCCCCGGCGAACCACCACTGCCGCCCGCTGCCCAGCGCCCCCACCACGCGCGCTCCCGGCGCCTGGTCGCGACCGGCGCCTGCGCGTGCCGCCAGCACCTCGGCGAGGTCCGCGCCGCCGAGCAGCATGCACGCTTCACCGTAGTCGAAGTCGCCGACGGTCGGCGCAACCGTCGGCGCCAGCGGCTGGATCGAGGTGCGGGCCGCGTCGGCTTGGGTCATGCAGTCGAGGAGGGCGAGCGCAAAGGCCCGTTCAACGGGGAGCCTGCGCAGTTGTTGCTGCCGCGTACGCCTTCAGCCCGCCGACCACCGGCAGCAGCAGGGACGTGCCGGCGAGGTCGACGGTCAGTTCGGTGCCGGGCTTCGGGTGCAGCGTGAAGTCATGGTCGCTCGCGAACACCATCAAGCCCAGCCGTTCGCCAGCGGCGAGGATCTGGTCGTCGGGCTGCAGGTCGAACTCGAGGTCGACGAACTGGCCCGGCTCGAGCGGCTTGCTCTCGCGCAACGACTTCGCGTTCTGCGGGTCCGCCCAGCCGCGGGTGACCACGTCGTCGGTGATGCGCCGCGCGTCGGTCCACGGCAACGACACGAGCCACACCGAGAGGTTGGTCGCCGGTCGGTTCGCGGCGAGCCGGATGCGCAGTCGCGGCGTGCCCGACACGTGCAGCGGTGCCAGGAGTTCGGGGCTCGTCCACAGCAGGCGGTGCGGCGACGACGCGGCCTTCGCGAGTTCCGCACCCGGCACCGAGGCGTCGTCGGTCAAGGACTCCTTGCCCTTGCCGAAGCGCTCGACCGCCAAGGCGCCGACGGCGACGCCGCCGGGTTGCGGGCACAACGTCACCATCGTCGCGTCGGGATTGGGGTAGTCGGCGTACTTCGTCGGCGAACTGGCGCGATCGCCCTCGCGCACGACCCACGCCTTGGCTTCCTGCTCGACGCCGTTCTCGACGCCGTGCAGGAAGCGGGTGAACCAGCGGTTCATCAACGCGAACGGCACGTTGTCGACGTGGCCGGACTGGTGCAGGTAGACCATGCACGGCACGCCCTTCTGCTTGAGGTCGGCGTAGAAGGCGACGGTGTGGTCGGGCATCACGTTCCAGTCGTTGAAGCCGTGCGCCATCAACGCCGCCGCGCGCCACTTCCCGGTCTTCCCGCGATACTCGCGCCCGGCCCAGAAGTCGCTGTAGTCGCCCGAGGACCGATCCATGCCGGCGCGCAGTTCGCCGTCGCGCACGTGGGTGATGCACCAAGCGCGGCGCTTCGGATCGCCGCTCGCGACGAAGTCGAAGATCACGTCCATGTCCTCGCCCGGATAGCCACCCGGGCTGCGGACGAGGCCGTTGCTGCGGTAGTACGCGTACCACGAACTCGCCGGCGCGATCGGGATGATCGCCTCGAGGCCCGCGACGCCCGTCGTCGCCGCCGCGATCGGCAGCGTGCCGTTGTACGACGTGCCGATCATGCCGACCTTGCCCGTGCACCAGTCGGCCTTCACTTCCTCGTTGCCGTCCAGCGTCGTGAAGCCCTTGCGCCGCCCGCCGAGCCACTCGATCACCGCCATCGGCGCGAGCGCCTCGTTCTGGCCGCCGATCGTCGGGCAGCCCTGCGACCAGCCGGTGCCCGGTGAGCACGAGTGCACGACCGCGTAGCCACGCGCCAGCCAGCGGTTGGTCTCCGACGGCGAGATCATGCCGGGCTCCTTGCCGAACGGGATCGGCTTCATCGCCGGACGTTCGGCCGGCGGCGTGCCGAGTTCGTGCGCGATGCTCCAGTAGTAGTCGGTGCTCATCGGGCCGGTGCCCGAGAAGTAGGGGCTGGTCTCGTAGACCACCGGCACCTTCAGCCCTTCGGTCTTGGTCTGGCCCGGCCGCCAGACGTCGACGTGCATGCGGTCCTTCTTGCCGTCGCCGTCGCTGTCGAAGTCGGTCTCGACGAACAGCCACTCGCGGATCCAGGTCTTCTTGTCCTTGAACGCCTCGACGACCTGCGCCTGACCATCGGTGAACACCAGCTCGGCCTTGGCCGGCGGCGTCGTCGGGCCAGGATCCTGGGCGGCGATCGTGGCGGAGAACAGGACGACGAACGGAAGGACGTGGATGCGCATGCTCGCCATACGTGCGGAGAGACGGGCACGATAGATCGGCCGCGACGGCCGCGCCGCAGGAAAGCCGCGTCAGCGCGGCGACGGCAGATCCGCGCCCCACATGCGGGGCCACAGCCAGGCGAGACCTCGTCCGACGTCGGGGCGGGCGCCGCTGCGTTCGGGCTTCGCGACCGGACGCCAGGCCCCGGCGGTGGACGTCGCGAGCACGAACGAGAACACGTAGTGCGGCTCCTGCCCCATGCGCAGGTCGGTCGCGCGCAGTTCGTCGCCGCGGCGTTCGAGCTTGAGGCAGTCGCCGCTGAAGTCGACGAGCCGCCGCCACGCCGGGATGCCGTCGGCGACCGTGCGCAGCTCGCGCCCACGATCGATCGCCGGGAAGTCGATCGCCCGCCCGTCGAACGGCGACCAGAAGCCCTCGTGCGCGTGGTCTTCGCCGAGGCCGATCACGCGCCAGAGCAGGATCTGCAGCGGGGCTGGCGTCACGACGACCCGATCGACGACGAGGCCGCGCGCGGCGAGGTCGCGACGCGCCGCGGCGGTTGCGACCTGCTGCAGGACGAGGCTCGCGCCGGCGTAGGCGACCGCGAGAGTGATCCCGACCGTGTTCCACCGACGGCCACGATCGCGCGCGACGAGCAGTGCGGCGGTGCCGACGAGCAACGGCAGCGTGAACATCGGGTCGATCACGAACAGGCTGCCGACCGCGAACGGCTGGGCCTCGAACGGCAGCAAGAGGCGCGTGCCGTAGATCGTCATGGCGTCGAGCAGCGCGTGCGTGACGAGCGCCAGCCACGTCGCGAGCCACCACCGCCGGAAGACCGGGAGCTCGCGCAGCAACGCCGCGATCGCCCATGCGAGCAGCGGGGCGGCGAGCGTCATCCAGACCAGCGAGTGGGAGAACCCGCGGTGGCTCACCATGTTCGCGACGGCGTCGCCGTGGTCGATCAGCACGTCGAGGTCGGGCAGCGTGCCGACGAAGCCCCCGACGCACACGGCGCGCAGTGGCCGCGTGCGGGCGCCGAGTGCTGCGGCGGTGACGGCGGCGCCGAGCACGAACTGCGTGACCGAGTCCACGTCGAGCGTCGCGTCAGCGCAACGACGCCTGCACGCGCGCCGTGTCGACCATCTGCTGGAAGCGCACCACCAGGCCGTTCTCGAGCCACCAGGTGTGGGCGACCTGGACGTCGAGCGGCTTGCCGTTCTTGGCGCCCGTGCCGCGATACCGGCCGAACATCGTGACCACGGCACCGTCCCCCGCCAACTCGCCCACCTCGACACGGAAGTCGCGCCACAGGTCGCCGATGCGCGCGAACACGCCCTGCACGATCGCGTCCTTGCCGACGTACGGGTTCTTGTCGGCGAGCGGGAAGCTCTCCGCTTCGTTCCAGCGAATCTGCGGGTGCAGCGCCGCGAGGAACGCCGGGACATCGCCGGCGGCGAAGGCGGTGTAGAGGCCGCGCACGATTTCGCGAGAGTTCTTGGTCATCGGCGCTCGCGACGATCGCGCCCGGCGCCGGCACGGTCAAGGTGACTGCCCCATCGCGGCAAGCCGTCAGTCCACGATCGGCGCGTGGAGACGCAGCGCGGACAGCAGTTCGCTCCACCAGAGCCCCACGTCACGCTGCAGCGCGACGTCGTCCTGGCCGTGCCGGGCGGGATGGTCGGGCCGCAGCGATTCCCAGCCGCGGTGGCGCACCGTGACCAGCGTCGACGCACCCATCGCAGTGAACGCGACATCGACATCGGTGCTCTCGAACGGCGCGAACGTCGCGTTCCGCCACGTGAACGCCAACCGCAGCGGTGGCTCCCAGGCAGTGACGCGCCCGAGTTCGAACGACTTCGTCTCACCCGACGTCGTCCATGCCTCGGTGACGGCGCCGCCGAGCCGCGGCTCGATGCGCATCACGCCCGCGGCGCCACCGGCGTGTCGGAACTTCGGACCGCGACGCCACCAGCGGTCGATTTCGTCCACGAACAGGGCGAACGCGCGGGGCGGCGGCACGTCGACGCGCACCGACACGATGGCGGTCGGCGGTGTCACGGCTTGCCCCGAGTCCGCTTCCTCACGTGTGCCGCGAACGCTGCCAGTTGCTGCTGCCAGAGCGCCTGCACGTCGTCGACCCAGTGCTGCAGGCGCCCGAACGCTTCCTGCCGCAGGCTGTAGACACGCGCGCGGCCGTCGTCCGGATCCGGTTGCTCCTCGACGAGTTCACTGTCGCGCAAGATGCGGAGGTGCCGCGTCAACGCCGGAGCGCTGACGTCGAGGGCGGCCGCGAGCGCTCCAGCTCGGCACGGGCCGGCGCGCAGCCGTTCGACGACGCCGCGCCGCGTGCGGTCGGCCAGCGCGACGAACGCGCGGTCCAGTGCGTCCTCACCCATGGCTCTGGCCACGCGTGCTGACCCGTTGCATGAACCACCACAAGTGTCCTTCGGGATCGAAGCAGGCGTAGCTGCGGTCGCACCAGTAGTCGCCGCCGTAGTCGGTCGTCGTCGGCTCGTAGCAGATCCCGGCTCCGTTGGCCCGCGCCTGCGCGCAGTGGGCATCGGCGTCGTCGACGTGCAGGCACGCGTTGGCGGTGTAACGGCCGCCGAGTTGGCCCGGGCTGGCGACGCGCTGCCGCCAGATCTCGCCCGCCTTCGCCGTCGCGACATCGACGCCGGCGACCATCATCAAAGCCTCGCCGTACTCGAGTTCGCTGTGTTCGACGCGCCCGCCCGGGCCCTCGACGAGCAGCCGCACCCGGAATCCGAAGGCGCGGCACAGCCAGTCGATGGCGGCGCGCGGGTCGGCGTAGAAGAGGGCGATCGAAAGGCGTGGCCAGTCGCGCGGCGTGGGCTTGGTCGGGCTCATGCCGATAGTTTACGTTCCAGTTAACTATCTGTCAACCACCGCGCCCTTTGGGCTGCAGGTAGCGATTCGGCACGTTCGGCAACGGCGGCACGGTCCGCGCCCCGGCGGCGAGCAGCGCGCGCAGGTTGCGATAGACGTCAGCCTCGCGTCGGTGCCACTGCGGCAACAGGCCCGCCTGACACCAGGTGATCGGCGTGACGTCGAACAGGGTCGTCTCCCATTCGAAGCTGCGGCCCCAGCACAGGAACGGCAGCCGTACGTCGATGCGCGCGCCCGCCTCCAGCAGCACGTGCATCACCGCCGCGCCATGATCGAGCAGGCTGCTGACCGTGTGGAACAGCGGCGTGTGGCCGTCGGCGGCGCGCGCATCGACGTCGGCACCGGCCGCGAGCAGGGACCGCGCCGCGGCGGCGTTTCCGTACTCGGCGGCGACGTGCAGCATCGACGCGCCGGTGAGCGGTGTGAACGCCGACACCAGGTCGACCGGCCGTCGCAGTGCCGCCGGATCCGCGGCGAGTGCCGCGCGCACGGCGGCGGCATCGTCGAGCAGTACCGCGACGAGCACAGGATCGTCGAGCCGACCGGCGCGATCGAGCAGCAGGCGCAGGCACGCCGGGAATCGCGGGCTGCGGAAGTACATCTCGAGCAGCCAGACCACGAGCGCCTTGCCGCGCACCGCCAGCGCCGCGTCGCCGGGGCCGAGCAGTCGCTCGAGCGCGGCGACGTCGTGCGTCTCGATCGCCGCGAGCAGTTCGTCGTCCCGCGTCGGCGTGCTCATCGCGGCGGCTCGCTCGCCTTGCCGGCGCGGTGCTTGGCGAACCAACCCTCGGTGTAGAGCATCCGGCGAATGCGGTTGCTCGGGTGACGCTGCCCGGCCCCGTGGTACTCGTCCTGGATGCGCACCAGCACCGAGTCGACCTTGCGCAGCTTCAGCGCCTGGTAGTACTCCTCGGTCTGCGCCATCGGCGTGCGCAGGTCGAGTTCGCCGGTGATCAGCATCGTCGGCGTGGTGACGTTGCCGACCAGGCGCAACGGGGAGCGCTGCCAGTGCTCGGTGACGTCGTCCCACGGCAGCTTCGCGAAGTTGGTGTACCAGTACGCGCCGTCGGTGGTGCCGACGAAGCTGATCCAGTTGGTCACCGGGAACATCGACACCGCGGCCCGGAAGCGGTTCGTCGAGCCGACGATCCAGCAGGTCAGCACACCGCCGCCACTGCCGCCGTAGACGAACAGGTTCTCGGCATCGACGCCGCCGCGCGCGATCGCCGCGTCGACACCGGTCATCAGGTCGTCGTAGTCCTTGCCCGGATAGGCGTTCTGGATGCCGCACGCGAACGCCTTGCCGTAGCCGGTGCTGCCACGCGGGTTGGTGTAGAGCACCAGGTAGCCCTGCGCCGCCAACCACTGGCGCTCGAAGTCGAAGTTCACGCCGTACATCGCGTGCGGGCCGCCGTGGATCTGCAGCACCAGCGGGTGCCTCTTCTCCGGCTGGAAGCCGGGCGGATGCACGAGCCACCCCTGGACCTCGAGGCCGTCCCGCGACTTCCACTTCAGCTCGACCACGTCCCCGAGCGTCTTGCCGTGCAGGACGTCGGCATGCACGTCGGTGAGCTTCACGAAGGCGCCGCCGCGCCGGGTCGCGATCGCGCTCGGCTCGTGCACCGAGGTCAGCGTGCCGACGACGCCGCCGTCCGGCAGCTCGCCGGCCGGGCGGAACCAGGCGTCGAGGTCGCTGGTCACCACGAGCTGCCCCGCCAGCGACAGCCGCGCCGAACGCACGGCGCCCTGGTCTTCGAATGCCACCAGCACTGCGTCGTCGACGCCGCTGCGCACCGGAACGAGACCCTGGACCGAACGATCGAGGTCGGGCGTGAGGCAGCGCGGCGTGCCGCCGGCGAGCGGCATCGTCCACGCGCGCGTGATGTCGCTGGTCGCACCGACCTCGTCGTAGCCGAGCCACACCAGCTGGTCGCCGACGACCAGCGGCGAGTTGTCCGGGCCGCGTCGCTCCGTGAGTTGTCGCACGCTGCCGCTGTCCACGCTGATCGCGTAGATCTCCGACTCGCGTACCTGCCAGTCGGCGTCGGCGGCGCGCAGGCCATCGCACACCAGTTCGCGGTCGTCGGGCGTCCACTGCGGCGCGCCGTGGTCGAAGTCGCCCGTCGTCACCTGCCGCGGCGTGCCGCCGTTCGCCGGCAGCACGAACAGGTGCTTCCAACCCGCGGGGCGGTAGCCGCTCTGGTCGCGGCGGTACTGCAGGCGCGTGATCACCTTCGCGTCCTCGTGCCACTTCGCCCCCTTCGGCGCCTTCGGCATCTCGATCGGGAAGCTGTCCTTCTCCGCCACCTGCATCGTGCAGGCGATCCAGTTGCCATCGTGCGACCACTCCAGGTCGGCGATCGTCTCGGTGACGCGCGTGAGCTGCGTGACCTCGCGCGTGGCCACCCAGACCACGAACACCTGCGTGCCCTTCGGCGCGCCGTCGGCGAGGTACGCGAGACGCGTGCCGTCCGGCGACCACTGCGGGTCGCTGCCGATGGCGAGGTGACGCTGGCGGCTGCCGTCGCTTCCCATCAACCACAACTCGCTGCGCGGCCGGTCCTCGATCGGGTCGAACCACGTGCGCGTGTAGACGATCTGCGTGCCGTCGGGCGACAGGCGTGGGTTGGCGACGCTCTCCTGGTGCCAGTAGTCGCCGATCGTCACGACGGCGGGTGCCGGTGCTATGGCCGGGGCGGCGGTCAGTGCTTCGGCGGGCGTTGCGTCCGGCGCGGACGCCTGCTGGGCCGGGGACACGACGACCAGCAAGAGGATCGGAACGCAGCGGGCGAGGCGCAGCAGCATGGCCGCGTTCTACGCGCGGCGCCGGACGAGCGCGAGGCGCGACGCGCGGCGGCAGCTCAACTACCAGCGAACGCGAACGCGGCGGCCGCCGTGAGCGCGAGCACGCCGCAAAACCACGCGGGTCGGAAGCGCAGGCACGCGAAGTCGAGCGCGAGCAGCAGCCCGGGCACGAACGGCCACACCCTGCAAGGGTCGCCGCGCAGGATCGCGAGGGCCAGGGCCGCCACGGCGTGTGCCGCCAGCACGAGCCACGGCCGGCGGCCGAGGAACACGCTGACCGCCGCCAACAGGTCCGGTCGGTGCGCGCAGAACCACACGATCGGCGGTGCCGCGAGCAGCACCGGCGCCACGGGGCCGAACGGCAAGGCCGGCGAAGGCGAGCCCGGCAGCCAGACGCCGTTCGTCACGCGCTGCCAGACGAGGTAGGGCACGAACACGCACAGGAACGGCAACGCGTAGCTGGCGAGCAGGGCTGGCGCGCGACGGCGCGCGGCATCGTGCAGGACGACCACGGCAGCGACGGCGGCCGCGGCGATCCCGACGTCGCAGCGCGTCATCGCCGCGAGCACCGCGACGAAGCCGAGCCGCCACGCCTCGCGCGCACAGCGCAGCTGCCAACAGCCACGCAGCAGGACCGTCAGCAGCAGAGCACTCGCCGCGGCCGCACCGTTCGCCGCTGCCTGCGCCGCGGCCGCGGGCGATGCCGCGAAGGCCGCGGCCGCGATCGGCACGAACGCGCGGCCGCCGCTCGCGCGCCACGCGACGCCGACGAGCAGTGCCACGGTTGCGACGTGGCAGAGCAGGCCCGAAGTGCTGCTCCACCAGGCGAGACCGGCTTCGCCGACGCCGGCCATCGCCGGCACGGCGAGCCACATCGTCCAAGCGAAGCTCGGCGGTGACGACGACACGGGCAGACCGTGCTCCGAGGCGAACTGGAGCGCCGCGCCGATCGCGGCACGCGCCTCGGCATCGAGGGCGTGCGCACCCGACGCTTGCACGGCGGCGGCGACCATTGCCGCTGCGGCCAGCGTCCAGAACACCACGCGCCCCTTCATCGCCGAATGCGCGCGGTGCCGCCGATCACTTCAGTTCGCCGCAGTCGGCGATGACCACGTCCTTCGACGTCGAACCGCTGCGCGAACCAGCGGCCTCCATCGCGGTCACCACCTTCATGCCGTCGACGACCTTGCCGAACACGACGTGCTTGCCGTCGAGCCACGACGTCACCACCGTCGTGATGAAGAACTGCGAGCCGTTGGTGTTCGGGCCGGCGTTCGCCATCGACAGCAGCCCCGGCGTCGTGTGCTTGTGCTGGAAGTTCTCGTCCGCGAACTTCTCGCCGTAGATCGACTCGCCGCCGGTGCCGTTGCCGCGCGTGAAGTCCCCGCCCTGGCACATGAACTGCTGGATGATGCGGTGGAAGCGGCAGCCCTTGTAGTGCAGCGGCTTGCCCTGGCGACCCATGCCCTTCTCGCCGGTGCACAGCGCGCGGAAGTTCTCGGCGGTCTTGGGCACCGCGTCGGCGAACAGTTCGAAGGTGATGCGACCGGCCGGCTTGTCGCCGATGGTGATGTCGAAGTAGACGCGAGGATTGGGCATGGCGCGCGTGTTACCCGATCACGCGCGGCGAGGCCACGAACTGGTGCCAGGGCCGGGGGTCGGCCGCAGCAGTTCGCGCCGGGGGAACCCGAGGGTCGGCTACAGCGGCAGCGCCGCGAGCGCTTCCGCCGCGAACGTCGCCGGGTCGACCTGCGTCCACACGCGCGCCACCCTGCCTTCGGTGTCGATCAGCACGGCGATGCGCCGCGCGAAACGTGCGCTCGCGTCGTCGGCGGCGCCGCACGCGATCGAGAGCTTGCGGTCGACGTCGCAGAGCAGCGGGAACGGGAAGCGGTGCTGCTGCTGGAACGCCGCGTTGGCGGCCTGGTCGTCGACGGACACGCCGAGCACGATCGTGCCGCGATCCATGAAGTCGGCGAAGCGATCGCGCAGACCGCAGCCCTGCGCCGTGCATCCGGGCGTGCTCGCCCGCGGGTAGAACCACAGCAGCACGTGCTTGCCGCGGTAGTCGCGCAGTTCGCGCACGGTGCCGGTCTCGTCGGCGATCGCGAAGTCGGGAGCCGCGTCGCCGCGCTGCAGTTTGGCGGCCGGGGCGGTCGCGTTCGCCGGCGTGCGGGTCCGCACCGGCGCACGCGCCGCGCTGCCGTTCTCGGCCTTCGCGGCGTCACTGCCGTTCGCCGCCGGCTCCGCGGCCGGTGCTTCGGGGGCCGGTGCTGGAGCTGGGGCCGGCGCCGGTGGTGGCGGCTTCACGTGCGCGTCGATGTAGCTCGGGGCGAACGGCAGCTTCTCGGCGTCGCGTTCGTGGAACGGCACGCCTTCGGTCATCCACGCCGGCGCGGGCTCCTTCTTCAGGTGGTGCGCGAAGTACTCCGCCATGCGCCGCGTCCAGTCCTTCATGTTGGCGCGGTTGCGCAGCCCGTGGCCCTCGCCGTTGTAGTTGAACAGGTAGCTCTCCTTGCCGAGCCGCCGCAGCGCCGTGAAGTACTCGATGCCCTGCGTCCACGGCACGGCGCCGTCCTGGTCGTTGTGCAGGATCAGCACCGGCGTCTTCACCTTGTCCGCGAAGTGGATCGGCGAGTTCTCCTGGTAGCGCAGCGGGTACTGCCACGGCGTGCCGCCGATGCGCGACTGCGTCATCTCGTACTGGAACTGCCGCGACATCCCCGACTCGTAGCGGATGCCGCCGTACGCCGAGAGCATGTTGCTGACCGGTGCGCCGCTCTCGACCGCCGCGAAGATGTTCGTGCGCGTGACCAGGAACGCGGTCTGGTAGCCGCCCCAGCTGTGGCCGGCAGCGCCGATCGCCTTCTCGTCGACGAAGCCCTGCGCGATCAGGTGCTGCACGCCCGACACGACGCACTTCACGCACGAGGCGCCCGGGTAGCCGATCTCGTAGACGACGTCGGGCATGAACCACAGGTAGCCGTTGCTCACGTAGTACGCAGCGTTCGGCGAGGTGCCCGGGGCCGGGGCCACGTAGTTGTGCAGCCCCTGCGTCATGCGCTCGTAGAAGTACACCATCATCGGGTACTTCTTCGTGGGGTCGAAGTCGTCGGGCTTGACGAGCACGCCCTTCCGGTTCGCCCCGTCACCGTCGATCCAGCGCACCAGTTCGGCCTTGCCCCAGCGGTAGTTCGACTGCTGCGGATTGCAGTCGCTGAGCCGGCGCTGGTCGGTGAAGTCGGCCGCCGACGTCCACAAGTCCCCGAACTCGGCGAACGTGCTCTGCGTGAAGAACAGCCGCGAGCTCTTCCGCGGTCGCGTGACGCCGGCCAGGTTCTTGTCGGCGACGAACAGTCGCTGGGGCCGTTGCTGCCGTGTCAGCGAATCGGCGAAGAACCCCTCGGCCATGGTGTCGACGTTCGTCGACGCCAGCAGCAGTTCGTCCTCGAGCCACAGCCGATCCTCGTCGCGCGGCAGCGGTTGCAGCCGCAGGCGCAGCCGGTTCTGCCGCCCGAAGCCGTCGGTGACGCAGACGGCGCGGCCCGTCGCCGGCGCGATGCGCCAGACGTCGAACTCGTCGTAGACGAGGATCTCCTCGTCGTTCTCGGTCCACCCGGCGATGCCGTACGCCGCGTCCGGCTCGGGATGGTCGTCCTCGTGGTTGTGGAACGGCACGCCGAGCGCCCCGGTGAGATCGCGCTGCTTGCCCGTCGCGACTTCCTGGCTCTGCCAGCGGTAGTCGCGGTCGAACCAGACGAGCCAGCGGCCGCCCGGCGAGTTGCTGACGCTGCCGCGATGCCTGGTCAGGAGCTTCGTGCGCTGGCCGGTGGCGCTGTCGACGAGCCAGTGGTCGGCATACCGGCCGTCCCACGTCGTCTCCTGTTCGTAGTCGCGGCCATCGCTGCCGATCAGGATCTTGCCCTCGGGGCCGAGCGGGCGCAGGGAACGCAGGCGATCGTCGCCGAGTACGACGAGGCGCTGCTGGGCGCGATGCCACGCCGCCGCCCACCGCGGGTTGCGTTCGTCGTTGCCGCGCTTCTGCTGCACGGTCTGCAGGAACCCGTCCCGCCAGTTCCAGAGGTCGAGCGTGACCTTGTCCTCGGGCAGGATCGGCAGCGGATCGGCCGGCGGCGCGTCCTGCACGTCGAACGTCAGCGTCCAGCCATCGCGCGTGAACGACGCGCCGCCGGCGACGCGCTTGCCGGCCGGCATGCCCGGACCGCCGGCCCAGGCGATGCGCCGGGCCGCGCCACTGCCCTCCCACAGCCAGAGGTCGTTGACCGGCTTGTCGTCGGCGAACGTCTCCTTGTCGCTGGTGAACGTCAGGCACTGCTCGGCGCGATCGAACTGCACGTTGCCGAAGCGCGCGACGCCTTCGAGCACACACACGGCCTCGCCGCCAGCCAGCGGCTGCACGAACAGGCCGTACTTGCCGTCCTTTGCCGGCTTCTTCGCCGACGTGTGGTACCAGAGCAGCTTGCCGTTGCGCGAGAGCCCGTAGGCGGCGACGTCGGCGATCGAACGGCGGTCGTCGGTCGCCAGATTGCGAATCAGCAGCTCGGTCCCCTCGGCGCGCTTGGCTTCGAGCGGATCGGTCGGAGCACCGCGGCGCGAGTTCGCGCCCGCGCGGCGACCTGACGCCGCACCGCCCTCGGCGGCGGCAGTCTCAGCCTTCGGCTCCTCAGCCTTCGGCTCCTCGGCCTTCGGCTCCTCGGGCTTTGGCGTCTCGGCCTTCGGTTCTTCGGCCTTCGGCTCCTCGGCAGGCTTCGCCGCCGCAGCCTCGCCCTCCTTCTCGCCCGCCTTCGCCTCCGCGGGCTTGGCCTCGGGCTTCTCCTTGTGGATGAGCAGGAACGGCACGTCGTCGCTGACGGTCGACCCCTTCACCTTGCCGATCGTCTCGACCTTGCCCGTCGCGAGTTCGAGCAGCATCAGTTCGCCGCGATCGGCCCTGGCGCCTTCGTCGCCACCTTCACCGCCGGGGCCACCACCGGCGCCGCCGCCGGGACCGCCGCCGCGCCGACCCGCACCCGCACCACCTCGCCCGCCGAAGCCAGCCGGCGGACCACCACCACCGGGACGACGCGTCGCGGGCGACTCTTCCCCCTCGCGTTCTTCGCGCGTGGTCTCCTCGCCAGCAGGCTTGTTGCCCGCCTTCGCCTTCTTGCGCAGCTCCTCGATCTTCTTGTCGCGTTCCTCGACCTTCGACTTGCCCTGGGTGAACAGCACGAAGCGGCCGTCGGCGGTGAAGCGCGGGCCGCTCGCGTTCGGATGGCGATACACGACCGAGCCGGTCGTCTGCTTGATCTCGAGCACACCATCGCCCCACTGCGGTTCGATCTGGAACGCGACCCAGCTCCCGTCCTGCGTGTAGGTCGGATTGCGCAGCGACTTCCACTGGTCGTAGTCGTCGTGCGTGAGCGGGCGGCGTTCCTGGGCGGCGAGCGGTGCTGCGGCAATCAGGAGCGCGAGCAGGCCGCGCCTCGCAGTGCTGGCGAACGGGGAGCGGGGCTGGACGCGGACGTAGATGTTCACTTGGCGTGGACTCCGTGCGGAGATGGGCCGCGGATCGTAGGCAGCCGCCGGCGGTCGGCAGGACCCCGGCTGTCGCGTCCTTGTCACGTCCGTGACCGCCAGCGGCTACAAACGCCCGACCGCGCCGACCCCGGGCGCCTGCGCGCGCGACGCAACAGCCGCCGGCGCAAGGCTCCACGCCGATGCCAAGGCGTGGACGACCGCGGCATCGGGCCACCACTTGATGTCGTCGTCGGAACGATCGCGCGGATCGTCGACGAAGCACCCGAGGTCGCGTTCCGCCTCGGTCAGTTCGCCGATCCACAGCACGTGGCCATGCTCGCCCGAGTAGGCGTAGGCGCGCACGACCTCGCCGCCCCGCGCCAGCGCCCAACCGAACACGTCGGCGTCGGGCGCGCTGCAGAACCACGCTGCCGTGCCGCCGCGACTCGCCGCGGCGAGCATCGGCACGACGTCACCCTCAGGATCGGCCGCCGCGAGGTCGGCGCCCGTGGCGAAGATCCAGCCATCGACCGCTGGCGACACGAACACGCCCGCCTCTGCCGCCGCCGTCGGCCCGGCATTCCAGTTCGCTGGCAGCACGGTGCGCAGCCGCAGCCGCGCGACGACATCGGGAACGGAGTTGCCGCGGATCGCCAGCCACGCGCGCCCCGGCCGAAAGCTCTCCGGCACGTCGGGCCCGGCGGCCGGGCGGGCGGCACGCGCCCGCGCGGAAGTGCCTCAGGACGTTCCCGGATCGGCCTCGCGCCGCCGCGTGATGATGCGCTGCCACGACCACAGCCCGTAGCCGACAAGGGCCGCGGTCGCGGCGAAGGTGAGTACGAGCGCGGCGTTCATGCGATCAGCGTCGAGCTGACACTACATCGAAGCACGTTCGCGGCGACGACGGAAGGCGCGTCAGATCTCGTCGCCGAAACCCCGCGCTGCCAGTTCGGCGAGCGACGGCAGCCCCCACTTGGCGCGCTCGCTGTCGGTGGTCGCCGGGTCGACGGCGAGCAGTTCGCGACGGCCGTCGCGCACGATCGCCTGGGTGCCGAACTTCTGCGGCCGGCCGGCCAGCACGCGACGCCGATCGAACGCCGCCGCCGCGATCGGCCGCGCTGCCGCTTCGCGCGCCATCGCTCGCAGCGCCAGGGTCTCGGCGAGAGCCACGTCCGCCGCGTCGTCGCTGGCCAGCAGGATGCGCGCAGCGAGCAGTTCGTCGCGCGGCGTGCGCAACGCACCACGGGCGTGGGCCGCCACCACGGCGGCCCGACGCGCCGCCGCGGCCCCGTCGCCGCCGATCCCCGCGCGAGCGGCCGCGAGCAGCGCCGGCAGGTCGAGAGGTGCGTTCACTTCGCCAGGGGAACGAGCGCGTTGCCGAGTTGCTTGCCAATGTCGATCGGACCGCGGCCATCGACGGCCTCGAAAACGGGGACGCCTTCGGCAGCGGCGGCGCGCACCACGGCGACGAGGTCGGCCGGCAGGCCGCCGTCGGCGAACACCAGCAGCTTGCAGTCGTTGCTGGCGCAGAACGCGCGTGCCGCGGCAATGGTCTCGCGCACCTGCGCCGGCGACGACCGGCGCAGGCCGGCTCGATCGAGCGCCATCTCGTCGCGCGGGATGCCGAGCACGATCACCCGCGGCCGGAACCCGGTGTAGCACGCCGTGAACAGCCGCCACTGCTGCGCGCAGTGCCCATCGACGGTCGGCAGGCTCGGCACGATGAAATCCGTGTCCAACGTGCCACGCAGCCAACGATGGACGGACATCGCGAGGTGCTCTTCGGGCATTCCGCGGTCGTAGAGGAGTTGCCCGCCGAGCAGGAACACGCAGACGCTGTCGGGCGCCGGCGCCGTGAGACCGTTCGGCCCGCGCACGAGCTGCGCGTGCGCTTCGCTCATCTGCGAACCGGCGTCGGGGCCGAACACGGCTTCGATCGCCGCGTCGTCGTGGCGCAGGCGGCGGTCGCCGGCGACGAGCCCGATGGCGGCGAGCACGGCGAGCAGCAGGCGCGGCACGGTGGCGAACACCTGGGCCATGGCGACCAGCAAGCAGCCGGCGAGCACCGCCGCCAGTGTCGTTGGTGCCGGGAACGCGAGGTCGAGGTCGGCACGCGAACTCACCAGCCACGCCAGCGCAGGCATCGGCAGCCCCGCGAGCACGAACCACCGCAGCGACGCGTTCCGCCGCCACGCCAGCAGCGCGATCAAGGCACCACCCAACGCGCCGGCTCCGATCCACGTCCACGCCGCGAAACGCCAGGCGCCGGGCCGGCCGCGGTTGCCGATCGAGAGGCCGTGCACGACCGCTTTGCCGCCGCGCGCCACGAGGGCGAACATGCCGTACTCGTCGTCGGCGAAGAACGGCGCCTGCTTCTTCCCGGCGACGTTCGCGGTCAGTTCGCGGCCGCGACCCTCGATCCACACGCTCGACGTGACGCCCGGCGCAACGCCGACGCCACCGCCGCGCGGCCCGAGCACCGCTTCGTCGCGCGTGCGCCAGCCCGGGCCGTCGCCGACCGTCGAGACGCGCAGCACGCTGAAGCGGCCCGCGAACGGCAGCATCTCCTCCCCTTCCATGCGCGGTTCGACCTGGCGCACCAGCAGATCGAGGTCGACACCTTCGCCGAGTTCGACCTGCATGCTCAGGTCGAAGTCGGGGAAGCGCAGCGGCACCAGCGTCCACTTGCCGTCGGTCAGTTCGAGCGGCTGGTTGGCCGTGCGCGTGACCTGGAAGTCCGCGTCGTGCAGAGCCGGCGCGCGCAGCGGACCCGGCACGATCGCGTGCACGACGCCGCCGGTGACCGCAGCGACGACAACGAAGAACGCGGCAGCCGCAGAACGAGGACCCATGTGCCGCGCGATCCTACGGACCCGCAGCGACCGCCGCACTGGCGGCTGCAGGCGCAGCGCCATACCGTGCGGCGGTGCAAGCCTCCGAGTGGCTCGTCGACCGCGCCGTGCTGCCGCACGCGATCCTCGCCGGCGCGCGCGTCGCTGCCGTCGACGGCCGTATCGTCGCGATCGACCAGCTGGCGGGCGCGCCAACGGCGATACGTCTGCGCGGCACGTTGCTGCCGGGCTTCGTCGACCTGCAGGTCAATGGCGCCGGCGGCGCCGACGTGGTCGACGCGACGCCGCAGGCACTCGACACCGTGGCGCGCGCCGTGCTGGCCGGTGGCGCGTGCGCCTTCCTGCCGACGCTGATCACCGCCCCGTGGGAACGGCTGCTGCAGCAGGTCGCCGCGGTCGCGACGTGGATCGACGCCTGGCGCGGCGAAGGCGCCGAGCCGCTCGGCATCCACCTCGAGGGCCCGTTCCTGCAGGCCCCGGGCGCGCACGACGCCGCGCATTTCGTCGATCCGACGCCCGAACGCATCGCCGCACTGCTCGCCGCCGCGCGTGGACGACTGCGCCTCGTGACGCTGGCGCCGGCGCGGGCCGGTGCCGCAGCGGCGACGGCGAAGCTGATCGCCGCCGGTGTGGCCGTGGCGATCGGCCACTGCGATCGCACCGAAGGCTTCTCGGCGTGCGTCGACGCCGGCGCGCGCGCCGCGACGCATCTGTTCAACGTCATGGGCCCGCTGCACCACCGCGACGTCGGCGTCGCGGGCCGCGTGCTCGACGACGAACGGGTCGCCGCGTCGCTGATCGCCGACGGCGTGCACGTGGATCCGGCGATGGTGCGACTCGCGTTCCGCGGGCTTGGCCCCGATCGCACGATTCTCGTCAGCGACGCCGTGGGTGCAGCGGGCATGCCCGACGGCGCGTTCACGCTCGCCGGCAACCGCGTGACGGCGAAGGACGGCGTGGTGCGCGACAGCAGCGGCCGCCTCGCCGGCTCGGCGCTGACGATGGCGATCGCCGCGCGCAACTTCCTGCGGTTCGTGCCGACCGCGGGCCCATGGACGCTCGCGCGCATCGCCGCCGGCAACCCGGCGGCCGTCGTCGGTGCCGCCGCGTTCGGTGCGCTCGCGGTCGGCAAGCGCGCGGCGTTCACGCTGCTCGGCGACGACGGCTCGTTCCGCTGCGTGCGCTGAGTCGCGTCAGCGGCCGACGTCGCCGACGAGCGTCAGCAGTTCGTGCAGCAGCGAACGGATCGCCACGTCGGCGTCGTCGTCGACCGGCCAGGCGCGCGCGCGCAGGAACAGTGCATGGGCTTCGCGCAGGCACGCCAGCTCGGGGCACGGCCCGGCGACGTGCACGAGCCGCCGCAGCATCGCATCGGCGAACGTCACCGCGCCGTCGTTGCGCAGCGCGTGCACGAGTTCGACCGCGAGGAACGGGCGGTGCGGGCACAGTGGCCGCGCCCACTCCGGCTCCTCGCGCAGCAGCGTGCGCAGGAGGCCAATGCGGCTGCCGTGACGCCACCACAGCGGTTCGGTGACCTCGCGCGGTCCACCGCCGCCCGGCAGCGGCTGCGTGCGCGTCGGCGACGGCTCGCTGCGCCCGAAGACGCTGGCGACCAGCCGTTCGGCGAGCGAACGATGCGTCGTCAGCTTGCCGCCGACGATCGTGTGCAGCGTCGCCCCGGGCAGCCGTTCGTCGATCACCACCGCTTCGCGCCCGAGCGCGCCAGCCGGCCCACTGCGCGCCGGCAGCGCCCGCCAGCCGGCGTAGCCGAAGCGCAGGTCGGCGCGGGTCGGCGGCGGCGCCAGCAGATGGGCCAGGGCGCGCAGCAGGTAGTCGACATCCTCCGGTGGCGGCCCGGTCTCGTCGCCGGGCAGCATGTCGTCGACCTCGGTCGTGCCGCACAGCGTGCCGCCGTCGTGCGGCACCACGAACTGGATGCGCCCGTCCGGCAGGAACGCGGCGAGCGCGCGTTCGCCCGGGCGCGGCGGCAGCACGACGTGGCTGCCGCGGCTCAGCCGCACGAGTTCGTTGCCCGGGACCTGCAGCAGCCAACGCAGGCGGTCGGCCGCGGGCCCGGTCGCGTTCACGACGTGCGTGGCGCGCACCGTGCACTCGTCGCCGCCGATCCAGTCGAGCAGCCGCAGCCCGCCACCGGGAGCGAGGCCCGTGACCTCGCACCAGGTTGCGACGCGCGCGCCGGCGGCGTGTGCGGCGAGCACGTTGGCGAGGGTGAGCCGCGTGTCCTGCGTCACCGCATCGAAGAACTCGAGCCCCGAACGCAGCCCCTCCGTGCGCAACCCCGGGAACGCCGCGGCGGTGGCGGCGGCGGAGAGGGCGCGCGGGCCCGGCAACGTGCTGCCGCGGGCGAGGCGGTCGTAGAGCCAGGTGCCCAGGCGCAGCGGCCACCGCGCGGGCCCGCCGTCGCGGAAGAACGGCATCAGCATCGGCAGCGGTCGAACCAGGTGCGGGCACGACCGCAGCAGCAGTTCACGTTCGCGTAGCGCCTCGCGCACGAGCCCGAGCCGCCCTTGGCGCAGGTAACGCAGCCCGCCGTGCACGAGCCGCGAGCTGCGAGAACTGGTGCCGGCGGCAAGGTCGCGCGCATCGACCAGCAACACCGACAACCCGCGCAGCGCCGCATCGCGTGCCACGGCAGCGCCTTGGATGCCGGCACCGACGACGCAGAGGTCGAAGGTGGCCCCGTCCAGCTGTGCGGCACCCGTGCGCAAGGCCGACGATCATCGCCGGCCGGTGCTGCCCTCGCCACCTCACGGACGCGCGCGCCCCGCCAGGCCTCGCGTCCGAGTAGCGTTCCGGCATGGCCTGGGCCGAACCAGAACCATGGCTGCCGGCGGCGATGACGCTGCTCGATGCGCGACGCCAGGATCGTGTGCTGGCGTGCGGTGTCGGCATCGCCGGCTCCCGCCAACTCGCCGCCGCAGTCGGCCGCGACGGCCAGCTCGTCGCAGTGACCGCGCAGGCCGGGACCGGCCATGCCCTCGCGGCGCTCGACGTCCCGCACGTTCGTGTGCTCGTGCACCAGCTCGCCGGCGACGAACGGTTCGGCACCTTCGACGCGATGCTGGTGGCACCGGCCACCGGGCCGTTGTTGCCTCCGGGCACCTACGCCGACCTCGCGCGCAGCAACCTGCGCCCGGGGGGACGCCTCGTCGTCGACGTTCCCGGGCCGTGCCTGGTCCCGGACCTCGACGACGCGTGCCGCGAACTCGGCTTGCCGGCAGCGCGGGTCGCGGCGCTGCACGGCGCCGACGACGTCACGATCGCCGATGCCCTGCGCCACGCCGGTCTGCGCAACGTGCACGCGACGTTCGGCAGTCACCTGGTCCCGGGCGTCGTCGCCGGTGAACTCGTCGAGGCGTTCGCCGAAGTCCTGCAGCTGACGGACGCGGAACAACGCGACCTCGCGCACGCGCTGGTGCGGCGCCATCGCGGCGCCGATGCGTTCGACGTGATGCTGCATCGCGCGCGCATGACGGCGCTGCGATGAAGCGTGCGGTTTTCGGCCAGGAAACGTCCTCGCCGCCCCACTGAGGATGGCGACGACCGCAACGCGGGCGAGACGATCGAAACGAGCGATCGGGGAACGACGTGGCAGCCGGGGAAACGCGGGGCGGTCGTCGCCGACTTCCGTCGCGCCGGCCGCGGGCAGCTCAGAGGTTGGTGTAGTTCGGGCCGCCGCCGCCTTCCGGGACCACCCAGTTGATGACCTGGTACGGGTCCATGATGTCGCACGTCTTGCAGTGCACGCAGTTGCTGGCGTTGATCTTCAGGTCGATGCCGTGCTTGGTGCCGGGCTTGTCCTCCATCTCGTAGACGGCGGCGGGACAGAAGTGCTGGCACGGGTTGCCGAACTCCTCGACGCAGCGCGTCGAACAGAGGTCGGGCTGGGTCACCACGAGGTGGCACGGCTGGTCTTCTTCGTGCAGCGTGCCCGACGAATAGACCGACGTGAGCTTGTCGAACGTCAGGGTGCCGTCGTCGGGCAGCTTCTCGAGCTTCGGCTTGCCACGACCTTGGAAGTAGCTGCCGACGGTCTGCATGTAGGCGTGCCCGGCATTGCTCTTCAGCTCGTCCCGCCACAGCGTGCCCTTGCCGCCGAACAGCTGCGCGAAGCCGGCGTTGACGAGGCCCGCCACGCGACCGCCGTGGAAGCCCTGGTGGAAGTTGCGGCACTTCCAGAGTTCTTCGTGCACCCAGTCGCCGCGCACCCGCTCGGCGTAGGCCGCGGTCGCCGCGGCCGAGGTGTCGCCCTTCTGCAGGCAGACGAACGCGGTCTCGGCGGCGAGCATGCCGCTGCGCATGGCCAGGTGGATGCCCTTCAGCCGCATGCTGTTCATCAGCCCGGCGGAATCGCCGACCAGCACGAAGCCGTCGCCGTAGCTGCGCGGCATCGAGTAGAGCCCGCCCTCGGGCAGGGACTTCGCGCCGTAGTGCAGCATCTTGCCGCCGCGCAGGAACGCCGCGACCCGCGGGTTCTGCTTCATCTCCTGCAGCTTCCGGTGCGCGTCCATCGTCGGATCGCGGTAGTCGAGGCCGACGACGAGCCCGACCGAGACCAGGTTCTTGCCGCCCTCGGTCGCGCCCATGCCGTAGACCCAGCCGCCGCCGAAGGTGTGGCTGTCGAGCGGGTAGCCCATCGTGTGCACGACGAGGCCGGGCGCGCACTGGCCGCCGGGCACCTCCCACACTTCCTTGACGCCGAGGCCGTAGACCTGCGGGTTCTTGCCTTCGAGCTTCAGGTCGGCGACCAGCTGCTTGGTCATCGAGCCGCGGCTGCCCTCCGCCAGCACGACGAGCTTGCCGGCCAGGATGCCGCCAGCCTGGAAGTTCCCCTTCGGCTGGCCGTGCTTGTCGACGCCGCTGTCGCCGAGCTGCACGCCGGTCACGCGAGCGCCGTCGCGCACCAGCTTGGCACCCGGGAAGCCGGGGAACACCTGGATGCCCTTCTGCTCGGCGATGACGCCGAGCCACTTCACCAGCTTGTTCAGCGACACCACGAAGTTGCCGTGGTTCTTCAGCGGCGGCGGCGTGATGGGGAACTTGAAGCCGCCCTTGGCCGTCAACCACAGCGCGTAGTCGGTGTGGACCTCGGCCTCGACCGGAGCCTTGGGCTCCATCGTCCGCCAGCCAGGCAGCAGGGCATCGAGCCCCTTCGGGTCCATCACCGCGCCCGAGATCGAGTGCGCGCCGATCTCGGCGGCCTTCTCGATCAGGCAGATCTGGGGCGCCATCGGCTCGCCCTTGCCCGACTTCGCGACCTCCGCGTTGTGGCGTTCGACGAGGTTCGCCAGGTGGATCGCCGTGGCCATGCCAGCGGGGCCACCGCCGACGACCACGACATCGAAGTCCATCACGTCGCGTTCGGTCATGTTTCGAGAGGACGCGGCTTGGTAACCGCGGCACTTCGTCACACTACAGAGGGGCAGCGTCGTGCTGCAACGACACGGCCGCAGCGCCCGTTGGCTCGGCTGCAGCGAACGGTGCCTGACCTCGCACCGAAAGGACCCCGACCATGAAGCGAACCTACAGCCTGCCGGAGGCCAACCAGGCCTTGAAGCTGGTGCGGGCGATTGCGGCCGAACTGCTGGAGCGGCGGACCACGCGCCGCGCCCTCAGCCGCCAGCGGGAGCAGCTCGAGTCGGCAAACACGCCGGAAGGGCTGCGCGGCGAACTGGCCGAACTGGACGCCCGCATCTGGACCCACGACGAAGCGCTCGCTCGCTGCAAGAACGAGCTCGAGGGCCTCGGCATGACGGTGCTGCGCACGAACCCGCTGACGGTCCACATCCCGGGCACCAGCCGTTCGGGCGACGTCGTGTTCTGCTGGCAGGAAGGCGAGGGTTCGGTGTGCTACGGCCACCCGCCCGGCGAAGAAGAGCACCAGCGGCGCCCGCTGCGCGTGGCCAAGGGCGCCTGACCGCGGCCGGGGCGACGAACGTTGCCCCGCGCCGCCTCCCGGCCGACGATGGCGCGGCCGATGTTCCACTGCACGATCCTGTTCGCGCTCAAGCCCGGGATCGGCCTCGACCGCGTCCGGCAGGCGCGTGAGTCGCTCCAGGCGCTGATCGAGCGCATGCCCGGCATCGACCACCTGACGGTGGCGCACAACGTCGCCACCGACCGGCAGGGCTTCAACCTGGCCCTGTTCTCCGGCTTCGAATCGCGCACCGCGTGCGACATCTTCTTCCGGCACCCGGAGTACCAGCGGGTGTGGCGCGAGGAGCTGGCGCCGCTGGTCGAACGGCAGGTCGGCGCGCAGGGCGACGGCGACGGCGCCTGAGCACGAGAGAGAACGTCGCGCAACGCTGCGCTTGAAAGCACCCGGCGCGGCGATGGAATGGCCGGATGAGCCCAGTGAAGCGCGTCGCGGTGACCGGTGCCGCCGGTCAGATCGGTTACTCCCTGCTGCCCCTGATCGCCAACGGCAGCATCTTCGGCCCGCAGCAGAAGGTCGCGCTGCAGTTGCTCGAGGTCACGCCGGTGCTGCCGGCGCTGAACGGCGTGCGCATGGAACTCGAGGACTGCGCGTTCCCGCTGCTGACCGAGATCGTGTGCAGCGACGACCCGAAGGTCGCGTTCAAGAACGCCGACCTGTGCCTGCTGGTGGGCAGCAAGCCGCGTGGACCCGGCCAAGAGCGCAAGGACCTGCTGCAGGACAACGGCAAGATCTTCATCGGCCAGGGCCGCGCGATCGCCGAGGTCGCCGGACCCGACGTTCGGGTCGTCGTCGTCGGCAACCCGTGCAACACGAACTGCCTGATCGCCATGAAGAATGCCAAGGGCGTGCCGGCGGATCGGTTCACGGCGATGACGCGCCTCGACCAGAACCGCGCCAAGGCGCAGCTCGCGTTGAAGAGCAAACGCCACTGGTCCGAGGTCAAGAACGTGATCATCTGGGGCAACCACAGCAACACGCAGTACCCCGACTGGCACCACGCGACGATCGGCGGCCAGCCGGCAGCGAAGGTCATCGCCGACGATCCGTGGCTGCAGGGCCCGTTCCTGAAGACGGTGCAGGAACGCGGCAAGGCGATCATCGAGGCGCGCGGCAAGTCGTCGGCGCTGTCGGCAGCGCAAGCCGCGTGCGACCACGCCCGGAGCCTCTACTCGGTGACGACCAAGGACGACTGCGCGTCGCTGTGCGTGATCAGCGATGGCAGCTACGGCACCCCCGAGGGTGTGATCAGCGGCTTCCCGTGCACCACCGACGGCAAGGGCAACTGGCGGATCGTCCAGGGTCTGACGATGAACGAGTTCAGCCGGCAGAAGGCCGCGATCAGCTGGAAGGAACTCACCGACGAACGCGAGATGGTGAAGGACTTGCTGGGCTGATCGGCGGCCCGTGGATCTGCCGGCAGTCCTGATCACGCTCGTCGCCGGCTTCGGCATGGGCGCGATCAACAACGTCGCCGGCGGGGCCGGCATCTTCGCGTTGTGGGCGTTCCAGTACGCGTGCGGACTGCCGATCGCCGTGGCCAACCCGTCGTCGCGCCTCGGGGCGATCGGCGTCGGCCTGTTCGCCTGGCTGGGCTTCCTGCGCGCGGGCATCACGCCGCCGGCCCGCGTGTGGCGGATGGCGTTGTGGGCGATCCCGGGCGCGTTCCTCGGCAACCTCCTGGCGCTCAAGGCGAGCGATCTGTGGTTCCGCGTCTACCTCGCTGTCGTGCTGATGCTGCTGCTGGTCCAACAGAAGCGCAGCCGCGCCGCGGTCGGCGCCGCCGCGCACGCCCGGTGGTTCGGCCCGCTCGGCTGCGCGCTGATCGGCCTGCACATGGGCTTCGCGCAGATCGGCACCGGGTTCGTCGCGACGCTGGTGCTGGTGGCGAGCTACGAACGCGACATGCTGGCGGTCAATGCCGCGAAGGGCGTCGTCGTCATCACGTCGTCGGTCGCGAGCCTGACGGGCTTCGCGCTGGCGCCGGTGCTGCTGGCGGGACAGGCGCCCGTCATCGCCTGGGGACCGGCCGCATGCCTCGCCGTCGGCACCGCGATCGGCAGCTTCCTCGCCAGCAAGTGGACCGTCGACAAGGGCGCCGCGAGCGTACGTCGCGTCGTCGTCGTCATCGCCGCGCTGTCGCTGGTCGAACAGCTCGTGCAGATCACGCTGCTGCTGGCGCGCTGACGGCACGTATGGTGCCGGCATGAACCGCCACGTCGTGATCACCGGCGCCAGTTCGGGCATCGGCGCCGCCTGCGCCCGCGCGTTCGCCGCCGCCGGCGACCGCCTGTCGCTCGGCGCCCGCCGGACGGCGCGGCTCGACGGCCTTGCCCCGGGCGCGCTGCGCCACCCGCTCGACGTGACCTCGCCGCCGAGCGTCGAGCGCTTCGTCGCCGCTGCGCTGGCCGCCCATGGCCCGATCGACGTGCTGGTCAACAACGCCGGCCTCGCGCGCGGCACCGAGAAGATCGCCGATGGCACCGGCGAGGCGTGGCGCGAGATGATCGAGACCAACGTGCTCGGCCTGCTCGAGGTGACGCGGCGCGTGTTGCCACACATGCTGCAGCAACGGCGCGGCCACGTCGTCGTCATCGGCTCGATCGCCGGCCACAAGGCCTATGCCGGCGGCGGCGTCTACTGCGGCAGCAAGCGCGCGCTGCAGCCGATCTGCGAAGCGATGCGCATCGAGACGCTCGGCAGCGGCATCCGCGTCACCAGCGTCGACCCCGGGATGGTCGAGACCGAGTTCTCGCTGGTGCGCTTCCGCGGCGATCAGGAACGGGCCGCCAAGGTCTACACCGGCACGCGACCGCTGCGCGCCGAGGACGTCGCCGACTGCGTGGTGTTCGCCGTCGACCGGCCCGCGCACGTCAACCTCGACACCATCGTCGTGATGCCGACCGACCAGGCGAGTCCCCACCACGTGCATCGCGCGTGAGGCCGACGCGCCGTCAGTGCGTGGGCGGCATCGCATCGCTGGCCCTGCTCACGGGCTGCGCGACCGTTCCCGCCGACCCGCCGACCTGGCAACGCGTCGTCGTCGATGCGGCGTTCCGTTCCGAGGGCATCGCGATCGCCGACGTCGACGGCGACGGGGACCGCGACCTGCTCGTCGGCGACCTCTGGTACGAGGCGCCGGACTGGCTTCCGCACGCGATCCGCACGGTGCCGACCTACGGGGACGGCAGCACGACCTACAGCCGGTGCTTTGCCTGCTTCGCAGCGGACATCGACGCCGACGGCTGGATCGACCAGATCGTGGTCGGCATGCCGGGCACGGGAGCGCACTGGTACCGCAACCCCGGGGCTGGCCGCGGGACCTGGTCGGAGCACCTCGTGCATCCCAACGTCTGCAACGAGTCGCCGGCTTGGGTCGACCTGTTCGACGACGGCCGACACGTCCTGGTCTGCGGCGACGGCGACCGGCTCGTCTGGTGCGAGCCGGGCGCGGATCCACGCGCGCCCTGGCAGGTGCATGCGATCAGCGCCCCCGGCTGCGCGGCAGCGCAGCGCTTCGCGCACGGGCTCGGCATCGGCGATGTCGATGGCGACGGCGCGACCGACGTGATCGCACCGCAAGGCTACTGGCGTCGACCGGCGGCGGGGCGCGCCGCCACCGAACCGTGGCAAGAGCACCCCGTGCGCTCGTGCCATGAGGGTGCGCACCTGCACGTGATCGACGTCGACGCGGACGGGCTCGCCGACGTCGTGCACAGTTCCCCGCACGGGCGCGGCATCGCCTGGAGCCCCCAGCGCCGCGACGCCGACGGGCATCGTCGCTTCACGCTGCGGCCGATCGCCGACCTCGTGACGCAGACCCACGCGCTGGTCGGTGCAGACATCGACGGCGACGGCACCCGCGACCTGGTCACCGGCAAACGCTGGTGGGCGCACGGGCCCGGGGGCGACGAAGACCCCGCCGGCACGCCGTGGCTGCTGTGGATCCGCGTGACCACCGGACCCGAGCCCACGTTCGAAGTGCACCCGATCGACGACCGCAGCGGTGTTGGCACGCAGTTCGAGGTCGCCGACGTCGACGGCGATGGCCGTCCCGACGTTGCCGTCGCCAACAAGCTCGGTGTGCACCTGTTCCTGCAGAGGCAGTGACGCGAGCCGACGTCACCGCGGCGGCGTCACTTCGCGTCGCGCCGCCACGCCACGGGCTTGGGCAGGTGCTGCATGTGCAGCGTGAGCAGCGCGAGCGCGGTGCCGTACCCGCCCGAACGGCCGAACTGGCGGTCGTTCCAGGAGCCGTCGTCCTCGCGCGACTTCGCGAGCACCGCGCGCAGCTTCGTGCGCAGGGCCTCACGCTGCCCGGCGTCGTCGACGAACTCGATCGCCTGCGCGCAGTAGACGTGGCCGAACAGGAAGTAGTACGGCGCCATTCCGTACGGCTCGATGTGAGTGCCGGTCGCGCTCTTGCGCTTCGCCAGGTCGTCCCAGTGCGCGAAGAACAACTCGATCGACCGCGCGAGCCGTTGCGCATCGCCGCGGCCCGCCAGCATCAGCGTCGTCTCGCACAGCGCCGCGCGCGCAGCCGAACTCGGCGTGCGGTCCATCATCGTGAGCTTCGCTTCTTCGACCTCGGCCATGCTCTTCGCCGGCGCCCCGTACGAGTAGCCGCCGGGCTTCGCGCGCGCCCTCTCGAGCGCCGCCAGCGCCTGCTCGACGACCGTCGCCGGCACCTCGTGACCGCGGGCCGCGGCATGGAACAGCGCCTGCAGCGCCGGCGCGGTCATGAACGTCGAGGCGCGGTTCTGGGGGCTGAGGTAGCCGCGTGGTCGCGAGTAGTTCCAGCCTCCGGTCTCCGGGATCGCGGACGCACAGAGCGTCTCGACGAGCCACTTCGTCTTCGCCTTCACCGCCGGCACCGACTCCGCGGGTACGAGTTCCTGGTCCTGCAGACTGAGGAACAACTGCAGCGCGTAGATGTGCCCCCAACCACGCACGTCGTAGCGCCCGACGAAGTCCGCCTGCATGCGCGGCGCGTCGAGCATCTTCAGCACGAAGGCGACGCCGCGCCGCACGGCCTGCTTCCGGGCCTCGTCCTTGGCGAACCCGGGTGCGGCGACGAGGCCGAGGCATGCGATCGCGGTTCCACCGACGCGGTAGCCGACGGGCGAGGGGTTCTCGTCCTCGCGGTAGACGCCCTGGTAGGGCCACTGGTCGACGCCTTCCCCTTCCTGCAGCGCGAGCATCGCCACGATCGCTTGCGATGTCGCGGCGGCGACGTCGAGCGGCGGCACGTCGGGGACCGGGAACTCGGTGAATCGGCGCTGCGTCGGCGGTGCCTTCGCGGCGGGCGAAGCGGGTTCGGCGCCTTCCGGCCACTTCTTGCCGGGATCCTGCGCGACGAGCACGCACGAACTGACGAGGATCGGCAACCAACGCATCGGCATCACGACCTCCTGGTGTCGTCCGCCATGGAACGAGGTCGGGTGCCAGCGGGCAAGTCGCAGCGTCGTCGCAAGTCGCGGAATCCCCGCGTCGGGCGCCTCGATTCGCGATCGTCCGGCTCCCGAACGCGCCCCGTGCGCAAGGTAGCAGCGTTGTCGCAACGTCAGATCGCACTCGACGAGTCGACGGTCCCCGCTACGGTCCGCGAATGAACCCCAGGATCGTGGTCGTTCCGATCATCGTGGGAATCGCCGCGGGCGCCGTCTGGTTCGCACAGGGCACCAAGGGAACGCCAGCCGCGACCTGGCGCGTCGGCACGGGCGACGACATGCGGCACGCTCGCAACTACGACGAGCTCGCCCCCGAGTCTGCGGTGCAGCTGGCGTTCACGTGCGACGAACCGCGCCACGTCTACGTCTTCAGCCACAGTGCCGAGGACGGCACCGTGCTCCTGCATCCGTCCCCGAACGTACACACGGACGCGACCAACCCGCTGGCCGCCGGCCGCGTGGTGCTGCCGGGGCGCAACCGCGACCGCGATCTGGCCTGGAACACGCGCATGCAGATCCTCGCCACGACCACGTTCCTCGTCGTCGCGGCGAAGGAGCCGCTGACGGACCTCGAGGCGCTGTTCCCGCGCATGCGGCGCTGGACCAACACCGCCCGCACCGACGGCTCGATGCACGTCACCCTGCCGCCGACCGGCGAAAAGGACCTGATCGGCGCGCCGCGTCAGGAACTGCCGCACGCGCTGCTGCAGCGCGCCGCCGACCGCTGCACCGTGGCGACGATCGTGAATGGACCGCTCGAGCCCGACACGGTGCATCCCGGCGTGTGGACGGGCGGCGTCAAGGTCAAGGAGACCGGCAAGCGCTGACGTCGCTAGGCGAGCGCTTCCTCGATCGCCGCGCACAGCACGTGCACGCAGACGAGGTGGCTCTCCTGGATCCGGGCGGTGTTCGTGGACGGGACCTGGACGGCGACGTCGGCCAGGTCGACCGCCGCCCCGCGCTTCTCGCCGCACAGCACGGCCGTGCGCAGACCCAGCGCCCGCGCCTGCTGCAGCGCCGCGACGACGTTCTTGCTGCCGCCGGAGGTGGTGATCCCGATCAGCAGGTCGCCGGCGCGTCCGAGGGCTTGGACCTCGCGGGCGAACACCTGCTCGTAGCCAGCGTCGTTGCCGATCGCGGTCAACGACGGCACGGCGTGCCCCAGCGCGATCGCCGCGTAGCCGGGGCGCTGCTTCTTCTCGAACCAACCGACGAGTTCTCCAGCGGCGTGCGCCGCGTCGCACGAACTGCCGCCATTGCCGCAGAGCAGGATCTTGCCGCCGCTGCGCAGAGTCGCGATCGCGAGTTCGCACAGCCGCTGCAACGCCGGCAGGCATCGCTCGGCGAGGCGCTGCTTCGTGGCGATGCTCTCGGCGATGGTGGCTCGGATCGTCGCTTCGTTCATGGCCGGCAGTGTCGCAGACCGGCACGTCGGACGACAGCGCCGCCTAGCGGCCGCGGGCGGCAGCCAGCGCCGTTGCGACGTCGACGCGCACTCCCGCCGCGCCCAGCGCGTCACCGATGGCGGCGATCGCCCGGGCCACGTTCGGCAGCCGCGCGCCATGCCCCATCAGCCCGACACGGAACGCCGCGCCGGCGAGCGGGCCGAGCCCGCCGCCGACTTCGAGGCGGTGCACCTGGCGCAGGTGCGTGCGGAAGGCGCGATCGTCGACGCCGGGCGGATAGCGCACCGTCGTCAGCATCGGCGTCGCATCGCCCGTCGGCACCAACGGTGCCAGGCCGAGCGCCTCGAGTCCCGACCGCAACGCCGCCGCGACCTCGCGATGCCGCGCCGCCCGCGCCGGCATGCCCTCGGCCGCGACCTCCTCGAGCGCCGCGTCGAGCGCGTAGAGCAGACTGATCGGCGCCGTGTAGTGGTACGCGCGCTGCGGCCCGAAGTAGCCGGTCAGCAGCTGCGCATCGAAGTAGAAGGGCACCGTGGCCGCGTTCGCCTTCGCTTTCTGCAGCGCGCGCGGCGAGAACGTCACCGGCGCTAGACCCGGCGGCGCGGAAAGGCACTTCTGGGTGCCGCTGAACGCCGCGTCGACGCCGAGCTGGTCGAACGCGAGCTCGACGCCGGCCAGGCTCGTGACGCAGTCGACGACGAACAGGGCTCCGGCAGCTCGGGCGGCGGCGGCGATCGGTTCGAGGTCGAGCAACACCCCGGTGCTGGTCTCGGCGTGCACGACAGCGACGAGGGCGGTCGGTCCCGCCGCGATCGCGCGCGCGATCGCCTCGGCGCGCAGGGGTTCTCCGAACGGAGCGGCGACCTCGACGACGTCCGCACCCGCCCGCCGCACGGCCGTTGCGAAGCGTTGCCCGAACACGCCGTGCACGCCGACCACGACGCGTTCGCCGCGCGTCACGAGGTTGGCGACGATCGCCTCCATGCCAGCGGTCCCGGTGCCGGCGATCGGCAGCGTGAGCGCATTCGTGGTGCCGAACAACGAACGCAGGCCGGCCTGCACACGATCGAGCACCGGCGTGAACTCGGGATCGAGGTGGCCGAGCAACGGCAGCGACTGCGCGCGCTGGACGGCGGCACTCGTCGGCGACGGGCCAGGCCCCAGCAGCAGAACTTCCGGCGGCGTGAACGGCATGGCGTCCCGGACGGCCGTCAGAACGGCTTGCTCTGCGCCAGCCAGACGGCGACGCCCCCGAGGCCGAGCACGAGCAGCAGGCCGAAGAACCGCGTCAACACGCCTCGCTTGATCAACGTCGGCACCGCGCCGACCAGCAGCCAGCAGCCGATCTTCGCGATCAACCAGTTCGGCCAGCCGTACCCCGACTTGTGCGCGAAGCCGATGCCGGCAACGAGCATCACCAGGAGTCCGATGCCGTGCAGCGCGCCGTAGAGCTTCGACGCCTTGCCGGGTTCGGCAGCGAGCAGCCCGCCGAGGCCGAAGAACACGATCAGCACGCCGACGACGTGCAACAGGCGATAGGTTGCAGGGTCCATGCCGGCGATCATGGCGAGCCAACCGCGTCGCCGCCGCACTTCGTTCCGCGAACCTCCGCAACATCACCACCGAGGCCACCGACGATGCAGCATCCCGCGTTCGAACGTGTGCGCGTCGCTTCACGCGGCGGCCCCGTGGTCGTCGCCCACCGCGGCGACAGCAAGCACTGTCCCGAGAACACGCTCGCCGCGTTCCGCGCGGCCCGGGCGGCGGGCGTCCTGATGCAGGAGTTCGACGTCCAGGCGACGCGCGACGGCACGCTGGTGTGCCTGCACGACGACAGCCTCGACCGCACGACCGATGCCCCGCAACGCCTGGGCCCGGGCGCCCTGGTCGCGCAGTGCGATCTCGCGGCAGTGCGCCAGCTCGATGCCGGACGCTGGCATGGCGCCGCCCATGCCGGGGAACGGGTGCCGACCCTGGCGGAGGCGCTGGCCGTGCTGGTGCCCGACGGCCTCGCGATGATCGAACACAAGTCCGGCGCTGCGGCGAGCTACGTCGCAGCGATCGACGCCGCGAACGCAGCGGCCCACTGCATCCTGCAGTCGTTCGACTGGTCGTTCGTCGCCGAAGCGCACGCGCTGGCGCCGCGCCTCGCACTCGCCGTGCTCGGCCCCCACGCCCGTGCGCGCCGCCTCGACGACAACGCAATCGCGGCGGCGAGGTCCGCGGGTGCGGGCATGCTGCACTGGCACGCGCGTGCCGTCGGGCGCCATGACGTCGACCGGGTCCACGCCGCCGGCATGCTGCTGTGCACCTACACGAGCGACGACGAAGTCGCGTGGGCCGGACATCGGGCGATCGGCATCGACGCCTTCTGCACCAACGATCCGGTGGGCGCCCTCGCAGCCGCGCGAGCCCTCGGCACCTGACCGCCGCCGGCGCGAATCAGAAGACGCGCAGGACCAACTTGCCGGCGACGACCGACACGTCGATCACGTAGCCGAGTTGCGCGCCATCGACGACCACGATCGTGGCCTTCGCTCCGGCCTGCACCAGCGCCTGGACCATGGACGCCGGCAAGTAGATGTCCCTGCCGACCACGGCGACGCTGGCGACCACGCCAGAGCCTTCGTCCACGAGCGTTCCGATCGCGACGCCGACATCGTCCGATGCCCGCAGGATGCAGGCCTTGTTCGGCGCCACGGCGAACGTCGCCCTCGGCGCGCAACCGTTGGTCGGGCCGAGGTGCGTTGCCCGCGGCAGCACCCAGACGCCCGTGCCACTGCCATTCTCCCCACCGTCGTGACCGCGACCCGGCAGCGCCAGCAAGGCGGCCAGCAGACCGATCGCCAGGAAACGGAGCAGGGTGGTCATCGCATGGCCGACGCCGCGACTCGGCGCCGGAAGGTGGTGGAATCTACCACCGACCATCGTCCGCGGGGAAGGGGCGTCATGAGCCCATCACCCGGCCGGCCGGGGGGCGAACCAGGCCGGGAACGCCTCGCTGACCACCTTGGCATCGGGGTGATTGCGGATCAGGTGCACGAAATGGCTGCGGCGACCGACCTCGCGGGCCATCCACGCCTGCTTGTGGGGCGATTCCTCGACCAGGCGCTGGAACCACTTCGCGCAGTCCCGGAAGTGCCCGCTCAAGCCCTGGGCGAGGCCGAGGTTGAAGTAGGCAGTTCTCAGGCTCGGATGCTCGGCGATGGCGCCGGAGTCGACGAGCTGCTGCAGCAGCCCGATGGCGCCCTCCGCATCCCCCTCGTCGAGGTGCACATTGCTCAGGTTGAGCAGGGCATAGCCGCGGATCCTCCGATCCTGGGCCCGGGCGAGCACGTCCTGGAACTGGCGCCGCGCCTGCGCCCGCTGTCCGTGCATGTAGTGGACGAGTCCCAGGTAGATGCGCGCCTCGTGGCAGTCCTTGTCGAGCGCCAGGCACTCCGACAACAACCGCTGCCCACGCGAGAGGCTCTCGTCGGCCGACCGGAGATGGCCGTCGAACAGCTCCTTCGCGGCGACCCATGCGGGTTCGGCGGCCCCCGCCGCCTGGCGCGAGATCTCGTCGAGCAGATTGCGTCCGCGCAACGCCATGTCGGGCACCGGCACCGGTTCCTTGGCCACCTCGCGCGAGAAGTCCGCCGACAAGCCCATCAGCACGAACCCGCGGCCGAGTTCGTACAGCACGCGCGACAACTTGCCGCGATTCGCCGTCAGCTGCTCCCGCAGGTGGGCCAGCACGGGCGCATCGGGACGCGTTCCGGTTCCTGCGTCCACGAGCTCGGGCGCCGCGGCAGCGACATGTCGGTGCAAACGCGCCTGGTTGCGAACGCCGTCGAGAAACGCCCGACATTGCGCGCACAGGTCCGAGTGCACCATCACGCGGCGCACGGCTGCCGGATCGAGCTCCCCGTCGACCATGGCCGACAGGTCCACCTGGATCTGCAGGCACGGGTCACTGGTCGTTGGCGCGTCCGTCACGGGACTCATCTTGGCCAACCACTAGATGGGGTGAACCCCAGAGTCACGGCTTGGGTGGGCGGTTGCACGGCAACTGTCAAAAATGCGACGACTGCGACGCCGTGCCCTCGTTTCGCGGCAGCGAACGCGAGTGCGGCCCGCCAGGCTCGCGTACGCCGGGGCGGACTGCCCCGAGCGCGCCGAGGTTCGCGAGCGAAGCCTCCATGCCGCGGAAGATCTTCCGGCGACCGCGGAAGATGACCATCTTCAGGTTCTCGAGGCGCACGCCGAGCGCCGCCGCCGCGTCCCGGTACGACCACCCGTCGACTTCGACGCGGGTCAGAGCCTCACGCTCGCGCGGCGACAGCCGACCGAAGTGCAGCAGGTAGAGCTGCAGGTAGAGCACGTAGGCGCGATCGGCCACGACCGCGGTCTCGGCTTCGGCCGCCGCACGATCCGGTCGGCGAACGCGCATGTCTTCCGGCTGCATCGTCTCGTCGTCGATCTCGACGAAGTTCGCCGTACGCGACTCGCCCTTCAGGAACTTCAGCAGCGTGTTCCGCGCGATGCGGTGACCCCAGCCGCGGAACGCTTCCGCCTTGTCGGCGTGGAAGCGGTGCGGGTAGCGGTAGATGTTGAGGAAGACCTCCTGCAGAACATCCTGCGCATCGATGTGTCGGTGGAAGCGACGCAGACCGCTCTGGATCGCGTGCAGGAACGACGCGCGGTTGAGTTCGAACAGGAAGGCGAAGACCGCCGGGTCCTCGGTGCGCTTGAACACGTCCATCAGCACCGTGCTGACCCAATCGAGCCAGAGACTCGGGTTGGTCGTGACCGCGCCGTCCGGCGGCACGCGGTGCGCCGCCAGCAACTGCAATTCGGGCGCGCCCGTGCGTTCCCATAGCTCGACCAGCCGTGCGCGCACGCCGGCGCCGTCGATCGGGCTGTGGTTGGCGAGGGACATGGCTGGACAGAAGGCCGCGCCGAGGGCCGGCCTGGACAACCAACTCATCTTGCCATAGCCATCTGTCGCAGGGAAGTAACGGCGACGGATCGGTCGCCCCGCGGCGAGCCCCCCGCTCCC
>CALFZH010000024.1:0-94681 GCA_937952215.1 uncultured bacterium
CCGCCCGCCCATCCCCGACGCAAGTACCGGCGAGTACCGTCGCCGGCCCGCGCACCTTCACCGAGCCGCTGCGCGTCGTCGCCGACTTCGCCGCGGCCGAGAGCGTCGTGCGCGCCGGCATCGACAGCAGTCGCCTGGTCGTCCTGCGGGGTCAGGACGAGACCGCCGCGCGCGCCGCAGCCGAACAAGGACGCGCGGCAGGAATCGGACCGGTGCCCGTGCGTCCGCACGCGCCGCCGTGGCGCACGCTCGTCGTCGTGCCGACCTACAACGAGAAGGACAACCTCGAGCCGCTGCTGCGCGCGATCCACGCGTTCGCCGACGTCGACGTGCTGGTCGTCGACGACGGCTCCCCGGACGGCACCGGCGCGATCGCCGATCGCCTCGCCGCCGCCGATCGACGCGTGCACGTTCTGCACCGGCAGGGCAAGCAGGGTCTCGGCACCGCCTACATCGCCGGCTTCCGCTTCGCGATCGAACGCGGCTACGAACGCGTCTGCGAGATGGACGCCGACTTCAGCCACGCGCCGTGGGACCTGCCGCGGCTGGTGTTCGCCTCGCACGACGCCGAACTCGTGATCGGCAGCCGCTACGTGCGCGGCGGCTGCACCGTCGGCTGGGACTGGAAGCGTCGTGCGCTGTCGCGCGGCGCCAACCTCTACACCCGCGCCGTGCTCGCTTCGGGCATCCGCGACAACACCGCCGGCTTCCGCTGCTTCCACGTCAGCGCTCTGCGGGCGCTCGACCTGTCGGCGGTCGCCGCGCAGGGCTACGCGTTCCAGATCGAGATGGCGTTCCGCATGGTGCGCGCGGGCTTCACCGTGAAGGAGATCCCGATCCACTTCGTCGACCGCGCGGTCGGCAAGTCGAAGATGGACGGCCGGATCGCGCGCGAGGCGCTGCTGCTGGTGCCCAAGCTGCGCGGACGCGTGCCGAAGACGCGTCGGCAGTGACTACGCCCGGCTGGCGGCGAGGCGATCGTTCTCGATGTCGGTGAGCATGCGCTCGGTGATGTCGCCCGTCGGGTAGACGCCCTCGAAGCACGCCTTGCAGAACTCGAGCTTCTTGTTGCCGGCCGTCCGCACGGCGTCCTCCATCTGCTCGATCGTCTGGTAGAGCACGAAGTCGGCGCCGAGTTCCTTGGCGATCTCCTCGTTGCTGCGGCCGCGCGCCACGAACTCGCGCTTCGTCGACATGTCGATCCCGTAGAGACACGGGAACTGCAGCGGCGGCGAGTACGACGCGAGGTAGACCTTCGCCGCCCCCATCTGGCGCGCGATCTTGACGATCTGCCGGCTGGTGTTGCCGCGCACGATCGAGTCGTCGAGGATCACGACGCGCTTGCCTTCGAACTCGGCGCGGATCGGGTTGAGCTTGGCGCGGATCGTCGCCTGCCGGGCCTTGTCGTTCGGCATGATGAACGTGCGGCCGACGTAGCGGTTCTTCACGAACCCCTCGCGGCACGGCACGCCGATCTCCTCGGCCATCGTCTGGCCGGCGGTGCGCGCCGACTCGGGCACCGGGATCACGACATCGGCCTGCAGACCGGTCTCGAGGAATGCGCGGCCGAGGCGACGCCCGAGTTCCATGCGCGCCTCGTAGACCGACGTGCCGTCGAGGAAGGTGTCCGGCCGCGCGAAGTACACGTACTCGAAGATGCAGGGGCGGTGCGGCTTCTGCGCGACCTTGCGCACGTGCGGCACGCGGTCCTTGCCGATCCACAACATCTCGCCCGCCTGCAGATCGCGGACGATCTGGTAGCCGGCGACGTCGAGCACGACCGACTCGCTGGCAACCGCGTACCAGGTGCCGTCGGGCGTCTCCTTCTTGCCGAAGATGCACGGCTTGATGCCGAACGGATCGCGGAACGCATACATGCCCTCGGCGGTGATGCCGGCGACGGAGTAGGCGCCCTTCACGCGTTCGTAGACCTCCTTCACCGCGGCCTGCACGTCGTCGACGGTGACCGGATCGGCGGCGCGGCGCATCAACGCGTCGGCGAACACGTAGAGCACGACTTCGAGGTCGCAGGTGCTGCCGAGGTGGATGTTGCGCTGGCCGAAGTAGCTGTCCTTCAGCTCGTGGAAGTTGGTGACGTTGCCGTTGTGCGCCATCGCCGTGCCGACCGGGTAGTCGAGCCAGAACGGCTGCACGTCGGTGTCCTCGCCGAGGCCGACCGTCGGGTAGCGAACATGCGCGACGGCGAGATGGCCGCGCAGGCGATGGAGGTGCTTGTCCTGGAACACCTCGCGCACGAGGCCCAGACCCTTCTTGGCCTGGAAGCGATCCTTGAAGGTGACAGCACCAGCGGCGTCCTGACCGCGGTGCTGGATCGCGAGCAAGCCCGCGAGCGCGTCGTGGATGGCGTCGGACTCAGCAGGTCCGTAGATCGAGATGAAGCCGCACATGAAGGGGGGCGAGCTTACCATCCGTCCCGCGATGGCGAACCTCTGCAACGTCGATGGACTGGTGACCCCCGAACACGAAGCGCGGATCCCCGTGCTCGACCGGGGGTTCCTGTTCGGCGATTCGATCTACGAAGTCGTGCGGACCGTGGGCGACGTGCCGTTCGGCTGGCCCGAGCACTGGGCCCGGCTTCGGGAGTCGGCAGCCGCCATCCGGCTCGCCCTCGATCTCGACGAGCCGACGGTCGCTCGCCGTGTCGCCGCGACGATCGCCGAAGCCGGACCCGGCGACCACTACGTGCGCGTGATCGTCACGCGCGGTGCTGGCTCGGCGCCGAACATCGACCTCGCCTGCGCGACCGGCAAGCCGTGCTGGGTGGTGATGGTCCGGTCGCTTTCGCCGATGTCGGGCCAGCCGGTGCGGCTGGCGATCGTCGAGCGCCTGCGCAATGACCGCCGCGCGCTCGATCCCGCGACGAAGAGCGGCAACTACCTCAACAACGTGCTCGCCCTGGCCGAGGCAAAGGACCGCGGCGCCACCGACTGTGTGATGTGCAATGCCGATGGTCAGGTCACCGAAGCATCGACGTCGAACCTCTTCGCGCGCATCGACGGTGTCTGGTGCACGCCGCCGCTCGACGCCGGCATCCTGGTCGGCGTGACGCGCGCGTTGCTTCTCGACGCCCTGCCCGACCTCGGCGAACAGGTGGTCGAACGTCACATGACGCGGGCAGACCTTCGGCGAGCCGAGGAGCTGTTCCTGTCGAGCACGTTGCGGGACATCGCGCCAGTCACGCATCTCGACGGTCGCGCCCTGCACGGCGGCGACCCGGGTCCACGGTGCGCCAAACTACTGCCGGCGCTGCGCGAGCGGTTCGCGCGGCGGCTCGTCGAGCACGACGAGCCGAACTGGCGGCGGCTCGTCGGCCGCCGCTGAACACGCGGATCACGCCAACGCGTCGGCGAGAATCGACTGGATCCGCTCGAGTGCGCCGCGATAGCGGTTGCGTTCCTGCTCGCTGCCCTTGACTGCCGCGACGATGCTCGCAAGCGAGCCGTCGAACGACGTTGCCTTCGCCGTGGCGGCTTTCGGCGGACGGCCGGGCCCACGCTTGGCGACTGCCTTGGCCGCCTTGGCCTTGGCCATCTTGCCTTGGCCGCGCGGTGCGACCTTGACGTAGCCGAGCAGCGCCTTCGCGCGACCCCACATGATTGGATAGACCTTCAGCTTCTTCTTCGCGGCGTTGGCCGCGACTTCGGCATACACCGCGTTGCGATCGCCCTTCAACGTCTCGACGAGGAACTCCATCGCCGGATTGCTCTTCTTGGCAGCCATTCTGGTTCGTCTTTGATTCAGGTTTCGAGCGATCGGCGCTCATTGCCAATCGCGGCCGAGCATCATGCACCCGAGCAACTTCGACGCAAGCAAGCGTCGATCAAACTGCGTCAGCGGTCGTCACTCTTCACGACGGTCCACGACTCGCCGGGAGCCAACACCAATGACGGGAACGCACGCAGCATCTGTTGCAGGGCGTGGATTTCTCGCAGCGAGGCGCGCGCTCTTGCCGCATTGTCTTCGCACGTGAACACGTCGTCGATGACGACCAGTTTCGGCTTTGCTGCCTGCAGGACGGCGAGCGGATCCTGATTGCGAGGCGAGAGGATCGCGACGTCGACGCCGGGTTCGCCGACCTCGCCCGGCAACAGGTCCGGACCGACGATCAGCACCGTCGGACCGCCCGGCGTGGCGATCCGGTAGCTCACGCTCCACGGCACCGCGCCGTCCGGCAGCTTGTGGCCGAGAACGTCGATGCGCGCACCCGTGCGGCTGCCGTGGCTGCTCCCCGCTTCGACGATCGCCATCGTCGACATCGGCACGACCGGCAGGTGGAACGCGACGTGCGTGAACACCGGACGCGGCGGTTCCGCGAAGTACATGCGCAGGAGCAGTTGGTCGTTGCGGCGCGTCAGCTCGAGCGGCTGCGTGAGCGCACAGAACTCGATGCCGCCGAACAGGAACTCGGCGACGTCGGCGCCGGCCGCGTCGACGACGAAGTTCCGCTGCGGCGAGCGGAACAACCATCCGCCCATCGGCAACCGGAAGAGGCGCAGCGAGCCTGCCGGCACCGGGTCCTCGGCGTTCTTCGACACCGACTCGAGGCGTTGGCGCCAGAGCAGAGGCAGGCCGCGCGCCTGCAGTCCTGCGACCTCGCGCGACATGCGCCGATGGATGCGATGGTGCAGCTCGAGGAAGTCGACTCGCGGCATGCGCCCGCAGTGTTCGTCGAGCTCCTCGAGCAGGGCCAGGCGCTTGCTGCCGCCGCACTCCTGCGGCGTACCCGTCCCGGTCCAGATCGCCGGCGGCGATTGCAGCAGCCTGGCCGTCCATTGCTGCCAGTGCTCGGCGCCGAGCACGGAAGACGGCGGCGTGCCGGGCTTGGGCGGAAACACCGGAACGACGCCCTGCAGGGCGCCGGCATCGGCGACGAGCATCAAGCTCGCGAGCAGGCCCGGATCCACGAGTGGGCCGCAGCCGAACGTCAGCCCCGCTCGCGTCTGCGGCATGCTGTCCGTCGTTTCGTCGTAGTCGTTGACGACGATCTGCACGTCGAGCACGAGTCCAGCCGTGGCGGGTCGCCCAACCGGCAGGATCTCGCTCCACGGCAGCTGCGCCTCGTACGTCGTCAGCCCCTGCTCCTTGTCGTGCACCACGACGACGCGGGCCGCCTCGCCGGCGAGCACGCGCGCGGTCCCGCGCAGGCGATCCCACTGCACGACCGCGCGCGCCGCTTCGTCGGCGAGCCAGAACTCACGATCTTCGCGGCGGCCCGGATCGTTGCCGGTACCGCGTGTGTCACGGTCGGGATCGAACGTCAGCACCACCGAGTCGGCGGCCGGAATCTCGGTCAGGCGCACCGACTTGGCGTCGAGCGCTCGATGCCATTCGTCGCGCACCACGAACGCGACGTGGAGCGACGTCTCGTCCCAGAGCATGAAGCCCTGCGCTCCGAGGTCGCGCGGCCCGATCCAGGCGTTGTTCGCCGTTCCCGACAACTGGCGGCGGTCGTCGATGCGGATCGCCGGCAGCTCGGGCCAGTCCGACAACGAGCCGTCGACGACGATCGCGCGGTCGCCTCGCGGCAGCGCGACGAGCTGCGGCAACAGCATCGGATCCGGACGCTGCTGCGTTCCGGGCGGAGGCGCCTGGGACAAGGCGTTGCCGACGAATGCGACCAGGACGAGGAGCGGGATCGTGGAGCCGCGCGGGCGGCAGGCTGCGGCGAACTGCAAAGGAGGCCTCCGGAAGTCTGTATGCGCGGACGCGGCCAGGGCAACAGCGTCGGGTCCACGTTCTGGCGGTGCGGCGGGACCAATCACGGGGTCACCCAGCGGCGGCGCGCCCATGGCCCGAGCACGTACCACGGCACGCCGACGAACGCCGACGACGCGACCGGTCCGAACTGCCGGCTGTCATGGCTGTCGAACGCGCTGTCGCCGAGCAGGAACCAGTGGCCGGGCGGGACCTGGCGCGGCCATCCGCCGGCCTGCCCGGGCATGCCCACGATCGGATCACGCCAGCGGTGCACGTCGCGGAAGACGCGCAGGCGGGTGATCACCGCCTCGGCGTCCTGGGCGGCGAGCAGACCGAGCCAGCACACCGACCGCACGCCGGCGAGCGGCCGCTGGCCATCCCCGTTCCATTGCGGTTGCCTTGGCACGACGAGCAGATTCGCGCGCGAGCCGTCGAGCGCGAAGAAGGCACGATCGTCGAGGAGGCCGAACTCGAGGGTCGCCTGGCGCGCGACAGCCGGCAGGTCCGCCGCGGCGATGTCCTCGCCGTCGCGCCACAACACGACGCGTCCGGTTCGCGGCCGCCAGTGGAAGGTCAGGTTCTCGTACCGCGTTTCGATCGCCGCGAGGACGGTGCAGTCGGCGGCGGGCAGACCATCGACGGCGAACGCCACCTCCATGCCGACATCGGTCACCGGCACGTCGCCGCCGGCGGCGACCCGCGCGCCGGTCGCGTCGATGCAGCTCGCGTCGATCGGGCGCGCTGCGCCGAGGAAACCGTCGGGAACGGGCAGTTCGGCGCGGGCGCGTCGCGCCAAGCGCGAGGTCGCGGTCGTCATCGAACGCGCTTCCTCCTCGCCGATCGACAACGCCGGCAGCGACCACGGACCGTCCAGACCAGCGGCTCGCGCGCGGCCGAACGTGATCCCGTCCCGGGCAGCGGCCGTGCCCGGCGCCGCTGCCCAGGTCGCCCGCTGCGCCTTCGCCGCCAGCGGGTCCTTCTGCTCGCGCTGCATGCGCTGCGGATCCGGCCCGAGCCACAGGTCGCCCTGCATGATGTCGATCCAACACCCGCCGGGCAGATCGTCGCCGCGCGCGGCGATGCGCTTCACCATGCGCTGCCCCGGTTGGCTCGGATGGTCGATGACGACGAGGTCGCCGACGCGCAGTGCGGACGCCGACGCCAACTTGCTCACGAGCACCCAGTCGCCGTGCTCCGGATGCCCATGGAACACGGGCTCCATGCTCCCCGTCGGCACGAGGTAGCGGTCTCCCACGAGCCGTTTCAGCGCCTGCACCGTCAGCACTGCGATCGCCGCGACCAGAACCGAGTCGCGCAACATCGCCAGCGAAGGTCGCGAGAGCGTCATGCCGGGAAGAAGTGATCGTGCAGCAGTCCGACGGCGCGGCGGCAATCGGCGGCTGGCACCACGAACGAGAACGTGGTGCCACCCGCCCCGTGGGCCGCGCATTGCATCGTGATGCCCGCCGCCGCCATCGCGGCCGTCGCCGCGGCGAGGCCGGCCCCGCGCAGCATCGCCGGGTCGCCGACCAGCGCCACCAGCGCCTGATCGAGTTGCTCGGTCACGTCGCCGTGGCGGACGAGGCGCGGCAGCAGTTCGCGCAGGCGCCGTTGTTCGACCGGGAACGTGATGCCGCCTGCTGCGATCGCGACCGGACCCGTGTCGCACTGCAACGCGGCGAGATCGGCGAACACGCGGGCGAGCAGTTCGTGCTGATCGATCCAGCGCGACGACTGCACGGTGACCGTCGCGATGCCGCCGCGGTGGGCGATCGCCCGCACCGGCGCGCGAGGGCAGGCGAGGTCGATCGCGGTGCCGGGCGATTCTGGCGCCAACGTGCTGCGCACGCGCAGCGGGATGCGCTTGAGCATCGCCGGCAGCATCGCGGCGGGATGCACGATCTTGCTGCCGAACGCCGTCAGTTCGCAGGCCTCGTCGAAGCTCATCGCCGCGATCGGCCGCGCTTGCGGCACGAGCCGCGGATCGGCGGTGCGCACGCCGTCGACGTCCTTCCACAACTGGATCTCCTCGGCATCGACCGCGTGACCGACGAGGGCAGCGGTGTAGTCGCTGCCGTTGCGACCCAACGTGGTGATGTGGCCGTGCCGGTCGACGCCGAGGAACCCCGTGAAGACGGGCACGCCGTCGACGTCGGCGAGCGCCCTGGCCAGGCGGCCGTCGTCGAGTTCGGCGTGGGCGCGACCGAACGAACTGTCGGTGCGCAGACCTGCGGTGAACGCGTCGACCGCCGTCGCCGCGACGCCGGCCTGCCGCAGCGCCCCCGCGACGGTGCGCGCGCTGCAGCGTTCGCCGAAACTCGCCAGCAGGTCGCGTTCGCGAGGCCCGGTGGTGCCGACCAGCCGCAGGCCGCGCGCGACGTCGTGGAGTTCCCGCAACTGCTCGTCGAGCAGATCGCGCGGCAGCTCGAGTTCGCGCGCGATCGCCCGATGGCGCTCCTCGATCGCCGCGGTGTCGGTCTGGCCGCTCGGCGCCGCGTCGGCGATCGCGAGCAGGGCATCGGTCACGCCAGCGTGCGCGGAAACGACGACGACCGGCCGACGGTCGAGCTGTTGCCGCACGATGTGCACGACCTGGCGGATCGACCTCGCGTCGCCGACCGAGGTGCCGCCGAACTTCATCACGATCACGCCCCGATCATGCATGGACCCTCGCCGCCTCGGAAGGCGCGGCCCTGTCTTCGGCGCCTGTTCGACGACGGTATGCTGCTCGCCCCATGACCCGCATCGCGGACCTGATCCACGACTGGAACCTCGACCAGGGCGCATTCCGCCCGGCGCGGCCGCTGCAGTTCGACGACGAGACGCTGCGCGACGGCCTGCAGTCGCCGGCAGTCAGCGACCCGCCGCTCGAGACCAAGATCGAGCTGATCGAGCACATGGACCGGCTCGGCATCCACACCGCCAACCTCGGCTTGCCGGGCGCTGGCGGCCGGCCGCGCGAGGACATCCTGAAGCTCGCGCAGCACATCGCCAAGAACGGGTTGCGCATCGGCGCCAACGTCGCGTGCCGCACGGTCGTCAGCGACATCGAGCCGGTGGTCGAGATGACGCAGCGGGCCGGCATCCCGATCGAGGTGTGCGCGTTCATCGGCAGCAGCTACATCCGGCAGTACGCCGAGGATTGGCCGCTCGAGAAGCTGCTGCAGCACACGCGCGAAGCGTTGTCGTTCGCACGCAAGCACTCGCTGCCGGTCATGTACGTGACCGAGGACACGACCCGTGCCCGGCCCGAAACCGTGCGCGCGCTCTACAGCGAAGCGATCGAACTCGGCGCGCGGCGGCTGTGCGTCTGCGACACCGTCGGCCACGCCACGCCCCGCGGTGCCAGCGCCGTGGTCCGGTTCGTTCGTCAGCTCGCCGATCAGCACGACAAGACGCTCGGCGTCGACTGGCACGGCCACCGCGACCGCGATCTCGGCATCGCCAACTGCATCGCCGCGATCGAAGCCGGAGCCGATCGTGTGCACGGCACCGCGCTTGGCGTCGGCGAACGCGCCGGCAACGCGCCGATGGACCTGCTGCTGGTCAACTGCCGCCTGCTCGGCTGGATCGACAACGACCTGCGCACGCTGCCCCAGTACGTCGCGGCCGCGGCCAGGGCCCTCGAGGTCGAGATCCCGCACAACTACCCGGTGCTCGGCACCGACGCGTTCGAGACCGGCACCGGCGTGCACGCCGCCGCGGTCATCAAGGCGTTCCGGAAGGGCGACGTGGAACTCGCCGACGCGGTCTATTCGGGTGTGCCGGCGGGGATGGTCGGCCTGCAGCAGCGAATCGCCGTGGGGCCGATGGCGGGCAAGTCGAACGCCGCGTTCGTGCTAGAGCGTCTCGGCATCGATCCGACCGAAGAGCGCGTCCAACGCGTCCTTGCCGCCGGCAAGTCGAGCAAGCGCCTGCTCACCGACGCCGAAGTGCGCGCCGCCGCCAAGCCCTGACGGCGAGTCCCTGTCTGGGACAGCCTCGTCAAGGCGGCCCCTGGTCGCGTCGATCCAGCGCGTCTAGGAGGACACGGGGGATGGACCAGGTTCTGGACATGAGTGTGGTCGAGGAGCTGCTGTCGTTCTCGGACGACGGCGACCCGGAGCTCGTGATGGACCTCATCACGATGTTCCTCGACGACGGGCCGGCCAAGGTGGCCGCGGTCACCGAGGGATTGGCGGTCGGCGACTTCGACAAGGCCGAACGCGCGGCCCACAGCCTGAAGGGCTCGTCGGGCAACCTCGGCGCGAGGCTGTTGCAGAACGCCTGCGAGGAGATGCAGCTCGCGACCCGCTACCACAAGCTCGACGAGTCCCGGCGCATCGAGCCGGTGCTCAGCCAGCGGTTCGCCGAGGCCGAGGTCGCGCTGCGCAAGCTGCTGGCGACCTACAAGGGCTGACAGCCGCCGCGGGCGAGCGATCGCCCGTCAGATCGAGACGTCGAGAGCCTTGGCAGGCTTCTTCTTGGCCGCCGCCCGGCGCCCCCCCTCGGGGCGCACGATCTCGACCAGCTTCTGGTCCGCGTGCGGGGCTTCCTCCGGCGGGTGCAGATGGACCATCCCCATCGGCGGCTCGGCGGGTTCCCAAGTGGCGGCCTGACCCCGGTAGATGCACCGGTGGCACTTGTGGAAGAACGTGCCCTGGCGCGCCATGCAGACGTCCGCCCCGATCCGGTGGGTGATCAGCGGTGAGGCGGAGCCTTCGACGGAGGGGCAGGTGCGCATGCAGGGTCCACGAACTGCCCGAGAGTCGAACGACGCCGGGCAACCGCGGGCCGGGAGCGTACGAGAGCGTTCCCCGGCGGGTCAACGACGCGATCTCGGGACGCAGCGCTGCCACAGGTCGCGGCAGGCGGCAACCGCGACCGGCGCCAGGTGGCTTGCCCGCGACAGTTCGAAGCACACCGGACCGGCGTAACCAGTAGCAGCGATTGCGGTTAGAACGCCATCGAAGTCGACGTCGCCGGTGCCCGGCAGCAGGTGCTCGTGCACCCCGCGGCGCATGTCTTCGAGATGGACCTGGGCGAGGAACGGTCCGGCCGCGGCGATCACCGCCGCCGGTTCGCCTTCCCAGACCGCGTAGAGATGGCCGACGTCGAGGGTCAGCGCCGGCGACTCGCTGCCGAGATCGGCGCGCAGGCGCTGCCAGTCGGCGAACGTCTCGACCGCCATGCCCGGCTCGGGTTCGAACGAGGGCACGAGGCCCTCGGCGCGGACGGCGGCGACCGTTCGCCGGACCCCATCCCGCAGCCAATCGCCACTGTCGGCGCCGGGCGCCCGGTCGATGCCGGCCCAGAACGACAACACCTTCGCCCCCAGCCGCGCCCCCATCGCCGCCGCGCGCCGGTAGAAGTCGAGCCGCTGCTCCCGCCGTGCCCGGTCGCGGGTCATCAGCGTCGGCTCGTGCTTCTGGGTCGGGTCGAGCAGGAAGCGCGCGCCGGTCTCGATCACCGGGTGCAGGCGCAGGGACACCAGCGCCGCGGCGACGACCGCGAGTTCGGCGTCGGTCGTGCGCGACGGGTCCAGGTGGCAGGTGTCGGGCGTGATGCCGACCGCCCGGTAGCCGGACGCCGCCAGCAGCTCGAGGGCATCGAGCAGGCGGTGGTTCTGCAGCCCGTTGGTCTGGTAGCCGAGCAGCATGCGCGGCCCGGACCGTCAGGTGCCGCCGCCCATGCGGATCTGCTTCTCGATCTTGCTGACCTCGGCGTAGAGCTTCTCGAGGGCGACGTACTCGGCCGGCTGCGCCCAGTCGGAGAGCTGCGCTTCCTCCTGCCACAGGGCGGGAACGGCGACCATCGCCTTCAGCGCGTCGATCTTGTCCTTGGCGGCCGACTGCTTGGTGCGAGCTTCCTGGTTGTTGCCAGCGGTACGCGCCGTCACGCCTTCGTTGCACAACGCCTTCGCTTCGCCGAGCAGCGTGCGGGCCTGCTGCAACGTCTCGGCCGTCAGCGCCGGAGCGGCCTTGGTCGGCGTCTTGCCGGCGCGGGACGACTCGCTGACCGCGGGTGCCGGGGTCGGCGTCACCGCTGGCGTCGCGAACGGCGGTGGGTTCACCGGTTGGTTGCCGCCGGCTTCCGCGTCGTTGCCGCGGTTCGCGAAGACCACGACGAGCAGGCCGACGACGGCGACGCCGATGCCGCCGATCGCGAACGCCGTGGTGTTGGAGGAGGAACTCGCCGAGGCGCGGCTGCTGCGACCGCTACGAGAGGAAGTGCGCGAAGCCATGAGGCGCAGGTTCTACTCGTCGGCGCGACGAGCGCCCAGGTGGAGGTGCGCCATGGACTGCCGAGGGTGCCGACTCCGCCGCTGGGTCCTCGCCTTGCGACCGGGCACTCGACGTCCCCAGCTACCGCCGCGGGCATCGATTGCCGTTCGAAGCGCTGCGCGAAGCTGCGTCGCGCGCCGCTCAGTGCCGGCGCAGGCCGACGACGAGTCCGGTCGCCGCAAGCCCGGCCGCCGGCAGACTGCCGGTGAGGAAGCGCTGCACGCTGCTCCACTCCTGCTCGACGTTCGCGGCGAAGCGGTCCCAGAGCGACGACATCGCGTTCCAGTCGACAACGAGGATGCCGTAGTTCGCGAGCACGATCGTCAGCAGCAACCAGAAGCCGAACGCGATCGCCGCCACGCGCAACGTGGCGCGCACGAAGCTGCCGAGGCAGAACCCGGCGAGGAAGCTGAAGCCCAGGCGAAACACGCCCTTCGCGGCCGGTTCCTCGCCGGCGTTCGCAGCGCCGCCCGTCGTCGGCTGGCCGGCGAGCAGGCTCGTCGCCGCGCCCGATGCCGCTCCACCGGAAGTCCCCGTTCCCGCGTCGCCGCCGCCGAGGCTCATCAGGCCGCCGACCGCGGCGGTCGCGACCGCGGCGAGCAGCAACCCCATTTTCCATCGGGGCATGTCGCCGAACCACTGCGCGACACTGCGCCCATGCGGAGAGGTCGTGGTCGTCGAGGCCGGATCGGTGCTCAAGCGCCGCCAGACTACCGCGCTGCACCTCCCTCCGGCGAAAACGCTTGGCCCCCTGTGCATCGCTCGGCATGCTGCTCGGCCCAAAAACCCCGACTCCATGCGTCACGCCCTACACCTCTCTCTGCTGGCGGCCCTCGCCACCAGCGCTTTCGCCCAAGACAAGATCACCCTGGCCAACGGTGACGTGCTCACGGGCACGATCAAGACGATGGCCGACGGCAAGGTCACCATCGCCTCGTCGGCTCTCGGCGACGTCGTCGTGCCGTTCGCGAACATCGCCAGCCTCGAGACCAAGGAACAGGTCGAGCTGAAGACCAAGAGCGGCGACCTCCTGCGCCGCCGCATCACCGGCATGGAGGCCGGAAGCCTGAAGCTCGAAGGAGCGACGACGTCGCTCGCGGTCGCCGACCTCGGCATGATCAACCCGCCGAAGGAAGTCGAGCCGACGTGGGACGGCACGCTGCGCATCAACGGCCTGTGGACCGACGGCAACACCGATCGCCGCGCCGTCGGCGCTGCCTTCGACGCGTCGATGCGCCGCAAGGACGACCGCATCTCGGTCGACGCCGCCTGGGACTACAGCGAGGACAAGGACAACAACGCGGCTTCGGCCGGCTTCCGGACCTGGAAGCTCAACCAGCGCCGCACCGGCGGTGGCATGAAGTACGACTACTTCCTGGGTGAGCGCTGGTACGCGCTCGCCACGGCTCGCGTGCTCGGCGACACGCTCGCGGACATCGAGCTGCGGTTCCAGGGTGGTGCGGGTGTCGGCTACACCTGGGTCGAGGACAGCACCATGACGTTCCTGACCGAAGCCGGTCTGTCGTACGTCAACGAGAGCTACCGCTCGGCGACGCCTTCCGACGACTACCTCGCAGCGCGCGTGGCCTACAAGCTGGTCCGCGCACTGGGCGGGTCGACCAAGCTCGTGCACGGCGTCGAGGCGTACCCGTCGACCGAGAACCTTCGCGACACCTACATCCAGGGCAAGACCGAGATCACGACGTCGCTGACCGAGAGCATGATCGCCTCGCTCGCGCACGTGATCGACTACGACAACACGCCGGCACCGGCCCGCGACCGCGTCGACAACCGCGTGCTGCTGTCCGTCGGCTGGTCGTTCTGAGTCCGCAGCACGACCGCTGCCCGGATCAGTAATCGTTCGCGAAGGGATCCGGGCCGCGGTAACCGCCGAAGCGTGAGCCGCGCGGCGCGTTGAAGCTGCCCAGCCGCGGCAGGAAGTCGAGGCGCAGCGTCGTCTCGTCGGCGAACGGGTCGTAGACCGCCGACAGTTCGATCGCCCAGTCGTGGTCGTTGCGCCGCAGGCCGAAGCTCCACGACAGCCATTCGTCGCGGTCGATGTCGCGCTGGCTGGCAGCGAACAGATCCCAGCGATCGAGCAGCCGCGTGTTGGCGCCGATCCCGACGGCGCCGTCGACGAGCCGATCGGTGCGGTACTCGACGGTCCACGCGATGCCGGCGAGCGGACCGAACCGCAGCTCGGTGTCGAGCGTGCGCAGACCGTCCTGCCAGTCGTGGTCGCCGTAGATGGCGAACGCGAAATCGTCGACCGGCAGCGCCCCCGGCTCCGGACTGAGCAGCAGGTCGTAGCGGAACAACCCGAGGTCCTCGCCAGCGTTGTCGCGCATGCGGCGTGGGAAGAAGTCCTGCGCCAGGTCGAGCATCACGACTTCGTGCGGCTGCCGCGAGGCGACGTCGTCACCACCCGCCGTCTGCAGCAGGTTGCGCAGTTCGACGCGCACGAGCTCCTCTTCGCCGAGCGAATCGACGGCGTCGAACTGCAGGAACTCGCCGGCATCGTCGTCGACGTGGAAGCGGTTGAGCCAACTCACGCGCGGCGCCATCACGTGGCGCAGCGCCCGGCTCTCGCCATCGGCGAGCCACGACCAGGTGCGCGCCATCCGCGTGCCGAACTGCACGCCGCCCGTCGCCGCGAACCGCCCCTCGCTCTCGCCGTCGACGGCGTTGTCGTAGAACGTGCCGCGGCCCGACGCGAACGGACGCACGTTCAGCGGCCCGAGCCGGAACGGCGCTGACACCTCGGCGTGCTGGTCGGCGCGGAACGTGCGGTCGGAGACGCGCATGCCAGCGAGATCGTCGTAGTCGCTGCGGCGTTGGCCGAGTTCCGTCGCGAAGTCGACGACGACCGGCGTCTGCCACGGCGTCGTGGCGATCGGCTGCGCGATCCAGTGGTAGGTGACCACCGGCAGTTCTTCGACGAAGCGCTGCGCGAGCGCGCGGTCGTCGCGGTACGAGAACTCCGACAGGTTGAAGCGCGAACCGACCGTCAGCAACCGGTTGCCGTCGGCGTGGTGCAGGTAGGTCGAGGTCTCCGGCGTCTCCTCGTTGCGGTACGGCCCACGATGGTACTCGGACCAGACGGCGGGATCGCTGGCGTGGAAGGCGACCACGTCGAACCGCGTGTTCGGCCCGAACTCGAAGCGATTCTGCGTGCGCACGAGGCCACGGTTGCCGCGCGCGATCGCGCTGCCGTCCAGGTTGGTCGTGATCTCGCGCAGATCGGGCCCACGATCGTCGATCCAGAACCCCTCGGTGCGGCCGGCGTAGAGGCCGGGCACGCGGTAGTCGAGCACGCCGTCGAGGGGTGCGCCGCGCTCCTGGATCCACCCAACGCCGAGTTCCCAGTCGCCGCGAAACTCGTGCGCTGGACGGCCGGTCAGCCAGCGGTGCAGCGAGCCGCCCGCGCCGTTCCACGGCAATCCGAACACGATCCCTGCCTCGGCACCTTCCTTGCCCGACCAGCCCGCACGAACGGATCGGATCGGGAACTGGCCCTGGCTGCCGGTGAACACGTGCGCGTCGGGCAGTGGCAGCAGGTTGCTGCCGCCGACCTGCAGTGTCTGGCCACGCGCGATCACCTCGAACTCGCCGTCGCGCTCGAGGATCTCGACTTCGCCGATCGCCAACGCCACGTGCGGTTCGGCGGCCGTGCACGTCGTCAGCGTCACGTCGCGACCGGTCCACCGGGCGCCCTGCTTGACCAGGCGGGGGCCACGCACCACCAGGGTGTCGCCGGCGCCACCGGTGGTCGTCGTGTAGCGCAGTTCGGCGTTCTCGACGACGATGCGGTCGTCGAGCGGCGAGATCCACAGCCGATCGCAGCGCAACACCTCGAGGCCGTCGCGCACGACCACGACGCCGCCCTCGCAGTAGAGGTAACGCGGCACGTCGAGCGCGCGATCACCGACGTCGGCCACGCGCGACGGATCGGCGCGCCCGACCGCGCGCAGCGACCGCAGCAGGCGCTCGCGCAGTTCGTCCGGCGACAGCCGCCGGCGCGGTTCGGGCAGTTCGATGCCGCGCCGCACGGGGCCGTCCGCGGCGGATTGTGCCAGCGTACGCGTCTCCTCGAGGTCGGTCAGCAGCAGCGCGTTCTGGCCGCGGATCGACAGCCGCAGCGACGGCATCGCCAGCCGGAAGCCGCCGAGCAGGTGCCATTCGCGGTAGTCGTCGCGATCGATCGACTGCAGCGAGTTCCATTGGTCGGCGAACGGCGGCGCCGATCCGCCCGGCGGCGGCTCGACCTGGGCCCGCAGGCCGGCGGCGACGGCGCAGACGGCGGCAGCGGTGAGCAGGCCAGCCGGCGTCACCGACGGCCCTCGGCGAGCGTCGGTTCGCTGACGCGGCCCCGCGACGTGCGCAGCGCCAGCGTCTCGTAGTCGAACTCGATGCGCGGCGAACGCACCTCGCGGCCATCGGGCAGCGTCACCACCGCCTCCGCCGGATCGACGGCCAGCACCATGTGGCGCCGGAGATCGAGTTCGACGTCGGCGCAGCGAGCACGAAGGGTCGGCCAGTCGAGGGCGACGTCGGTGCCGCTGACGAGCACCACGTCGCCCGACTCGGCGTGACGGCCCATGCCCAACACCCGCGCGTCGATGCGCATGCCGCGTGGGTCGATGGCGCCGTCGCGGTCGAGCGTGTGCATCGTGACGGGGCCACCGAACGTGATCGCCTCGGTGAGCACCTCGATGTCGCCGCGGCAGCTCGCCTGCATGTTCGAGAGCAGACCGGTGCGCTCCGGCGTTCGCAACGTCAGCGTCGGCGGCACGAACTCCGGGCGGTCCTCGAACGTGCCGAGCGCTTGCAGCCGCGCGCCGTCGTCCTCGAACGCGCGCACGCGCGCGCCGCGCATCGTCACGACGCGGCCGCCATGCGTGCGGCGCACTTCGGCCGGCGTCAGCGACTCCGGGTCGCCGACGAACAACGCCGCGCGGCCGCCGTGGCTCACCAGCAAGCGCCGCCCGGTGCCTTCGACACGGCCCTGGCGCGCGTCTTCGAGTTGGAAGTCGGCGACATCGTCGACCAGGAGCCACGGCGCGCCGAGCGCGCGGAAGGCCACCGTCGGCAAAGCGCCGCCGGCATGCCCGGTGAGCCAGCCACGCGCCTCGGGCGTCAGCAGGAACGGCAGGACGCGCAGTCGCCGCGCCGAACAGACGACGGTGGTGTCCGTTCGCGTCCCGCTCTGGCCGATGTGGGCATGCACCCGCGGCAGCACGTCGCCGACCTGCAGCGCGTCGACGAGCACGTCGCGACCGCTCGCGTGGTGCACGTCGATCGACGGCCCGCGGACTTCGACGCGTTGTGCCGGGTCGGCGCCACGCGCCTGCTCTTCGTATCGCAACAGCGGTTCGCGATCGGTTTCGGCGAGGCCCGCCCATCGCGCTGCCGACGCCGGGTCGGCAGGCAGCAGCCGCAGCGAACGTGGGCCGATCTGCACCACGCGGGGTGCTTGCGCCTGCGCCTGCTCCCCCTCGCGCTGCAACTGCAGATCGACGGGCCAGCCGGCCGCATCCAACGCGACGAGTTCTTCGCCCACCAGCTCGGCGTGCAGTTCGTGCACGCGCCTGAGCTCGATTCCGTTGGCGGGCCACGCCGCCGTCGTCGCGGCTTCGGGGCCTCGCAGGTGCAGCCGCATGCGTTCGCCCGTGCGCTCGGCAGTGCAGCTGCCGGTGCCGCGCAGCGTGGCATCGCCGTGCCGCACTTCGTAGGTGTGCTGGCGCCACGTTGCGGCGGCCTCGGGCGGGCCGAGCTGCAGCGTTTCGCCGTCGGTATCGCTGGTCAGCAGGAAGCCGTCGTTGCCGCTCGCCGTCAGCTCCGGATCGCGCTCCGTCGCTGGCAGGTGAACGCGCACCGCGCCCAGGCCCCGCACGACGCCGCGCTCGCTGCCGTCGCGCCGCCAGATGCGCACGCCATCGCTGGCGTCGATCGTGCGTCGACCGCCGGTGACGGCCGCTGCACCTTCGGCGACGACGAGTTGCAGGTCCTCGAACGGGCGCATCGACCACCGCGGGAACCCGTACGCGCGGTGGAAGGCACCGACGTGCTCGGCGGCGCGCACGACGTGCACGCGGCGCGCCCCACGTCCGACCAGCAGGTCGTCGATCTTGCTGCCGGGACGCCGCTCGGTCTGCTCGACCACCGACTCACCGCCATGCGCGGTCAGCAGGAACGCATCGCCGAGCGCGCCGGGCTGCACGGTGACGCGTGGCGTGCTGACGCGCAGGCCGGCGATCTCGGCAACGGCCGGCGCGCCGGTCAGCACGAGCTGTTGCCAGCTGCCGCGCGACGTGCCGCCCTTCCGTTCGCCACCCGGCGCCCGCAGCAGCCAGCCGACGAACTGGTCGCCGCGCACGGTCGCCGGCGCGTCACGACCCGCCTTCGCACGCGCGCTGCCGAGCAACGCGACGTCGGCGCGCTGCACGGTGAACACGACGTCGTCGTCGAGGGTCAGGCGGCCGGCACCGGTGTCCAGGTCTTCGACGAAGTGCATCCGTCCGCTCGCACGCACCTCGAGGCCCTGCGTCGTCAGTACCGGATCCTGCAGGATCTCGACGTCGGCGCGCCGCCGGGCGGAGTTCTTGCCGCGCGGCAGCTGCGCCTGCGCGCCACGACCGCGCAGCGTGATCGGCTGGTCCCCTTCGAAGACCATGGTGACCGGCTGATCGCGCGGCGTCGTCAGCACGACCTCGTCGTTCTCGATCCGCAGCCGCGCGTTGCCGAGTTCGAGCCGCAGGCCGGCGAGCCGCGACGCCGGGGCCCCGACCACCACCACCTCGCGTCCGTCGACGTCCTTGCCTTCGTCGAGCGACAGCCTGCCGTTGCGGTCCGTGCGAAGCTGCACGAACGCCTGGCGCGCGGTGATCGTCGCTGCCAGCACCCCGTCGTCGAACAGATCCGCGTGCACGTCGTCGAGTTGCTGACGGCCCTGATCGACCGGACGGCTGTCGCGAGCGCGCAGTACGAACACTTCCTCGCTGCGGATCGAACCGTCGGCCTGCGGCACGTCGCGCCACAGCGGCAATCCGATCTCACCCGCGACCGACACTGCGCCGCCGAGGTTGCCCTGCTGCACCGGGACGCCGGGCGCCGTGGGTCCACGCACCGTGTCGCCCCGCGGCGACGGTTCGTTGACGATCTCCTCGTCGCCGAGCGCCAGCAGCAGCGCGCCGAAACCGAGCGCGAGCAGCAGCAAGAACGCGAGCAGACGCTTCATCGCTGGGACGTCACCCGATCTTCAGGGTCAGCAGATCCTGCACGTCGAGCAGGCCGAGCAGGCGGTCCTCGGCGTCGACGACGGGCAACTGGTCGATCTCGAACTGGTGCAGCAGCGCCAGCGCCTCGAACGCGAAGGTGTCGGGACCGATGCGGCGCGGGTTCTTGGTCATCGCGTCGTCGATGAGCCGCTCCCGTGGGTTGGCGAGACCACGCTCGATCAGCCGTCGCAAGTCGCCATCGGTGAACATCCCGACGAGCTTGCCGGCGGGGTCGACGACGCTGGTGGCGCCCGGTCGGCCCGGCGTGCGCGTCATGATCTCGATCGCCTGCAGCACCGTCGCGCCAAGCCGCACGCTCGGGTTGCGGGCCCCGGTGCGCATCAGCTCGCCGACCTTCATCAGCCGGCGGCCGAGGTCGCCGCCCGGATGGAACCGCGCGAACTCCTCGGGACCGAAGCGCCGGCCTTCCTGGACCACCAGCGCCAGCGCGTCGCCGAGCGCCAGCATCGCCGTCGTCGACGCGCTCGGCGCGAGGCCGTGCGGACCGGCCTCGTCGATGCGGCCGAGTTCGAGCACGAGATCGGCGTGGCGGCCGAGCGTCGAGCCGCGGTCCTGGGTGATCGCCACCAGCGGCACGCCGACCGCCTTCACGTGCGGCAGCATCACCAGCAGTTCCTGCGTCTCCCCCGACTTCGAGAACGCGAGCAGCAGGTCCTCGCGGTCGACGCGGCCGAGGTCGCCGTGGATCGCTTCGGCAGGGTGCAGGAAGATCGAGGGCGTGCCCGTCGACGCGAACGTCGCCGACACCTTCTGGGCGATGAACCCGGCCTTGCCCATGCCGGCGGTGACCACGCGACCACGCCGTGCCAGGACGAGATCCAGGGCCTGCAGGAACGACGGCCCCAGGCGCTCGGCAACCTGGCGCACGGCGGCAGCCTCGCATTCGATGACCTCGCGGGCGCGTTCGATCCTTGGATCCATGGCGGACAGGGAGCGTACCCGTGCGCGCAGACCGGACCTACTTTCGAGGGCACGGCGCAGCGGATCCCGAGACACCGTGTCACCGCCTCGGGTGGCCTTCCTATTGCATTGCGACGCAGGACCCTCCCCATGCGCACCTGTCCCGCTCGCTCTGGTTACGGTTCCGTGATGCCACCGGGCATCGTGTCGCTTTTCCGGGTCGCGGTCGGATCGCTGCTCGCGGCGATCGCCATCGCGCAGTCGCCGCCGTCACAGCGCGTCGCGACGCCGCCCGATCCCTACACGCGGGGCGAACGCGCGGCGCTCCAACGGGCAGGCTACGAGTCGCTCGGGCCGTTCCCGTTCGCCGGCGGCCAGTCGACCACCGAAGTCGCGGACCTGCTCGGCACCGAACCGCTGCTGTGGATCGAGACGGCCCACTTCCGGATCGGCTGCGCGCTGTCGGCGCTGCCGCTGAAGAACGGCGAGGAGTGGGGTGACGAATGGCTGGCGCGCCTCAAGCCGGAGCTCGAGCGCCTCGCCAAACGGCTGCCTGGCGTGAAGACGCAACCGAAGGAACTCGATCCGTGGCTGCGCGCGCACCTGTTCGCGCAGCGCTGCGAGGATCTCTACGCCGAAGCCCTCGGCGTCCTCGGACTGCCGGAGTTCCACTTCCCCGTCGTTGCCGACGATCCCGCCGACGCTGCGAAGTTCCGCGGCATCGGCCCGCACTTCGGCATGCCGAACAAGTTCCACGTGCTGCTGCTCCGCAAGGCGTCGAGCCATGCGCGCTTCACGCGGGCCTACCAGGAGAGCGAGATCGCCGACCCGATCCGCTTCCACGACATCAAGGCTGGGAGCATGTACTGGGGCGCGGCCGAAGAGACCGCCAACGGACTGTTCCGGCACGACTGGGCGGTGCATGCGCACCTCGCGTTCAACGTCGCGCACAACCTCTACACGTGCTACCGCAGCTACGGGCACGACTTGCCGCCCTGGCTGGCGACGGGGCTCGGGCATTGGCATTCGCGCCGCGTCTCACCCCGCTTTCCGACCTACGATCGGCAGGCCGATCACGACAAGGACCCGCGCAGCCCGTTCTGGCGCTGGGACACGCGCGTCCGCGGCCTGCTGGCGAACGACGCCTTCGAACCGTTCGAGGTCTTGGTGGACCGCACCAGATCTGGTGACTTCGGCATCGAGCAGCACATCATGTCGTGGGCCGTCGTCGACTGGCTGATGAAGGAACGCAAGCCGCAGACGGGGCGGTTCGTGCACCTGCTTAAGGACCCGCACCATGCCCGGCGGCGGGCGCCGACGGAGCCAGAACTGCAGCAGCGCCAGCAGGAAGCGCTGCAGGCGGCCTTTGGCCAGTCGGCGCAGCAGCTCGGCGAGGCCTGGCGCGCCAGCCTGCTGCCGGCCAAGTCCAAGCCGAAACGCTGATCGAGCGCGGCGACCCCCGGTGACCGCGGCCTGCGAGCGAGATACTGTCCCCACCTTCGGCGCGACCCAGATCGCAACCCCTGCGGGTTGGCCTCCCCGGTCGGTCGCGCCGCGGGGCGAGCCCTCACCCCGAGACGTTGTCCAACGGTCGCCTCGCACCAACGGAGAACGAGAATGCGCGTGCCACTCATCCAGGTTGCCCTCGGCTGCCTGTCCTTGCTCCCGATCCTGCCGGCGCAGTGCGGCCACACCGGGCCGCCGCCGCCACCGCCGCCAGCCCCGGCCGGCGGTTGGATGCCGGATTCCAACAGCAACCCGACCACGTCCGAGCCGGCATCGCCGTCGGCGCCGCAGCCTGCGGGTCCGGCAGCTCCCGCTGCCCCTGCACCCGAGCAGCCCAAGGCTGGCCCGACGACGCCGCGAGGCCCGATGCCGGCCGTGCGCGCGGCGGGGCGGACCGGTGGTGCGGTGATGTCGTTCGAGCGCGGCCACACGTCCAAGAAGCGGCTGAAGGTCGACTGGCTGCACCCGGTGCCGCCGACCCGCCGCACGGACACCACGTCGGCCGTCGGTCCGCTGCCGCTCGGCGAGGTGCTCGACACCTTGTGGGGCACCGACGACGACCGCCCGCTGCTCGTGCTGCGCGAGTGCAACGCCTGCAAGGATGGCGATGACGCGCTGCTGACGCGCGCCTTGAACAACGACCGCACGCTGCTGCTCACCAAGTGGTTCCGCACCGTGCGGCTGCCGGCGCACGTGCTCGACGCGCACCATCCGCTGGCGCGCGCGTTCTACGGTTTCGCGTTCCCCGAGGGCACGCCGCACTTCTATCTGCTGGCCCACCGCGGGGCGAAACCCGTCGCGTTCACCGGCAAGCAGACGCAGGCCCAGCTCTGGAAGGGCCTGAGCGACGTGCTCGAGCAGCGCTACGCGAAGGACCCGGCCAAGGCCGTCAAGCAGTGGCTGTCGCTGCTCGACCAGTTCGACGTGCTCGACGCGCGGCGCACGCGGCTGCAGGAAGAGCTCGCCGAATCGCGCGCCGCCGAGGGTCCGGAAGGCCAACGCACCAAGAAGCTCGCCGACGAGCTCGCCAGCACGGTGCGCGAACTCGACGAGGCGCTGACCGTCGAGACGCGCCTGCGCGACCTCGGCTTGCTCCCGGCGCCCAAGACGCTCGCGGCGAAGTGACGTCGCCGCCCGCACGCCGCGCGCGTGCGGGCTTCAGGTCGACAGCGGTGCGAGACCCGCGGCGACCAGGGCGCGTTCGAGATCGTCGCCCGTGGCCGCCGCGAATGGCTGCTCGTCCACGTAGCACCAGCGCCCCCACAGTTCGGCAGCACCGAGGGCGTACGGGAAGTGCGGTGCTGGCGTCTCCAGCCCGCGCGGCATCAGCCACGCGGCACCACGCGCGATGACGACGTTCCACGCGGCGGTCAGGCGCGCTTCGGCGAGCCGCTGCAGCGCCACGGCCAACTGCTCCGGAGCGCCCCGGACGCCGAGCAGGCAGAACGGCACGCGCTTCTCGACCAACGTCGCACCGGCGACGTCGAACCACGGCGCCACGAACGGCCGCTCGGGCAGCGCGTCGAGGAACGGTTGTCGTTCGCGCGTCAGATGCAGGTGGGCGCGAGCGATGGTCGCCGCCGCGCCGACGTCGTTGCGCAGCGCGCTGCCGTCCGTGCGCGCAGCCCACTCGGCCGCCGCCAGCCAGAGTTCGGCCGACGGATCGCGACTCGGCGCCTCGGGCCACAACAGGCTTGCGCCCGCCGCGAACGGGTAGCGGTTTGGCGTCAGCACGATGCCATCGCCGCGCCAGACCGCCTCCTCGCGCACAATGCGTTCGGCCGCAGGCGCCGAGAAGGCCGGGCGGCGAGCGCCAGCGCGGCCAGGCCGGTTCTTGCGGCTCGGCACCAACACGAGCTCGGCGGGCGCGCCGAACACCGTCACACGACGTACGGCCGTCGGCGCGAACGGCGGCAGGCGATCGTCAGCGAGCAACGGCACCGGCATCGTGCGTCGGTGTAGCGCGCAGGCGGACGTTCCTCCACCGCCCTGGACCGCAGACCTTTGCCGGATCCCCGCGACGTCGATACCCTTCGGCGCCTTGCGCATCGTCTTCTTCGGCAGCAGCGATTTTGCGATCCCATCGCTTCGGGCGCTCCAGGCCGCCGGCCAGGCGCCGGCCCTGGTCGTCACCAAGCCCGACGCGCCGCGTGGTCGCGGTCGCAAGATCTACGACAGCGAGGTCAAGCTCGCCGCTCAGGAGCTGGGCTTGCCGTGCGAGCAGCCGGCCGACGTGCACGCGCCCGAGTTCGTCGCGCGGCTGAAAGCCCTGAAGCCCGACGTCGGGCTGGTCGTGAGCTACGGCGTCATCCTCAAACCCGAGCTGATCGGCCTGCCCGCACACGGGATGATCAACGCCCACGCATCGCTGCTGCCGCTCTACCGCGGCGCGGCGCCGATCCAGCGCGCGATCCGGGATGGCCAGTCGGAGACGGGCGTCACGATCATGCGCATCGTCGAAGCACTCGACGCCGGCGACATCCTGCTGACCAAGGCGACGCGCATCGATCCGCGCGAGAACGCCGGCATGCTGCGCGAACGGCTCGCCGAGTTGTCGGGTGCCGCACTGCTCGAGGCGATCGACGTTCTCGGCAAGGGCAAGGCGAAGTTCACGCCGCAGGATCACGGCAAGGCCACCTACGCGCCCAAGGTCGAGAAGGAGCATGGCGTGATCCAGTGGAAGCTGCCGGCGAAGGAGATCGACCTGCTGGTGCGGGCGATGACGCCGAAGCCCGGCGCCCAGACGCGGCTCGGCAACAAGCGCTTCATCGTCATGGAGGGCACCGTCGAGCAGGACCTCTACGGCATGGGCATTCCGGGTGCGCTGCAGTCGTCGGGCGAAGAAGGCATCCGCGTGTGCACCGGCAAGGACATCTACCGGATCACCCGCATCAAGCCCGACAACGGGCGCAACATGACGGCGGGCGAGTTCGTGCGCGGGCACCACATCGCGCCCGACGCCCGGTTCGGCTGATCGGGCATGGCCGACGCGCGCGCCGTTGCCATGCGCGCCCTGGTCGCGCTCGAGCTGGGCCAGGCACCGCGCCTGCGTGACGCGCTCGACACACGCACCCTGCCGCCGCGCGACCAGGCGTTCGCGTTCGAGCTCGCGCACGGCGTGCTGCGCCGCGAACGCCTGCTCGACCACGTGCTGCTCGGCCTCGCGCACCGCGGGCTGCCCGAGGATCCGCGGCTCGTCGCCGCGCTGCGGCTCGGGGCCTACCAGCTGACGTTCGTGCCGGGCATGCCGACGCACGCAGCCGTGCACGCGACGGTGCAGATCGTGCGCAACAACAAGGGCTTCGCCAACGCGGTGCTGCGCGGCATCGCCCGGGCGATCGTCGACGGGCCGGTCGCCGACGAGCGGCGCGATCTCGCCCTCGGCCCGACGCGTGTGTTGCGACTCGCGCGGCCGCTGCCGGACGACGAAGCGCTCCGCCTCGCCGTCGTGCATTCCCTGCCCGACTTCCTGGTCCAGCGCTGGGTCGCTGCATTCGGCATCGAGGCTGCCCGCCAGATCGCGGCCGCGGCGAGCGCGACTCCGGGCGTCTTCCTGCGCGTCGCCGCGACGCGGCAACCCGCCGCCCTCGCCGCCGAACTCACGGCGGCCGGCGTCGAGGTCGCGACCACGGCTCACGAACGCATGCTGCGCTGGAGCGGCGGCAGTTCGCCGTTCGCGACCGCCGCCTTCCGCGACGGCGCGTTCGTCGTTCAGGACCCGACCGCGGCAGCGGCCGCGGCGGCCCTGCCCTGCGGCCCTGGCGACGTCGTCGTCGATCTGTGCGCGGCTCCCGGAACCAAGACCACCGCCCTCGCCGAACGGGTCCGCCCCGGCGGGCGCGTGTTCGCGTTCGACGTCGACGCCGCGCGGCGACAACGCATCGCCGAGAACGTCGCGCGCCTGCATCTCGGCGACGTCGTGCAGATCGTCGACGACGCCGGCGCGCTGCCGCGCGCCGATGCCGTGCTGGCCGACGTGCCGTGCTCGAACTCCGGCGTGCTGGCCCGCCGCGTGGAGGTGCGGCGACGCCTGCAACCATCGACCTTCGCCGACCTGGTGCCGCTGCAGCGCCGCCTGCTCGCGCAGGCGCTCACGCTCAGCAAGCCCGGCGGCGTCGTTCTCTACTCGACGTGCTCGATCGATCCCGAGGAGAACGACGGCGTCGTCGATGCCGTGCTCGCCGACGGCGCGACGCCGCGGGCCACGGTCGAGAGTCGCTGCCTGACCTTGCCGAAGGCCGGAGAATGCGATGGCGGCTGGTTCGCGCTGCTGCGGCGGCACGCGTAGCCGCTGCCCACTGCCGCTACAGGCTGTCGAGGTACTTGCCCGGCTCGTAGTTGCCGAGGTCGAGGATCTTGGTGCAGATGCGATCGAGGAAGTAGCGGTCGTGGGAGACCACCACCATGCAACCGGGGAACTCCTGGATGCCCTCCTCGAGCACGCGCAGCGTGTCGAGGTCGAGGTCGTTGGTCGGTTCGTCGAGCAGGATCACGTTGCCGCCGCGGCGCAGCATCTTGGCGAGCTGCACACGATTGCGCTGGCCGCCCGACAACGAACCGACGAGCTGCTGCTGGTCGCTGCCCGTGAAGTTGAACTTCGCGACGTAGCTGCGGCTGTTGATCTCGAACTTGCCGAGCTTGATCAGGTCCTGGCTGTCGCTGATCTCCTGCCACACGGTCTTCGCTGGATCGAGTGACTCGCGTTCCTGGTCGACGTGGCAGAGGTCGACGGTCGCGCCGACGGTGACCTTGCCGCTCTGCGGCTGCAACTTGCCGGTGATCAGCTTGAGCACCGTGGTCTTGCCGGTGCCGTTCGGACCGACGATGCCGAGGATGTCGCCCGGCTGCATCTCGAACGACAGGTTCTCGACGACGTTCGTCTTGCCGTCGTAGCTGAAGTTCACCTTCTCGAAGCGGATCACGGTGTCGCCGAGGCGCTTGCCGGCCGGGATGTGCAGCTCGACCGTGTCGTCGCGCTCCTCGACCTCGGTCATGATCATCTTGTCGTAGTTCTTCAGGCGCGCCTTGTTCTTGGTCGTGCGCGCCTTCGGGTTCATGCGAATCCACTCGAGCTCGCGTTCGAGGAACTTCGCGCGCTTGGCCTCGGCCTGCTCCTGCGACTCCATGCGCTTCTGCCGCTGGATCAGGTACTCGGAGTAGTTGCCCTGGTACGGGATCGCGCGCGCGTGCCAGATCTCGAGCATCCAGCCGACGACGTTGTCGAGGAAGAAACGGTCGTGCGTGATCATCACGACGGTGCCCTTGTAGTCGCGCAGCGTCTCCTCGAGCCATCGCACGGTGTCGACGTCGAGGTGGTTGGTCGGCTCGTCGAGCAGCAGCAGGTCGGGATGCTCGAGCAGGGTGCGGCACAACGCGACGCGGCGCCGCTCGCCGCCGGAGCACGCGCTGACGTCCTTGTCGCCGGGCGGCAGGCGGAGCTTGGTCATCGCCGTCTCGACGTGGCGATCGAGTTCCCACGCGTCCTTGGCTTCGATCTCGTGCTGCAGCCGCTCGAGATCGGCCATGACCTTGTCCATCTCCTTGCTCGGCAGGTCCTCACCGAGCTTCATGCTCAGGTCCTCGTGGCGCTTCAGCAGCGCCCGGATCGGCGCCACCGCCTGCTCGACGTTCTCGCGCACGGTCAGCCCTTCGAGGAGCTTGGGTTCCTGTGGCACGAAGCCGACCGTGCGGCCTTCGGCGAGGCGCGCAGTGCCGTCGAACTCCTTGTCGACCCCGGCCATGATGCGCATCAGGGTCGACTTGCCCGCGCCGTTCTGGCCGATGACGCCGATCTTGGCGCCTTCGAGGAAGACGAGGCTGATGTTGTTGAGAACGGGCTTCTTGCCGAGGTAGGCCTTGGTCAGGCGCTCGAGGGCGAAGATCGGCTTGTCGCTCATCGGGGGCGAAGAGGGTATGGAGCGCTCGCGGTGCCGTCCAGGGCGCGAGGTGCCGGTAGCCCGCTCCACCCCGGTATGCTGGCCCGCCCGTGATCGCGTTCCTCCCGACCCTCGGCTGGCAGGAGATGTTCCTCCTGGTCGTCGTCGGCCTCCTGCTGTACGGCCGCAACCTGCCGCAGGCGGGCCGGACGATGGGTCGCTTCGTCGCTCAGCTCAAGCGCGGGCTGCAGGACTTCAAGGAGAACATGGATCGCGACGAGGCCCTGCGCGAGGTGCGCAAGTCGATCCAGGACACGACGCGCGAGATGCGCGACATCACTGCGGTGCCGCGCGCGTTCGGCAATCCGACGAACGCGCTGCGCGAACTGGCGAACGACGCGATGTCGTCGCCGGTCGCCGAGGCCACCGAGCACGCAGCGAAGGACGAGGTCGCCGACGAGCCCGCGCCGCCGCCACCGACCGCCACGGAGGGCAAGTCGTGAGCACGCCCATCATGTCCGTCGCGCGCATCGCGGCGTCCCCTGCGCAAGCGAAGGTGTTCGTCGCCATGCTGCAAGCCGAGGGCATCCCGGCGCGCGTCGACGGTGACGACCTGGTCGACGAGTTCGCCGCGGCGCAGCGACTCATGAACCTGATGGGCACGCGCGTGCTGGTACCGACCAGCTCGCTGGCCGACGCCCAGGCGATCTTGCAGCCGGCGACCGTCGATGCCGACGAACTCACGGCCCAGGCCCTCGCTGCCGGAACGCCTGAAACCGCGCCGCGCGCGCTGCCGGGAAGCCGGCCGACGCCATGGTGGGTCGCCGCGCTGATCGTCGTGCTGGTCGTGCTGCTGGCCGCGGCCGCGCTCTCGACCTGACCGGCGCTACTTCTTCGCGCCGCCGGCGGGAGGCGTCGGAGGAGCCTTCGGCGCCGGGGCCGGCGCAGGAGCCTTCTTCTTCGCGTCCTGGATCGCCGCGTCGCCGACGTCGAACACGTTCATCGCCTCGGCCGGCGCACTGCTGCCGGGCGCCGGCTTGTCGCCAGCCTTCTTCTTGTCGTGGATCGCCGCTTCTCCGGCGTCGAAGATGCTCATCCAATCGCTGGCGGCCTTGGGCGCCGCCTTGGCGCGGCGCTTCGCTTCTTCCTCGCGCCGCTGTCCCTCGCGCTCGAGCCAGTCCTTGTAGTCCTTGTGCATCTCGCCGAGCACGCGCTTGTTCTCGGAGATCAGGCCGACGTACGGGAACAGGTCGCAGCCGTTCTCCTTCTGGATGCGACTCATCTCTTCGAAGGTCAGCATCACCGGCACCGACACGCAGACGACGTCGCCGAACACGTCGAGCGGAACGATCGTGTGGCGGAACAGCGTCTCCTTCGGCAGCCGCTTCTTCGCGTCCTCGCTGATCTGGTAGTTCCCCGCCATCAGGAACGGCAGGTTGAAGCACTCGGTCACGATCTTCGCGAGGTCCCACTCGGTGATGTGGCCGCCGGACACGAGCACCTGCACCAGCGACTCACCGCCCTTCTCCTGCGCGTAGAGTGCGTCGGCGATGACCTCGTTGGCGACGACGGCGCGCTCGGTCAGGATCTCGGCGAGCCGAACGGCGGTGATCTTGTCGATGCCCTTCACGTCGCCTGCATCGGCAGTCGGCGCGACCCGGCTTGAGGTCACGGCGTTGCCAAGGCGGGTTCAGGCGTAGACGACGAACGTCAGCCCGGCGTGCACGACGAGCACCAACGCCATGCCGAGCACGATCGCCGCGTTGACGGCCTCGCCGACCTCGGCGCTCGAGCGTTTGGGCCCGGTCGCCAGGTGGTAGCAGGCGACGGCGACCAGGTAGCCCGACAGCGAGGACTTCGCGAGCACGACGAGGACGTCGCGGGCATCGACGGTCGCGAACCAGGCCGCCGCCCAGCCCTCTGTCGAGATTCCCGACACCGAGGCAGCCGCGAACGCCCCCGCCCCGGCCGCCGCCATCACGCCGCCGAACGTGACCACCGGCATCGCGATCACCATCGCCCAGACCAGCGGGGTCAGCAGCCAGTCCGCCGGCCGCACCCCCATCATCTGCAACGCGGCGATCTGGTTGGTACGCTTCATCGTGCCAAGGCGCGCGGCGGCGCCGGCGACGATGCGCGCGGCGAAGAAGAACCCGCTCAGCAGCGGCACCAGCACCGCCGTCGCGACCTTGCCGGTGCCGGTCAGCAGCGCCGACTCGAAGCCGCCGTGCAGCGGGTTGTTGCGCAGCGCGAAGAAGGTCGCGAGGCCGCCGATCACCGCGCCGGCCACCGCGACGAACAGTGCTGGTTCGAGCGAGAAGCGCATCGTCGTGCGCGCAACCTGGCCCAGCTCGAACGGCGGCAGGCGCCGCAGCGACTCGACCACGGTTTCGGCAACCGCCGCGACTTGCAGCAGCAGGCGGCGCGCTCCGTGCACGGCGGCCGGCTCGGCGACCACCGCCGCGGCGTCGCGCGGCGCAGCGCTTGCCTCCGGCCGATGGCCAGGAGCCTCGCGGCGCAGCGTGCGGGCGTTCCGATCGAGCACCAGCACACCGTCGACCAGCCCCTCGAAGGCAGCATGGTCGTGCGTGATGACGATCGTCGTGCGGCCCGGATCGCGATCGTGCGCGTCACGAAGCAGCGCCGCGATCGTGCGGGCAGCCGGTGCGTCGAGGCCGGCGGTCGGTTCGTCGCACAGCAACAACTGCGGCGAACTCGCCAGCGCGCGCGCCACGGCGAGGCGTTTGCGCATGCCGCCGGAGAGTTGCGCCGTGCGTTCCGGCGCTTGCTCGAGGCCGACCTGCGCCAGCAGCCCCGGCGCCAGGATCGCCGGCTGCCCGGCAGCGCGCAGCGCCAGTTCGACGTTCGCGCGCGGCGTCAGTTCGTCCAGCAGTCCTTCGTCCTGGAGGATCGCCGCGACCTTGCCGCGCAGTTCCTCGGGGTGGTCGCCGGTCAGCGACTGCCCACACGCGATCAGTTCGCCCGACAGCCTCGGGGCTGGCTCGCGAGACTCGACGAGACCGGCAAGCACGCGCAGCAGCGACGACTTGCCGCCGCCCGACGCGCCCACGAACAGGAAGAAGCCGTGCGCCTCGAGCTCGAGGTCGACGTTGGCGAGCAGCACTTCTTCGCTGCCCGGGCGGCGGTGCGCGAGGCCAAAGCCGCGGAAGACGAGGGCCGGCGGCATCGCGTCACTGCGGCCGCAGATCGGCAGGCAGCCGTTCGAGCGCGACGACGGCCGGCGATGGTGCCGAGCCGACGACACCGATCACGACGTCGCCGTCGAGCACCGCGGCACCCGGCGCTTCGGCGAGGGCTGGCGTGCCGAGTTCGACCGGCGGCAGCGCAGCACCTCCGGGCCCCGCGGCCCGCAGCGATGCCGCGGTCCCGGTCGTCCCGCCGGCGAATCGGAACCGTGCCGGCGGAGTGCCGCTCAGGTCGGGCGGCGCCCCTTCGAGCACCAGCGCCGCCAGATCCGCGCCACCACCGTCGACCCAGACGCGACCCGCGCGCAACACGAGTCCACCGGCCAGCTGGACCTGGATGCGCTCGTCGTCGATCTCCGGGTCCCCGCCCCACGTGTCGCGTTCGGTGTAGCTGCCATCGACGAGACTGCGTGCGGTGACGACCACCGGGCGTCCCGAACGATCGAGGAACAGCACGCCGGAGCCGCGGCGATGGATCGGATCGTCAGCGCTCCACGTGTCGCGCTCGATCGCTTCGTAGGTGAGGTGCACGAGCACCAAGCCGTCGGTCGGCACGGTTGCCGCCGGGCGTGGTTGGCGCAGCGCTTCGGTGGGCACCGGTGCTGGTTCGACGCTCGGCCGCGACGCCAGCGCCGCGGCGCGGAAGCCATCCTGCACCGGCACGCCCTTGCCGGGTTCGCCGTAGTAGGCGACGAACGGCGTCAGCAGGGAGCTGACGTCGCTCAGCGTGAAGCCCGAGAACAACGCCCCGCTGACCGTGGGCCGAGCGACCCAGAACTGCGCCTTGTCGGTGACGGTCTGCCGATGCCGACGCGCGATGCGCACGGCGACCTCCACGTGCGTGCCGGCCGCCGCCAATGCCACGTTGCGAACGTCGCCGGCGCGCACGCCGCGGTAGACCACGGCCGATCCGGGCCGCAGGCCGTGGTTCTCGGGCACCATCAAGGTCATCAGGAGGTCGCCGTGCTCGACCTCTTCGAGGCCTTCGGCTTCGGTGCCCACGGGCGGCCGTTCCTTGCCCGCGATCAGGCTCCCGGCCATCAGCGGCGAACCACGTTCGTCGGGCGTCTGGAACGCCACGTACGAGTCGCGCACCAGCGTGTCGAGGCCGGTGGCGCCGTCGGTGATGCCCGCGAACCGTGGGGTCACGATCCAGAACGCGCTGTTCACGCACGCATGCGCGGCGCCCGCCGGATCGAGCCGCAGTTGCGCGACCGCCTTCGCGCCGTCGAACGAAACCGTCACCGCGCGCACGTTGCCGACGTTGACGCCGCGGTAGCGCACGTCGGTGCCGGCACGCAGCCCGCGCGCCTCGCGGAACTCGACCTGCAGCACGAGCCCCGGCCGTTCGTCGAGGTGGCGCAGCGTGCGCACCACCCACACCGCCCCTGCCACCGCGATCACGAGCGTCAGCAGACCGACCAGGTAGCGATAACGGTGCATCGGCGGGGAACCTCAGGAACCGGATGGCTGGCGGCCACCGTGGCCATGGCGTCGCGCGAACCGTCGCCCGCGCGGCGGCAGAACTCAGATGTCGACGTTCGTCGCCTCGAGGGCGTGCTTCTCGATGAACTCCCGGCGCGGTTCGACCTCGGGGCCCATCAGCACCGTGAAGACGCGGTCCGCTTCGACCATGTCGCTGACGGTGACGCGCTTGAGGGTGCGGCGCGCGGGGTCCATCGTCGATTCGAACAACTGCGCCGGGTTCATCTCGCCGAGGCCCTTGTAGCGCTGGATGTCGAGGTCCTTCTCGCACGTCTTCTGGATCGCCTCGATCGCGGCGAACAGGTTCTCGCAGGTCTGCGGCGCAACGCCTTCGCCGCCGACGACCTGCCACGACGAAGCGGCGGCCGTCGTCGGCCAACCGACCGGCACACCCATCGCGTCGATCTTCTGCATCATCGCGCGCACGTCGTTGCCGAGATGCAGGGCGTAGGCCTCGGCATCGGCGGTCTCGCGGCGGCCAGGCGATTCGGGGCCCTCGTAGACCGACAGCTCGCGGCCCTTCGCTGCCTTCAGCTTCTGCAGTTCCGCCGCAAGTTGCGCCTCGGTGTCGAGGAAGCGGCCCTTGCCGCCGACGACGAACCACACGACGGGCAGCACGCGGTCCGGGACCGTCGCCGCGGCGAGGTACTGCTGGAAGGGCACGCCGGCGTCCTGCGGCAGCCGGTTCTCGAGCGCGCGCAGTTTGCCGACGAGATCCATCAGCGAACGCAGCTCGCGACCACGCCACTGCTTGCCAGTCTGGTGCGACAGCTTGGTGCCGCCCAGGCCGAGTTCTGCGAGCAGGTTGGTCTTCTCCTCCTCGGTCACCGCATAACGCTCGGTCTTGCCGATCTTGAGCCGGTAGAGCGGCGGCTGCGCGACGTAGACGTGACCGCGCATCACCAGCTCCGGCATCTTCCGATAGAACAACGTCAGCAGCAGCGTCCGGATGTGCGAGCCGTCGACGTCGGCGTCCGTCATCACGATGACCTTGCCGTAGCGCAGCCGGTCCGGCTCGAACTCCTCGGTCAAGAAGCCGGTGCCGATCGCGCTGACGATCGTCTGGATCTCCTCGTGGTCGAGGATGCTGTCGACGGCCGCCTTCTCGACGTTCAGGATCTTGCCGCGCAACGGCAGGATCGCCTGGTGGCCCATGCGTCCCTGCTTGGCGGTGCCGCCTGCCGAGTCACCTTCGACCAGGAACAGCTCGGCTTCGTCGCGCGGCGTCCCCTTCTGGCAGTCGGCGAGTTTCGCCGGCAGACCACCGCCTTCGAGCGCCGACTTGCGACGCACGAGGTCGCGGGCCTTGCGCGCCGCTTCCCGCGCGCGCAGCGCGTCGAGCACCTTGCCGTAGACCGTCTTGGCGACGGCCGGGTTCTCTTCGAAGTGCGTGCGGATGCCGTCGCCGACCACGGTCTCGACGATCGACTGCACCTCGCGGTTGCCGAGCTTGATCTTGGTCTGGCTCTCGAACTGCGGATCCGGGACCTTGACCGACACGACGGCCGCGAGGCCTTCGCGGAAGTCTTCGCCCGAGGGCACGGTGTCCTTGTCCTTCAGCAGCTTCTCCTGCCGCGCCCAGTTGTTGAGCGCTCGCGTCAACGCGGTGCGGAAGCCGACGAGGTGCGTGCCGCCCTCGAGCGTGTTGATGTTGTTGACGAACGAGAAGACCGACTCGTTGTAGCCGTCGTTGTACTGCAGCGCGATTTCGACGCCGTAGACCTTGGCCGGGTCCTCCGCCGACGGAATCTCGCGATTGAAGTAGATGACGTCCTTGTGCAACGGCGACTTGCCGGTCGTCAGGTCCTTCACGAACTCGACCAGTCCGTCGGGGAACAGGAACTCCTCCGACTTGTCGATCCGTTCGTCGTGCAGCGTGATGTGCAGCTTCGCGGCGCCCATCAGGTAGGCGAGTTCGCGCAGGCGCTTGCGCAGCACCTCGTACGAGAACTCGGTGACCTCCATGATCTGCGGGTCGGCCTTGAACCGCAGCATCGTGCCGGTCCTCTCGGCCTTGCCGATGACCGCGAGTTCGCTGGCCTTCTGGCCACGTTCGTAGGTCTGCCGCCAGATCTTGCCGTCGCGACAGACCTCGACGTCGAGCACCTCGGCGAGCGCGCAGACGCAGCTGATGCCGACACCGTGCAGACCGCCCGACACCTTGTAGCTGCCCTTGTCGAACTTGCCGCCGCTGTGCAGCTTGGTCAGGATCACCTCGAGCGCGGGCTTGCCGCTCTCGTGCATGTCGACCGGGATGCCGCGACCGTCGTCCTTCACCGAGATCGAGCCGTCCTTGTAGACGCGCACGTCGATGCGGCTGGCGCGCCCGGCCAGCGCTTCGTCGACCGAGTTGTCGACGACCTCCCACACCAGGTGGTGCAGGCCGCGAATGCCGGTGTCGCCGATGTACATCGCCGGACGGGTGCGGACGGCGTCGAGGCCTTCGAGCACCTTGATCGAGCTGGCGTCGTAGCGGGGTTCGTTGTTCTGGTCAGACATGTCCGGTGCCCCCCAGTCGGAACGTCAACTGGGCGATCGGTTGGGTTGGAACGAGTTGGTTGATGCGGCTGCGGATCTCTTCGCGGCGGAAGCCGGAGAGTTCGGCGAACAGCGGCGCGGAGTCGACTTCCAGCACGAGCCGACCGGCTCGGCATCCGATCACCTGGCAGTGTGGTCGCAGATGCGGGGCCAGGATCTCGTCGAGAGCCTCCCGGTAGACACTGCGTGACTTCTGGGTTCCGGCCTGCCGCACGATGTCGCGCAACAGGTCGCCGACTGGTTTGGGTTCGGCCACGGGTCGTTCAGGCGCCGCTGATCGGCATGACCACGTAGGTGAACGACTCGCCGAGCGTGAACTTCGCCGGCATCGAGTCGTCCGACATGTCGAGGCGGATCTGTTCCATCTGGCAGACACGCAGGGCCTCGAGGATGTAGTCGGGGTTGAAGTTGATGCTGCCGCCAGCACCCTTGACCACGGCATCGACGACGACGTCCGCACGGCCGCGGGTGCTGCTCTCCGCGGTCATGCGCAGCGACTGGTCGCCGACCGCGAACCGCACCATGCGCATGTCGGCCGCGCACAGGATCGCCGCACGTCGAAGCGCCCCTTCGAGCACGGCACGCGGCACCTCGACGGTGGTGTCGGCAGCCTTCGGCAGCACGCCTTCGTAGTCGGGGAAGCGCGTGTCGAGCAGTTGGCTGACCAGCTGGGCCTTCCCGGTCGTGAACACGATCTGCTTGTCGCCGACCTCGATGCGCAGCGTCTCCTTGCTGCCCTCGGTCAGCGCGCGCGACAGCGTGTTGAGTGCGCGCAGTGGCACGACCACCTTGAACTGGGTCTTGGTGTCGGTGTTCTCGTAGCTGATGGCCAGGCGCCGGCCGTCGGTGGCGACCATGCGAACGCAGCCGCCGCCAGCGTCGAGCAACACGCCGTGGATCGCGTAGCGCGTCTCCTCCCTCGCCGCCGCGAACACCGTCTCCTGGATCATCCGCAGCATGCGGCCGCAGGACAGCTCGAGGACCTTGCCCGACTGCACCTTCGCTTCGTCAGGGTACTGTTCGGGATCCTCGCCGAGCAGCACGAACGATCCGCCGCCGCTCTCGATCTTGCAGCGCTGGTTGGTGCTCTCGAGCGTCACCGTCGGGTCGCTGATCTCGCGCAGCAGGGCTGCCGTCTCGCGGGCGGGCAGCAGCACGGTTCCCTTCTTGCTGACCTTCACCGAACCCAGCTCGATGCGGGCGGCCATCTCCAGGTCCGTGGCGAACAAGGTGATGCCCTCGCCCTCGGCCCGCAGCAGGATGTTCTGCAGGACCGGCTTGGTGGTCTTCAGCGGAACCACGGACGACACCACGTTGGCGGCTTCGAGCAGGGCCGTGCGGTCGCAGAGGATCTTCATCGTTCGAAGCTGGAGTCTCGGTTGCATGGCCGCCACGACGAGCGGCGTGGGGCGGGTGGTGCGCGCGCGACGGGACGATGAAGTCAGGTGAGAGAGAAACTATCTCTCATCACCTTCATCCGTGTCGTCACGAGTGGGGAAGGTTAGCCGTCGATCGACCGCGGATCGAACGTTTCTGCGGCTTCGGCAGCGTCCAGAAGGCCTGGAGAAACCGTCGGGAACAGCACGAGAAAACCCGTGAACTCCAGGCCAGGTCCGCGGCCTCCCGCGCAGTCCGCCGACGCTCGTGAGGACGGTCCACAGATCTCCCCGAGGCCTCCAAATTTGCCCCCACGCCTCTGCACAGAGCTTGCGACGCCGGAGGTCGCAGGCCCTGCTACGCGGCCAGAGCGGCAACGACAACGCGTCAAAAGAACGAGCGGCCGAGACCGAACCGATCGGCGAGGAGCGCCGACTGCAGCAGTGGCCCGGTGACCGGGTCGCCGCAGGTCACCCTCGGCAGCTCACCCTCGGAACGAGCGGGTCAGCAGGCGGTTGCTCAGCCCGTCGAGCAGTTCCTTGAACATGCGGTCCTTCTGCGCACGTTCGCGGATCTTGTTCACGGCGTAGAGCACCGTGGTGTGGTCGCGGTTGCCGAAGATGCGGCCGACGTCCTCGAGCGAACTCTCGGTGTGTTCGCGCAGCAGGAACATCGCGATCTGCCGGGGCAGGCTGACGGTCTGGGTGCGGCTCTTGCCGGTGAGTTCCCGGGCGGTGATCGCGAACTCGGTCGTGATCAACGTCATCACGTCGTCGATCGAGACCTGGGCATGACGCATCGGGATGCCGCGGATGCAGCTCTCCGCGAGCGCCAGGTCGAGCGGCTGCTCGGTGATCGCCGAGATGCCGACGACCTTGATCACGGCTCCCTCGAGTTCGCGGATGTGCGACGTCACGCGCTCGGCAAGGAAGCGAGCGACGTCGTCGGGCAGTTCGACCCCACGGCTGGCAGCCTTGCGCTTGACGATCGCGACGCGCGTGTCGAAGCAGGGCGCCTCGACTTCGGCGACGAGGCCCCACTTGAAGCGCGACACCAGGCGTTCTTCAACCGTCGGGATCTCGACCGGCGGCCGGTCGGACGACAACACGATCTGTCGTTGGCTGTCGTAAAGCGTGTTGAACGTGTGGAAGAACTCGTCCTGAGTCTTCTCCTTGTTCGCGAGGAACTGCACGTCGTCGATGACCAGCACGTCGGCGCTGCGGTAGTAGTCGCGGAACGCCGTGAGCTCGTGGCTCTGGATCGCCTGGATGAAGGCGTTCGTGAAGTCCTCGCAGCTCATGTAGACGACGCGCGCATTCGGGTCGCGCCGCTGCACCGTGTGGCAGATCGCCTGCAGCAGGTGCGACTTGCCCAGGCCGACGTTCCCGTGCACGAACAGCGGGTTGTAGGCGCAACCCGGGTTCTCGCCGATCGCGAGCGCCGAGGCGTGGGCCAGACGGTTGCACGGGCCGACGACGAAACGATCGAACGTGTAGTTGGGGTTGAGCGGGTTGCCCAGGCGCCGCGCAGCGGGCTGGGTCGCGATGCCGCTGGCGGCCGGCGCCGCCGGCACGCTTCCGGTCGGCGCTGGCGGCGTGCGCACGTCGCGCGTGCGCAGCAAGCGGTCGACCTCATCCGATGCCGCCGTCGGTTGCGCCCAGCGCAGGCCATCCCAACCATCTTCGTCGCGATGCGACAGCACGAGGCGTGGACGGGTGCCGGCGTTGGCGATACCCGCGTCGGCGAGATTCAGCGCGGCGACCGAGTCCTGCAACACGCCGAGGAAGTTCTTCTGCAGCCAGTCGCGCACGAACTGGCTCGTGACCGAGAGCTCGATCTCCTGGGCGTCCGCCCGGCGGACATCGAGAGAACGGAACCAGGTCTCGAGTTGCTCGCGACGAACACGCGTCGCGAGTTGCTGCAGCAGCGACCGCAGCAGTTCCCGCTCAGCAGTCGAAGGCGTGTTGGCCATCGATGGCAGCGGCTCGGGAGCTTGGGCGTCCACCATGGTGGTGCGAGGGCGACGAAGTCGAGGGTGGGTTGGGTACGGACCGGTCGCGCAAGTCGTGGCGGTCGGATCCTGCGAGTCCCCTGAACGGCTGGCTCCACCAGCCGACAGTGAGATGCTCGACGAGAGGGTTGGCTTGCGCTGCGAACAGAACGAGCGGCGCGAGGTAGGCATCCTCGAGTCGCTCGGCGACTGACGCGCTTCGTCTTACCGGCGCCATCGGAGCTTGCAAGAGCGCATGCACAACTTTGCTCACAACCAGTTCACGAAACGCTCCATCGCGGGTGAACACGATGCACGCTCGCTCACCAACGGCAACGACTTGGAGCGTGCCAGCACGATGCGGACGCGCGCGCGAAACGCGCTCAGTTTTTTTTCTGCAGCGCTTCGACGACCTCGCCGGCGCGCCGGCCGACGTCGTGCAGCGTTCGCGCGTCCTGCGACCAGCCGAAGCTGAAGCGCACGCAGGCGCGCGCCTCGCTCGGCGACAGTCCGATCGCGAGCAGAACGCGAGGCGCCGTCGGTGCGCCGGACGAACAGGCGCTGCCGTGCGAAGCCTGGATGCCCGCCAGATCGAGCGCTGGCACGAGGTTGCGGCCGTCGACACCCTCGAAGTGGAGCATGGCCGTGTTCGGCACGCTGTTCGCGAGCGGCGTCAACACGCGGTGCCGCGCGCCGCTCGCCTGCACGCCGGCGAGGAACGCGTCGCGGCACGCGGCCATGTTCGCGGCGCGCTGCGGTTGCTCCTGCGCCGCGCGGCAGATGGCGAGGGCGTTGGCGCTCGCGAGTGCCGGCGATTGCGTGCCGGGACGCAGCCCGAGCTCCTGGGCGCCGCCGCGCAGCAGCGGCCGCAGCCGCCGGTGGAGGTCGTGGCCGAGCAGCACGCCATGACCACGCAGACCACCAGCCTTGTGCGGCGACAGTGCGACGAACGCGCCTCGTGCCACAACCGGTAGCAGTGGCAAGCGACCGAGCGACTGCGCCGCGTCGACGAACAGTGGGATCCCTCGCGCGACTGCGACGGCGGCTGCGGCGTCGATCGGTTGCACGGTGCCGAGTTCGCTCTGCGCGTGCACCAGGCAGACGAGTCCGACCGGCCCACCGGGGTCCACTGGCACGGCGCACCCGTCGGCGCCGGTCGCGAACGTCCGCTCGCCGCGCGCCGTCGCCGGCTCGTGCACGGCCGGATGCTCGACCGCGCTCGCGAACACCGGCAGCGCTTCATCACCGAGGCCACGTACCGCCAGGTTGGCAGCCTCGGTGCCCCCGCTCGTGAACAGCACGTCCGCGGCGTCGACGCGGAACACGTCGGCGATGCGCTGTCGTGCATCCTCGAGGACGGCACGCGCGCGACGGCCGGCGCCATGCGCACTCGCGGGGTTACCCGGGCAGCTGCGTTCCGTTGCGACGAAGTCGGCGAGCACTTCCTCGCTCACCGGAGCGCCGGCGTTGAAGTCGCAGAAGGCAATGTGTGGGCCGACCGCCACCCGCTCACCCGACGACGCGCGCGTAGAGCCGTTCGTACTGCGCGACGATGCGGTCGGTGGCGAAGTGGTCGACAGCGCGCTGCCGGGCGCGGTTCGCCGTCCGTTCGTGCAGATCCGCGTCCTGCAGCAGGCCGAGCGCGGCCTTGGCCATCGCCTCGGGGTTCGCGAACGGCACCAGCCGGCCGGTGTCGCCGATCACCTCGGCAACACCGCCGACCGCCGTGCTCACGCAGGGCACGCCGCAGCTCATCGCCTCGAGCATCGACAAGCCGAAGCTCTCGGTCTCCGACGACGACAGGAACAGGTCGGCCTGCGGCAGCAGCGTCTCGAGCTGCTCCTGCATGCCGAGATGCTCGACGCGGTGCAGGCAGCCGAGGTCGCTGGCCACGGCCATGGCGTGTTCGCGGTCGGGTCCATCGCCGATCAGCAGCAGCCGCGCCGGCACTTCGCGCCGGATCGCCGCGAACGCGCGCACGACATCGGCGACGCGCTTCACCGGGCGGAAGTTCGACGCGTGCACGAGGACGCGCTCCTGCTCCGGACGATCGCGCCAAGGCAACCGGCCGTTGGGGCGGAAGCGATCGACGTCGACGAAGTTCGGCACCACCTCGATGTCCTTCTTCACGCCGAACACGAGGTGCGTCTCGTCGGCCAGGAACTTGCTGACCGCCGTGACCGCGTCGGACTGTTCGAGGGCGAAACGCGTCGGCCGCATGTAGCTGCGGTCGCTGCCGACGACGGTGATGTCGGTGCCGTGCAGCGTGGTCACGAACTTCAGGCACTTGCCGCCGCACATGCTGCGCGCCAGGAACGCGCTCACCGCGTGCGGGATCGCATAGTGCACGTGGAACAACTCGACGTTCGCTTCCTCGCGCACCTCGAGCATGCGCGTGGCGAGCGCCAGGTCGTACGGCGGGTAGCGGAACAGCGGATACGCCGACACCGCGACCTGATGGAACTGCAGCCCCGGCACGCCGCGTCGCAGTCGGCTCGGGCGGTCGTAGCTGAGCAGATGGACCTCGTGTCCACGCAGCGCCAGCGCGTGCGCCATCTCCGTGGCCACCACGCCGCTGCCGCCGACCGTCGGATAGCAGACGATGCCGATGCGCATGGGCGCGGATGCTACCGGCGCCGTGGCCGTCAGTCGTCGACCGTCGAGGCGCGCGGCAGTTCGATCGCGACCAGCAGGTTGCCGCTGTCCTCGAGCTCGATCCGGCAGTTGCCGTGGAACGCGGCGACGAAGTCGCAGAGCGTCTCGGCGCGTTCCTGCAGATGGCGGTCCCGCATCGCCCCGCGGCTTTCGATCTCGAGCAGCACCGAGTCGCCGTCGGCGCGCGTCGTCACGACCAGCTCACCCCCGACTTCGAGGCGGCCGGCCGCGATGACCAGCGCGCGCTGCACCGCGTAGGCGAGCTGGGCGGGCTGGCAGGCGATGTCCGGGAGGCCTTCGGCGAGCTGGCGTCGCACCACCACCGGCCTGCCGACTTCCTGGAGGCACTCCGTGATGGCGCGGGTCACGATGTTCGCGAGATTCGCGTGCTCGATCTCGGCGCAGCGATCGAGCAGTGAACCGACGAGGTCCTGCAGCGCGGTCGTCTCCGACTCGAGCACCTCGTGCGGATCGAGGTCGCTGTCGTCGTCTCCGAGCTGCTGCAACTGGTAGGCGCGCTCGTCGATCCTGCCGAGGCACTGGCCGAGCAGCGTGGTGAGGTGATCGAGGTTGCGGTCGCTCGCCATGCCATGCGGCTATCGGCCGCGCGCGGCGACGGCATGAAGCGACTGCTGCGATCAGGCTTCGGCGCCAGCCGCCATGCCGCCTTGGGCCGGAGGCGGCGGTGGCGACGGCGCCTCGACCGGTGCTGCGGCCGACGGCGTCGGCGCCGACGCGGGTGCGACCGCCATGCCGATCTTGGTCAGGAACTCGGCGGCGAACGCCTCGTAGTCGCGCGCGCCGTTGCTGTCGGGCGCGTGCTCGAAGATCGTGCGGCCGAAACTCGGCGCCTCGGCGAGCTTGACGTTGTTGCGGATGCGCGTGGTCGCCAGCAGCGAACCGAAGTGCGCACCGATCTCGCGCAGGACTTCGGTGCTGAGGTTCGTGCGCGCATCGAGCATGCACGGCAGCACGCACGCGATCTGCAGGGCCGGGTTCAACCGCTTCTGCACCAGCTGGATCACCTCGAGCAACTTGGCCATGCCCTGCAGCGACAGGTACTCGGCCTGCATCGGGATCACGACCCAGTCGGCGGCGACCAGCGCGTTCGCGCTCAACACGCCGAGCGACGGCGGGCAGTCGAACAGCACGAACTGGTAGTCCTTGGCGGCGGGGAACGCTTCGAGCGCTTCGCGCAGGATCGTCTCGCGGCCGATGCGGTTGGCGAGCACCTGCTCGACGCCGGCGAGCGACGTGTCGCTCGGCACCACGTCCAGGTTTGGCAACGTGGTCGGCTGCACGAGCGCCTGCAGCGGCGTGTCCTCGACCAGCAGGCTGGTGAGCGTGTTGCTCTCGAGGTCGGGCCGCTTGTCGACGTGCACCGTCAGGTTCGCCTGCGGGTCCATGTCGAGCAGCAGCACGCGGAAGCCACTCTTCGCCAACGCCGCGCCGAGATTGACCGTCGTCGTGGTCTTGCCGACGCCGCCCTTCTGGTTGATGACCGCGATGCGCTTCATGGTGCAGCGGCATCTTGGGGGAAGCCGCGGCCGCAGACGAGCGTCTGCCCGGAAGAACCGCCGCTGGGAGCCGCGCCTGGCGTCACGCGCCGGGCCGCAGTTGACCCAGCACCGCCCGGCAACGTGCGCCGATGCAGGCAAGGATGCTGCCCACGATCGGTTCGTCGGCGATCTCCGGGTGACGCGCGGCGACACTCCGAGCGAGATCCGGCAGCGTGGCGGCAAGTTCTTCCAGGCGACGGCGCACCATCCCGGGCGCCAGACCCACCGTGCGCGCGAACGCTTCCCAGTGCTCCACGGTGATCTCGTCGAACTCGAAGTGCTTGTCGATCTTCATCGCCAGCCGCGACGAGAGCGACGGATAGACGAGTGTGCACATCGCGTCGTAGACGGGCGCCAAGCGCACGTGATCGACGCCGAGCAACAACGAGAAGTTCTTCGCGTGGGCGTCGGCGTTGCCGAGCAGGAAGTGGAAGAACACCATCTGCAGCAGCGCCAGACGATCGAGCGCCGCCCGAGTCGAGTGCGCGGTGAGCAGTTCGAAGATCGCTGGCAACCCCGGCCCGCCTTCAGCCTGGTACTTCAGCTCCGGTGGCACGCCGAGCGCCTGACAGAAGTCCTCCTGGTGTCGCCGCTGCACGATGCCATCCGGTGTCCGCACCCGGTCGAAGCGTTCGACCAGCAGGATCGGCATGCCATCGACGATGCGCATCGACGTCGGCGGCGTCACCAGCCCGGCGGCAGCCGCGAGCTGCATGCTGAAGAACTCGTTCGCGACCGTCGCCGCGAAGTTGGCGATCGGCACCTTCAGAATGTGCGTGCTCGGCATGCCGACCGGCGGCAGTGCGATCGCCCCGCCGTGCACGACGACCGCGATCTTGTCCTGGGCCCCGGCGAGCGACAGCCGCAGTTCGCCGCCGGCCAGCAAGGGTCGCTGCGGCAGGTCGCGCAGCAACCGAGCGAGTGCGACGTCGTCGATCGGCTGCGGCGGCTGCCTACCCGGAACGGTCGGTCGCAGTTCCGGTGGCCACAAGGCCAAGGCGCCGGCGCATTCCCGTCCGACCTCCGCGAGCAGGGCGAACTCGTTGTGCCAAGACACCTGCAGATGCCGAGCGAGGCGCTTGCGGACTTCGTCGTCGGGCAACAAGCCGCCGAAGAACGCGCGCGTCTCGCGATTGCCGAAGGGCTCGCGTCGCCGCGGCAGCGCCAGCGAGATCGCGAAGCCGTCGATGGCGTCGCACCAGGTCTCGTGGTACTGGAACTCCTGGCGACCGTCGGCGAGCTGGCGGAAGTCACCGACCGATCGTTGCTCGAACCACAGCACGAGGTGACGCGTCATGACCGCGTCGCCGGCGTCACCTCGAGGCGCAGCCCGAGCATCTGCAGCACGCGCAGCACCTTCCCGACCTGGGCGGTCGTCTTGCCGCGTTCGAGCTCGACCACGAATCGCACACTCGTCCCGCACGCGCCGGCGAGGTCGGGTTGGCGCAGCCCTTGAGCCTTGCGAGTGGTGCGGACGAGGGTGCCGAGGTCAGCAGGAGAGATAACAGTCACCATGGATGCCCCGATCGGGATATTCTGGACCAATCCCTGAGCCTTGGCCAGAGAAATATCCCGACCGGGTCATTTCTGGCATTACCGCTGACCAGGACGACGACAATGTCCCGCTCGGGAAACTCAGCCGAGCAGGGCCGCGACCGCGCCCACCGGCAGCGGCCCCTCGTGCACGAACGGCTCGCCGGCGCGCACGCCGATCGACCCCCCCCAGAACCGGTCGCGCACGTCGGCGCGTTCGGCGACGTCGAGACCGAGCACCAGATGCGCGCGGTCGGGTGGGTTGAGCTGCGAACGGTAGCAGCGCACGACGCCGGCCTTGGCGGCAGCGACCGCACTGACATCGACGACGAGCGTCGGCGGCACCGGGCGATTGCCGGGGTACCGCAGCAGGACGCGCGGACGGTGCGGCGCGCCGAGCTGCGGGGCGTAGTGGCGCAGTCCGGCCAGGAAGAACGCGCGCGACGCGAGCTGGGCCGCGGCGACGTGGTCGGGATGCACGTCGTCGGCGTGTGGTGCGAAGAACAACACCGGGCGCACGGCGCGCAGCACGGCGACCAGCGCGTCGGTACTCGCGTCGTCGGCGCGCACGCCGGTGTCGGGCAGCCCGAGGCCGTGCCGGCAGGCGGCGCCGAGCAGCTTCGCGGCCGCGGCGGCCTCGGCGTCGCGTTCGGCGGCGGTGCCGCGCGAACCCTTCTCGCCGCGCGTGCAGTCGACGAGCGCCACCTGGTGCCCGGCCTTCTGCAGCAGCAGCAGCGTGCCGGCCGCCGCGATCTCGATGTCGTCGGGATGCGGCCCCAGCGCCAGCACCGAACAGGTCGGCAGCGTGGCCACGTCACCCACCCCCGAGCTCGAGCACGCCGTGCTCGATGTGGAACGGATTCGCGGCGTCGATCAGCGCGTCGGCGAGTGCTGGCCCGTAGGCGTTGAGGTAGCCGAGCGGCCCGAGCACGCGTTCCTGCACGCGGCTCTTCGGCCGCATGGTGCTGCACAGCCGCCGCAACTGCTTGATGCCGGTGCCCTCGCGATTCTGCCGCGCGTTGCGCACCTTCTGCAGCAAGCGGTCGAGTTCTTCACCGGCCTTGCTGCGCGCGCGATCGAGGGCTGCGAGCATCGAGGCGTCGAGCGCCGACAACTTCGGGCCGATCGCGTCGAGCGCGGCGCGGACCTTGCCCTGCAGGTCGTCGAGCGCGTCCTCGATGTCGCTGCCGTCGTCGGCGGTGAGCAGCTTCTCGGCGAGCTTCTCGGGCGTCTGGTCGAGGTCGGGCAGGTCGAGCGAGAAGCGCGTGAGCAGGCGCTGCATCGACGGCTCGACGAGCGTCAGCGAGGCGCGCGGCACGAACACCGGCAGCGGCACGCCGAGCAGGCGGTAGAGCGGCGCCACGGCGCACAGGTACGACAGCTCGCCAGGTCCGACCACGAACGCGATCGTCGGCAGGCACGCGTCCTGCCACAGCGGCCGCAGCAGCACGCCAGGGCTCAGGTTCTCGGCGCGCGAGAAGGACTCGCCGTCGGCCAGCGGTTCGCGCTTGCCGCCCGCGACATCGAACATCATCGTCGTCGCCGGATCGAGGGTGACGTCGATGCCGACGTCGCCGAGGTCGTCGCAGGCCTGCTTGACCTTCTCGCGCACCTCGTTCGACTTCGTCCACCACTTGGTCAGCGGCTCGAACGCCTCGGGCGGCAAGTCGCGCGGCTCGATGATGCAGAGGCCGTGGCGCCCGAACGTCGCGAACAGGAGTCGCGCCATCTGATCGCCGAACGTCTCGTCCGGGTGCTTCGGCCGGCAGGCGGCGAGCAGCCACTCGTGATGCTGGCTCTGCGGCAGCAACGGATCGATCTCGGCCAGCAACTTCTCGACGTCGCGGCCGATGCCGATCGCGCGCAGCGGCTCGTTGGTGCGGTTGAGCTCGAGCCGGAAGCGCTGCACGTCCTGCTGCTGGTTGACCAGGAACAGGCGGTTCGCTTCGTCGAGGTCGTGGTCGTCGCTGTGGTTCCAGAAGATCGGCACCACCTTCGGCGCTCCGGGCACCGCGGCGATGTCGCGGCAGAGGCGGATCGCGGTCGCGACCTTGTGGAACGTGAACAGCGGGCCGCCGAGCAGTCCCGGCTGCTGGCCGGTGACGACGGCGTACACCTTCGGATCGAGCAGCGACTCGGCGGCGGCGAACGTCTCGGGGGGAGCTCCGTGCCGCTCGGCGTAGGCGCGCAGCGACTTCACCAGCGCCTCGCGCGACAGCAGACGGCCAGCGCCCGTCGGCGCGCGCTTGATCAGTTCTTCGACCGATCGCGCCCGCATGCCGAGGAACGGCGCGAGATCGCGGTCGTCTTCGAGGTACCGCTGATGCACCTCCGAGGTGCCCAGGCGTCGGAAGGAGATGTGGCGCAGCGTCGAAGTCACGAGTTGCCTTGCACGGTGGAGCGACGGTTCGCGGTGGCGCGACACTCGGCCGCGAACTGCGCCGCGGCGGCGCCGATGCGATCGAGCCAGTCGCGGTCATCGGGACGGAAACACTGCATCACGCCGCGGCTCTGGTTGACCAGCGCGCCAAGGCCGCGGGCGTCGAACGCCGCCGCCAGATCGGCGACCTTGCCGCCCTGGGCGCCGACCCCGGGCAGCAGCAGCCAGGCGTGCGGCAGCAGGGCCCGCAGCCGGGCGAGTTCCTGCGGCCAGGTGGCGCCGACGACTGCGCCGACCGGCGTGTAGCCGTGCGCCTGCGGCAGGTCCCGCCCCCAACGCGTGACCGCGCGGGCGACGACGTCGCAGAGCGGTTCGCCGTCGACCTGCAGATCCTGGAAGTCCGCGGCGCCGGGGTTGCTGGTGCGCACCAGCACGAACACCGCCTTGCCGCCGCCGGCGCTGGCGGTGCCGGCCGGCCGGCAGTGGCGCAGGAACGGCTGCACGCTGTCGAGGCCGAGGTAGGGATGCAGGGTGACCGCATCGGCGATCGCGAAGTGGCCCTCGGCGTAGGCCTCGGCGGTCGAGCCGATGTCGCCGCGCTTGATGTCGCCAAGCACCAGGAGGCCGTGCCGGCGGGCCAGCTCGCAGACCTGCTCGTAGGCGGCGTAGCCGGCGCCCCCGAAGCACTCGAAGAACGCGATGTTGGGCTTCACGCACGGCGCGCTGCGCGCGATCACCGGCAGCGCCTCGCGGTAGAACCCCACGATGCGCTCGGGCGCGGGCGCGCCGGGAGCGACGGTCGCCGGCAGCGCATCGAGGCGGGGATCGAGGCCGATCACGATCGGCGCCTCGCCCGCGAGGACCCGTTCGGCGAGACGTGCGACGAAGCTCATCGGGCCGGCAGACTAGCTCGGGTTCGTCGTGGCGCGAGCGGCGCGCGTCTGATTCTCTTCCACGCCTCCTACGGAGCAGAACCCCCATGGTCGTGACGTTCGTGCCCAGAGAAACGGCAGCCGGTGAGACGCGGGTCTCGGCGGTGCCCGAGTCGGTCAAGGGCCTGCAGAAACTCGGTCTGCAGGTGCAGGTGGAACGCGGCGCTGGTGTTGCCGCCGGCTTTCCCGATGCCGACTACGAAGCAGCCGGTGCCGTGCTCGTCGATGCGGCGGCGCGGGCGACGGCAGACGTCGTGCTCGGCGTGCAGGTGCCGACTCCTGACCAGGTGCACGCGCAGAAGGCCGGCTCGCTGGCCATCTGCACGCTGACGCCCGGTGCGGCGCTCGCGTCGGTGAAGGCGATGCGCGACGGCAAGGTCACCGCGATGGGGCTCGAGTTCATGCCGCGCATCACGCGCGCGCAGAAGATGGACATCCTCAGCTCGCAGGCGACGTGCGGCGGCTACCAGGCGGTGCTGCTCGCGGCGGTGCACCTGCCGAAGCTGTTCCCGCTGATGATGACGGCCGCCGGCACGATCACGCCGGCGCGCGTGCTGGTGCTGGGCGCAGGCGTCGCGGGCCTGCAGGCGATCTCGACCGCGAGGAAGCTCGGGGCGATCGTCGAGGCCAACGACATCCGCCCGGCGGTGAAGGAGCAGGTCGAGTCGCTTGGCGCCAAGTTCGTCGACACCGGCACGCCGCCGGATGCCGAGACCAAGGGCGGCTACGCCAAGGAAGCGTCGGCCGAGTTCCTGGCGAAGCAGCGCGAGATCCTCGCCGCGCGCATCACCGAAGCCGACGTGCTGATCACCACGGCGCTCGTGCCCGGCAAGAAGGCGCCGGTGCTGGTGACCGCCGCGATGCGCAAGGGCATGAAGCCGGGCTCGGTGATCGTCGACATGGCGGCGGGCCAGGGCGGCAACGTCGAAGGCTCGGTGTCGGGCCAGCGCGCCGTCGTCGACGGCGTCACGATCCTCGGCGACACCAACCTGCCGGCGCAGTGCGCGGCCGACGCCTCGCGCATGTATGCGCGCAACGTCGTCGCGTTCCTCGGCGAGTTCGTGAAGGCGGGCGCCGTCAACCTCGACATGAACAACGAGATCCTGACTGCCGTCACCATCGTGCACGACGGCGTCGTTCGTCACGAACCCACCGCGCAGGCCCTGGCCGCGCAAGCGAGCTGAGCCGTGCAGGACTTCCTCCTTCTCTTCACGTTCGTCATCGCCTCGCTGCTCGGCTTCGAGCTGATCAACAAGGTGCCGCCGACGCTGCACACGCCGTTGATGTCGGGGTCGAACGCGATCTCGGGCATCACGATCGTCGGCGCCATCATGTGCGCGCGCAGCGGCGAAGGCTGGTTCTCGCAGGTGCTGGCGTTCTTCGCGATCGCGCTGGCGACGCTGAACGTCGTCGGCGGCTACATGGTCACCGACCGCATGCTCGGCTCCTTCAAGAAGAAGGAGAAGAAGTCGTGATCTACCTCTACCTGGTCGCGACGTTCCTGTTCGTGCTCGGCATCAAGAGGCTGACGAGCATCAAGACCTGCCAGCTCGGCAACCGCACGTCGGAAGGGGCGATGCTGCTGGCGGTCGTGACTGCGCTCCTGGTCGCTGCTGGCATCAACTGGATCGTGGTGATCGCCGGGTTGCTCGTCGGCGGCGCCGCTGGTGCGGTGATCGCCAGACGCACGCCGACGACGCAGATGCCTGAAATGGTCGCGGCATTGAACGGCTTCGGTGGCGCGTCGTCAGCGCTGGTCGCCATGGCATCCCTGTTGATCAACGAGACGATGAAGGACCCGACGAAGTCGCTCGCCGACACGGGCGTCGTCAACGCGATCAGCACGCCGTTCACGATCCTGATCGGCACGCTGACGCTGACCGGCAGTTTCGTCGCCTACCTCAAGCTGAGCGGCAAGAAGGTCGCGCATCCGTTCGCCGGGATGCAGCGGCATGCCGTGCACGCAGCACTCGGCGTGGTGGCGCTGCTGCTGGCCGTGTGGCAGGGCAGCACGCACAGCCACACGGCGATGACCATCGCGACGATCCTGTTGGCGCTCGTCGCCGGCGTGCTCGGCGTGCTGCTGGTGATGCCGATCGGCGGCGCCGACATGCCGGTCGTGGTCTCGCTGCTCAACAGCTACTCGGGCGTCGCTGGTGCGGCGGCCGGGTTCGTCATCAACAACCCGCTGCTCGTCGTCGTCGGCGCGCTGGTCGGCACGTCGGGGCTCATCCTGACGCAGATCATGTGCAAGGCGATGAACCGGTCGCTCGGCAACGTGCTGCTCGGCGGCATGGGCGAGGAGACGGTCGCCAAGGACGCCAAGGACTACAAGACGATCAAGAGTGCATCGCCCGAAGAGGTCGCGATGCTGCTCGACGGCGCGTCGTCGGTGGTGTTCGTGCCCGGCTACGGCCTGGCGGTGGCGCAAGCCCAGCACATCGTGCGCGAACTCGCCGACCTGCTGCAGAAGAAGGGCGCAACCGTGCGCTACGCGATCCACCCGGTGGCCGGCCGCATGCCGGGCCACATGAACGTGCTGCTCGCCGAGAGCGACGTGCCGTACGACCAGCTCTGGGAGATGGACAGGATCAACGCCGACTTCAAGAACACCGACGTGGCGATCGTGGTCGGCGCCAACGACGTCGTGAATCCCGCGGCGCGCGAGAGCACCGGCCCGATCGCCGGCATGCCGATCCTCGACGTCGACCAGGCGCGCACGGTGGTCGTCATCAAGCGGTCGCTCGCGCCCGGCTACGCCGGCATCAAGAACCCGCTGTTCGAGCTCGAGAACACGCTGATGGTGTTCCTCGACGCCAAGGAAGCGCTCGAGGGGATCGTCAAGGAAGTGAAGGACCTGAAGTAGCGCGGGCACGACACGCGCGCGCGCGATCCGGCTACGTTCGGGCCCGCTCGGCCCGAACTCGTCATGCGCAACCCATCCGCCGCGTTCTTCCTGTTCTGCTCGTGGATCGTCGCCACACCCGCGGTGGCGCAGACCGAAGCCGCGACCGAGCGCGAACCGCGCGTGCTGCTGCAGATCGTGTGCGACGGACCCGCAGCGTGGCGGGCGAAGTTCGCGCCGACCAACCTCGGCACGATGCTGGCCTCGGCGGAAGGCGGCAGCCTGTGGAAGCCGCGGCTCGAGCCGTTCGACGCCGCGCTCCGCCGGGTGCTCGCAGCGGGACAACCGGAACAGGACGCCGCCGCCACCGCACGGCGATGGCTGGACTATGGGGGCCGTGTCGAGTTCGTGGTGGCGTCGGTGGTCTCGCCGGATGACGAGGAGCGGTTGTCGCCGTGCGCGCTGCTGCGGTTCCACGGCGATGCGCACACGGATCTCGACGCCCTGGCCGCGGACCTTGCGCGCCAACTGGCCGCGAACGACCCCTTCGCACCGGTCGTGCACGGGGATCGCGAGTGGCAGACATCGCGCTTCGGCAAGTTCCGCGCGACCGCGCCGCTACGCGTCGGCGACGCCGTCGTGATCCACCTCGGTGAGCCCGGCACGCTGGCCGCGAGCGAACGCATGGCGAAGAACCCCGCGCCCGCGGTCGACGCGCGGACCTCGCTCCGCGTCGTTGCCCACGCGCAGGACGTGGAAACGCATCTGCGCGGCGTCGACGACGAGATCGCCGCATCGTGGCGAGCGTTCGGCTTCGGCGCGGTCGACGCGGCATCGTTCGCCATCGGCACCGCCGGGCCGTTCGTGCAGATCGAGTGCGCGACTGCGTTCGGCGGCCAGGAACGCGGCGTGTTCGGCGCGTTCTTCCCCGCGACCACCGGCATCCCGCCGCTGCTGCATCTCGTGCCTGCGGATGGCACGCCGTGGAAGGTCGGGCATTTCGACGTCGCAGCGATGTGGCGCGCCGGCTGCTCGATCGCCGATGCGTTCAGCAACGAACCCGCCGGCACCGCGGCCGCCGCGGTCGCCAAGGCCTGGGGCGTGGACCCGCTGGCCGACGTGTTCGAACAGATGCACGACGACTACGCGTTCTTGGGCGCGCCGGGATGGAGCGTCGACGACGGCTTCGTCGAGGATGGCTGCATCGTCTTCCGTCTGCGCGACGAGAAGAAGTTCGCCGCCGGCTTCGAGCGCATGCGACAGAACTGGAAGCCGCACGTGCAGAAGGCGAGCGAGGAGGAACACGAAGGCGTGACGATCACGCACTACAGCAGCCTGCTGGTGCCGCTGCAGGTCGCGATCGGGCGCGGGCTCGTGTTCGTCTCGATCGGTCGCGACGGCGCCGACCGCATCCGTGACTCGATCGATCGCGCCAAGGCAGCGGCGAGCGCCGATCCCGGCGACGCCTGGCGTCCGGCGATGCGCCACGCCCCGGCCGGCGTCAACGGCATCGGTCAGATCGAGCTGCGGCGCGTGCTGCGCATGTACGTCGCGACGGTGGTCGCGGTCGCGGGCTTCCTGCCGGACAACGCGGTGTCGACGTTCCTCGCCGACAGCGACCTGGAAGGGCTCGTCGAGGGGCTCGAGCCGTTGCTCGAACGACACGGCCTCACCCACCTGCGCACCGCCACCGGATTCGACGCCGGTCGCTGGGCGTTCCGCCTGTTCTGGTGAAGCGCGAACGTCAGCGCTTGCGCACCGACGCGGCGCCGATCGCCGCGCAGAATCCGCCGGCGAGCACCGTCCAGCCGAACGGCCAGATCGTGGCCTGCGCGAGCGTCAGCAGGAACAGGACGTCGTTCGGGTCCGAGTCGGGCGGTCCCTTGGCGAAGTGGTTGTCCCAGCCGCGGCGGATCGACTCGTACTGCACCAGCATGACCGGCAGGCGAGCGAGCACGCCATAGAACGCGAGCACGAACCACGCGCGGCGCCAGGCGACGAACGTGCAGAGGCCGGCGGCCAAGGACAGGGCGACGAAGGCGTAGCCGCGTGGGCGCCCGGCTGGCATCGACTGCATGAGCAGGTAGCCGAGGCCGGCAGCGGCGACGATGCCGCCGATCGGCAGCAGCAACGCCTTGCCGTGCGATGCCGGGCGGTGACCGTTCTGCGCGAGACGCCGGCCGAACCAGAAGCCGAACGGCAGCACCAGCCACGTGATGCCGAGCCACGAACCTCCGCCACCCGAGCTCTTGTTGAACACGGTCGGCGCCCAGTCGTGCTGTTCGCCGTAGAGGCGCAGCGCGGTGACGAGCAGCGAGATCAGGGCCGCGACGAAGACGGCCTTGGTGACCGAGGGCGGAGAGGAGGCGTCGGGCATGGCCGGCATCCTGGCCGTTCGCCGTCCCTCGCGGCAAGAGCGTGGCGGAACTACGCGATGTGCATCCGGGTCTGACGCGGCATCCGCGAGGTGCGTAGGCTCCGTCCGCTCCCGCGGAGATCGCATGAACCCACAGCTGCTCGTCGTCGTGCCGTTGCTCGCGCTCGCCGCCGAGTTGCAGCGCGCGCATCCCGACCATGCCCGCCTCCCCGGCGAGACCTACCTGCCATGACCACTTCGCTGCTCACGATCGTCCCGCTGTTCTGCGGGCTCTGCCTGATCGCGCCGCTCGCCCAGGATCCGCCCAAGCCGACCGCGCCGGCGGCGGCAGCGGAGGCGCTGGTGCCCGGCAAGATGGACCCGGCCTTGCTGAAGCGGATGGAGTGGATCTGCGGCACGTGGGTGCTGCAGGACGGCAAGAAGACCACCGAGGAGCACTGGCGTCCTCTGCAGGGCACGATGATCCTCGGTTCGTCGCACACCTACGACGAGACCCGCACGCACTTCTTCGAGCACCTGCGCATCGCGGCGATGCGTGGCACGATCGCCTACCTGGCACTGCCCGGCGGGGCCGGCGGCACGGCGTTCGTGCTGACGCGGCTCGAGGACGGGCTGATGGTCTTCGAGAACGAGAAGCACGACCACCCGCAGCGCATCCGCTACGAGAAGACCAAGGAAGGCGTGACTGCGACGATCTGCCAACTCGACGGCAGCCGCGCGCAGACGTTCGTCTTCAAGCGGAAGGACTAGCACGCGGTCGTGGCGCGGGGGCCAGCACCCGCGCATGCTGCCGGCCTCATGAAGAAGACCCTCGCGTCGTTCCTGTTCGCCGTTTCTTCCTGCCTGTTGGCTGCCTGCGGCGGCGGCAACTCTGCCGCGGTCGGCGTCTACGAACTCGACAAAGCGGCGTTGAAGGAAGCCATTCTCGCCGGCATGGACGCGGAGGCGAAGAAGGAGAAGGCGACGATGGACACGCTCGATGGCATGGTCGCGGCCATGAACATGAGCATCGAGCTGAAGGCCGACGGGTCGACGCAACTGAAGGGCGTCCCCGGCCAGCCGGCCGATGGCGTCGGCGGCACCTGGAAGCTCGACGGCAACAAGATCACGTTCGACACCAAGAACAAGGACGGCAAGGCCGAGACCCACATCGGCAACTACGCCGACGGCAGCTTTACGATCGAAGGGGACCAGGGCGGCCAGAAGATGCGCTTTGCCTTCAAGAAAAAGTGAAGGCGACCGTCAGGATGGTTCGGAGGACTTCCTGACGCGCTCGACGTCCGCCGCGACCGCCTCGGCCGTCGTCTGCTTCTTCACCGGCGTTGGCGGGGTCCCCGGGCTCGCCGCGGGCCGCGGCGGTGGTGGTGGTTCGGGCGGCGCCGGCGGCGTCAGCGACAACGCCGACAGTGCCTTCAGCGCCGCGTCGGTGCAGCGCTCCGACAGGGACCCGGTGAACCAGCGAACCTGGGCCGGGGTCAGCACCTGGCCGAGGTCCGCGTCCTCGGCGTCGGGATAGAGCACCGGCTCTTCGGGCACGCCGAACGCGAGCGGCGGCAGGTCGGCGTCGGGTTCGGTCTGCCGGACCTTCGCGAGCATCGCCTGCAGGTCGATGCCGCGCAGCATCAGGATCTCCCACGGCCGTTCGTCGAGCCGCCGCGCGAACAGTTCGTGCAGCGCGAGCACGTGACGGCACGGCCGCTCCGGCAGATCGCACGAACATCCGAACGTGACGCTGCGCGCGTCGGGGAACAGCGGTTCGCCGACGATGCGCGCGACCAGGCGGTCGAAGCTGCGCGGCACGCGACCGTTCTCGAGTGCGTCGACGATGGTCTTGCTGCGCCGCAGCACTCGGACGAGCACGACGTGTTCGCGCATCGGCAGCGTGCGGATCTGCAGGCTGACCTCGTGGATGCTGCCCATCGTCCCCTCCATCTCGCAACGGATGGAGCCGGGGCGGATGCGCACCATGGGCTTGCGGATGCTGGGCAGCGCATCGAGCGCCTGCGCCAGCCGCGCGTCGTCGACGCCGCGCGTCGCCTCGCGGCGCCAGCGTTCGCCGAGCGACACCGACTTGCGTTCGGCGGAGTTCACGCCAGCGCCTCCTGACGATCGAGCGTGAGCAGGCGCTTGAGCTCGTCGTTGTCCAGCTCGGTCAGCCAGCTTTCGCCGGCGGCCAGCAAGCTGTCGGCGACCTCGCGCTTGCGATCGAGCATCTGCTGGATTCGCTCTTCGAGCGTGCCGCTGCAGACGAACTTGTGCACGAAGACGTTGCGTTGCTGGCCGATGCGGAACGCGCGATCGGTGGCCTGGTCCTCGACGGCGGGGTTCCACCAGCGGTCGTAGTGGAACACGCGGTTCGCGGCCGTCAGGTTGAGGCCGGTGCCACCTGCCTTCAGCGACAGCACGAACAGCTTCGGGCCGTCGGGCTTGTTCGCCTGGAAGTCGGTGACCATCTGGTCGCGCTCCTTCTGCGGCACGCCGCCGTGCAGGAACAGCACCGACTGCCCGAGCGAGGTCTCGCAGTGCGTCTTCAGCAGCGAGCCCATTTCCTTGAACTGCGTGAAGATCAGGCAGCGATCGCCTTCGTCGAGCGCCTCCTCGATCATCTCGGTGAGCAGATCGAGCTTGCCCGATCGGCTCGGCAGGGCGCTGCCGTCCATCAGGTAGTGCGCCGGGTGGTTGCACACCTGCTTGAGCCGCAGCAGCGTCGTGAGGATCGCGCCGCGGCGCTGGATGCCCTCGGCCGCCTTCTCGACCTCCTGCAGGCCCTTGCGCACCACGGACTCGTAGAGGATCGCCTGCTCGCGGCTCAGCGTCGCGGTCACGATCTGCTCGGACTTCTCCGGCAGGTCGGCGACGATCTCGGGGTCCGTCTTCAGGCGGCGCAGCACGAACGGGCGAACGAGCCGCGCCAGCGCGGACATCGAACCCTGGCGCCGCTGCTTCACGATCGGGTGCTCGAGCGTCTGCAAGAACTGCGTGCGCGACCCGAGCAGGCCCTCGTTGAGGAAGTCCATGATCGACCACAGGTCGAGCGGCCGGTTCTCGAGCGGCGTGCCGGTCAACGCGATGCGGAAGTGGCCGCGCAGCGCGCGCGCCACCTTGGACTGCCGCGTGGTCGGGTTCTTGATGTTCTGGGCTTCGTCGAGCACGACGCCGTCGAACGTGATGTCCCGCATCACCTCTTCGTCCCGCTGCAGCAGGTTGTAGCTGGTCAGGACGATGTCGTTGGCGCGCAGCATCGCGCGGAAGTCCTCGGCGGTCTCGGTGCGGCTCTTGCCGTGGTGCAGCGTGACGCGCAGGTTCGGCGCGAACCGCTCGAGCTCGCGGCGCCAGTTGCCGAGCACGGACACCGGGCACACGATCAGGATCGCGTTGGTGTTGGCGGTCTTGCGCTGCCGTCGCCAGTCGAGCATCACGACGATGGCCTGCACGGTCTTGCCGAGACCCATGTCGTCCGCCAGACACGCGCCGAAGCCCTGGTCGACGAGGAAGTGCAGCCAGGAGTGGCCGCGCGACTGGTACGGCCGCAGTTCGCCGATGAACTCCGTCGGCAGCGGGCGGCTCTCGACGCCGCGCGCTTGTTCGAGGGCTTGCAGCAGGCTCTCGAGGCGAGGCGTGCTGGCGATCGACTCCATCGCGAGGCCATGCAGGTGCGACGCGCCGCCGAGACGCAACCGGAGGGCTTCGAAGAAGGTGATCTTCTCGCCGCTGTCCTCCATGCGCGCCTTGAAGTCGGCGATCGCCTCACGGTCCTTGGGCGACAACAGCACGGGGCGGCGATCGATGAAGACGAGCGGCGTTCGCGCATCGACCAACTGGTCGAACTCCGACTGACTAAGCTCCTGGTCACCGATCGCGAGGCTCCAACGGAACTCGAACCACGGGCGCGGCTCGTTCTGCTGGCCCTTGCCCTCGACGATCGCGACGCGCGCCGACAGGCGCTGCATCGACTCCACGCCGGGCAACTGCAGCTCGAATCCCTCCGACTCGAGCAGCGGCATGTGGTCGAGGATCTGGTCGAGCTCGGCGCGCGTCAGGCTGGCACGGCCATCCGCGAGGTTGCGGGCGCGGCGCAGCGGCGGCAACTTCTCGGCGACGCGGTCGATCATCTGCTCGACCTTCACCACGTTGTCGACCGCGATCTCGTTGCGGAACGGCGACGCACCGAGTCGCTGGTGCAGGCTCTCGATCGTCTCGGTGAACGGCACCGACGGGATCGGACGCACCAGGATCTGCAGGCCCCACGGCGCGCCTTCTTCGAGCGGCTTGTCGGGCACCAGGATCTCGAGCACCGGCACGATCGGCGTCTGCCAGTACTCCTTCGGCAGACGTTCTGCCTTCGCGAAGCGCGGTGCCGGGGCGCGGCCGGCGGCGGCCTGCTGCTGCACGACCTGGTCGAGCGCGTGGCCGACGAAGCTGACCAGGAAGTTGCGCGCCGTGACGGCGTAGACCGGGTCGTCGGGAACGGCGAACCGCGCGGTGCACGTCGATCCGGGGACGAGGTCGGCCAGGGCCGCCAACACCCACTGGGTGTCGGCGTGCCAGTGCGGCGCCCAATGCAGCACGCCTGGCTGGGGTGCCGGGGCGTAGTCGCCGCGAGCGACGAGCTTGAGCACGAGCTGGCTCGCTGCGGCCAGCGCCCGGAGGGCGGGCGGCAGTCGCGCGGCGTCGAGGCCAGCGAGCCAGTCGATCGCGTCGGTCAGGCGCAGGCCGCGGGCCGGGATCGTCCAGAGTGCCGGCGCGATGCGCGCCTGCGGCCGCTCCTCGTCATCGCCGTCGCCAGCCGCCGCGACCACGGTCGGTCGCAGCGAGGCCTCTTCGGCGGGGATCAGGATCTGGACTTCGACCGGCTCGGCCCGCGCGAGCAGCGACGTCGGCACGAGACTGCCTTCGCTCGCCGTGCCGTCATCCGACCACAGGGCGATGCGTGCGTCGGCCGATTGCCGCGAGTGCAGGTAGGCGGCGTGCAGGCTACTTCCCAGGGAGGGTGCTCGGGTGCACCCACTGCTTGTCGACCGGGGTGCGCACGACGTGCCAGTCGCTGTCGATGCGGCGCGTCCCGAAGTCGGCGAGCGTGAAGATGAACAGCAGCGACAAGAACAGGAAGGAGCTCAGGAACACGATCCGGTTGATCGCCGTGTCCCACTTCAGGTGCATGAAGAACAGGATCACGAGGCTCGCCTTGACGCTGGCGATCGCCATCGCGATCAGCATGTTGGCGGAGCCGAAGTCGACCCTGGAGACGGCGACGGTGATGACCGTGAGGAACAGCAACAGCAGCAGCACGTTGGTGAACATCGCGGTGCTGCTGACGTGATGGTGACCCATCTGCAGCTCGCCGTGAGCGGTTCCGTGGCCGTGGTCGTCGTGGGTGTGGGCGCTCATCACGGCACCAGGTAGAGCAGGGGGAAGAGGAAGATCCAGATCAGGTCGACGAGGTGCCAGTAGAGGCCGACCAGGTCGACGGGCAGGTAGTAGCCGGCGTGGAAGCGTCCCTTGGAGACGCCCTTCATGATCCAGATGATCAGGCCGGCACCGATGATCACGTGCAGGCCGTGGATCGCGGTCATCGTGACGTAGATCGCGAAGTACAGGTGACCGTGCGGCAACGGCGCGCCGCTCGCATCGACCATGACGTTGTGCACGTCGGTGAACCACGCCACCTGACCGGTCGCGGCGTCATACCCGGCGAACATCTTCGTGAAGTCGAAGAGGCCGTGTTCGGTCTTCGACTTGTACTCGAAGAACTTGATGACCATGAAGATCGCGGCGCCGAGCACGGTCAGCCCGCAGAACATCAAGGTCTTCTGCTTCTGGCTGGTCTGTGCCGAGCGCACGCCCATGGCCATCGTCCACGAGCTGAGCAGCAGAACCGACGTGTTGGTCGCGCCGAGCACCCAGTCGAGCTGCCTGCCGCCGGTACGGAAGGTCTCGGGGTACATCCCGTGGAAGTAGATGTAGGCGGCGAACAGGCCGCCGAAGAGCAGGATTTCCGTCGCCAGGAACAGCCAGAAGCCGAGCTTGAGAGCTTGGAACTCCTGCACCGGCGTGTCGAAGTGGTGCCCCACGGTGTGGGGGACGAACTCGGGTCCCGGCGCCGGGATCACTACCGAGTGGTGACCGTCGTGACTCATGTCGGTTTCCTGTGAGGCGTCGTGTGGCGGTGCGTCGCGCGGTCAGTTCGCCGGGGTCCGCAGCGTCTGCAGGTCGAGCGTCGAGTAGTCGTAGACCTCGCTCGTGACCTTGGGCGGCGTGTGGAAGTTCTCGAGCGGCGGCGGGGTCGGCGTCTGCCAGTCGAGGGTCACGCCCCCCCACTGGTTCTGCATCGCCTTCTTGCCGGCGAACAGCGAAGCCACCAGGTAGCCCACCATCAGCGCGACGCCAGAGCCCAGGATCATCGCGCCGACCGTCGACCAGTGGTGGTACGGCGCGAACTCGGGCACGTACGTCGCGTAGCGGCGCGGCATGCCCTGGCTGCCCATGATGAACTGCGGGACGAACGTGATGTTGAAGCCGACGAAGATGATGCCGCAGGCGATCTTCGCGAGCGTCTCGTCGTACATCACGCCGAACATCTTCGGCCACCAGTGGTGCAGGCCGGCGAAGAACGCCAGCGCGATGCTGCCCATCATCACGTAGTGGAAGTGCGCGACGACGAAGTAGGTGTCGTGCAGGTGCAGGTCGACGTTCAAAGCGCCGAGGATCACGCCGGTCAGGCCGCCGATCGCGAAGATGATCAGGAACGCCAGCGTGTAGAGCATCGGCGAGTTCAGCGCGATCGACCCCTTCCAGATCGTCGCCACCCAACTGAACTCCTTGATCGCCGTCGGGATCGCCACGAAGAAGGTCAGGAAGCTGAACGCGAACATCGCGTACGTCGACTGACCCGACGTGAACATGTGGTGCCCCCACACCAGGAAGCTGATGACCGCGATCGCCAGCGAGCTGAACGCGATCAGCTTGTAGCCGAACAGCGGCTTCCTGCTGTGGACCGACACCAGCTCACTGATGATGCCGAAGGCCGGCAGCACCATGATGTAGACGGCCGGGTGGCTGTAGAACCAGAAGAAGTGCTGGAACAGCACCGGGTCGCCGCCGAGGCGCGGATCGAAGATGCCGATGTGGTAGAGCCGCTCGAACGCGACCAGCAGCACGGTGATGCCGAGCACCGGCGTCGCCAGCACCTGCAGGATCGACGTCGCGTAGATCGCCCACACGAACAACGGCATGCGGAACCAGGTCAGGCCCGCCGCGCGCAGCTTGTGCGTCGTGACGATGAAGTTCAGCCCCGTGAAGATCGAGCTGAAGCCGAGCAGGAAGATCGCGAGGCCGATCGTGACGACTGCCTTCTCGGTGTAGAGGCTGTAGGGCGCGTAGAAGGTCCAGCCCGTGTCGAAGCCGCCGAGTGCGATGGCGAGCGTCGCGAGCACCGCGCCGGACAACCACAGGTAGAAACTCAGCAGGTTCAGTCGCGGCAGCGCGACGTCCTTCGCGCCGAGCATCAGCGGCAGCACCATGTTCCCGATCGAGCCCGGGATCGCCGGGATCACGAACAGGAACACCATGAAGGCGCCGTGCAGCGTGAAGATCTGGTTGTAGCCCTCGTTGGTGAACAGCTTGCCGTGCGGCTCCCACAAGTGCAGGCGCACCAGCAGCGCGAACAGGCCGCCGGCGAGGAACGCCAGGCCGGTCCCGATCAGGTACATGATGCCGATGCGCTTGTGGTCGAGGGTGCCTGCCCACGACATGAAACCGCTCGAGTGGCGCAGGTAGTTCTTCGGCAGCTCGGGGACTGCTTCGTGCGCGTGGACGACTGGGGTGTTGGTGGTCATGGCTGCCTCACTTGGCGTCCGCCAGCGACTTCATGTACTGGATCAGGCCCTTGATGCGGCGTTCATCAAGGTTGGTGAACGCTGTCATGGCGTTCTTCACGTACGGCTCTTCGGCGACCTTCTTCTGGTCGGGCTTCAGGATCGACTCGGTCAGGTAGGCGTCGTCGACGGTGATCGTCTTCTTCGCACCGCCCTCGATCACTTCACGCTGGCGGCCGACGTAGGCGTCACCCTGCTTGGTGAACAGGCCCTTCCAGGTCGGGCCGACGCTCGTCGCGCCGTTCACCGTGTGGCAGCTCACGCAGAGCTGCTTGTAGAGACCCTCACCGCTCTTCGCGGCTTCGGCCGGCGTGGCGTCGAGCCACACGTTCCACGGCTCCTTCGCGTAGGTGACCGAATCGACGACGTGCAGCTTCGCGTACATGCGCGAGTGGTCGTTTCCGCAGTACTCGGCGCAGAACAAGTGGTACTCGCCGAGCTCGGTCGGCGTGAACCAAACCGTCTGCATGCGGCCCGGGACGATGTCGCGCTTGACGCGCATCGACGGCAGGAAGAACGCGTGCAGCACGTCGGTCGACTCGAGCAGGAACTGCACCGGCTTGTCCTTCTCGACCCAGACCTCGTTGAAGCTCTGCGTGCCGTTCGGGTAGGTGAACGACCAGTTCCACTGCTTGGCAGTCGCCTTGTAGGTGTTGCGCGTCGCCTCGTGCGGCACCGTGGTCATGTCGAGGCAGCCCTTGAAGCCCCACGCGAACATCACCATGACGATGATCAGCGGGATCACCGTCCACACGACCTCGAGGGGCGTGTTGTGCGTGACGTTCGACACCGCCGGCTGGTCCCACGTACGGCGGCGGTACTTCACGCACGAGAACAGCAGCACGCCGAGGATCAGGACGAAGAAGAAGATGCAGACGATGTAGGTGAAGTAGAACAGCCCGTCGACGTGGTCGAACGTGCTGGCGAGCTTGGGCAGCTGGCCCCACTGGTCGATCTCCGGCGGCTTCGCGGGATTCTCGACGTAGGTGATCTTGGTCGGATCCTGGATCAGGTGGGCGAACACGGTGGGTCCTGGGCTGCGGTAGTTCGTTCTGGTCAGGCGACGGCGGGGCGGGCGTGCCGTTCGCGGCGCAACATGACCCAGATCATCACGGCGAGCACCACGACGGTGACGGCGCCGGCGATCCGCATGAGGGTCATCGCTGCGAGGGAGTAGGTGTTGGTGCGGGAGTCGAAGGTGAGGCAGTTGAGCCGCACCTGATCCCAGAAGGTGCCGAGTGTGCCGTTGCTGGCCTCGACGAGGGCCAGGCGCACGTCCGATGCGTCGTAATCGGTGTTGACGATGATGCGGCTGACCTTGCCCTCGGGCGTCAGGAAGATCAGCGACGGCGGGTGCGCGTACTGGTTGGTGAGCTTCGACCAGTAGTACTGGAAGCCGGTCGCCTTGGTCAGCGCCGCGATGTTCGCCTCGTCGCCGACGAGCACGCGCCAGGCGTCCTCGCCGCCGGTCTTGCGCAGGCGCGGCAGGAACGTCTCCTTGCGCGCCTTCGCGATCGCCGGAGTCTCCTTCGGGTCGACCGAGACGTTGAGGATGCGGTAGTGCTCGCCCGGCTGCAGATCGACGTCGCTCAGCGCCCGGAACGCGGCGTCGAGCACCTGCCCGCACATCGCGGGGCAACTGTAGTAGCCGAGCAGCAGCACGACGGGCTGCTTGCCGGGGAACAGCTGGCGCAGCTGGAACGGATAGCCGCGCTCGTCGGTGAACTGCAGTGTTGGATCGAGCACGACGCCGATGCTGTCCAGTTGCGAGCTCGCCTCTTCCTTGGCCTCGATGTTGCGCGACGGCGAATGGCCCGGCTGTTGCGCGGGCAGCGCCGGGATCGCGAGCAGCAGGAAGAGGGCGAGGCGCGTCATGACGTCACTTGCGCAGGCTGTCGACGACCGACTGGATGTTCTTCTTGGCCGGGTTGCCGCCGCGGAGGAACTCCTGTTCCGCGTCACGTACGTCGTTCAGCTCGGTCGTCGGGGCGAGGTCGATCTTCTTGACGCGCTCGGCGTCGAGCACGCGCACGAAGATCGGCACCATGATCCACAGGCAGGCGAACGTCGCGAGGGTGCCGCCGACGACCCAGATGGTCGCGGAGCGCGCATCGATGTCGTGCTCGGGATCGAGCGGCACCGCCTCGTGCTTCTTGCCGGTCTCGAACTCGGCGTGATGGTGGCCGTGTGCCATGGGAGCCTCAGAGGTTCTGGAAGTGCAGCGACTCGGCGAGCCGTGGATCGCGCAGCGGCACCAGGTTGGTGCGGCGGATGTTGAAGAGCGCGAGACCCGCGACGATCGCGAGCAGCGCCACGAAGCAGCCGAAGTCGGCCCAGCCGACGTGGTGCAAGTACTCGCCGAGGCCGTGCGTCAGGCGCGCGACCGCGCCCTCTTCCGGCGGGAGGACGGCGCTGGTGGCGGCGGGAGCACCGTGCGCGGCCTCGGGCAGGATCAGGAACTGCATGTCGATGCAGTGGATCACCAGCAGGAAGATCGCGCCGACCGCGAGCGCCACCGGATGGCGCTTCACGTGCCGCGACATCAGGAAGACGAACGGGATGAAGAAGTGGCCGAGGATCAACAGCGTGCCGATTGCGCCCCAGCCGCTCTCGGCGCGCTTCTGGAACCACGCCGTCTCCTCCGGCAGGTTCGCGTACCAGATCAGCATGTACTGGCTGAAGTTCGTGTAGGTCCAGAAGACCATGAACGCGAACATCAGCTTGCCGAGGTCGTGGAAGTGCTCGGTGGTGACCGCGCCTCGCAGGTAGCCCTTGGTGCCGAGCCACCGCACCAGCAGGATCACGAAGGCGAGGAACGCCATGTAGCCGCCGGAGAAGTACGTGATCCCGAAGATCGTGCTGAACCAGTGCGGGTCCAGCGACATGATCCAGTCGAACGCCGCGAAGGTCAGCGACAGCGCGAACAGCAGCAGGCCGGGCGCGGCGATGCGCGACAGCCGCAGGTTGATCGCCGGATCCCCGTTCTCGTCCTGACGGATCGAGCTGCTGCGGAACAACCAGGCGAGGCCGATCCACGTCGCGAAGTAGATGACGACGCGCACCAGGAAGAACTGCTTGTTCAGCCAGCCCGACTTGCCGGCGATCACTGCGTCGTAGGCCGGATGGCCGGGCGCCAGCGGTTCGTGTGTGACCGGGTCGACGTTCGCGTGCGCCCAGTGATGGAAGATCGTGTCGAACCCGATCAGGATCGGCACGAACAGCAGCAGCATGAACGGCAGCACGCCGGCGATGTTCTCGGCGACGCGGCGCAGCACGACGCTCCAGCCGGCGCGTACGATGTGCTGCACCATCACGAAGAAGAGCGCGCCGAGGCAGATGCCCAGCACGCCCATGTAGCCGACGAGGTAGCTGAAGTAGAAGCTCTTGCCGCCGGTGGCCCACGCCACGGCGATCAGCACGATGCCGACGGCGAGGAGCCCGAGTTGGGCGGACGCGAGGTCGCCGTCGCGGACCTTCGGCACGACGGTCGGCGCGAGCTGCTGCAGGCTCGGGGCGGTCTGATGGGCGGTGGCGGTCATGGGCTCACTTGCTCAGGGACTGCAGGGCGCGCACGTAGTGGACGATCGCCCAGCGGTCTTCGACCGAGAGGCGCGCGCCGTAGGCCGGCATCGTGTTCTTGCCGTAGGTGATGACGTCGAACAGTTCGCCGTCGTTGAGGTTGGCGACGCGGTTGTCCTTGCCCTCGACGAAGTGGAGGTTCGGCACCGCGACCTTCCAGCGGCGACCGACCAGGCCGTGGCCGGTCGGGCCGTTGCCGCCCTGGCCGGTGAGGCCATGGCAGATCGCGCAGTGGATGTCGAACCGCTCGCGGCCGTGGTCGATCGCGGCGACGTCGCGGCCGAGCACAGGAAACTTGTGCGACAGTGGCAGCGGGTTCTGCTTCACGAACGCGCCGGCGGCGTCCTTGTGCGCGAGCGCAGCGTTGGGCAGCGAGCCGCGGGCGACGACGAGCGTCTTGCCGAGCGGATCGGCGGACACCGGATCGTTGATGGGCAAGCGGCTGGAGCGACCGTCGGTCCAACCCTCGAAGTCCGAGTGGCCCTGGGCGCGCAGCTTCGGCTGGAAGTCCATGTCGAGCACGAGGTGGACCGGCGGGTGCTCGGAGACGCCGCCGCGCATGCACGCGGCCGCGACGATGGCGAAGCAGAGGGCGATCGTGGTCTTGAACAGGGTCATCGGATCAGTCCTCCACGATCGCGACGTGCTTGCCGCCGAGACCTTCGAGGAACTTCGCGGTCTGCACGCTGTCGAACTTCGGGTCGGTCGCTTCGATCGACAGGAAGAAGCGGTCGTCGCTCGCTCGCCAGAACGTGGAGTGCGCGAAGATCGGGTGGTGAAGGCGCGGCAGCCGGTTGAGGCCGAACATGCCGAACACCGCGGTGATGCCCGACAGCAGCACCATCAACTCGAAGGTGACCGGGATCGTCGACGGCCACGCGTACGGCTCCTTGCCGGACACGTAGAAGGGATAGTCGACGCCGTTCATCCACCACATCATCAGCTGCGCGACGCAGATGCCGGTGAGGCCGCCGCACACCACGAGCCAGCCCAGCGGGCTCGGGCCTTGGCGCAGCGCCTTGTCGAGGCCGTGCACGGGGAACGGCGTGTGCGCGTCGACGCGCGTGTAGCCCTGCGCCGTCGTCTTTTCGGCGGCGTGGTAGATGGCGGCAGCCGAGTCGAACTCGGCGACGATGCCCCACCTGGTCGTTGTGGTTGCCATGGTCTTCGGCTCAGTGGTGTGCACCGTGGCCTCCGTGACCGCCGTTGCCGTGATCGGCGTGGTGGTGCGGGTTCGCCTCCGGCATCACGCCCTTCACTTCGCTGATCGCGAGGATCGGCAGGAAGCGGCAGAACAGCAGGAAGAAGGTGAAGAACAGGCCGAAGCTGCCGGCGTAGGTCAGGATGTCGATCAGCGTCGGGTGGAACATGCCCCAGCTCGAGGGCATGAAGTCGTGCGCGAGCGAGGTGACCGTGATCACGAAGCGCTCGAACCACATCCCGATGTTCACGAAGATCGAGATGATGAACAGCACCATCGGGTTGCGGCGCAGGCTCCGGAACCAGAAGAACTGCGGGCTGATGACGTTGCACGTCACCATGATCCAGTAGGCCCACCAGTAGGGACCGGTCGCGCGGTTGATGAACGCGAACTGCTCGTATTCGACACCGCTGTACCACGCGATGAAGAACTCCATCCCGTACGCGTAGCCCACCATCGTGCCGGTCAGCAGCAGGATCTTCGCGATGTTGTCGAGGTGGTTCAGCGTGATGAGCTGATGCAGCCCGAGCCACTGACGGGCCGGGATCATCAACGTGAGCACCATGCCGAAGCCGGAGAAGATCGCGCCGGCGACGAAGTAGGGCGGGAAGATCGTCGTGTGCCAGCCGGGCACGTTCGACACGGCGAAGTCGAACGACACGATCGAGTGCACCGACAAGACGAGCGGCGTGCTCAGCGCCGCGAGGATCAGGTAGGCCTTCTCGTAGTGGATCCAGTGGCGGTTGCTGCCGTGCCAGCCGAGTGCGAACGCGCCGTAGAGCTTGGCGGCGACGGTGCGACCGGCCTTGGCGGCGCGGTCGCGGAAGGTCGCGAGGTCCGGCACGAGGCCGACGAACCAGAACAGCGCCGAGATCGTGAAGTAGGTCGAGACGGCGAACACGTCCCAGAGCAGCGGGCTCTTGAAGTTCGGCCACATCGCCATCTGGTTGGGCACCGGGAACACCCAGTAGATGACCCAGATGCGGCCGACGTGGATCGCCGGGAAGATGCCGGCTGCCATGACCGCGAAGATGGTCATGGCCTCGGAGGCGCGGTTGATCGACGTGCGCCACTTCTGCCGGAACAGGAACAGGATCGCGCTGATCAGCGTGCCGGCGTGGCCGATGCCGATCCAGAACACGAAGTTGACGATCGGCCAGCCCCAGCCGACCGGGACGTTGTTGCCCCAGACGCCGATGCCGGTGAACACCAGGTAGCCGATCATCGCGCCGAGGTTCAGCAGCAGCGCGATCGAGATCCCGAACATCAGGTACCAGCCGCGCGGCGTCTTCTTCTCCGCGACGCTGGCGATGATCTCGGTGACCGACGTGAAGTCGTTCTTGCCCTCGACGAGTGGCGCCCGGACCAGCGGGTTTTCCGGCTCGTCGACGATCTGCGTGACGTGAATGGCTGTCATCGGATCAGACGAGTTCGGGGTTCGGGTTGCGCACGCGGCCGAGGTAGGTGGTGCGGGGCTTCGTGTTCATCTCGCTGAGCACGCCGTAGTTCAGGTCGAGGGCGCGCAACTTGGCCACGCTGCTCGAGGTGTCGAGCAGGTTGCCGAAGGTGATCGCCTGCGTCGGGCACGCCTGCGCGCACGCGGTCGTCACGTGCACGTCGTTGGCGCCCTCGCCGATCTTCTTGCCGGACAACTTGCCCTGGATGCGGCCGCCGTTGATGCGCTGCACGCAGTAGGTGCACTTCTCCATCACGCCGCGGCTGCGCACGGTGACGTCCGGATTGAACGCCATGCGCTTGGTGTCCGGGGCGTTGCCGACGTAATCGAGGTAGTTGTAGCGACGGACCTTGTAGGGGCAGTTGTTGCTGCAGTAGCGCGTGCCGATGCAGCGGTTGTAGACCATGTCGTTGAGCCCGTCGGGGCTGTGCGTGGTCGCGGCGACCGGGCACACCGACTCGCACGGCGCGTTCTCGCACTGCATGCACGGCACCGGCATGTGCGCGACCTGCGGATCCTCCGCCATCGCGTGGAGGTCGGCGCGCGTCTGCTCCGCCTTCGGCCGGCCGTCCGCGGCCGAACTGAAGTAGCGGTCGGTGCGGATCCAGAACATCTCGCGGTTCCGGCGCACCTGGATCTTGCCGACCATCGGTACGTTGTTCTCGGCGACGCACGCGACCATGCACGCGCTGCAGCCGGTGCACGCGTTGAGGTCGATCACCATGGCCCACTGGTAGGGCGACTTGGCGACCTCCGGGTCCTTGCTCTTGCTGCCGTCGAGGTAGCCGCGCTCCTCCCACAGCGACTTGTTGAGGTCCTTCTCGACCTTGCCCTTCAGCGCTGCGGCCTTGTCGAGCGGCGACATCTTCGGCGCCCAACGCGAGTCGGCTTCGTTCTTGGCGACCGTGGTCTCGCGCACGATCGCGCGGCCAACCATGGTGCCCTGCTCCTGCGTGGTGACGAGGTCGTAGCGACCCTGGCCCTTGGTGACCTGCACCCCGGTCAGGATCCACTGGCCGCTGGCGCGCAGCGGGTAGGCGTTGAAGCCGGTGTGACGCGCAACCTTGCACGACTCCGGCAACTCGCGGCCCCAGCCCAGCGTGATCGTCACGCTGTCGTCGGCGTGGCCCGGCACGATCCAGGCCGGGATCTGCAACTGCACCGGCGCGCCCTTCACGGTCGCGGTCACGGTCAGCATGTCGCCGTTCTCGACCGCGAGCTTGCTCGCCGTCGCCATGCTCAGCGTGGCGGCGTTGTCCCAGCACAGCTTGGTCACCGGCTCGGGGATCTCCTGCATCCACGAGTTGTTGGCGAAGCGGCCGTCCGCCATCTTCGCGCAACCGCGCAGCACGACCTCGAAGCCGTCGACCTTGGCTTGGGCCTGCACCGCGGGAGCGATCGCGCCTGCGTTCACCGTCACGTTCTCCGCGGCCAGTGCCGTGCCGGCGACGACGCCGTCGTGCAGGGCCTTCGGCCACCAGGCGGTCGCGAAGTCCGCGGCCTGGACCTTGCCCTGCCAGTGCGCCTTCACGAGTTCGTAGCCGAACGTCGTGTCGCGCGCCTCGACCACGTTCGGGGCGTTCGGCGACTGGTCGAGATAACCGAGGAACTCGAGCGTGCTCACGCCGCCGTGCAGCGGTGCCACCAGCGGTTGCTGCAGCGACACCGTGCCGTCGTGGGCGCAGGCGTCGCCCCAGCTCTCGAGGTCGTGCGCGATCGGGAAGTGCCAGTCGCAGGCCCGCGCGGTCTCGTCTTCGTGCGAGCCGACGTGGATCGTCGTCGCCGGCTTCTTGGTGCGCAGCAACTCACCGAACTTCAAGTCGGCGGGCGCGTCGTAGACCGGATTGGCGCCGAGGCAGACGAGCGTGGTGACGCTGCCCTTCTCGAGCGCGGTCGCGAGTTCTTGGATCGACGCGACGCAGCTCTGACCGAGGCCCTCGGGCAACGCCGCGTAGCGCACGGTCTGACCGACGGCGCCCAGCGCCTGGTTGATCGCGTGCACGATCGCGTGCACCGCAGCCGGTTGGCGCGGGCCGGCGACCACGAGGCAGCGGCCGCGCGCCTGCTGCAGGTCGCGGGCGATGACCTCGAGCCACTTCTTGCCGTTCTTCTCGAACGCGGCCGGCGAATGCGCGGCGAGGGCGCGTTCGAGGTCGCTGCTCGCGCCGACACCGAGCGCCTTCGCCAGTGCGAACGCCACGCTGGCGACGTCACCGGCCTTGGTGCGGAAGCGGTGGTCGGCAGCAGTGCCCGTCGTCGTGTAGGTCGACTCGACGACGTAGAGTCGCGAGAGCTTCTTGCCGGGCACCGGGGCGCGACGGCCGTCGGCCCACTGCCGCGCGCTGCGCAGGTGGTTGCCGTCGTTGGCGAGGAAGTCGCTGTCGAGCGCCACCACCACGTCGGCCTTGGCGAAGTCGTGGTGCGTCGCGACCGCCTTGCCGAACGCGAGCTTGGCGCCCGCGACTTCGTTGTCGGCGTGCAGCGCGTGCCAGGAGTGGAAGCGCGCCTTCGTGAAGTTGCCGTTCTTCATCGCGGCGACGGCGGCGAGCACCGACGGCGACGTCGTTGGCGGCATCAGCACGTGCAGGCCTTCGCCCTTCTTGACGACGAGGTCCGGCAGCGCGGTGTTCTGGAACCACTCGTCGAACTGCTTCCAGGTCTCCTGCGACTGCGCGTGGTGCGAGTGCGTCGGCTCGCCGTGACCGGTGGCGTGTCCGTGGCCATCGTCGGCGGGCGCGTCGGCCTTCTTCGGCCCGCGCGCGGCGCGGCTGCGACCCGGATCGTAGAGCTGGATCAACTCGGCCTGCAGCTGCAGATCCGATGCGCCGAGGCTGCTCGGGTGGTCGGGGTTGCCCTCGATCTTGGTCGGACGCCCGTCGCTGCTCTTGACCAGGGCGCCGATGCCGTAGCCGTTGCGCGTCAGCGTCGTCGCGTAGAACTGCGGCAGGCCGGGCTTGACGCCTTCGTGCCGCTTGTTGAACGGCAGGATCTTGGTGACCGGCTTGCGGCAGCTGGTCATGCCGGCGAGCGCGACGGAGGCGGCAACGGCACCGAGGAAGCCGCGGCGCGACACGTCGTCGGGAGCTTCGGTGATGCCCTCGGGGAACTCGCGCTGGAGCGTCGCCTGGAACTCTGGCGAGTTCTCGAGATCGCCGAGGCTGCGCCAGTAGGTCGTCGTCGTGGTCGGGTCGCTCATGGTCGACGTGGGCTCGATCGGGACGCTGGTCATCGGTGGCACGCCGAGCAGTGGGTCGGGGGGTTGAGGGCGGGCAACTGGCCGTTCTGCCCTTCGAGCAGCGCCTTCGCCGCGGCGATGCTGGCCGCACTCGGCTGCCAGTCCATCTGCGTCGGCGACACGTCGAGCGGCCGGATGTGCGAAGTCGGATCGCGGTGGCAGTCGAGGCACCAGCCCATGCTCAGCGGCTCGACCTGGCGGACCACTTCCATCTGGTCGACGCGGCCGTGACAGCTCGTGCAGCCGACACCGGCGCGCAGATGCACGGCGTGGTTGAAGTAGGCGTATTCGGGCAGCAGGTGCACCTTCACCCACTCGAGCGCCTGGCCGTCACCCTTGCCGGTGCCGTAGGCAGCGAACAACGGCTGCAGCAGCACGCTGTCGTTCTTCACCTGCTTGTGGCAGCCGAAGCAGGTGTCGTTGTCGGGGATCGTCGCGTGTGGACCCTCCTCGACGAGGCGATGGCAGTAACGGCAGTCCATGCCCAGCGATCCGGCGTGCAGCTTGTGGCTGTACGGGATCGGCTGGTGCGGCTGGTAACCGACGTCGGTGTGCTTCGGCGAGAACCAGAAGTTGACGGCGAAGACCACGACCAGGCCGGTTGCCGCGGCGCCGAGGGCCAGCATCGCGGGCAGCTTGTTGGTCCACTTGGGAAACAGGACGGTCACGTGGGATCCCCTCCGCGAAAGCGGGGACGAGGTGCGATCAGAAGGGTGGGGCTGCCGCAACACCCCGGGACGAGGGGCAGGACGGCCAGCGGCAGCGAGCGGGTCAGGCAACCCGGGAGCCTGTTCACGTCCATACGCTGTGACTACGAAGGCGCACCGACTGCCGAGCAGTCGATGCCGGAGCGAAGCGTACGGATCACGTCAGGGCGGCCCGGAGGGGGAACCGCTCTAAAAGATCGCAGCAGTTCGGTCAATTTCAGAGTTTGCGTTTCGCGATCGAGCGATCACCGGGCCGGTGCGGCGGTGGAACGTCTGCGCGGGGCCCTGGAACCGCAGGGAGAGCGGGTCTTGGCTCCGCTCCGCGGCGATGGCGCGACCATCGCGTTGGCCCCGCAGACCCGGATGCGAGTTGGGCTGATCCACCCATGGCTCCCCGTCGGGATGGCGCCGACCCGCGTCCCGTACGTGCGACCGGGGGCGCCTGCCTTCGCGCAGTCGGCGGCGACGAGGGGGGGCGTGGCTTCTCAAACGGGGGCACTCGCGCCGGACCGGACTTCTGGTGGAGAGATCGTAAGACAATAACAATGAGCAGCTTACGGTCACTTCACGGCTTCGATGGCGACCCGCTCCTGCCTGGGGACGGCATACGGTGCCACCGGATTCCCGGCGCAGCCGACGCCGTCGGAGACTGATCCCCTGGCTGTGCTCGTGCGACGATCCGGCGGGACCTCTGCGGCTGCGACCCTTCGAGCAGACTCGAGAGATCCGTTGCACGCACGCGCACCCACGTGCGCCCTCCAGGCGCAGCGTCGTGTTCGCCCACCGCCGGCGATGTGGTGGCGGCGGATCCTGCAATGGGACGGGCGGCGTGCACGTCGCGCTGGCAACGACGGGACACCGTCCGAGAACCGGGCATGCGCCCGCGCCCATGAGCAGGGGACGTGGAATCGCCTTGCGTCGCCGCGGCATACTCCCGCGCCGCCCGAATTGCGGCGCATCGCCACCGACTCCATGCCCGTCCACATCCTCGGGATTTCGGCCTTCTACCACGATTCGGCCGCGGCCCTGCTGCGCGACGGTGAGATCGTTGCTGCCGCGCAGGAAGAGCGCTTCACGCGCAAGAAGCACGACGCCGGTTATCCCGGCAAGGCCGTCGAATTTGCGCTGCGCACGGCCGGCATCGGCGTCGGCGACCTCGACTTCGTCGCCTTCTATGACAAGCCGATCCTGAAGTTCCACCGCGTCGTCGAGACGTTCGTCGGCTACGCGCCGATCGGCATCCGCGCGTTCGCAAAGCAGCTGCCCATCCTGCTCGGCGACAAGCTCAACATGCGGCGGCTGCTGAAGAAGCACCTCGGCGTGGCGCCGAAGAACCGCATCGTCTTCCCGGAGCACCACGAGAGCCACGCGGCGTCGGCGTTCTATCCGTCGCCGTTCGAGGAGGCGGCGATCGTGACGATGGATGGCGTCGGCGAATGGGCGACGACGTCGCTCGGCGTCGGCGAAGGCAACCGGATGCGGCTCCTGCAGGAGATCCGCTTCCCCCACTCGCTCGGGCTGCTGTACTCGGCGTTCACCTACTACTGCGGCTTCAAGGTCAACAGCGGCGAGTACAAGCTGATGGGGCTCGCGCCGTACGGCGAGCCGCGGTTCGAGAAGCTGATCCGCGAGCACCTGATCGACTTGCGCGAGGACGGCAGCTACCGCCTCGACCTGTCGTACTTCAACTACTGCCAGGGCCTGACGATGACGGGCCCGAAGTTCCACGCGCTGTTCGGGTTCCAGCCGCGCTCGCCGGAGAGCCCGCTCGAGCAGCACCACATGGATCTCGCGGCGTCGATCCAGAAGGTGACCGAGGACGTGATGCTGCGCACGGCGCGGCAGGCCCACAAGATCACCGGCAAGAAGAACCTCTGCCTCGCCGGCGGCGTCGCCCTGAACTGCGTCGGCAACGGCGTGATCCTGCGCGAGGGTCCGTTCGAGAAGATCTGGATCCAGCCCGCGGCCGGCGATGCCGGCGGCGCGCTCGGTGCCGCGCAGTTCCTCTGGCACAACCTGCTCGGCAAGCCGCGCACGGTGAAGCCGAGCGACTCGCAGCGCGGCAGCCTGCTCGGCCCGCGCTACGAACAGGGCGACATCCGCGCGTTCCTCGACGGCCAGAACGTCGTCTACGAGCACTGCGCGACCGAGCAGGGGCTCGCCGACCGCGTCGCCGAACTGATCGAGCAGGAGAACGTGATCGGCTGGTTCCAAGGACCGATGGAGTTCGGTCCGCGCGCGCTCGGCTCGCGCAGCATCATCGGCGACGCGCGCTCGCCGAAGATGCAGAGCGTGATGAACCTGAAGATCAAGTTCCGCGAGTCGTTCCGGCCGTTCGCGCCGATCGTGCTGCGCGAACACGCGAGTGAGTACTTCGAGATCGAGCCGGAGCACGACAGTCCCTACATGCTGATCGTGGCGCCGGTGCGCCAGCAGAAGCGCAAGCCGGTCGAGGCGGGCGCCAAGGGCCTCGACAAGCTGAAGCAACTGCGCTCGGTGATCCCAGCGGTGACGCACGTCGACTTCTCGGCGCGCATGCAGACCGTCGACGGCGAACGCAATCCGCGGCTCGCGTCGATGATGCGCCGCTTCCACGCGCGCACCGGCTGCCCGGTGCTGATCAACACCAGCTTCAACGTGCGCGGCGAGCCGATCGTCTGCACGCCGCAGGACGCGCTGCGCTGCTTCCTCGGCACCGAGATGGACGTGCTCGTGCTCGAGAACTTCGTCATCCGCCGCGCGGCGCAGAAGAGCCTGCCCGAGATCGATCGCGCGAAGTACCTCGCCGGCTTCTCACTGGACTGACGCCATGATCAAGCTCGATCTCAAGCCGTCGCCCCGCATTCTGGGCCAGTTCGCGAAGATCGCCGCGATCGCGCTGCCCCTGGCCGCGGCGTTCTTCACGCGCGGTGAGGCGCGTTGGTTCGCGCCATGGAACTGGCACTGGGGCCATACAGCGGTGCTCTGGCTCGCCGGCGTCGGGGTGGTGCAGCTGGCGGGGTTCTTGGCCGGCTTCCGGCTGCTGACGCTGTGGCTCTACATCGCCCTGACGCTCGTCGCGTTCCCGATCGGGTTCGTGATCTCGCACGTGCTGATGGCGGTGATCTACTACCTCGTCATCACGCCGATCGGACTGGTGTTCCGGCTCATGGGACGCGACGTGCTCGGCAAGCGCATCGACAAGCAGCAGGCCAGCTACTGGCACGTGCGGACGGCGCCTCGCGACCCGGCGAGCTACTTCAAGCTATACTGAGGTCATCATGAGCGAACCGAAGCCCAACGACCGTGAGAACGAGTTCCTGCAGGCGTCCAGCCAGGCGGAGCGAGGCCTCGTGTCCGAGTTCGTCGCGTTCATGAAGGAGAACAAGATGTGGTGGCTGACGCCGATCCTCGTCGTGTTCTTGCTGCTGGGCGTGCTCCTGATCCTGGGTGCCACCGGCGCCGCGCCGTTCCTCTACTCGTTCGTCTGATCGCCGAAGCGCGCGACGCCGCGCGTCCCGAATCGAGCCGTCCGCGCGGGCGCGGGCGAAGGCCGCTGTCGAGAACGTCGATAGCGGCGCGGTCACCACACGACGGAGACCGCCATGCGAGACCACGGGCTGGACACGTATCTGGCCGACATCAACGAAGTGCCGCTGCTCACTCCGCAGCAGGAGATCGAGCTTGGCAAGCGCGTGCAGCGCGGCGACCTGTCGGCGCGCGAACACATGATCCGCGCCAACCTGCGGCTCGTGGTGTCGATCGCGAAGAAGTACGTGAACCGCGGCATGCAGTTCATGGACCTGATCGAGGAGGGCAACATCGGCCTGATGCGCGCGGTCGAGAAGTTCGACCCGAAGGCCGGCTGCCGCTTCTCGACCTACGCGACGTGGTGGATCAAGCAGGGCATCCGCCGAGCGCTGGTCAACACCGTGCGGTCGGTGCGTGTGCCGAGCTACATGTCCGAGATCGTGTCGCGTTGGAAGGCGACGTCGATGGAGCTGCGCTACCACCTCGGCCGGCAGGCGACGACCGCCGAGATCGCCGAGCAACTCGACCTGCCCGAGCACAACTGGAACCTGGTGCGCGAGACCGTGCTCGCGAACTCGCAGGGCACCGTCTCCACCAGCGACGACGCGACGGGCGTGTTCGCGGAAACGGTCGCCGACACGCGGCAGGCTTCGCCCGAAGAGCAGGCGCTGTCGGCGATGGAGATCGCGCGACTCCGGGAACTGCTCGAGGGCCTCGACACGCGCGACGCCCGCATCCTCAAGATGCGGTTCGGCATCGGCACCGAAGAGCCGATGACGCTGAAGGCGATCGGCAAGCGCTTCGGCCTGACGCGCGAACGCGTTCGGCAGATGGAGCAACGCGCCCTGGCGCGGCTCGGCGAGATCATGGGTCGCGAGTTCGACGAGGCGCCGGCGTCCGGGCGTCGGCGACGCGCTGCGGCCGATGCGTGACGACGGGCGCGGCGCGACGTAGCGTTGCGCCGGTGACTGCGAACGACGCGCGTGCCGCGAGCGGAGCCGGCACGTCGCTCTACGTGCACGTGCCGTTCTGCGTCGTGAAGTGCGGCTACTGCGACTTCAACTCGTACGTGGTCGACGATCGAGCCGTGCACGACGTGTTCCTCGACGCGTTGACGGCGGAACTGCGGCGCGAGTGGCGCCATGGCACGCCGGTGTCGGTGTTCGTCGGCGGCGGCACGCCGAGCCTGCTCGATCCGGTGCGGTTCGCGCGCTTGTTCGCGGCGATCGCCGAAGTGGTGCCGCTGCGCGAGTGCGCCGAGGTCACCGTCGAGGCGAACCCCGAGAGCATGACGCGCGAGAAGGCCGAGATCGCGCGCGCTGCCGGCGTGAATCGCTTCAGCATGGGCGTGCAGACGTTCGACCCGGCGCGGCTCCGGTTCCTCGATCGCGCCCACTCGGCGGAGCGCGCCGAGGCGGCGTTCGCAGAACTGCGGGCCGCGGGCGCTGCGAACGTCAGCGTCGATCTGATGTTCGGCATTCCCGGCGAGACGCTCGCGCAGTGGCAAGCGGACCTCGAGCGAGCGCTCGCGCTGCAGCCGGATCACCTGTCCTGTTACAACCTGACCTTCGAGCCGGGAACCCGTTTGCACCACGACCTCGAGCATGGTCGCGTCGTGACGAACGACGAAGAGGCCGACCGCGCGATGTTCGTGCACACGCGCGAGCGACTCGCCGCCGCTGGGTTCGTCGCCTACGAGATCAGCAACTTCGCCGGGCGTGGCGGGCCGTGCCGTCACAACGACCACTACTGGCTGCAGGGCGACTACGTCGGCGTCGGGCCTGGCGCCTCGAGCCATCGCGCCGGACAGCGTTGGACGAACCTCAAACCCGTCGAAGCCTGGGCGAAGGCCGCGCTCGCGGGGCTGCCGTGCGCCGGATCGGCGGAGACGCTGCGACCACGGCAGCGGGCGGCCGAGGCGATCTGGCTCGGCCTGCGCCGAGCCGATGGCGTCGATCTCGGCGTCGTCGCTGCGCGAACCGGAGTCGCGGCGCAGGTCTGGTTCGCCGAGGACATCGCCGCGCATCGCCGCGCTGGCTGGATCGATGTCGACGGCGACGTGCTCTCCCTCACGCCCGCCGGGTTGCTGCTGGCGGACCGCGTCAGCGGCGACTACCTCGCGCCGGGTGTTCCTCGGCGCTGACGCGGCGACGCGCGAAGCCGCCTAGAAACCGCGCCTCGCGACGCGCGGGACGACGACGCCGACGGCGGCGCCGAGCGCGGCGACGGCCACGATCCCGACCTCCGGCCCGAACGGGCTCGTCGTCACGGTTTCCGATCCGCCCGCGACGGGCCTCGACCAGCTCACCGATGCGAACAGGTGCTTGGTCAACGTCGCGGCATCGGGAAGCAGCGACATGTCGATCGGCACCTCGTCGCCCATCGGCACGAACGCGAGCAGTCCAGTCGCCACCTGATACAGGCTCTCGAAGTTCGACTTCCAGTCGGTGAACGAGACGCTCGTGACGCCGGCCGGCAGCGACGACGCGATCGCGGCGAACTCCTTGTTGCCGCGGATGTCGCCCTTCGGATCGTCTTCTCGATCCATGCGCTGGAACACGCGCTTGACGTCGCTGGCGGAGAAGCCGGCGACCATGTAGCCGTTCTTGAACGCGAAGGTCGGCTGGAACATCTCGAGCGGGTTGATCCCGCCCATGCCCTCGAGGCCGTCCAGGTTCACGCGCACCTCGTAGGCCATCACGCCGCGCTTCTCGCCTTCCTCGATCTCGACGACGCCGTTGGTCAGCTTGGCGAGGTTCTTCAGCACCTTCACGAGCTTCGCCTCGTCGGTGACCTTGACCAGGAAGGCCATTTCGGGCGGGGATGCGATCGTGCCCATCGGCATCGACCAGCTGATGAAGTGGTCGCCCATCGCGCCGAAGAAGTCGTCGCGCACCGTGAAGCCGAGTTGCGTCTCCATCTTCGCGAGCTGGCCCATCATCTGCTTGGCGAACTCGGGGTCGTAGGCCTCGAGACCTCGCACCAGCGTCTCGTAGAAGCTCATCACGTTCATCGTGCCGGCGCTGAACGAGACCGCGTCCTTCGGCACCCACTTGAGGAACGACATGTCGATCGCCTTGGCGGCGCTGGTCGTGCTGGTGGCGGCGCCCGAGGACTCGACCATGCGCGACACGCACTTGCCGTCGACGTAGTTGGACGTCATGCCCATCGAGCCGAGATCACGCAGGCCGAGTGCCTTCATCGACCGGGCGATGCCTTCGACGTCGACGCCATGGAGGTCGCCCATCTCGTCGGCCGCGCGCAGCGCGCCGATCACGAACTCCATGACCGGGTCCGGGCGGACGAACATCTCCACCTCGGTGCCGTCGACGGCGAGCTGCTTGGCAGTCGCTTGATAGTGGCTGGCGGCGCCGAGCATCGGCGTCTTGCCGTTCATCGCGGCGACGAGTTCACGGACCTCGTCGGTGAGGCTGCCGATGACGATGCCGTTCGGCACCAACGCGATGTTGAGACTCATCGACGTCTCCTCGTTGGCAGGAGGCGAGAACGTCATCAACTCCACGTCGCCGATCTTGCTCTCGGCCTTCGTCATCATCGCCCCGACCTCTGCTTCCATCATGCCGAGGCCCATCCGGATCAGGCTGTTCCAGGTGGGCGCCGAGTCGCCGAAGTCGAGGTGCATGACGAGCCCGATGTCGATGCGTGGCCGCCGCCCGCCGGGGCTCAGCTTCATGCTGGTCACGGCCATCGTGCAGCCCTGCACGCGCAGCTTCATGATCTCGTCCGGGTTGACCGGGAAGGCGCCCTGGGCGTGCATCTCCTTCAGTTGCCCGATCCCGTCCTGGATCTGCTTCTCCACCATCTCCTTGAGGTCCCCGACGAAGGCCTGGACCTCCTTCTCGGCCCACATCTTCGCGAGTGGCATCTGCAGGAACTCGTTCATCGAGGTCCGCAGGTCGGGCATCGCGATCGCCACCACGGTGTCCTTGGGCAGGTAGGCCACGATGGAGCCCTGGGCGGCGATCGGCGCCAGGAGCGAAGTGATGGCAATCAGGGCCAGGGAGAACGGCTTCATGGGTTGGTCAGGTTTGGCGGAAGAGAGACGCGTCACCGTCGGCGCCGCGGTTGGCAGCCGCAGTAGTGGACTTCGGCTGTCCCGCGACTGTCGCAGGCACGTCACGAGCAGCGATGCGCCGGGTGTCGAGTTCGGGGCGGGGATTCCTACCCGAACCAGGCGTCCAGGGCGAGGCTGAGCCTCGGACGTGGGCCCGGCGCGCGGATCAGCCCTTGGCGATCAGGGTCTGGAGGAAGGCACCGACCTTCTGCTCGGCACCCATCAACTGGGCCTGCAGCTTCCCGACTGCCTTTTCCAGGTTGCCCTTGCTGGTCCCGGTCAGCTGGTCGAGCACTGCCTGGAGGGCCTCGGTGACCGCGGCGTCGCCGCCCTCCTTGGCGAACTTCATCAGCAGGCCCGCCTGGTAGATGTTGTAGTCGACGTCCTTCGACTCCATGTCGCCGCTGATCGCGAAGGCGGAGAAGAACGTCTTCAGGTTGCGCACGCCGCCCTTCGCCACGTGCTGCTTGCCGAACCAGCTCGCGTCGCCGTCGTTCTGGAAGCGCGACGTGTAGCTGCCGATGCCGTGCAGGATCCAGAGCGGCAGATCGGCGCCAGCCTCCTCGGCGATCGCGTTCACGTAGGCGAGTGCTCCGGCGTGTCGCACGTAGCGCGGGCCCCAGTCCTTCTCGTTGTTGCAGACGGCGCCGCGCACGTCGCCGACGAACGGCACCGAGATCTTGCTGTCATCCACGATCAGGAACGCACCGCAGGCGTCGGTGCCGTCACCGAACGCCTTGCCGAGCTCGCGGTATTCGTTCGTCGAGGCAGCGACCGTCACCACCGGTCGCTTGGCGGGAAGCGCGGCCTTCTTGGCGAAGAACTCCTGCGACACGCGCTCGATCGCGATGTCGACCTGCGTGCCGAGGTCCTGGATCTTCACCAGCTCGAGCGTGCTGAGGATCGTTGCCGTCTGCGTGCGCAACAGCCACGGGCGCTTCACGTCGCTGTGGAAGGTGTCCGCCTCCTTCTGGTCGACCCACTTCGCGCCCGCGGGGAAGTAGCCGTCCTTGGCCTTGCCCTCGTGCGTGGCGTCGATGATCTCACCGGTCACCGGGTGCCGAACCTTGCCGGCGAGGAAGGCGATCATCTCGTCCTTGGTGACCAACTCGCCCTTGTGATGGAACACGCCGCGCTTGGCGTCATCGACCTTCTCCTTCTCGACCCAGACGCCGCCGACTTCGACGAAGCCCTTGGCAGCGTACTCGGCTGCTTGTGCCTTCTTTCGCAGCGCCTCGGCCTCCTTCGCGGGCAGCCACTTGCCTTCGACGAGCTCGTTGCCGAGCGCTTCGTTGGCTCCGGCGTGGTCCGGCTTGATCTTCAGCACGGCCTCGAGGAGGCGCTTGGACTCCTTCGCCAAGGACTTCTCGGCCGCCCACTTGCCGACCTCGAACAGGGCTTCGGGGTCTTTCTTGGCAGCGGCTTCTTTGGCCTTCAGCTCCTTCTGCAGTTGTGCCGCCGTTTGTGCGACAGCGGGAACGGAAGCGAGCAGCAAGGCGATCGTGGCCGACAGGATTCGGAACATGGCGATTGGGTTCAGGTCGATCTCACAGATTGCTCGCGAGGCGGAGCTTCTGTTCGGGCGCGAAACGCGCCCAGGATTCCATTCGTTGGCTCGGACGCAGATTGAGGTACGGCGTCCATCGTGGGCGCACAGGAACGCGCAGCAGGCGCAGGCCTGCTTCCTTCACCGTGCGATCGGCCTTGCACCGTGCGATCGGCCTTGCGCGCGTTGCAGCCGACGCATGCCAAGACGCAGTTCTCCCACGTCGTGCTGCCGCCGCGTGATCGCGGCAAGACATGGTCGACGCTCAGGTGGTCCGAAGAACACCGGCGTCCGCAGTACTGGCACGTGAAATCGTCGCGCAGGAACAGGTTCCGCCGCGTGAACGGAGCTTCGTGGCACGGCACGCGATCGTAGTGCACCAGCACGATGACTTCGGGCGCCGAGACGCGCACGCTCGGCGAACGAATCGCGAGGTCGTCGTTCGGCACGGGCACGTCGAGCCACTGGACGAAGGTGAATGTCTCGAGCGTCTCCGGGGAGACGATGCGCGCCGCGTCGCGGAACACCATGCACAACGCACGGCGAACCGTCGTCACGTGCACGGGACGCCAGGATCGGTTGAGGACGAGCGTGGCTCGGTCCAGCAGTTCAGCGCGTCGTCTCGTGTCGCACGGCCGCATGCGGTCTGGTGCCGCCCGCGAACGCGAGCGGTCGGAATGCGCGGCGAAGTGTAGAGCGCTGCTGCTCGCGGCGGAACTGCCCCAGGCCGCGAGAGGCTGCAGCACCGCGGTTGCCTGGGTGCGGCGGCCCCGCTAGGATCCTCCCCCCGTTTCCCGCCAGATCCTGGCCGCGAGGAATCCATGGGCCGAACCAACTGTGCATCGCTCCGTGTCGTCGTTCGCAATGCTCATTGCGGCCGCGTCGCGGCAATCGTCGCCGCGGCCGTGTTCGCCGGTTGTGCCACGGATCCGACGACCACCGAGGGGGTGGGCGCGACGCAGTTCCAGGACGTGGTCGTGCCTTCGGGCATGCGGCTGCGCGAGTCCGGGCACGAAAGCCACTCGCAGGAGGCCGGTGCCTGGCGAATCGGCCACTTCGTCTACTTCGGTGCGGTCGACGTGCCGAATGCTGCCAACTACGTGCGCGAACGCATGCCCCAGCATGGCTGGGCCAAGACCCGCGACGAGGAAACCGGCGAAGGCGGCATGCGGATGCTGTTCGAGCGCGGCATCTACACCGCGGACTACTCGTTCTCGCGCAGCGAAGGCATGACGTTGATGATCGTCGACTACGCAACCGACTACTCGCGCCGATAAGCCCCCCACATCATGTCAGCCAACCCGACCTCCCCCGCCGGCACGCAGGCGCCGGGCCAGATCGAGCTTCTCTGGGACCGCTACCGCTCCCTCGCCTACGTCGTGGTCCTCGCGATCTTCGGGGCGCTCGGAGTCAATTACGCCATCAAGTATTTCGACGGGCGCAAGAACGACTCGACCTGGTCGGCGTTCGCTGCAAGTCTCGGCCTGAACTCGTCCTACACCGATCAGGCCAAGGCCGGGGAAAGCCTGTCGGAGTCCCTCGTGAGCGTTGGGTCGGAGCAGCTGCGCGCGGCCCTCGATACGGCATCACCGGAGCAGAAGCCGTTCGTTCTCCATGCGCTGGCTAGGCGCGCCATCTTGGAGCGGGACTGGGCGGCAGCCGAGAGCCACCTTGCGGCCTTGGAGAAGGGCTATCCCAACCACTCGCTCGTGCGTCAGTCGCCGCACCCGGTGCAGGTTCAGGAAACCGTGCCGCCGCCTGCTGGCCAGACTCCGAGTGCCACCCGCCCCCCGAAGCCGGAGCTGGAGCCGGCCGTGGCTGGGAGTGTTGTGGCGGCCATGCGAGCCCAGATCGAGCGGGAACGGGCGTTCGCGCTGCCAACGAGCTTCTCCAAGCCGGAGATCCCGGCCACCGCAGCCAAGGTCAAGTTCGAGTTGTCCGGCGACTACGGGGCCTTCACGATCGCCCTGATGCCGGGCGCGCCAATCCACGGCGCTGCATTCAAGAAGCTGGCGGAAACCAAGTTCTGGGAAGGACTTGCGGTCGATGAGATTCGGAGGCCGGTCAAGACCAACAAGCAGCCTCGCGAGTTCCACCTCGGGTTCGAGTCCACCAAGGCAGACGACCGTGAACTGTGGAAGGTGACCGATCCGAGCTCCCTCATTCTCGACTTCGAGAAGAACGAGTTGCTTCACTTCGCGGGCGCCGTCTCGGCGCGGGTTGAAGCCGACGGCAAGTCGTGCGGGGACCGCTTCTGGGTCGCCGTCGACGACGCCTGGCAGTACGACGGCGAACGAGTGGTCTTCGGTTACGTCGTCGAGGGACTCGAGAACCTGAAGCGTGTCTGCGAGGCGGCGATGCCGACCGCGCAGGACGAAGAGCTGGGCCGCGGTCGGACGCTCGACCCGATTCGAGTCACCGCGGTCACCGTGCTCCCCTGATCCTAGCCAGCCCGGCTCTTCGCGTCAGGCGTTCTTGAGGCGCTGGAACACGCGCTCGAACTCCTCTCGGCCAGCGCACTCGATGATGATCTGGCTGCGCTTTCGGCCGTAGCGGATTGTCACGGGCGTTCCGAGGCCGTCGACGAGGCTCTCTTCTAACTCGTTGAGCCACACCGGCCTCTGCCGTCCCACGGCGGCCTTGGCCGCCTGGCCCTTCGAGGCCTCCAGGGCCTCGCGAACGCGGGCTTCGAGCGCGCGCACCGACCAGCCCAGCTTGATGGCCTGGTCAGCCATCAGTTGCATCGACTCCGCGTCGGGGAGGGCCAGCAGGCAGCGAGCATGACCCATGCTCAGTGTTCCACGTGAAACGTGGGCACGCACCCCTTCCGGAAGGTCGAGGAGTCGAAGGAAGTTCGCCACGGTCGACCGGTCGAGCCCCACCTTCTTGGCGAGCTCTTCCTGGCTCACCTTCAAGACCTCGAGCAGCGAAGCGAACCCGAGAGCCTTCTCGATCGCGTTCAGGTCCTCGCGTTGGAGGTTCTCGACCAACCCGAACACGGCCGAATCCTGGTCCGTGATCGAGCGGACCAGGACAGGAACGTGCGACAAGCCCGCGATCTTGGCCGCACGCCAACGCCGCTCGCCCGCGACGATCTCCAGCCGGTCGCCAACGCGACGAGCCAGGATCGGCTGCAGGATCCCACTCGAGCGGATCGACTCCGCCAGCTCGTTCAGTTCCTCCTCGCGAATCACCTTTCGCGGCTGGAAGGGGCTGACAGCCAAAGCCCCCACCTCAACGTGCAGAACCTCGTCCTCCGCTTGGCGCGAACCCGCCGTCGGCTCAGCGCGGGGCGTCCCTGCGGCCTGCTTGGCCCCGGAGAGGAAGAAATCGAGACCACGACCAAGTCGACGATCAACCATGAGCTAGCTCCCTTACCAGATCCAGGTAGCAGAAAGCACCCTTGGACCATGGCGCGTGTTGGAACACCGAGACGCCGAAACTCGCCGCCTCCACCAGGCTGCTATCGCGGAGGATCACGGACGAGAGCACCTTCTCGCCGAGGTTCCTACGCAGGTCGGCCAGGATCTCGGTTGCGATTGGCTCCCGCAGGTCGACCATCGTAGGCAGCACCCCGCGAAGCCGGCCCTTGCCCGGGAACTCCGCTGCGGCAGTCGCCAGGCTCGACAGCATCTGCGACAGTCCGTGCATGGCGAAGAACTCGGCCTGAACGGGCACCACAACCTCGTCGGCGATCTGGATGCCCGCCCAGCCCCACTCATCCATGCGAGGCGGGCAGTCGATCACCAGGTAGTCCGCCATGCTGTTCAGCTCGGCGACCATCTCGTGCAGACGCTTGGTGTCGAGGCTCGCGGAGCGAGCAAGGGTCGCTCGATCGCCGTGAGACGGGAGCATCCAGAGGCCCGGGCCAACCGCATTGAGGCCCAGCATTCCGGGGTCTGGTGGGCTTTCACTCCCCATTCCCTGCATGGCCACGGTGGCGTTACCCTGCGGATCAAGGTCGAAAAGGACGACGCGGTTGCCAGCGATTGCCAGACCGTGCGCCAGGTGGATCGCGGTCGTGGTCTTGCCAACGCCGCCTTTCTGGTTCGCGAGCACGATCGACCGCACCGTCACCACTCCCTTTGGACAAGTCGCGTACGAAGGCGCCCAGCCTCGTACCACGGCGATGGTATCCACCCTTGCCAGACAGCGGAACATCTGAGAAGAGAATCGCCGGACCGTGTGTGACCCATGCTGAGCGTGACCCTTCGAGCTGCGCGCCTCGCGACCATCGCTAGCCTGCGCGGCGCGGGACCTGTGCCATGGCTCCTCGCAATCGCGTGGATTGCGATCGCATCGCTTCAGGAACCGGTCGTGCTCCGCTCGTTCGGAATCCACCTGCCAGTCGAGGCCGCATTGGCCGCCACGTGCGTGGTCTCGCTCGTCCTCGCCACGAGTGCGCCGAGCGTGCGACTTCCGATCGCCTCGGGTTTGCGAAACGTCGTGATCGTCGGGTTGGTGGGAGGCGTCATGTTCGGCAGTGTGCTCGTCTTCGCGGCCCTCCGAGGGGAACGGCTACCGCACGTCGCGACCGCCGCCGTCGCAACTGTCATAACTATTGTACCCGCAGTTGTTTATGCAACAACAAGCCTGGATCGCGCCAGGTCGGCGTGGATGACGATCGCGGTCCTTCATGCAGCCCTCGCGTTGGTGGTCGGGATGCGTGTGCACGAGGCTGGCTGGTCGTTGCAAACTGTGGTCGCTAGCATCGCTGGGCTAGCTGGCGCAACGACTTCCACCCTCATGCACGACGGAGAGAGATCATGAGGATCGGAGTGCTCGGCGACATCCATGGCAACGCCGAGGCGCTCCGCGCCGTCATCGCCGCGATGCGCCGCGACGGCGTCGACACCTGGGTGCAGGTGGGGGACATCGTCGGCTACGGCCCGGAGCCGTCGATCTGCATCGACCTGGTCCGGGAACTCGGCTGCATCACGTGCCTCGGCAACCATGACGCTGCAGTCCTCGGCTTGCTGGACACCGCCTACTTCAATCACTTCGCCCGCGCCGCGATCCAGTGGACGCTCCCGCGCATGCGGCCATCGGATCTCGAGTTCCTCCGCAGCCTCGCGTTGGTCGTGCAACATCCGGAGTTCACGGTCGTGCACGGCACGATGCACCTGCCCGACCAGTTCGGCTACGTCATCAGTCGCGTCGAGGCGATGGACTCCATCGCGAAGCAGGAGACGCGGCTGTGCTTCGTGGGCCACTCGCACGTGCCGGCGATCTACATGCGCCGCGATTCGTCGCCGGCGGACATCATCGAGCCTGCCGTGCAATCGGAGATCGAAGTCTCGTATCGCGGCTTCGATCGCGTGCTCATGAACGTCGGCAGCGTTGGCCAGCCACGCGACGAGGATTCGCGTGCCGCCTACGGTCTCGTGGACACGGAACGTGAGACCGCGGCGATCAAGCGCGTCCAGTACGACATCGGCGGCGTGCAGCGGAAGATCCGCGAAGCGGGCTTGCCGGAGGTGTTGGCGAACCGCCTTGCGCTCGGAGTCTGAAGGCCCGCGCACGCATGAGGCTCCTCGCGGCCGTCCTGGTGCTCGTGAGCGCGGCGACGACGCAGAGTTGGTCCGAAACGGGTCTGCGCACGGGAGCCGGGGCCGTGGCCCTCGATCAGGCCTTCCGCGACGTGCAAGCGGACGCCCTGTTCCTGCTCGTCGCTTCGCATCCTGACGATCGCTACGTGCTGCCGGCAGTGTGGCTGCGCCGCACGTTCGGCGCGCGCGTCGCGATCCTGCTGGCGTCGCGGGGCGGTGGCGCGCAGAACAGCGCGGGGTCCGAAACCGGCGACGATCTCGAACGCATCCGCACGCTCGAAGCCGAAGTGGGTGCTGCCGCGATCGGCGCCGACATCTGGCACCTCGACCGGCCCGACGCGGGCTTCCGTCGGTCGGCGGCCGAGACGTTCGCGGAGTGGGGGCGTGAGGCGACGCTGCATGCGCTCGCGCGCACGATCCGTCGTGTTCGTCCGGACGCGGTGATGACGATGCACCACGCCGAGGAGCAGCATGGGCACGACCTCGCGCTCGTGGAACTGCTCCCGGCCGCCGTGGCGCTCGCGGCGGATGCTGCCTTCGCCACCGACGCGTCCCCGCACCACGTCGGCACGCTCTGCCTCGGATCGGGCACGACGCCGTCGGCAGCGGCATGGAGCATCGCCACGGATCGCCTCGACCCGGTGCTCGGCGCGACGCTGCGCCGGCACGCCTACGAGATCCTGCGTTCCGCGCACCGCAGTCCGGGCCCACCCGCGTCACTCGACGCGGTGTTCGAGTCGCGCATGTGGTTTCAGCCGTCGAACGGGGCTTCGTGGCAGCCCGACGAACGCGATCCGCTGTACGGCGCGTCCTCGCTGCCATCGCTGCTCGACGCCCGGTGGCCGGGACGGCCGGAACGGTCCCGCGAGATCGCGGCGGCCCTGGCGGGCCTGTCGCGCCGATGGCACGCGGGCGAACTGGCGAGCGGCGACGTCCTGCCGCTGCTGATCGAACTGCGCGAGCTGCGGCAACGCGCGAACGACGACGTGCGCGCGCGGCTCGACCGCCGCATCGAGTCGCTCGAGCGCCTGTCGTTGTTGCTCGCCGGCATCCAGGTCGAAGTCGAAGTCGCGCCAGGAACGGTCGCGGTCGGCGGCGAGGAGTTCGTCGTCGTCGTGCGGATCAACCGATCGCAGGATCAGCGGCTGCCCTGGTCGATCGCCGGCCTTCATGGCGTCGAAGCGACGTTGCTCGACGACGAGAACGGCGCCACGAACGGCACCACGACAGCCCCGCGCGCGAGCGTCGCCGTTCGCGTGCCGCGCGGCGATCCCGGCGCCGATCCGATGGCCGCCCGCTTCCGCGCGGAGCACTTCGAGCCACCGGTGCAGCTGCGCGTCACCGTCCGCAACGGCGACGTCGACGTTCCGGTCGACCTGCGGCTGCCGATCGAGCAGCGCCCGCCAGTCGAGCTGCACGTCGTCCCGCGCACTCTGCTGCTGTCGACGGCGCGTCGCAGCCTGCAGTTCCGCGTCGTCGTCACGCGCAACTCGCGATTCCCCATCGCGGGCGAGCTGGAGGTTCGTGGCGCGTCGGGCTACGCGCTGACGCGGGACCGGCTGCAGGTCGCGCTCGACTCGCAGCGCAGCGAGACCTTCGGCTTCGAGGTGCAAGCACCGGCGGAACGACGGCCCGGCGTCGACGTGCTGCGCATCCGGATGGGCAACAACCGCGTCGAGTTGCCGGTGCACAAGATCGACATCGAGGTCCCGTCCGATCTGCGCGTCGGCGTGGTTCGCAGCCGCGACGACACGCTGTCGGCGGTGCTCGGCGCCGGCGGGCTCGGCATCCCGTGGTCCGATCTCAGTGACTCGGACGTGGCGCTCGCCGATCTCTCGCGCCACGACACGATCGTCGTCGACATCCGCGCGCTGCACGACCGGCCCGCCGTGCGCAGCGGCTTCCGCCGCCTGCTCGAGTTCGCGCAGACCCGGCACCGCCGACTCGTCGTCTTCTACCAGAAGGACGTCGAGTTCCAGCCGCCGGGCGAGGGCTTCGTCGGCGCGCCGTTCCTGCCGTTCCAGGTCGGGAAAGCGCGCGTCACGCGCGCCGATGCGCCGGTCACCGTGCTGCTGCCCGCGCACGTGCTGCTGACGCACCCCAACGCGATCCGCCCTGGCGACTGGGACGGCTGGGAGCAGGAGCGTGGTCTCTACCTGCCGAGCGTGTGGGCGAGCCAGTTCGAGGAACTGCTCGAGATGAACGATCCCGGCCAGCCGCCGGAGCGCGGCGCGCTGCTGCACGCACGCACCGGCGACGGCGAATACGTCTACTGCGCGCTGTCGTTGTGGCGGCAGCTGAAGAAGCTGCATCCAGGCGCCGTGCGCCTGCTCGCCAACCTGCTGACCCCGGCCGGCCGCACGTAGCGGCTCACGGACCGACGATGCGCGGGAACCGCATGCGCGCCGGCTTGCAGCGCACGAGCTTCACTTCGCGCGACGACTGGCCGGTGCGGAGCAGGTGGAACGTCTGCGCCTCGATCAGCGAGTAGTCGCCGTTGTCGTAGGTGAGTTCGAGACGGATGTGCTGACCCTGGTCTTCGATCAGCCGGATCTCGACGACGCTGCGCGCCGAGACGGTTTGTGCGGCGCCCGTCAGATTCACGTACTGCAGGTCGGAGATCGACACGATCACTGCCTGTTCGGTCAGCGAGGGATCGGCGTTCTGGGGATCCTGCGGCGCCATGGACAAGGCAGCGACGATCGGAACGGGGAGCAGCAGCTTCCAGGCTTTCACGAGTGGACTCCTGAGGGACGATGGGGGAGGCCGGCCCTTCTGCGGCCGGGGACAGGAGACTATGACGCCCGGTGCGCGTGTTCCTGCCCCTGATCTTCGTGGTGTCGCTGCTGGCCGGTGCGCTCGGACGGCTGCCAGCGCAGGAACCCGCAGTCGCCGGGCGCCCGGTGGCGACGGTGGTCGCCGGCAGCGGCGAACCCGACCCCGTGGCGGTCGACGCTGTGGCAACGGCGGTCGCGACGGAGCTGCCGCGCCTGCTCCCGCTGTTCGAAGCGCGGCCGCAGCAGCCGTTCTTCGTGCACGTGCATGCCAGCCGTCAGGACATGCCGTCCGCCCTGGCCGAGCACCTGCACCCGGACTCGCCGGCGTTCGCCCTGCTCGGCCGCCACCAGATCCACATCGTCGTCGGCGAAGTCGCTCGCACGGGCAGCGCGCTGCCCGGCGTCGTGCGCCACGAACTCGTGCACGAGCTGCTCGATCAGTTCGCCTTCCCGAACGGCCGCTATCTGCCGCGCTGGTTCCACGAGGGTCTCGCGCAGCATCTCGCCGGCGACACCTACCTGCGTGCGAGCGAGAACGACCTCGTGTGGGGGGCCGGGCTGCGTCGCCTGCTGCTGTTCGGCGAGCTGCGCGCTCACTTCCCCGCGGACACGGTCTCCCTGCGCCTGGCGTACGCGCAGAGCTACTCGTACGTCTCGTGGCTGGTGTGGAGGTTCGGGCTCGACGAACTGCTCGCCGCGGCGCGGGCGGCCGATGACGTGACGTCGTTCGAGGCGGCGCTCGTCGGCCGCACCGGGCGCACGACGCTGCAGCTCGAAGAAGCGTGGCGCCACCACGTGGTCCACGGCTCGGGCGCCACCTGGCGCGTGCTGCTCGAGCAGTGCTTCAGTTACTGCCTGCTCGCGCTGTTGCCGATCCTGGTGATCGCGCTGATCCGCCGGCTGCGGGCCGAGGAACGCGCGGGGCGTGAGCTTGCCCGACGCGCGGCCGCCGAAGCGACGCCGCCAGCCGACGACGCAACTCCGCGCGAATGACCGCTGCGCCGTCGAGACGGCGCCGCGCGGCGGCTAGAACACGCAGCGTGAACGTCCCGTCCCGGCTGGTGCGCCCCGTCGTCCTGCTCTCGTTGCTCGCTGCGTCTGGCTGCGTCGGCCACACGCATGTCGTCGGCCTCGGCGCCACCGGCACCGGTTCGGTCACCGAGCGTCAGTACTACCTGCTGTTCGGTCTCGTGCCGATCAACGAAGTCGATTCGCAGCGCGCCGCTGCCGACCTCACCAGCTACACGGTCGAGACCGGATTCGGACTGGTCGACCTGCTGCTGTCGCCGGTGCTGCTGCCGCTGACGGTCACCAGCCGCAGTGTCGTCGTGCGCACCTGACCATGACCGGTCTCGCCCTGCGGTTCCTCGGCGCGGCGCGACACGTCACCGGTTCGAAGCACCTGCTCGAGATCGGCGACACCAACGTGCTGCTCGACTGCGGCCTCGTGCAGGGTCCGCGCAAGGTCGCCGACGCCGCGAATCGCAAACTGCCGATCGCCGGCCGCGACGTCGACGCGCTGGTGCTGTCCCACGCGCACATCGATCACTGCGGGGCACTGCCGCGGCTGGTCAAGGACGGCTACGACGGGCCGATCTGGTGCACCGACGCCACCGGCGACATGTTGCGGATGATGCTGCTCGACTCCGCGCACATCCAGGCGCAGGACGCGCGGCACCTGAGGAAGCGCGGCCACGACTTCGAACCGCTCTACGACGCCGACGACGTCGAGCGCACGCTGCGGCTGGTGCGGTCGGTGCCTTACCACACGACCGTCGAAGTCACGCCGCAACTGCGCGTGCAGTTCCTCGACGCCGGCCACATCCTCGGCGCGGCGATCGTCGTGATGGACGTCGACACCGGCACGCACCAGCGCCGCATCGTGTTCACCGGGGACCACGGTCGTAAGAACCTGCCGATCCTGCGCGATCCCGAGCCGATCCCGCCGTGCGACGTGCTGATCACCGAGTCGACCTACGGCGACCGCACGCACGAACCGCGCGAGTCGATGTTGGAGGATCTCGCCCGCATCATCGGCGAAGAGCAGAACGACGGCGGCCGCGTGATCGTGCCGGCGTTCGCCGTCGGCCGCACGCAGTCGGTCGTGCTGTTCCTCGGCCAGCTGATCCGCGACGGCAGGCTGGCGCGCATGCCGATCTTCGTCGACTCGCCGATGAGCAAGGAGGCCACGCGCATCATGGCGCGGCATCCCCACCTGTTCGACGCGGAGACGCAGGCGCTGCTGCGGAGCGGCCACGACCCGCTGCACTTCGACGACGTGCGCTACGTCGGCGACGTCGAGGAGAGCAAGTCGCTCAACCAGATGCGCAGCGGCGTGATCGTGTCGGCGTCGGGCATGTGCGAGTCGGGCCGCGTGCTGCACCACCTCGCGCAGTCGATCGGGCGGCCGCAGGACTGCGTGCTGCTGGTCGGTTACCAGGCGCAGAGCACGCTCGGCCGTCGACTGCTCGACGGCGAGACGACCGTGAAGATCTTCGGCGAACTGCACACCGTGCGCTGCAAGGTGCGCTCGATGCCCGGCTTCTCGGCCCACGCCGACTGGCGGGAACTGCTCGCGTCGGCGCGTCCGCTCGCCGACCGCTGCCGGCAGGCGTTCGTCGTCCATGGCGAGGACGCGCCGGCCGAGGCGTACGCGGCACGGCTGCGCAACGCCGGCTTCCGCGAGGTCGTGGTGCCGAGCAAGCACGACCGCGTCGAGATCGCATGACGCGCGTACCCTTCGTCAAGATGGAGGGCCTCGGCAACGACTACATCCACGTCGACGCCGTGCAGGCGCCGTTCCCGCTCGAACGCGCGCCAGCGTGTGCGCGGGCCTGGTCGGATCGCCATTTCGGGATCGGCGCCGACGGGCTGATCGTCCTGCTCGCAGGAACCCACGCGCCGCTGCGCATGGCGATGTGGAACGCCGACGGCTCGCGCGGAGCGATGTGCGGCAACGGCCTGCGCTGCCTGGCACGGCTCGCGTTCGAGCGCGGCTACACCCGCGATCGCCGCTTCGTGGTCGAGACGGACGCCGGGCTTCGGTCCGTCGAGGTGCTGACCAACGGCGACGTGCGCGCGGCGATGGGGGAGGTGCGCGTGCAACCGCCGATCGAAGTTCGCGTGGTCGGGCGCCCGTGGTCGTTGGTGGTGGGCGACGCCGGCAATCCGCACGCGGTGCTGTTCGTCGACGACGTCGCGACGGCGCCGGTGCTCCACCTCGGCAACGCACTGCAGGGGCACGACGCGTTCCCGGACGGTGTCAACGTCGAGTTCGTGCAGCGGCTCGGCGCCGACCGCTTGCGCCAGCGCACGTTCGAACGCGGCAGCGGCGAGACGCTCGCGTGCGGGACCGGGGCCGCGGTGGCGGTCGCGGCGGCGCGGGCGGCGGGGTTCGTGCGCGGCCAGGACGTCACGGTCGAACTCGCCGGCGGCGCGCTGCGCGTCGTCGGCGATGGCGTCGCCCTTGCGATCGAAGGGCCGGCCCGTACGGTCTTCACCGGCGAAGTCGCGCTGCCCGAATAGTTCGGCGGGGCGAACGCTTCGTCATCGGAGAACCTCCGTGACCACACTCTGGATCGTCCTCGGCGTCGTCGTCCTGCTCGTGGTGATCGCCATCGGCATCTACAACGGGCTGGTCGGCAAGCGCAACGAGGCGAAGAACGCCTGGAGCCAGATCGACGTGCAGCTCAAGCGTCGCTACGAGCTGATCCCGAACCTGGTCGAAACCGCGAAGGGCTACCTCAAGCACGAACGCGAGACGCTCGACTCGGTGACCCGCGCGCGGCAGACGTGCGTCGACGCCAGCAAGGGCGGCAACATCGGCGAACTCGCCAAGGCCGAGGGCATGCTGCAACAGTCGTTGCGCGGCTTCTACGCGGTGGCCGAGGGTTACCCGGACCTGAAGGCGAACACCACGATGCTGAAGCTGCAGGAGGAGCTGACGTCGACCGAGAACCGCGTCGGCTTCGCGCGGCAGGCATACAACGACGCGGTGATGCGGCTGAACAACGCCATCGAGCAGTTCCCGAGCTCGATCATCGCCGGCATGGGCGGCTTCAAGCAGCTCGAGTTCTTCGAGGTCGAATCGGCCGAGGAACGCAAGGTCGTCAAGGTCTCGTTCTGAACGCCGCTCGCGGCGCGCCGGCCATTGCGGGCGCCGTGTGATCCTCGGCGCGACCGTCGAGCCGGCGGCCCCCTGTTGCCGTTCCCCAGGTGGCGCTACAAGGCGCGGCATGCTGCCGCGTTCTCTCGCGCCCCTGCTGCTGCTCGCGATCGCGGCGGCTCAGGACACGCCCGAGCAGCGGGTCGCCGCCGCCGGCGAGCGGTGGCTCGCGAGCGACCACTCGTCGCGCGACGAGCTGATGGCGACGGTGAAGGTGTTGCTCGACCATGAGCCGCACGGCATCGCCTGGCTCGCGGCGCGAGTGCCCGCCGCGATCGCCGCTCCGGCCGAACCACGCAGCAAGGGCCTCTCGGCGCTCGTCACGCACGGGATCCTCGAGCTGCTGCGCCGTCGCCGCGCCAGCGGCATCACGTTCCGCGGCCAGTACGACGCGCTCCTGGCGTTGCAGCCGATGGCGACCGATCTGCTGTTCGAGTGGCTGCTGGCGACGCCGGACTGGTATCCGACGACGCACCGCGTGCATCTCGTGCACCCACTGCGCGACGCGCAGAAAGGCGTGCCCACCGCCGAACGCCTCGACGGCATCGTGGCGATCGTCGAGAACGCGCGCCTCGAGCCCGAGAACCTCCGGCGCGGACTCGCGACCCTGCTCTGGCAGTGGGGGACCCGCAAGTACGCCCAGGGGATGATCACCGATCTCGTCGCTGCGACGGCCGAGGGCGACGCCGAGGAACGGGTGCAGACGACGCTCGATCTCGCCGACTTCTACACGCAGCTCGGCGAACTGCGGCAAGCCGCGACCGCGCACCGCTCGGCGCAAACGCTCGCCCGCGGTTCGGGCGTGCGGCTCAAGCCGATCGCCTGGTACTCCGCGGCCTGCGTGCACGCGCTGCTCGGCGACATCGAGCGAGGCCACGAGGCGCTCGGTGCGTGCGCGGACCTGCTGGCGTCCCCGGACCTCGACTCGTCGCTGCGTCTGCCGCGCACGATGTTCGAGCAGGATCCCGAACTCGAACGGCTGCGCGCCGATGCGCGGTGGGCGGCATCGCTGCTGCGCGCCTTCCCGCCCGCACCGCCGGGATCCGGGCGCTGACGCGTGATCCTGCCGCTGCCGCTGCTGCTGGGGCTGCTCGTGGCTGCGGCCGACCGCGAGCTGCTGCCGTCGTTGCCGGGCTCGGCGGACCCGCACACGCTGCTGCCGCTGCTGCCGTTGCTGGCGGCGCCGACGTTGCTGGCGGGAGCCGCGCTGCAGCAGGCGCGCTCGGCGCTGGTGACGATGCGACGACCCCTCGTGCCGCCGCGTGCGTTGCTACGGTTGTCGAACGTCGCGACGGCGCTCGTCGTGCACGTGCTGTTCGCGTTCGGCGACTACGGCGACCACATCGATCGGCTGGCATGGGACAGCCACCTTGGCGCATCGTTGCTCGTCGCCTTGCCGGTGTTCCTCGCCGAGCTGCCGCGCATTGGCGTCGCAGCTCTCGCCGCCGCGCACTGCGAAGTGGCGGCCGACGCGCCGAACACCGCGCCGCTGCCGCTGGCCCTGTTGCCCGACCACGCGTCGGTCGCGGGCTTCGCGCGCATGCGGCTGGGCGGGCATCTACTCGTGGCGCTGCCGATCCTGACCTACGGCGCCGCACTCGACCTGCTGCAGCTCCATCGCCCGACCTACGTCGCCACGCTGGTGACCTCGCCCGGCGCGATGCTCGCGACGTTCGCAGTGGTGTTGCTGCTGATGGTCGTCGTGCCGTTCTGGTTCCCGGTCGCGTTCGGCGTGCTGCCGCTCCCCGAACCGATCGGCGAACGGCTGCGAGCGACTGCGCGCGCACTCGCCTTCCCTGCGCACCGTGTCTTCCTGCTGCCGACCGGCATGCGCGCGCTCAACGCGATGCTCGTCGGTCCGCTGCCGCTGGGACGATGCCTGTGCCTCACCGATGGCCTGCTGCGCGAACTCGACGCCGATGCGCTGGCCGGGGTCGTCGCGCACGAAGTGGGGCACGCGCGCATGGGGCACCCCGCACTGCTGCTGGCGGCCGCGGTCGTGACGCCGCTCCTGCTGCTCGCGCCGTTCCGCCTGCTCGGCCTCGGCGACGCCGATGCCGTCGTGCAGGCGGCGTTCGCGCTCGGCGTGGTGGCGATACTGTGGTTCGTGGTGCGGCGGCTCGCGCACCGCTTCGAACACGAAGCCGACGTCGCGTCGGTGCAGGCACTCGGTGCCGGGCCGTGCTCCCACGCGCTGCTGGTCGTCTCGCGGCTGGCGCATCCGGTGACGCGCGGCTGGTTCGGGCGCATCTTCACGCTGCATCCCGAGGAGTCCGATCGCTGGCAGACCATGCGCGACTACGAGCGTGATCCCGCGTTCCGAGCCCGCTTCGACGCGCGCTCGAACGCTACGCGCCGCGGAATCGGTGCAGCGCTGCTGACGGCGATCCTGCTCGCCGCCGGCACCTTCGTCGTCGAGTGGCCGCTGGAGCGTGTGTTCTGGCGGCTCCACGTCGGCGACCACGCCGGCGCGCTCACGGCGGCGGCAGCGGTCGAGCACGTTCCCGATCGTTGGCAACGGCCGTGGCAGCGACTGCAGGAAGAGCTGGCCGTGGTGCGCGAGTGGCGA
>CALFZH010000025.1:0-39091 GCA_937952215.1 uncultured bacterium
AGCGCACCTGGTCGTTGCCCTTGCCGGTGCAGCCGTGCGCGACCGCGTCGGCGCCGATCGCCTTGGCGTACTCGACCTGGCCCTTGGCGAGGATCGGCCGCGCCATCGACGTGCCGAGCAGGTAGCGACCTTCGTAGACCGCCAGTGCGCGCACGCACGGCCAGACGTAGTCGGTGAGCCACTCGCGCTGCAGGTTCTCGACCTTGCACGACACCGCGCCCGAACGGCGCGCCTTGTCCTCGAGGCCGCGCAGTTCGTCGTCACCCTGCCCGATGTCGCCGCAGTAGGCGTGCACTTCGCAGTCGTGGTTCTCCTTCAGCCACGGGACGATGATCGAGGTGTCGAGGCCGCCGGAGTAGGCGAGAACGATCTTCTTCTTCTTGCTCATGGGATTGCGGACTCGTGCTTCATGACTTGATCAACAGCGACAGGATCGCCTTCTGCACGTGCAAGCGATTCTCGGCGATGTCGTAGACGACGCTCTGCGGGCCATCCATGACCTCCTGCGTCACTTCCCAGCCGCGGTGGGCGGGAAGGCAGTGCATGAACAGCGCGCCCTTCTGCGCGCGGGCCATCATCTCCTCGTCGACCTGGTAGGCGGCGAAGATGCCGTTGCGCTCCTCGATCTCGTCCTCCTGGCCCATCGACGCCCAGACGTCGGTGTAGATCGCGTCGGCGCCGTCGGCGGCGGCATCGGGGTCGTTGAGGATCGTGACCTCCGCGCCGGTCTCCTGGGCCGCGCGCATCGCTTCGTTGACGACGCGGGCGTTGGGCTCGTAGCCCTCGGGCGAGCAGACGCGGATGTTGGTGCCGAGCTTGACCGCGGTGTGGATGAGGGCGTGGCAGGTGTTGTTGCCGTCGCCGACGTAGGTCAGCGTGCGGCCCTTCACCGTGCCCCACTTCTCGGTCAGCGTGAAGAAGTCGGACAGCGCCTGGCAGGGGTGCACGAAGTCCGACAGGCCGTTGATGACCGGGATGCGTGTGTGCTGCGCCAGTTCCTCGAGCACCTTGTGCTTGAAGGTGCGGGCGACGATGCCGTGCACCCAGCGTTCGAGGTTCTTGGCGACGTCCTTCACCGACTCGCGCGAACCCAGCCGCGCGTCGCGGTGGTCCATGAACACCGCCGTGCCGCCGAGATCCTGCATGCCGATGTCGAACGTGAAGCGCGTGCGCAGCGAGTCCTTTTCGAAGATCATCGCCAGGCGCTTGTGGCGCAGGACCTCGGTGTGCACTTCGCGCCCCTGCTTGAGGGCGCGCGTCGTCGCGAAGATGCGCTCGATGTCGGCGGTCGGCAGCGCCGACGTGCACAGCAGGTCCTTGTGGGTGAGCGGCGACAGATCGAGTGCCTGGGATTGCTTCACGGCTTCTCCTGCTGGTTGCCGGGGAACGCGGCGAGGGTCGTGCGCAGCACGTCGAGGCCGCGCTGCACCTGGTCGTGGGTGATCACGAACGGCGGCACGATGCGCAGCACGTCGGTGGCGGTGCAGTTGACGATCAGGCCGTTGCCGTAGAGCGCCTTCTGCACGGCCTCGGCCGAGTGGTGCAGGCGCAGGCCGAGCATCAGGCCGCGGCCGCGCACTTCGCGCACGATGCGGAAGTCGCTCTGCAGCGCCTGCAGACCCTCGCGCAGCTGGTGCCCGCGCTCCTGCACGTTGTCGAGCAGGCCGCGGTCGAGCTCGTCGAGGAACACCGACGCGGCGCGGCAGACCAGCGGCCCGCCGGCGAACGTCGAGCCGTGCTCGCCCTTCTGGAACGTGTCGGCGAGTGCCGGCACGCAGAGGCAGGCGCCCATCGGCAGCCCGGCGGCGATCGGCTTCGCCAGCGCCACGACGTCCGGCACGACGCCGGCGTGCTGTGCGGCGAGGAACGTGCCGGTGCGGCCGCAGCCGCTCTGGATCTCGTCGTGCACGAGCAGCGTGCCGGTCTCGGTGCACGCCGCGCGCGCCGCACGCAGGAAGTCGGCCGACAGTTCGCGGATGCCGCCTTCGCCCTGGATCGGCTCGAGCACGAGCGCGGCGGGCCGCTGTGTGGTGAGGGCCTCGCGCAGGGCGCCGATGTTCTCGGGCGGCACCCACGTCACCTGCTGCAGCGGCACGAACGGCTTGCGGTACTTCTCGTTCCAGGTCAGCGACAGCGCGCCGAGCGTTCGGCCGTGGAACCCGGCTTCGAGCGCTACGAACGACGTGCGTTCGGGCGTGCCGCGCACGTGCATCGCCTTGCGCGCGAGCTTCAGCGCGCACTCGATCGCCTCGGTCCCGGAGTTGGTGAAGAACGCAGCACCCATGCCGGTCCGCGCGCAGAGCCGCGTCGCCACCTGCTCGGTGAACGGATGCCGGAACAGGTTGCTCAGGTGCACGACCTTGCCGACCTGGTCGCGCAGAGCCGCTGCGAGCCCGGCGTGGCCGTGGCCCAGCGCACTCACGGCGATGCCGGCGAGGAAGTCGAGGAACTCGCGGCCGGAGCTGTCATGCAGCAGCGCACCGCGACCGGCCACGAACACCTCGTCGGCGCGGGCGTAGGTCTTCATCAGCCCTTCATCCACGGTCGGCCTCCTGGAGGTTCGCAGCGGTGGTCGTGAAGCGCGTGCCGGTGCTGTCTCGCAGCGCCGACACCACGGCGTCGGGCGCGTTCGCCGGCGCGATCTTGACGAGCGCGCGTGGGTTCTCGCGCAGCGCAGTGAGCGCCGCGTCGAGCTTCGGCAGCATGCCGCCCTTCGCGACGCCGGTCGCGACCAGGCGGTCGCAGTCCGCGGGCGCCAGGCGCGCGAGGCGTTCGCCGCGCGCGTCGAGCACGCCGGGCACGTCGGTCAGGAACAGCACGGCGTCGCAGCCAAACGCCCGGCACAACGGGCCGGCGGCGTGGTCGGCGTTGAGGTTGAAGAACGGCTCGCCATCGGCTGCGGCGCGCCCGGGGGCGACCGTCGCGATCACCGGCACGTGCCCGTTGCCGAGCAGCTCGTGCACGAGCTGCGGGCGCACCGCGTCGATCGCGCCGACGAAGCCGAGGTCGACCCCCGGTCGCACGAGCTTCGCCGCCGTGAACGTGCCGCCGTCGGCGCCCGACAGCCCGACCGCCGACACGCCCTGCCGCTGCAGTGCGTGGACGAGCGTGCGGTTGACGAGGCCGGCGAGGACCATCAGCACCACTTCCGCGGTGCGGGCATCGGTGATGCGCAGGCCCTCGTGGTAGCTCTCCGGCAACTGCAAGGCTCGCGACAGCGACCGGATCTGGTTGCCGCCGCCGTGCACGACGATGAGTTCGTGGCCGGCCGCGCGCGCCGTCGCCAGGGACGCGCACAGGGCGCTGCGCGGTGCGGGCTCTTCGAGCTGCGCGCCGCCGATCTTGACGAGGATCCTCACGACAGTCCGTCTCCTTCGGGCAGACCGAGCATCAGGTTCATGTTCTGCAGCGCCTGGCCGGACGCGCCCTTCCCCAGGTTGTCGATCGCCGAGGTGATCACGACCAGCGGGCCGCTGGCGGCGATCGCGAGGTGGCACTGGTTGGTGCGCTGCACGCAGCGCAGCTCCGGCTGGCCCTGCGCGTAGACGCGCACGAACGGCTCCTTGGCGTAACGCTCGTGCAGGCAGCTGCGGATCGTGTCGGCCGACGCGCCGGATCCCGGCGTCACGTAGATCGTCGACAGGATGCCGCGGAACGTCGGCAGCAGGTGCGGCGTGAACACGATGCGCGGCGTGCCGGCCTCCTGGCAGATCTCGGGGAGGTGGCGGTGGTTGCCGACGCCGTAGGCGAGGAAGTTGTCGTGTACCGCGCCGAAGTGCGTGCGTTCGCTCGGCGCCTTGCCCGCGCCCGAAGTGCCGCTCGCGCTGTCGGCGATGATCGGGGCCGTCGCGTCGAGCAGGCCGGCGTCGAGCAGGGGCAGCAGCGGCAGCAGGATCGACGTCGGATAGCAGCCCGGGTTGGCGACCAGCTTCGCCCGCGCGATCGCCTCGCGGTGATGCTCGACGAGGCCGTAGACCGCCTGCGCGAGCAGTTCCGGTGCCGGGTGGGGGGCGCCGTAGGTGCGCTGGTAGAGGCCCGGGTCGCGCAGCCGGAAGTCGGCCGAGAGGTCGACGACCTTCTTGCCGAAGCCCAGGGCGGCGCGGGCGATCTCGCTGGCGGCCCCGTGCGGGGTGCAGAGGAACACGCCGTCGACGGTCCGCAGCCGCTCGACGTCGAGCGCGTCGATCGCCGGGTCGCCCGGGAACGCCGGCGCCTCCGCCGGCGCACCACCGCGCGCGGTCATGGCGACGGTCGCCTGCAGTCGCGGGTGGCGCGCGAGCAGGGTCAGCAGTTCGCGGCCGGTGTAGCCCGACGCGCCGACGATGGCGCAGGTCTTCTTCATGGCTGCTTGCCGCCGCCGAACTGGCGCACGAGGGCCCGGGCGCGGGCGGTGTTGGAGCAGACGACGAGCACCGTGTCGTCGCCGGCGATGGTGCCGACGACGCCCGGCAGCGAGGCGCGGTCGAGCGCCAGCGCCAGGGCCGACGCGCCGCCGGCGGGTGTGCGCAGGACCACGAGGTTCTGGGCCGGCGTCGCCGACAGCAGGAAGGTGTGCACCGCGTGCCACAGGCTCTGCTGCGTCGTCGTCGCCGACAACGGCGCCTGCGGCAGTTCGTAGCCCTCGGGCCCTTTCACCACGCCGAGGTCACGCAGATCGCGCGACAGCGTCGCCTGGTTGACCTCGAACCCGTCCGCGGCGAGGTGGTCCTGCAGGTCGGCCTGGCTGCGCAGCCGCTGCTTCTCGAGCAGTCGCAGGATCCGTTGGCGACGGCCGTCGCGGTCGGTGGGTGGAGGGGCGGTCCGGTTGGGCATGAATATGCAGTCGGAACGCATAAGTATGCACGCGCCGACGGACCATGCAAGGGGTGTGACCGAAATCACGCGCGGCTTCGGTCGTCAGCCGAAGCTGCCGCGGTGCAGGCCGAGCAGGTTGCGCAGCCGTTGGTGGCAGTCCACCGCGAGGTCGGGCGAGAACCGCAGCTGCAGGCGGCCCGCGAAGCGCACGACGTCGAAGCTCCCGTGCGTGATGCCGAGCTCGCGGCACACGTCGGCGCAGTCGCGCAGCCACGAACTCGGCGCGCGCCCGCGCCCGCACCGCAGCCCCGCCGGGGTGATCGTCACCGAGCAGACCTCCGGGTTGGTGAGCCGGAGCAGCAGCAGCCAGAGTCGGCGCAAGGTCGCCATCGAGGTCAGCGGCAGGTTCGGCCAGTCCGCGCCGCCGCGTTCGGCGTGCAGGCGCGTCATCGTAGCCGCGATCGGCGTCCGGCCATCGCAGGTCGGCTGCGTCGTCGCCGGGGTCGCCACGCAGGTTCGCGCCGGCGCGAGCCATTGCCCCGCGCACGTCGGCCGCTATCACTGCGCCGGTGCATCCCACCGGCGGCGCGGAACCACAGCGGACCGAGGGGTGGCGCGACCTCGGACCGCTGCGCCCGATCGCGGTGGCGAGTGCCGTGTTCCCGACGACCGGCGCGCTCGTCGGGCTCGCGCACCTCGGCGACCTCGCTGCCCACTGGCCGGGCGACGCCCTGGGCCTGGTCGCGGCAGCCGGCGTGATCGCTGCGGCCGTGGCGCTGCTGCTGTTGCCGCCGACGTTCGCAGCGTTCGCCGCGGGATTCGTGCTCGGCCCCCTCGGGGTGGTGCCAGCGGTCCTCGGCATCGGCGGTGGGGCCCTGCTCGGCCTGTGCATCTGGCCGCTGCTGGGGGAACGGCTCTACGCGTTCATGCGGAACCGACCGCGCGTCGTCGCCGTGCGGCAGTTCTGCACGGGCTCGCTGTGGCGCTGCAGCGCCCGGGTGGCCGCGCTGCGGCTCGCCGTGCGCCTGCCGTTCTGCGTGCAGACGCTGCTGCTGTCGGCGGCGTCGACCCGGTCGGCGGCAGTGGCCATCGGCTCGATCGGCGCAGCGTCACCCGTCGCAGCCCTGGCGGGCGGACTCGGTGCGTGCGTTCGGCGCTGGCGCGACGACGGGAGTTGGCCGACGTTCGCCGGCGGCTGCCTGGTCGGCGCGGCCGCCGTGGCCACGGTGGTGGCGACGGTCCGCGCGCGGCGCGCCTGGTTGCACGCGCCGCGCTGAACTCGACTACTTCGGCGCGTGGATCTGGGCCGGCGCCGTCAGCGTGTGCTTGCCCCACGCCAGCGTGAACGTGCCCTTGCCGCCGTCTTCCTGCTTGGCGTCGAAGGTCATCGTCATCTTCTGCACGACGTCCTTCGCCGAGTCCTTGTTCAGCGTCAGCGGGCAGACGATCTCCGGCTTGAAGTCCATGCCGGGGTAGACCTTGTTCTTCATCGCCGTGGTCGAGTCCATCAGCGCCAACGCGAACTTGCCGTCCTTGTCGCAGTGCAGGCCGACGATGTAGCTGCCGGCCGGGATCTTGGCGCCGCCGATCTCGAGATCGCTCATCGTGATCAGCGTCGTGAACCAGTCCTTGCCCAGGCGGTTCACCTTGCCCTTCAGCTTGTCGAGCATCGCGTCGTAGGACGCGTTCCACTCGGGTTGGCCGTAGGTCAACGAGGCCATCGTGAACACCGAGAAGTCCTCGGTCGCCGCCATGAGCCGCGTCTCGCCGCGGGTGCTGCTGGCAGCCATGCCGCCGAGCTTCTGGGCGGCGACGGGAAGGGAGAGGGAGATGGCCGCGATCGCGGCCGTGAGGAATCGAACGTGCATTGGAGTGCTCTTCGTAGGGGGTGGGGGAATCGCTTGGCGCGCAGAGTGGGGCGAGAAGGCTAGGGGCGCGGCAAAGTCGTGCAAGCGATCAGCGGCAGGCGGACCGCAGCAGGTCGAGCACGTGGTCCACTTCTTCCCCGGTGTTGTAGTGCAGCAGGCCGAGCCGCAGCACGCCGTGCGGCTCGAGGCCGAGCGCCTGCGACAGCGCCACGGCGTAGCTGTTGCCGGCCCACGCGTGCACGTGCCGCTGCGCCAAGACCTCCGCGAGGGCGGCCGGGCGGATGCGTGCGGGCACGAACGAGATCGTCGGGCACCGTTCGGCCGCGCGCGCCGGGTCGGCGATGCCGACGATGCGCAGGCCCGGGATCGCGGCGAGTCCGGCCAGCAAGCGGTGCGCGAGGACGCCTTCGTGCCGTTCGATCGCCACGAACGCCGCGTCGAGCGCCTGGCTGCGCGAGCCGCCGCCGCCGACTTCGTGGCCGAGGCGTTCGAGGTACTGCACGGCGGCGAGCGTGCCGGCGATGCCGGCGAAGTTCGCGGTCCCGGTCTGCCACTTCTCGGCGCCGCGGTCCGGCGACGGCCGCACCTTGTCGACCGTGGTCGCCTCGAGCAACGCGCGGCGGCCCCACAAGAGCCCGACGTGCGGCCCGAAGAACTTGTAGGCCGAACAGGCGAGGAAGTCGGCGCCGAGCGTCCGCACGTCGATCCGCAGGTGCGGGGCGAAGTGCACGGCGTCGACGAAGGTCAGGGCATCGTGGGCGCGGGCCATCGCCGCGATGGCCGCGACCGGGTGGATCGTGCCGCTGAGGTTGCTGGCGAGGCCGACGGCGACGAGTCGCGTGCGTGGGCCGATCTTCGCTCGTGCATCGTCGAGGTCGAGCGTGGTGTCGGGCCGCACGGCAATGCGGCGCACCTGGCAGCCGGCGTCGCGCGCGGCGAGCACCCAGGGCATCACGTTCGCGTCGTGGTCGCTGTCGGTGACGACGACCTCGTCGCCGGGCCGCCAGGTGCGCGCGAGCTGGCGTGCGAGCCAGAACGTCAGCGTCGTCATGTTGGCGCCGAACACCACCTCCTCGGGATCGCTCGCACCGAGGAAGTCGGCGCACGCCGCGCGCGCGTCGTGCACCATCGCGTCGGTGGCGCGTGAGGTCGAGAAGGCGCCGCCGTGGTTGGCGTTGCTGTGCAGCAGCCAGTCGCGCATCGCGTCGGCGACGCTGGTGGGCACCTGGCTGCCGGCGGGACCGTCGAAGAACACGGCCTGCCGGCCGTCGCCGCGGCGGGCGAGGCCGGGGAACCGGCGGCGGACCGCGGGGACGTCGAGTTCGTGCACCATCCGGGCAGGGTAGCTGCCGGAGTCCTGGAGGCGTGCGTAGAGTCCGACTCTCTCTCCCAGAGGTTCCATGCGTATCGCTCCGTTCGTGCCCCTGGCACTCTTCGTCGCGCCGATCACGGCGCAGGCGAGTTGGTCGTTGCTCTACTCGCCGACCTCGCCGCCGGCCCGCCTGTCGGCATCGTTCGCAACCCACGAGCGGCTCGGCAGGTCGGCGGTGCTGTTCGGCTGGAATGCCGTCGCCGGATCGCAGGCAACCGATGCCTGGGTCTTCGACGGTGCGGCGTGGTCCGCGACTACGGGAGTGCTGCCGGCATGGCGCCTGCAGCCGGCGATCGCCTTCGATGCCGCGCGCGACGAGGTCGTGCTGTTCGGAGGCGCCTTCGCGGTGCCATACGACGACACGTGGAGATGGAACGGTTTCGCGTGGACCGTGGCCTCGCCAGCCGTGAGCCCCTCGGCGCGCACGGGTGCGGCGATGGCCTTCGATCGGCAACGGAATGTCGTCGTCTTGTTCGGGGGTCGCCAGCCTTCGGGTGGCGTCATTCTCGCCGACACCTGGGAGTGGAACGGCTCGACGTGGCAACAGAGGTTTCCCGTCGTTTCGCCGCCGAGCCGCGAGGTGGCGCTCATGGCTTTCGACCCCGTGGGCGGCGGTGTGCTGTTGCACAGCGGGCTCGGGATCCAAGGGTCCGGCGTCTTGTTCGTCGACACCTGGTCCTTCGACGGCACGACGTGGACGCAGCGGTTCCCGTCGGTGACACCGCCGCCCCGCATCTTGGCGCGAATGGTCACGGACCTGCACCGACAGCGGGTGCTGCTGCTCGGTGGAGATGGCGGCGATCCCTTCGCGTGGGAGTGGAACGGGACGCAATGGAGCGTCTCGTACCAGCCGTGTCCGGCACCTCGCCACAACCAAGGCATGGGCTACGACGCGTCGCAGCGCCGCGTCGTCGTGCACGGCGGGTCCATCACCGTCGGTGGCGTCGGCTACCACTTCAACGACACGTGGCAGTACCGCACCCCGACGCCCGCCAACGTCGTGCCGTTCGGCAGCGGTTGTTCCGGCACCGCTGGCACGCCTGCGCTTGCCGCGGCGCCGTTCACCCTGCCGTGGATCGGCGACACGACGCGCCACGTCGTCACCGCGATTCCTGCTGGCCAGTCCGGCGCGTTCTTCGTCTCGGGCGTCGTGCCGGTGGCACCGCAGTCGCTCGCCCCGTGCGGGATGCCCGGGTGCGAACTGCTGGTGGCGCTCGACGCCTGCGAGTTCCAGCCGGCAGTCGGCGGGACGGCCACGTGGTCGAAGACGATCCCGCTCGCCATGTCGCTCGCTGGTGCTTCGTTCGAACAGCAGGCGTTCGTGCTGAACCCGCGGGCGAATGCGGCCGGACTCGTGGTCAGCAACGCGATTCGCGCGACGGTGGGCGTGCGGTGAGCAGCTGCCGCCAGAAGCCGCGCGGCCCGGTGGCCCCGTTCGCGAGTCCGTAGCGCTCGGGCCACGCCCCGGTCGGCAGCCAGTGGGTGCCGAACAGGCGATCGAGCCACGGCAGGTGCACGGCGAAGTTCACGTCGGGGGGATGCTCCGCGTGGTGCCAGTGGTGGAAGCGCGGCGTGACGAGGAACGGTTCGAGCCAGCCGAGGCGCCAGCGGACGTTGGCGTGCACGAAGGTCGCCTGCGCGCCGACGAACACCAGGTAGATGCCGATCGCCGTCGGCGTGAAGCCGAGCGTGGCGATGCCGGCGTAGACCAGGCCCCGCGTGAGCACCGCGTCGACGACGTGGAGTCGAGAGCCGGCGAGCCAGTCCATCGTCACTGCCGAGTGGTGGATCTCGTGGAATCGCCACAGCCACGGTGCGCGATGGCACGCGCGGTGGACCCAGTACTGCACGATGTCGGCGACGAGCACGATGGCGACGAACTGCAGCGCCAGCGGCTGGGCCGCGACCGCCGTGCCGATGGCGTGCGGGACCATGGCCGCGACCGCGTCCCCGGGAGCCAGCACGAGGAGCGTCGTGACCTGGACTGCCAGCGCGCTGCTCGCGAACCACGCGAGGTCCGTCCACCATTCGTGCCGGAACGTCGGCTGCGCGAGTCGCGGCCAGAGGCGTTCGATCGGCAGGAACACCGCCGGGTAGAGCAGCAGGTTCAGTACGAACACGTCCAGGGCAATGCCGGGCGTGGCGGCCGTCACGTGACCACGCTCGCCGACGAGCAGCAGCGTGGCGGCGACGAAGCTGCTGCCGAGTGCGATCGCGCCGAGGGTCTTCTTGCGCCGCAGGAGGAGTGAGAGGGTGCCGAACGCCAGCGCCAGGCCGGCGACGCCGGCCAGCCACGGCGTCGGGTCCGCCGGGTAGTGCGCGCGAAGTTGTGGGGTCGTCAACGTGTCGGGCCACAGCCAGCACGCCGTGCCGCCGAGTGCCGCGAGGCCGAGCACGGCGCCGAGCGTGCCGCTGATCCAGCCGCTGCCGAAGCGGTGGGGTTCGTCGGTGACGAACCAGCGATCGACGCGCGGCGACGGCGGCATGCGCGCACCCTCGGCGGCGGCGCCGGACAGGGCAAGGGTGCGTCGAGAAACGACGGCGCGCGTCACGGCGCCGGGCGTGACGACGATCCGAAGAACTGCACCGCGGTGCTGTTGGCGACGTCGAACGGGAGCCCGGCGCCCGGGAAGTTGCCGTTGTCCGGTGCCCCGCCATTCGGGCGGGGCGCCGGTGGCAAGGACTGCCGCAGTGAGGATCGTGCGATCGCCGGCAACGGAGTCGTTGCGATCCGGAGGCGACCTCGGCACCTTCGGCGCATGGGCCTGTTCGACTTCCTCAAGAAGAAACCCGCACCCGGTGCCGAGCCGACGCCGGCAGCCGGCAACCCAGCACCACCAGCACCACCAGCACCATCCGCGACACCGTCGCCGCCGCCCGTGGTGCCGCGCACTCCGGAACCCGAGGCGCCGCCGCCTGCTCCCTCCCGCGCCGCACCGGCCTTCGTCGAAGGGCGCGATGCGGCTGGACGGCCGGTGCGCATTCCGCGCGACGAGTACGTCGCCAAGGTGCTGCCATCCCTCGTGCAGCAGCACGGCAGCAACCCCGACCAGCTCGCGGCGGTGGTCCTTCAGGCGCTGCGCGATGGCCTCGCGTCCGCCGTGCTGCCAGCTGCGAACCGCCTGACCGTGATCGACAAGAACGTCGAGCGGGCGCTGTCGGTACTCGCGGTCGTTCAGCGCGATGCCGGCGAACTCGACTCCGCCGAGGCCACGCTGCGCGAGTTGCAGCAGAAGCGGCCGAACTCGCCGGCGGCGCGCGTCGGGCTCGGCATGCTCGCGGTCACGCGCGGCGATGCGGGCAAGGGCGAGGCGCTGCTGTGGGAGGCGTTGCAGATGGATTGCAACCACGCCGACGCCGTGCACGGCTGGCTGCAACTCCGCCATCGCGCCGTCGGTGACGCCGGCTACCGCGCCGAAGTCGAGAAACTCACCGCGCTGCCGGGTTCGTGGCGCCCGCAGTTGTGGTTGGCGCGCCATCTGGTGCAGCACGCGCAGGGCGAAGGCGTCGAAGCGATCTACCGCGACGTGCTGTCGCGTGCCGCTGGCGAGCACGACGCGTTGGTGATGGCGAGTGCGGACCTCGTGCAGCAGCAGCGCCACGCGCTGGTCCGCGAACTGGTGCTGCCGGCCTTCGTGCCGGGACGCCACCATCCGCATGTCGGGATCGCCTTGCTGCACCACCACCTGCAGAACCAGGAGCACGAAGCCGGCTCACAGCTGCTGCACCAGATGTACGTGCACTACGGACACCTCGTCGGCAACGAACTGCAGCCGTTCACCGGCGCCTTCGACCAGTTGCGCCTGTCGAAGCTGCCGCCGCCGCCGGCGCCGTCGGCGACGCCGCGCCTCGGCCTCTACCGGCTCGACCGACCGATCTGGATGGCCGGCCTCGAGGATCCGGTGTGGCTGCTGCCGCCGAAGGCTGCGAACGCCAAGGCCGTGCTGTTCCTTGCGCTCGCGGTCGAGGGCCAAGGCAGCCTCGTGCCGGGGCGCGAGGAGGAGATCGGGCGGCTCACGCGCAGCGTGCCGTTGTTCCTCGCCGAGCAGGCCTGGCTCGGCTCGCCGCACCGCGGTGCGGCCGTGCTGCCGATGGCGGAACAGGGCGGCTGGGCGATCCTCGGGCGGCCGTGGCCCGAGGAGCAACTCGTGCAACAGGTGCCGACGGCCGAACGCGCCAACTCGCTGCTCGTCACCGGCGTGTTGCGCGTCGACGGCGAACGCCGCCGCATCGACCTGTGGGCGTTCGATTGCGGCACCAACCAGCGCGTCGGGCACGCCGCGGCCGAGGGCGCGGCCAACGAGACGGGCCGCATGCTGCTGCAGTTGCTCGCCGAGTTGTGGCCGGTGCTCGGCGGACCGGTCGGCCACAAGCCGCCGGTCGGCGACGAGGCGTTCTGGCAGCAGTACGCGGAAGGACTGGCGCAGCACGCGGCGCTGGTCGTGACGCAGGCGGGCGGCATGCCGAAGGAACGGCTGTACGGCGAACGCTACATCACACAGTGGGTGCAGAACGCAGCGATCGCGGAGACGCGCTGGCAGCCGGCGTTCTGGACGTTGGCCTCGGCGTTGTCGGTGCTGCAACAGCTCGGCTCGCCCGTGCCCAAGGAACACGCGCGCTTCATCGCCGAGGTGTTCCGGCAGTCGCCGCCGAACAATGCGTTCGCCCGCCTCGCGGTGCGGCCGCTGCGCGCGTGCGGGCTCGACGCGTTGTGGCAGGCGCGCCGCGCCGAGATCGTCGCCGCCGCGGGCGCAGACCCGGCCTACGCGGCGTGGCTGCAGCGGGTCGAAGCGGCGAAGTGAACGAGCGGCCGCGCGGCGTTCACCGCGAACCGACGTGCGCGCGCAGGCTGCCCGTGACCTGGGCGCCGATCGCATTGCCCGCGGCGGGGTCGGGCACCAGTGCCTGCAGGTACCACTCGTAGTCCACGAACTGCGGGTTCACGGGCACCGTGAAGCCGAACTCGGTGTAGGGGTGGGCGTACGGCACGACGGCGGTCCACTCGATGGCGATGTTGGCGAAGCAGAACGGCATGCCGAGGAAGTCGAGGTAGACCGGAGCCGTTGGCGTCGTGCTGGCGACGACCAACGCGAACGACGACACCGGGTCGATCGTGACGCGCCAGTACTCACCGAGCCAAGGACCCGGATCGAGCCCGCCGGGATTGCCGAAGCCCGGCGCATTCGCGGTGACGCAACCGACAGCGTGCGCCCACGTCATCGCCGGGTCGTTCTCGCTGCCGAACGTGGGCGTGGTGTCGTCGTACCACGCCATCGGTCCGACGACGTTGAGGACGGTCCGAGTCTCGCGGCGGTTGGCGAGGCTCGATCCGACGGCGGCAGGGAGTGCGGCGCTCTCGGACGTCGCACTCCACCGGCCGGCCTGTACCGCGATCGCGGCGTGCGGGCCCGTCGCGCCGTTCCAGCCGACGTACTCGATCAAGCTCGACGGCAGGTGGAACTGGCTGTCGCGGAACAGGGCAACCGAGTCGGCGATGCCCATCGCCGGAGCGTTCGGGAGGTAGAGGTCGGAGGGGGAGTTCGTTCCCGCGATGCCGAGGTGCAGCACGCAGACCGCGCCGAACCCGAGAACCACGGCCGGCAACGCGACTGGCGTGTTGCCGACCACGAGTTGGAACCCGCCGGTGTCGAGCACGCTGGTGGTGATCAGCTCGATGCGCTGATGATCGCCCGGGTGCGGACGGATCAGCAGTTCGGAGAACTCGAGGTCGGGCAGGAACTGCGCGGCGATGGACGAGGACACGCAGAGGAAGGGGATGGCTCGCCGGATCATGTTCTGTGTCGAGGGGGCTACAGGAAACCCGCCTTGCAAGACGCGTCGCCCGAGCGCCGGGCCGACGCGGCGCGCGCGCCGGCAATTGCTGCGCCGCGTCGGCGGTAATCTCGCCCGCTCGCGCTCAGTGCGAGTCGCGGCCGCCGCCGAAGTGGATGTCGGTGAAGCCCGCGGCGCGGCACGCATCGGCCAACTTGGCGATCTCGTCGTAGCGGGCGCCGGCCATGCCGTCGACCGCGCAAGCGATCGGCCGCCGTTCGCCGGTCGTGGCGTCGACCACGAGGAACGCCGGGTCGCGGGCGATTCGTGCGAGCTCGCGGGTGCCCGCGTCGAGGTCGTCGAAGCGTCGCGCGCCGATCTGCCAGGCCACGCGGCGGTCGGTGAACCGGAAGCGGTTCGGCCGCCCGGGTGTGACGTGGGCCGAGTCGACCGACATGGCGCCCGCGGAACGGACGTGCACATGGACGTCCAGGACTTCCTGCGGCTCCACGGCGCCCGTGCTCCGGCCGAGTTCGCGCGGCAGGTACGCCGGCAGCTTCGCCTCCAGCACCCGGAAGTCGATGCAGACGAAGAACACGATCATCAAGAACACGACGTCGATCATCGGCGTCATGTCGGGCTTCGCTTCGTCGACTTCGAACGCAGCGCGCGTGGGCATGGGAAACCTCCGCGGGCACCAACGTGCCGAGCGTCCGGTTGGCTCACTGCCCGCGCCGAATCCCGCTGCTGCAGCGCGTTCGCTTCACGCCGGCGGCATGCCGCCGCCCAGCGCACCGAGCAGCGCCGCCAGCGGCCGGCCGGTCGGCGCGCCGTGCTGCCAGTCGCCGCCCTCGGCGCCGCTGCCGCCGATGTCGATGTGCGTGAACGGCAGCGGGAGCGCGCTGTCGCCGCCGTGCTTGTCGAGCCCGCTGGCCAGGCACAGGAACGCCATCGGGAACTGGTGCCCGCGCGCGGTGCCGCTGCTCGGCAGGTTGTTGCACGACAGCGTGTCGTCGGCCTTGCTGCGCGGACGCACGAAGTCCCAGTCCTCGCGCCGCAGGCGCGAGACCTCGAACGGATCGCCGAGCGCATCGCCGGCCTGCATCAGCGACTCCGCGGCGCCGTGGGCGCGTGCCGGGCCGTTGTCGAGCGCGATGTTGTACGGGCCGACGGCGCGGCCGGCGTGGCCGGTCAACGTCGCCACCGACAGCAGGTGCGGGGCATCGGCCTTGGCGGCGTCGAGCCGCAGGTGGCTCAGCAGATCGGCGAGCACGAGGCGTCCTTCGGCGTCGGTGTTGCCGATGCGCACGCGGCAGCCCGCGTGGCTCGTGATGATCTCGTCGCTGACGAAGGCGTCGCTGCCGATGCTGTTGCGCACGACGCCGAGTTCGGCGATCCATTGCACGCCGCGCAGGCCGAGCTTCGCGGCGGTGAGGATCAGACCGGCGACGGCTGCTGCCCCACCCTTGTCGCGGCTCATGCCGGCCATCACGCCGCCGGTCTTCAGGTCCGCGCCGCCGGTGTCGTAGGTGAGGCCCTTGCCGGCGAACAGCAGCGTGCGCGTGATCTTGCCCTTCGGCTTGTACTCGAGGCGCACGACGCACGGCCGGTGCCGCGCCACCGGCAGCGAAGCGCGCGCGACGGCGTGCAGCAGCGGGTAGTCGCGCGCGAGCTTCTTGGCGTCCTTCTCCACGGCGACCTTCACCTTGGTGCCGCGGAACGCCTGCTGCACGTAGGCAGCGAAGCGCGGCGGCGCCATGCGCTCGGGGTCGGTGCCGGCGAGATCGCGCGCCAGCCGCAGCCCGGCCTCGACGGCTTCGACCCACGCCGCCGCGTTGGCGCCGAACGTGCCGCCGAGCATGGCGACGCCGAGCTTCTGCACCGGCTCGACCTTCGCTTCGCCGAGCGCTTCGCGCGCTTCGAGCGGTTCCCAGAGTCCGCTCGTGGCGCCGAGCGCCGCGACGCAGCCGGCATGTTCATAGGGGCCCTTGGGACCCTGCTGCACGAGCAACAGGATCGCCGTGGCGCCCGCGTCGCGCGCCCGGCGCACGCCGGCCTTGGCGGCTTCGGCGTAGCGGCGCACGTCGTCGTGGTCGCGCGACAGGGGGCCCGTGGGGGCGATCACCAGCCGGCTGCCCGCGATGGTGTCGGCGGCGATCAGGTTGACCTGGCTGGCGAACCGGGCGTCGGCCTTGGCGAGCGCCTTCAGCGGCGGTTGCAGCGCGTCGAGCTGCGTCGCGGCAGCTTTGGGGGAGTGGGCGACGAGGACGACGGCGTCGAAGCCGCCGCCTGGAGCGGCGGCCTTCGGAACGGACGGCACGGCGAGGATGCGCGGCATCCGTGCATGGTGCGGCCGCGCGTGCCTCGCGGCAACGCTGGTTGTTTTCCGCCGCACTTCGTGTGGCAAGGGCGAGGCCCGTAGCATCCGCCGCCATCGCCATGACCTACGCTGCCTCGCGCCTCGCGTCGTCGTTCTTCACCGTGCTGTTGCTGGGTCCCGCCTTGGCGCAGGGCACCGAACGGCTGACCTACGAGGACACCAAGAAGCCGATCTCGTGGGTCGGCAGCGTGCCGACCGCGCGCTGGGCCGCGGACGGCCGCCACGTCGAGCTGCAGGACAAGAAGGTTGTCGTGTGGTTCGACCCAGCGACGAAGACGACGAAGGAGAAGCCGAAGGAGGCCGAAGCCGAGCCCGCGCCGACGCCGCCGCGCAAGGTGGTGGCGATCCGCGACGGCGATGTCTGGCTCGTCGACCAGGCCGAGGGCGGCAATGGCCGTCGCGGCGGACGTGGTCGTGGTCAGGCGGCCGAGGGCGGCGAACGGCTGACCAGCGACGGTGCCGGCTCCGGCAGCAAGACCGAGGCGCATCTCGCGGCGAACGGCAGCGCGGCGTCGTTCGTGCGCGGCAACGACCTGTTCGCCGTCGACGTCGCGAGCAAGGAGGTCTGGCGCATCACGTCCGACGGTGGACCCGAGCTGTTCCACGGCGTGCTCGACTGGGTCTACCAGGAAGAGCTCTACGGGCGTGGCGACTTCCAGGGCCATTGGTGGAGCCCGGACGGCTCGTTGCTCGCGTTCTTGTCGCTCGACGAATCGGCGGTGCGCGAGTTCACCGTCATCGACCACGTGCCCGACGGCTTCCTCGATCGTGAGCGCAGCGTCGTCGCCGAGGTCACCAACTACCCGAAGGCCGGTGACCCGAACCCGACGGCGCGTCTGTCGGTCGCGCACCGCGGGACGAAGAAGATCGTCGCCGTCGACCTGTCGTCGTTCCCCAAGGACGCGCTGGTCGTGCGCGTCGACTGGACGCCGGACGGCAGCACGCTGCTGGCGACGATCCAGGACCGCATCCAGACCTGGGCGGAGCTGTGCGCGATCGATCCGGCGACCGGGGCGGTGACGAAGTGGATCCGCGAGGAGTCGCCGACCTGGGTCAACCGCCCCGACTCCCCGCGCTGGCTCGGCGACGGCACGTTCCTGTGGCTGTCGGAGCGCACCGGCTACCAGCACGTCTACTGGTACGAGAAGGGCGGCAAGCTGCGCTCTGCCGTGACCTCGGGCGAGTGGCAGGTGCGCAGCATCGTTCGCGTCGACGAAGCGGGGCAGCGGTTGTGGTTCGAGGGCACGAAGGACGGCGCCACCGGGCGTCATCTCTACCGCGTCGGTTTCGACGGCAGCGGCCTCGTCGGGCTCACGCCGGGCGTGGGCACGCACCAGTTCCAGCTGTCCGCCGACGGCGCGTTCGTGCTCGACACCTGGTCGGCGATGGACCAGCCGCCGATCGTGCGCGTGCTCGACGACCGCGGCGAAGTCGTGCGCGAGATCGGCACGGCGAACGCTGGCGAAGCTGCCGCGAAGTACGCGTTCTCGGCCAAGCAGCGGCTCACCATCAAGGCGCGCGACGGCTACGAACTCGACGCCGCCGTGCAGCTGCCGCCCGACTGGAAGGAAGGCGCGCGCTACCCGGTGTTCCTGCCGACCTACTCGGGGCCCGACGCGCCGACGGTGCGCGACGCGTGGTCGCACTCGACCTACTCGCAGTTCCTGGCGCAGCAGGGCTTCGTGATCCTGCAGGTCAACGTGCGCTCGGCGAGCGGCCGCGGCCAGGTGCACACCGGCACCTGCTACAAGCAACTCGGCGTCGTCGAACTGCGCGACCTCGAGGATGCGGTCGACCACGTCTGCGCTTCGTTCGGCGGCGATCCGGCGCGCGTGGCGATCAGCGGCTGGAGCTACGGCGGCTACATGGCGGCGTACGCGCTGACGCACAGCTCGAAGTTCGCGCTCGGCCTCGCCGGGGCCGGGGTCTACGACTGGCGGCTCTACGACACGATCTACACCGAGCGCTACATGCAGACGCCGCAGCAGAACGCGGCGGGCTACGACGCGGGTTCGGTGATCAAGAAGGCGAAGAACCTGCACGGCCATCTCGTGCTGATCCACGGCTCGATGGACGACAACGTGCACCTGCAGAACACCATGCAGTTGCTGTGGGAACTGCAGTCCGCGGGCAAGCAGAACGTCGAGCTGATGGTCTACCCGCGCTCACGCCACGGCCTGAACCCGCGCGTGAACGGGCACAGCCAGGAGTTCCAGTGGCGGCGGCTGCAGAAGCTGCTCACGCCGGCGGGCGGGTGAGGGCGACATTCGGCCCACGCCTCGCGCACTTCGCAAGGCGTGGCATCGCAGGCCGCCAGGCGACGCGCGCGACGGATTCCGTTCGCCAGACGGCGTTGCCCCCGGTCGCACACCAAGGGTTATGCTCGAAATCGCGATGCACATCTATCGTGGCCGGGTTCGTCGCGGCCGACTGATCGTGAACGAACCAACCGACCTGCCGGACGGCAGCGTCGTCGATCTGGTTCTCCCAGACGCGTGGGACGACCTGGATGATGCCTCACGCAAGCGCCTGCATGCGGCACTCGAACGATCGCTGCAGGAAGAACGGGACGGGCGTCTGCTGCCGGCAGCGCGGGTCCTGCGCCGAATGCGCAGACGGTGAAGCGCCGACCGTGGCGCGTGGCGTTCACGCCTACCGCCGAGTCGCACGCGACAGTCGCCGACGAGTGGTGGCGCCAGCACCGGCAGGCAGCGCCACGGCTCTTGGTGCAGGAGATCGCTGCTGCAGTGGCCCGACTCGCTCGGCGGCCTCGCTGCGGCGCTCCCTACGAGGGCATCACCGGTGGCCTGCGACGCATCCTCCTGCGCCGCGTCGGGTACCACCTCTACTACCGGTGCGAGCCAGAACGTCGTCTCGTGATCGTGCACGGGCTCTGGCACGCCTCGCGCACCGTTCCGCCCGCGTTCTGACTCACGCCTGCGGCGCTGGGCCCTCGTAGCAGCGGCGGCCGGGCTGGCAGTCCTTCGGATGCACGATCTCGTCGTCGGGGCCGACGCACGTGCACGTCCGCGCGCACCAGTAGTAGCCGTCGCCGGGCCACTGCCGGTTGTCGAACACCCGCTCGCCGAGTCCGTGCGTCAGCAGGTGCTTCATCAGCAGCGACGGGCACAGATGACGCGGCATCAGGTCTTCGTGCGTCGTGATCTTCTCGGAGTCGGTCATCGCATCACCTCGTCGCTTCTTCGAGTGCCTGGACCACGATCGCCTTGCCGACCACCAGCTTGTAGTCGTTGTGCGCCAGCGGCGATGCATCGGCGAACGCCGCCGCGGCGACCTTCTGGAACAGGGCCGGCGACGGCGCCTGGCCGACCAGCAGTGCCGCCGCCTTCGGCCGCGGCAGCGGGTTGGGGGCGACCGCGCCCAGCACCACGTCGGCGGCGGTGAACTTGCCGCCGTCGAGCACGACGCGCACCGCGCACGCCGTCGTCGCCCAGTCGAAGCTCTGCTTCTCGCGCGACTCGCAGTACGCCGAGCGTGCGTTCGCCGGCTGCTTGGGCACGTGCAGCGCGGTCACGATCTCGCCGGCGGCGAGGGTGTGCTCGGGGTTCTGCGCCCGCGGCTCGGCCGGGAACAGCTCCGACAGCTTGCGGCGCCGCGTCTTGCCGTCGAGCAGCGTCGAGTACTCGGCGTCGAGCGCCAGCAGCGGCGGCGCAAGGTTGCTCGGGTGCACGCGCACGCAGTCCTGCCAGCCGAGCACCGCGTGGAAGCGGTTCTCGCCGGTCATCGCCAGACAGGTCGGCCCGCGGCCGCCGTGCAGGCAGTGGAACGCTTCGCTGCGCACGTACCAGCAGCGCGTGAACTGCAGGATGTTGCCGGCGACGGTCGCACGGTTGCGCACGTGCGGTGTCGCGGTCATCGCGGCCGACGCGCGCAGCGCCGCCAGTTCCGGCGCGGCCAGCGCCTGGTGCTGTTCGAGCTGCGTCAGCGTGGTCAAGGCGCCGATGCGCAGTTCGCCGTTGGCGTCGACGGCGACGCCCGCGAGATCGTCCTTCAGCGGCAGCAGGTTGACGACCCGTTCGGGCGTCTGCAGCCGCTCCTTCATGCGGTCGACGAGGTCGATGCCCGCGCCCTTGAGGAGCGTGTTCGCCTGCTTGCCGGCTTCGGCCGCCTCGGCCAGCGTCTTCGGGACGACGTAGGTGAATGGCTTCATCGGTTCATCCCTTCCTCGAGGCGAGCGCCTGCAGGACCTTGTCGGGGGTGATCGGCAGGTGGCGCACGGGCGTGCCGAGCGCGTGGAACACGGCATTGGCGATCGCCGCGGCCGACGCCACCGACGGCGGCTCGCCGAGGCCCGCAGCACCGACGCTGTCGTGGCCGTTGGCGAGCGAGTGCATGTGGCACTCGAGCTCGGGCAGGTCCTGGCTGCCGGTGATCTTGTAGCGCAGGAAGTCGCCGTTCAGCATGCGGCCGCTGCGCTTGTCCATGATGCGCTGTTCGTGCAGCGCGTAGCTGACGCCCTGGATCATCGCGCCGAGCACCTGGCTCTCGGCGAGCTTCTTGGCGATGACGAGTCCGCAGTCCTGGATGCCGAACATGCGGGTGACGCGCACGAAGCCGGTCGTGGTGTCGATCGCGACCTCGGCCATCTGCACGCCGCATTGGCTGCCGTGGAACGGCCGGCCGTCGTAGTTCGCGAAGCGCTGGCCACGCACGTCGATCGGGTTGGGGCCGATCAGCTTGCAGGCCTCGGCCCACGGCAGGCGGGCCTTCGTGGTGCCGACCGAGCCGCCCTTGCAGTCGACGTCGGCGACCGGCACGCCGAGGTGCTTGGCGACCAGTTCGACGAGCTGTTGCTTGCCGAGGAACGCCGCGTGCCGCGTCGCCGGCGACAGGCTCGGCGTCACCGTGCTGCCGCCGGACGCCGGGCCCGACGGATCGCTGGTGTGGCCCGTGGTCGCCTTGACGAGCTTGACGTCGATGCCGAGTTCTTCGGCGGTCAGCATCGCCATCACCGTCTTGAGGCCGACGCCGATGTCCTGGGCGCCGCTGCGCGTCTCGACGCTGCCGTCCTGGTGGATGCGGCAGGTGATGCCGTGCGGCGGGCGGCCCGGGTTGCCGAGGTTGCCCCAACGTGCGCTGGAGAGGCCCACGCCCCAGAGCACGCGCGCGTTCGCGGCGTTCTGGCGGGCGCGGCCCTGCTCCCAACCGAAGCGCTGCGCGGCGAAGCGCCACTGGTCCTGGCGGATCTGCTCGCGGTCGTTCTGCAGCCGGAACGTCAGCGGGTCGATGCCCGCCTTGGTGGCCAGCTCGTCGAGGAACAACTCGGCGCCGAACCACCCCTGCGGATAGCCGGGCGCGCGCATTGGTCGCGGCGGGTCGGTGTCGCAGTTGAGGTCCTTGTGGTCGCGGCGGACCTTGGCGTCGCCGGTGTAGTAGTTCGGCACCGCGACGCCGCCGCTGCCGGTGAAGCCGGCGTGGCCCCAGCTGCGCCAGTCGAAGGCGACGATCTTGCCCTTCTCGTCGACGCCGGCCCGCGCCTGCATCAGCGCACCCGGGCGGTTGCCGGTCGTTGTGTGCTCCTCGAAGCGGTCGAGCATCAGCTTCACGGGTGCTTGGGCTGCGTGCGCCAGCAGGCACACCGCGAGGCCTTCGACGCCGGCGCTGATCTTGCTGCCGAAGCCGCCGCCGACGAACTCGGCGTGGATCGTCAGGGCGGCGATGTCGATGCCCTTGCCCTGCAGCGCACGCATCAGTTCGCCGCGGCACCCGAACGTCGCCTGCGTCGACAGCCACAGGTCGAGTTCGTTGCCGTTCCACTTGGCGACGCCACCGTGTGTCTCGAGCGAGCTGTGCGTCTGCACTTCGACGCGGTAGGTCGCGGTGTGTTGGATCGCGGCCTTGGCCAACGCGGCCTCGACGTCGGCGGCATCCTTCTCGGGCCACGGCTCGTCGATCTGGCCGTCGCCAGCGAGCAGCGGCGCGTTCTCGGCGACCAGGTAGTCGACGTTGTGCTCTTCGATCTCGTAGTCGGCGCGGATCTTCTCGATCGCATCGCGCACGAGGTGGACATTGGTGCCGGCGACCGCGGCGATCCCGTCGCCGACGAAGCGCACCTTGGCCCCGATCTCCTTGAGCGCGACGACGGCCGCGATGCCGGGCATGCGCCGGGCCTCGTCGAGTTCGAGCCCGGTCAACTTGCCGCGCGCGACCTTGCTGCGCAGGATCATCGCCTGCAGCAGGCCCGGGAACGTCATGTCGTAGGCGTACTTGGCGCGGCCGCTGGCCTTGGCGAGACCGTCGACGCGGTCGAGGTCGCGGCCGACGACGGCGAACGTGGTGTTGGCGTCCCACGGCGGCGCGTCGCCGGCTGCCGGCTGCACGGTGCGCTTCTCGAGCCGGTCCTCCTGCTGGCCGGGCAGGGCCCGGTAGCCCATCGTGATCTCGACGCCGTCGCGCGGCTGGCTGGGGGAGGTCACTTGCCACCTCCGGCGGTGCGCGTGATCGCTTCCATGACGCGGCCGTAGGTGCCGCAGCGGCACAGGTTGCCGGCGAGGTCGTGCCGCATCTGCTCGACGGTCGGCTTGCCGCGGCGCTCGAGGCAGGCGAGCGAACTCATCACCATGCCCGGCGTGCAGAAGCCGCACTGCATCGCGTCGCAGTGCACGAAGTTCTCGACCAGCGGGTGCACCTTGTCGCCGTCGGTCAGGCCCTCGACCGTGCGCAGCTCGTGGCCGACGGCGTCCATCGCCAGCGTCATACAGGCGGTGATCGGCGTGCCGTCGAGCAGCACGGTGCAGCCGCCGCAGGCGCCGCGATCGCAGATCTTCTTGGCGCCGGTCAGGTCGAGCCCGTCGCGCAGCGCGTCGAGCAGCGTCGTGCGCGTCTCGACCGCCACCTTGCGCGGCTTGCCGTTGATCGCGAGCGTGATTTCGTGCTCGCCGGGACCGAACGACGCGACGGGCGGCGGGGCGGCGTTCGCCGCGGCGGTGATGCCGGTGGTCGCGATGCCGGCGACGGCCGAGCCCTTCAGGAACGAACGGCGGCTGACGCCGCGATCGGGGGGAACGCTCATGGGCCTCGTGGGACGAGTGAAGGGCCGGAGCTTAGCGCGGTGGTCGGGCCGGCAGGGAAGCACCAATCGGTGGTGCGACAGGAATCATGCGCCTCGGCGGTGGGGCATCGGCCCCGGGTCCACGAACCCGACCACGGTTCTCGTGCCGACGCAGGTATCGTCGGCGGGATGCGGCTCCCGGTCTCGGGCTTCGTCCTGCCACTCGTGTTGGTCGCCGGGGTCGCTGCCCAGCAGCCGCTCGCCGGCTCCCGCCCGAACATCCTGTTCGTGTTCAGCGACGACCACGCCGCGCAAGCGATCGGCGCCTATGGCGCAACCTTCGGCTGCACGCCGCACCTCGATCGCCTCGCCGCGGACGGCGTGCGCTTCGCCAACACCTTCTGCGGCAACGCCATCTGCGGCCCGTCGCGCGCGTCGATCCTGACCGGGCTGCATTCCCACGGCAACGGCTTCTGCCGCAACGGCAACGTCTTCGACGGCAGCCAGCCGACGTTCCCGAAGCTGCTGCAGGCCGCCGGGTACCAGACCGCGATCGTCGGCAAGTGGCACCTCGAGTCCGAGCCGACCGGCTTCGACCACTGGGTCGTGCTGCCCGACCAGGGGCAGTACTGGAACCCGGACTTCCTGACCAAGGACGGCAAGGTGCGCAAGCACGGCCACGCGACCGACGTGACGACGGCGCTGGCGATCGAGTGGCTCGAGCGGCGCGACCCGGCGAAGCCGTTCGTGCTGATGTGCCAGCACAAGGCGCCGCATCGCAACTGGCTGCCGGCGATCCCGGAACTGGGGCTGTTCCGCGACGGAGATCTGCCGGAGCCGCCGACGCTGTTCGACGACCACCAGGGTCGCATCGGCGCGCGTGCGGCGACCGAGATGGAGATCGCGCGCCATATGACGCTGCACTACGACCTGATGGTGCCGCCGACGGATGCCGAGCGCGCGGCACTCGGCGATCTCGACAAGGCCTGGATCGCGCAGCGCGCGCGCATGGACGACGCGCAGCGGGCGGCGTGGGACGCTGCGTTCGCCGCCGAGGATGAAGCGTTCCGCCGGGCGAACCCGCAGGGCAAGGAGCGCGTGCGGTGGATGTTCCAGCGCTACCTGAAGAACTACCTGCGCTGCACGGCGGGCGTCGACCGCAGCGTCGGCGAACTGCTCGCCTGGCTCGATGCGCATCCCGAGGTGAAGGCGAACACGCTGGTCGTGTACTCGAGCGACCAGGGCTTCTTCCTCGGCGAGCACGGCTACTACGACAAGCGGTGGATGGACGACGAGTGCCTGCGCATGCCGCTCGTGATGCGGTGGCCGGGGCGGGTCGACGGTGGGCGGGTCGTCGCGGCGCTGACCCAGAACATCGACTTCGCGCCGACGTTCCTCGACCTCGCGGGCGTGCGCGCGGACACGCCGATGCACGGCGAGAGCCTGCTGCCGCTGCTCGCGGGCGACGCGGCGACGTGGCGTTCGGCGATCTACTACCACTACTACGAGTCGCAGGCGACGCACCGCGTGCCGGCGATGTTCGGTGTGCGCACCGAGCGCTGGAAGCTCGTGCGCTACTACGAACCGCACGTCGATGCCTGGGAGCTGTTCGACCTCGAGGCCGATCCCGACGAACGGCGTTCGCTCGCCGGCGACCCGGCGCACGCCGAAGTGCAGGCGGCGCTGACGAAGCGGCTGCACGAACTCCGCGCCCGCTACGGCGACGACACCGGAGCGCTCGGCGACGGCGCGTTCCCGCGCGTGGCCGGCATCGCCCGCATCGTGGCCGAGGACGGCGGCCATCGTGTGTGGGCGAATGCGCAGGGCGGGTTCCTGCTCCGGCGCGAAGTGCATCGCGGCGCGTTGGCACTCGACACGTCGCTGCGTTCGGTCGCCGGGCGCCCGTGGCGCAACGGCTACGTCGTGCTCGCCGGCGACGACGGCAGCGAACTCGCGCGCGCGGGCATCGAGTTCGGCACGCGCAAGCTCGTGGTGTCCGCACCGGGGCGTCAGCGCAGCGAGGTCGCGCTGCAATGGGACGGCAAGTCCGCCGTGCCGCTGCGCGTGCTCGTCGATCTGGATGCGCACCTGCTCACCGTCGAGGCCGAAGGCGTTCGGGCGCAGACCGTCTTGCCGTCGACCTGGTCGACCGTCACTGCCGTTGGCTTCGGCGCGAGCAACGCCGAGACCTGGTTCGGGCCGCTGGTGCCGCGGTGAACGGCCGCGTGCGGCGGGAGCGGGGAGAGTCGCCTGACTTGGGCGCCGGGCGGCCTTGGCATCGACGGCGGCCCGGCGACGCAACCACCGGAGCCTTGCTCTTTGCGGAGACCCGGGTACCCAAAGCGGCATGAACGCGACCGCCGACGATTCGTCCCTCGAGGTCGTCCATGTCGGCGAGGCGGCGTGGCCGCGCTGGCAACAGATCGGCTTTCGCTACCTGCTCTGCCACGCGCTGCTCTACGCGTTCCCGATGCCGGTGGCGGCGTGGTTCCACACGTTGGCCCAGGGTCTCTCGTGCCTCGCCAACCGCCTCGAACTGCCGCTGCTGCGCGAGGGCGTGTTCACGTGGCCGCGGACGGTGGCCTCTGCCTTGGGGGGTGATCCGCAAGGTGGCGCGTCAGGCATGATCGAGCAGGCGTGGCAAGCGATCACCACGTGGCTGCACGGCAGCGGACTCACGCCGATCGCCGTCGTGCACCAGCCGACCGGCAGTGGCGACACCGGACACGAGTGGGTGAAGCTCGGCTGCATCGTCGTGCTGGCGGCGGCGATCACCCTGGCCTGGTCGCTGCTCGCCAAGGCGAGTCGCGGCTACCCGCGCCTCGGACGTTGGCTGCATCTCTACGCGCGCTGGTACCTCGCGTTCGTGTTGTTGAGCTACGGCCTGCACAAGGTCTACGGCGGGCAGTTCGGCGAACTCGATCCGATGCGCCTGACGCAGGAGGTCGGCGACAAGTCGGGCATGGGAATGGTGTGGCTGTTCATGGCGGCGTCGCGGCCGTACGAGCTGTTCGGCGCGTTCGGTGAAGTCGCCGCGGGGTTGCTGCTGCTGCACCGCCGCACCGCGCTGCTCGGATGCTTGGTCGCGATCGTGGTGATGGCGAACGTGTGCGCGCTCAACTGGCTCTACGACGTGCCGGTCAAGCTGTTCTCGACGCACCTGCTGGCGTTCGCCGTGTTCCTGCTCGCGCCGTACGCCGGACGACTGTGGGCCTTGCTGGTCACCAACCGTCCGTCGGCGCCGGTGGACCTCGCCGTCGTCCACCGCGCGTGGCTCGCCTGGCTGCTCGCGATCTTCGGTTGGAGCTGGGCGGTGGCGCATCTGGTCGAGACGCACGTCACCTCGACCCGCGAAGTCGCCGCTCGCGAGGCCAGGCAACCGCGACCGGCGCTGTCCGGCGTGTGGGACGTCGAACGCATGGTCTGGGATGGCGTCGAGTCGCCGGCGGGCGATGCAGCCAGCTGGCGGCAGTTCGGGATCGACCGCGGCTTCGCGTTCGCGCGCGGCGCGGGGGGGCAGCCGACCTGGTTCCGCTACGCGGAGGATCTCGCGGCCGGCACCGTGAGCCTGACGCCGGCTGCGGGTGGCGAACCCGCCACGCTGCGGTGCGAGCGTGGGCGCAAGATCGTGAAGGAGCAGACGGTCGATCCGCCGACGATGGAGCGCTACATGGAACGCGTCGATGTCGAGCGGGCCACGCTCGTGCTGCGGGGAACGCTCGGCAACCGGCAACTCGAACTGCATCTCGTGCAGCGCAGCCATCCGCTGCAGCGCGGGTTCCGCTTCGTCCAGGAACTGCCGTTCCACCGATGAGCGACATCGCCGCCGTGCTCGATGCGTCCCTGCGCACCGGCGATGGCGCGTCGGTCACCCTGCGCGAACGGCTCGGGCCGCGCGCGCTCGTCGTGGTGTTCCTGCGCCACTTCGGTTGACTGCTGTGCCGCGAACGCGCTGCGCAGTTGCGCGCGCGAGAGAACGAACTGGCGGCGACCGGTGCACGGCTGGTGTTCGTCGGCAGCGGGTTGCCGGCGATGGCCGCCGACTTCGCGCGCAGTCACGCCGGCGCGCACGAAGTGCTCAGCGACGAGCAACGACGGGCCTTCGCCGCCGCCGGCATGAAGCGTTCGCTCGGCGCGTTCCTGCGACCGCGGTTCTGGGGCAACGTCGTCCGGGCGCTGCGCGCGGGCTTTCGCCAGCAGCGCGTGCAGGGCGACCCGTGGCAGCAGGGCGGCGTGCTGGTCTTCGATCCAAGCGGGACGCTGCGCCACGCCCAGATCGACGCGGCAGCCGGCGACGCGCTCGACCTCGGTGCGGTGATCGAGGCGGCGCGCGGTTGCTGATCGTCAGGCGCGCTTGGCGCGGCTGGCGCGCTTCCGGCGCGGGGCAGGCGGCAGCGGGAACAGGAAGCGCAGCGCGCGATCGAGACGGCGGCCCCACGACGCCTCGTCGTGCCGGCCGCGCGCGATCTCGGCGTGGCGCAGCGTCGCGCGAGCCGCAGTCCGGTGCGCGACCCAGCCCTTCGCCAGCATCACGTCGCGCAGCGCGTGCACCGCGTGCCGCAGGGCCGGAGCCTCGCGCTTGCCGACGTCGAGCCAGATGCGCAGCGGCGGTCGTTCGTGCAGCGCCGCGACCCGCCGCAGCAGCACACCGCCAGCCCACCACGATGTCGGCGACAGCGCGGCCACGCGCGAGAACACGTCGGGTCGCGTCAACGCGAGGTGCAGCGCGAACAGCCCGCCGAGCGAGCTGCCGGCGATCGCGGTGTGCTCGCGGTCCGGCAACGTGCGGTAGCGCGCGTCGACGAACGGCTTGACGACCTCGGTGACGAGCCTGCCGAACGCATCGGCGTGCCCGCCTCTGCCGTGGTGGGGCACCGGCGTGTAGTCGTCGGTGCGATGCGCGCCCGAGTTGTCGATGCCGACCAGCAGCATCGGGGGCAACCGCCGTCGGTCGATCATCCGCTGCGTGGTCTCACCGGCGTGCCAGGCGACGCCACCGAAGGCGGTGGAGGCGTCGAACACGTTCTGGCCGTCCTGCAGGTAGGCGACCGGGAAGCGGCGCGACGCGTCGTCGTCGTAGCCGGCGGGCACCCAGACGCGGAACGCACGTCCGGCGATGCCGTGCCGCGAGCCGGCGATGTGGTGCACGTGCAGACGGGGTGGGGAAGGGTGATGCGCCACGGTTCGTTCAGCCGGTCTGCAGCGCCGCTTCCCGGCGCGAAGTTCGCAAGGTCGTGACCGCGGCCGGCAGCGCGTACTGTTCGCCGGCTTCGCCGCTGACGAAGCGGCCGCCGCGCACGTCGCCGCGCAGTTCCATGGCGCGCAGCGCGCGCAGCAGCAGGCGCCACGGCACCGGGCAGCGGTCGGCGAGCAGCCGGGCGTGACTCAGCACGCCGAAGCGCGTGAGCAGGGCTCGGGCCGCGAGTTCGATCGCCGCTTCGCTGGCGCGCGTGTCGGCCGGCGGCAGCGGCAGCAGGCTCCAGCGACCGACCGCGAACAGCGGGAACGCGCGGCGGCTCGGCGGGATCGCGAGCTGCCGCATCGCCGCGAAGCTGTCGCAGGTCGCGAGGCCGAGGCCGACCAGTTCGGCGAGCCCTTCTTCGAGCTGGCTCGGCAGCAGGCGCGCAGCGGCCTGCAAGTCGGTCGGGAACGACGCCCCGCGCTGCGCCAGCAGTTCGTGCAGCGGCCGGCCGTGTGGACCGAGGTCGGCCGGCGTCGCGCGTTCGAGCGGCAGTTCGAGCCAGAGCGACAGGTCCTGGCGCGGCACGATGCTCACGGCGCAGCGGCCGAGCGGGCCGCGCCACGGTCCCCACAGCCGCAGCCACGTGAACTCACCGCCGAGCGTCTGCTGGTCGAGCCACTCGCGGTGGTAGCGGTCGAGGCTGCCCGGCAGCACCGTGTCCTCCCAGTCGGCGGTGGCGTGTGCTACGCCTGCGAACTGCTGCAGCGTCTCGGCGAGACCGCGTGGACCGCTGCGCTTCGTCGACGGGGAGCGGTGCTGCCAATCGACCAGGAACCGTTCGTAGTCCGCCGGGCTCACCGGTTGCACCGCCGCGCGCAACCGTTCGAGCATCGCGTTGCGGACGCGAGCGAGCAGCCGTCGGTGCGCCCACAGCCGCCGGCCGCCACTGTGCGCCTGCATCGCCAGGCCCTCGGCCTGCAGCGCCAGCAGCAGCGTGCGTTCGTCGTCGGTGAGTTCGTCGTCCCAGATCGGCAGCACCGCCTCGAGGCGGCCGCGCCAGGCGGCCAGTGGCTCGCGCGGACTCTCGGCCGCGAACCAGCGTTCCCCGTCGGCAACGGCGCGCCCGTCGGCGGCCAGCTCGGCGAGCCATGGTCGCCAGGCCTCGACGACCTCGGCGGCGTGCAGCCAACCCATCCACCCGAGCGCTTCGTGCAGCTCGGCGGCCGAACGCGGATCGGGCCAGCACTGCTCGCGCACCGCCGCGATCGCCTGCGGATCGAGATCGCCGCCGTCGTCGGGTTTGGCTGCTGGCCGCGCGCCGCGCTGCGCCGAACGCACGGCCTGCGTGCGCCGTTCTTCGAGCGGCGCGTCGTCGAGGAACGCGTACGGCATCGCGTGCAGGATGCCGTCGGCGAACGGCGACGGCTCGCTGCGGTCGATCGCGTGCAGGGTGATGCCGCCGCCGCGCACGCGCGCCAGCAGCTCGAGGAAGCCGTCGACGTCCATCGCCTCGTGCAGCGTGTCGTGCACGGTCTGGCCGACGATCGGGTGCGCGAGGGGCACCTCGATCGGCCCCGGCGGCAGCGTCTCGGGGCAGGCCTGGGCCGCGGGGAACGCGGCGGCCAGGGCGTCGTCGGCGCGGAAGCGCAGCAGCGGTGCGGCCACGCGCTTGCCCGAGCGCGTGCGCTCGACCAGCAGCGACCGCGTGGCGTTCCAGCGCCAACGCGCCTGGAACATCGGGGCCGGCAGCATCGCCTGCACCAGCACGTCGCGCGCCGTGTTCGGGTGCAGGAACTCGAACACGTCGGCGAGCGGGAAGCTGTGGATCGGGCCGAGCGAGATCAGCAGCGCGTCCTCGTTCGCGGCGGCCTGCAACTCCTGGCCAAAGCCCACGCAGAAGCGCTTGCGCAGCGCGAGACCGAAGGCGCGGTTGATGCGGCTGCCGAACGGACAGTGCAGCACGAGCTGCTGGCCGCCGGTCTCGTCGAAGAAGCGTTCGAGCACGAGGCAGTCGCGGCTCGGCATCGCGCCGAGCGCGTCCCGGCCCGCGCGCAGGTACGCCGCGAGCTGCTCGGCCGCAGCCGGACCGAGTCCACACTCGCGGACCAGCCAGTCGGCGTCGACGCCGTGCGTGCGCACCGTCGACACCGCCGTGCACAGTTCGGCCGAACGCGCGGGCCCTTCGGCGATCCAGAACGGCAGGCTCGGCGGCACGCCGCCGGCGTCGGCGACGCGCAGTTGCCCCGAGCCGACGCGGCGGATCTGCCAGCTCGTGGTGCCGAGTTGGAACACGTCGCCGACCGAGCTCTCGATCGCGAAGTCCTCGTGCACCGTGCCGACCTGGGCGTCGTCGTGGTCCTGCACGACCTGCCAGTCGGCGACGTCGGGGATGGCGCCGCCGCAGGTGATCGCCACCAGCCGCGCGCGGCGCGTGCTGCGCACCGTGCCGTGGATCGAGTCGCGGTGCAGCAGGGCCGCGCGCCCGGTGCCGTGCAGCGCCAGCACCGCTTCGAAGTCGGCGCGGTCGAGGTCGCGGTAGGGCCACGCCGCGCGAACGCGGTCGAACAGTTCGTCCTCGCGCATCGGGCCGTCGCAGCACCAGGCGACGATCTGCTGCGCGAGCACGTCGAGCGCGTTGGTGGGCTGTACGGTGACGTCGAGGTCGCCGTGCGCCACGGCGTGGCACAGCCCGGCCGCGGCGAGGAGTTCGTCCTTGGTCAGCGGGAACAGGCGGCCCTTGGGCGTCTTCGCGAGCGCGTGGCCGGCGCGGCCGACGCGTTGCAGCAGCGCCGCGATCGTCGCCGTGGGCCCGATCTGCACGACGAGGTCGACGTCGCCGATGTCGATGCCGAGTTCGAGCGAGTTGGTCGCGACCAGCGCCTTGAGTTCGCCGCGCTTCAAGCGCTGCTCGGCCGTGAGGCGCCGCGCCTTCGACAACGAGCCGTGGTGGCTGGTGACGAGTTCCTTGCCGACGACTTCGCCCAGCCGCGCGGCGACACGTTCGGCCATCTTGCGGGTGTTGGTGAACACCAACGTCGAGCGGTGCTCGGCGACCAGGGTGCGCAGCCGCGCGAAGATCTCGGTCCAGGTCTCGCCGGTGCACAACGTGTCGAGCGGCGCGCCCGGCACCTCGATGGCGAGGTCGAGCGTGCGCCGGTGGCCGACGTCGACGATCGCGCACGACCGGCCAGGCCCCGCGAGCAGGCCCGCGGTCGCCGCGATCGGCCGCTGCGTCGCCGACAGCCCGATGCGCTGCAGCGCGCCGCCGTTCTGCGCGACGAGCTGCTCCAGTCGTTCGATCGAGAGCGCGAGGTGCGTGCCGCGTTTGCTCGCCGCGAGCGCGTGGATCTCGTCGACGATCAGCGTGCGCGTGCTGCCGAGCATCGCCCGGCCGCGCTGCGTCGTCAGCAGGATGTAGAGCGACTCGGGCGTGGTGACGAGGATGTGCGGCGGCGTGCGCAGCATCGCCTGGCGTTCGCCGGCGGGCGTGTCGCCCGAACGCACGAGCACGCGCACGTCGGGCAGCGACGGGTCGCGGGCGCGCAGTTCCGCGAGCGGCTGCTGCAGGTTCTTCTGCACGTCGTTGGCGAGCGCGCGCAGCGGCGAGACGTAGACGACCTGGAGCGCGTCGGGCAGGGCCGGGCCTTGGCGCAGCAGGCCGTCGAGGGCGTGCAGGAACGCCGCGAGCGTCTTGCCCGAGCCGGTCGGGGCCGCGACCAGGACGTGTTCGCCGGCGGCGATGCGCGGCCAACCGAGGCGCTGCGGCGGTGATGGTTCGCCGAGTCGGTCGGCGAACCACGCGGCGACGGTGGGGTGGAATGCGTCCAGCACGGCACGTGGAGCGTAGCGACTGCACCGCGACGTTCTCGGGACTGTGGCACGCTCGCAATGGCGGCGCGCGGCCCGTAAACACGCGCCCCTTCCCCGAGGATCGCCATGCTGCTGCGCACTGCCACCGTCTCGTTGACGTTCGTCTCCCTGCTCGCCGCCCAGACGGCGACCGCCGAAGCGCCCGCGTCGACCGCGCTGCCGCCCGACGTCGCCGAGGCGATCGCAAAGGAGGGCATCGAGCGCAGCCAGGTCATGCGGCTCCTGCGCGACTTGACCGGCAAGGTCGGTCACCGGCTGACCGGCTCCGACAACTTCACCAAGGGTTGTGAGTGGGCCAAGGCGGAGTTCGAAGCGATGGGGCTGCAGGTCGAACTCGAGCAGTGGGGCGAGTGGAAGCTGACGTGGAACCGCGGACCGTGGGTCGGCCGCATCACGCAGCCGATCGAGCTCGACATGTACGTCGCCACCGAAGCCTGGACGGCCGGCACCAAGGGCCGGCAGAAGGGCCCGGTCGTCGAGATGCCCCGGACCGATGCGGGTGGCGGCGCGTCGTCGGGGGCGAGCGAGGAGGGCGACGAGGCGAAGCCCGAACCGGCGGCCGCCGCGGACTCGCTCGCCGGCAAGTGGGTGATTTCGCGGCGCAAGCCGAGCGCCACGAACCGCAAGCGCGCCCAGGAGGCCGGGGCGCTCGGCGTCGTCTACCGCGCCGGGGATCCGACCAAGGCCTTCCCGACGCGCGTGCGCGTCTTCGGCAACCACCAGACGGCGATGAAGCCGATCGAGGACGTGCCGACGTTCCCCGAGATCGCCGTGCAGTCGGACCACTTCGACCAGTTGTTCGCGCTCGTGGCCGAGGGCAAGTCCGTCATCTGCGAGTTCGAGATCGGCAACGCGTTCCGCGAACAGCCGATCGTGCTCAACAACGTGATCGCGACGCTGCCGGGCACCGAGCATCCCGACGAGTGGGTCGTGGTGTCGTCGCACCTCGACTCCTGGCACCAGGTGACGGGCACCACGGACAACGGCACGGGAACGACGACGACGATGGAGGCCGCGCGCATCCTCGCGGCCATCGGGGCGAAGCCGAAGCGCTCGATCAAGTTCTGCCTGTGGGGCGGCGAGGAGCAGGGTCTGCTGGGCAGCCGCGGCTACGTGCAGCGCCACCGTGCGCAGATGGCCAAGGTCTCGGCGTGCTTCAACCACGACACCGGCACCAACTGGGCGCAGTCGCTCGGCGTGACGCAGGCGATGCACGACCAGCTGGCGCCGATCTTCGGCGAAGTGAACCGGCTGCTGAAGGCGCCGGACGCCGACTGGTCGGGGCCGGTGTTCGATCTCAAGGTCGTGCCGCGCGTGACCGGTGGCGGCGGCAGCGACCATGCGTCGTTCATCGCCGCCGGCGTGCCGGGCCTCAACTGGGGCCTGAAGGGCCGCAGCAACTACTTCGAGCACACCTGGCACACGCAGTGGGACACGATCGACGTCGCGATCGAGGAGTACCAGCGTCACACCGCGACCATCATCGCGATGGCGGCGCTCGGCACGGCGAACCTGCCGTCGCTGCTCGACCGCGCCGGCGTGTCGGCGGGTGGACGCGAGCGCCCGCAGTCGGGTGCGTTCGCCGCGAGTTGGTTTGGCGCCGAGATGGAGGAGTTCACCTTCAAGTCGGTGCAGAAGGACGGTCGCGCCGCGGCGATGGGCGTGCAGGCAGGCGACGTGCTGAAGAAGGTCGGCGGTCAGGACCTCGAGAACCTGCGGCAGATCTTCCAGTTCGCGCGCGAGACCGAGGGCGACACCGTCACCTTCACGTTCCAGCGCGGTGCCACGACGTTCGAGGGCAAGACGAAGAAGGGCGAACTGCCGGCTCCGCCGCAGCCGCGCGGCGAGCGTGGTGGCGAGAACGCGCCGCCGGCGAGCGGTGCTGGCGGCGGCGGCAGCGCCAATCCACCGCCGGCGAGTGGCGGCGGCACCGGCGGTCGCTGATCGCGCTCCGCGGCTCGGCTTCGTTCAGGGCCCCGCGGCGGCGGTGCCTATGCCGGTGGCGACCACCGGCCCGATCGTCACGCGCTGGAGTTCCCGGTGGCCGCTCCCGCGCGGCGCGCGGTGACGAACGCGTGCAACGAGCGCGCCGACGCGAACGCCTCCTTGCCGACCTCGGCATCCTGGATCTGGATGCCGTACTCGCTCTCGATCGCGAGCACGAGCTCGAGGGCGTCGACGGAATCGAGGCCGATGCCCTGCGGCCCGAACAACGGCGCGTCGTCGGCGAACGAATCCGCCGTGACGGCCTTGAGGTTCAGCTTGCGCACGATCATCGCCTTCAGCTCGGCGACGGTTGGCTGCGTGGTCATGCAGCGCGCAGTCTATCGGTGCGCGTGTGGGGGCGGGAACGTTCTTGCGGTGGCCGGGACGCGGGCGTTCGCTTGACCGGCGCGCCTCGATGCCAGTCCCGCTCGCCGATGCCTTCGCCGCCGCCCTGCGCACGGACGCGCAGGCCGCCGTGGCATGGACCGCCGCGGGAACGTGCGATCGGCGCGGCCTCGCGGCGATGGCGAACGAACTGGCCGCGACGTTGCCCGCCGCCGCCCGCGTCGCGATCAGCGTGCGCGACCCGTTGCGGTTCCTCGCCGCGGTGCTCGCGGTCTGGCAACGCGACGGCTGCGCGATCCTGCTCGACGCCGCCGATCCGCTGGCGCCGCGGAAGGACCTCGCCGCGCACTTCGGCGCCGCCGCGATCGTGGTCGACGGTCCGGAGCTGTCCAGTGCGCCCATCGACGCGCCGCGACCCGCGCCGGCGGCGAGGTTCGCCGCGATCAAGCTGACGTCGGGGTCGACCGGCGTGCCGCGCGGCATCGGCGTGACGGCGCAGGCACTCTTCGCCGACGCCGACCAGCTCGAACGCACGATGGGAATCGGCGACGGCGATCGGGTGTTCGCCGCGGTGCCGATGTCGTTCAGCTATGGGGTGGGCAACCTGCTGGTGCCGGCACTCTGCCGCGGTCGCACACTGGTGCTGCCCGCGGCGAGTGATCCGCTCGGGTTCCTGCAGGCGATGCGCGCGGGTGGGCCGACGGTGCTGCCAGCAGTGCCGGCGTTGCTGCGGGCGCTGCTGCAGAACGCGCGCGAACTGCCGGCGTCGCTGCGACTCGTGCTGTCGGCCGGGGCGGCGCTGCCGCCCGCCGTGGCCCGCGACTTCGCGGCGAAGTTCGGTCGCGCGGTGCATTCGTTCTACGGCTCGACCGAGTCCGGGGGCATCTGCTACGACGCAGCCGGTGGCGCCGCCGAAGCCGGCGCGGTCGGCGCCCCGGTGGACGGCGTCGAGGTCGCGATCGACGACGAATCCCGAGTCGTGGTGCGGTCGGCGGCCGTCGGCGAAGCGCTCGACGGCAGCGGCAACCCCGGCGGGGGCGCGTTCCGCGCGCCGGACCTCGGCACGTTCCGCGATGGCCGACTCGTGCTGCTGGGGCGCGTCGGCGACGTGATCGATGTCGGCGGCCACAAGGTCCATCCGCGCGAGATCGAGGACGTCGTCGGCCAGCTCGCCGGCGTCGTCGAAGTGCTGGTCGTGCCGTGGCGGGACGCCGACGGGCGCGCGTCCACGGCGGCGCTGGTGGCTGGGACGGGCGTCGACGAAGCCGCGGTGCGCCGGCACTGCAGCGCGCGGCTGCCGGCGGCGAAGGTGCCCCGCTGCATCCGCATCGTGGCGGCGCTGCCGCGATCGAGTCGCGGCAAGGTGCTGGCTGCCGACGTGCAGCGCCTGCTCGCCCCGGGCGGCGAGGCGCAGCCGTGAAGGAAGGCGGCTGGATCGACCGCCTGCTGCTGTTGCCGATGCGGCGTCCGCTGGCGACGGTGCTCGTGCTCGTGCTGGCGACCGCGCTCGCGGCGTGGGGTTGGTCGCGCGTGCGTCTGCAACCGGACGTTTCGCGGCTGCTGCCTTCCGCCCATCCGCAGGTTGCCGTGGCCGAACTGCTCGACGGCCGCGCGCGGTCGTCGCGGTTGCTGTGGCTGCTGCTGCGTGGCCCCGAACTCGAGGCGCGCCTGCCCGGCTTGCAGACCGCACTGCGGGCGTCGCCACTCGTCGCCGAGGTCGCGGTGACGCGCGCCGAACTGCTCGGGGAAGCGGGTGCCGGTGCTTCGCAGCCGTCGCCCTGGTTGCTGGCGGATCGCGACCTGGCGCGCCTCGACGCATCGCTCGCGCCGACGGGCGTGGCTGCGGCGATCGAGACGCTGCAGGCGGACCTCGCCGACGATCCGCTCGCGGCGCGGGAACTGGCCGTGCGCGACCCGCTGGGACTGCGGTGGCTGTGGGCCGGCGTCGATCTGACTGCGCGGCTCGCGCTGCGGCCGGGCGGGACCTTCGCCGTCTTCGACGACGGCCAGGCCCTGGTCCGCGTGACGGGCACCGTCGACGCCTACGACGCCGACTACGCCCTCGAACTGCTCGCGCACGTCGAAGGCGCGCTCACCGGCATCGACCACGAACTGTTCGGCGGCTACGCAGTCGCCCGCGCCGACCAGGCGCGGCTGCGCGCCGACTTCGCCAAGGCGAGCTCGTGGTCGCTGGTGCTGATCGGCGCCTACCTGGTCGTGGCGATGCGTGGCCTGCGCCTGCCGTTGCTGGTGCAGTTGCCCGCCGCGCTGTCGATCGTGTGGGCGGTCCCGTTCGCCGCCGCGTGCCTCGGTCCACTGCCGGCGGTCGCGGTGGCAGCCGTCGCCGTGCTGCTCGGCCTCGGCGTCGACTTCGCGATCCACTTCGCCGCGCGATACCGCGAAGCGCGGCTCGCCGCCGACCACGCCGCGGCGGTGCGCATCGTGCAGCGCCGCACCGCGCCGGAGCTGACGATCGACATGGCGACCACGGCTGTGACGTTCCTCGCGGTCGGCTTCGGGCAGAGCGGGGGGCTGTCGACCTTCGGGTGGTTGCTGGCGATCGGTCTCGCCGGCAGCGTGCTGCTGACGTTGACCGCGTTGCCGCTGCTGTTGCGATGGGCTGGCGCGCGCCGCGACCCCGAGCGCAGCCTGCTCGCCTCGCTCGCGGACCGGTGGCTGGCGCATCGGCGCGCGCGCCCCGCTGCGTGGGTGGCGCTCGGCGCTGCGGCGGTGCTGGCGGTCGTCGTCGGCATGCGCGGGCTGCCGTTGACCGGCGATGGGGACTCACTGCGGCCGGCGGACGATCCGGTGGTCGCCGCGCGCGCGCGCATCGAAGCGACGCTCGGGTTCTCGACCGTGCCGTGCGTCGTGTTGTGGCCGGTCGGCGCCGATGCGTCGGCGTTGTGGGAAGCGCTGGACGGCGCGCGCGCCGAAGGGCGCGTGCGGTTCTGGTCCGGCCTCGGGCGGCAGGACACCACGGCGGGGCGTCGCGCCGTCGAGGCCCTGCGTGCGAACGCCGCCGGCCTCGGCGACCGCTTGCGGTCGCAGTTCACGGCGGCCGGGTTCGTGGTCGACGAGTTCGAGCCGGCGTTCGCGGCGGTCGCGGCGATGCTCGCGCGCGATCCCGAGCGCGTGGCACCCCACGTGCTGCCGCTGCGCGGCGAGCCGCATCGCGTGGTCACGGTCTGGCCGGCGGCCGGCTTCGATGTGCCGTCGTTCGCGGCGCTGCGGGCACAGGTGGAACGCGACGCCGGCCCCGCGGCGGTCGTCCATGGCACGGCCTCGCTCGGCGAAGCGCTCGCCGAAGTGCTGCGCGCAGACCTGCACCGCGCGATGGTGTGGGCCGGGGCGTTGGCGCTGCTGATGGTCACGATCTGGCTGCGTTCGCTGCGCAGCGGGCTGCTGGCGCTGGTGCCGAGCGCGTGCGGCATGGTCGCGACGGCGTGCTGGATCGCCGCGATCGGCCAACCGCTGACGATGGTCAGCTTCGTCGCCATCCCGTTCGTGCTCGGCATCGGCGTCGACGAAGGCGTGCACCTCGTCGGGCAGTTCCGGCATGGCGCGGCAACCACCGGATCGACCGGCGTCGGCGTCGTTCGCACCAGCGTCGGCACCGCACTCGGGTTCGGGGCGTTGTTGGCCGCGAGCAGTCCGGCGTTGGCGCAGCTCGGCGGCGTCGTCGCGTTCGGCTCGCTCGCGAGCATGCTGGCCGGGATGTTCGTCTTGGCGCCCTTGCTGGCGCGGCGGGGCAGTCGCTAGCGTGCGCGGGCGCGTGAACCAGCGTTGGCCGTTGCTCGTCGCCGCGTTTGCCGCCGGCTGTGCGTCATGGGCGCCGCCGCGGTCCGAAACGCTGGCGTCGCTGGCGCCGATGCCGTTGGCGGCGTTGGTGCCGGGCCAGTTCGAACTGGAGCTGCGTTCGCCGGGCCTGTCGGGCGTGTTCGACGCCGTGTGCGCGATCGGCGGCGACGGCCTGCGGCTGCAGCTGTTCCCCGACGTCGGCGGCAAGGTGCTCGACGTCGTGGTGGGCGGCGACGTGATCACCGCCCATCTCGCCGGGCGCCGCTACGAGGCCCGAGCGCCGCTGGATCAGGCGGCCCCGCATCCGGCCTTGCTGCTCGCCGCGGTCGTGGCCGAACTCGCAGCACCAGTCGTGCCGGCGCGCGTGCGCGGCGAACGGCTTGGCGCGGGACGTACCGAGGTGGACCTGGTGCCAGCCCTCGGGGCGGGATCGGTGCGGGCGACGCTGGCGCCTTCTGGCGCGGTCGCGGCGTACTCGTTCCAACTCGCCGGGATGTCGTTCGTCCTGCACGCCGATGGCCGGCTCCTCGGGGCGGGGTTCGACGGCCACCTGGCGGGCGCGGCAGCGGGGCGGTGACGGCAGCGGGGGACTGATCCCTTGGTTGTGCTCGTCAGGTCGAGGCCGCGGGGTCGCCGGCCCGAGCACAGCCAAGGGATCAGTTCTCGGCGGGGGGTGGGCGGTGGCCGCCGCGGGGGCCGGCGGGTATAGGAA
>CALFZH010000026.1:0-39133 GCA_937952215.1 uncultured bacterium
GCGCCTGGACCGTCGGCAGCGTCGTGGCGGCCGCCGAGGAGGCCGGCAGTCGCGGCGAGGCCGCACGCTCGATCCTCGCCGAGGCCGAACTCGCGGCCGGCACCGTCGTCGCCAACGCCTGCACGCTGCTCAATCCCGCGGCCGTGGTGCTGGGCGGTGGCGTGCTGTCGGGCTGGCACGCCCTGGCGTCGCGCATCGAGGCCCATGTGCGGGCGTCGACCGGCAGCGCGATCACCACCGGCCTGCGATTCGTGCCGTCGCTGGGCGGCAGCGATGCGATCCTGTGGGGGGCTGCCGCCTCGACCGGCGCGCTGTTCGCGCAGCGGCCCTGAGTCGGTGCGTCGCGACCGTTCGTTCCGGCCGAGCACCCGCGTATGCTCGGCGCATCACCACGGAGGGTGATGCTGATGGATGTCGCGGTTCTCGCCGGCGGCCGGTCGCCGGAGCATGACGTGTCCCTGGCCTCGGCAGCGCAGGTGCTGCAGCACCTCGATCGCCGGCGCTATCGGGTCTGGCCGGTGTTCCTCGACCGCGACGGCGCGTGGTGGCCTGCTCGCGCGCCGTTGGCCGCCGGGCAGGACTGGCGACGCCGCGACCCCGCCGCCGCGGCCGGCCCGATGCGACCCGGTGCGGCGCTCGACTTCCTGCTCGCCGCCGCGAAGGTCGAAGTGGTGCTGCCGATCCTGCACGGACCGTTCGGCGAAGACGGCACGGTGCAGGGCCTGCTCGAACTGTACGACCTGCCGTTCGTCGGTTCGGGTTGTGCGGCGTCCGCCGTGGCGATGGACAAGCTGCGCACGCGCCAGGTGCTGCAGGCGGCGGGGGTGCCGCTCGCCAAGGCCTACGAACCCGAGACGCCGCTGGCGCGCGCCGCCGCCGCCGACGAGTTCCCGCGCCTTGCTGCGGCCGTCGGCACACCCGCGTTCGTGAAGGTCGACGCCTCGGGCAGCACGGTCGGCGTGCAGCGCGTGGCCACGGTCGCCGAGCTGCAGGCGTTCTTCGACGCGTTCCGCGGCCGCTTCCGGCGGTGGTTTGGCGAGCACGCGCTGGTCGGCGAGGAGATCACGGTTGCGGTGCTCGGCAACACCGGCGAACGGTTGCAGGCGCTGCCGCCGGTCGGCATCTACCCGCGCAGCGACACCTGGTTCACGCACGAGGCGAAGTACCGGCCGGGCGCCACCGAAGAGACCGTGCCGCCGCGCGGCTGGACCGCGGAGCGCATCGAACCCGTGCAGGCCCTCGCGATCCGTTGCCACGAAGCCCTGGTCTGCGACGGCATGTCGCGCACCGACATGATCGTCACCGCGAATGGGCCGGTCGTGCTCGAGACGAACACCATCCCGGGCATGACGCGCACGAGCCTGTTGCCGCAGGCCGCGGCGGCCGTCGGCATCCCGTTCCCGGCCCTGCTCGACCGTCTGATCGACGCCGCGCTGCGCGCCGCCAAGCGCCCGGCGGTGGGTGCTGCGCCGGGCGGCAATCGCGTGGTGCCAGCACCGGGCCTGCGCGTCGAGGGCTGAGCATTGTGACGTTCGTCGCACCGAGCCGGCTGCTGCAAGCCGAACCCGTTGCCGACGGCTCGTTCTGGCAGTGGTTGCTCGCGCTGGGGCGCGAACCGGGAGTGGTCGAGTTCGGGCTGTCGCTGCTGGTGCTCGGCACCGCGTTCGTGTTCTGGTGGCGGATGTCGGCGCTGGTGCGCGATGCGCGCTCGCGCCAGGCCCTCGCCGACTACCTGCTCGGCGTCGAACAGGCCCTGCACGGCGACCTCGACGGAGCACATGCGCGGCTGCAGAAGGTCGTGCAGAACGACCCCGAGAACCACTACGCGAGGCTGCTGCTCGGCAAGGTCCTGGCGCAGCGCGGCGAGGCGGCGGAGGCGCACAAGCAGCACGTCGTGCTGAAGACCGCGTTCGGCATCGACAGCGATGAGAACGACCTGATGCTCGCGGAGAGTCTGCTCGCCGCTGGCCAGCCCCGCGAAGCCGCCGAGGCCGCCGAGCGCGCGCTGCAGCGCACCGGCGATCGCGCCGACGGCCAGGCGTTCGTCTACCGCGCCCGGCTGCAGTGCGGCGACTTCGCCGGTGCTCTGCCCGCGGGACGCCGCCTGCTCGAACTGTTGCCCGATGGCGCCGAGCGGCAACGGCATCGTCAGGGCCTCGCGCGCACGATGGCGCTCGCCGGCGGCGAACGCGCGCGCGCTGGCGACGTCGCGGGTGCCACGGCACTCCTGCGCAACGCCGAGCGCCTCGGCGCCAACAACGACGCGACCCGCCTGCTCGCCGCGCGCCTCTCCGCCGCGGAGCAAGGACTGGCGAACGTGACGGCCGCCCTGCTCGCACCGCAGGCACCCGTTCCCGGCAACCGCCTGCCGATTCCCGCCGCCGCCCGGCCGCTGCCGCTGGCGAACGTCGCCCCGCCGCAGGCTGTCGCGGGCCTCGTGCCGCCCGAGCGTTGGCGTTGCCGCGCCTGCCAGGCGCCCCTGGCCGACCGCCTCGTCGAGTGCCCGCACTGCCGCGCCGCCGACGCGGCCGAACTCGAAGAACCGCTGCTCGTCGCCGACCTGACGTCGCCGCTGCAGGCGATGGATGCGATCGACGTCAACGAAGCCCACGTGCAGCGGCTGGTTCGCGCCGTGCTCGACGGCGAGCCAGCCGACCGGGAACGCGCTCGCGGCGAACTGCTCGATCTGCGCACCGTCGCCGTGCCCGCGCTGCTGCGCGCCGCCTGGCACGCGCACGGCCCCGGCCAGGACACGCTCGTCGGGGTGCTGCGCGCGATGGGGCCGGCGATCGCGCCGGCCCTCTTCGCCGCCAGCGACGACCTGGCGCACCAACGCCTGCTACCGCTCGGTTCGCGCTCGCCGGGCGCGCTCGTCGGCCGCGTCGTGCAGGGCTTCGACCGCAGCGCCTTGCCGCACGTCGAGCCGCTGTTCGCGTCCGCGCGGCCCGAGCACCGCAAGATCCTGATCGACTTCTTCCTCGGCCTGCACGACACGACGCAGTTCCAGCTCGTGCTCGAGCGCTTTCCGCCGACCGAGATCGTGCACCGGCTCAACAAGGCCGACGCCGAGGTGCTGCGCCGCTTCCTGCAGGTGGTGCCGCCCGGCCACTTCATCGCCGAGGTGCTGCTGCGCGAGAGCACGTTCGGCCGCGACGACGTGCTGCTGGCGGCGATCCCGGGTGCCGACCATCCCGAGGTGCTGCGGTCGGTGATGGTCGCGCGCGGCGCCTCGACGTCGGCGGTGACGGCGCTGATCGCCGGCCTCGCCGTTGCCGAGCAGGCCGCCGACGCCGAGCACATCCTCGGCGAACTCGGCGCGGGGGCGCTCGAGTTCGTGCTCGCCGCGTTCGCCGACCCCGAGGTGCCCGCCGACGAACGGCAGCGCCTGCAGCGCGTGCTCGTGCGCTGCGGTCCGGCGGCGGTCGCCGAGATCTGCGACAGCTTCGGTCCCGAGCCCAGCGCCTTCGACGACGCGCTGCGCGAGGTGCTGGTCGGCATCGGCGACGCCGCCGTGCCAGCACTGCAGGCAGCCTACGAACGTTCGGGCTGGCTCGAGCGCGTGAGCATCGGCCTGATCTCGCGGCACACCAACCGCCGCGTGCAGATCGTGCTGGCCCTGCGCGCGATCGGCTCGGCGGCGGCGCAGTCGGCATTGCACGAACTCGCCGACGCCGAACGCGACGCCAACCTGCGGCTGCGCCTCCAGGAGGCGCTGCACGAACTGCAAGCGCGATCGCGCGCACCCGGAGGCGACGATGGGCCTCGGTGACGCTCTGCGGCGGGGCATCGCGGCGCCGTTCAAGGCGCTGCTGCCGAAGAACCCGTGGCTGCGCGTGCTCGTCTACGCGCTGCCGTTCGTCCTGTTGCTGGCCCTGTTCTCGCCCGCCCTCGACGCCGTCGTCAAGCTGGTCGAACTGGTGCTGCGACTGCTCGAACCGCTGCTGCAGACGACGCTCGGTCGCGTGCTGCTGCTGCTGGCGACGTTCACGCTCGGCGGCATGTTCGCGGTCTGGCTGCTGCGCGCCCGCGTGCGCGACATGCGCGCCGAGGCCGCCTTGGGCCGCCACCTGCGCGCGGTCGCCGCCCTGGTCGGTGGCGGCAAACGCTGCCGCGAGCTGTTCCAGAAGGTCGCCCGCTACCGGGGCCAGCCGCCGACGCGCTACGCGCACGTGGTCGCCGACGCCGACCTGAAGCTCGCGCGCCTGGCACTCGACGCCGGCCGCCTCGACGAGGCGCTCGGGTGGCTTGCGCGCGTGATCGAACCGGGGCTGCCGCCCGAACTGCTGCGCTCGCTGCTGCAGCTGCGGGTGCGCACCTGGCGCCGCCAAGGCGGCATCCTGCCGGGTGCTCTGCGCTCGGAGATCGAGCGTGCCGTCGCCCGCTTCCCGAAGGACTACACGCTGCTCGGCGAGTGGCGCGACCTGGTGCAGCACGACGGCGACGCGAACGCCTACGCCGAGGCCCAGGAACGCGTGCTGGCCCAAGCACCCCCGGCCGCGGCGGCGCGCGAGCGGCAGCGGTGGATCGATGCCCTGGTCGCTGCGGGTGCAGCCGCAGTCGCCGACGACGACCGCGAAGCCGCGCGCCGCATCGGCAAGAAGCTGGCGCGCGCCGACAAGGACGGGCCGAGTGCCGGGCTACTGCTCGGCGACGTGCAGCGCGCGGCCGGCGACCTGCGCGGCGCCGTTCGTTCGTGGGGGGCGACACGTTCGCCGCAGGGGCTCGACCGCATCGCCGAACTGCTCGGCCAGCATCCGGGCGCCATCGATCCGCGCGAACTGCTCGAGTGCTGCCCGCTGCAGGGCACGCTGCTGCTCGTCGCGCGCGAACTGGCGCGCGCCGGCGAACCCGCGCGCGCCGAACGTGCCGCGCGCCTCGCCGCCGAAGCGCTCGGACCGACGACGACGGTCTGCGCGGTGCTCGCCGAAGTGCTCGAACTGCTCGGGCAGGAGGGCAAGGCGCGGCTGCTGCGCGAGCAGGCGGTCGCGCGGCTGCTCGGGCCGGCGTTGGCAGGCGTTCCAGGAAGTGGTGCCGGAGGCGGGACTTGAACCCGCACGCCCGTGAGGGCGCAGGTTTTTGAAACCTGTGCGTCTGCCGATTCCGCCACTCCGGCCGAGTAGGGGAGCGGCACGTTACGCGCCGCCTGCTCGCGCGCAACGACCGTCAGCCGGCCCGCAGCCGGTAGAGGTCGTCGGGCAGCGGCAGCACGATGCCCACACGTTCGGCGGCCTCGAGCACGACCGCGGCATCGTCGAGATCGGTGCCCAGGCGTTGTGCCAACGCGAACCGCAACGAGGCGCCGGTGACGGTCGCCGCCGGGCCGCCGAGCTGGTCGAACAGGCGCGGGAACAGGGCCCGATCCGGATCGATGTCGATCGCCGGGGTCGCTCCCGCTTCGTCGAGCGCGTTGGCGCCGTTGCAGCACGGCTCGACGTTGTTGCCGCAGGCAGGGCACTGGCCGTGGCCGTGCACGTGCACGACTTCCCCGAGCACGCCGCACCACGGGCAGCGCCGCGCGCTCACGACATCGTCACCACGAGTTCTTCGTCGACTTCGCTCTGCAGCAGGCGCTGGATCGCCATCAGGGTGCCGGCGGTCGAACTCGGGCAACTGCCGCACGCGCCCTGGTAGCGGATGAAGAGGGTCTTGCCCTCGAGTCCCATCACCTGCAAACCGCCGCCGTCCCCGGCCAGGGCCGGTCGCACGCGGTCGTCGAGCAGCGTGTTGATGCGGGCCATCATCTCGGGATCGCCGCCCTTGGGCAGCGTCGCCAGCGGATCGCCCGTCGTCTCGGCAGGTGCGGGGGCAGCGGGCTCCGGCTCGTGGCTCTCGAGCAGGCGCGTCACCTGTTCGGCGATCGCGCGCCAATCGGCCTGCGCCGTCATGCTGACGGTGACGAAGTTGTCGCAGAAGAACAGGGTGTCGACGCCGGGGATCGCGAACATCGCCTGCGCGAGCACGTCGCTGCGCGCCTGCTCGGGCTTGGCGTAGGCGAGCGATTGGCCGGGCTTGGCGAGCGGCACGTCGACCAGGAACTTGAAGGCGTTGGGGTTCGGGGTCGGCTGGATGCTGGAGACCTTCATGCGCGAATCAGGATAGCAGGCTTCGGAGTGACGCGCCCTTGTGGGCCGGCGTCCCCTTCGCCACAAGTTGCCGCCGCCGCGAACGCGCACTCAGTGCAGCAGCGGCGGATCCTTGCCAGCGGGCCCCGTCGTCAGGAACACCGGCTTCCAGAGTCCGCCGGCCCCGGAGTGGTCGACGACGCGCAGCACCAGCGTGTTGCGGGCCCCGGCCCGCAGCTTCGTGCCAAGCTCCGCGACCTGCCGTTCGAGCCAGATCGTCGTGCGCGTCGCGGCGTCCCCGAAAGCTCCGCACGGCTCGCCGTTGAGCCAGAACTGGAACGAATCGTCGACGCCCTCGAAGACCACGCGCGCGGCGAGTCCTTGCCAATCCGCGGGCACGTCGACGTCGACGCGGTACCACGCAACCCCGGTGTAGTGCTTCAGGTCCTCACTCTGGTTCTCCCAGTGCGAACCGGCGCGCAGTTCCCGCCAAGGTGCGGCCGCCGCGTCGACGGCCGGATCCTGCCAGTTGGCGGCGAGCCCTTCGTCGCCGGCATCGGTGCGGAAACGCCACGTCGGCAGGTCGATCTTCTTCTCGGTGAGCTGCGCGCGCAGCGCCGCGATCGTCGCCGCCGACAGCGCCCGCTTCGGCTCGTGCATCGACAGCAGGTCCGCGAGCAGCGTGCGCACGTGCAAGCGCATCGGACTGCTCGACTCGGCCTCGTCGTCGAGCCGCAGCGAGGTGATCGCCAACCGCCCCTTGCCGATCCGCGTCGTGCCGGCCAGCAGGTGGAAACGCACCTCGGGGATGTCGTGCGTCTCCCAGAAGCCGAGGATCGGATCGATCTGGTCGGCCCACGGCGCCCACGGGATCACGCGGCCGGACTCGAGATCGAAGCTGCTCAGCTCGAGCAGCAGTTCCGCCGGCAGATCGTCGCGCCCGGGGTAGTTCGCGGCGAACGGCGCGCCACGCAGTGACCACATCGCCTCGGTTCGCGGGGAGCCGGGGTGCGGGCCCGCCTGCAGCACCACGTGCGCGCCGGCTTCGATGCGGTCGAGCAGTTCGGGTGTGAGGCGGTCCTCGGCGAAGTCGCCGCGGTAGTGCCACGGCGGGATCGTCCTCAGGTCCCAGTGGTTGCGCGCGGGGTGGGAGCCCGTGAGTTCGGCGAACAGCCGGACGCGGCCAAGATGGGTCGCCACCGGCACGTCGACCACGAACGGCTCGCTGACGCCAGTCGTCACTTTCACCGGCCAGAGATGCGCGGTGTTCGGATCGCCAAAGTGCAGGCGTAGCTCACCGTCCAGCGGGACTGTGGTTGCGATGCGCACCGCACGACGACCGGCGCTCCACGCCACCCCGCGTTCGTGCCACGCAGCATCGAGGCACAGCATCGTGTCGCCATGCCACGACCAGTCGCTGGCGGGCCACTTCGGCTGGTCGAGGTCGTCGATCAACCCCATGCGGGCCTTGCCGAAGTCGCGCGCGACCGACACCACGTAGCCCGCATCGGGCAGCCGCAGGCGCAGCTGCTCGATCTGGAACTTGCGGTTGCGCATGGCGAAGTCGAGCGATTGCGGGCGCAGCGAACGCACGGTCGGCGCGTCGGTCTGCGCCAGCAACCATGCTTCGGCGGGGCCCTGCGCGCTCCAGCAGTCGGGCCGCCACCACGGCGCGGCATCGCCGTGCATGGCAGTCCACGCGGCGCGATCGACCCAGGTGTCGGCGGCGATGCACTCGCCGAGCAGCAGCGGCTTCTCGCCGGCGGTGCGCTGGTGGCGGTCGAAGTCGGCAAGTCGCCCCGGGAACCACGAGTTGTTGCCGTATGGATGCTCGTCCCAGAAGTCGGTGATGCGCTGCCAGCCGATCCACGAACTGTCGTCGACGACGAGCGTCTCGGGCACCGCTGCCTTGCAGGCGCGAAACAGCGCCTTCACCACGTCGAGGTCAGCACCGTGCCCGGTCTCGCACGTGATGCTGCGGAAGCCAACCGACACATGCCCGCCGTCGTGCGCGAAGAACTCGGCGTACTCGGCGAGCAGTTCCTGCTTGTGCGCCTGGTCCATCTTCGGATGCCAGGTCGGGTACTCCTGCCAGACCGCGAGGCCGAGTTCGTCGCAGAGTTCGTAGACGCATCGCGGCGGCATCCACAGGCAGCACTTCAGCGTGTTGAAGCCCATCGCGCGGAAGCGTTCGAGCTGCGGACGCCACCACGCGGGATCGACCGGTGGGGCGAGATGGGGTGGTGAGTAGCCCCAGTGCAGGACGCCTCGCATCACGAATGGCGCGTCATCCCACAGCACGCGCCGGCCCTCGGCGCGCAGGCGGCGGAATCCGACGCGGCGCTCGACGCGATCCACCTCGCGATCGCCAACGAGCAGGGCGACGGTCACGGTGTAGAGACGCGGCGAAGACGGTGTCCAGGAGTCGACGTATCCCTCGACACGGATCTCCTGGCCGTCGGCGGGAGCAGTCTCGCTGAGAATGCCAGTGACCATGACGTCGCGCTCGCCAACCAGCCGGCCACCGTTCAGTTCCACGCGGACGCGCGCATTCTCGACCGCTCCGAGCACGGGCGCTCGCACGCTCACGCTGCCAGGAAGAAGAGCGTTGAGGAACACGTTGTGGGGGTTCCAAGTACCGAAGGTGGCGAGCCCGAGCCGATCGAGAACCGGCCCGTCGTCGAGGCACAACGTCACCGACTGCCAGATGCCGCCGAAGTGCGGCTGGATGATCGGCAGGAAGCCCTGCGTGTTGTGGCCGACCTTCTCGTCGACGCGCACTTCGAGCACGTCCTCGCCGTTCCAGCGCAGCGCCGACGTGACGTCGACGCGGAACGGCGTCCACCCACCGAGGTGCTCCCCGACCTGCGTGCCGTTGCAGAACACCGTCGCGTGCGTGGCGACGGCGGCGAACTCGATCCGCACCGCGGCGACCTTCGTGGTCGGGAGCGGCAGCGTGCGGCGATAGACCCCCACGCCGTCGAACGTGGTGCCGAGAGCGGTCTCGAACGCGGACGGCACCGTGATCGCGCGCCAGCCGTCGGGCTCCGCTTCTGGCCGCACCTGCCAGGCGCCGTCGAGCGGCACGCGCGTCTGGGCGGCGAGCGGGACGGCGGCGAACGCCAGCACGAACAGCGGCGACCTCATGGCCGCACCATCGTGCGCCGCCGACGCCGCGGCGTCAGCAGCGCGTCAGCGAGATCCCGTCACCGGAGGCCGTAGACGACCGCGAGCTTCCGTTCGAGGTAACGCAGGAACGGCCCCGACGACAGCGGGGCGCCGGTGACGCGCTGGCACAGCTCGGCGGGCTCGTAGCGGCGACCGTGCTGGTGGATCTGGCGGCGCAGCCACTCGCGCAGCGTCGCGAAGTCGCCGCGCGCCAGCAGCGCCGGCAGACCACCGAGCGCACGATCGGCCGCTTCGGCGAACTGCGCCGCGTAGAGGTTGCCGAGGGTGTAGGTCGGGAAGTAGCCGAACAACCCGCACGACCAGTGCACGTCCTGCAGGCAGCCCTGGCGATCGTCGGGGACCGCGATGCCGAGGTACTCGCGGTAACGCTGGTTCCACGCCGCGGGCAGATCGGCGACCGCGAGCGTGCCGGCGAGCAGGTCCTGTTCGAGTTCGAAGCGCACCATGACGTGCAGGTCGTAGGTCGCTTCGTCGGCCTCGACGCGGATCAGGCTCGGTCGCACGACGTTGGCCGCGCGGAACACGGTCTCGACGTCGACGCCGTCGCAGGCGCTGCCGAGGTGCTGCTGCGCGATCGGCCAGCACCACTCCCAGAACGCAGCCGAGCGGCCGACGTGGTTCTCCCACAACCGGCTCTGGCTCTCGTGAACGCCGAGCGACACCGCCTCGCCGAGCGGCGTGCCGAAGTGCTCGGCGAGCAGGCCCTGTTCGTACAGACCGTGGCCACCCTCGTGCATCGTCGAGCCGAGCGCGTCGAGCACACGGTCGCGGTGGAAGCGTGTGGTCAGCCGCACGTCGTCGCCGACCTTGGTGCAGAACGGATGCGCGCTGCGATCGAGCCTGCCGAGTTTGGCGTCGAACCCCATGGCCGCGAGCACGGCCCGCACGAACGCCTCCTGCTTCGCTTCGTCGATGACGCGGCGGGAGAACGCGTCGTCGACGCGCCGGCCGCTGGCCAGCCGTTCGCGCAGGGCGACCAAGGCCGTGCGCAGCGGCGCGAACAGGGCACGCAGGTCGGCGGCGCGCATGCCGGGTTCGTAGAGGTCCGCCAGCGCGTCCCACGCGGACTGGCCCGGAGTGCGCAGGCACTCGGCCTTCTGCCGCTGCAGCTCGACCATGCGTTCGAGCCACGGCCGGAACGCCGCGAACGAACCCTTGGCGCGGGCCACGGCCCAGGCCTGCTGCGCCTTGCTCTCGGTGGCGGCGAGTTCGGCGACGAGTGCACTCGGCAACCGCGTCGCCCGGTCGTAGTCGCGCCGCATGCCGCGCAGGTTCGCGGCGACGTCGCCATCGCCGGCCGCCGCCGCCGCGGCATCGCTCGCCGCCAGCCACTCGCCGATCCGAGGATCGGTCGCTCGTTCGTGCTGCAGCCGCGCCAGCAGAGCCAACTGCTCGGCGCGGCGATCGCCCGCGCCGGCCGGCATCATCGTCTCCTGGTCCCACGCCAGCAGGGCAGCAGTACTGCCCAACACCGCCGCATCGCGCAGGTGGCCGCGCAGGGCGTCGTAGCTCGTCGTCATCGTCCCGCATGCTTACCCCAACGCCGGTGCTGGCGCGACGCGCCGGTACCGGCGTCGCCGTGCTTCCCAGCCGCCCTCGCAGCGGGCAGCATGCGTGCGTGCACCCTGCGCACGCCAACGACGTCGCCTTCCTCACCCCCGGGCTCGTGCACGAGTTCGGCAACCTGCTGCTGTCGATCCAGGGCCACGCACTGCAGTGGAACGCCAGCGGTGCGCAGGGGCAGCCGGCCATCCTGCAGTCGTGCGACCGCGGCGGCCGCGCGTTGCGGCTGTTCCGGCACCTGCTCGGCGAGAACGGCTCCGAGCCGGCCGAGGCCGCCAGCACGCTCGCGGAGCTGGCCGACCTGCTGCGGGTGCCCGTGCGCGAACGCGGCCAGGCGCTCGAAGTGCAGCCCGCCGCGGGCACGGGCGCCGTCGACCTCGCGTCGTTCGTGCCGCTCCTGGTCGGCGGCGTGCGGGCTCTCCTCACCGCGGTGCCCGACGGCCACCGCGGCACCGTTTCGCTCGGGCTGCAGCGGACCGCCCAAGGCCTCGTGGTCGCCGTGCGGCACCGTGCGGCGGCGGGAGCGCTGCCGTTCCGCCCGGCCGCCGACGATGCCGCGCGCTACCTGCGCGCCCTGATCGGCCGGCGCCAGTGGCCGTTCACGGTCGCGATCGCGGCCGACGGCATCGACCTCGTGCAGGCGGCGTCCGCCGTGCGCGAAGCTTGAGCCGGTCTTCACGGTTTCTTCGCCGAACGCGGTAGGTTCTCGCGCGTGGCCAAGCCCAAGATCCTGGTCATCGAAGACGAGCCCGACATCCTCGAGGTGCTCCAGTACAACCTCGAGCGCGAAGGCCACAAGGTGATCGCCTGCCGCAACGGCGAGCAGGGACTCAGCCGCATCCGCACCGACAACCCCGACCTCGTGATCCTCGACCTGATGCTGCCCGGGATGGACGGCGTCGAAGTGTGCCGGCAGGTGAAGTCGGATCCGGTGACGCGCGGCATCCCCATCATCATGGTCACCGCGAAAGCTGAGGAGAGCGACATCGTGCTCGGGCTGGGTATCGGCGCCGACGACTACCTCGCCAAGCCGTTCAGCCCGCGCGAACTGGTCGCGCGTGTCAAGGTCGTGCTGCGCCGCGGTGCCCTGCGCGACGAGAGCGGCGCTGGCGAACGCGTCGTGCGCGGCCAACTCGCGATCGACCTCGGGCGACACGAGGCGCGCGTCGGCGACCAGCTGGTGACGCTGACGCCGACCGAGATGCGCCTGCTGCATTTCCTGGCGTCGCATCCCGGCCGGGTGTTCCCGCGCGCACACCTGCTGAGCCGCGTGATCGGCGAGGACGCGATCGTGACCGACCGCAACATCGACGTGCACGTGCGGGCCCTGCGGCACAAGCTCGGTGATGCAGCCGCGTGCATCGAGACCGTGCGCGGCGTCGGGTATCGTTTCGGCGACTCCGCCAAGTGAACGGCCGGCCGCGGTGCTGGCCGGACCGAGCATGAACACGTTCGAGGCTCTGGCCGTGGCCGCCGCCGGCGCATGCGTGGCGATCGCCGTTTGGCGACGCCGCGTGACCGCCCGCGCCTGGGCCGCGGCACGTGGGGAGCACGAGCGCGCGCGGGCCGACCTGGTGACGCTGCAGGGGGAGCTGGCCCGCCTGGTGGCGGCGCTCGATGGCGCCGAGGACGGCCTGGTCGTGCTCGACCGCGACGATCGCGTGGTCGCCGCGAATGCCGCCGCCCACGAGTTCGCCGGCCTTCCCGCCGACGTCAGCGGGCGCCGGCTGGCCGACGTGGTGCCCTGGCCCGCCCTGCACGACGCGATCGCCCAGGCCAAGGACGGCGCCACCCGGCTGCCTTTCGATCTCGATCCGACGACGACGGGGGGGCGCACGCTCCGCGTGCGGGTGCGGGCGCTCGCGCACGGTGCGGTCGTCGGCATCGACGACCAGAGCCGCGTTCGCCGGCTCGAGTCGTTGCGCCGCGACTTCGTGGCCAACGTCTCGCACGAACTCAAGACGCCGCTCGCCGCGATCCAGGGCTTCGTCGAGACGCTGCTCGACGACCTCGAGATGCCGCCGCCGACGCGCCACCGTTTCCTCGAGCGCATTGCGCGCCAGACCGAACGCCTGTCGACGCTGGTCGGCGACCTGTTGACCTTGTCGCGCCTCGACGACAACGACGGTGCGCAGGAGAAGCCGCCGTGCAACCTCCTCGCGGTGCTGCGCGAGACGGTGCGCGACCTGCAGCCGCTGGCGGACCGCTCGGCGATCGCGCTGACGTTGGCGCTGCCGCCGGGCGCCGTCTGGGTGCGCGGCGACCGCGAAGGGCTGCGCCAGGTCGCCGGCAACCTGATCGACAACGCGATCAAGTACACACCGCGCGGTGGCTCGGTGCGCGTCGCCCTCGCGACCCAGGGCAACAGCACGCGGCTCGAGGTCGCCGACACCGGCATCGGCCTCGCGCCCGCGGACCAGGAACGGGTGTTCGAACGCTTCTACCGCGTCGATCGCGCCCGCTCGCGGGACGTCGGCGGCACCGGGCTCGGCCTGTCGATCGTCAAGAACACCGTCAAGAGCCTCGGCGGCGAGGTCGGCGTGCAGAGCCACCTCGGCCACGGCAGCACGTTCTTCGTGGTGCTGCCGCGCATCCCGCCGCCGGACGACGCCGACGCTCCGGCCTGAACTCCGCGGGCGGCGTCAGTCGATCGCACCGCCGCGCGCCGCGAACTCCTGGCTCTTCTGCTCCATGCCGCGCCGGGCGTACTCGCGCACTTCCTCGGTGATCTTCATCGAGCAGAACCGCGGCCCGCACATCGAGCAGAAGTGCGCGACCTTGGCCCCGTCCTGCGGCAGCGTCGCGTCGTGGTACTTGCGCGCCGTCTCCGGATCGAGCGCGAGGTTGAACTGGTCCTCCCAGCGGAACTCGAACCGCGCCTTGCTGAGCGCGAGGTCGCGGTCCGCGGCACCTGGGTGGCCCTTCGCGAGGTCGGCCGCGTGCGCGGCGATCTTGTAGGCGATCACGCCCTGCTTGACGTCCTCGCGGTCGGGCAGGCCGAGGTGCTCCTTTGGGGTCACGTAGCAGAGCATCGCCGTGCCGAAGCTGCCGATCATCGCCGCGCCGATCGCCGAGGTGATGTGGTCGTAGCCAGGGGCGATGTCCGTGGTCAGCGGGCCCAGGGTGTAGAAGGGCGCTTCGTGGCAGACCGCGAGCTGGCGGTCCATGTTCTCCTTGATCAGGTGCATCGGCACGTGGCCGGGACCTTCGATCATCACCTGCACGTCGTGCGCCCAGGCCCGCTTGGTGAGCTCGCCGAGCGCCTCGAGCTCGCCGAACTGCGCGGCGTCGTTGGCGTCGGCGATCGAACCGGGCCGCAACCCGTCGCCGAGCGAGAACGACACGTCGTACTTCTTCATCACCTCGCAGATCGCGTCGAAGCCGGTGTAGAGGAAGTTCTCTTCGTGGTGGTGCAGGCACCACTTGGCCATGATCGAACCACCGCGGGAGACGATGCCGGTGGTGCGGTTGGCGGTCAGCGGCACGTGCCGCAGCAAGACGCCGGCGTGCACCGTGAAGTAGTCGACGCCCTGCGCGGCCTGCTCCTCGATCACCTCGAGGTAGAGCTTCAGGTTGAGGTCCTCGACCCTGCCCTGCACCCGCTCGAGCGCCTCGTAGATCGGCACGGTGCCGATCGGCACGGGGCTGTTGCGCAGGATCCACTCGCGCGTCTCGTGCAGGTTCTTGCCGGTGCTGAGGTCCATCACGGTGTCCGCGCCCCAGCGGATCGACCACTGCAGCTTCTCGACCTCCTCGGCGATCGAACTGCCCAACGCCGAGTTGCCGATGTTGGCGTTGATCTTCACCAGGAAGTTGCGGCCGATGATCATCGGCTCGCACTCCGGGTGGTTCCGGTTCGCCGGGATGATGGCGCGGCCGCGCGCGATCTCGCTGCGCACGAACTCGGGGTCGACGTTCTCGCGGATCGCGCAGAACCGCATCTCCTCGGTGACGATGCCGCGCCGCGCGAAGTGCATCTGCGAGTGGTTGGCCTCGCGGCGCGCGAGGCGGGGCGCGATCCACGGTTGCCGGCGCTTGGGCAGGCCCCGCTGCGGATCATGGCCCTGCGGCCCCGTGGTGTCGTAGACGCGCACGACGTCGCCGTTGGTCAGCGTGATGTCGCGCGCCGGCACCTGCAGGTCGCCGACGGCGATCTTCTGCGAGCGCGGAAAGGACTCGGCCAGCGGCCGCAGGCCGCTCGAAGGGGGAGTGGTCATGCTGCTGTTTCCTACGCCGGTGCGAACCGGATCAGGTTCAAGGGGTGCATCTCAGCCCGCTCCAGCGGGCGCCCCCAAGCAGTGGGACGAACACGATGGGCGAACGGTCCGGCCAGGGCAAGGGGCGCGCCCCCGGCTTTCAGCGGCCTTTCGGATCGCCAGCGTGGCCGTTCGGCGGCTGCGGCTCGGTGCCAGGCAGCGGGGGTGGCCCGCCGACGACGGGCCGCGGCTGCAGGGGTTCCAGGGCGAACACGGCGCGCAGGTCGTCGGGCACCTTCGGGCCGAGCCAGTCGATCGCACGCTTGCCAAGGCGCAGGCAGTGCGAACGTTCCGCCGCCTGCGCGAGGTTGCTGTCGCGGAAGAACATGTGCACGACGAACAGGCCGAACAGCACGACGCACGCTCCGGTCGCGACGCCGAGCACCCCGCCGCCGAGGCGATCGAAGAACGACAACCCGGCCTTGTTCGCGAGCTTCTGCACCAGCAGGGTGATCAGGCTCAGCACGACGAGCACGCCGACGAACAGAAGCAGGTAGGCGAGGTAGAGGGTGGTCTCGCCGATCGGCGCGACGCTGCCGTCGGGGCCGGGAGCGGGCGAAGCCAGCATCGCCGCAACGTCACTGCCGAAGCGCCCCGCGACGACGTAGGCGGCAGCGAGGATGGCGATGCGGCTGACCTGCCAGATCAGGCCCTTGAACAGGCCGAGCACGAAGAAGACGAGCAGCACGCCGAGCGCGGTGTGGTCGACCCAGTTGATCGCCGAGAACTGCTGCAAGAACTCGCTCGCGGGTTCGGGAGCGACAGGGACCGGTTGCGGGTCTTGGAACAGCAGCACGCGGCGCATTCTGCCGGGACGGCTCGGCGTTGGCGAGCGCGCGACTCCCTGCCCTGATGACGGCGCCGTCGACGCCCGACAGTTGCAATCCGCGGCACGGCTGGCGACGTTGCCGCGGATGACCCTGTCCGACGCCAGCGCCGCCAAGGACGCGATCGAGCGCCTCGCCGCCCGCCTGGCGACCGATCCGCACCTGCGCGCCGAGATGCAGCGTGCGCGCCGCGAGTTCTTCCCGACCCCGACCGCGGGTGCCGGCAGCACCGCGGAGCTGCGCTTCTGCGAGTGGTTCCTCTGCGAACGCGAGTCCGAGCGCCTGGGCGCGGTGCCATCGACCCTGCCGCTCGCCGGCGACGAGGGTGACGATCTCGCTGACTCCGTGGCCGGCCTGTGGCTGGTCCAGAACGCCGCCAACGGTGCGGCGAGCGTGCTCGACCTGCAGGACGACACCATTGTCGACCTCGTCGTGCCGCCGGGAACGCTGCAGGCCGGGGATCTGGTGGTCGGGCGCCTGTTCGCCCTCGGGGCGGGCCGCTACGTGCCCTCGATCGCGGCCGCCATCTTCCGGCCCGGCACCGAACTCGCGCACGCGTTCGCGCGCGACCTCGAGCGCCTGGAGCTCGAGCGGCGCCTACTGCAAGTCGAACTCGAACATCTGCTGCTGCAGCGACCCGGCCAGGTCGCGCGCGAGCCGATGCAGGAGCCCAAGGGCCCGCCGCTCGAACACCTCGAAGCGGATCTCGAGAAGCTGCTGCGCGGCACGACCAGCGAACTCGACGGCGCCGAACTCAGCCAGCGCCTCGCGGCAGCCCCGCGCCCCGGCGGCGTGATCGGGCCGGTGCTCGACGAGTTGGCGTTCGACACCGACGTCGACCTCGATGCCGTGCGGGCGTTGCTGCTGCAGATCTGGAACGCGCACCATCCGGAGGGCGAGACAGTGTCGGACATCGAGCCGGCAGCGACCGCGCCGGGGGAGAGCCTCGGCGAACGCCTGGCGCGCACCCTCGACGAAGGGCTCGCGCAGAAGCGCGACGTCGGCGACCTGTTCGCGCAACTCGAACGCATGGCCGGCATCGAGCCGGAGCCCGAGGACGACGACGATCGCGATGTGGAGGCGGACGACGACGAGGCGCTGGAGAGCGGACGCGGCCGCGCGGACGACGACGACGGCGAGCCGACCGGCAACCTCGTGCCGTTGGTCGAGGAGTACCTGTGGGAGACCGAACGCGCCAACGACCCGGCGGCTGGTCCGCTGCGCCTGTTCGCGCGCCTGCAGCAGAACGCCGCGGTGCCGCACGTCGACCTCGAGGAGATCACGCCGACCGACGTGCTTCGCTCCCTGCTGCACGTCTACCTCGGCGCCGCACCGGCGGAACGTGCCGCGGCGGTGCGCTTCGCGTTCGCGCAGTTGCGCGCCTTCTACGCGTGGGCCGAGACGACGCAGGAGCTGCAGCTCGGCGGCGTGTTGGATGGCGTGCAGGGCGCCCTGCTCGACCAGCTCGATCGCCTGCAGGCCGCAGGACAAGCGCTGTCGACGCCGGCACCCGCCAGCGCCCGGGCCGGCATCGTCACCGTCGATGAGATCGGCAGCGATGGCTTTGGCGCCAGCGACGACGACGGCGACGACCACTGGCTCGCCGCCGCACCGCAAGCACTCGCCTGGCTGCGCGTCGGCGATCTGGTGCTCGGCTCACTGCAGCCGGCCCGAGCGGGTGCGCGCGAGTCGCTCGCCGGGCTCGTCGTCGTGCTGCCCGCGGATGCGCGTTCGTTGATCGAGTGACGGCGGTCGCAAGGCGGCTTCGCCGGTGGGCCTGAGCGGTCGCGCGCGCGTGGTCGATAGCGACCGCGGAGGAGCCTCGCGATGGGTTGGGAGACTGCGCTCGATCGTCTGCTGCTGCAGCAGGTCCATCAGGCCGAGAAGGGGGAGCAGAAGCCGGAGGTCGTGCGACAGCAGTTGCTCGACTACGCGCAGGCCGTGCCGGCGCGTCCGGGCGCTTGCTTCCTGGTCGGCTACGCGCGGCATCTGCTCGGCATCGATCTGCCGGCGGGCGCTGGCGACCCGAGCAGCCGGCGCTGGGCCCTCTTCGGCACCGTGCGCGCGTTCGACCGCAAGGGCGATCGTGAGCGCATCGGGCAGTTGCTGGCCGACCCGCAAGCACTGCTCGATCTGCTGACCGATCCCGCCGTTGCCGGGCATGCGCTGCCGCTGGTCGTGCGATCGCTGTTCTGGTCCGGCGACGTGAAACTCGCGGTGCGGGCGATCCAGTACCTCGCCGCCGAACCAGGCAACCCGGAGGTCGAGACGATCGTCGACGCCGCGGTCACCGACCTGCTCGCGCGGCTCGAGACGCGCGTCGACCGCGACGATCAGGAGAGCACGGCGGCGATGCTGGGCAAGGTGCTCGGCATGACCGGCTTCGAGCGGCTGCCGGCCGACGTGCAGTCGCGCTACCACAAGGCGCTGGGCGAACGTCTGCTCGCCGCCAGCGAATGGCCGGCCGCGATCGCCGCAGCCGAACGCGCGATCGCCCTCGCTGCCGACAAGCAGATCCTGGCGACCGCGGCGGGACTCGTCGCGGCCCTCGCCGAACTGCGCCATCACGACGTCGAGGCCGTTGCCCCGCAACGCGAGCGCCCCGAACGGGCGAGCGCCCTGCTGCGGCTGCAGCGGGTCGCCGAGGAGCCCGACCTCGCCGCGCCCGAGGCCGTCTACCTGCGCAGCCTGCTCGCCTACGAGAGCGGCGACCTCGCCGCTGCCGCCCGCGGCTTCGATCGGGCGATCGCCGGGCTGCGCCGACTCGAAGGGCGCGACGTCGAACTGCGCGACCGCGCGCGCTTCTTCCAGGCGTCGGCGTTGCTGCTCGGCGGGGACGCCGCCGAGGCGACGCGCGCGCTGCGGCTGATGGACCAGGCGCTGGCGACCGTGCGGCCCGACCTCGAGAGCTTCTACGCGGTGCACGAGGCGCTGAAGAAGCTCGACCGCAAGCTGGCGCTGCGCTTCCTCGACGCCGTCGACATCGGCCGCGGCTCGTCGCCCGACCAACTCTCGTTCGTGGCGCTCGAGTACCTGTCGCTCGGCGAAGCCCAGCCCGCGTTGGCGGCGGCCGCCCGTGTGCTGGAGGTCGCCGTCGACCTCGACCAGCGCCTCGAGGCGCTGCGCGTCGTGCTCACCGCGCGGAACATGCTCGGCGAACGCGACGGGGCGCGCGCGGCGTTCTTCGAGATCCGCGAGCTGCTGCAGCAACGTGGTCGTTTCGAGGCGCTCGAGAAGCTGCTGAAGAACGAGGAGTTCGTCGGCCAGGCTCTCGACCATCTCGAGATCAAGGTCGAGCTGGTCGCGTGCTACGACGAGATGGAGGGGCGTGAGTACGACCGCGCGGCGTTGCAGGTCGCGGTCGCACGCTCGCTGCGTGCACGCAAGGAAGTCGAGTCGCTGCAGCAGGCGCACGGCATCCTGCTCGAAGTCGGCTGCACGTATCCCGAACTCGCGAAGGACGACCTCGCGGCGATCGAGAAGCTGCTGGCGCTGCACGACGAGACGCCCGCCACGAGCGATCAGGGGGCAGGCGCCATGCACGCGCTCGCCAAGGCGCTCGGGCGCCCGTTCCGCGTGCTGGTCGTCGGCGGCAACGAACAGCAGCGCCGCCACCACGCGCGCCTCGAGAAGCTCGCGGCGGAGTGGGGGTTTGCGGGCGAGTGGCTGATGACCAACTACACGTCGCCGCAGCGCACGGTGTCGACGATCGCCGACCGGCTGCGCGCCGGCGTCGACCTGCTGCTGCTGCTGCACTGGAATCGCCACGAGACGACCGAGCCGGCGCACGAACTGGCGCGCCAGGCCGGCGTGCCTTCGCGCACCGTGCACTACGCCGGGTTCACCAGCCTGCAGGTGGCCCTGACCGAACACGTACAGCGGCAGGCGGCCCCTGGCGCGGCCACGACGGCGGGCAAGGCGAAGGCGCAGCGCTGAACGGCTGGCCGGCGACCGCGCTGGCGGCGTCGGCTACGTTCGTGCCGGTGCGCGCAGCTGCGACAACCGTGATCGGCGGCGGAGCGGCCGGTGCGTCGCTGGCGTGGTTGCTCGCGCGCGAAGGAGCCGCCGTGCGCCTCGTCGATCGCGGCAACGGCCCCTACAGCGGGCCGTACGAGACGCTGCTCGGATCGGCGCGGGCGATGCTCGAACGCACGGCCTTCGCCACGTTGCTCGACGCCAGCGCCGAACCCGACCCGCTGCGCCACGGTGCCATCTGGGGCAGTGACGATGTGGTGTGGCGCGAGGACGCCGCGGCGGGCTGGCTGCTGCGGCGTGGCGTCTTCGACGAACGGCTGCGTGCCGCCGCGCGCGCGGCGGGAGCCGTGGTCGAAGTGGGCGCCGTGGCGAGCCAGGATCGCCGCTGGCTCGGCGCGGACGACCGGCTGGTCGTCGCCACAGGGCGCGGCGTGCAGGCCGGGAGTGGGCACGCACCGCCGGCCGCGGGGCCGGCCGCGGTGGCGTTCACGTTCACGGGGGAAGCCGACGCGGCGGATCGCGGCACGGCGATCGTCGAGGCGGTCCCGACGGGCTGGATCTGGACGCATGCGCCGAACCGCGGCCCCGCGAGTGCGGCCGTCGTCGTGGACACCGAGCACGTGCACGCTGCCGGCCGCGAGACGCTGCTCGCCCGCGCGTTCGCCGCGGCGCGGGGCCCGGCGGGTCGTCTGCGGCACCGGCAGCTCACGCACACCAGCGACGCCACGCCGCGCTGGCACCAGCCGGCGGTGGGGGAACTGCGGATCGGCGACGCGGCCGCCTCGATCGATCCCCTGGCGAGCCAGGGCGTCGAGAAGGCGTTCGCCGCGGCCGATCATGCGGCGGCGGTGCTGCACACGGCTGCCGAGCAGCCGGCGTGGTGGGATCGGCTGTGTGCATGCCACGCGCGCTGGGAACGTGGCCTCGCGGCGGCGCACGCGACGGTTGCGGCGGCGTGGTACGGGCGCGAGTCGCGCTTCGCCGACGAACCGTTCTGGCGGCGCCGCCGTGTCAGCGAGGCCGGGCCGCTCGCGACGGCGGGACGCTTTCGCGTCGCCGACGACGTGCAGGCGACGCGGGTGCTGGTACGGCAGGGGCCGCGGTTCGGCGAGGTCGACGGCTACCGGCGGCACGCCTCGGACGACGAACGCACGCACGTCGGCTACGTGCCGGTCGGGGCGGTGCTCGCCGCATTCCGCACGCCGGGGACGCTGCACCAGGCCACGACCCTTGCCGGGCAGGACGCGCGCCTGTTCGTGTTGCCGCCGCGTGCGGTGCACGCTGCGATGCTCGAACTGCTGCGCGCGGGCTGGCTCGTCGGCGTCGCGTGACGTGGAACCGTTCGCGGCCGGCGCTCGCCGCCCCGCCGCAACGGTCAGCCCAAGGCCTGCCGCACCAAGAACCCGGTGACCGCGGCTACGGCAAGGCTGTCGCCGCGGGCGCGCAGGCGCCGCACGCCGTCGGCGTCGGGCGGCGGCAGCGGCGACGCGAACCAGACGAGTCGCCGGCCGTGCGGGCGCAGTTCGGGCAGCATCGGCAGCACGTTCGCGTCGGCGACGACGGCCTCGACGCCGTCGATGCCGCCCGGGTCGCACGGCAGTCCGCCGTAGCTCGCCGGCGCCACGAGGCGCACGCCCTGCGCGCGGGCCGCGGCGACGAGTGGTGTCAGCGCGGCGCGGTAGCGCAGCGAGGTCGTGCCGAGGCTGAGGTTGACGATCGTGGGGGCCAGGGTGAGCGCGTGTTGCAGGGCGAGCAAGACGGCGGCGAAGTCGCACGTCGGCTGCGCGCCGAACACCCGCAGCGACACCAGTTCGAGCGCCGAACCCGGTGGCACGAAGCGCACGATGGTCGCCGCGACGGCCGTGCCGTGTCCGAGCCGGTCGCCCTCGGTGTCGTTCCGTTGTGGGCTCGCGGGCGGGCCGTCGGCGACGAACGCCGGGCCCGTGACGACACGATGGCCACGCAAGGCCGGGTGCGCGCCGTCGATGCCGCTGTCGACGACGACGACCCGGGCGGTCGTCATCCGTCGATCGTGTAGATGCGCCCGACGATCTCGCCTTCGAGTTCGACCGTCTTCAGACGCTTGAGCTCGGCATCGAACACCTCGAAGTCACTGCCGGCGACGCCGATGTAGATCTTGTCGGCGTCGGGCGAGATCGCGACCAGCGAACGCCGAGGCCGGAACTCCTCGTACGCCTCGGCGATCTTGTTGCCGTTGGTCAGGTCGAAGGTCACGAGCCGGGTGCGGTTGTCGCCTTCGCCGCGGCCGCCGAAGCCGCCGCCCATCGCCGCGCCGATCTTCTTCTTCGGCGCGATGCGCAGACCGAACGAGTTCTGGCTCGGACCCCACTCCTGCACGTCGACGATCTTCTTGCCGACGAGGTCGAGCTCGACGAGGCCCCACGAGGTGCGCCGCGTCTCCACCGGATCGGTGCTGGTGAACAGCATCAACGCGCGGGCGGGATCGCGGCGGTCGAGCAGGTCGTTGCCGGACAGGCGGATCGCGCCGGCGCCGAAGAAGCGCGGCGTGCGCAGATCGATCTGGCCAAGCTCCTTGAAGGTGCGCGCGTCGAGGAACTTCAGGTTGCCGTCGTTGTCCTGGCTGAGCCAATGCGTGCCATCGGCACTCAGTTGCGCGCTGCGGTCGAGCGCCTCGGGCAGACGGCGCAGCTTGCGCACGACCTTCTTGCCGGCGCTGTCGTAGAGCAGCCACTGCGCGGGCTCGAACGAGTAGCGGTCGATCTCCTTCTTCACGCGCTCGGTGCGCACGAGCCAGTGCACGCCGCCGGGGCACTCCCGCACTTCGCGGATGCGCAGCACGAACCCTTCCTCGGTGAAGTCATGCCGCGCGAGCAGCGTCGCCGTCGCGAGGTCGACGACCTCGATGGTGCGCTGCTGGTCGGTGACGACGAGCATGCGCTTGCGGTCGTGGGTCAGGTGCGTGCTCCAGAACATGCCACCCGCGAGCTGGCACTTCTTCGTCACCACGTCTGTCGCCGGGTCGTACTGGACCAGGAAGTCCGGGTACATCGTGAACCAGAAGTACTGCTTGCCCTGCAGCCCGCTGACCGGCGGGGCGGCGACCGGCGTGAACTCGGGCAGGTCCTGGCTCTCCTGCTTCTCCTGGCCGCCCTGACCCTGGCGGCGGCGACCGGAGCCACGCGCGGGCGCTTCGGTGCCTGTCGCCGCGGGCGGCGGGGCCTCCTGGCTGGCGGGGGCGGGTTCCTCGCGCGGCGGCTCGACGGTAGGCGTGGGTGCCGGAGCCGGTGCGGGAACGGGGACCGGCGTCGGCGTGGGCTCTTGGGCCGGAACCGCGACGGCGAGCTGCCACGGCAGCAGCAGCACGAAGGCGAAGGTGCACAACCTCACGGGAACACCAGGTCGATCGACTTCCAGTCCTGCATCGGCGCGCCGCACGAGGCGGTCCACTTCGGCGCGTTGGTGACGCCGTCCGGAACCTGCGCCGGCCAATAGCAGGTGTGGTAGCAGTCGTAGAGATCACGCTCGATCGGCTGGCAGAGGCCGTGCGTGCCGTTGCCCGAGTCGACTTCCCAGCCCGGCGCGAAGATCGTCGTGCAGCCGTAGGGATACTGCGTCGGTGGGGGATCCTGCGTCAGCGCACGCGCATCGCCGCGTTGCGCGTGCACGAGTGCGGCGAGCTGCCGCGCCTTCTGGTTGCAGGCAAGAATGCGCGGCCGCCGGGCCGGAGGAGGGTTCGCCGAGTCGTTGCTCATGACGTCTCGAACCGCGCCATGAAGCGCGGGTTCTTGGTGAGGATGCGGGCGTAGGTCGCGAGGCCGAGGTCGACAAAACCGCGGATCCACTCGCAGTAGTGCAGGTTCGCGCGCGTGGCGTCGCCGTAGCGCACGTGGGCTTCGTGGTAGCAACCGCCGGCGCACAGCGGCCGCGCGAAGCACTGCCGGCAGTCGGTCTTCTGGTCGACGTGCGCACGCTCGAGGAACGTGGTGCGCGTGCCTTCGTCGATGCCGGTCGCGACGGTGCCGACGGCGTGGCTCTTCGACTCGACGAAGCGATGGCAGAGGCCGAGTTCGCCTTCGGTCGAGACGCCGAGCAGGCCGAGGCCCGCGCCGCACGGGTGGGCCTTGTTGACGCCCTGGTGCAGTTCGCGCAGCAGGTCGCCGAGGTTGGCGAAGCCGTGGTCCTCGTTGCGCACCGCGGCGGCGACGTAGTCCTCGGCCAGCTCGCCGAACTCGCGCAGCAGGCGTTCGTAGCCCTTCTCGCCGAGCGCGTACTCGCGACCGAGTCCGGCGGTGACCGGCGCGAACCCGACTTCGTCGAAGCCCAGCTCCTGGGTCAGGAAGCGGAACGTCTGCGCGGCCGGGGCAGCGCCGGCGGTCAGCGTCACCCGGGCGCCGATCGCGCGCCCCTTGCGGGCCTTGTTCGTCGTGACCAGGTGGCGGATCCGCGGCGCGATCGTGTCGAAGCTGCCGGCCCCATTGGCGAACGTGCGGTGGCGGTCCTGCTGCGCGGCGTCACCATCGATCGAGACCGTGATGCCGAAGCGATGCTTCGTCAGGAAGTCGACGACCTCGTCGGTCAGCAGCGTCGCATTGGTGGTGAGCGAGTAGTGCACGCGCTTCTTCACGCTGGCGGCACGTTCCTCCGCGTAGAGAACGGCCGCGCGGATCGCCGGGAAGTTGAGCAGCGTCTCGCCGCCGAAGAACGTGATCGAGACCTGCGGCCGGTCGCCGCTGCTGCGCAGCAGGAAGTCGATCGACTGCCGCGCCGTGTCGTCGTCCATCTTCGGCTTGCCGGTGCCCTTGCTGCCGTCACCCGCGGTGAGCCGGTCCTCGCCGTACTCGTAGCAGTAGGTGCACGACAGGTTGCACTTGTTGGTGACGTTGAGCACCAGCGTCGCCAGCGGGAACGGCATCGGCGGCAACGCGGCGCGCGGCGCCTGGTCTTCGCCGACCGGACGGATCACGCCGAGATCGATCAGGTCGTGCAGCGCCGTCTCGGCGGCCGCGCGCTCCGGATGTCGCCCCAGCCACTCCGCGTCGTCAGCGCCTTCGCTGCCGGCGAACGCGTCGACGATGCCGCTGGTCAGCGGATCGACGGCGAGGATCGCCGCCGAGGTCGCTACGTACAGGAACTCCGTGCCCGCGTCGCTGCGGAAGCGGCGGTGCAACACGGTGCGCAACTGCACGTCAGCGTTCCTCCCAGTCGAGCGCGTACCACTTCACGTAGAGCGGCACGGTGACGATGAGGTGCGAGCGGGCGCGGAACGTCTTGGTGGCGCGCGGCAGCGGCCCGGTGGGGGGCTCCACCGGTTCGGGCTTCGCGGCCGGAGGCGGCGCCGTCTCGGCGGGCTTGCCCGGGTCCTTCGCGCCCTCCTTCGGTGCCTCGGGCTTCGGCGCCGGTGGCTTGGGCTCGGGACGCACCGGCACGTCGAGTTCGATCTCGGCGGTGACGAACACGTCGCCGACGTTGTTCGCCTGCCATTTGCGCGCCGGGTTCGGCCCGTCGATGTTCGGCGTGAAGACGCCGGTCCCCGGGTCGATGGCACCGACGTAGGTCAGGTCGTCGTCGTTCTCACGCACCTTGAACTCGTCGAGGCCCCAACGCGGCCGCACCTGGAACAGGTCGACGTCGTCGGCCGTGTACGGCTTCTCGTCCTTGCCGCGGTGCACCGCGACGGCCTCGAACCGCTCGATCTGCCGTGGATGCTTGGCGCCGCCGATGCGCGCCAGGCCCTGCAAGGGCCGGATCCGCACGTAGTCGACGGTGTCGTAGAGCGTGACCTCGGCTCCGCCGGCATCGCTGCGCCAGGCGATCGTGCGGGGACCGAGCTCGGTGCCGGCGGCGACGTCCACCGTCAACACCACGTGGCGGGCCGAGCGGCGCTCGACGGCCGTCACCGTGAGACCGGCCCCGGCGAAGAAGTCGCGCGGCGCGAGTTGCTCGGGGAACGCCTCGCCGAACGCGTCGACACGATGGCCCACCTTCGGCACCTCGATCGCGGCACTGCCGAGCGCCAGCACGCGCGGCCGGCCCAGGTCGCGCTGCAGCGTGACGTCGACGCCGATCTCGTCGTGATCGCCGGTGAAGAAGCGCCCACGCAGGGTCTGCCAGTTGTCGTCGAGCAGCAACACTTCGCGCCACGATGGCGAGCCCGCCGCGGGTTCCTGGTGCCGGCCACGCCACGAGTAGCCGGCGTAGAGGATGCCCTTGCCGACGCGCTCGCTGCGCCCGTCGGGGAACGTCAGGTCCCAGACCACTTCGAATTCGTCGTCGGCGATGCGCCGCATCTCCGCGGTGCCCCGCAGGTCGCCGCGCCCGATCTCGTGGCCCGTGACCGTCCAGAAGCCGGCCAGCGGCACTTCGCGCTGGTTCTTCGACCACGCTTCCCACGCCGGCGTGAACAGCGGCTGGTCGGTGGTGAGCTTCTGCAGCACGCGATCGCCGACGCTCGCCGTGGGGGCCGTCGAGGTCTCGCTGCTGCCGCCGCTGTCACCTCGGCCACGACCACGACCGCCACCACCCCCGGCCGGGGCCGCCGACGCGCCGGGTGGGGCGCCGCCAAAGCCCCCGCGCGAACGTTCGTCGTCGGGCGCGCCGCCACCCATCTGGCCGCGACTCAACGGGAACATCGCGACGTGCGTCGCGCGCAGCAGCTGCCATTCTTCGGCATCGCGCTGCTGCAGCAGCACACGACCGAGCGGGTGGCAGTCGGCACAGGCGCGCCGGAAATCCTGGTCGTGGTGGGCCTCGGACCAGTGCACCCGACGTTCGCTCTCGTAGAGGCCACGTTCCGCTTCGCTGCGCGCGAGCCCGTGCGAGTTGGCCAGCGAACGCACGAGCTGCTTGGCGTCACTCGCCGACAACTGCAGGCCGTACAGCCGCCCCATGCGCTTGATCGTCTCCGACCATCCCTCGGGCGACTTGCGCACGAACGAGATGCGCGTCATGTGCTGCTTGTCGTCGAGGGCGTGGCAGCGCGCGCAGTGCGTGTGCACGAGGGCATCTTCGACCGGGATGCCGCGGCGCGCCGGTTTCGCGGCGTTGGCTTCGCTCGGCGCTTCGTCACCGCCAGCAGGAGCCGGTGGCGGGGGATCCTGGGCCATCGCCCGAGCGCCAAGGCCGAGAGCACCGACAACGGCCAACGTGACGAGGCGGACGCAGCGCAGCATGCCTGAGAACTCCAGCGAGACGCGGGGGGCGCGCAGGCAGGACGCCGGCGCGGATCGCGGCGAACGTTAGCGAGGCGGGCGCAAGGACGCGAAGGCCGGATCGGTGGCTGCGAGTTCGGCGGGGGTGCCATGGGCCACCAGCCGGCCGTCGCGCAGGACCAGGATGCGATCGCAGTGCCGCAACGGCTCGAGCCGATGCTCGACGACGATGCGGGTGCCCGGCAGCGTGCGCAGGTGCGCTGCCACCGTCGCCACGCTGCCGGCGTCGAGCCCGGCGAACGGTTCGTCGAGGACCAGCAGGTCGGCCCGGCGCAGCAAGGCGCGGGCGATGCGCAGCCGGCGCTGTTCGCCGCTGCTCCAGTCGACGCCGCCGTCGATCCGGCGCGAGCATGGCGTGGCGAGGCCCGCGGGCAGGCGCGCGACCGCCTCTTCGAGGCCGACCACGGCGAGAACCCGCGCGATCTCCGCATCGGTGGCCGGTGCGGACCGTCCCAGCTCGAGGTTCTCGCGCACGCTGAGTTCGAGCAGCGAACCGTCCTGCGTGAGCACCGACAGTCGTGCGCGCCATGCCGCCGGCTCGCAGTGCCGCAAGTCGACGCCGTTCGCTTCGAGCCGGCCGACGCTCGGGTCGTAGAGCCGCGCGAGCAACTTCACCAACGTCGACTTGCCGCTGCCATTGCCGCCGAGCACGCCGACGTACTCGCCGGCGGCAATCGTGAACGTGACGCCATCGAGTGCTTCGCGCGGACCACCCGCGTAACGAAACCCGACGTCGCTCGCCGCGAGCGCCAACGGACCCGGCGGGGGAGTGCGTGGCGGGGGAGTCGCCACCACCGCCGGGCCGCGGGACAGGAACTCCACCACCGGGCGCAAGAACTGGCGGTGCTCGCGGCCGGCGGCGAGCGCCGCGAGCAGATCGCGTACGCCGTTCTGCGCCCGCTGCGCCGCCTGCGCATGGAGCACGAGTTCGCCGAGCGACAACCCACCCGCCAGCGCCGCGCGCGCCAGCACGAAGTACGCGCCGAACAGCCCGGCACTGCGCACCGCTGCGACCCACACTTCGTCGCGACTGCGCCGCCGCGCCAAGGTCGCCAGCGACTGCCGCAGCCCTGCCCGCAGCGCGCCCAGGCGTTGACCCAACCAGGCGGCGACACCGAGCACGCGGACTTCCGGCGCGGTCGCCCGTCCCGTCAGCAACGCACCCGTGTAGCCGACGTCCCGCTGCGCGCCGACGTTCTGCTGCTGCCAGCGCAGCCGGTCGGCGGCGTGGCGCTGGCGCACGAAGGCCACCGGCAGTGCCGAGGCAACGACGACCAAGGGCAGCCACGGCTCGACCAGCAGAAGCCAGCCAGCCATCGCCAGCATGCCGATCCCGGCGACCAGCACCGCGACGCCGTCCTGGACGAGCCGCACCGGGCGCGTCGCTGCTTCGGCGCCGGCGCGCTGCATCCGTTCGTGGCACTCCGGCTGGTCGAAGTCGCCGAGGTCGAGGGTCGCGGCGTGTTCCTGAACGCGCTGGGTCGTCGCATCGGCGAGTTCGCGGCCGTGGACCTCGCTGCGCACGACGAGACGGGCCTGGACCAGACTGCCGACGAGGGCGATCCCGGCGGCCAAGGCGACGGCCAGACTCGCGGCAGCCATCGCCTCGGTGGGCGGCAACGTGCCGCCGATCCCGGCGGCGACCGCGTCGAGCAGGCGCTGCATCGCGACCAGCCCGGCCAGCGGCAGCAAGGCCTGAGCTACCGCGAGCGCTGCGAGCTCGAGCAGCGGCCGGCGGCCAACCGAACTGGCGAGCTGCCAGGCGGTCGTCCAGGGCACGGGCTCCAGGGTGCTCCCCAAGGAATAGTTCTGATAAGGTTTGTTATGGATAGCTTGGCGGGGGAGCGGGATCGGCAGCGCCGCCGAGTTCCACCACCATGCCAAGCCAGGCCGTGAAGTCCGGCGACACCAGCCCGATCAGGTCTTCGCCGAAGCCGACCTCGATGGCGCACCGCGTCGTGGCGCGCCAGCGAGCGCCGATCCACAGCATCCCCTGATCGCGGTCCGTCGCGCGCAAGCCGAACTCCCGCAGCGTCGACGTCTCGTACTCCGTCTGCACCAGCAGACTGAGGTCGGACGTCACCGGCGCCTCGACGCCACCGCCGATCGCGGTGACATCCGCAAAGTGCAGCCCCGAACGGCGCGCCGCTGCCGGTGTGCCCGCGAAGGTGTGTTGCGCATGGCTGGTGAACGCCAGGCCGCCGACGTGCAGTTCCGCGACCAGGCCGCAGCTCGCTTCGAGTTCCCCGGAGCCAAAGCCGTCCTCGTCGTCGCCGGTCGGCAGCTCGATCGCGCCGCGCGCCGCGAGCCCAAGCCGTCCCGATCCCGCGGGCAGCACTTCCCACTGCAGGATGAGCGGCACGTCGAGCAACTGCAGGCTGTCGCGCGTGACCGACCAGACCTCGGTGCCGTTCCGTGCGGCCCGGACGGCAAAGCCATCGCGCGGAGCGACGTCGCGCCCCTGATCGGGAAAGCCGAACGCATCGTGGTAGTCGATCACGAAGTCGTCGAGGAACCCGCCCGAGGTGTGCGCGAAGGGCAGCTCGATGCCGAACTGCAAACCGCGGCCAAGCCCGATCCGTGCCTTCGGCCCCGCGCGCAGGTACTCGCCGTCCATCAACCAGGTGCGGCCGGGGCCCTGGCCCGACAACCACAGGCTCGTGTAGGCGGCGTCGAACCGCGTCTCGACGGCACCGCTGTCCAAGACTGCGGCACGCGCCGGCGGCATGTGCAGAACGGTGAGCTGGGCCGGGTGCTGGTTGCGCACCGGCATCGGCCCGCCCCAGCGCGGCGCCTGCACACACCCCACCGCCATGGACGCAGCGAGCAGGGAACTGCCGACAAGGGCCAGGCGCATCGGGCGGGAACGCTAGCCAACGCGCCCGGTGCGATCACGCACCCGGGAAGGAGGCCACTCCTCGGGATGGAACTCTTGGCTGGGACTCGCCAGGAGATCCGTCGCCCGCGCGCCCCGGCGTTTCCCGGCATCGCTCCGCGGCTAGACTGCGCCGCTTGCACCCTCGCACCCAGTTCCGCGTCGCCCTTCTCGCCGTCGCCACGTCGTTCCTCACCGGCTGCGCCGATGGCGGCGAGGAGGATCGTCCGCTGAGCGAGGTGCGGTTCTCGGCCACGCACCACCTCTACGGGTTCCGCGCGTTGCGCGGCTTCGGCACCTTCCCGGTGCCGACCACCGCGGTGTTCACCGACCAGGGCACGCTGAACCTGTTCGACGACGGCACGTACACGGTGGCACGCAGTTCGGGGACGAGCACTGCGGCCCGCTACGCGCTCGAGAACCCAGGCGACCTCGCGCTGTTCGTGCCCGGGGCCAACTCCGAGCCCTCGGTGGTGTTCCGCGGCGCCTATGGGCGGGTCGGGGCCGCCGACCTGACGGTTCCCGGCAGCACCCCGGATCTGTTCTTCACCGACCGCGTGTCGACGCCGGCGAGCCAGTCGCTCGGGCTCTACGTCGGCACCCGCATCCTCACCGGCCAGGTCGAGCTGGAAGGCGCCTGGCACCTGCTGTCGCTGCACGTCGTGTTCGGCCAGACGCTGCTGTCGCCCGACAACGTCGCGCGAGGCGCGCGCGGCGGCGTCATGGTCACCGCCGGAGCACCGGGCACGGCGCGCACGATCAGCGGCACCGGCTCGCAGGGCACAGGCGGACTGGTGTTCGGTGGCACGATCCAGAACCTGCTCACCAACGGCAGCGGCGACGGCACCTGCAACCTCACCGTCTCGTACCAGCTCACCGGCCAGCCGGCCGACAGCCGTGTCGTGCAAGCGGCGGCGACGAACAACCTGGTGCTCGGCCTCGACGCCGACGAGAGCGATGGCGAGTCCGGCCTCGTGTTCTTGGTGCGCAAGTTCGACGCGCCGGCGACTCCGGTCGACAGCGTGCGTGTGCCGGGCACGTTCCTGGTCGGCGGCTCGACGATGTTCGTGAACCCGACCAACTCGGGCAGCGACGCCTTCGTCGGGACGGCCGTGCTCACGGCCCCCAACGGTTTCCGCCTCGATGCCGTCGGCAACGATGGCCAGGACTTCTCCTACCAGGGCACCTACACGCTGGCGCCCGATGGCGGCTTGACGATCAACGTCAGCGGCACCAACGAGACGTGGTTCGCCGCAATCGACCGCAGCTACAACACCCTGGTGTTCGTCGACGACTTCCTCGAAGTCCGCAGCAACAACATCCCCGAGCTCAACCTCGGCTTCGGCGTGCGGCAGAAGTCGTAGGCCCGCGGCGGCCTCGCACTTGCCTACACGACCACGCTGCGCATGATCGGCAGCGTGAGCCTTCCGGTCCTCTCCCTCGAGTTGCCGTTCGCGAAGCGCCTCGGCCGCGGCAAGGTCCGCGAGATCTTCGAGCTCAACGGCGACCTGCTGCTGGTCGCCAGTGACCGCATCTCCGCCTTCGACGTGGTGATGAACGAAGGCATCCCCGGCAAGGGCCGCGTGCTGACCGAGACGTCGAAGTTCTGGCTCGGCCTGCTGCGCGACGTGGTGCCAAACCACCTGCTGTCGACCGACGTCGATGCCTGGACCGACGTGCCCGCGCAGTGGAAGCCCGCCCTGCGCGGCCGCACGATGCGCTGCATGAAGTGCGAGCCGCTGCCCATCGAGTGGGTCGTGCGCGGCTTCCTCACCGGGTCGGGTTGGAAGGACTACCAGAAGGACGGCGCCGTCAGCGGCGTTGTGCTGCCCAAAGGACTGCAGCACGCCAGCGAACTGGACCCGCCGATCCTCACGCCGTCGACCAAGGCCGAGAGCGGCCACGACGAGCCGATCAGCTTCGCGCGCGTCGTCGAGAAGGTCGGCGAAGCCGTCGCCGTGCAGGCGCGCGACGCCGCGCTCGCCCTCTACAAGAAGGCGCGGGCCTACGCACGGCAGCGCGGCATCGTCATCGCGGACACCAAGTTCGAGTTCGGCCTGCGCAACGGCAAGCTGCTGCTGATCGACGAGTGCCTGACGCCGGACAGCAGCCGCTTCTGGCCCGCGCACGAAGTGAAGCCCGGCGCCAATCCGACGTCGTTCGACAAGCAGTACCTGCGCGACTGGCTGCTCTCGACCGGCTGGAACAAGACGCCGCCGCCGCCGGCGTTGCCGCCGGAAGTGGTCGCGAAGACCGCCGCAACCTACGCCGAAATCCAGAAGCGATTGACCGCCTGATCGCACTCCGCCACCGCCCCATGCCCACACTTCCGCCGTTGCCGCCGACGCTCGCCTGGCGTGGCGGCTTGGATGGCTGGCTCGATCTTCTCGACCAGACGCGCCTGCCGCACGAACGCGTCGTGCTGCAACTGCGCACCGACGCCACCGTGATCGAGGCCATCCGCATGCTGCGAGTGCGGGGCGCGCCGGCGATCGGCGTTGCCGCCGCCTACGGCCTGGTGCTGGGCATGCGCAGCCGGGCTCCCGCCGCGAGCGCGTTCGTCGCGACGGCCAACGCCACCGCGCGCACGATCGCCGCCGCACGCCCGACGGCAGTGAACCTGCAGTGGGCGCTCGACCGGTGCCTTGCGGCCATCGCCACCGCGCCGAACCTCGAGCGCCTGATGCTCGAAGCGAACGCGATCTTCGCCGACGAAGTCGCGATGAGCGAACGCATGGGCCGGCATGGCGCCGACCTCGTGCCCGACGGCGGCACCGTGCTCACCCACTGCAACACCGGGCGCCTGGCGACCGTCGGCGACGGCACCGCGCTGGCGACCTTGTTCGCAGCCTGGCGGGCAGGCAAGCGCTTCCGCGTGCTCGCCGACGAGACTCGGCCGCTGCTGCAGGGCGCCCGCCTGACCGCGCTCGAACTCGCTGCCGAGGGCATTCCGGTCGAAGTGCTCGCCGACGGCGCCGCGGCCGGCCTGATCGCACGCGGCCAGGTCCAGATGGCCGTCGTCGGGGCCGATCGCATCGCCGCCAACGGCGACTTCGCGAACAAGGTCGGCACCTACGGCGTGGCGCTCGCCTGCAAGGCACACGACGTGCCGTTCTACACCGTGGCCCCGGTCTCGACCGTCGACGTGCGACTGCCCGACGGCAGCCACATCCCGATCGAAGAACGCGATGCCACCGAGGTCACGGAGCTCGGCGGTGTGCGCACCGCACCGCCGGGTGTCGGGGCCCGCAACCCGGCGTTCGACGTGACGCCCGCGCGACTGCTCACGGCAATCGTCACCGACCAGGGCGTGCTCCTCCCCCCGTTCGCCGCGGGCATCAAGGCACTGCGCCTGTCGGGCCGATGACCCTGGCGATGGCGATCGCCACCAGGAAGCAGAAACGACCGGCAGCGCGCACGACCCAGAAGCGCGCCCCTGCGCCCAAGCGCACCAAGAGCGCGGCGAAGGCCGGCGATGCCGAGCGTTCGTCACCCGCGCTCGCCGAAGTCGACGCCGAGGCGCTCGAGTTCATCGCCGCGATCGACCGTTTCAAGCAGGAGCACGGCCGACCGTTCCCGAGCTGGAGCGAGGTCCTGCTGGTCGTGCGGCAGCTCGGTTACCGCCGCAGCTGACGCGTCACAACCAGCCGACGACGAGCGCCAGCACCAGCAGCAGGCCGGCGACGAGGCGGTACCAGGCGAACGGCGCGAACGTGTGCTGGCGCAGGAAGCGCACGAACGGCGCGACCACCAGGAGCGCGCTCGCGAACGACACCGCGGTTGCGACCACGAACGGGAGCACCAGCTCCCCCGCCAGCAGTTCGGCGTGCGTCGCCAGCTTGAGCACTCCAGCGCCGTAGAGCACCGGCAACCCGACCAGGAACGAGAACTCCGCCGCGGCGGTGCGCGACAACCCGAGCAGCAGAGCACCCCCGATCATCGCCGCGGACCGGCTGGTCCCGGGCACCAGCGCGAGGCACTGGAACAACCCGATGGCCAGCGCCGTGCGGTACGACATGGTCTCCAGCGTGCGTTCGGCCGGCGCACCACGCGCGAGCCAACGTTCGAGCAGCAGCAGCAGGACGCCGCCGCCGACCATCGTCGCCGCGACGACGCCAGCCGTGAACAGGTGCGCATCGATCTGCTCGTCGAACAGCAGTCCGAGCACGGCCGCCGGCATCGCCGCGACCACGATCTGGATCAGCAGGTTCGGCTCGCCGCGACGGAACGAAGGCAAGCGTGCCGCCGCCGCGAGCAGGCGCCGCGCGTAGAGGACGAGGATCGCGGTGATCGCGCCGATCTGGACGCCGACCACGAAGACGTTGTTGACCTCGTTCGCGGGCAGCCCGAGCAGCCGCTGCACGACGATGAGATGCCCGGTGCTGCTGACCGGCAGGAACTCGGTGAGCCCCTCGACCAGCCCGAGCACGATGGCCTCGACGATGCCGAAGCCGTCGGCTGCCGCCGCCTCGCCGATCACAGCACCGATGCAGGCGCGCGGTACTGCAGGTTGAACGCTTCGGCGACGCCCTGGTGCGTGCACTGGCCGGCCAGCACGTTGGCGGCCGTGCCGAGCACGGGATCAGCGGCGGCCTTCGCGGCGCCCATGCCGGCGAGTCGCTTGGCCCACGGGCCGGTGGCGTTGGTCAGGCCGAACGTCGACGTGCGCGGCACCGCGCCGGGCATGTTCGCGACGCAGTAGTGCATGACGCCATCGACGACGTAGGTCGGATCGGCGTGCGTGGTCGGCTTGCAGGTCTCGATGCAGCCACCCTGGTCGACCGCGACGTCGACGATGACCGAGCCTTCCTTCATCGACTTCAGATCTTCGCGGCGGATCAGCCGCGGCGCGCGCGCTCCTTGCACCAGCACCGCACCGACGACGAGATCGGCGTGCACGATCTGCTCGCGGATGGTGATCGGCGAGCTGTGCAGCAGCGTGACGTTCGCGGGCATCACGTCGCTCAGGTAGCGCAGGCGGTCGAGGTCGATGTCGAGCAGGCGCACGTCGGCGCCGAGCCCCGCCGCCATCTTCGCGGCGTTGGTGCCGACCACGCCGCCGCCGAGGATCACCACCGTCGCCGGTTCCACGCCCGGGATGCCCCCGAGCAGGATGCCGCGGCCACCCATGTGCTTCTCGAGGCAGACGGCGCCGACCTGGATCGCCATGCGGCCGGCGACTTCGCTCATCGGCGTCAACAGGGGCAGCGAGTTGCGGTGGATCAGCGTCTCGTAGGCGAAGCAGTTCGCCCCCGACTTCAGCATCGCCTCGGTGAGCTCGCGCGCCGCGGCGAAGTGGAAGTAGGTGAACAGCAGCTGCCCCTTCTTGATCAACGGGTACTCCGTCGGCAGCGGCTCCTTCACCTTCACGATCATGTCCGCCTGCCCGTAGACCTCCGCCGCGCTGCCGACCATGCGGGCGCCGACCCGCGTGTAGGCCTCATCGGTGACACCAGCACCGAGCCCGGCACTGGACTGCACCAGCACCGTGTGCCCCGCCGACGTGAGGTCGAGCACCATCGCCGGCACGGCGCCGACGCGGTTTTCTTGGGCTTTGATCTCCTTGGGGACACCGATGATCATGGGACGTGCGCGCGCTGGTCAGAGGAAGAAGGGGCGGCGACCATAGCGAGGCGCCGCGGCGACGGCGAGCCTTTGCCCGCGCACCTCAGTCCGCGTTCGCGCGCAGGTTCGCGAGCAGTTCGGCCTGTTCGCCGCCGGGCAACCCGGGCAGCAGGTGGAACCGCACGCCGGGCGCATCGCCGACGGCGCACGACGCCGGAGCGGGACGGCGCAGCACGCGCGCATCCGCGGCCAGCAACGCGAGCACCCGCGCCTCGCCGGCCGCGCTGCCACACCGCACCACGAACGCCGGCGGCGGACTCGCCCGGGGTGGCGGAGCGGGCTCGGGTTCGGGTTCGGGCTGCAGCAAGGGATCGCTCTCGTCGACGACGACGAACAGATCCTGTTCGTCGGCTGCAGGAGGCGTGGTCGCCCCCGCACGGCCCTCGCGCAAGCGACCCACCGCTTCGCCGAGCAGAGCGGCAGCCGCCCAGATCTCCTCAGCGCTCCGGTCCTTGCCGGAGTCCGCGGGCGGAGTCCCGGTGGGCGCGACCGTTGGCAGCACGGCGACGCGACGGGCCCGCCGCAGGCAGACGAACGCGACTCCCGCGCCGAGCACGGTGACGCCGAGCCACGCCCACCGCGTCATCGGGAACCCGCTGCGGGTCGCGCCGACACGGCGCTCCGCAGGCGCGGCGCCACTGCCCGCGGGCACCGCTGGACCCGGATCCCCGGCTCGGCCGTTGCCAGGCGGGGAAGGCAGCGGCGGCTCTGGAGTCAGGCCCTGCAACCGCTGCAGGAACTGCTCGAGCCGATCGGAGGTCTGATCGAGCGCACGAAGCAGCAGCGCTTCGACTTCCTTGTGCCGCGCATCCTGTTCGCGCAGTTGCTGCTCGAGCGCCGCCAGCCGCTCGGCTTGCGCTTTGGTCTCGTCCGCGCGTGAGGCGCCGACGGCCTCGACGAGCAGTTGCTGCCAACGCTGCATTTCCTGCGCGAGCGCGAGCTGGCGCGCGGCCTGCTCGCCTTGCGCCGCGGTCATCGCCGTGAGGCCCTCGCGCAACGGCGCCATCGCCGTCGCGACTTCGGCGCGCGAGTCGGTCGGCGACGAGACCGCTGCCGGGCGCGCAGCCAGCGCCAGCCGCAGGGCGCGCAGTTCGCCGGCAACTTCCTCGGAGGCCGACGGCCCCACTTCGCTGCAGCCGCCGAGACCGAGCAGCGACAACGCCGCTGCGCCGAACAGCACGCGAAGACTCATGCCGACACCCCCTGCCGGCCAGGCGGCTGCCGTCGCACGTCGTGCCAGGTGTCGGTCCACACCAACCGTCGCGGCGGCACGACGATGCTGCCGCGTTTGCTCACCAGTTCGGCCGCGCTGAGTTGCACGGCGAGCGCCGCTGGCGACAGGACCGCATTGCTGTCGTTGCGCACGTGCAGCGGCACGATGACCCGCGGCTCGTCGCTGCGCACCGGAAAGCGCGTGTGCCACGCCGATGCCGCGTGCAGCGTGTGGCCACGCGCCTCGTCCCATTCGGCAGCGAGTTCCCGCGGGCGGAGTTCGAGCACCACATGGCTGGCGGCGGAGCTGTCGTGCCAGACGACGGTCGGCACGAGCGGCACCTGCACGTAGCCGTGCAGGCGCGCGCGCGGCGCCAGCAGCAGCACGTCGCGCGTGGCGACGAACACGGTCGTGCTCGGCACGCGCAGCTGCAGCGTCAGGTGGCCGGCACGCGGCAGCGCGAGCACGTGACGGCGGGCCGTGACGCCATCGGTCCACAACAGCGAATGGCAGCCGCGCGCGGCTTCGAGCACGAGCGTGTGGCGCCCCACCGGGATGCGCACCGCGGAACCGAGCGCGGGCCGCGGCAGCGGCACCACCAGCGGCGGCGAGGTCTGGGCGTCCATCGGCAAGGTGCGGAGCGAAGGTAGCGGCGTGGCGAAGCCAACGGGAACGCCGGAGCGTCCCGCTCCGAAGGTTACCCCGTTCCCCGCGCCGGGGTTTGTCCTTGCTTCTCGCGAGGACGTGGCCATGATCCTCGCCCTCGACCCGGGCGTTTAGCTCAGTTGGCTAGAGCATCAGCTCGACAAGCTGAGGGTCGCAGGTTCGACTCCTGCAACGCCCACCATCTAACCCTTTGTCGATCGCGCGCTTGCGCGAACCCGCCGGTCGAGGGCGGTGCGACTTCTCCGCGGGAGCCTCGGAAAGTTCCGAGGTTTCCGAGCCAACCCGGAGGAAGACGCATGACGACGAAGACGGCGCAGAAGTCCGCGGGGCAGCGCCAGCCCCGCATCCGCTACACGAAGGGTCGGGCCTACGCGGAGGTCCAGTTGAGCGGGCAGGTGTTCAGCCTGGGCCGTGCGGATGACCCCGACCACCGCGTGAAGTTCGCGCAGCTGGTCAGCGCGTGGGAAGCGCGCGGCCGGGTGCCGCTGGAAGAGGACCAGGAGGCACCGGCGGTGACCGTCGGGGGCATCGTGGCGCTCTACCTCGCGCACCTGAAAGCGCGGAAGGGCGAGGCGTGGATCTCGAAGGAGGGCGGCGGCGGGCGCGTGTGGTATGCGCTCGAAACGCTGCGGCGGCTCTATGGCCAGAAGCCAGCGGCGGCCTTCGATCGCGCGGCACTCGAAGACGTGCGCTGCGCCATGCTGGAAGGTGGGCGCTGGGTCGATGAGGTCGAGCGCGGCGGCAAGCGGGTCAAGGTGCGGCAGCGGTCGTGCTGCCGCGGGGAAGCCAACGGCCGCGTCGCCGCGATCCAGCGCGCGTTCAACTGGGCCTTGGGTCAGAAGCTCGTCGATGCGGCGCAGGCGCACGCGCTGGCGACGCTCGAACGGCTCGAACGCGGCGACTTCGGGGCGCGCGAGAACCCGGGGCGCCAGGAGGTGCCACGCGCGGTCGTCGAGGCGACGCTGCCGTTCCTGCCGCACCCGCTCGACGCGGTGGTTCGCTTGCTGCTCGCCACCGGCGCCCGGCCAAGCGAAGTGCTGGGGCTGCGCGCGGGCGACCTGGACACGTCGAACCCGGAGCAGTGGGTCGCGGTGCTGGCGAAGCACAAGACCGCCGGCCACGGCAAGGCGCGTGTGCTGGTGTTCGAGCCCGAGGCGATCGAAGTGCTGCGGCCGTTCATGCTGCGCCGCGGCGATGGGTTCCTGTTCAGCCCCGTCGAGGGCATGGCCGAGTGGCGGCGGCGGCGCAGCGAGCACTACCGCCAGATGCGCGAGGGGGACGCGGCCGGTGCTGGGGCACAGGAAGGCGCGCCGGGCAACGAAGGCGTCGGGGGTGGTGCTGCCGCCGCGGCGAGCGCCGGGGGCATCGGCGGGGCCTTCCAGCCGGCCTACGACGCCCACGCGCTGGCGGTCGCGGTGCGGCGCGCGGTCCGCCGCGCCAACGCGGAGCGCGCGGCGAAGCGCATGCCGAAGCTGCCGCACTGGGCGCCTTACCAGATTCGGCACACGACTGCGACGGACCTCGCCTGCGCCGCGTCCGAGGCGGAGGCCGGCGCGCTGCTCGGGCACTCGACCGCTGCGACGACGAAGCGCTACGTGCACCGCGAGGTCGAGCGCGCCCGCGCCGCGTCGCGGCTGCTCCAGCAGCGGCGCAAGGCGACCTGAGGCCCGGATCGGCTGCGCAAGCTGAGGG
>CALFZH010000027.1:0-57968 GCA_937952215.1 uncultured bacterium
GGCGCCGACGCGGTCGCGCACGGCTGCACCGGCAAGGGCAACGACCAGGTGCGCTTCGAGCTTGCCTACCAGGCACTCGGGCCCGACCTCGAGGTGATCGCGCCGTGGCGGCACTGGAACATCCGCAGCCGCGAGGACGCGCTCGACTACGCCGACCAGCGCGGCATCCAGGTCACGGCCTCGCGCACCAAGATCTACTCGCGCGACAAGAACCTCTGGCACATCAGCCACGAGGGCGGCGCCCTCGAGTCGCCCGGCAACGCGCCGCCCGACGACGTCTGGACGCTCACGGTCGATCCGCGCCGCGCTCCCGACCAGCCGCTCGAGCTGACGCTCGGTTTCGCCGCCGGCGTGCCGGTGGCGGTCAACGGCGAAGCGCTGCCGGCCGAGGTGCTGCTCGCGCGGCTCAACGAGCTCGGCAGCAAGCACGGCGTCGGCCGCGTCGACATCTGCGAGAACCGGCTGGTCGGCATGAAGTCGCGCGGCGTCTACGAGACCCCGGGCGGCACGATCGTGCTCGAGGCGGCGCGCACGCTGCGCGCGCTGACGATGGAGCGCGACACGTTGCGGCTGTGCGAGAAACTGATGCCGGACTACGCCGACCTCGTCTACACCGGCCGCTGGTTCCACCCGACCCGCGTCGCCCTCGACGCCCTGTTCGCGCAAGCGACGGAGCAGGTCACGGGCGACGTGCGCGTGCGGCTCTACAAGGGCACCGCGACGGCGCTGTCGGCGACCAGCAAGCACAGTCTGTTCTCCGAGGACCTCGCGACCTTCGGCCAGTCGGCGAAGTTCGACCACGCCGACAGCTACGGCTTCGTGAAGCTGTACGGCCTGCCAGGCGCGGTCGCCGCGCGGGTGCACGGCGTTCCCGGAGCGACGAAGTGAGCGAGAAGCCTGCAGCCGGCGGCGCGCAGATGTGGGGCGGGCGCTTCGCGGGCAACCTCGACGCGTTCTTCGCCGAGTTCCAGAAGAGCCTGCCGGTCGACCACGTGCTCGCGTTCGCCGACCTGCAGGTCAATCGCGCCTGGAGCCAGGCGCTCGCGGCGGTCGGCGTGTTCCGCGCCGACGAGTTGGCGAAGGTGCACGCCGCGATCGCCGACCTCGAGGCCCAATGGCGGCAGAACGGCGTACCGGCCGACGATCCTGCCGAAGACGTGCACAGCCTCGTCGAACGCGAACTGGTCGCGCGCTGCGGCGAACTCGGCAAACGCATCCACACCGGCCGTTCGCGCAACGACCAGGTCGCGACCGACCTGCGGCTGTTCCTGCGCGAGCGCACCGCCGGACTCGTGGCCGCGATCGCGGGGCTGTGCGGCGAGCTCGTGCAGAAGGCAGCCGCGCACCACGACGCGCCGATCCCCGGCTACACCCACCTGCAGCGCGCACAGCCGATCACGATCGGCCACTGGGCGCTCGCCCACTGCGAAGCGCTGGGCCGCGACCGCGAACGGCTGCTCGCCGCCGGTGAACGCATGGACAGCAGCCCGCTCGGCAGCGGCGCGCTCGCCGGCACGGTGCTCGGCGTCGACCGCGACGCCGTCGCGAAGCAGCTCGGTTTCCGCCGCGGGCCAACGCGCAACAGCCTCGACGCGACGGCACAGCGCGACCATCTGTGCGAACTCGCGTTCGCCTGTGCGATGGCGATGACCCACCTGTCGCGCCTCGCCGAGGACACGATCTTCTTCGCGACCCAGGAAGCGCGCTTCCTGGTCTTCGGCGACGCGGTGTCGACCGGCAGTTCGCTGATGCCGCAGAAGCGCAACCCCGACGCGATGGAACTGGTGCGCGGCAAGTGCTCACGCGGCCACGGCGCGCTGCTCGCGTTGCTCGGCAGCGTGAAGGGCCTGCCGATGGCCTACAACCGCGACCTGCAGACCGACAAGGAGACCCTGTTCCCACTGCTCGCCGAGGCCGAGGCGTGCCTGCAGGTGGCGGCGCTGGCGATCCACCACGCCCGCTTCGACGTGGCGCGTTGCGCCGCGGAGGCCGAGCGCGGCTACCTGAACGCGACCGACCTCGCCGACCTGCTGGTTGCGCGCGGCGTGCCGTTCCGCGATGCCCACGAACAGGTCGGCCGCGCCGTGAACCGCGCCGTCGAACTGGGCGTCGAACTGCAGCACCTGCCGGCGGTCGAGCGGCAGCGGCTGCTGCCCGAACTCGACAGCGACCTGACCAAGGCACTCGCCACCGCCGTGGTGCTGGCACGCCGCGACGTCGTCGGCGGCACCGCACCCTCGCGGGTGCGGAGCGAAGTCACCCGCTGGCAGCAGCAACTCGCCGCGTGGAGCGCGGCCCCTTCCCGATGAGCAGTTCCTCCCCCCTTCCTGGCAAGGTCACCGTGCGTCCCGCGGTCGTCGCCGACGCCAAGCCGATCATGACCCTGGTCAACGAGCTGGCGCTCCGGCAGGTGATGCTGCCGCGATCGCCGGCGTCGGTGATCGAGAACATCCGCGACTTCGTGATCGCCGAGGTCGACGGCGAGTTCGCCGGCTGCGGCGCGCTCGCCGTCACCTGGTCCGACATCGCCGAGATCCGCTCGCTTGCCGTCGCCCCGGCGATGCAGAAGCACGGCATCGGCCGCACGCTCGTCGACGCCCTGGTCGAGGACGCCAAACGCCTCGGCGTTCCGCGGCTGTTCGCCTTCACCTACGTGCCGGGGTTCTTCGCCAAGATGGGCTTCACCATCTGCGACCACGAACAACTGCCGCACAAGGTGTTCAACGACTGTACGCACTGTCCGAAGTTCCTCGCCTGTGACGAGATCGCGATGACGCGCGTGCTCGACGCCAAGGCGTCGCCGGCCAAGCTGTTCGGCAAACCCCAGCGGGCGATCCCCCTGCCGCACCGCACGCCCGCGTTCACCGCGCCCGTGCTCGATGGGTCCGACCCCTCCGCGAAGCGGTGACCGCCGTTCGCTTCCGCCCGGGCCCGCGTGCCAAGGCGCTCCGAACGAGGCCGATTCCGACCTCGTTCGGCAGGACGTCCGTCGTCCTTTCTCCCTTGCCTGCAAGCACTTCTTGACCGCTGGAGCCTCCAGGCCAGAATGCTGGCCCCTCTTTTGCTCTGCGCCATCGCCCGGACCGAGCACCGGGTGCCCTCTCGGATCCGACGCACCGCGCCTCCGCGGACCGCGCCCCCGGGTCTAGCATCCGCGACCTCTCGAGCCTCTGCCATGAAGCGATTCGAACTTGCCCGCATCGTGCCCCTCGCAACCGTCGCCGCCTTGACCGCCTGCAGTGGCAGCGGCGGCGGCACCACCGGCGAGCTCTCGACCAGGTTCTCGGCGCTGAAGACCGATCCGGTCAATGGCGCCACGATCTTCCTGAACGACCCGATCAGCATCGACTTCAGCACCAACGTCGACATCGATTCGGCGGGCTTGACGACGGTGACGTTCCAGGCGCTCGACCAGCTCGGCGTGCCGGTCCAGGATGAACTGGTCACGGGGTCGTTCAGCACCGACCGCAGCCCAGGCGACCTGGTCGCGGGCCGGCGCCTGCTGTTCGTGCCGACGTTCCCCACCAACAACGACTTCTCGAACGGCGGCTTCCGTTCCGGCCGCACCTACCTGGTGCGGCTCGTCGGAGGCGAGGGCGAAACGACCGTGCTCCGCAACACGGACGGCCGCGCGCTCGAGAGCCCCGTCACCTTCAGCTTCGGCACGCGAGAAGGCACGCAGCCAGCGCAGTTGTTCCGCAATCCCAAGTCCGGTGGACCGACGCGCACCGGCTTCGAAGTGTCGACGGCGAGCGATCTCGGCGATGTGCCGCTCGGCCTGTTCGGCGCCCCGCCCCTCGAAGTGCGGCTGCACTTCGATCAGGCGCTGAACCCCAACGACACCAACGTCCCGGTCAACGTCGTGACCAACCCGCTGTATCGCAACGAGAACCTGCGCGGGCGCATCTACCTCGAATACAAGGACCCGGTCTACGACGTCGGAATCGACGACTACACCTGGATCCCGGCCGACGTCGAGATCGAACGCAACAGCCTCGAAGGATGCACCGTCGTGCTGCGGCCGCTCGGCGTGCTGCCGAACAACGCGACGATCCGAGCGATCGTCGAAGCCACGGTGGAGGACATCTCCGGCGAGTCGAACGTGGCCACCCCTGGCTACAACCAGGTGTTCGGCACGTTCCGCACGAGCAGCGCGTTCGCGCAGCAGTGGAACGGCATCGTCGATGACTTCAACGCCCTCGGCAACCTCGACACGACCGCGGCATTCCCGGAGTCCTTGGCCGAGGTCGGCCCCGGCTACGTGAAGGCCGGTTTCGCGTTCGAAGGCAAGTCGACGACGCTCGAATACGCGCCGACGTCGGTGGAGGTCGTGCTGCGCACGGACTTCACGCAGGTCGTGCCCTCGAACGGCTTGCCGTTCACGGTCTCGGGCGGCGTCTTCAACTTCCGCAACGTCACGATCCCGCAGGGTGTGACCGTGCTCGGTCGCGGCCCCAACCCGATGGTGTGGCTGTGCAGCGGCACCTTCACGGTTTCCGGAACGCTGTCCGTTCGCGGCGGCAATGGCGCGCGCGTCGACACGCTGCAGTCCGCCAACTTCGCGAAGGCAGGCGGCGTCGCCGGCCCGGGTGGCGGCAACGGCGGCGACGGCACCCCGAGCGCCACGCAGCGCGATCTGCGCGGCGGCACCGGGCGCGGTCCGCTGCAGGCCGCCGGCAAGGGCGGCCGTGGCGGCTACCTCGCCTGCAACGCCGGCTGCTACACCGGCACCGGCTACAACAGCAGCGGCGGCGGCTCGGGTGGCGGCGGCGGCACCTTGGCGACGCAGGGCGATCCGAACTACCGCGGAACATCGCCCGCGAACATCAACCCGAACGTCCCCCCCACGGCGAACACCGCGTTCCAGCAGAAGCGCGGCTACGGCGCAGCCGGGTGCAGCGGTGACAGCGGCACGCGCACGGCGTTCCTCAACGGCGGCGAACCCGGCGACCTGGTGTTCACCGATGCCCGCAACGACAACAACTACTGGGGCAGCGGCATCAACATGAGTGGTCCCGGCAACCTGCCGATCCGCATCACCGGCGAGTTGTCGATTCCGGTCGGCGGCGGCGGCGGCGGCGGTGGCGGCGACACGTCGCCGACCGGCGCGTGTGGCCTGACCTCCAACGATCCGCCGAGCGACTACAGCGGCGGCGGTGGCGGCGGCGGCGGCGGCGTGTTGATCGTCAAGGCGCTCGACACCATCACGATCACCAGCACCGGTCGCATCATCGCCAACGGCGGCCACGGTGGCGGCGGCGAGCAGGTCGGCGCCTGCGGCGAAGCCGGCGGCGGCGGCGGTGGTGCCGGCGGCATGGTGGTCCTGATGTCGGCGAAGGGCATCGTGATCGAGGCCCATGGCTCGACGACGGTGACGCCGCCGCGCTTCCTCTACGGGGTGCCGGCTGGAGCCATCTACCAGGGCAACGACTACAGCTTCGCGGTCTCCGCCGACGGCGGCGTGTGCACGACCGGCGGCTTCGGCGGCGTCAACATCAGCGACAAGTACCCGGCGTCCGGCAACCCGCCGCTCGCCGGCAGCACCTATGACGCCGACCCCCTGGGCGGGTTCGGCGGCATGGGCGTCGTGCAGCTGATGGTCCCCCCCGGTCAGAACCTGACCGATGGCACCAACACGCTGCTCGACGACAACATCACCTTCGTGCTGCCCGGCAGCACCACGCCGATCACGGGCGCGGGCAAGCGCCAACTGCTCGCGTGGCGCGGTTTCCCCAACGCGCTGGGGACCTTCGTCGACGACTCCGGGCAACCGACCAACATCGGCGACAACGAGGGCGACATCCGTCCGTCCCCCATCCTGCTGCCGACGCCATTCGGTGCGCTGTCGCGTGCACGCTCGTCGTGGATCGACACCGGTTCCAGCCAGCGGCGGCCGCTGGCTCAGGCGGACAACGGCGCCCGCGGCATCGTGGTCTCGGGGACCACGACGGTCGGGCCCAAGTTCGAATTCGCCGGCATCCAGACGGTCGGTTCGACGCCCGGGTACGTGAGCTACGAGCAGCTCGGACAGGCTGGCGTGCGCATCAGCTACCCGATCGCGGTAGGCGCTTCGCCACTCGCCAGCATCGCGAGCAACGCGACGTTCCTGGGCAAGCCCGCGTATCGGCTGACGCTCGCCGGGCCAGTGCTCGGTGAGGCGGACCGCTACGTGCAGCACGAGGCCGAACTGCTCAACGCGACCGGTGCGTTGCTCGTCGGGTTCCGCATCCTGAGCCACACCGCCAACGAACTGCTGGTCGATCCAGGCGTCGATGTGTTGCCGACCGGCGCGACGCAGCTGCAGGTGCGCGCCAAGTTCTTCAAGATCGTCACCAACCAGGCGGAGGGTCTCGGTTCGGTCTACGTGCCGACGGGCGGCGTACCGACCCCCATCGCCAACGTGCGCATCGGCTTCGCGTTCCACCAGAACCCGAATCCGGCGAACATCCTGGTCGGCCGGTTCCCGTCCACCAGCGAGAACTCGTTCATCAGCAACCTCAACGATCCGGCCTTCCTGGCCTGGGTCGCCACGAACGGAGCGCCGCGCTACGTGCAGTGGGACGTGCTGTTCGACATGGCCTACAAGCCGGGGCTCCCCGTGCCGCCGTCGCTGAGCCCGGCGACGCCGCGACCGGAACTCCACTTCCTGCGCATTCCGTTCCGCTTCTGAGGTTTGGGCTCGGCCAAGCCGCGCCCAAACCCCAGGTCCTGGCCGCGCCAGGACCACGCGCCCTCGAGCAGCTCGCGGGCGCCGTTGCGGCACCGACGTGTTGCGGTGGATATGGTCCGCGCCCCATGACCGTGCAGTTGGCGCCGATCCCCTCCCACGTTCCGCTGCCAGCCGGGTTCCGAGCCGCGGGGCTGCACTGCGGACTCAAGAAGAACGGTCAGCCCGACCTCGGCATCCTGCTCGCCGCCGAGCCGGTGCGCGCCGCCGCGATCTACACCAAGAACCGCCTGGTGGGCGCCCACGTGCATGTCTGCCGTGAGCACCTCGCCCGGTCCGGCGGCCTCGTTCGCGCCGTGCTCGTCAATGCCCGCAACGCCAACTGCGCGACGGGCGACCCGGGGATCGCCGATGCTCGCACCTGCTGCCGCGAACTCGCGAACCGCCTCGGCTGCCCGACGGAGCAGGTCCTGATGGCCAGCACCGGCCCGATCGGCGCGCCGCTGCCTACCGCCCGGATCGTCGACCACCTCGACGCCTTGGTCGCCCGCGCGAGCCCCGACGGCGCGATGGACTTCGCCAGGGCGATCATGACGACGGACACCTACCCGAAGGCCCGCACCGCGACGGCGGCCGGCCACGCCGCCACCGGGTTCGCCAAGGGCTCCGGGATGATCCACCCGGACATGGCGACGATGCTCGGCTTCCTGCTCACCGACGGCGCGATCGCCGATGCCGAGGCCACGGCGGCGATGCTGCGGCGCGTCGCGGACCGCAGCTTCCACCGGGTGACGATCGACGGCGACACCTCGCCCAACGACACGCTGTTCCTGCTGGCGGGCGGCTCGCGGCCGGCAACCGACCTCGAACGCACGTTGACGACGATCGCCCAGGATCTCGCGCGCACGATCGCCGCCGACGGCGAGGGGGCGACCCGCCTCTGCACGATCGAGGTCCGAGGTGCGCGCAACGAAGCCGAGGCGACGCTGGTCGGGCGCGTCATCGCCACGAGCCCCCTGGTGAAGACCGCCGTTGCCGGGCGCGATCCCAACTGGGGTCGCATCCTGTCGGCCGCGGGGCGCGCTGGCGTGCCGTTCCCTGCCGATCGCGCGCGAGTGTGGATCGGCCCCGCCGACGTCTACAGCGGCGGCCGGCCGCACCCGGAGCACGAACCCATGGCGCACCACCACCTCGTGCACGAATCGCTGGTGACGCTCGGCATCGATCTCGCGATGGGCGACGCCAGCGCCGACGTCTGGACCTGCGATTTCACCAAGGACTACGTGCAGATCAACGCCGACTACCGGAGTTGATCGGCGGCCCGTCGGCGCGGCGCGCCGTGCGGGCCCGCGGCGGCGGCACGTCCTTCTCCTCCCACCATCGGCGGTGGTCGCCGGCAGCGGGGTCGAGGTGCGCGACGTAGCCGATGTGGGCCGCCGGAACGCTGTCGCAGTACGGCAGGTACGGCTTGACGTCCAGCACCGGCGTGCCGTCCAGCAGGTCGTGGTCGGCGACGAACAGCTTCCGCTTCTCGATTCGCACCAGCCGCACGCACGAGAGCCCGATCGGATTCGGGCGCTGCGGTGCGCGGGTCGCGAACACGCCGCGCTTGCGAACGTCGCGCGGCGGCATCACCTGCAGCCGACTCCCGCGCGCGAGATGGCACCAGAACAGCAGCCAGACGTGGCTGAATCCGGCCAGGTCCTGCAGGCCGTTCTGCAGACCCTGGCGCAGTTCGAGCACTCCGTCGCTGCCGCGGCCGAGCCCGCTCTGCCGCGGCGCGTCGTGGTGCATGCGCTGCGACGTGCGCAGGACGCCGATCGGTTGCACGACGAGGCCAGCGGCTGGTGCGGTCATCGCCGATCATCCCGCCCGGCACGCGCCGCCGCGGGGATCTTCACCTTCTGGCCAGCGCGCAGCCGACGCGCGTCGTTCTCGTTCCAGCCGTTCAGCGCGAGGATCTCGCGGAATCGGTTGGCGTCGCCAAGGTGCCGGCGCGCGAGGTGGATCGGCGTGTCCCCGTCCGCGAGGGTGACCTCGAACCACGCCGGCGGAGGCGGCTCCGGCGACGGCGTGGGCGGCGGCGCGGGTGGAGCCTCCTCCGTCGAGGCCTTGCGCGGCTCCTCGGGCTCCGGTTGCGCATCGCGAGGTGCAGGCGTCACTCCCGCTGCGCGCAGCGCCTCTCGCAGCGACGACTGTTCGCCGCCGACCTCGAGCACGAGCCGATCGCCGACCTGGCCAGCGGCAGCCTCGCCGCCGCAGGCCGCGCCGGCCAGGAGCACGAGACCCGCTGCCGCGCCGCGCAGACCGCCACCGGGGATGCCGCCCATGCCGCGGATTCTGTCGCCGGCGGCGCGGACCATCAACAGGTCGCCGCGGGCGACGGACCTTGCGCTGGCGCCGGTCGATCGCGCATGGTCTGCCGACCATGAGCCTGCGCGGCTTCCTGCTCACCTGCCTGCCGAAGGTCGCGCTCTCGCGAGCCTGCGGGCTGCTGTGCAGCATGCCCTTGCCACGTGCTCTGCGGCCACGGCTCTACGGCTGGTTCGCGCGCCGTTACGGCGCCGACCTCGGCCAGGTGGCGGGCGATCTCGCCGACTTCCGCAGCCTGCAGCAGTTCTTCCAACGGCCGCTGCAACCAACCGCACGACCGGTCGCCGATGCGCCGCTGGTTTGGCCGTGCGATGGCAGGATCGTCACGACCGGGCCGGTGACCGACGCCGCGATCGAGCAGGTGAAGGGCCGCCGCTACTCGCTCGCGGATCTGTTGGGCGATGCCCATCTCGCCGCCAAACTCGCCGACGGCACCCAGGCGACGATCTACCTGGCGCCGGGCGACTACCACCGGGTGCATGCGCCGTTCGCGGCCGAAGTGCTCGAGGTGCGCGCGCTGCCCGGCACGCTGTTCCCGGTGAATCCCCCCGCCGTGCGCTGCATCGACCGCCTGTTCGCGCGCAACAGCCGGCACGTGTTCGCTTGCCGGCTCGCCGACGGACGGGCTGCGGCCGTGGTCATGGTCGGCGCCTACAACGTCGGCGGCACCTCGATCACGAAGGCGCGCGGCGCCGTGCGAGCCGGTGAAGAGATCGGCCGCTTCGGCTTCGGAAGCACGGTCGTCGTCGTGGTCGGCCGCGGCGAGCCGGGGTTCCCCGTTGTGTCGCCCGAACAGCCCGTGCGCATGGGCGCCGCAGCGAGCGCCTAGGGACCTGCCGCCGTCCCGATCCGGATCGGGCGCGGCTAGCCGCTGACCGCGCGCAGAGCGACGCGAGCCTCTTCGCCGGCGCGACCCTTGGTGCGCGTCGCCAGATGCTGCAGCAAGTCGGCGGCGAAACGACGCTCCGGCCCGACGGCCGAGGAGAAATGCGTCGCGATGCGCAACAGCAGATCGGGCGTCACCGCGGCCTCCTTGCGCAGCCGCTCGAACACCGGGAATCCCGAGCGCACCAGCGCGGCGACGAACCCCATCGCCGAGTTGCCCGGCAACATGACGTCGGCAGCGGGGCGCGAGGCGTCGTGCAGCAGCTTCGTCAAGGCGAGCTGGTAGCGGACTTCGACTTCGTCGGGAGCCGCGTTGACCAGACGAGCCAGCACGTGCAGCACGTCTTCGAACCGGCCGACCCGGCGCAGGCGCACACAGCGCTCGACCAGGAACGTCGCCAACTTGGCCGCGCCAGCCGCCATCACCACGTCGAACAGCAGGTCGGCGAGGCGTGCATTGGTCGACAGCAACTTCATCGCCTTCTCGGCCACCGCACGCAGGAACTTCGGCTGCAGGTGCTCGCGGTGCCGCGACAAGATCCCGGTCGCCGCCTCGGCGACGGTCGTCGACCGTGTCGTCAAGGCGAGCTTCAGGACCGGATCGATCGCCTGGCGGTTGTGCGCGAGACACTCGACGGCCGCGGCGCGGAACCGTTCGTCGTCGTGATCGAGCAGCTTCAACGCAACACGAGCGATCTCGGCCCCGCCCGCCGTGCGCAGCATGCGCAGCGCGAACAACCGCTGTTCGGGATGGCGAGCGACCAGCAGCCGCTTCAACACCGGCAGCAGTGCGTCGGGGACCTCCGGCAGTTCGGCGAGAACCTCGCGCGCGGCCTCGTGCACGTCCTTCTGTGCCGGGTCCTCGAGCAGGTCCATCATCGAACGCACCTGCGCCGCCGTGAGTTTGCTGCCGCGCAGCGCGCGGAACGCTGCCGAGCGCACGACCGGCGGCGACTGCGGGCCAGTCAGGCTCGCGAGCCACGGGCGCGAACCCTCGGCGTCGACGGCTGCCAACACGGCCACCACCTGGGACAAGCAGGTGTCGGGCAACGCGCCGGCCAGATGCTTGGACAGGCCATCGCGCAACTGCTTCTGCAGCGCCGCCGTGAACTGGGCGGCGTTCGCCAGCAACGCCTTCGCCGCCGGCGCCGTCGTCTCTGGCGTCAGCAGCGCGTGGACGAACACCGGCATGCTCTCCTTGCCGAGTTGGCGCGCGAGGATGCCGAGGATGCGCAGCCGCAACTCGATCTGGCCGTCTTGGTAGGCCGTGGCGAGCACCGGATGCGTGTCGTCGCCGAGCTCGGCTGCGACGTGGGCCGCATGTTCGCCGACGCTGTCGGTTTCGATGGCAGCCCGCGCGATGATCTCGATCGCCTCGGTGGTGCGGATCTTGCCAAGGGCATCCAGGCAGAATCGCGCCAGGACCGGGGACCGACGCATGCCAGCCGCGAGCGCCCGCACGACACTCGGCTCCTTGACTCGGAGCTCACCAAGAACCTGCGCAGCAGCGACTTGGAGCTCCGGCTTGCCCTGTTCGAGCAACCCGGCAATGGTCTTGAGGGTGTCGTTCATTCCGTCCGTCGCTTACGCAGAGCCGCCATCGGCGCAGCAAGGACCGCGCGACGGGCGGGGAAAGCGGGCGCATTATGCAATCGGCCGAGGCCGCCCGCCACTGGCTTTGGCGCCAACAAACGCGCGCCCGAAGGCGGCCGCGACTCGCGGTCGCGTTCCACAAGCCATTGTCGTATGAGGGACTAGGCTTCCTCGCCCATGCGCCTGCTCCTCGTAGCGCCCTTCGTACCGAACCCTCGCGCCAAGCATGGTGGCGGAGCGTATCTGGGCAGCCTCGCCGGTGCGCTTGCCAAACAAGCCGACATTGGCCTCGTGGCGCTCGTCGCCCCGGATGAGGAAACAAACCCGGACCAGTCCGTTCCCTGGCAATGGCAGAGGCTCGTGGCCGCACCCGCGCCTCGCCGCGGGATCCTTCGCCTCCCCCATCAGTTGCGGATGCTGTGGCACTGGCGCCAACTGCCCCTGGTGGCGGCAAAGGCCTGGCACCCGGCCGTGGTCCGCGCGATTGCCGAAGCCCGCGCTCATTGGCGCCCGGACGCCGCCCTCGTCGAGATGGCGCAGATGGCGCAGTACCTGCCCGCTCTGCACGGCCTGCCGACGGTGCTCACCGACCACGAGAACGGGTGCCCTGCGAACACCCGCACCGGACTCGGCCCCGCCGGGGATCGGCGCGATCGCGCCCTCTGGCTGCGATACGTACGCCACTTCCATGCAATGGCCGACGTGGTGCAGGCCCTGACGGTCGAGGACGCCCACGACCTGCACGTCCTGCTCGGCCGCGAGGTCGAAGTGCGCCCGCCGGTCCTCGAGACGCCCGCGCAACCAGCGTCGCCGGCGCAAGCACCCCCTCGCGCGTTGTTCCTCGGCGACTACCGCCACCAACCCAACCCCGAAGCGGCGCGCGTGCTCGTCCGCGACGTGCTGCCAGTCGTGCGTCAGTCCGTTCCGTCGGCGGAGCTCTGGCTGGCCGGTCCGAATGCCGACGTCCTCGCCGATCTCGCCGGCGCGCCAGGTGTGCGCATCCTCGGATTCGTGCCGGACCTCGCGTCGTTGTTCCGGGACGTGCGCATGGTGCTGGCGCCGGTCTGGTCCGGCGGCGGCTTCCGCATGAAGAGCCTCGCAGCGCTCGCCCACGGCGTTCCCGTGGTGACCAATGCCCTCGGCGCCCGCGGCTGCACGCCGCCAACCGCCGCCCGCGTCGTCGTCGAGTCCGTCGCCGACCTCGCTGCAGCGACCGTGACCTGGCTGCGCGATGCGAACGCGGCCGGTGTCGCTGGTGCTGCGGCGTACGCGTGGGCGCAACGGGAACTCGCCGTCGATGCCGTGGCGACGCGCCAACTCGCGCGCCTGCGCCAGATCATCGACGCCGACCGATGACGGCCGGCGTCAGGCCTTGACGGCTGGCTGCGGTGCTGGCGCGACGGACTTCGCGGACGGCTGCTTGCGCAGCTTGAACTTCCGCAGCGTCTCCTGCAGGAACGACTCCATCTTCGACGTCTCCTTGCCGCGCACGAAGTTCCACAGGATGCGGAAGACGCGACCCGGGTGGAAGAAGAAGCTGTTCAGGTAGAAGGCCGCGACGACCTTGTACTTCCAGCGCGTCAGCTGCTTCGCGGTGAACGCGTCGCAGAACTTGCGGTCCTCGGAGAGGAACTTGTTGTGCACGTAGATCGGCAGCTTCAGGAAGGCGTCGGTGTAGCTGACCTTGCCCTCCTTCTCGAGTTGCCGCGTGATCTCGGTGCTCGGCAGCGGGAAGAAGAACCCGGCGCTCACGTCGTCGATGCCCGCCCGGCCGAGTCGCGCTGCGAGGCGCACCGTCGCCTGCATGTCTTCTTTCTCGTCGGTCGGATACGCGAGCACGAAGAAGGCGCCGACGTTGAGACCGGCCTTGACCGACGCGTGCACGGCACGGAAGAGCTTCTCGTCGGTCAGCATCTTCTTCATGTGCTTGCGCGTGCGTTCGCTGCCCGACTCCGGCGCGAAGTTCAGCGAACGGCAACCGCTGCGCACCAGCAGTCGCGCGACTTCCTCGTCGATGATCTCGCTACGCGTGCCGGCCGGCAGCTGCCAAGTGATCTTCAGGCCCCGCGCCTCGACTTCCCGGCAGAACTCCACCACCCACTCGCGCTTGAGGATCGCGGTCAGATCCTGGAACGGGAAGTTGGTCGCGCCGTACTTGCGGTGGTAGCTCTCGATCTCGTCGAGCACGTCCTTCGGCGAGCGCGCATACCAACGCGTCGTCCACATGTTCGGCGAACTGCAGTACGTGCATTGGTACGGGCAACCGCGCGTCGCGAGGATCGGCACCGTCTTGCCGTAGTAGATGCCACTGACCAGGCGGTTGGTCGAGTAGGCCTCGATGTCGAAGTACTCCCACGCCGGCCATGGCAGCTCGTCGACGTTCTTGATGCGATCGCGGCGCGGGTTCTTCTGCACCTTTCCGTCCGCGGTGCGGAACGCGATGCCGGGGATCACCGAGTGGTCGAGGCCGAGTTCGAGCGCGCGGAACAACGCGACGGCAGTCTCCTCGCCTTCGCCGAGCACCAGGAAGTCGATCGGCGCCTGCTCCATCGACAGCTCCGGCACCGCGGTGAAGTGCTCGCCGCCGCAGACGATCGTCACCTTCGGCATGGCGGCGCGGATCTTCTGGATCAGCTCGCGCACGATCGGCCAGCTGTAGCTCCACATGCTGGTGACCCCGATCGCCCGCGTGCCGGCCGGGATGCGTTCGATGATCTCCTCGGGCGTCAACCCGAGTCGCCAGATGTCGCCATCGGGGATCATCTGTTCGGGAGCCGCACCAAGCGCGTCGATCACGGCGACTTCGTGCTTGTCGTCGCGCAACACGGCAGCGATGTAGGCGAGCCCGAGCGGCAGGCTCGGCCGCAGCGCGGTGAGTCCATGCCGGTTGATGTAGACGGGCGGGTGGAGGAGCGTGACCTTCATCGGGACGAGCGAGACGACCTCAGGGCGGCGAAACTATAGTCCAAGCGATATAGCCCCGTGTCGGGGCCCTTTCTACGGGGCGGCGGAGAAAGGCCGCTGGCGGCGTAGCGTGACGATGCCATCGCAGCGTTCCGACGCGTCTCGCATTCGGCCGATCGCATCCCCGCGACCGCGCCCCGCCGGGGAACGTTGGTGCTGGCCGGCAACCCTGCCACGATCCCCGACCAACGCGCATGGCCATCCTCGACTGCGTGGTTGTCGGCGCCGGCATCCACGGCCTCTGCACGGCGTTCTGGCTGCGAGAACTCGGCGTGACGGCCCTTGCGGTCGTCGAACGCTTCGGACCCGAGCACGATCGCGGCAGTTCGCATGGCGGCACGCGCATCACCCGCTCGGCGTATGGCGACCCGCAGTTCGTCGAGCTCGCCCGCCGCGCGCACACGGACGGCTGGCCGGCGCTCGAACAGCGGCTCGGGCGCCCGCTGCGGATCCCGACGCCCGGCGTGTTCTACGGACCCCACGATGGACCGTGGGCCGACTACGAGCGCGCGACCCGCGGCGCTGCCGTGACGCCGCTCGGCGTGCCCGAGGCGCGCCAGCGCTTCCCGCTGCTCGCCTTCGACGACGACGACGGCGTGCTCGTCGACGACACGGCGGCCGTCGTGTTGGCGGCGGCGACGATGCGCGGGCTGCGCGAGTGGCTCACGACGAACGGCGTCGCGATGCACTGGCATTCGCCCGTCGTGGACCTGCGCGCCGGTCCGGGTGGCGTGCAGGTCGTCACGAACGGCGCCACGTTCACCGCGCGCCACGTGGTGCTCGCCTGCGGTGCCTGGACCGGGCGCCTGCGCGGCGCAGCGGTGCCGACGACGACGGTGCTGCGACAGACCGTCGGCTACTTCGATGTCGCCGCACCGGACGCGGCGTGTGTTCCCGGCGCGTTCCCGGTCTGGGCTCGCATCGGTCGCGCCGCGACCGACTTCACCTACGGCCTGCCGAGCGTCGACAGGCAGGGCCTCAAGGCCGCCGTGCATCGCACCACGGGCACCGGAGACGACCCCGATTCCACCCCGCAGCCCGTTCCCGACCCCCAACTGCTGCAGCTCGCCGAGCGACGCTTCGCCTGCGCCGTGCGGTCGCTGCGCCGCACCGAGACGTGCCTCTACACGATGCTCGCTGGCGAGCGACTGCTCGTGCTGGACGACGGCGAACTGCCTGTGACGACGATCGCCGCCTGCAGCGGGCATGCCTTCAAGTTCGGTCCGGTGATCGGCAGGATGGCGGCCGAACGGGTGTTGGCGCCTTGACGTCCGGCCACTCCTGATCGGGACCGAGTCGCTTCGGCAACGCGAACTGTCGCCCGCCGCGACAGTTTGCGAGACTACGCGTCCATGAACCTCGGTCAGATCGCGCGGATGATGGCGGGCTTCGCAGCCTTCTTCACGGCCGCGCAACTGCCGCCGCTGGCGATGGCGTTGGCCGAGGCGACGTCCGGCCCCACCAATGCAGTCGCCGGGTTCACGGCCAGCATCCTCATCGGCGCCACCGTCACCGTGCTGCTCTGGCGCGCGGGGCGCGGCGGAACCGGCCCGGTGTTCCGCAAGGAAGCGATCGCGGTCGCCGGTCTGTCGTGGCTGCTCGCCGGCCTGCTCGGCGCCATCCCGCTCCAGTGGTCCGGGCTGCTGACGAACCCGATCGACGCGGTGTTCGAGACGGTCAGCGGACTGACGACGACCGGCGGCACGGTCCTCGGCAGCGGCGGCAACCCGGCGGTCGCGGCCACACCGCCGAGCCTCCTGCTGTGGCGCGCGCTGCTGCAGTGGATCGGCGGCATCGGCATCGTGCTCGTGTTCGTGGCGCTGCTGCCGGCCATGGGCGTGACCGGCAAGAACCTGCTGACTTCGGAGTCCGTCGCCGTCGGCACCGACACCTACCAGCCACGCGCGATCGAGAAGGCGCGCCTGATCGGCGGGCTCTACGTGACGCTCACCGCTCTCTGCACGGTGCTGCTCGTCGCACTCGGGGGTCTTGGCTGGTTCGACGCCATCTGCCACGCGTTCACGGCATTGTCGACCGGCGGGTTCTCGACCCGCGGCTCGATCGCCGACTTCGACAGCCTCGGCGGCGAGATCGTGCTGATCGTGTTCATGTTCCTCGGCGGCTGCAGTTTCGCGTGGGTCGCCGTGCACTGGCGCTCCGGCTGGCACTGCCTGCCGAGCCTGGTCCGCTCCGGCGAGTTCCGCCTCTACGCGCTGCTGACCACGCTGGTCGTCGCCGCCTGCTGTGTCGGGCTCCTGTACCACGGCGTGCCGTTCGGAACGGCGCTGCGCCAGGCCTCCTTCAACGTCGTCAGCGTCGTAACCTCGACCGGCTACGCCAGCGCCGACTTCCAGGCCTGGCCCGCGACACCCCTGCTGCTGCTCTTCGGCCTGATGATGGTGGGTGGTTGCAGCGGCTCGACGGCCGGCGGCATCAAGCAGGTCCGCTTGCTCGTGATCCTGCGGTTGCTGGCCTACACGATCCGCCACTTCGTGCGACCGAAGAGCGTCGAGCGCATCAAGCTCGACGACGAAGTGCTACCGGCAGCGGTGATCTCGTCCGTACTCGCCGTCGTGCTGCTGTGGGCGATGACCATCGCGATCGGTGCTCTGCTGATCGCCCTCGACGGCCAGGTGCCGTTCGTCGGTGCACTGACCGCGAGCGCATCGATGGTCGGCAATACCGGCCCGGCGATCACGCTGGTCGACCCCGCCTCGGCGCAGGCCGTGCTCGGCACGACGCTCACGGCCGCAGTGCCTGCGGGCGTCGCGAACATCGGCCCGATCGGCGACTACGGCAGCCTGCAGAACTCCACCAAGACGGTGATGATCGCCCAGATGCTGTTCGGGCGCCTCGAACTGCTCACGATGATGGCGCTGTTCAGCCCGAGCTTCTGGCGCCGGTGAGGCGCACTCACTCGCCGAGCACGATCTTGTCGCGGCGTTTCCAGGCGATGCGGATCGGCACCTCGTGGCAGTCGAACGCCTCGCGGAGCTGCCCCACCAGGTAGCGCTCGTACTGGCCGCGGAAGAGCTTCGGCTCGTTGACGAAGATCAGCAGCGACAACGGCTCGGTGCCGGTCTGCGTGCCGTAGAAAAGCTTGGGGAAGACGCCGCGGCCGCCGGGCACCAGTTGGTCCTTCGCCGCTTGCAGCACCTTGTTGAGCTTGGGCGTCGGCATCTCGGTGCGCGTCTGCTCGCGCAACTCGAAGAGCAGCTCGAGCATCGACTCGACGTTGGCGCCGTCCTTGGCCGACAGGAACGCCACCGGCGCGTGGTCGAGTCCGGGCAGCTGCTGCTTCAGGTAGGCGTCCCACTTCTGCAGATCGAGCTCGGGGGCCAGGTCGATCTTGTTGCCGACCAGGATCACCGGCTTGTGGTGCTCGACGCAGTACGCAGCCAGGGCCTTGTCGACCTGACTGATCGGCTCGCGCACGTCGAACATGTGCACGCAGACGTGCGAACGACGGATGCTGTCGGTGCTCCGCGAGTGGGCGAACAGTTCGATCGCGTGCTCGAGGCTCTTCTTCTTGCGCACGCCGGCGGTGTCGATCGCCAGCAGCTTCTTGCCGTCGAACTCGAACACGACGTCGACCGCGTCGCGCGTCGTGCCCGGGATCTCGGAGACGATCACGCGCTCCTCGCCGGCCAACCGGTTCAGCAGCGTCGACTTGCCGGAGTTGCGCTTGCCGACGATCGCGAAGGCCAGCACGTCACCCTCGGCGGCGTCCTCTTCGGCCACCTTCGGCGGCAGCCCGGCCAGGATGCGCTCGCGCAGGTCCGCGATGCCGAACCCTTCCTTGGCGCTGACCGGGAACGGCGCGCCGAAGCCGAGACGCAGCCATTCGTCGACGCCGAGTTCTTCGTGGTGCGCCTCGACCTTGTTGGCGACGAGCACGACCTGACGACCGAGCGGTCGCAGGCGGCGGGCGACGTCGTCGTCGCCCGGCACGCGGCCCTCCTTCCCGTCGACGACGAACAGGATCAGGTCCGCGAGTTCCAACGCGACGCCGATCTGCGCCTCGATGTGCTCCTTCAGCAGCGCCTCGTCGACGAGCCCGAGGCCACCGGTGTCGATCAGCTCGAACGAACGGTCGCCGTCGCGCACGGTCGCCGCCACGCGGTCGCGCGTGACGCCCGCCGTCGGCTCGACGATGGAGACGCGTCGGCCCACGAGCCGGTTGAACAGGCTCGACTTGCCGACGTTCGGGCGGCCGATGATCGTGACGCGGGGCAGGGACACGGAAAGGGGCGAAGACGATACGGGCTCGGTCGCGCGCGCACCAGGAGCCGGTTCGCCGCAGACCCTCGCCGCGTGCCCGCAACCCTCGGAACGACGCCGCCGCGCCTTGGCGCGTTGGCGCGGGCCGTTCGCGCCTCAGTACAGCATCGTCGCCAACCGGCGGCGGTAGTCGTCGAGGCGCTCGTCCTGTTCCCCGACGACCACGAAGCACAACAGCATCGCCTTGCGCGCCATCCCGCCGCGGCCGTTCCGATCCGCCGCGACCGACGCGAGCAACTCGCCCATCGCCCCGTCGACGTCCCCGCTGCGCAGGCGGGTGCGCGCCGCCGCGAGGCGCTGCTCGGCAGGCGTCGGTCCGTCGATCTTCGCTTCGAGCCAGTCCGCCCCATCCCGCAGACGCTGCACGACGTCGAACGCGGCGTGCTCTTCGGGGAACGCATCGAGCGCCGCGCGCAGCGCCTTGGCGTCGCCGACGGCAGCGGCGCGGCGGCCTCGCTCGAGGCGCGCCTCGGGACTGTTCGGATCGACCGGAGCCGCCGGCGCCTTGGCCGCCGGGGCCGCCACCAGCGGCTCGATGCCGTTCTTCTGCAGGAAGCGCCGCACTTCGGCTTCCGGCAACGCGCCCTGGAACGCGTCGACCGGACGTCCGCCATCGACCAGCACGCAGAACGGGATGCCCTGCACGCCGAAGGCGTAGGCCAGGTCCTGCTCGCGATCGCTGTCGACCTTGCCGAGTTCGAAGGCGCCGCCGTAGTCCGACGCCAGGCGCTCGAGCACCGGGCCCAGCGTGCGGCAGGGACCGCACCAGGACGCCCAGAAGTCGAGCAGGACGGGGCGCGTCATCGACTTCTCGATGACTTCCTGCTGGAAGGTCGCGGCGGTGACGTCGCGCACGTGTTCGGATGCCATGCGTGGTCTGTAGGTGCCGGGGTCGGCGGCGTCAATGCAACGGCGCGGCGTTGTCGTTACGCGGCCGCAACGCCCGGCCGGTCACGGCCGACCACGCGGCCCCTCCGGCCCACCGAGTCGACGCCGGCACGGATGTTGGATCCTGGCCCGCACCGGCTCGAGGCCGTGCATTTCCAGGGATGGAGTGCGCGAGTGAGAGGCGACCGTTGCCTCGAGCCGGAACTTACCCCCGCGCTGCGGCGCTCACCCAGCCACGGGCGTGGTCGCCTCGAGTACGGCCGTCACGAACTCGATCGCCCCGAAGCCGAGTGCAGCGATTCCGAGCTGCACCGCGAACGCCACCGTGGCATTGAGGCGCGCCATGCCGAACAGCGTCGTCAGCCAGAACAGCGCGAACGCGGGGTTGAGCAGCAGCATCGCAACCAGCCCGAGCGCGTTGCCCGGCAGGAGCGCGAGCTGTACGAGGCCGGTCAGCAGGTACCACGCCGTCAGGCCGAAGCTGCGCGGAATCGTCGCAGCCTCGCCGCCGGCGACGCGAACCGAGAAGTAGACGCCGAGCGTGGCGAGGATCGCGAGCACGAGCCCGTAGCTCAGCCATTGCGTCGGTCGGGACGGCTGCAGCCACGGATGCGCCCGTTCGAAACGCTCGACGCGCTCGAGCAGCAGCGAACGTGGCGGCGCTTCGCGATCGGCCGACGCAGCCCGATCCCCTGGCACTTCGTCCGGCGCCGGCGGCGCCGCAGGCACCACCGCCGGGCGGACCTCGGGAGCCGCGTGCTCGACCTGGTCTCCACCCTCCGCCGTACCCTCGCCCTCGACGGGCGGTGCCGCGGCGAAGCTGCACTGGCGGACGCTAGCCGCAGGAATCGTGCGCACGACGTCCCCGACGCGGACCTGCAGCGTCGCCAGGTCCATCGCCACGACGGTCCCGTGCACGACTTCGCCGCCGTCGAGGTGCAGCGTCACCACACGGTCCTGGGCGCCAAGGCCGCACGCCAGCAGCAGCGCCACCAGCATCCGCGTCAGCCATCGCATGGTGCCAACATCGTCGCGCCCACGGCCCGCCTTGAGCGGGCCTCGCTGCCGCGCCCCGGCCCGCCCACGCGAGCGCGATCGGGGTCGCCGCTCGGCGCCGTGGCAACCGCGTAAGCCGTCGATGGCAACGGCAGACCCGCCGCGCCCCGCGCGAGCTTCCCACCTCCCGCGCTCCTAGACTTGGCCAGGCTTCCGGAACGCCCGTTGCTCGCACGCGCTGCCGCCACCATGACCCGCGCCCTGCTCCTGCTGCTGACTGCCGCCGCCCTTCCCGCGCAGACCCCCGCGTCCCCGCCGCCCGAAGCACCCCCCGACGAATTCGTCGCGCTGTGCCAACGCCTCGAGGCGGCGCATCGCCCCGAGGGTCCGGTGCCGAATGCGACGGCGCTGCGCGGCGTGTTCACGTTCCAACTGCACGACAAGACCGCCGAGCAGCGTGGCCAGGTCGACCTCAACGTGACGTTCCTCGAGTGGCAGCGGCCGCAGGGCGGCCGCGTGATGCCGTTGATCCGCTACGAAGTTCGCGACGCGGGAGCGCCGATCGTCCGTGGCCAGGACCGCGACGGACCGTGGCAACTCGTGCAAGGCGAGCCGCGCGATCTCGGCAGTGCCGACTTCGTGCAGGATCTCGCAGCGTGCGAGCGGCACACCAACCTGGCCCGGCAACTGCTGCGGTTCCTCTCGCCCGCCGACGTGCTGCGCAGCCTGCAGAATCGGACGCCCCTTCGTGACGCAACGCTGGTGGTGGCGCGTGGCCGGTCGTTCGCCTGCAAGGTCGTCGGCGGCGAGCTGCCGGCGTTCCCGTTGCTTCAGCAGGGTGGGCAAGACCGGCCGGTGCGGCTCGAGGTGTTCGTGAACACGCAGACGGGCCGCCTCGCCGCCGTCGATGCCTGGCCGCGCGACGGCGCCGCAGTCGACGAACAGCGCGGCGAACGCATTCTGCTCGACGACCTGCGCGTGCGCGACGGCATCCTCGTGCCGCACAACCTCAAGCATCTGTTCCGCGAGGGCGGCAAGCTGGCGCTCAATTCGAGCGCGCAAGTGCTGGAGCTGTCGCTGCGCCCCGAACTGCGACCCGAGGACTTCGACCGCAAGCCGGCCCGCTGACGGACTCAGCAGCGGCGGCGGAAGTACCGCTCGAGTTCGGCGGCGGTGAACGTCAGGACCGTCGGCCGCCCGTGCGGGCAGTTGTGCGGATGCTCGAGCTTCGCCGCCGCCACGAGCAACGCCTGGATCTCGGCATCGGCAAGGCGATCGCCGCGCATCACCGCCGATCGGCAGGCCATCGAATGAAACCGCTCGGCAACGAGCCCGCGCAGCGAACTGGCGTCGATCTGGTCCTCGGCGAACGCCAAGGCGTGCACCAGCTTGCCCGGATCGATCCGGTTGAGCGCCGCAGGCACGCCGTGCACGGCGACCGCCGAAGGGCCGAACGGTTCGACCAGCAGCCCCTCGCGGGCCAGGGGCTCGCGGGCCGCTTCGAGCCACGCCATCTCCGCGGGAGCGACCTCGACCACGGCCGGCGTGAGCAGCCGCTGCACCTGCACGGACCCCGCGGCGTGCTGGGCGCGCAGCTCCTCGTACATCACCCGTTCGTGGAGCGCATGCTGGTCGACGACCAGCAGGCCGTCGGGTCCTTCGAGCAACAGGTAGAGGTCCAGCACCTGCAGGTATCGACCCGAGACGCGGGCGAACGGATTCGGCAGCGTTGGCCGCGCCGGGGCGGCATCGGCACCGGCGCCGACGACCGGCGTCTCGCGTACCGTGACGACGGACGGTGTCGCCGCGGGCGGCAACGGCGACGGGGGTCGCGCGTCGAACAGCGAAGGCGGCAGTGCGGGCATGCCCGAACGGGCCCGCGGCAGGTCCGGGGCGATGACCACGCCGCCGGCACTGCTGCCGAGTCCGGACCGCGCCTGCAGCGCCGCGCGCACCGTCTCGTGCAGGCAGCCGGCAACGGTCCGCGCGTGCACGAAGCGGACCTCCGCCTTGCGCGGGTGCACGTTGACGTCGACGTCCTGCGCCGGGAGCGCGAGCTGCAGCACGTAGATCGGAAACCGCCCGCCCATCAGGTACTCGCGATAGGCCTGTCGGATCGCGAACAACGCACTGCGTTCGCTCGCCAGCCGGCCGTTCACGTGCAGCAGCTCGAGCTTGCCATCGCGCCGCGCCAGGTCCGGTTCGCCGATGACGCCACGCACCGACAGACCTGGAAACGTGCGCTCGACCGGCAGCAGCCCGCGTCCGAGCTCGTCGCCAAAGCACCGGCAGAACCGGCGCACCAGGTCGTCGCCGTGCGGCAGCCGCAGCACCTGCTTGCCGTCGGCGACGAACGTGAAGTCGACGTCGAGCCGCGCCAGCGACAGTTCGGCCAGCAGTTCCTGGATGCGCGCGCGTTCGGCGTGCGGACTCTTCAGGAAGCGCCGCCGCGCCGGGACGTTGCAGAACAGCTCGTTGACCTCGACGCGCGTGCCCTCGGGACAGCCACACGGCTCGGGTGGCGTCTCGACGCCAGCCTCGCACCGGACCTGCCACCCCTCGGCAGCACCACGTCGCCGACTCTGGATGCGGGCCCGCGACACCGCGCCGATCGACGCCAGCGCTTCGCCGCGGAAACCGAGGCTGCCGATGTGCTCGAGATCGTGCACCGAGGCGAGCTTGCTGGTCGCATGGCTCGCGAACGCGAGCGGCAGATCCTCCGGCAGGAAGCCATCGCCATCGTCGCCGACGACGATCGACTGGGCCCCACCGTCGAGCACTTCGACGCGGATGCGGCTGGCGCCGGCATCGAGCGCGTTCTCGACCAGCTCCTTGACCACGGACGCCGGCCGCTCGACGACTTCGCCGGCGGCGATCTGGTTGACCACTTCGGGCGGCAGACGGCGGATCACAGTTCCCTGCCTCCGGCCTGCGGCATCGGCGCGCCGTCGAACCACGCCCGCAGGAAGCGCTCGAGCAGCACGTCGGGCTCCTCGCCGGTCGTGCGGCTCAGGCGCTGGCACTGCTGCAGGGCCAGCAGACCCTGCGCGAGCCGCGGCAAGCGGTGCTTCTCCACCTGCCGGACGTAGCGCTCCTGGAACTGGAACACGCCGACGCGTGCCGCCACGTCGCGCAGCGACACACCGTCGTCGAGCAACTGACGCCCTTCGTAGGTCTTGACGAGCTGGCCGAACATCCAACTCGTCACGAACGGCAGCAGGCCGCCGCGGTCCATCGGCTTGCCGTCCTTGCTGCGCACGCCGCGGTCGAAGATCGCGCGCAGGCTGCGCCAGGCCGCGGCGCGGTCCTCGGCGAGCACCGCCGCCGCGAACTCGAACGGCGTCGACTCGAAACTGACGGTCAGCTTGCCGTGCAGATCGGCCGGCGTGAGCGGCTTCTTCGCGCTACCGGCGCCGAGCACACCACGAAGGCGATCGATCTCGGCGACGAGATCCGCGCACGACGTGCCGACCTGCTGCACCACGAGCCACGCCGCCGCTGGCTGCAGCGGCACGCCGCGCTTTGCGGCCTCGGCCTGGAGCCACCGGCACAGTTCTCCCTTCTCGGGCGGGTCGTTGCGATCGAAGGGCAGGTCGTAGAGCTCGCGGAACTCGAAGCACGCGCCGGCGGCCGTCGCGGTCTTGACCAGCGCCTGCGCGGCCTTCTTGCGACGATCGAGCTTCTTCGCCTCGATGACGAGGCCGCAGCCCTTGCCGAAGCCCGGCACCGCCGCCGCCACCGCCTCGACGTGGTTCGCCCACCAGGCGCCGCCGCGACGCACGACGACGAAGGCCGTGCGCGCGAACAGTCCCCCGCCGCGCAGGTCCTGCAGGACGGGCAGCCCCTCGACCACGTCCGTCGCCGCGGGCTCGACCGGCTCCGCGGTCGCGGCGCCGTCACGTTCGTCGTCCGCGTCGTCGTCGCCATCGCCGCCACCACCCCCGCCGGCAAGCCGCTCGGCAACGGCGTCGACGATGCGCAGTTCGGCGTCCTTGGGCACGGCGGCGAGAGCGAGGGCAACCGCCTGGCCGCGGAACCAGGCTCCCTCGCCGTAGAGCAGCAGCAGCGGCGGCAAGCCGTTGCCGAGCAGTTTGGCGAGGCGCTCCAACTCGGCGACGGGCGACGGGGCAGCCACGCTCAGGCTCCGCGCAGCAGCAGGTCGACGAATCCGGCGACGAACATCACGACCGCGATCGTGCCGTTCGCGGTGAAGAACGCCATGTCGATCCGGCGCAGATCTCCGGGTCGCACCAGCCGGTGCTGCCACAACAGGAGGGCCGCCGCGGCGCCGGTTCCGCACAGCCAGATGGCCCCGAGCGGGACCAGCAGGCCGAAGCCGACGAAGCCGACGAATGCGAGCCCGTGCAGGGCACGCGCGATCTGCAGCGCCCGCGGCGCACCGAATCGCGCTGGCAGCGAACGCAGCCCGTGCGCGCGGTCGAACTCCTCGTCCTGGCAGGCATAGAGCACGTCGAAGCCGGCGACCCAGCACGCCACCGCGAGGCCGAGCACGGCGGGCGCCAGCAGACGCGCCGAGAACTCGCCGTCGGCCGCCAGCCACGCGGCGACCGGAGCGATGCCGAGCGCGGTGCCGAGCCACAGATGGCAGAGGGACGAGAAGCGCTTGGCGTGGCTGTAGCCGAGCAGGAACAGCAGCGTCGGCAGGCCCAGCCAGAAGCACACTGGCGCCAGCAACCAGCAACAGGCGAGGAACGCGGTGGCGGCGGCGACGACCAGCAGCAGCACCGCGCGGGGCGTCACGACCCCGCGCGGGAGTTCACGTCCGGCGGTCCGCGGGTTCGCTGCGTCGAGCGCGCGATCGACGAGTCGGTTGTAGGCCATCGCCGCGGTGCGCGCCGCGACGACGGCGGCGACGACGAGGCCGAGCAAGCGCCAGCCGGGCCGGCCGCCCGTCGCCGACAGCAGCGACAGCAGCGCGAACGGCAGCGCGAACACCGAGTGCGAGAGCTTGACCAGCGACGTCCAGGTGCGCGCGCGCGCGAGCAGCGATGCGCCGGTCATGGCTCCTCGCCCTCGTGCCACGGCGACGACGACGGCGGCGGCGTCTGCCAGCGGCGGATCAACGGATGCGCGATGCCGAGGCGATCGAGGATCTTGCCGACGACGAAGTCGACGAGGTCCTGCACCGACTGCGGGCGATGGTAGAACCCGGGCATGGCCGGGAGCACGACCGCGCCGAGCCGCGCGAGCGCCAGCATGTTCTCGAGGTGCAGCACCGACAGCGGCGTCTCGCGCGGCACGACGACCAACGGCCGCCCTTCCTTGAGTGCTACGTCGGCCGCTCGCTCGACGAGGTTGCTCGAGAAGCCGTGCGCGACGCGCGCCAGCGTTCCCATGCTGCAGGGGCACAGGATCGTCGCCCGCATGCCCGCACTGCCCGACGCCGGCGCCGCCTCGACGGCGGCGAGGTCGTGCACGAACAGCCGTTCGCGCAGGGCCGGAACGAACAGCCCGCGCAGGTCCGCGTGCGAAGTGACGGCATCGTGGCCGGCCTCGTGGCGCAGCACCCGCAGGGCCGCCGTGGTCGCGCAGAGGTGCACTTCGTGGCCGGCGGTGAGCAGGGCCTCCACCAACCGCAGACCGTAGGCGATGCCGCTGCCGCCGGACCACCCGACGGCGAAGCGCTGCGCAGACGGCGTAACCGGGGAATCAGGAGCCATCGGCGGAGAGGTAGAACCAGACGTCGTAGATCGCGTGCGTGTAGACGCAGACGCCGAAACCGCGCACCCACATCAACACACCGAGCAGCAGGCCGGCCATCGCACGGTAGGTGAAGCGGCCGGAATCCCACGGTTCTCCGCACAGGTGATGGAACCACGAGAACACCAACGCGCTGACGACGACCGCCACGACGCCGGCCGTCCAGGACGGCAGCGACCACGCGCGCACCGGCCGCAGCACCAGCCACACCAGCAGCGACATCAGGCCGAGGCGGAAGACCAGCTCTTCGAACACGCCGGCCCCGATCGAGTGGACGAGGTTCGCGGCGAGCGACGACGGGACCACGCCCGTCGCGAGCAGCCGTTGCGCCGACGACGCGAGCTGCTGCGACAGCGGTCCGAGCAGCAGTGCGTAGAGCGTGCCCTCCAGCGCGATCACCGCGGCGATGCGCATCCACGGCACGTCGCGGCGCTTCAGCGAAGCCGCCGACAGCAGCGTCAGCAGCGCGAACGCCGCCGTCAGCACCAGGTGGCCCGGCACGCCCAGGCGCCCGATCTCGCGCAGCAGCAGCGCTTCGGCGCCATTGCGTTCCTCGGGCGTCAACAGCAGACGCAGGCCTTCGTACAGCAACCAGAGCGGCAAAACTGCACAGCAGCCGACCGCCGCATCGCGCGACCAGTGCAGGTAGCCGCCGGACGGCAGCGACGCGGCGGCACGCGCGTCAGCCGGTGACTTCGCCACGGTAGATGGCGGCGATGCCGCAGGTCAGCAGGCGCTGGCGCGGCGCCTGCAGGCCGGCGGTGCGCATCAGGTCGAGGAACTGCTCGCGTTCGGGGAACGCCATCACCGAATCGTGAAGGTAGCGGTAGGCGTCGCTGCGGGCGCCGCTGATCCAGCGGCCGAGTCGCGGCAGCACGTTGCGGAAGTAGCCCCGATACAACGCCCCGAGCACCGGCACGGTGGGCTTGCAGAACTCGAGCACGACGACGCGCCCTCCTGGCCGCACGACGCGCGCCATCTCGCGCAACGCCACCACCGGGTCGCTGACGTTGCGGATGCCGAACGCGACGGTGGCGAAGTCGAACGCGCCATCGGCGAACGGCAGGCGCATCGCGTCCGCGGCCAGGAACGACGGCGGCGACGGGACCCGCGCGGCCTTGGCGCGCGCCAAGACCACCATCGGCGCGCAGAAGTCCGAGCCGACGATCTCGGCCCCGGCACGCTGCAGGGCGAACGACAGGTCGCCGGTGCCCGCACAGACGTCGAGGCCGTGCTCACCGGCGCGCACGTCGACGACCGCGACGGTGCGGCGTCGCCACCACCGGTCGATGCCGAGCGACAAGGCGCGGTTGGCGCGGTCGTAGCCGGGCGCCACGTCGGCGAACATGCGGCAGATCGCGGCGGCTTCCGGCATGCGGCGATTCTGCGACGGGATCACGCTCGGCTCAACGACGCCCCGGGGCAACGGGCTGGAAACAGCACGGGCCCCGCGGCGGCGTCGCCGCAGCGGGGCCCGTTGGGTCGCCAGCCGCCGGGCCGGCGGCGGCGGTCACTGGCGCCAGTAGTTTGTCACCGTGCGCACGCCCGGCACCGGGATCGTCGCGATGCGCGTCCCCGTGCCGATCTCGAACACGTCGACGTTGCCGACGTCCGACAGCGCGACGAACATCAACCGCGGCTGCGCGGCGGCAACCGGCGCACCGTTGATGACCTTCAGCGTGTGCTTTCCGGAGTGGATGTAGGGCGTGGTGGCGAACGACGGCGCCAGCAGGTTGCCCTGACCGGTCAAACCACCGACGTTCAGCATGTCGTCGAAGCAGATGTCGATGACCGAGTTGCCGGTCATGAAGTTCTGCACGTTGACGGCACCGCCGAACCGCTGCGTGACGGTCCACTCCTTCTGGCGGTAGGTCGGCGGCAGGATGAACCCGCCGGACACCGGGTTGAGCGGCAAGGCGCCCAGCGGGGTCGCGGTCAGCGTCAACCGGCTGACCTGGCCGAGTCCGCTCTCGTCGGTGTGGCCGATGAACACACCGCCGAAGCCGCCCGACATGTCGTACATCATCGCCCGCGCGCGCGGGAAGCTGACGTTCGTCACCGAACCGATGATGTCGTTGAAGCCGATGCCGTTGACGCCGTCAGGGCCTGACTCGTAGATCGCGATCGTGCCGTTGCCGTTCAGGATGTAGGCGTAGTAGAGGCCCGACGTGTTGCCGTGGCCGAAGTAGCGCTCGGTCACGATGACGTCGATCGGCGCGTTGAGGAAGCCGCCAAGGCTGCGCCGCACCGTGAAGTCGAGCGCGCTGATGATCGTCAGGAAGTTGGCGTCGGTCGACACGACCAGCACGTCCTCGCCGTCCGGCTGCCAGGCGATGCCGGTCGGGCCGCTCTCGACCGGCGTCTGGGCGACGATCTGGTGGAACGTCCCACTCAGCGGGTTGATGTCGATGAAGCTCACCGACGAGCTCGCGAAGTTGGTCACCGCGAGGCGCGTCATGTTCGGCGACACCGCCATGCTCACCGGGTCCGAGAGCTGGATCGAGTCGAGCACCGTGAAGCGGTTGCTGTTGACGACCAGCACCTGGCGGTTGTCGCGGTCGAGCACATACAGGAAGTGGCCGACCTGCTGGCGCGACGTGAACGGGCAGAACGGCGGCGGCGGCGGCGGCGACGCGGGGGCCGGCTGCGGGCCGACGAAGACGCCCATGAAGGACGAGCCGTAGACGCCGATCTCGTTCTGCACCGACGAGAACGGATTGCCCTGCACGAGCAGGTTCAGACCGACGGCGAGGCAGCCGGCGGGCGGGCCACCGGTGACCAGGGCGCCTGGCGGGCCGAGCGACGATTTGACCGTCGGCTCTTCGCCGAAGATCGCGCGGTTCGGGTTCGGCGGCGGGAAGACGAGCCGCGGCGGGTTCGGGATCGGCGGCTGCGTGATCGTGTTCCCAGACATCGCGGCGCCGAGCAGCTGGTTGATCTGGTTCGCGCGCGACGCGTTGCGGTTGACGTTCTCGTTGTTGTAGATGAGATCGAGCGGCGCGCCGAGGTGGATGTCGGTCACGTCGCCGACGATCGGATCGCGCAGCAGGCGGGTGTTGCCGTTGGTGTCCTGGGTCAGCGTCAACACACCCGCACCACCGGCATCGAGGCTCGACGTGCCGGGCGCCAGCGACGGCACGACGCCTGGCAGACCGATGTTCGGGTTCAGCGGGAAGCGCGACAACGACGGGTCACCGGTGCCCTGGCCGAAGCCGTGCAGGTCGATCACCGACACGCCCGGCTGCGCGCCACCGATGCCGATGTAGATCGCCTCGGGCGCCACCGGCGCGTTCACCAGGCCCGGACCATCGCCAGTCGTGTAGCTGGTGGTGATCGGCGAGCCGATCGGGTCACCGATCAGGCTCGTGATCGTGGTCGACAACACCGTGACGTCGACCTGCGAGTTCCCCGGCAGGCTGTAGGCCGGCTTGATGAAGTAGCTCATCAAGTCGCCGTAGCTCACCGGGTCCGCGTAGTAGATCACCGGGAACGTCGCGGCGGCCGACGTCACCGACAGCGAAATGCCGCCGGTCGGCGGCGTGAACAGGTTCGGGTCGAAGAACGTGCCGACCCGGCCGGGCTGCACGGGCTTGTTGAAGCGCACCAGGATCGAGCCGGTCGGATCGACGCCGGTCTGGCCGTTGCCGGGCTGGATCTGCGGCAGCGTGGTGAAGCCGAGCACCTGGGGCGGGTTCGGATCGCTGCCGACCGTCGTCGCCACGCCGATCTCCTGCTCGAGGATGTCGTTCTCGCTGTCGCGCACCGCGTTGGTGACGAGGATGCGGAGCAGGCGGTCGCCGGGGAACGTGTCGAGCGCGGTCAGGTCGTTGTCGTCGTCGGCAATGAACGTGAACGACTTCCGGCTGACCAGGTCCGCGGCGCCCGCGTAGTTCGGGAACCCGTTGGCGCGCGGATCGAGCACCTTCACCTTGTTGCCGTCGGCTTCGAGGGCCCGCACCAGCTGCAGAGCACCACCGGTGTTGAAGTAGGTGTAGCCGTTGACGAAGCCGCGCCCGCGAAGCGTCACCGAGGTCTCCGTCGACGGATCGTAGGCGAGCAACGCAATCGAGCCGACGAGGCCGCTGTTCGACTGGTCGGCCAGCAGGTTGCTGAGGATCGACTCGATCTGCAGCTTGTGGCTGAACGTGAAGTGCAGGAAGTGGTTGCCAGGGGTGCCGTCGGGCAACACGGCGTCCACGGGCAGGGTGGCGACCGGCAGCACCCCGTTGTTGCCGTTCACGAACTTCTTGAGAGTGTCCTCGCTCTCGATGTTGACGACGGTCGAGGTCGGATTGCCGAACTGGTCCGTGGTGCGAATGCGGTAGGGGTAGACGCTGCCCGACCCGGTGCTGACGCTGACCACCTTGAAGTCGCCGCGGTTGTCGGGATCGCCCTTGCTGCCGCCGGTGCAACCGGCCAGCAGGCCGGCAAGTCCTAGCAGGGGCAGGGTGGCCGCCGCGCCAACGAGAGCGAACGGGTTCGGCCGGTGGGAGAGGGTGCCTTTCATCGGGATCGCTGACATTGGGATGGCAGCCGCTTGCGGCGGTACAGGGTCTTGCTCGGGGACGAGTCGAGCCAGGAGAGCCGCAGGACGTTACTTCGCCATGGGTTCCATGCAAGCGAAGTCTCGTCGCCGCAGCCGCTGACGCGACGCGCGAATGCCGGCAGAGAAAGCAAACCCGGTGCCCACCCGCGGGTGCGGCACCTTGCCCCGCTCCGCGGTCGTCGCGAACAAGCCCGCTGGCGGCACGGCCGCACCCAAGCCGTGTGGCGATGCGGCGTTGCACGAAGGCAGCCTCTGCCGGCGACGCTGGGAGTGCGCGATCGCACGAAGTGCGGGAGTGCACACGCATCGGCTCGCACCCTTGCCTGACCGACGGCTGCAGCGAGGATCGCCGGCGCATGGGCGACGCGCTCGATGACTACCGCAGGAAGCGCGACTTCCGCAGCACTCCGGAGCCCGAGCCCGCCCCACCGTTGGCCCGTGCGGACGACGTGTTCGTCGTGCATCGGCACGAGGCCCGCAACCTGCACTACGACCTCCGGCTCGAGCACGCCGGCGTCTTGAAGTCGTGGGCCGTGCCGCGTGGGTTCTCGTTCGATCCGGCGGAGAAACGCCTCGCCGTGCGCACCGAGGACCACCCGCTCGAGTACGAGCACTTCCACGGTCGCATCCCGAAGGGCCAGTACGGCGCCGGCACGATGCAGATCTGGGATCGAGGCCGGTACGAGTTGGTGAAGATCCCGACCTGGGAGGAGGCGATGGCGCGCGGCGAGCTGAAGGTGCGCCTCCATGGCCGGCGGCTGCGCGGCGAATGGCACCTGGTGCGCACGCAGCAGGCGAAGAACAGCTGGCTCCTGTTCAAGAGCAAGGACGAGTACTCGGGCCACGCCCGCGAGAGCGCGCTCGGCATCGAACTCGGCGACGCGCCCGAACGCGCCGTACCGCCGTCGACGACGCCGATGCGCTGGACGAGCGAACGGCCTGCGCTGCGCGACCCGGACTGGCTCTACGAGATGGAGTTCGCCGGCGCCCGGAGCCTCGCGCACAAGCGCGGCGGGACGATCGTGCTGCCGGCGTTCCCGACCCCACCGTCCGCCGTCGTCGCCGGCATGCGGGCGCTGCGCTGCCACGAGGCGCTGATCGACGGCGTGCTGGTCGCGCTCGACGCCGGTGGCCGACCAACGCGCGATGCGCTCGCGCAAGCACTCGCCACGGACCACGGCCGGGACGTCGTCTTCTACGCCTTCGATCTGCTGCAGTGGGAGGACTACGACCTGCGCGCCCTGCCCTTGCTCGACCGCAAGCAGGCCTTGCGCACGCTGCTGCCCGGCGACGGCGGGGTGCTCTTCGTCGACCACGTCGCCGGCGACGGCGCGTCGCTGCTCGCGGCGATCGCCGAAGCCGGCCTGCCGGCCGCGATCGGCAAGCGCGCGGGGAGCCGCTACGCGAGCGGCCCGTCCCCCGACTGGGTTCGCGTGCCGTGCAGCCCCGCCGCCGTGGACGGCGCCGGACCGCCGCGCACGACGAACGTCACGCCCACCACCGCGGCAGCGCCCCGCTGGAAGCCGAGCAACCTCGGCAAGGTCTGGTGGCCCGCCGAGGGCTACACCAAGGGCGACCTGCTCGCCTACTACCACGCGGTGGCCGACGCGCTGCTGCCGCACCTTCGCGATCGCCCGCTGCACCTCAACCGCTTCCCGGACGGCATCGACGGCAAGTCGTTCTACCAGCGTGAGGTCAAGGAAGGCTCGCCGGCGTGGCTGCGCACCGCACCGATCGAGCACGACGGTGCGATCGTGCCGCACCACGTCGTCGACGACCTCGACACGCTGCTGCACGTCGTCAACCTCGGCAGCATCGACCTGCATCCGTGGCTGTCGCGCGTCGGCTCGCTCGACGCGCCCGACTTCGCGGTGCTCGACCTCGACCCCAAGCAGGCGCCGTTCCCGCACGTCGTGCGCATCGCTCGCGCCGCCGGCAAGCTGCTGCGCGGCATCGGGCTGCGGCCGCTGCTGAAGACGTCGGGCAAGCACGGCATGCACGTGTTCGTGCCACTGCTGCCCGGCTACACCTACGACCACTCGCGGATGTTCTGCGAGGCGATCGCGCGCGTGCTGGTGCGCGAACTGCCCGACATCGCGACGGTCGAGCGGCTGCCGGACCGACGCGAAGGAAAGGTCTATCTCGACTTCCTGCAGAATCGCCGCAGCCAGACGATCGTGCCGCCGTACTCGGCGCGGCCGGTGCGCGGCGCCAGCGTGTCGGCGCCGCTGCTGTGGGACGAACTCGAGGACGGCGAACTGACGCCGCAGCGCTTCACGATCAAGACGATGCCGCAGCGCCTGGCGCAGCGGGGCGACCTGTTCCGCAAGGCGCTCGACGACAAGCAGGACCTGATGCCCGCGATCGCGGCGCTGGGCGAGATGCTGCGCGGTGCGTGACGGCGAGGAGCCGCCTCACCCACCGTTGCTCGAGAGTCGCCGTCGCACCTGCTCGGCCCAGCGGCTGTTCGGATCGAACGTCAAGTACGCGCGCCAGTGCGAGCGCGCACCGTCCATGTCCCCCACCACCGCGAGCGCCTCGGCGAGGTTGTAGTGCGCGTCGGCGTAGTGCGGCACCAGCTCGAGCGCGCGCCGCAACGCCTCGACCGCACCGGCCCGATCGCCGAGTTCGCCACGCACGACGCCGAGGTTGTTCCAGGCCTCGGCGTACTCCGGCGCCTTGCCGATCGCGGCCAGGAACTGCGCGGCCGCTTCGCTGCGCCGGCGCTGGCCGTAGTAGCAGTTGCCGAGGTTGAAGTGGATCTCGGCGCTGCCGTCGACGGCCGCGTGCTCGTAGGCGCGGATCGCGTCGTCGATGCGGCCCGCCGCCTCCGCGTCGACGCCGATCGCGAACCAGTCCTGCGGCGAACGCAGGGACGGCAACGCCGCCGTGCAGCTCGCCGCGCCGGCGAAGTCGAACAACATCTGCCCGCCCGGTTCGACCAACCGGCCGTCGGGAGTTCGCACGGTGACGCGCCGCTGGCCGATGCTCGCCAGCAGCCCCGTCAGCGCGGCATCCGCGTCGGGAACGACCGAGCGCGCCAGCCGCCAGGCACGCTCGATGCGCGGAGCGGTCCAGCCGGCGCGCCAGAGCTGCGCCAGCACCCGCGCACAGCCGGCCGCGCGGAACGCGTAACGATCGACGCTGCCGCGCATCGGACTCAGCAGTTCGCGGTCGATGAAGCGGCGCAGCACGTTGCCGGGCAGCCCGCAGAACTCGGCGAGCTCTGCCGACGTGAACGTGCGCTCGAGCTCGCGTTCCTCCTTCATGCCGCACCCTCGGGCACCAGCCCGACGAACACCGGCGCGCGCAGCGAACCGCTCGCCGTCCACTCGAGGAAGTTCACGGTGCAGTAGAGCCCCGTCGCGATCCAGCGACCCTTCATGCCCGGATCGACGAGCGGCTTCTCGACGCGGGCGCCGAACAGCCGCCGCCGCAGTTCGTCGCGCTCGGCAGCGCCGATGCCCGACCCGACCTTGCCGACGCACCGGATCTCGCCGTTCACGTCGGTCGCGACGATCAGCGACTTGAAGTCGCGCTCGCCGTCGGGCTCGTAGCCGAGTACCAGGCAGTGGATCTGCTGCACGAGCTTCATCTTCTGCCACGCGTCGGTGCGCTCGCCCGGCCGGTAGGTCGAGTCGAGGCGCTTGCCGACGATGCCCTCGAGGCCACGTTCGCGCGCCGCCGCGAACAACGCGAGGCCCTGGCCGACGACGCCGTCCGACAGCACGAGCCGCCGCTCGCCGCTCGCCGCGACGAGAGCAGCGAGCCGCTGCCGACGCTCGTGCAGCGGGAGCCCGAGCAGGCTCTGGTGGCCTTCGTAGAGCAGGTCGAAGACGACGTAGACGACCGGCGACCGGCGCGCGGCGGCCGGCGCGTCGGCGGCCGAACCGTTCTCGCGGCCGATCATCGCCCGGAAGTCGGGGCGGCCGTCTTGCTGCAGCACGACGAGTTCGCCGTCGAGCACACACCCCGCGGGCAGACCGGCCAGGAACGCGAGCTCCGGATACCGGCCGGCGAGGTCGCGCCGCCGGCGACCGTGCATGCGGTGCTCGCTGGCCTCGACGTAGGTGACCGCGCGCACGCCGTCCCACTTGATCTCGAACAGATGCGCCGCCGAATCGAACGGCGCGCCGATGCGCGCCAGCATCGGCTCGACGTGTTGCGGCAGTCGGGACGTCGCCATCGTCGCCACGGCGCGCGGGTCAGCCTTCGACCTTGCGGGAGCCCTTCTTCTTGCCGGCACTCGGCGCCAGCTTCTTGTCCGCCTCGTCCTCGGCGGCTCCACCGACCTGACGAGCCTGCGCCTCCGCGACGCTCTTCTTCAGGGCGTCCATCAGGTTCAGGATCTTCGGCTCCTCGTGGTCGGGCGCCTGCACGACCTCCTTGCCTTCGACCTTCAGCGCGATGAGCTGCTTGAGCTTCTTCACGTACTGGTCCTGGTAGGCGTCGAGGTCGAAGCTCGCGAGTTTCGACGCCGCGATCAGCGTGTTCGTCAGCGCGACTTCTTCCGGCTTGAAGGCGATGTCCTCGACCTCGCTCTCGAAGTCCTTCGCCTTGCGCACGCGGGCGGGATAGTGCAGCCCCGTCATCACGAGCAGCTTGCCGCTCGGCCGCAGCAGCACGAGCTGCTCGCGTCCGGTCATCACCACCTGCGCGATCGCGCAGACGTTGTTCTGCTTCATGCCGTCGCGCAGCAGCGCGTACGGCCGCGAGCCGGCGATACCGTCGGGAAGCAGGTAGTGCGCCTTGCCGGCGAAGTACATGCCGTCGACCGCGTCGGCGGGCACGAACCCGTCGATGCTGACCGCGCGGTCGGTCTTGGTGCGCAGCTTGTCGAGCTCGTCTGGATCGACGACGACGTAGCTGTCCTTGTGGTGCTCGAAGCCGCTGACGATCGCTTCGCTCTTCAGCTCGCCGTGCTCCGGACAGACCTTCAGGTACTTCACGCGGCTGTTGCAGTCCTTGTGCAGCTGGTTCAGGTGCACCTCGCCGGCGGTTTCGTTGGCGGTGAACGCCTTCACCGGCACGGAGATCAGGCTGAGCTTGAGGAACCCTTTCCAGGACGTGCGGGACGGTGCGGCCATCGGGGTGGTGGGCTCGGGAGTGGAAGGCGCGGAGGATACCCGACGCGGCGGCCGGTTCCGCGCGTTCGACTGCCTCTCACTTCGCGCACCTCGCCCGAGCGCGTTGCCGCGACGATGCCAACGCGAGGACGTCGACCTGCAGCGCAGCGCCGTGCACAGGCGTCGTTTCCCGATGGTTGCGGCGGGCGCCACCGCGGGCGATGGTGCGCGCAGCCGGCGAAGGCGACCCGTTGCCCCTCACCCTCCGCATCCTCTGCTGGAACGTGCACAAGTGCGTCGGCGGTCTCGATCGCCGCTACGACCCGGCGCGCACGGCCGCCGTGATCGCCACCGCCGAGCCCGACGTCGTGCTGATGCAGGAGGTCGCGCAGAACGGCCGCTGGTACCGCGGGGAACGCCAGGTCGACGTGCTCGGCGAGGCGCTCGGCATGCCGCACCGCTCCTACTTCGTGAACGTGCGCTTCGGGCCCCGGCGCGGCGAGTACGGCAACGCGATCCTCAGCCACGCCCCAATCGCGAGCAGCACCAACCTCGACCTGACGCTGCCGACCAAGAAGGCGCGCAGCGTGCTGCACGCGGAGCTGCGCCTGCACGACGATGCTGGCCGCACCCGCACGCTGCACGTGTTCAACCTGCACCTCGGTCTGTCCGAGGCCGAGCGCCGCGAGCAGTTGCGTCGCTTCCTGCAGTCGCACGAGCTGCGGTCGATCCATGCCGACACGCCCGTGGTCGTCGCCGGCGACTTCAACGACGTCTACGGCTCGCTCGGCAAGAAGCTGCTCGCGCCCGTCGGCTTCCGCGGCCCGTCCCGGCCGCTGCGCACGTTCCCGGCCTGGGCGCCGGTACGCGCCCTCGATTCGTTGTGGGTGCGCGGCGACATCGAGGTGTTGACGCTCGAACGGCTGCGTTGCCGCGGCACCCGCACCGCCAGCGACCACGTGCCGCTGCTCGCCGAACTGCGCCTGCATGCAGCAGCGCGCCACGGCTAGCCCGGCCGGCGACCGGTCGGGCCGACCCGCGACCGCGGCAGCGGCCATGCGCCCGTCGCAGCGAATCCTAGAACGTGCCGATCGTCGTCGTGAGCCGGTTCGAGCCGTACAGCGACACCGCCGTGCTGCCCACGAACTCGACCTCGATGCACTGCTGGTGGATCACGGCGCCGAGCAACACAACCGTCGCGGGGATCGGAACCCCCAGCACCGCGGTTCCTGCTGCGGGCACGACCAAGGTCACGTCGTCGGCGCTGACCAGGCGGTCGCACCCGGGAGGCGAGCCGGGAAGCACCTGGGACAGCGGCGCGTTGGCCGTTGCGAAGCCGCTGGCGACGAGCACGGTCGACGTCGGCGCGAAGCCGCGCGCTGAGCAGCGCAGCGAGCCGGCGAGCAGCGCGACCCCGTCAGCACGCAGTTCGATCGCGCCCGCCGGGCCGACGCAAGCCGTCGGCGTCGTCTGCACCGGGTAGAGGCAAGGCAGCACGCGACGCACGGCGTGCACGCCCGGCCCGGTGCCCGACACGTTGACGATCATGTCGCCGCCGATCGCCAGCGTGCCGTCGTCGAGCACGGCGAGGGCATGCACCGCCCCGCTGAACGACGAGCCGAACGGAGTGACCGCACGCCAGGTCGTGCCGTCCCACATCGCCAGGTTGTTCACCGACAGTGTGCCGATCAGGCCGAACAGGCCGCCGGCGAACACCGCTCCCGACGGATGCACGGCGAGCGCGAACACCGAGTGGTTGGCGCCGAACGACTGCCACGCGACGCCGTTCCACCGCTGCAACGTGCGCGCGACGCCGCTGCTGATGTCGCCGCCCGCCATCACGTCGCCGTTGGGCAGCACGGCGAGCGCATGGACCTCGGTCCCCACTGCGCCCAGCGCCTGCCACGCGACGCCATCCCAGCGCGCGGCGCGCTGCGAGAAGGCCCCGCCGGCGACCACGTCGCCGTTCTGCAGCACGACGAGAGCATTGACGCGGTTGTCGAGGCCAGGACCGAGAGCGCTCCACGTGCTGCCGTTCCAGCGCGCGATGTTCGCGACCGGGAAGCCCGCCCAGTTGAAATGGCCGGCGACGACCACGTCGCCGTTCGGCAGTTCGGCAAGGCAGCGCACGTCGCCAGGGATGCCTCCGCCGAGGGGCAGCCAGGAACCGCCCGACCAGCGCGCGACATGGGTGTTGGGCAGCGCGTTGGCGCGGCCGGCGACCAGCAGGTCGCCGTTCGTCGTTCGCCGCAGCGCCGTGCATCGCGACGCGACGCCGGGAGCGATCGCCTGCCAGGCGTTCCCGTCCCACGCCGCCAGCCGCTCGACCTGCTGCGCGCCGGCGAACAGGAAGTCGCCGCCCGCCGCGAACGTCCCGCCGCCGAGCGGCGCCAAGGCCCGCACGCTGCCGTCGAGACCGTCGCTCATCGGGTACCACGCCCCGCCGCTCCATCGCGCGATGTTGCGTCGTGGTCGGCCGCCCGCGGTGGTGAACCGCCCGCATGCGATCAGGTCGCCGTTCGGCAGTGCGGTCACGGCCCACGCCAGCGGGCTCGTGGCACCCTCGAGACCGATCGCCATCGGCGACCAGGCGACGCCGTCGAAGCGCACGATGCGCCGCGCCACCTGACCGTTGGCGGTGGTGAAGTTGCCGATCACCACCAGGTCGCCGTTCGGCAGTTCGGCGACGTCGTTGATCGCGCCGTCGAGCGTCAGGGCGTAGCCGTGCCATTGGCTGCCGTCCCAGCGCTGCAGCGTGGTGCCGCCGACCACGAGGTGCCCGTTCTGGAGGACGCAAACCGACATGACGGAAGGCATGCCGCCGCCGATCGCACTCCACGCGTTGCCGTTCCACCGCGCGAGGCCCTGCACCGTCACGCCACCGGCCGTCGTGAACGTGCCGCCGGCGACGACATCCCCGTTCGGCAGCACGCCGAGCGAGAACACGGTGTTGTCGACGCCGCTACCGAGGGCGCTCCAGGTCGCGCCGTCCCAGCGCGCGACGCGGCTGGCCCCGGCGCCGCCGGCGAGCGTGAACGAGCCGCCCGCGAGCAAGTCGCCGTTCGGCAAGCGCAGCAGCGCGTAGACGATGCCGTTGAGACCGCTGCCGAACGGCAGCCACTGCGTGCCGTTCCACCGCGCGATGCCGTTCTGCGGCACGCCCTGGATCTGCTGCAGCCAGCCACCGACGACGAGGTCGCCGTTGGGCAGCCCGAGCGCCGTCAACGCATCGGCGTAGACGACGCCCGGCAGACCCGACCAGAGTCCGGTTGTGGGATCCCATGCCGCGACGTGCTTCGCGAACGCGCCGCCGATCGAACTGAACCCGCCGACGGCGACGACGAGGTTGCCGGTCGGACCCGGGCCATCCGGATCCCACGGCGCCGTCCCCCACACCGACAGATCGGCGCCGTACTGGCCACCAGCTGGCAGGAAGAACGGCGTGCACTGCGCGGCGAGATCTGCCCCGAGCACGGCGACGCACGAGCAGGAAGCCAGAATCGTTCGGATCGACATCGGCGGGATCGCGGTGGCGGCGGGGGGACGGCACGCGTCAGTGTCCCAGGGCCCAAGCAACCGTCAACCCGCCATCGACCCGCGGCAACCCGCCTGCGTCACAGGGCGAGGTACCGCCTGGCGAGTGCCGGGCCGGCGCAACTGTCCTCGTGCTTGAAGAACACGAAGCCGCCGGCCGGGTAGGCCGCGCGCAGGCGGTCGCGCCAACTCCGCAGTTCGTCGTCGGTGTAGCCCGTGCGTCGCAGCCGCAGGTAGCACCACGGCGCGGTGTCGACGAGATCCGGCGGCGGCGCATCGTCCTTGTCGCTGGCGACCAGCGCGACAGCGAACTCGCGCAGCACCGCACGCGCGTCGTCATCGTGCCAGCTCGGATGCGCGAACTCGAACGCGACGCGCATGCCGGGCCGCTGCTGCTGCAGGAACTCGCGCAGCAACGCCGTGTCCTTCCGCACCCACTTCGGCACCTGGTAGAAGACGCAGCCGAGCGTGCTGCCGAGCGGCTCGATCGCCGCGAACAGCACGGCGAGCAGTTCGCCGCAGTCCTTCAGCTTCTGTGTCCAGGTCAGCCGCTGGCTCGCCTTCACCACGAAGCGGAACGAGTCGGGCACCTGCGAGCGCCACTTCGCCGCCATCTTCGCGGTCGGCAGCCGGTAGAAGGTGTTGTTGAGTTCGACCGCCGGCAGTTGCTCGGCATAGAAGGCCAGCATCGCGTCCTTCTTCAGGTCGTCGGGGTAGAAGGCCGGCCGCCACTCGTCGTAGCTGAAGCCGCTCGTGCCGACGTGGAACGTGCTCACGGCTGCCACCTTACCCGCGCGACCCTGGGAGCCGCGGCAAGCCGCGTGCGTAGGCCTCGGCATCGACGAACACCGCCTCTTCGGCCTTCGGGTGCTCGGCGTAGAACTCGTCGAGAGCCAACCGGTGGCGCTCGGTCGGTTCGTCGAGACTGACCTGGATCGGCGTGGGCAGGCCCGCGTGTTCGACCACGAAGTCGACTTCGCCGGAGCCGCGCCAGTAGCAGACTTGCGAGTAGCGGCGGCGCAGCAACTGGAACGTCGCGCACTCGAGCTGCTTGCCACGATCCACGCCGGCGCGGACGACGGCCACGCGGCGCAGGCCGTTGTCGACCGGGTACCACTTCTTCTGGCGCAGCGCCTGCTTGCGCGTCGACCAGGCGAAGAACGGACACGGGAAGGCGAGGTAGGCGCTGGCGACAGCATCGAGGTAGAGGCTCGTGGTGTCGGTGGCGATGTCGAGAGCAGCCGCCACGCGGCGAACGCTGAGCTCGGACCCGGCGGACTCGTAGAGCATCTGCACCAGTTGCCGCAGCGGCCGACTCGAACGGGCGCCGACGCGTTCGCGCACGTCGCGCTCGACGATGTCCTCGAAGTAGGCGCGCAAGATGGCGTCCGGATCCGCGGCGAGTGCCGGCGCGGGGAACCCGCCGCTGGCCAGGTACTGCTCGACCGGAGTTCCCGGACGCAGCTTCTGGAACTCGTCGAAGTCGAACGGTGACAACTCGACGCGTAGATGGCGCCCGGTCAGCGTCGAAGCCAGTTCGCCCGACAGCAGGTGGGCGTTCGAGCCGGTGACGACGAAGCGGCGTGCGCGCGGCCGGTCGAGTTCCTTGCGCAGCCATCGTTGCCAGCCGCTGACACGCTGGATCTCGTCGAGGAAGTAGGTCGCCGCGATGCCTGGCGAGCGCGCCTCGAAGGCGTCGACCATCGCCTGCAGCACGGTGTGATCGAGGTCGGCCGCGAGCCGGGGATCCTCGAAGTTGATGAAGAGACAGTGCCGACGATCGAGTCCGTAGCGAGCCATCATCTGCGCGAGCAGGGTCGACTTGCCGCAACGACGAACGCCCTGAACGACGAGCGCCAGGTCCGGCCGAAGGTCTGCGGGTAGCGCCACGGCACGCGGTACCGACTTCGGCGGCGGTTGCTCCCAGTGGCTCCAGGCAGCAGCGACATCGAGTAGTCCGGAGGCGTCCATTCGCGAGTGACCAGTTTACTGGCCATCGGCACTGGTGACCAGTTTGCTGGTCGCACGTCGCAAGCGGCTGTCCGACAGTTCGATACGTGCCGCCCGCTCCGAGGCGCACGACTGCGGCGCTACGCCCAGAGCACGAGTCCGCGCACCTTGGCGTCGTGACGCGTCTGGGCTGGCACGCGCACGCGCATGCCGTGCTCGTAGTGCCCCGCCAGTTCGACGCGGTAGCCGCCGTCGAACGTGTGCACCGTGCCGGTCTTCACGCCGCGGTGTTGCAGCGGCACCACGATCGTCTCGCGCGCCGTGTCGCCGCGCGTGAGCACCAGCTCCACCACCACGTCCGTGGTGGACAGGACACCGAGGTCGACTTCGAGGTGGACGTCGAGGTGCTGGCCGACCTTGAAGTCCGCCATCTCGACCGTCGTCGCCGACACGATCTTCAGCTTCTCGAAGCCCGACCGGATCCGCGCGAACTCCTTCGCGCGCTCGCGCGCCGGCAGCTTCTTCTCGGCCTGCTGCGCGAAGTAGTTGGCGGCCTTCGGCCGGTAGGCCTGCCGCAGGTAGTCGCCCACCATGCGGTCGGTGTTGAACACCGTCGGCACCGTCGCGAGGCAGTGCTTCATCATCTCGACCCAGGCAGTCGGCACGCCGCCCGCATCGCGCGAGAAGAAGCGCGGCACGATCTCCTCTTCGAGCAGCCGGTAGAGGGCCGTCGCGTCGGCCTGGTTCTGCAGGTCGTGGTTGCCGTAGACCTGCGCACCACCGATGGTCCAGCCGTTGCCGCCGTCGGCGGCCTCGGGCCACCAGCCGTCGCCGATCGACAGGTTGAGCACGCCGTTGGCCGCCGCCTTCATGCCCGACGTGCCGCTCGCTTCTTCCATGCGGGTCGGCGTGTTGACCCAGACGTCGACGCCCTGCACCAGCGAGCGCGCGAGGCCGATGTCGTAGTCCTCGACGAAGAAGACGCGGCCGACGAACTCGGGCGAGCGCGCGATCTGCACGATCGACTTGAGGATGTCCTGGCCCATCTTGTCGCGAGGGTGCGCCTTGCCGGCGACGACGATGCGCACCGGGCGATCGCTCGACCCGAGGATCGCGCGCAACCGCGCGGGCTCCGAGAACAGCAGGTGCGCACGCTTGTACGGCGCGAACCGGCGCGCGAAGCCGAGCCACAGCGCCTTGTCGTCGAGGCCGGCGAGCATCGCACTGAGCAACACCGGGCTGTCACCGCGGGCGTGGAACGTGCGCGTCAGCGCGCTGCGCACGTTGTCGAGCAGCAGCGCCTTGTTGCCCTGGTGCACCCGCCACAGGTCCGGTGCCGGGATCTTCGCGGCATTCGCGAAGTCGGCCGGCCGCACCGTTTCGTCGTTGCCGCGCAGCAGGCGCGTGACACCCGGATGCGTCCAGGTCGCCAGGTGCACGCCGTTGGTCACCGCGGCGATCGGCACCTCGTTCTCGAGCAGGCCGGGCCAGAACGCGTGCAGCAGCTTCTGCGACGCCAGCCCGTGCAGCTTGCTGACGCCGTTCACGTAGCCGGCGAAGTGCATCGCCAGGTACGTCATGTTGAACTCGGCGGTGCCGCCGCTCGCCTGGCCGAGCGCGAAGAAGCGGTCCCACGGCAATCCGACCCACTCCTCGGCGTCGCCGAAGTAGCGCCGGACGAGATCCTCGGCGAAGCGGTCGTGCCCGGCGGGCACTGGCGTGTGCGTGGTGAACAGCGTCGTCGCCGCGACGTATTCGCGCGCGGCCTCGAACGGCAGGCCCTCACCACGCACCAGTCGGCTCGTGCGTTCGAGCGTCAGGAACGCCGCGTGCCCCTCGTTCATGTGGAAGACCGCCGGCCGGATGTCGAGCGCGCGCAGCACGCGCACGCCGCCGCGGCCGAGCACGATCTCCTGTTGGATGCGCGTCTCGACGTCGCCGCCGTAGAGGTTGCGCGTGATGTTGCGGTCCTCGGGACGGTTCTGCGGCAGGTTGGTGTCGAGCAGGTAGAGCGTGACGCGCCCGACCATCGCCTTCCACGCGCGCAGGAACAGCTCGCGCCCGGGCAGCGGCAACGACACCTCGAGCGGGCGGCCGTCGGCGGCGCGCACGATCTCGACGGCGAGCTTGCTCGGCCGGTTCTCCTTGTCGGCAGCGACCTGCTGGCCGTCGGTCGCGAGCTGCTGGGCCATGTAGCCGAACTGGTAGAACAGCCCGACGCCGACCAGCGGGATGCCGAGATCGCTCGCCGACTTCAGGTGGTCGCCGGCCAGGATGCCGAGACCACCGCTGTAGATCGGCAGCGAGTGGTGCACGCCGAACTCGGCCGAGAAGTAGGCGATCGGGTGCTTGTCCGAGATCGCCGGCCCGCCCGGTGCGTCGCCCAGCGCGAGCGGCTGCTTGGCCGTCGCCATGTAGTCGTCGAAGCGTTTGCACACCGATTGCAGGCGACGCAGGTAGTCCTGGTCCTTCGCCTTCTTCTCGAGCGCGTCGAGGCCGACGCCCTGCAGGAACGCGACCGGGTTCTCGCCGGTGCGTTGGAAGCCCGACGACAGCTCCTCGAACAGGCCGCGCACGCCGCCGTTCCAGACCCACCAGAAGTTGCGCGCGAGTCGTTCGAGCCCACGCAGACCCTGCGGCAGCGTCGCCGAGGCCTCGAAGCCGGTGAGCCGCGGCGAGGTGCCCGAGCCCGGCGACGGCAACGCGCGCTTGGGCAACCGGAACTGCACGACGCCGCTGGTGCTCCGCTGCTGGACCGCACCGATCGCCGCGCGGTACGCGGCCTCGTAGTGCGCGAACAGATCCTTCCAGGCCGTGCGGCCCGCGGCGGCACGGCAACGCGCGCGCTGCTGTTCCCGATCGACCTGGGCGTCGAGCAGGCCCTCGAGCGCGTCGACCAGCGACGCGGTGACTTCCTTGTACGGCACGCGCTCGCGACGCAGCACGGTGATGCCGTCCTTGGGCCCGAGGCCCGCGCCGTTGGCCCAGCGACCGAAGCCCGCGAGATCCGTGGTGACCGTCGGCACGCCGACCGCCAACGCCTCCTGCGGCGTGTAGCCCCACGGCTCGTAGTAGGAGGGGTAGGCGCCGAGGTCCATCGCCGCCAGCACGGCTTCGTACTCGCGGTGCAGCAGACCGTCGTCGGGGCGCAGGTAGATCGGGATCTGCACGATCTTGATGCGGCCGCCCACCCGGTTGTCGAGACCGAGGCGCTTGCAGTGCACGTGGGTCGGATCGCGCTCCTCGTCGAACAGGTTGTGCGTGCACAGCCCGATCGGGCCGCGGCCAGCACCTCCGCCGTTGGCGAGCCGTTCCATCAGTTCGGCGCGCACGCCGGAGTTGCCGGCCGGAACCAGCAGGAACACCACCATGCGACGGCCGCGCGCGTGCTGCATCGGGCCGAGCGCGTCGAGCAGCAGCTCGATGCCCTTGTTGTGGAACTCGTAGCGTCCGGCGAGCGCGACGAAGGCGGCGTCGGAAACGTCCTCGCCGAGCATCGCGCCAGCGACCTTCGCCAACTGCGCGCGCGTCGCGGCACGGTCGCCGGCCGCGAGTTCGTCGACGACCGCGAGGTCGATGCCGTTCGGCAGCAGCGGTTCGACCTTGCGGCCGTGCAGCAACTCGGCCTCGGCGGCGGTGATCGCACTCACCGTCGTGAAGGCGTCGGCCTTGCGCGCACAGACGCCTTCGAGCGAGTGCTTGGCCTGCACGCCGTGCATGCGTGCGAGGTCCTCGACCGACTTGCCGCCGAGCCCCTTGTCGGCCGCGGTGGGGTCGGGCGTGATGCCCAGCGACGCCAAGGCGCGGCCGAGCATCGTCGCATGCGTCGTGAACACCGTGCCGATGCTCGGGATGCGTTCCTGCAGGTAGAGCAGGGCCGCTCCCGTCATCCACTCGTGCGCCTGCACGACCGCGCGGCGGTGGTACGGCGCCAGGAACTCGTCCCACCAGCGCTCGATCACCTTCGCAGCGGCGGTCGCGAACAGCACCGGCTCGACGTAGCCCCAGTCACCGGCGATCGAGTCGACGCGGTGGCGTTCCCAGAGCCCGGCGAGGATGCCGTCCTTCTGTTCGTAGAGCCCCGAGAAGCCGACCAGGATGCAGCGCGGCCGGCCGGGAATCCGCCAGCGGCCGATGCGCACCGGCACGCCGATCTGCCGGCAACCGGAGATGAACTCCTCGTAGCCGGGCTCTTCGTCGAACGGTGGGTGTGCACCGGTGCCGCCCAGCAGCTGCGGGCCGATCGTGATGTAGTCGTCGCCGAAGCGCTCGACCGCGGTGACCGCCTTGCTCGACAGCACCGTGTGGATGCCACCGACCTTGTTGCAGACCTCCCAGGAGATCTCGAACAGTTGGAACGAACGATCCGGCATGGTCACGGCTTCTTCTTCGTCTGCGGGTGAGTCGCCACCTTCGCCTTTCTCACCTGCTCGCGCAGGTGGTCGAGCGCCGTCATCACGGTGACGAACGCGGCGTGCGGCGTGTCGTAGGGGCTGAAGTACTCGTGCACCTCGGCATCGCTGTGGTGCTTCGTGGCGGCGTAGTACACGTGATCGCTGGTGGTGAAGTGCCGCCAGGCGTCGAGCAGTTCGGGGCGGCTTCCGGCGAGGGCCATCACCTCCGGGCGCAGCGCGTAGATCGCTTCGTGCGCCGCGGTCTGCATCGGGTTGCCGAGCCACGCGGTCAGGTTGCGCTCGGCGTCCGCCCACGAAACCGGGGTCGGGATGTCGAGTTCGCCGGCGACGTCGCGTTCGGCGGCGACCTGCGCGGGCGTGCGGAAGCGGAATCCCGGGTCCTGCAGCACCTGCTCGGGCAGGTGGCGCATGAACTCGAGGATGCCGGTACCGGCCGCCTGGTGTTCGCCGAAGGTCTCGTAGTCCATGAACAGGCCGAGGAACTGGGCCGGCGGCGGCACATCGTGCAGCCAGCCGGCGTAGGTATCGGCAAACAGGGGCCAGGCGGGCCACTTCCGATTGCTGAACCGGAAGGCGATGTCGTCGGACAGCGAGTAGCTGCGCAGCAGCAACTTGAGCGTCTTGCAACCCTTCGGTCGCCACGGGACTTGCGGACTGCGCCAGCCGAGCAGGCGGTCCGCGCCTTCGCCGAGCATGCACTCGAAACCGAGGTCCTCGACCTGCTTGCAGATCGAGTTGTCGAGGATCAGCTCCGTGTTGCGGAACGAGGTCGGCGCGCCGAACAGGTCGGTGACGGTCGCGCGCTGCAGTTCGATCTGGGCGATGAACTCGTCGCGATCGACGACCGCGGCGAGCCCGTGCTGGCTGGTCTCGCACAGGAACTCGACGTTGCCGGAGTCCGCGAGGGCGACGAACGAATCGAGGGCCTTGGGCACCCAGTCGCGCAGCTGCCGGATCACCGTGCCCGACAGCGAGAACGCGCAGCGGAACTGCCCGTCGGTGCGCTCGATCGCGTCGAGCAGCAGCTTGTTCATCGGCAGGTAGCAGCGCTCGGCGACGCGCTCGGCGACCATGCGGTTCAGCGGCGTGTCGAACAGGTCGAGCTTCTTGATGCGATCCTTCGGCTTCCACTTCCGCAGTCGATACGGCTGGTGCGCCTGGAAGTAGAAGACGACGTCGATCACGCGCCCGTCTCCGCGAGCAGCGCCGCCGCGCGCAGCAGTTCGCCGCTGTTCCACGCCTGCGCGAACGTGCCGCCGGGCCGGTGCGGCGGGTCGCCGTCGAACACCTCGCTGACGTGGTCGATGCCCGCGCGATCGAGTTCGGTCATGAGCCCCGCGAGCCATCCGCGCAGCGCCACGCGCTCGGCGGCGCGATCGGCCGGCGCGGCTGCCGCCAGCGCTGCTTCGACGAAGTAGCCCAGAAGCCACGGCCAGGCCGTGCCTTGGTGGTAGGCGCCGTCGCGCGCGACGGTGTCGCCGAAGTAGCGACTGCGGTAGGCCGGGTCGAGCGGCGACAACGTGCGCAAGCCGACCGGCGTCAGCAGTTCGCCGCGCGCCTTCGCCACGACCGCGGCCCGCTGCTCCCGCGTCCACGGCCCGCGCGGCAGCGCCGCGGCGATCACCATGTTCGGGCGCACCGTGCGGTCGGCCTTGCCGTCGTCGACGCGATCGGCCAGGTAGCCGCCGTCGGCGAGCCAGAAGTGCCGGACGAACGACTTGCCACAGCGATCGCGCAGGGCCTGCCACGAGGCGGCATCGCGCTCGGCGAGGAACACCAGCAGCGAATGCCACAGCGCCTGGATCTCGACCGGACGCCCGGCGCGCGGCGTGACCGGCACCGTGCCGATGCGCGCGTCCATCCAGGTGGCGTTCAGATCGACACGCCCGGCGGCGAGCAGGCCGTCCTTGTCGACGCGCAGTCCGAGCCCGGTGCCGCGTTCGTAGGCGCGCGCGATGCAGACGAGGGCTGGCACCAGATCGTCGCGCACGAGCTGGCTGTCCCCGCCGGCGTCGGCGAAGCGCTGCACGGCGAGCGAGAACCACAGCGCCGCATCGCACGAGTCGTAGTGGCTGTCGTCTGGCGAGCTGCCGTAGATGTTGGGCAGCAGCCCGTCGCGCAGGAACGGCAGCGCCGAGCGCAGCACTTCGGCGGCGAGATCGGCGCGGCCCCGCGCCAGCGTGAGCCCCGGCAGCGCCACGAACACGTCGCGCCCCCACTCGGAGAACCACGGGAAGCCGGCGAGCACGCCCAGCCGCCCGCCGTCGGCTCGGTAGAGGAAGTCGTCGGCGGTGCGCGCCAACGCCGCCGTGCGCGGGTCGGCGGCGGCGAGCACGTCGCGATGCGCGAGATCCGCGGCGGCCGCGGCCGCGTCGAACGCAGCCGCGGGCGCTTCGCACGGCGTGGCCAGCGCGAAGGCGACGGTCGCCTCCGCACCCGGTCCGAGTTCGAGCTCGAGCACGCCCGGGGTCCAACGATCGCCGACGTGGTCGTAGCCGCGCTCCTGGTCGATCGCGAAGTGCACGCCGCGGTACCACGCCGCATCGCTGCGGAACGCCGCGACGCCATCGGCGGTGAGCCACAACATCGGCAGCGACGAGTTCGGCCGCACGCCCCACGACGCGCCGCGTGCGTGCAGGGTCGCATCGAAGCGTTCGTCGGCTGGCGGCAGGTGGTCGGCGTCGCACCAGCCGAGCAGCGGCCGCACGTGCAGGCGCACGACCGTCGGCCCACGATTGCGCCAACGCACGAGGCAGCATGCGTCCCGCCCCGGTGCGGCGCGCTGCAGCGCGACCGTGCGCACCAGTTCGAACCCCGGTCCCCGGAACGTCCACGCCGGCAAGGGCTGGTGCGCGAACGCGACCTCGGCCTGCGGCAGCGACCGGGCGCCGTCGCGCCAGGCGACATGGGCGAGGAAGCGCACGGCGTCGCCGTCGACGATGCGCTCGTCGAGTCCCGCCACGACGCAGTGGCGCCGCCCACCCGCCAGCCGGGCCAACCACAATCCGTGGTAGCGACGGGACGGCAGGTCCTCCGCCGTGCCACAGGCGTAGCCGCCAGCACCGTCGGTGAGCAACCACTCGGCGTCGCGGGGCAGCGTTCGCACGACCGGCGCCGACGTTGCGGCAGGACGAACCGAGGACTTCACGATCGAGGCGGGCCCGCGAGTGGGAACGGCGGAGCCTACGTCGCCACCCTCCGGTATCAACGTTCCTTCGTCGCGCGATTCGGCATCAAGCCCTGTCGCGGACGCGCCGATGGATGCATCCTCTGCAGTCCCGCTCGGCGTCCACCCCCCGCCGCCACGCGCAATGGTCAACCTGGACCTCCGGAACACACTCGTCTTCGTCCTCGCCGGCGGCGAGGGCAGCCGCCTGAAGCCCCTGACGCTCCACCGCGCCAAGCCCGCGGTGCCGTTCGGCGGCTGCTACCGGATCATCGACTTCACGCTCAGCAACTGCATCCACTCGGGGCTGCGCCGCATCCACCTGCTGACGCAGTACCAGGCGCGCTCGCTCGAGGAGCACATCCGCTTCGGCTGGAACTTCCTGCCGCGGCGACTCGAGCAGTGGATCACCTGCAGCCCGCCGCACCACGTCTCGGTCGGCAAGTGGTACCGCGGCACCGCCGATGCGATCTTCCACAACCTCGACTCGGTCGAGGACTGGGATCCGCCGAACGTCATCGTGCTGTCGGGCGACCACATCTACCAGATGGACTACCGCGACATGCTGCGCGAGCACGTCGAGCACCAGGCGGCGTTGACGATCGGCGCAGTTCGCGTGCGCGTCGAAGAGGCATCGAGCTTCGGCATCCTGCAGATCGCTGCCGACGGCCGCGTCACCGGCTTCGTCGAGAAGCCCAAGCAGGACGCCCCGCAGATCCCTGGCCAACCCGGCTGGTGCCTCGCGTCGATGGGCATCTACGTGTTCGAACGCAAGGAACTGGTCAAGCGGCTGCGCGAGGACAACGCGATGCCGGAAGGACAGGGCGGCGACTTCGGCCACCACGTGATCCCGCGGATGATCCACCAGGTCCCCGTCTTCGCGCACTCGTTCCGCGGGCTGCCCGGCGACGAGGCGCCGTACTGGCGCGACGTCGGCACCATCGAGGCCTACTTCGAGGCCAACATGGACCTCTGCAACGTCAAGCCGCAGCTCAACCTCTACCGCAAGGACTGGCCCACCTACACGCTGTGGCACAACGACCCGCCGGCGAAGACGGTGTTCTCGGAGAGCGGCGAAGGCCGCCGCGCCGAGGTGCAGGACACGCTGCTCGCGCCCGGCGTCGTGGTGTCAGGCGCCAAGGTGCGGCGCTCGCTGCTCAGCAACCTCGTCTACGTCGACGAGCACAGCCAGCTCGACGAGTGCATCGTGATGCGCGGCGCGCGCATCGGCAAACACTGCAAGCTCCGGCGCGTGATCGTCGACAAGTGGAACGAGGTCCCCGACGGCACGGTGATCGGCTACGACCGCGCCGCCGACGAGAAGCGCTTCACGGTCTCGTCGAGCGGGATCAGCGTCGTCGCCCGCGGCTACAAGTGGAAGTGAGCGCGCCGCTCAGGCGGTGACGCTCTTCGCCGGCAGCAGTTCGCCGAGGAACTGCGGCAGCATCTTGCGCCACGTCACCCAGTCGTGGCGCCACTCCTTGCCCCACTCGTCGACGCGGTTCGGGATGCCCTTGGGCCCCAGCACGCGCTCGACCTTCCAGCTCTGCGCCGGCTCCTCGAAGTCGCCGAGGCCGTGCGCGAGCAGGATGAAGCGCTGCTTCAACAGATCGAGCTGCTTGCCGTTCAGGCTGGGCACGAAGTCGATCGGCGAACTCTCGCGGTACTCGCGGGTGATCTTGCCCTCGAGGAACTTGTTCATGTTGTAGGTGCCCGACAGGCAGATGGCCTTGCCGAACACGTCGGGATGGCGGCACACCGCCGCCAGCGCGTTGAAGGCGCCGATCGAAGCGCCCGCGGTCCAGATCAGGCCCGGGTTGCCGCCGCAGTCGCGCAGGATCGCCGGCACCACCTCGTCGCGGATGCAGCGATCGAAGCGGTTCTGCGCGAGAGCTGCCTGCTCGAGCGTCTTGCACTCCTTGAGCCAGGCTTGTCCGGCGATCGAATCGACGACGTAGACCTTGAGCCGCAGGTCCTTCAGGAAGTCACCGATCGCGCTGATCATGTGGAAGCGCTCGGGTTCCTCGGCGTCGCCGCCGGCGGTCGGGAACAGCAGCAGCGGCGTGCCCGAGACGCCGTAGCGGACGAAGGTGATCTCGCGGCCGCCGAGGGCGGGAGACTTCCAGCTGATCTTGTGCTTGCTCACTTCTTCTGCTCCTTGCCGCGAACGTCCTGTTCCTGGTCGGCGACCGATTGCTTGACCAGCTCGAAGAACCGTGCCGAGAAGTCGGCGACCTCGTGCGCGGGATACATGTGGGTGACCTTCTTGGTGATCGCTTCCTTGCAGCGATCGCTGCGGAACCAGGCCCGCGCCGCGTCTTCGAGCGGCCGCAGGTGCTTCTGCGCGAACTCGGCGAAGGAGTCGGCGGCCAGGCGCTCACGCGCGATCTTCGCATAGGCGGCGAGCTTCTCGCGGTACGGCAGGTCCTTCCGCGCGATCGCGTAGAAGGGCTCGAAGTCGAGCGTCTTGCGCATCGGCCGCTTGGTGGCGGCGCAGAAGATCGCCCACTTCAGGTTGCTGGTCACGTACCACGGCCAGTGGTAGTGGATCGAGTTCACCTGGTTGTCGGGGCACGGGTTGGCGAAGTCGATCGGGTAGAACGTGCCGCCCTTGCGCAGCGCCTCGCAGCTGTTGAAGTCCCAGCCGAAGAAGCTGTTGATGGTCAGGCAGGTGTCCACCATCACCTGCTCCTCCTCCGTGCTGCAGAAGTTGCGCGCCGTCGTGTAGCGCCCGTGCAGCGGCTGGCTGGCGTCGTACTTGATGACGCGCACCTGCGGGCCGATGCCGACCGCGCGCACGAACAGGTCGAAGCCGGCGACCGCCTGCTGCAGGTGCATCAGCCACTTGTCGCTCTGCTCGTAGGTGGCGCGCAGCGCCTTCTCGTCGTCGATCTTGGTGACGCCCTGCCAGCCGCCGCCGTCGTACGGCTTCATGAACAGCGGATAGCCGATCTGCTGGCCGAGCTTGCCGAGGTCGAAGTGGCGCGCGTAGGCCTTCAGCGTGAACTCGAGGTCGGGCTTCGGCTCGTAGTTCTTCTGCGGCACCATCAGCGTCGGCGGGATCGGCATGCCGAGCGCCGTCATCGCGCAGTAGGTCGAGTGCTTCTCGTAGCTCTGCACCGACCACGGGTTGTTGTAGACGTAGAGGCCGTCCATCAGGATCGACTTCTTGATCCACTCGCGCTGCAGCGCGAGCCAATGCGTGAGTCGATCGACGACGACGTCGTACTTGCAGCCCTGCTGCAGCGCGTACGGCTCGAGGGTCACGCGCTCGCACGCGAACTTCAGCACGTCCTTGCCGACCTTCAGTTCGAGCTTGGCGTCGGCGAGGATCTGTTCGAACGCGAGCGGCCAGCAGATGTCGGCGCCGAGGGAAAGTCCGATGTGACGGGTGAGGGCAGGCATGGCGGAGGAGGGCGGCGCACTATGCCTCGATGCTGGCGACGTGGCCAGCGTTCGGCCGACCGCATCGACGGCGTGCGCAAGGGGCTGGACGCCATGCGGACTCGTCGCCACCTTGTCGCCTCCTCGCGATCTCCATGGCCGACAAGGCGGGCGCCGCGTGGCGCCCGAGATCGCTCCTGCCACCAGAACCCCTGCCCAACATGCTCCGCACTTCCTCGATGCTCTGCGCGGTCGCCGCGCTTCTCACCGCCACCGATGCCCTCGCCCAAGCGACGTTGACGCCGCTGCCGGGATTCGGCACCGGCGGCTGGATCGCTCCCGGCACCTACCCGTTCCTGGGCACTGCCAACAACGAACGTGGCCTCGCCTACAACCCGACGACGGGCAACCTGCTGCTCGTGTCGCGCACGGCCCCGACCAGCATCCAAGTGCTGTCTGGCGTGACCGGCGCCAACCTCGCGACTCCCTTCGACATGACCGGGATCACGGGCGGCACGTTCGTCGTGAGCATGATCGACGTTGGCGACGATGGCGCCATCTACGTGGCGAACCTCGCCACGACGGCGGCCCTGCCCTTCAAGGTCTACGCGTGGGCCGCGGAAGCCCTCGGCCCGGCGACTCCGGCGACGCTGGCCTACACGAGCACCGGCCTGCTGCCCCGCGTCGGCGACTCGTTCGCGGTGCGCGGGCTCTACCCGTCGGGGAAGTTCGCGGCTTCGGGCTCGGCCACGACCGGCAACAGCCAGTTCCTGGTCGGCACGGTCGACGCGACCAACGCCGGCACGGCGTTCACGTCGGTCGGGGGCACGACCCTGACCTCGAACGACTACCGGCTCGGCCTGACGTTCGTCGACGACGACACGCTGATCGGCAACCAGGGCAGCGCGGGCGGCCCGGCCCGCATGACCACGTTCGACACGTCGGTCCCCTCGGCGACGGTCGACGCGTCGATCAACGTGGGCGGCGCCGCGCGGCGCCCGCTCGACTACACCACGATCCTCGGGCGCCCCGTGCTCGCGCTGATCGACTCCAACAACTCGCAGGTCACGGTGCTCGACATCTCGGTGCCAGCCGCACCGAAGGTGCTCGCGCAGGGCAACAACACCACCGGCACACTCGCCGCGAACGGCAACGGCGTGGGCTCGGTGTGCTGGGGCCCGGTCATCGGCAACACCGCGGTGCTCTACGCGATGTCGACCAACCAGGGCATCCAGGCGTTCCAGTTCACCGTGGCGCCGCTGGCGAGCACGGCCACGTTCGGCACCGGCTGTGACGGACTCGGTCTCGCCGCCGTCGGCCTGCCGGTCATCGGCAACACGAACTTCTCGCTCGACGTGACGAACGTTCCGGTTGTCTCCCCGATCGGTTTCGTCGGGATCGGCTACACCGCGATCCCCGGCGGCATCGACCTCACCGCCGATGGGATGCCCGGCTGCTTCCTCTACAACCTCCTCGAAATCGGCGTCTTCAATGGCGGCCCGGTCGTCAGCGGCACGAGCAACTTCCTGCTCGGCATCCCGAACACGCCGAGCCTCGCCAATGCGTTGATCTCGACGCAGGGCGCTTCGCTGTCGCTCGCGACCCCGCTCGGCTACGCGTCGAGCAACGGCCTCAACTTCGTCATCGGCTACTGAGCCGACCAGGGGCGCCGCGCAGGGGCGCGGCGCCCGCTACTCGTAGACGAGCCAGAGCGGCCCGGGGAACAGCCAGCTCAGGCCCTCACGCAACCGATCGCGCCAGTTCTCCCAGTTGTGGCCGTCGTTCGCTTCGCGGAAGCGGACTTGCATGCCGGTGTCCTGCAGCAGCGGCACCAGCGAGCGATTGTAGTAGATCAACGACTCGTAGACGCCGCAGCTGGCGAACACCTGGTCGGCCGGACGGCCGGGGCGCTTGCGGAACTCGTTGACGAACTTCACCACCGGGTCGAACAACGGCCCGCGGTCGTGTTCGCCGATCTCGGTGAACACGAACGAGCCCGACTGCAGCAGCAGCTTGCCAAAGAAGCCGGGGTGCCGCCACGCGGCCGCGAGCGACGACACCGCGCCGAAGCTCGCTCCCATGACGGCCCGCGCCGACGGCTCGCGCACCAGCGGCAGGATCTGCTCCATCTGCGGCACCAGGTCGTTCACGAGGTAGTCGGCCTGTCGTGGATCGGCCGCGTACTCGGTCATGCGGTCGTTCGCCTGCGTCAGGATCGCGATCAGCGGCGGGATCTCGAGGCGGTGGATCAGGTTGTCGAGGACCGCCTGCAGGTTGGCGAAGCCGAGGTAGTCGAAGCCGTCGTGCACGACCAGCAGCGGGTAGCGCCGCGTCTGCCGGAAGCGCGCCGGGCGGTAGACCTTGATCGGCCGCCAGTCGCCGAACACCTTGCTGTCGACGTAGCGCTCTTCGATCGTGCCCTTGCGCGCCTCGGCATCTTCGAGGCACCAGTCCGGCGGGGAATAGCCTTCGCCGTAGACGACCGAGTTGGCGCCGAACGGGTCGCGCGCCGTGTACTTGTTCAGCGGATCGCGGATCAGCGTGCCGCGACCGAACCGCGCGACGCCGATCTTGTACTCCATGCGCGAGCGCGGCGGCACGTCGAGCGTCAGCACCCACGCATCGGAGGGGCGCAGGCGGCGGAACGGCAGCGAACCCGGCAGGCCGTGGATCCAGTGCTGCAGCGTCACTTCCTGCGCGTCGCCGCAGAACAGGAACGTCACCGAGCGGCCCTCGACGTGCGGGAACTCGGTCGTGGCGATCAGCTCTTGGATGGCCTCGGGGCCGCGCGCCACGGCGTCCTCGACGCGTTGCACGATGGCGCTCACGCGGAAGCCTCCTCGACCCAGCCTTCCTCGGTCAGGCGCCGCGTCTCGGCCCGCGCCGACCACCGCGCACCGTTCCACTCGATGCGGGCGCCGTCGTCGAGCAACACGCACTGCGACGGTGCGAAGCGCCGCGCGAACAACTGCACGTTGCGCGTGTCGGCCAGGTCGAGCCGCTTCTTGGCGTGCGGCAAGGCGACGAGGCCCGACACCCGGGCGCACCCGGCCTCCATCACCTCGGCGTGCGAACTGCCCTGCGGCGGCGCGTCGTGGAACAGCACGATGCGCTCGCACAGCGCCATCGCGCCTGCCGACCAGGCGACGATCGGTCGCGCCCCGTGCAGGCCGAGCACGTCGAACAGGCGCAGGCGGTGCAGCAGCACCGACACGTGGCCGCCGGCGATGCAGAGACAGCTGACGTCGGCGAGGCGCCGCTGCAGCAGGCTCCGTTCGCGCTGCACGGCCGGACGCTCGCCCGGACGCCACTCCGCCTCGAACTCGAAGTGCACCTGGTCGACGCGCGCCTGGTGCTGGGCATCGAGCCCTTGCAGCATCACCAGCGCGTCGTTGCGTTCGGCGACCAGCCACGAATCGTCGCCGGCCCGGCGCAGCAGCTCGCGCGCGGCCTCCATCGCGCCGTTCAGACGCAGGCGGTAGAGCTCCTGCACGCGGCGCAGCGTGTCGTGACGCCGGCGCATCGCCATGAGCAGGTCGCGGTCCTGTTCGAAGATCCGCTCGACGCGCGCCCAGATCTCGAGGTTGATCACCGGCCGGACGACGTGGTCGCGGAACTCGTGGTCTTCGGGTTCGCGCTCCTCCCAGCCGGCGGACACCAGTGCCACCGGGCGGTCGTCGTGGGCGACCACGTCGTCGATCGCCGACTTGACGATGCGCACGTGGCGCTGCGGACCGAGCAGGATCACCGGAGACGACATCGCGGACGGGCTCCCATACCAAAGCCAGGGACCCCAGGGAAGCGCGGCCCCTGCCGGCGCGGGTTACACTTCGGGCCGTCGTAGTCCTTCCGGCCCATGCCACCTCGCCTCCTGCAGCCCTTCGTCGCCATCGCCCTCGCCGCGGCGGCATCGGCGCAATCCAACACGATCGTCGGGCTCGACGCGCGACTGACCGACAACGCCGGCCCGCTGTACTTCGGTCGCCGCGGCGCCAACTTCCCGAACGGCGAGATCGCGCTCGCCTACAGCTACACGGTGTGCAACGCCGGCAGCGTCAACATCGCGTGGGTGCCGCCGATGCATCCGAGCCACCCGATGTTCGCGATGATGGTGGTGCGCGAGGCGAACGGCCGCTTCGAACAGATCACGACCGACGCGACCACCTACGTCAAGCACGGGTTCTCGGCCGCGAACGACCCGAGCACCTGCGGCGGCACCTGCGCGCCGCCGATCACCGGCCCGGGCCTGCGGCCGCAGTGCTCCGACACCTACTCGGCCGGCACCAACGCCAACCGCCACTACCTCGGGCCGGCGAGCGAGATCGATCCGTGGACCGGCGTCTGGACGCCGGTCGGTTCGTACTTCGACCGCGGCGATCCCGAAGTGGCGCCGCCGCAGAACACCGACGGCCAGCGCTCCCTGATGGGCAACGGCCCGGTCTTCCTGGCCGACTCGGTCAAGAACCGCATCACGCTGCGCGATCCCGACCTGCTGGGCGCGAGCCAGCTCTGGATGTGCTGCCACGTGATCGTGCCCGGCGAGCACGGTGACCTACGCTTCGACAACCTCGGCCACCGCCAGCTGCAAGCAACGCCGAACCTGGGCCTCTGGTCGTTCAGCAACCCGACGCCGTTCGCGAGCGGCAGCGTGCTCGCGCAGTGGAGCGGCGCTTCGCTGGCGCACGCGCGCAACGGCAACGACGACGGCCACTTCTTCGTCGCCGGCAAGGTGACGCCACTCGGCGGCTCGCTCTGGCACTACGAGTACGCGGTCCAGAACTTCGACAACCGCCGCGGCGGCGCTTCGCTGCGCATCCCGGTCTGCCCCACCACGGTCGTCACCAACGTGACGTTCCGCGATCCGAACGGCAACCCGCTCGACGACTGGACCCACGCGCGCTTTGGCGCCGAACTGGTGTTCAGCGCCCCGGCCGGCAACGCGCTCGCGTGGAACAACATCTACAACTTCGGCTTCGACTGCGACATCGGGCCGCAGAACGGCAGCGTCGCGATCGACCAGGCGCTCGTCGGGCCGGGAGCACTCACGGTACACGTCACCGCCCCCGTGCCGAGCGGACTCGCGGCGGTGACGACGCTCGGACCCGGCTGCGGTGCGCCCGCGCCGTCGCTCGGCACCTCCGCTCCGTTGCCGCTGATCCCGAACCCCGGCTTCGCGTTCACCTGGAGCGGCGCGCCGAATGCGGCGGTCTACCTGTTCGCGGCCTTCGACGACGCCGCGATCCCGCTCGCGCCGGGCTGCATGCAGTGGCTCGCGCCCGACTTCTTCCCGTACGGCTCGTACCTGACCGACGGAACGGGCGCGGCCGTGGCACCGGCACCGATCCCGAACCTCCTCGCGCTCGAGGGTCGGACCTGCGACTGGCAAGGCGTCGAGGTCGTGCCCGGCGGCCCGTTGCTCGGCTTCCTGCAGGTCAGCAACGGCCTCGAACTGCGGCTCGCGACGCGCTGACGCGAAACTGATCCCTTGATTGTGCTCGTGAGGTCGAAGGCGCGCCGTTCCGCGACTCGACCGCGAGTC
>CALFZH010000028.1:0-62571 GCA_937952215.1 uncultured bacterium
GCCGCCGCCGCCGCCCGGCAACAGGCCGCCGCCACCACCACCACCACCGCCGCCACCACCACCACCACCACCACCACCGCTGGGCGCCGGAGCGGACCCGTCGCCGAACGCCGAAGGATCGACGATGCCCGCGGCGACCGCCCACTCGAGGCCATCGCCGGTGCCGTCCATGTAGTTCAGGTAGCAGTACGGCACGCCCCACGGATCGCGGCGGCCGCCGAACCCGACCTGGTGCAGGGTCAGCGGCAGCATGCCGCTGTGCTTCGCGGCGAAGGCGTCGATCTGGTTGCTGATCGTCACCAGCTCGTGCTTGCACTTGCCGATGCGTGCCGTGCGCAGCGCGGCGACGTAGTTCGGCACGCCGACCGAGGCGACGATCGCGAGGATCGTGGCGACGATCATGATCTCGAGCAGCGTGAAGCCGCGCATCGCCGCTTCCCCGCCACCAAGGGCTCGACACCGGTCGCTCATGCGCCGGCTATCGGCGGTCGGCGAACGAGTACCTGAGGAATCGTGCCGGTCGGGCCGGCCGAGACCGTACACCGGTACGACACCCGTTCTCCCGTCGCTGCCGAACGTGGTGCCCAGGACAGGATTTGAACCTGCAAGCCCTTTTGGGGCGCTAGCACCTCAAGCTAGTGCGTCTGCCAATTCCGCCACCTGGGCGTTCAGCGAGGGCGGAGACGGTAGCGACCGCCCGGGGGTTTTCAACCCCGCGCGGGCGGTCGGGCGGGGCGCGTTCAGCGCCGCGAAGCGACCAGTCGCGCCTGGTAGCGGATGTAGCTGTTCTCGAGCTCGAGTTGGACCACGCCGACCTGCAGCAGGTTGGCCATCGCCTTCCACTGCTCGATCAGCCGGCGATCGTCGGCGGTGAAACTGGTGCGCTGCTGGCGCCACTGCTCGCGCAGCCACTCGACGACCGCGACGTCGAACTCGCCGCCCGGCTCGGTCATCGTCGGCGGCATGCTCGCCTTGCTCGGATAGCGGGCGAACTTCGTCCGGCGCACCTGCTCCTCGGCGCCCGGCCGGTTCTGCGCCAACCACTCCGGGTCCGCCACCTCGCTGTTCGCCTCGGCGAACGCCAGGTAGTCGTCGAACATCGGGATCAGGTTGGCGCCGTGCAGCCAGACCAACCCGTTGAGCTCGTTCGGCAGCTCGGGCTCGATCGCGCGCCACTCGTCCATGTGCACGACCGACTTCATGTTGGTCAGGTTGGTGTGGCGCGTGCGCAGGATGTCCTGGATCAGCGGTCCGCTGTTCGAGAGCACGAAGAACTCGCGGAACACGATCGTCGCGATCTCACCGGTTCCCGGGATCTGCGGGTTGGTGAACTCGGTCACCGGCTCCGGCAGGCGGCCGCCGGCGAACTGCACCGGCAGGTGCCACTGCTTGCGGAAGCCGAACGTGCCGTAGTACGTCGTCAGCATGCGCACGAACTCCTCGACGATCTGCTGACCGCCGGGACGCAGCCAGAACACCCACGCGACCTGCGGCACCGGCGAACGGGCGGCGACCGGGATCTTCAGTTCGCCGTTGGCGTCGCGCTCGGTCACCGGGTCGTTCTGGCGGAACACGAACCCGGTGCGCGGCAGGAACGCCGGCTTCAACTTCTCGATCAGGTCCGACACGTCGACCACCGCGTTGCCCTGGAACGTGGTGCGGCGCAGCATGTCGTTGAGCAGTTCCCGCTCGGCCTGCTCGAGTGCGCCGAACATCTCGCGCAGGAACTCGCCGGCCGGCATGCGCAACGCTGCCGCCGCGCACGCCGACTCCGGCACCATGCGCAGGAACGGGTCGAGCCAGCGCTCGCGCGGCTCCTGCTCGGCCCGGTAGAAGCTGCCCTGGAAGGGCGTGTGCTGCTTGCTGTTCAGCCCGATCTGGCCGGTGGCGGCGATCACGCCCGGCGCGAACATCAGGCCGCCGGTGATCTGCTGCCAGCCCTTGAGGTTCAGGAAGCTCGCGAGCACGCGCTCGTTCATGCTCAGCTTGTGCTGCGGGTCGGGCCACGACGCGGCGAACCGACGGAAGCCGTCGTAGGCGTTCGGCTCGACGACGAACTCGACGACGTTGACCGGGTCCTGGGCGTTCTTGTCGGCCCAGCGCTCGATGCGCTTCAGGGCGCCATCGGTGTAGGCCGGCATCTGCCCGATCGGCTCCTTGTCGCGGTTGCCGTCGATCAGTTGCTGCGAGTGCTCGAGCAACGGCAGATGGTTGCCGACCATCAGCAGGTCGAGATGGCGCCGCACGTACAGCGGCGAGGCTGCGCCCGGCATGCGCACGACCAGGTCGTCGCCCTGCTCGGTGATGTCGATGCCGTGCGGTCGCAGTTGGTCCTGCACGAGGCCGAAGCCGCACAGGCCGAGTGCCGCCTTGGCCCGCCAGGTGACGCGCGCATAGAGGCACCACCACGGTTGCGCAAGCGGCCGCGGCGGCGACGCATCGTTGTCGAGCTCGTAACCGGCGATGACGACCTCCGTGCCGAGCACGTCGCGCATCGGGTCGAGGAAGCCGCCGGTGTCCGCCCGCACCTGATCGAGTGCCGCCGCGACTTCCTGCAGCGCCTTGTCGGCGGCACTGCCCTCCCAGCTCTTGCCGAGGCTGCCGTTGACGAGCTCGGTGAACCCGCGCGCATCGCTCAGTTCGTCCCAGAACACCGGCTTCGGGAACGGATCGAAGTCGTCGGCGAGCCGCTCCTTGCGCACGAAGAAGTTGACGCCGCGCGGCACCGCATCGCGCAGCGATGGCAGCGAGCCCTCGAACGGGTTGAACACGAACGCGGCGACGAACAGCAGCAGGAACGTCACCAGGGCCGCGAGCGCGATGCCGATCTTGCGCAGCAGACGCCGCGACCGCTTGGGCTTGGTCATTGCCATCGCGAAGGAACGTAGCGGGCCCGCCGGCCCACCGCATGTGCGAGCGGACTCCGACGGCGCGCGCGTCCACGTTCTTCCGCCGCCGCGGCGTCACCGCGCGCGTTGCCTTCGGCGGCAGGCGGGGGTCTACTGGCTCCGATGGCTGGCCTCGTCCCCAACGCCCGTTCGCGCCGCATCGAGGAGTCCGCGACGCTCGCGATCACGGCGAAGGCGGCGCGCATGAAGGCATCGGGCCGCGACGTCGTCTCGCTGGGTGCCGGCGAGCCCGACTTTCCGACGCCTCCACCGATCGCCGCCGCCGGCATCCGCGCCATCGAGCAGGGCAACACGCGCTACACCCCGGCCCCCGGCGTGCCCGAACTGCGGGCCGCTGGCGCTGCGTGGCTGCGCAGTGCGTTCGGCCTCGAATACACCGCCGACGAGGTGATGGTCTGCGCGGGCGCCAAGGGTGCGCTGCACATGGCGCTCGACGCCGTGGTCGAGCCCGGCGACGCCGTGCTGATCCTGGCCCCGTACTGGGTCTCGTACCCAGCACTGGTGACGATGGCCGACGGCAAGCCGATCGTCCTGCCCGCCGTGCCCGATCGTGGGTTCATCCACGACGCCGCCAGCGTCGCCGCGGCGATCAGCGAACATCGCGCCAAGGGCCTGCTGCTCAACTTCCCGAACAACCCGTCCGGCGCAGTGCCCCAACGCGAACAAGTGCAGGCGCTGGTCGACGTCTGCCGCGAACTCGGCGTCTGGATCCTCTCCGACGAGATCTACGCGACACTGCTCTACGACGGCGCGCAGCACGTCTCGCCGGCAGCGCTGCCGGGCGGCCGCGACTGCACGATCGTCGTCAACGGTTTCACCAAGAGCCACACGCTCACCGGCTGGCGCACCAGCTTCCTCGCCGGGCCCCGCGCCGTCGTCGACGCCTGCTGCCGCATCCAGAGCCAGGTGCTCGGCAACCCGTGCACGATCAGCCAGGCAGCGACACTCGCCGCCTGCCAGCAGGCGCTGCCCGAAGAACAGGAGCGCCGCATGCGCGCGTTCGACGAACGGCGCCGCTACCTGATGCAGGAGATCAACCGCATCCCCGGCCTGCGCCTGGGCACGCCGCGCGGCGCGTTCTACGCGCTCGTCGATGCGCGCGAGGTCTGCGCGCGGCGCGGCATCGACGACGTGCAGCTCTGCGAACAGCTGCTCGAACGGCATCTGCTCGCCGCGGTGCCCGGCAGCGCGTTCGCGATCCCGGGCTTCGTCCGCCTCAGCTACGCCGCGTCGATGGACCAACTGCGCGCCGCGGTCGCCCGGCTCGCCGCGTTCGTGGGGACGAAGTGAACGCCGACGAGAATCGGCTGCGGGTGGTGCAAGCCGAGAACCTCGCCGCGCTGCACGCGGCCGAGCACGACTGGGACGTGTTCGCGCAGTTGCGCACGGTGAAGGAGCTGCAGACGAAGGACAACCGGCCGTTCCTCGTACTCGAGCTCGCCGACGTGCACGCGGTGATCGAGGCCAAGGTGTGGGACGACCAGCAAGAGGCGATGGCCGCCGCGAAGCAGGCTCCCCTGCGGGGACCGGTCAAGGTGCGCGGACGCGTCAAGGAGTGGAACGGCCGCCCCCAGCTCGTCATCGAGCGGTTGCGTCCGGTCGACCCGACCGACAACCCGCCGGGCTTCGATCCGGGCCAGCTCGTCGATCCCGCCCTGGCTCCGGTCGAGGACCTGTGCAGCCGGACGCTGGTCTTCGACATCGAGACGGTGCCGGCGTTCGACCGGCGCGACCTGCCGTCGACCGTGGCCGAGGCCCTCGCCGACAACGCCACGCGCAAGGAGATGGAGCCGGCGGCGGTGATGGGCATGTCGCCGTTCTTCGGCAAGGTGGTTTCGCTGGCGCTCGCGGACGGCGATGCCGAAGCCGGCGACGCCGAGGTCACGGTACTCGCGGTGCCGCCGCCCGGCGTCACCCTCGACGAGTGCCCCAAATGGCTGCGGCCGATGGACGAGCCGACGCTGTTGCGCGCGTTCTGGGCGCTGGCGGGCAAGGCCGAGACCGTCGTCACGTTCAACGGCCGCGGCTTCGACGTGCCGTTCCTGGTCACGCGCAGCCTGATCCACGGCATCCCGGCGCGCGTCGACCTGATGTCGCAGCGGTTCGCGCTGCACCCACACCTCGACCTGTTCGAACTCGTCACGCAGCGTGGGCGCGGCCCGAGCAAGCTCGACGTCGTCTGCTGGGCGCTCGGCATCGAGAGCCCGAAGGAAGTCATGGACGGCTCGATGGTGGCGCCGGCGTACGAGCGCGGTGAGATCGTGAAGATCGCCGAGTACAACGCCCACGACGTGCGGGCGACGGCGGCGATCTACCGCAAGTGCCGCGACCTGGTCCTGCGCTACCGCGCGGACTGGCAACCGAGCCGCAAGTAGGAAACGAGCATGGGCAACAGCGACCAGACCCGCAGTGGTTCCCGGGCGACGGCACACCTGCTGGTCGTCGGCATCGTGCTCTGGATCGTCGCGTGGTTCGTGCCGGTGGTGCGCGGCCAGGAGTTGTTCGGCGGCTTCACCGACTGGGCGCAGTCGATCGGCGCGTCGTCGCAGACGAGCCTCGACGGCATGCAAGGGCCCGAATGGCTGCCCGGGTGGACCGCGTGCAGGTTCGCCTGGAACATGCTCACCGGCGACAGCGCGCCCGGCGCCGACGACTGGCGGCAGCGAGTCGCCGGAGCGAGCTGCCTGACCAACATCGTGATGCTGCTCGCGATCGCCGCGGCGATCACCGGCGCGCGCAGCCGGCTCACCGGCCTGCTCGTGCTCGGCTGCTCCGGCATCGCCTCGAGCTGGCTCTGGCTCTCCGACAACGACCCGTTCCGCCCGTGGGCGATCGGCTACTACCTCTGGGTGGCGTCGTTCGTGCTGGTCGGGCTCGGCCTGCTGTTCGCGCCGCGCCGGACGAAGTGATCACCGTGGCGGCGGCTCGAGGTGCAGCGCTGGCACCGCGCCGAATTCGACGCGCCCCGTGATCGACGAGGCGCCCGCCGGCGTCGCTGCGACCCGCAACGTCACTTCGCTGCCGGCGATCGTGAACCACTTGGCGCCGTCGCGCTCGTGCAGCGCGCCACGCGCCGCGATCCACAACCGCGCCGGCCGGAAGCCCGCAGCTCGCACCGCCTCCGGAAAGCCCGCGAGTGCTGGCAGCCGATCGGCGGTCGGCGTCACCGTGCACAGGTTCGCCTGCAGATCGACTTCGACATCGGCGACGCCATCCAGGCGCCGCAGGCCGTCGGCCACGGCCTTCGCTCAAGGCATTCACTCGAGCCCGAGCGACTCGATCCAGACGCGTTCGAGCCCGTGACCGGGGACCGGCCGCGCCGACGGCAGCGCGGCCTGGCAGCCGGCGAACGACAACAGCAGCAGGAGCACAGGGCGCATGTCAGAAGGCCAGCCGGAAGGAGACGGTCAGCGCGTACCGATCGTGCCCGAACGGCGACTCCGTCGACATCTCGAGCGGCAGCATCACGCCGCACTCCAGACCGACGGCCGGCGAGGGAAACACCTGGGCGCCGAGCACCATCCACAGATCGTAGCCGCCGTTGGCGAGGCCGGCGCCGGCCAGCGCGTCGTCGCCCTGCCACTTCGAGAGCAGTTCGAGAACGCCGCGCACCTCGACGTCGTCACGGTCCGGCGTGAACGCCGCGGGTGTCACGCGGTACCACCACGCGAGGTCGAGCGTCGCGGTCGAACCGGGATCGAACCTGTCGTCGGGCGCCAACGCATGGAAGCGCGCGGCCGCGGCCAGGCGGTGCCGATCACGCACGAGGGTGCCGCCGAGGCCGAGCGAGCCACCCCAGGTGCCGAGCCCGAGCCCCGACCGCGGCGTCGCGACGTGGCCGGCGTGATGGCCACCGACCAGCGGCTCGTCGTCGCCGGTCGGCAGCACCAGGCCGCCGAGCAGCGACAACCGGTCGGAGCGCATCACGTCGTCGTCGCGCACGAGCGCCCACTTCGCCTCGATCGCCAGGTCGCCGAGCCCTTCCTGCGTCGCCCGCGCCCCGACGTGCCACGTGCGGGCCACGAACGGCACGACGACGTCGACCTGGAAGCGGCGGTCCGGAGCCCACGCGAGGCGCGTCGTCGCGCGCAGTTCGCGGCTGTCGTCGCGCACGAACTGCTCGAGCCGTTCCCACACGGTCGGGAGCTCGGGCGAGATCACGCCGGCGTCCGTCGTGACGAGCTGCGCAGCGGCCGAGCCGACGAGGCAGCCGACGACGGCAACGACCCGCAGCGTGTTCACAGGACGAAGGCGTTGCGGCAACCGGCCGGCAGAGCCCCGAGGCACAGCGCCTGCAGCCGGCGGCGCAGCTCGACGTCCTCGAGCGAGGTGAACACGTAGAGCTTCCACATGCGCGGATAGCTCTCGGCGAGGTCGCGCAGGCGCGGAATGTCGGCGGCGAACGCATCGAGCGGCACCGTGCGATCGCCGGTCCCCGGGAAGCGCACGAGCGTCTTGCTCTCCTTGAGCTGCATGCGGCGCTTGGGGCAGTACAGCAGCACGTCGACCTCCTGGCCGAACGCGCGCGAGGCCTGCTGCTCGATCGCGGCCTCCCATTCGCGCCGCGCCGCCTGCTTGCCCGGTGCGAAGTACGACGCGATCAGCGGCTCCTGCATCGCCTGGTTCTGGTACCACGGCAACACCAGCACGCGCTTGGGCAACGCCCGGCGGCGGTAGCGGGCGACGAACCGCCGCAGCCGCGCGTCCGCCGCCGCCTCGCCGAGCTCGGCCTGCTCGAGGCGCACGACCAGCGACTCGTCGGTCGCGCGCTGCAGGTCGTCGACCGTGAGCGCCCCCGCCGCCATCGCCATCTCGACCATGCGCGACAGCAGCGCTCCGGCGGCGATCTTCGCGTGGTGGTAGTAGACGCGCTCGCTGAAGTGGTAGCGGCACTCGAGCACGCGCAGCAGCTCGGACACGATGTCCTCGCGCAGCATGCCGTTCTTCTCACAGTCGACGAACATCGACCCGTCGGCCCGGGCGATCCGGAAGTAGTCGACGACGCGGCGGTCGTAGCGCAGTTCGAGACCCGTGTACCAGGCGTCACGCCGCAGGTAGTCGAGCAGGTCGGCGTCGATCGTGTCGCTGACGACCTGGCGCCAGAACGGCGGCACCACGCCCTCGCCGGTCAGGATCGCGAGCACGTCGTCGTGCAGGCCCTGGCGGCGCAGTTCGTCGCCGAGCTCGCCCGAACCGAGCACGGCGCGGAACCGGGCGGGTTCGTCGTGGCGAGGCAGCAGTCCGGTCTGGTCCTCGATGTTGTGCCCGTACGGGATGTGCGTGACGTCGTGCAGCAGCGCCGCCGCGCGCAGCACCCTGCGTTCCTGCGCCTCGACCGGCCGACAGTTCGCGTCGCGAGCGGCGTTCTTGGTGCACGACGTCAGCAACTGGTCGCACACGTGCATGGTGCCGATCGAGTGCTCGAAGCGCGTGTGGGTCGCACCAGGGTAGACGAGCGACGCGCTGCCGAGCTGCTTGATGCCGCGCAGGCGTTGGAACTCGACCGTGTCGACGAGCCGCAGCTCGTCGCGCGAGAGCTCGATGTCGCCGTGGACGGGATCGCGCAGGATGCTCACCGGAGGCGCGACCGTAGCGACGCGATGCGGGGCGGCAAGAAAAGTGGGGACCGAACCTGCACACCAGGTCCGGTCCCCCCCACCACACAACGAAGCCACACGAGGTCGCCGCGCACACACGTGCACGGCTGTCGAAGAATACGACGCTCGGGCGCTCGAGGTCGGCTGCGGCGGACGGCGGACGCCGGCGCGCCGTGGACCACGCGACGTCATCGTGCGTTGCGGCGATCCCGCCTCGGGACGAACCGGCCCCCGCTGGCAAGGGCGGTTCGCGAGGTCACGGCACGCGCGGCGCTGCCAGTTCCACGGGGCCCGTGGCGACGAGGGCTGGGTGTCGTTCGCGGGCGACCTCGCGCTCGCCGAGCCAGGTCGTCAAGACGCAGTCGAAGAGGCCCTCATGCGGCAGTGCTGCCGTCCACGCCTCGTCGGCCGCGAGCGAACGGGGGCCGGCGTAGCCCTCGACCACCCAGGCGGTGCCGGGACGTGGCGGCAGCACCGTCAACGCCGCGTTGCCGCCGTTCCACCTCGGCAGCACGATCGGCTGCCTCTCGCCGACCACGCCAGATCCGACGTTGCGGCCGGCGTGCCCGTGCGCGCGCAGCGAGAGTTGCTGCGGGACCTTCGCGGTGCCGACCGTGAACGTTCCATCCGGGCGCGTTGCCGCCGCGAACGAGCCGACGAAGCCCAGGTGCGGCGGCAACAGCCGCTGCGAACTGCCGGGCTCGAGCCGACGGCGGCCGTCGTGCACCCACACCGACACGTCGGCGAGCGGCGCACCGGCCTCGTCGACGACCGATCCCTGCAAGACCTGGTCGGCGAACACGAGCGGCACCAGGGCTCGCGTGCGTGCGCCCTTCAGCACGACCGGCTGCGGCGAGCCGCGCTCCGCGCGTGGATGCAACACGAGCAGCTCGACCGTCACGCCGGCCGGCAGGTCGTCGACGGCGGCGCGACCGTCGTCGTCGACGGCGTAGCCGCCGGTGATCGCCTGCCCGAAGAACGGCCAGTTCGCGAGCGCGGTGCCGACCTGGTCCGACGGCAGCACGAACACGCGCGCCGAGGAGAGCTCGATCGCCGTCGCGGCGAGTTGCACGTCGAGCCCACACGCGCGCTCGAGCCGCGCATCGCAGACGGGCGATGGCGTGCCGACGCGCACCGCGCGCCACTGCGTGGCGAACCCGGGCGCTCGCACCACGAACGGCACGCCGTCGCCGGCGAGCGGTTCGCCGACGTAGGCGCCGTCGGCATCGGTCGTCACCTCGCGGCGCTTGCCGTCGTGGTCGTGCTCGCCGAACCAGACCGTCGCGCCCGGCAACGGCTGTCCATCCGGACCGGCCACGCGCCCGCTCGCGCCGACCCGCCCGGCGAAGGGGACCTGCACGAGGCCGTCGCGCAGCGCGACCTGACGCAGTACGCGGCCGTCGTGGTGCTCGAACGCAACGAGCGCGACCCCGCTGGCCCGTGGGCTGCCGTCGAAGCCGGCACCGGCACCGGCGAGCAGGGTCGCCTTCACCGACGACCCGTCGCTCACCAGCACGCCGACGACGCGCGGCTCGGGCGGGGCCACGAACGTCTCGAGCGGCATGACTTCGATGTGCACCCGCGGTGTGTCGGCGGCCACGGGCGGCAACGGCCGCGCGGCGTCCTGCCTCGGCGTCGCCGGTTCTGGCGCCGACGGGGGCGGTGCGGGCGGCGGCTGCGGCTGCGACCCGTCGCTGCCGGTCGCCAGCCACAGCCCGCCCGCGGCGAGCAGGACGGCAGCAGGCAGCAGGAATCGGCGGCGCATGCGGGCGGTGCCGCACCATAGCAGTCGACGACCCGCCGGTTGCCGAGCCATCGGCACGGAGGCGAGAGAACTCCTGGCGGTGCTCGTGCGGGAGATCCCGCGGCCCCCCGACCGGAGGGGCACGATGCTGGGTTCCGTCCCGGCGCAGATCGGCACGCGGGCAGCGCGGGAAGGGCGGTAGGCTGCGCACGTCCATCGCGCATGCGCCTGCCGATCGCCCTCGACTACCGCCCAGCGCTGCTCACGCGCTCCGGCATCGGTCGGGCGACGCGCGAACTCGCGCGCGGGCTGGCGGCACGCGCCGACTGCGAGCTGCACCTGTTCGGACACTCACTGGCCCGGGCGCGCGTGCCAGCGGCGATCCCGCGCGGCGCAACGCTGCACCGCGCACCCTGGCCCGGGCGCTCCTTGCCGACGTTGGCCCGGCTCGGGCTTGGCGCCGATCGACTCGCGGGCCGGCCCCGCGTGTTCCACTGGACCGACTACGTGCACGCGCCGCTGTCGCGCGCAAAGGGCGTGCTCACGGTGCACGACCTCGCGTTCGTGCGCGACCCTCGCTGGCACGGCGCCAACGCTGCGGTGCTGCGCGAACGAACGGCCGCCGCGGTCGCTGCCGCCGCGGCGGTCATCGTGCCGTCGCACGTGACGGCGACCGACCTGCGCATGTTCGCGCCGGCCCTGCGGTCGGTCCACGTGGTGCCGTTCGGCGCCGACCACGTGCCGGTCTCGCCTCCCCCGCCAAAGCGCCTCGGCCGCTACCTGCTCACCGTCGGCACGATCGAGCCGCGCAAGAACCTGCGGCCGTTGCTCGCGGCCCTGCCGCTGCTCGCCGACGCGCCGCAGCTGGTGGTCGTCGGCCAGGTCGGCTGGGAGTGCGACGAGATCGTCGCCGAACTGCGCGCGGCGCAGCAGGCCGGCCGCGCGGTCTGGCGACGCGACGCCGACGACGCCGAACTGTGGTCGCTGCTCGCGCACGCGCAGGCGCTGGTGTTCCCCTCGCTCTGGGAAGGCTTCGGCTTCCCGCCGCTCGAGGCGATGGCGCTCGGCGTGCCGGTGGTCGCCCACGACAACGCACCGATGCACGAGCTCGGCGACGACGCGTTCGTGTTCGCCGACGCCACCGATCCGCGCGCGCTGGCGGCCGCGATCGAGCGCGTGCTGCACGACCGGGAGGTGCGTCGCCTCGCCATCACGGCAGGTCGCCATCGCGCCGCCGACTTCGCCTGGGACCGCTGCGCCGCGGCGCACGCTGCGATCTACCACGAGGTCGCGGCGTGCTGATCGCCTTCGACGGCGTCTGCTTCGGCGACGGTCCGCCGACCGGCGTGGCGCGCGCGTTCTGGAACGGCCTCGCGGCGTTCGTGCCGGCGACGACCGCGGAGTGCGTGCTGTTGCTGCCCGACGGTGCTGCGTGCGAACCGATCGCCGGACTCCGAGCGATCGCGGCCCCGCGCGGGGCGATGGCACGGCAACTCGGACTGCCGCGCCTGCTGCGTTCGCTGCGCGCGGCCGCGTGCCACGGCTCGGTGGCCAGCGTGCCGCTGCGGGCGCCGTGTCCGACCATCGCGCAGGCGCACGACTTCCCGTGGCTGCACCCGGAATGCGGCGAAACAACCTCGTGGTGGCGTCGCCAGGCGACGCGGCGGTCGTTGCGCGCCGCCGCGGCGGTGCTGGCGCCGTCGACGACGACGCGCGACGACGTGCGCACCCTGCGCGGCCACGGCGACGGCGTGCATCTGGTGCCGCACGGCACGCCGCTCGGCCCACGGCCGACCAGCGCAGCGCTCGAAGCGCGACGCGGTCCGTTCCTGGTGCTCGGCGGGGACCGACCGCGCAAGAACCACGAACGGCTGCGCGCAGCACACGCCGCGGCGCGCTCGCGGTGTGCGACGCTGCCGCCGCTGCAGTTCGTCGGGCCGCCGCACGCCTTCGTCGACGAGCCGGCGAAGCGGGGACTGCTCGCGACGTGCACGGCGCTCGTCCACGTGTCGCGCTTCGAGGGCTTCGGACTGCCGGTGCTCGAAGGCCTCGCGCACGGCGCACCGGTGCTGGCGTCCGCGCTGCCGCCGCATCGCGAGATCGCCGGTGAGCACGCGTGGTTCGTCGACCCCGACGACACCGGCTCGATCGCGGACGGCCTGCTGCGCATCGCTGCCGATCCTGCGCTGCGCGATCGGCTCGCGAACGGCGGCCACGACCGCGCGCGCGCCTTCTCCCCCGAGGCCGTCGCCGCGCGCTGGCGCACGATCCACGGAGCGCTGGGCGCATGACGATGCACGTCGCCGTCTCCGGCTGGCTGCTCGGCCCGCACTCCGGCGCCAACCGGCGGCTGCTGTCGCTGCTCGCGCACATGCCGACGTTCTTGCAGGCCGGCGAACGCGTCACGGTGCTGCATCGGCCGGACTTCGTTCCGCCGCACCTCGACGGCATCGGCTGGCAGAGCATCGCGATCCCCGCCGCACCGACGTGGCGGCGCCTGCTCGCCGAACGGCGGCTGCTGCCCCGGGCGCTGCGCGAACTCGGCGCCACGGTGCTCGACCACGGCTTCCTGCTGGCACCGGACGTCCCGGTGCCGGTGTGCCTGCTCGTCCACGACCTGCGCGCGGTCGACGGGCACGGCCGCTGGCCGCGCTGGCTCGCGCGGGCTGCGCTCCGCCGTTCGCTGACGCGCGCCACCCTCGTCGTCGCACCGAGTGCTTGGACGGCGAGCCGTCTGCGCGCCCTCGCGCCGTCGGCGACGGTCGCCGTGGTGCACAACGGCGTCGACGTGCCGGCGGCGACCGATGCGTCGCCGCCGTTCCCGATCCCGGCGAACGGCTACGTGCTGCACGTCGGGCATCTCGAGGCGCGCAAGAACCTGACCGTCGTCGTCGACGCGCTGCGTTCGCTGCCCGCCGCGACGCGCCCCGAGCTGTGGCTCGCCGGCCGCGATGCGGGCGCTCTCGCCACCCTGCGCGCACGTGCGGGCGACGTCGTGCTGCGCGTGCTCGGCGTCGTGCCCGACGCCGAACTCGGCGCGCTCTACCATCACGCCCGCACCGTCGTCGTGCCGTCCGTGCACGAGGGCTTCGGGCTGCCCGCGCTCGAGGCGTTGGCGCACGGCGCGCGCGTGCTCGTCAGCAACCAAGCGGCCTTGCCAGAGGTCGTCGGGGATGCCGGCACGGTGCTGCCGGCCGGGGATGCCGCGGCCTGGGCGCACGCCATCGCTCGCACCGACGACGGCATCCCCCCCAGAGGCCGCCGCCAGCGGGCGAGTTCGTTTCCCTGGTCGGCCGCGGCCTCGTCCCTGCTCGACGCCTGGCGTCGGGCCCACCGTTCGGCCGCACGCCGCAGCGATCCCGAGGCGGCGGGTTGAAGCGTGCGGTCGCCGAGGATGGGCAGAGCGGCGAACGATCGGGCCTGCGCCGCACCGGCGACAACCCACTGGCGCATGGACGACGAGCGAACGGAGTGCGAGAGTGACGACCAGCCCGCTCGTCTCTCGTCGTCGCGATGACCACCGCCTTCGCCCTGCTGCTGGTGCTGTCGTTCCTGCTGCTGCTGGGCGCCTTCGGCGTGCTGCGGCGCGCCAAGAGCGTCTTCGCGCAGACCCGGCAGGCGATGGCCGACGTCCGCAGCCGCGACCTCGACGAACTGCAGAAGGAACGCGCGATGCAGGCGCACGCCAAGGCACTGTTCGTCGCCTTCGCGTTCGTGACCGGAGCGAGCATGGCCGCGCTCGCGGTACCGCTCGCGGTCGTAGCACTGGCAGCGGCGCTCGGCATCGTCGACTTCGACCAGGTCCTCGCGGCGACGATGACGTGGCCGATCCTGCTGGCGGCGACCGTCGCCGGCATCGCCTTGTCGCGGGTGGCCCGCCGATGACCGACTCGGCGCGTTACGGCCTGTTCGACCGGCTGCTGCACCGCTTCGCCTTCGCGACGACCGCCGCGCAGTGCGGCACCGCCGATCTCGAGCAGCGCCTGTTCCGGCGCGAACTGGCGGCGATCCGGCCCGGCCCACCGGTGTTCATCACCGCGCTGCCGCGCGCCGGCACCACGATCCTGCTCGAACTGCTCGCGGGCACGCCGACGTTCGCGTCGCACACCTACCGCGACATGCCGTTCGTGCTGAGTCCGATGCTGTGGAACCGGCTGTCGCGCCCGTTCCAGCGCACGTCGGCGCCGCGCGAACGCGTGCACGAAGACGGCATCCGCATCACGCAGGACAGTCCGGAGGCGTTCGAGGAAGTGATCTGGCGGCGGTTCTGGCCCGCGCACTACCGACCCGACCGCATCGCACCGTGGCGCGACTGCCGCGACGAAGAGTTCGTCGCGTTCTTCGTCGACCACATGCGCAAGGTGATCGCGCTGCGCGCGCGCGACAAGCCAGGCGCTTGCCGCTACGTCTCGAAGAACAACGCCAACGTCGCGCGCCTGCCGCACCTGCTCGACACCTTCGCCGACGCCATCGCCGTGGTGCCGTTCCGCGAGCCGCTGCAGCACGCCTGGTCGCTGTGCCGCCAGCACCGACGCTTCGCCACGCTGCATCGCGAGGACACGTTCATGCGCCGCTACATGGCCGACATCGGCCACTTCGACTTCGGCGAGAACCTGCGTCCGATCGACTTCGATGGCTGGCTCGACCGCGGGACCGGGCGCGATCCGCTCCACGTCGCGTTCTGGCTCGACTACTGGCTGGCGACGTATCGCCACGTGATGGCGCACGCCGGCCACCCGCGGCTGCACCTGGTCCGTTTCGAGTCGCTCGGTGAACGCGACCTGGCGCCGCTCGCCGCGGCGATCGCGCTCGACGATGCCGCTGCCTTGAACGCCCGTGCCGGCATCCTGAAGCGCCCGCCCGCGCGCGAGGGCGAGACCGCAGGGTTGTCGGGCGACCAGGTCGAGGCCGCACGCTCGCTCTACGCCGCGATGACGCAGCGCGCCTGCCTGTGAACGGCCCGCGCGTCGGCGCGCGAGACCGCCGAGGTTCCTGAGGGGCGCCGCCCAAAACGGTGGTAAGGTGCCGCGCTGCCCGTCGCGATTTCGGGCCTCGTCGCCGATGAACAACAAGGACCTGCTGCCGCGCATCGCGTTCCTGTTCGGGCTCGCCTTCCTCGCCTACCTGTTCGGCTTCTCGACGGCGCACTTCCGGCTGTTCCCGCACGACTTCCTGGTCACCGCCTTCGAGCAGGGCAAGCAGGTGCAGCAGCAGAAGGTCGACATCCAATCCCACCACATCCACCCGGCGCGGCACGACTTCGCCGGCGTCGTGCGTCGGGAAGGGGCCGCGGTCGAGCCCGGGGTCGTCCTGGTCTCGAGCTACTGGCCCGACTTCGAGTGGGGACCTGGCCTTCGCCTGCTCGATCGCGACGGCAACGTGCTGCATCGCTGGGACGCCAATCCGCTGCGGCTGTGGCCCACGTCGCCGCATCGTGACGACCTCGGCGACTTCTTCCACACCCGCACCAACTACGTGCACGGCACGCACCTGTTCGAGAACGGGGACGTGATGGTCAACATCGAGTACCACGGCCTCGTGCGGATGAATGCGGCCGGGGAGGTGCTGTGGCGCTTGGACCACCGCACCCACCACTCGATCACCCCGAACGAGCGCGGCAACTTCTGGGTCAGCAGCGCGTACTGGCGCAGCGACCCGGCCGACGTGGCCAAGCGCTTTCCGGGCCTGCTGCCGCCGGTGTCCGAGGAGACCGCGCTCGAAGTGACCCCCGGCGGCGAGGTCGTGCGCGAAGTCAGCGTGCTCGCGTCGATCTTCGGCCACCCCGAACTCCGCCGCGCCATCTGGATGCTGTGGCAGTCGCGGACCGGCGACATCACGCACATGAACGACGTCGAGGAGCTGCCGTCGTCGATGGCCGCCGCCTACCCGTCGCTTCGCGCCGGCGACCTGATGATCTCCTGCAAGCACCTCGACCTGGTGTTCATCATGGACCCCGCGACGCTCGCGGTGCGGTGGTGGCGCATCGGCCCGTTCAGCAAGCAGCACGACCCCGACTTCCTCGGCGACGGCACGATCAGCGTCTACGACAACAACTCCGACGGTTCGCTCGACGGCGCGTTCCTCGGCGGCAGCCGCCTGCTCCGCATCGCCATCGGCAGCGGCGTCGTCGAGACGCTCTACCCGCGCGATCAGGCCGGCGAGCGGCGCTTCTATTCGGAGGTCGGCGGCAAGGCGCAGCGGCTCGCGAACGGCAACTGGATGCTCATCGAACCTCGCGCCGGTCGCGTCTTCGAGGTCGACCCGACCGGGCGGACGGTCTGGGAGTGGGTCCACGAGCGCCATGGCAAGGACATGATGTGCGAGGTGCTCGAGGGGGCCGTCTACCCACTCGACCCGGAGCGCGCGCGTGGCTGGTCGCGCCGCTGATCCTGCAGGTCGGGGGGCGCTGCCGGCGCCGGCCCGACTTGACGTGCTATGCTGTCCGGCCGATATCCGGACCACGCATGCTGAACACACTCGCGATGCTCGGCTACCTCGGCCCCGGCGGCGTGCTCTCCGCGATCGGCTCGTTCCTCGCGCTGCTCGTGGCCGCGGTGCTCGCGTTGTTCGGCTTCGTCTGGTACCCGCTCAAGCGGTTGCTGCGCGCGCGGAAGGCGCGGCGCGAGGGTGCTGGCGCCCTGGCGCGCGAGGCCCAAGCCGCCACGGCCAGCGCGGCCGACGCCGCGCCGCGCAGCTGACCTCGCCGCAACGAGCGATCTGATCGGGCAGGGCCACTCACCCCCGCACACGCCCCTGTCCGCCCTCGCCACCTTCCTCGACCACCTGCGCACGAGCTGTGCCGACGGCACGTTCGTGCACGTCACGATGTCCTCGCCGACGCCGGCGGCCGGCCCGCTCGAGCGCGTGCGCGTGCGCCTGGTCGCGCTGCGCGACGGACCGGTGCTGTCGTTTTCGCGGCGAGAACGGCGCGCCGACACCACCGAGAACCTCGCGGTCTCCGACGGGGTCGCCGCGATCGAGCGGCTCCTGCGCTCGCAGTTCCGCTCGGCCCTGCTCGCGACGACGACTGCCGACTGGCAGCTGCGCGGCGACGACGCCGGCGGCCACCGGCTGATCCGCCATCGACCGGCCACGACCGCGACGCCGACGCGCGCGCACGACGCGAACAAGCCGACGTTGCTCGGCCCGGCCGCAGCCCCCTGGCTGCGCGCCCTCGGCATCCTCGACGCCCAGGGTCGGCCCACGCGCAACCTCGCCGACAAGCACGCGCAGATCGACCGCTACGCCGAGATCCTGCTGCACCTCGCGCGCGACTGCGGCTGGCCCGAACGCAGCGCCGACGCCGAGCCGCTGCAGATCGTCGACGCCGGCTGCGGCAAGGGCCACCTGACGTTCGCGGCCTGGCACCTGTTCCACCACGTGCTGCAGCGCCCGGTGCGCGTGCTCGGCCTCGACACGCGCGCCGAACTGGTCGCCGCCGCGAACGAACACGCGCGCCCGCTCGCCGGCGACGCGCTCACGTTCGCGGTCGGCGACGTCGCGACCGCAGAACTGCCGGCGATCGACGCGCTGATCGCGCTGCACGCGTGCAACACCGCGACCGACCACGCGATCCGCCGCGGCGTGCAGGCCGGCGCGCGGCTGATCGTGGTCGCGCCGTGCTGCCACCAGGAAGTGCGCCCGCAGCTGGCGCACCCCGAACCGCTCACCGCCGTGCTCGCGCACGGCCTGTTCGCCGAGCGGTTGTCCGAGTGGGTCACCGACGGCCTGCGGCTGCTCGTGCTCGAGCACGCCGGCTACCGCACCAAGGCGATCGAGTTCGTCGGCAGCGAGCACACGGCCAAGAACGTCATGCTCGCGGCAGTCCGCAGGAACGACCCCCTGCCCCCCGCCCAGGTCGCGGAGGCCGCCGCGCGTATCGCCGCGTTCCGCACCCACTTCGGCATCGCCAGCCACGCGCTCGATCCGCTGCTCACCACGAAGGCTTGACCGTTCGGCGCTGCCGCCTTCCGGCGGGTCAAGGACGGCATCGCGGCCAAAACTGCGAACAGGGAAGTCACGCCGGAGCGGCTCGGCGGATGGAACGGGCACCAAGCCATGAAGTCACGCCTCTTCGTCCTTCTGCTCGCCGTTCCCACTACCAACGCCCTGGCGCAGAGCCTCGCGATCTTCCCCGACGAGTACGTCGCGGTTGCCGAGGGGCCCTTCAACTCGCCCAACTACCCGCTCGCGTACGGGCTGTCGCGCGTGCAGGTGTTGTACGACCGCACGGACATCGCGATCACGAACGGCAGCTCGATCACCAAGCTCGGCTTCCGGCAGGACGCGACGCTGACCACGATGGACGCCGGTCGCACCCTGCAGCTCGAAGTGCGCATGGGCTACTCCAACAACACGCCGGCGTCGATGGTCACCAACTTCGACAACAACTACGCCGCACCGCCGACGACCGTCTTCGGGCCCGCGACCTTCGTGCTGCCGAACCTGCGCGACAGCAACAACCCGCTGCCGAACGGTCGGTTCTTCCTCACGCTGACGACCCCGTTCGTCTACGCGCCAGCACCCGGCCAGAATCTCGTCGTCGAGTACCGCATCTTCGGCACCTCGTCCGGCAACGCGGCGTTCAACTACCGCCTCGATCGCGCCGACTACTACTCGCCCCGCACCTATGGTCCCGCCGGCTGTCCGCACTCGGGCGGTGGCACGCCGAACATGACGCTCGCCGGCACGCGCCCCGGTCTCGCGTTCTCGGCCAGCGTCAACGCCGCGCCGACGAGCGCTCCCGGCGCAATCGCCTTGGTGACCGGCTACGGCATGGTGACGCCGTACCCGCTCACCGGCCTGCTCGGCACGAGCCCGGCCTGCACGGGCCAGGTCGACATCGCCCTTGCGGGGGTGTTCTCGATGTCGTCGAACACCAGCGGCAACTCGACGTGGAGTTTCACGATCCCGAACAACCCGACCCTCGCCGACTTCGTGATCTCGGCGCAGACCGCATGGCTCGACTTCTTCTCCCCGGGCGGCGTGGTGGTCAGCAACGGCGGCCAGGTGCTGACGGGCGCAGCACCTCGCACGGCGATCGTCGCCGCGTCCGGCAACCCGACGGTTGTCATCACGGGCACCAAGTCGAACAACTACTGCCCGGTGGCCTTCTTCGAGCACCAGTGAGGCGCGGCGCCGTCACGAAGTGAGCCGCGCGACGACGAAGGCGATGCCGACGCCGAACGCGAGCACACCTACGATCAGCAGCGCGCGACGCGCAGCGCTCACCTGACCGAGGTCGTCGCCGAGCACACCGTCTCGACTGGCGTGCTTGGCGAACTGCAGCACGCGAGGGCCCGTGGCGGCGACACCCGGCGCGCCGCCCGCGGGACGCGTGGCAGGCGCGGGCGAAGCGCTCGGCGGCGGGCGCCGCACCTCGACGACCTCATCGGCGAATTCGACCACCTGCGGGGCCGGTGCCGCCGGCGGGGGCGACGGTGGCGCGGAAGGCGGCGGTGGCGGCGGCGGCGGGGCCGGGGTTCGTGCAACCGGGGTCGGTGCCGCGCGCGGCGCCGCAGCCGGCGGCGGAGGTGCTTGGATCGACGTTGCCGGCGCGTCGCCGAACAGATCGTTGTCGTCGAGCGCCGCGGCGGCCGACTTGGCGGCCGCGGGCGCTGCTCCCGGCAGTTCGCCTTCGTGGAAGACGATCACCGTCTTGCCGATCTGCACACGGTCGCCTTCGCGCAACATTCGGCGCGTCACCGGCTTCTCGTTCAGCAGCGTGCCGTTGCTGCTCTGCAGATCCTCGATCTCGACGACGCCGCCCTGCACGTGCATCTGGGCGTGACGGCGCGAGGCCTTGGTGTCGTCGATGACCAGGTCGCAACCAGCGACGCGACCGAGCACGAAGCCGTCGTGCAGCGCGACGCGCTTGCCGTTGGCGAGCGACAACCAACCGCTCATCGGGCACTCCGCTCGTCGCCGCCGAGCCTCGCGGGAAACCTCATCGGCGCAGGTATACCATCCGCGGCGCATGACGCTCGCGGTCTCGACCCGGCAACTGGCGGTGACGTTCGCGAGCCGGGGCAATCCCGCCGTGCACGCGCTGCAGCCGCTCGACCTCGACCTCGCCGCGGGCCGCATCGTCGGCGTGCTCGGTCCGAACGGCTCGGGCAAGACCACGTTGCTGCGCGTGCTCGCCGGCCTGCAGGCGCCGACCCACGGCGACGTGACGGTGCTGGGGCACGCGCCCGGCAGCGCTTCGCTGCGGCGGCAGGTCGCCTTTCAGCCCGCCGGCGCGTTGCCGCTCGGCGTGCTGTCGGCGCGCGAGTTCCTGGCCTGGGTCGGCGCCGAACTGCGGCTGGCGAACGCCGACTCGGACGCGCGCGCCGAACACTGGCTCCGGCGGCTCGAGCTCGACCGCACCGGCCGCCGGCAGTTGCGCACGTTCAGCACCGGCATGCAGAAGCGCCTGGCGCTGGCCGCGGCCCTGCTCGGCGACCCGGCCGTGCTGCTGCTCGACGAACCGACCGCCGGGCTCGATCCGTTCGGCAGCGCGCTGGTGATGGACATCCTGCGGGAACGCGCCGCCGCGGGCGCGCTCGTGCTGATGGCGTCCCACCACCTGCTCGAGGTCGAGGAGATCTGCGACGAAGTGATCGTGCTGTACGAAGGTGCGCTGCGCGCGCGCGGCACGATCGACGAACTGCTGGCCAGCGATGCGCACGCCCTGGTCGTGCGCGGCCTCGACGACGCGGCACTGGCCGGGCTCGCCGAGACCGCGCGGCAACGCGGCGGCGAGGTCCTGCGCATCGAACGCCCGCGCGACCACCTGTTCGCGCTGTTCCGCCGGCTCGCGCAACGCCGCGACGGAGGAACGTGACGCCCCCGGCCGCTCGCGGCATCGTCCTGATGACGTCCCGGCGGTGCCTGCAGCTCGCCACGCTGCCGACGCTCGCCGCCGCCGCCGCCTGCTGGCTCGTCGCCGTGTGGTCGCCGCCGGCGACCGGCCCCACCGCCGCACCCGGCGCCGCGTCGCCGTGGCTCGCGCTGCCGACGTGCACGGCCGTGTTCGCCTGCACGATCGCCGGCGTGTTGTTCTGGCCGACGTTCGCCAGGGGCCGCGAGGGCAGCGATTGGGTCGTGCGGCTCGCGCGCGGCGGCCTTGGCGGCGTGCCGCAGGCGATCCTCGGCATCCTGCTCGCGCAACTGCTGCTGACGCTGCCCTTGGCCTGCGGGTTGGCGAGGGCGCTCGGCGCCCCCGCGGTCGCGCACCTCCACCACGCCCCCCCGCCGCCGGCGGCACCGCTGCTCGCCGCCGCCCGCCGCTCGCTCGAGTTCGCCCTGCCGGCGACCGACGAATGGTGCGCCGTGCACGTGCAGCCGCTCGCCGGCCTGCCGACGGCCGACCTGGTGGGCGCCGCGCTGGCGATCCACGGCGACGGCGAACTGCTCGGCAACCTGCCGGCGCGCATCGTGCAGACCGGCCAGCGCGTGGAGCTGTCGTTTCCGCGCCGGCCGCTGCGCGAAGTGCGCGTGGAGTACGTCGACGGCTCGGTGCCGCTGGCGTTCCCACCCGGCGCGCTCGTCGTCGTCGGCGCGACGGACCGCAGCACGCTGTGGAACGGCCTCCTGCTGGCCCTGGTCGCGCTGGCTCCCGCGTTCGCCGCCTGCGCGCTGGCGGCACTCGCCGGCACTGCCGCCGGCACGCCGACGGTCGTCACCGTGCTCGCGAGCCTCGTGTTCGTCGGCACGATCGGCGGCGTCGGGGCGTTCGACGGCGCGGTCACAGCACTCCTGCGCGGCGAGTGGATCGCATCGGCGGCGGTGCGCAACGCGTCGCTCACGTGCGGTGCCATCGGTGCCAGCGCGCTGCTGGCGGCGAGCCTCGCCCGACGCCGGACGTGACGAAAACCCGGTGCCCGTACCCTTCCCACGTCGAGGGGTCGTTCGCCATGATCCCCGCATGCGTGCGAGAGCCCGCCGATGATCGCCTTCGCCCGCCGCCACGGCCCTGCCGTGCTCGGACTCGCGATCGCCGCCGTAGCACTGCAGCCCGACGGTGACGAACTGCGCGAACTCGGCGCCGCGATCGTGCGACCTGCGGTGCTGCCATTCGCCTGGCGAAGCCTCGGCGATGCCGGGCGCACGGCGGACCCGGTCGAAGCGTTCGCGCGCGCGCAGCACCTGATGCGCTTCCTGCCGGCGTGGATCGACGGCCACTGCGCGTTCGCCTTCCGCTACGCGCTGTCCGAGGAGCCGGCGGTCACCGACGAACGGCAACGCGGCGAACGCGCCCGCGTGCGGCTCGAGCTGGCGATGGCGTGGCTGGAGTCGGTGCGCCCGCGCGCGGGCCGGCACGAACTGGACCTGCTGCAGGGCCTCGCCTTCCTGCCCGAGGTCGCATGCCGCCGCGAGCCGGCGCTGGCCGCGCTCCTGGCCACGAGCGGCGGGGCAGCGGCAATGGCCGATCCGTGGCTCGCCGAGGCCGAACGCCGGTTCCCCAGCGCCGCGGTGCGCGAGCAGCGCACCTTCTTCGCACCGACGCTGGCTGCCGGCTTGCTCGCCGCCGGCGATCGCAGCGGCGCCATCGCCGTGCTGCTGGCCGCGATCGAACGCAGCCGCGACGTGCGCGACCAGGAACTGGCCACGATCTGGCGGCAGCGGCTGCAGGACGTCGTGGCCCGCCTGCAAGGCGCCCCGGTCGACCTCGCCGCGGTCGCGGCCGACGCCCGGTTCGCCCTGCTGCTCCCCCACCTCCGCTGACAGAACGCCGATGTTCGAGCAGATCGTCGCCGCCATCGTCGCCAACCCCTACCTGGCCGTGGCGGTGCTGTTCGTGCTGTGCGGGCTCGGCCTGCCGCTGCCGGAGGAGATCGGCCTGCTGGCCGCCGGCTATGTCTGCGCGAAGTTCCCCGACCACGCGCAGTTGCCGTGGATGATGCTGTGGTGCGCGGGCGCGATCCTGGTCGGCGACGTGGTTCCGTTCCTGCTCGGGCGCGTGTTCGGCGTGCGCCTGCTGCGGCTGCGCTGGCTGCGCTACGTGGTCACCAAGCAGCGCCTCGCCAGCTTCGACCGCTGGTTCCGCCGCCGCGGCGACCTGGTGATCCTGATCGCCCGCTTCATCCCCGGCATACGCGTCGTCGCGTTCTTCACCGCCGGCACCATGAAGATGTCGTGGCCGCGGTTCCTGTGCCTGGATGGGCTGGGCATCGCGATGAGCGTGCCGCTGCTGACCTGGCTCGGCTACCACAGCGTCGGTGTCATCGAGAGCGTCGTCGACACCGTGCAACGCGTCGAACGCGGCATCCTGTGGACGGCACTGGCCGGCCTCGCCGTGCTCGGCGTGTGGCTCTGGCTGTGGCGGCGGCGGCGGCGGCTCTCGCGCCAGCAGCGGCCGACCGAGACGTTCGTGCAGCCGCAGCGCCCGGTGCGCGAGGCCGGAACGACGCCGGCTCCGGACCAGGCAGCGGCGCCCGCGACGACCGCCGGCGAGCCGACCGAACGCCGCGACGGCCCACCGGCTGTCTGACGCCGGGTCGCGCTTGCCCCACCGAGGGGCACTTGGCTAACGTGCCGGCCCGTTTTTCGGCCGACGCCCCCCGCGCCGGCGCCACGCTTCATGTCCTACGTACTCTGGAACGTCCTCTCGCTCGCGATCGCTGTCGCCGGCATCGCCTACGCCGTCTCGCTGTTCAAGCAGATCATGCTGAAGGACGCGGGCGACGAGAAGATGCAGAAGATCGCCGCCGCCGTGCAGCAGGGCGGGCGCGCGTTCCTGCACGCCGAGTACAAGTGGCTCGCGGTCTTCGTCGGTGTCGTGTTCCTGCTGATCGGCGTGTTCGGGACCGCCGAGCAGTTCCTCGGCTGGAAGACCGCGTTCGCGTTCCTGCTCGGTTCGACGGCTTCGGCCGGTGCCGGCTACTTCGGCATGCACTGCGCGACGCGCGCGGCAGTGCGCACCACGCAGGCCGCGAAGGGCTCGCTCGGTGCCGCGCTCGACATCGCCTTCAAGTCGGGCACGGTGATGGGGATGACGGTCGTGGGCCTGGGCCTGCTCGGCATCACGCTGCTGATGCTGATCTACCGTCAGGACGGCACCAACTTCGTCAACTACGTGCTCGGCTTCAGCTTCGGTGCGTCGTCGATCGCCCTGTTCGCGCGCGTCGGCGGCGGCATCTACACGAAGGCAGCCGACGTCGGCGGCGACCTGGTCGGCAAGGTCGAGGCCGGCATCCCCGAGGACGACCCGCGCAACCCGGCGGTGATCGCGGACAACGTCGGCGACAACGTCGGCGACGTCGCCGGCATGGGTGCCGACCTGTTCGAGAGCTACGTCGGCGCCATCATCTCGACCGCCATCATCGGCTGGTCCTTGGTGCCGGGCCTGCCGGGCAGCGACGGCTACACGAGCGCGCAGACGAGCCTGCTGCTGTATCCCGTGGTGCTGGCCGCCGTCGGCATCATCGCCAGCTTCCTCGGCACGTTCCGCGTCAAGGCCGACGACGAGAGCAAGCTGTCGCAGGCGCTGTTCGGCGGCCTGATCGCCGCCTCGGTGTTCCTCGTCATCGGCGGTGCCTTCGTCACCATGCTGATGCAGCCGCAACCGCTGCACGACCTCGGCTCGACGGCCGCCCCGGTCAGCCACTGGAACGTCTACCTGGCGATGGTGATCGGCCTCGTGGTGGGCGTCCTGATCGGCAAGGTCACCGAGTACTACACCTCCGAGAAGATGGCGCCGGCGCAGACGATCGCGCAGCAATCGCAGACGGGCGCGGCCACCAACATCATCTACGGGCTGGCCACCGGCATGGCGTCGACCTGGATCCCGACGATCCTGCTGGCGCTGGCCATCTACCTCTGCAACGACCTCGCGGGGATGTACGGCATCTGCGTCGCAGCCGTCGGCATGCTGAGCACGCTCGGCATCTCACTCGGCGTCGACGCCTACGGCCCGGTCGCCGACAACGCCGGCGGCCTCGCCGAGATGTCGCACCAGCCGCCGGAAGTGCGCAAGCGCACCGACTCGCTCGACGCGACCGGCAACACCACCGCCGCGATCGGCAAGGGCTTCGCGATCGGCTCGGCGGCGCTCACCGCGCTGGCCCTGTTCTCGGCCTACAAGGTCGCCGCTGGCGTGTCGCTCGGCCTCGAGGACGCCAACGTCGTGATGGGCATGCTGGTCGGCGCGATGCTGCCGTTCGTGTTCAGCTCGATGGCGATGAAGGCGGTCGGCAAGGCCGCGAACGCGATGGTCGAAGAGGTCCGCCGGCAGTTCCGCGAGATCAAGGGTCTCAAGGACGGCACCGGCGGCGAAGCCGACTATGCCCGGTGCGTTGCGATCTCGACCGAAGGGGCGCTGCGCGAGATGGTGGTGCCCGGTCTCCTGGCCGTCGTCGCCCCGGTGGCGATGGGCATGATCTTCGGCAAGGCGGCGGTCGGCGGCCTGCTCGCCGGGGCGACCGCCGCAGGCGTGATGATGGCGCTGTTCATGGCCAACGCCGGCGGTGCCTGGGACAACGCCAAGAAGTACATCGAGGCGGGTCACCTGGGCGGCAAGGGCAGCGACACGCACAAGGCAGCGGTCACCGGCGACACGGTCGGCGACCCGTTCAAGGACACTGCCGGCCCGTCGATCAACATCCTGATGAAGCTGATGACGATCGCCGCGCTGATCGCCCTGCCGCTGTTCCGATAACACGGCAGGCGAACGCACGCAGCGGGCGGCGAGCCGCGCCGCAACGCACATCACGCGGCAAGCACCCCATCGCTCGGCTCGCGCCGGAGCGTGCTGGCTCTGCCGGCGCACAGGAACGGCCCGGTAGCAGGGATGAAGGATCGGGCAACCCTGCGTGAGGGTTGCGGCCCGACCGGGACAAGGTCCTCGTGGGCCCGGACGCGACCGGGCTGAAACCGGGACGGCACGAGCACGGGGGGTTCCGCCATCGTCCGCAGAGGCTATTCTCCGGTCGAGCGATCTTGCGAAAGAACCTCCGTCCCGAGAACCACGATTTGAGCACCCCCGCCCCCGCCACCTCGTCCCGCTCCCGCAACACCCCGCTCGCGGCGACCCGCGACCTCGCGCTGCAGATCGCGCAGCGGTTGGACGAGAAACAGGCGAAGGACATCGTCGTGCTCGACGTGTCCGGGCCGCTGGTGATCGCCGACTACTTCGTGGTCGCGACCGTGCAGAGCACGCGGCAAGGGCAGGCGCTGGCGAAGGAACTCGACCTCGAGCACAAGGCGCTGCGCGGCCGTCGTCGCCGCAACACCGGCGGTCTCGAGACCGAAGAGTCGAACTGGGTGCTGCTCGACTTCGACGACATCGTCGTGCACCTGTTCCTGCCCGAGGCACGCGCCTACTACGGCCTCGAGACGCTGTGGGCCGACGTGCCGCGCTTGCCGTTCACGCCAGCGAAGCGCGCCGCGACGGTGCGCACCGAGGTCCGGCAACCGACGCTCGACGGCTTCGGCGCCTTCCAGCCGGGCGACCCGCCGCGCAGCGACTGAAGGCCCGCGCGCGCGCCAGCCGATCGGGCCAGCGCCGCGTAGACTTCGCGCCAGAGACGCCGCGATGAGCACTTCGATCCGATGGCAGCACTTCTCCCCCGCGACCTTGAAGGCCGCGGCAGCGGCCGATCGGCCGGTGTTGCTGTTGCTGACCGCGCCGTGGTGCCAGCACTGCCGCGAGCTGATGGCGACGACCTTCGCCGATCCGCAGGTCGTCACCGCGGTGCACGATGGTTTCGTGCCGGTGCACGTCGACGCCGAACGGCGGCCCGACGTCAACCAGCGCTACGGCACCGGTAGCTGGCCGACGATCGCCTGGTTGACGCCCGACGGCGAGCTGATCGCACAGGACAACTGGCTCGACGCCGAGGCGCTGCGCGGGCGGCTCGAGCGCGTGCGGGCGGCGTGGCAGCGCGACAAGAACGACATCAGCCGCGGCGTGCGTGAACTGTGGGCGCACCGCGTCGAGCGGCCAACGCCCCAGAACAAGCTGCGGCGCGAGATGGTCGACGACATCGCCGATGCCATCTACGAGAAGCTCGACCACCGCCACGGCGGCTTCGGCGAAGGCAGCAAGTTCCCCCACCCCGAAGCGCTCGATTTCGCGCTCGTGCAGGTGAGCAAGCGCGGCGACGAGCGCATGCGCGAAGTCGTGCAGCTCACGCTCGACCACATGATGGCGAGCCCGTTGCACGACGTTGTCGCCGGCGGGTTCTTCCGCTTCTCGCGCACGCCCGACTGGCAGACGCCGGAGTACGAGAAGCTGCTCGACCAGAACGCGCTGGTGCTGCGCGCGTACCTCGAGGCGTTCCAGGTCTTCGGCAAGCCGGCGTACCGGGCCGCCGCCGAGGGCATCGTGCGGTGGATGCTCGGCGTGATGCGCGACCACCACACCGGCGCCTTCGCCGGCAGCCAGGACGGCGACGCCGACGCGTTCGCCCGCGACGCGGCCGGGCGCACCGAGCCGCCCTCGCTCGATCGCACCGTCTACTGCCACGCCAACGCGATCGCCGTCTCGGCCCTGTTCAAGGCCGCCGCCGTGCTGTCACGCCCCGAGTGGCGCGACCAGGCGATGACCACGCTGCGGTTCCTGCTCGAGAACCTCTACGACGGACAGGACGTCTTCCACTACCACGACGGCACCTGGCACCTGCCCGGCATGCTCGGCGACCAGGCGCACCTGATCCGCGCGTTGATCGACGCGTCGCAGAACACCGGCGACGCCGACCTGTTGCTCCCGGCCGAAGCGATCGCCGAACGCGCCTTGCTGCGGCAGCGCGCGCCGAACGGCGGCTTCTACGACATCCTGCACGATCCGGGCAACCAGGGCTCGATGCGGCGGCGCAACCGTTCGATCCTCGACAACGCGACGATGGCCGAGTCCCTGGTCCGCTTGTCGTACCTGTCGCGCCGCCCCGAGTTCGGGCGTGAGGCGGTGCAGGCGCTCTCCGCGTTCGCGGACGACTACAAGGAGTACGGCTACTACGTCGCCGGCTACGGCCGCGCGATCGACCTGATCTTCTACGAGCCGTTGTTCCTCACCATCGTCGGCGACCGCGAGAGCGCTGCCGCCGTCGAGCTTCGGCGCACGGCGTTGTCGACCTACGTGCCGTCGCGCATCGTGCAGACGCTCGATCCCAAGCACGACCCGGTGCTGCTGTCACGCAGCGGCCTGCAAGCCGGACCCGAGCCCATCGTGCACCTGATGGTCGGCAACGAGCCGCGCGGCGTCGCGCGCACGCCGGCCGAACTGCTCGCGGCGATCGCCACGATCGAGGAGCAGCGGCGGCACAAGCCGTCGTGATCCGGCAGCGACCGCGGCGACTCAGACTTCGACTTTGGTCGGGCCGGTCTGTTCTTCGTCGGCGACCAGTTCGATCAGGCCGCGCTTGAGTTCTTCGCTCGCGATCTTGATGTAGTTGCGCTCGCGGGTCTCGAACAGCGGCTTCTGGCCGCGCACCAGCTCACGGACGCGCTTCTGCAACAGGGCGGTCAGGCGGAACGAACCGCCGACCTGCTTGACGAGCTCCTGCGGGAGGCTCTTTTCCATGGATCGGGCTGCGGGGGTAGCCGGTAGGGACCGGAAGGGCGGAGCAGCGTAGGGACCGCCCCCCCGACGTGCAACGCCCCCATGGCCTGGCCGGCGGTCCGGGTCAGAGATCCCTGGCGTCGATGATGACCTGCACCTCGCTCCAGGCCCACTGGCCCTCACGGTTCGTGCTGGCGATCACCAGGTGGACCAGGATCTGGCGGGCGGTCGCGGGGCCGACGACCTGGATCTCGAACCCGTGCGGGAACCCGCTGGCGAGGTTGACCACGGAGTAGCGGCCGACGCCGAAGTTCGCGCGGGCGAAGTTGGTGGCGACCGAGTGGTGCCGGTAGCTGAGCAGCCCACGAACGGTCGGGGCCGAGCGCAACACGTTCCATGACAACGGCCGCGGAACGGCGGGGCTGTTGCTGAGCGTTCCGCCGTTGCCGATCATGCGGAGCGTCCCCACCACCGAAGGCAGGGCCCCGCGGCGCCACACCACCTCGCACCGCGTGCGCGCGACGCCCGTGGCGTCAGGCGTGCCGTCGAGCAGGTGCTGCAGCAGTTCTGCGCGGTCGGCGACCACCGTGATGCGGTCGATCGAGGCGGCGTCGACGAGCGGCTCGCTCTCGATGCGGACCAGGTTGAGCCCGATCGGCGAACCAACCATGGGCCCGCCGCCTTCGGGCGTCAGGTAGTAGTAGATCCACCGGTAGACGTCGGTCAGGTACTCCTGCCCGCTGCTGCACACGAACCGGTCGGTCCACGCCAGCCGCGTGAAGAACAGCGTGTTGCCGCTGATCTGCGTCCCGGCCGTGTCGGGCTGGATCACCCCGTCGGTCGAGATGGTCGGCAGCCGCCGGCTCGCCACCGGCGTGGGTGCGCCGCCGAGATCGAGCAGCGCCAGGTTGGCGTTGCCTTCCGCGTCGTTGCCGAACACGCGCGAGCACGACATCGCCTCGGTGCGGATCTGGTCGATCAGTTCGTGCGTGATCTCGGTCGCGCGGCTGAGCCGCCGCGCGTACTCCTGACTCCTGGCGCCGGTCAGCGACAGCGTCGACACGGCGTAGACGAGTCCGCCGAGCAACGCCGCCGTGACGATCAGTTCGACGAGCGTGAATCCGGACTGGGCCTGGGCACGGTCTTGCATGGCGGGCCTCATCGCTGGATGAACAGGGACGTCTGGTGGAACGCGAAGTGCTGGTTCGAACCCTGGCGGTAGCAGTCCACGCGCAACCGGTAGACGCCTTCGGGGTGGTCCGACGACACGTCCCATTCGTAGCTCTCGGAGCCGGTGCCGAAGTCGGGTCGCAGGTAGAGCGAACTGGCCGGCCGCACGCCGGGCGTCGATGGCGAGCCGTCCTGCACGTAGGTCCAGGTGTCGCCGCCGTCGCGGGAGACGTGGATGACGTATTCGAGCTGCGACTCGTTCTCCGAGAACGTGCCGGTCTGCGAGTACGGCAGACCATCCCACCGCCGCCACTGCACGCCGTACTGCACGGTGATCTTGTCCGGGTTCTCGAGTTCGCTGATCGACGTCGGCGACGTGATCTCGACGCGCGGCTGCTGCTGGATGCGCAGGGTGTTGGTCGTGCTGCCGGCCTCGAGCATCGTGTGCAGGAGGCTGAGCAGCGTGTACTCGGCGATGAACGACGTGCCGTTGGTGACGGCATTGGAGATGCCGTTGACGACGATGTACGCCGCGTTCGCGTTGCCGGGGTCGACGAGCTTGATCGCCGCCGAGCCGGAGCCGTCGGCGTGCGAGTAGTAGGTCTTGAAGACCGAGGCCGTGTAGCGCCCAGGCGCCGACGCGTACGGCGCGTGGTTCCAGTGCTCGGCGACGCCGGTGTTCGCGTTGATACGGAACGGGCGCGAGACCGGCGCGGACGTCGGCGCCGACAGGCCGTAGTTGGCAGCCATCTCGGCGCCGAGCGCCGTGAGCGTGCCGTTGGCCCCAGACGAACTGTGCTGGAACGTCGACGCGTTGGTGCCGATGTTGAACAACGTCGTGCAGCCGAACGACGACGTGCGCTGGCCGTGGTCGAGCAGCACCGTGCCGAAGGCCTGGCGATTGCTGCCGGCGTAGACCGCGTTGCAGTTCGCCTGGTAGAACTGGCCGGTCGTCGTGCCCGCGGTCAAGTTGCCGCGCACCGGCTGCGTGCCGCCGGCGGTGTCGAGCCACTGCGACGCCGCCACGCTGTCGGGATACAGCTCGCCGAGCCACGGAATGCCCCACCAGTAGTTCGCACCGACCGCGCGCACGTACTTGCGCGCCCCGGTGATCGTGTTGATGAAGCCGTTCGCCCCGGGCGACCCGTGCGGCGTCAGGTTCGACGGGATCGAGTTGGCGTAGCCGTTCGCCGAGTCGTAGCCGATGTCGTTGCCGACGCCGAGGTAGTAGTAGGACCAGCCGGTGATCGACGAGTAGACGCACCGGCTCTTGACCAGGGCCTCGCGCAGCAGCTGGAAGTAGCGCGGCACGTCGCAGGTGAGGCCGGGCGCTGCGCCGTTGCCCCAGCGATCGGTCAACCGCGTCGTCGCCGGCGTGCCGGACGTGATCACGAGGCTCGGATAGTCGTTGGCGCCGTACTCGGTCGGGCTGGTGGTGACCCGCAGGTCGTCGAGGTACCAGTTGTACGAGTTCGGGAAGTCGTTGCCGCCGTTGAAGCAGTCCCGGTACGGAACGTGGCGCGGGTCCCCGTTGAACTGCGCGCGCTCGGTGAACGGCACGTCCTCGGCGCTGTTCGTCCAGTACGCGTAGGTGACCGACAGGTTGTCCGGATCGACCGGCGTCGGCCAGATCGTGCCGCCCTGTTCCCAGGTGGTCGAACCCGACGTGAAGCCGGAGCCGATGCGGGTGCGCACGGCAACCGTGAAGTCGCCGTTGATGCCGTTGCTGGCCAGCACCGATGGCGCGAGTCGCAGTTGCCAGCGCGCCGTGTTCTTCGGGCCAACGCCCGCCGACGTCAGGTCCGGCGTGAACGCCGGGGTGCCGACCGTCGTGCCAACGGGGGTCGGGATGTACTCCATCTGGTAGAGCCGCGCTCGTTCCGTCGCGGCCAGGCCGTACTGCAGTCCGCCCTGCGTGACCGGCGGCGCGCCGACCGGAGTGTTGAACAGGTAGATGCGCGTGTAGCCGCTGACGCCCCCCGATGGCGGCACCCACGCCGCCCGGTAGTTCATCTCGTCGGTGACCGGCGCCGGCGAGCCGGTCGCGTGCTTGGCCACCTGCCACGTCGTCGCGTAGTTCGTGGAACCTGCGACCGACACACCACCTGGCGCGTTGAGCAACGTGCACGCAGCCGACAGCCGCGTCGGCTGCAACGGGTCGGTCAGGTTCAGGCCGACGACATCGACCACCATCGGGTCGCGCAGCACCGGCACGCTGCCTGGGCTGCCGGCGTACGGCGTCGCGCTGGTCTGGTAGCCCCACGCGTACATGCGCAGGATCAGCGAGTCACTGACGCCGGCTTCGTTGTTGCGCGTGCGCAGCTCCTCGGGGTGCGTCACGACGCGCAGGTTCGGATAGGCAACCTGGCTCTTCGCCGGGTCGCTGAAGTTGCGCAGAGCGGGCATCGGCAGCAGTTCGCCGTGCAGGTTGATGACCAGGGCGTTGCGGTAGAAGGCCGGGTTCCTGTTCATGCCCTCGAGCAGCAGGCGCAACGTCGGCTCCTTCGACATGTCCTCGAGCTCGTCGGGAATCGCCGTGCCGGCGAGCACCGCGTCGGCCCGTTCCTGCTCGCGCTGTTCGACCGCCGCGACGCGCAGGTTCCACAGCGCCAGCTCGTCCTCGTAGCGCATCGCGTGGTTGAAGAAGTCCGCGAGCGCGTACGGATGCGGGTTCAACGCGCTCTGCCCGTGTCGCTCGGTGCCGTCGACGTTGATGCGCGCCCGCATGTTGTCCGGCACGTAGTAGTAGGCCGACGCACTGCCGTCCGGCATGCGACCGGGGTAGTGATAGACGTGCGGGATCGCTGCCAGGCTGTCGTTCGCGTCGTTGGTGTACGGGCGGTACAGCTGGTTGCGGCCGAACGCCGCCTTGGTGATCCAGTGGACGCGGAAGTTGAGACCCGGGTTGCGGGTCTGCATGTCGAGCAGCATCGACTCGAAGAAGGGCTTCAGCGAGTCCATGAACACCCACCAGCCGGGGATGTTCTCGACCGCCAGCAGGTAGACGTCGTACGTCTGCGAGGTCGGGAACGCCTCGCCGGCGGAGTTCACGACCGCCGACAGGTCGGCGACCGCGCGTTCGGTGCCGTTGTCGTCGCGCTTGTAGACGCGGACCGTCACGTAGCGCACGTTGCGGTTGTCGACGCCCGCGAACGGCTGCACCGTGATGCGACGGGACCACAGCCAGTCGCCGCCGCGGCGGATGTTGCCCGAACGCACGTGCTCGGGGAGCAGCAGGTTGCCGTCCACGTCTTCCTCGATGGTCAACGACGGACGATTGACGACGCCGTCGTCGAGCAGGTCGAGGTCGACCGTCTCGATGCTGCCGCGGTCGACGAAGTTCTGGACCTCGGCGAGGATCGCCTGCGCCTTGCTGAACGCGAACACGCGGTCGCGTTCGCTGGTCGTCGCCTGGTAGTTGATCGTCAGATGGTTGATCAGCACGGCTGCGCCGATCACCAGCACGAGCAGGCCGAACGCGAGTTCGGCGAACGTGAAGCCGGCTTGCCGCCGAGAAGGTCCTGGTTGCATGGGCCGCATCTCTCTCTGGTCGGGCTTCGGCATGGTCCGTGGGGTATCGGCAGTCGGGGGCCTCCGGCGTGACGCGGCGGTCCCGTTCCTGGACCGCCAGGGCGGCGCTGCACTGTCGGCAATTGCAACGCCGGAGTGCGGTGCGGATGCTCGCGTGCTTGTCCTGGCTCGCCATGCTTCGCCGCGCCTTCGGCCGCCCGCTCGCGATGCTGCGCGCGCACTGGCCCATCGTCGCGATCGGCACCGCGCTCGTGCCGGTGCACGCCGCGGTGTCGTTGTGGATGCCGCGCCTGCTCGGCGAAACGCTGGACCACCTGCACGCCGGAGGCAGTCGCGACCTGCTCGCCGAGACCTGCTGGCTGCTGTGCGGCCTCGCCGTGGTCGAGAACGCCAGCCGCTACGTGTCGCGCAAGAACCTGATCGACGCGTCCCGGTACGTCGAACAGGACCTGAAGGACGCGCTGGTCACCCACCTCCAGCGGCTGCCGATCGCCTGGTTCGACCGCTCGCGTACCGGCGACATCACGAGCCGCCTGACGCAGGACGTCGAACTGGTGCGGTTCGTCATGGGGCCGCTGCTGCTGCACGGCGGCAGCACGCTCTGCCTGCTGCCGGCGGGCCTCTGGCTGATGCTCGGCATGGACGTGCCAGTGACGCTGGCGTGCCTCGGCGCCTTCGGCGTGCTGTTCGTCGCGATGCGGACGCTGCTGCCGCGCCTGCATGTCTGGAGCAAGAAGTCGCAGGAGGCGATCGCGCAGATCTCGCAGCGTTCGCAGGAGGACTTCGCCGGCATCCGCGTGCTGCACCAGTTCGACGCGACGGCGCGCGAACGAGGGGCGATGGCGACCAGGAACCGCCGCTACCTGCTCGCGAACCTGCGGCTCGTCCGCCTGCGCTCGCTGCTCAACGCGCTGACCCACTCGACCAGCGGGCTGGTGATGCTCGGCGTGCTCGCCGTCGGCGGCTGGCAGACCATCGAAGGCCGCATCACGATCGGGCAGCTGTTCCAGTTCATCGGCTACCTCGGCCTGATGACGTTCCCGCTCGAGATCCTCGGCTGGACGTTGGCGACGCTGCCGCGCGCGTACGCCGCCGGCATCCGCATCGCCGAACTGTTCGAGGTCGCACCCGAGGCGACCGCAGGCGAGTCGCCGACGCTGCGCGGGCACCTGCGCGTGCAGAACCTGACGTTCACCTACCCGGGTGCGATGAAACCGGCGCTGCAGGACGTGAACTTCACGCTGCCCGCCGGCGGCAAGCTGGGCCTCGTCGGCCCGGTCGGCAGCGGCAAGTCGACGCTGCTGGCATTGCTGCTGCGCTTCTACGACCCGCCGCGCGGCACGGTGTTCGTCGACGAGCACGACGTGCTCGACGTGCAGCCCGCGACGCTGCGCGCGCTGTTCGCGTCGGCACCGCAGGAACCGTTCCTGTTCAGCGACACGGTGCGCGCCAACGTCGCCTTCGCCGACGACGATCCGGCCGACGGGCCGATCGACGCCGCGGTCGCTGCCGCCGCGCTCGACCAGGACCTGCCGCAACTGCGCGAAGGGCTGGCGACGATCGTCGGTGAGCGCGGTGTGACGCTGTCCGGCGGCCAGAAGCAGCGCGTGGCGCTGGCACGCGCGCTGCGCAGCGATCGGCCCGGGCTGCTGCTCGACGACACGTTGTCCGCGGTGGACCCGTTGACCGAGCGCCGCATCCTCGACGGCCTGCGCGCGCAGCGGCGTGGCCGCACGCTGCTGGTCGCCTCGCACCGCCTGTCCGTGGTCGCCGACGCCGACCACGTGCTGGTGCTCGACGGCGGACGTGTGCTCGAGGCCGGCACGCCCGCCGAACTGCTCGCGCGCGGCGGCCTGTATGCGGCGGCGTGGCGCCGGCAGACCGAGGCGCGCGCGCTCGAAGGCGGTGGGCCGTGAGCGATCCGTACGCCGACGACGCGCCGGAGGGTCGTTTCCAGCCGGACTTCCTCCGGCAGTTGTGGCCGTACGTGCGCCCGTACCGGCGCGGCTTCCTCGGCTGCCTGCTGATCCTGCTGGTGTCGTTCTCGCTCGAGATGCTCGGCCCGAAGCTGCTGCAGCTCGCGATCGACGGACCGATGCAGGGCGACGGCCCCGCCGACGAACGGCTGCGCGAGCTGCTGTGGTACGGACTCGGCTTCCTGGCCACCGTCCTCGGCGGTGCAGTGCTCGGCTACGTCTACGGCCTGCTGACCGCGTGGAACGGCCAGCGGGTGATCCGCGACGTGCGGCGGCACCTGTTCGCGCACCTGTTGGCGACCCCGCCGTCGTTCCACGAACGCAACCCGGCCGGCAAGCTGACGACACGCGTCACGTCCGACGTCGAGAACCTCAACGAACTGATCGCGACCGGCGTACTGCAGTCGGTGTTCGACCTGCTGAAGATCGTCGGCGTACTGGTCGTGCTGTTCTTCCTCGACATGCCGCTCGCGCTGTTCACGCTGGCGACGACGCCGGTCGTCGTCGTGCTCAGCGTGGCGTTCCGTCGCAACGCGCAGCGGGCCTACCGGGCGGTGCGCGGCAAGCTGGCGCTGCAGAACGCCTACCTGACCGAGTTGATCGGCGGCGTGCGCACGACCCGCGCGTTCGGCCGCGAAGCCGCGGTCGCGGCGCGGGCTGCCGAACGCAACCACGACACCGCGACGGCGTGGCGCGCGACCGTGCTGCACTTCTCGGTGTTCTTCTCGCTCGTCGACTTCGCGCTGCGGCTGACGACCGTGGGCCTGCTGTGGTTCGGCGGCAACGCGGTGCTGGGCGGCACGATGCGGCCCGGCGAGTTCGTGCTGTTCTGGTTCTACTACGGGATGCTGACCGCGCCGGTGAAGGAGCTCGGCGAGAAGTACAACGTGCTGCAGGCCGCGTTCGCGAGCTGCGAACGCGTGTTCGGCCTGCTCGCCTCGCCGGTCTTCCCGCCGCCGCGCGCCGATGGCGCGCCGGGCCTGCCAAGTCCTCGGCGCGGCGAAGCCCGGCTCGCCTTCGAGCGCGTCGGCTTCGCCTACGGCGAACACGAACCGGTGCTCCACGACGTGTCGTTCGTCGTCGAACCGGGGCAGACCGTCGCGATCGTCGGCCCCACGGGCGCTGGCAAGTCGACGCTGCTGGCGCTCGTCGGGCGCCTGCGCGACGTGTCCAGCGGCCGTGTCACCGTCGATGGCGAGGACGTGCGCGACCTCGACGTGTCCGCGCTGCGTTCGCGCATCGCCTGGGTGGCCCAGGACCTGTTCCTGTTCACCGGCAGCGTGCTCGACAACGTGCGCCTGTTCGATCCGGGCATCGACGAGGCGCGCGTGTGGCGGGCGCTCGAGACCGCTGGCGCCGCCGATTTCGTGCGCGCGCTGCCCCAGGGTCTGCAGGCGCAGGTCGAGGAACGCGGCGGCACGTTCTCGCAGGGCGAACGGCAACTGCTCGCGTTCGCGCGCGCGCTCGTGGTCGATCCCGACGTGCTCGTGCTCGACGAAGCGACGGCCGCGATCGACAGCGCGTCGGAGGAACGACTCCAGCGCGCGCTCGCCGCCGCCCGGCGCGGCCGCACGGCGCTCGTCGTCGCCCACCGCCTGTCGACCGTGCGCGCCGCCGATCGCATCCTCGTGCTCGAGGGCGGCCGCATCGTCGAGACCGGCACGCACCGCGAGCTGATCGCCCGCGGCGGCGCCTATGCGCGCATGGTCGCCGCGGCCGAAGCGCCGGCCGCGTAGCGGCTCACTTCGCCGGCAGTTCGCCGGTCAACGCCTTCAGGAACGCGACGATGCCGCGCACCTGGTCGTCGGTCAGTTGCTTGCCGAGCTGGATGTCGGCCATCAGCTTCACGACTTCTTCGAGCGTGCCGACCTTGCCGTCGTGCAGGTACGGCCCGGTCTTCTCGACGTTCAGCAGCGACGGCACCTTGAAGAAGGACTTGTCGGCATCGCTCTGGGTCAGCAGGAAGCGCCCTTCGTCCTTGCTCGGGTAGGGCTTCAGCACGCCGGTCTTCTGGTACATGTGGCCGCCGACCAGCCGGCCGACGTGGCACGTCATGCAGCCGACGTCCATGAACGCCTTGAGGCCGAACAGTTCGTCGTTGGTCAGCGCCCGCGTGTTGCCGGCGACGTCCTTGCCGTCCTGGTCCTTGCCGCCGAGGTAGTCGTCCCACCGCGAGCGCGTCGTCAACGAGCGCAGGAACGCACCGACTGCCAGCCGGTAGTTGGCGGTGGTGACCGCCTCGCCGCCGCCGAACGCCTTGCCGAAGCCCTCGACGAGCTCGGGCTTGGCCTTCAGCTTCGCGACCAGTTCGCCCTCGTCGGCGAGACCGAGCCCGTTGGCGTCGAGCGCGTGCGCGACCGCCAACTCCTCGACCGTCGCCATGCGCCCGTCCCAGAACTGCCGGAACTGCCGCGCCGCGTTCCAGGTCGGCGGCGTGTTGCGGCCACCCGGGCCCGCCGACTTGCCGTCGATGCCGTGTTTGCCGAGGTCGTGGCACGAAGCGCAGCTCGTCGCGCCGTCCTTCGACAGGCCGGTATCGTGGTAGATCGCGCGCCCCAGCGCGACCTTCTCCGGCGTCAGCGGGTTGTCGACTTCCTCCGCGCTCGGGTCCTTGGCAAACAGGCGCCGCACCGTCTCGTGGTCGATGCGCACGCGCGGCAGGGGTTTCGGCGCGGGATCCTGCGGCCCGGAGACGGTGGTCGACGCCTCGGCGGCGGTCGTGCCGTCGCCACAGGCCAGCAGGGACAGCAGCGCTACGGCGCCGCACGGCAACAGGAACGCGATGTTCATGGAGAAACGGGGCAGCGTAGTGCCCGGTCGGGCCGGGGGACAACTCCGCGGGCCCGACCGGATTTCCAGGTGGACGGCAGCACTTCGATCGCCGGCAATGCTGGGATGCAGGAACTGATCCTCGCCAGCACATCGCCGTACCGGCGGGACCTGCTCGCCCGGTTGGCTCTGCCGTTCACCACGATCGCGCCCGGCGTCGACGAGGACACGGTCAAGCGCACGGCGCCGGACGCGCTGGCCGTCGTCACCACGTTGGCGCGTGCGAAGGCGCAGGCCGTCGCCGCCTCACGAAGAGGCGCGATCGTGATCGGCAGCGACCAGGCGGCGACCCTGGATGGCATCGTGCTCGACAAGCCCGGTAGCGCGGCCAACGCCCAAGCCCAGCTCGCGCGCCTGCAGGGGCGTGAGCATCGGCTGCTGACCGCCGTCGCGATCGTGCACCCGCGCGGCCTCGTCGAGTTCGTCGACACCACCCTGCTGGCGATGCGCACGTTGTCGGCCGCCGAGATCGCGCGTTACGTCGCCGCCGAGCGGCCCTTCGACTGCGCCGGCAGCTACAAGATCGAGGGGCTCGGCATCGCGTTGTTCGAGCGCATCGTCGGCGGCGACCCGACGGCGATCGTCGGCCTGCCGCTGCTGCGGCTCGCCGCCGAACTGCGCGCCCTCGGTCTGCCGGTGCCGTGATCAGGGCACGGCGCCGAACACGAACACGTCGAGCCATGCCCACACGCGCGCCGCGACCTCGCGGCCGCGGTTCTTCAGCATCGTGCCGGTCGAGTAGTCGCGGCGGTACGGCGCCTCGACGCCATGGGCGTCGAGACCGACCGCGCGGGCCAGGAACACGGCGCGGGGCGTGTGGAACGGGTTGGTGACGACGATCGCGGACCGCATGCCGAACTGTTCCCGGCAACGGCGCATGGTGTCGAGCGTGCGCAGGCCGAGCCCGTCGTCGACGATCGCCGCCGCCGGCACGCCGCGGGCTTCGAGCCAGCGGCGCATCGCCCCCACCTCGTCCTCGGCGAGCACCGTGCTGCCGCGCCCGCTGACCACGATGCGCGCCGCCCGCCCGGCGACGAACAGGTCGTGCGCCGCGGCGAGCCGATCGGCGAGCAGGTCGTACGGCGTGCCGTCGCGGTGGATGCGCGCGCCGGGCACCACGATGCAGTCCGCGAGCGGCGCATCCGCCGCCGCCGACGTGTGGGCACTCGCGGCCAAGAGCACGTGCGTGTGCATGCCGGCGGCGACCAGCACGGCACCGGCGCAGCCGACGAGCGCCCGTCGCCACCAGCGCCTGCGCCTGCCGGTCCCTGCCGCCCTCGGCACCGTCGTTGCCATTGCCTTGCCCATGATCGGCCCGCCCGGGCCATGCGGCAGTTGACCGATCGCAGGCGATCGCGACAATCCTCGCCCCCTGATGTCCGGCCGTGCACGCGCGGTCGTTCGCGAACCCGCGCCCCCCGTCCGCCCGCCTGCTGCCATGGCCCAGAATCTCCGCAACGTCGCGATCATCGCCCACGTCGACCACGGCAAGACCACGCTGGTCGACGGCCTGCTGCGCCAGACCGGCACCTTCCGCGACAACCAGGCGGTCGGCGACTGCGTGATGGACAGCAACGAACTCGAACGCGAGCGCGGCATCACGATCCTGGCCAAGAACACGGTCGTCACCTGGCAGGGCACGCGCATCAACATCGTCGACACGCCGGGCCACGCCGACTTCGGCGGCGAGGTCGAACGCGTACTGTCGATGGCCGACGGCGTGCTGCTGCTCGTCGACGCCGCGGAAGGCCCGATGCCGCAGACGCGCTTCGTGCTGCAGAAGGCGTTCAGCCACCACCTCAAGCCGATCGTCGTCGTCAACAAGATCGACAAGCCCGAGGCCCGGCCGCAGGAAGTCGTCAACGAGGTGTTCGACCTGTTCATCGACCTCGACGCCGACGAGGCCGCCCTCGAGTTCCCGGTGTTCTACGGTTCGGGCCGCCAGGGCTGGATGACGCCGGACCTCGAGGCGGCGCGGCAGGGCGGCGAAGGCAAGAACCTGAAGCCGCTGTTCGAAGCCATCCTGAGCCACATCCCGCCGCCGAAGGACGACGCGACGCAGGGCCTGCAATTCCGCGTCACCACGCTCGACTGGAGCGACTACGTCGGCCGCATCGCGATCGGGCGCGTGCATCGCGGCACCATCAAGCCGAACGACCGCGTCGTGCACCTGTCGCGCAACGGCACGCAGCGCGAGGTGACCGTGCGCGGCGTCTACCGCTTCGTCGGGCTGTCGCGCGAGGAGACCAAGCTGATCGAGGCCGGCGACCTGTGCGGCATCCACGGCGTCGAGAACATCGAGATCGGCGACACGCTGGCTGCGCTCGATCGCCCCGAGGCGATGCCGGTGATCGCGATCGACGAGCCGACGATGACGATCGTCATGCGCGTCAACGACTCGCCGTTCGCCGGCAGGGACGGCGGCAAGTTCCTCACCTCACGCCACCTGCGCGATCGCCTCGACAAGGAGCTGCGCGTCAACGTGGCGCTGCGCGTCGAGCAGGGCGAGGGCGCCGACAGCTTCAAGCTGTCGGGCCGCGGCGTGATGCACCTCGGCTTCCTGCTCGAGACGATGCGCCGCGAGGGCTACGAGTTCGCGGTCCAGAAGCCGCAGGTGCTGTTCAAGATCGTCGACGGCGAGAAGCAGGAGCCGATCGAGTACCTGACCGTCGACGCGCCCGCGGGCGCGGTCGGCAAGGTGATCGAGATCCTCGGCACCCGCAAGGCGGAGCTGCTGAAGATGGACCGCAAGGGCACGTTCACGCGGCTCGAGTTCACGGTGCCCGCACGCGGCCTGATCGGCGTGCGCAGCCGCCTGCTCAACGCCACGGCCGGCGAGGCGACGATGCACCACGTGTTCCACGGCTACGGGCCGTTCCGCGGCTCGATCGAGGAACGCACCGCCGGCGTGCTGGTCTCGATGGCGCAGGGCCAGACCACTTTCTATTCGATGGACGGCCTGCGCGACCGCGGCACGTTCTTCGTGCCCGAGGGCGCCGAGGTCTACGAGGGCATGCTGGTCGGCGAGCACTGCAAGGACAACGACCTCGTGGTCAACGTCGTGCGCGAGAAGAAGGCGACCAACGTGCGCAGCTCGACCAAGGAGACGTTCGTCAAGCTGCCGCCGCCGCGCGCCTTCAACGTCGAGGATGCCCTCGAGTACGTCGGCGACGACGAACTGGTCGAGGTCACGTCGAAGTCGATCCGGCTGCGCAAGCTGCACCTGAAGGAAACCGACCGGAAGCGCAACGAACGGCGCAGCGAAGCCGAGGCGTAGCCGCGCGGGCCGGGCCGATCACGGCCACAGGCTGCGCAGCACGCCGAGCACGTACCGTTCCCGGATCTTCTGTGGGTCGGTGGGCGTCGGCACGCCGGCGACCCTCAGGCGGACGATCCGGACCGCCGTGCTCGAGTGCACGAACAACATCACGTCGCCCGCCTTCATCCGGCCGACGTCGCCCAGCTTCGCGGTGACCTTGCCGTCGATGCTGACCGTCGCGCTCTTCTTGCCATCGTGCTCGATGCGCAGTTTGTGCGTCGCGCCCGCCATGAGTTGGGCGCCACCACCGACGGCGTCGACGAACTGCCCCTCGGGATCGAAGGCCTGCACGCCACCGGTCGGCATCACCAGCAGCATGCGCCCCGCGGTCGCGCACAGGGCCACGCCGAAGTCCGGCACGAAGTCCGCGTCGATCACGTAGTCGATTTCGACGACCTGGCGGCCCCCCAAGGCGACCGGCCAGCGCAGCCACGCCGAGCCGATCAGCTGATACCCGTCGGGGGCGACCTGCAGGCCGCTCGCGCCGCTGTACGCGATCTTGCTCTCTGCCTTCGGCACGCCTTCCAGCTCCTTCGGCGGCACGCGCGCGAAGTCGGCGACGGCGGCAGGGCTCGGCGGCGCATAGTCGACCTGCAACACGCCGCCGTCGCCGCGGGTGACGGCGCCCTGGATGCCGAGCGACGCGGCGTCATCGCCGCGGAACGCGCGCTCGGCGTAGGCGCGCGCGACGCGTTCGATCGCCGCCTTGCGCCGTTCGAACGTCGGCGTCTTGCCGAACGCCTTCACGTTAGCCTGCAAGCGCACCAGTGCAGACGCGGCGAGTTCCCGGTCGTCGCTGACCGGCAGCCGCAGCAGTTCGTCGAGTGCCGCACCGGCCGTCCCGAGGCCCGCATCGAGGTCACTCGGCAGGTCGGTGCGCAGGTCCTTGACCGCCGCGTACTCGAGCTGCAGCAGGCCCTGCATCGACTTCAGGGCATCGCCCTTCAGCCAACGCGTCCACACTTCGAGCCACCGGTTGCCGCCCTCGAACCGCTTCAGCCGTCGGCCCTCCACGACCAGCCATGCCGGCGTCAGCGCGGTGACGGGCACCGTGGTCTCGGTCTTGCCCGTCTGCACGACGACCGCGGCGCCTTCGCGCCGCAACGCCTTGCCGCGCAGCGCCGCGCCGTTCACGGTGACGGCGAGTTGCGCCTTCCGGTTCAGGATGTCCGCCAGCGCGTCGTCACGCAGCGTCGCCAGCCCGGCAACGCGCGCACGTTCCCGCTGCAGGAAGGCCCGCTCGCCCTCGGCGACCTCCGCATCGCCCGGCAGCAGCGCCGACGCCGCTTCGTACTCCCCCGCCACGCAGAGCCGGCGGACCGCGGCGAAGCGCTCGGCCAGGTCGGCCGCGGTCCATTGCAAGCCGCCCAGGTCGAGAGCGGACGGTGGCGGCATCGGCAAGGCCCCGTTGGCGTCCGCTTCGCCCTTGGTCAGGTCGCGCAGCGTCGGGTACTGCTGCCGCAGCACCGGGTCGAGCCATGCCAGCCACTGGCTCTCGACCGCGGTGAGCGCGGCTTCGTCGATCGCCATCGCTCGCAGGAACGCCGCGACGCCGGACTCGCCGCGTTGCGCCGCCTGCAGGTAGCGCACGAAACCGGCGCGGTGCTTGCCTTGCTCGGCCTCGTGCAGGAAGCGCACGAACATCGCCGCCTGGGCGTAGAACATCGACAGCACGACGTCCGACGGCAGCTCCGCGCCGTTGCGCTTCGTCGCCGCGGCGACGACGTCGGCGTACGAGTTGGCAGCGACGAGTTCACGGATCGGCGCGAGGAAGAACCGGCCGCCCGGGTGGCCGTAGCCGTAGGCCAGCGCCGCGACGTGCGGCTCGTGCAACGGCGGTTCGCGCAGCGACGAGGCGACGTTGGTGCTGCTCGCGCGGTAGTCGGCGAGCCCTTCGTTGAACCACACCGGCTTCGGCATCGAACCGTCGGCGGAGTGCGCGTGCTGCAGCGCGTGCACGAACTCGTGCAGCAACGCATGCCGTTCCTCGCCCTTGGTGTTGTGGCGCGCGAAGGTGTCCTGGTAGGTCACCGCGAGCCGCAGCGACGGCGTGTAGTGCGCGCGCGTGCTCGCCAGCGACGGGTTGCCGATCGCGGTGCGGAAGTCCACGTAGCGGCCCGCGCTGCTCAGGATCGCCAGCGCATAGCCACCGGCCTCGGGACGCCGCACCAGTCCGGCCGGCCGCACGTAGTGTTCGTCGAACTGGGCGACGACCTCCCGCAAGTACGGCAGGAAGGAGTTGACGACGCCGACATCGTGGTCGGCCGCGTCGTTCGGCGCCCGCTCGACGCAGAACAAGAACGGCGGCCGCTCGACCAGCGTGAACGACACGCGCGAGAAGAACGGGTGCGCGCGCAGGGACTGCTCGATCGCCGATCGGAACGCCGCAGGATCGTCTTGCGCCGCGACGACCGTCGTCATCGTCAGGGCCACCAGGCCTGGGAGTCGCTGCAGCATTGGTCCTCCGTCGTGGTTCTTCGCAGGAGCCGGCCAGGATCGCGGATGGTCACGGCGGCCACAAGGACGACGTAGGCGGCTAGCGGCGCGCGTGACCCTTGCCTACCTTGGCGGGCTCGGTTCGCCATGCCGACTCCCGACGACGCCCCCACCGCCGCGCGCGCCCGCACCCTGCGCGAACTGGCCCAGCGCCTCGGGCACACGTTCGACGACCTCGGCCTGCTCGACCGCGCGCTGACGCACGCGTCGACCGGCAACGCCGGCATGAAGAGCTACGAACGGCTCGAGTTCCTCGGCGACGCGTTCCTCAACTTCGCCGTCGCCGACGTGCTGTTCCGCGCCGACACCGAGGTCGCCGAGGGTCAGCTCACCGAGACCCGCGCCCGCATCGTCAGCCGTGGCCCGCTCGCCGCGGCCGCGCGACGGCTCGACCTCACCACGCACCTGGTCAGCGGCAAGGGCTTGCGCGATGCCGAGCGCCAGAGCGAACGCATCCGCGCCGACCTGGTCGAAGCCGTGCTCGGCGCGATCCTGATCGACGGCGGCGTCACCGCGGCACGCGCGTTCGTGCGGCGCCACCTCGTGCCGAAGCGAGGACTCGCCGACGCTCCCGAGCCGACCAAGGACAGCAAGACGGCGCTGTTGCACTGGTGCCAGCACCACGGCCTCGGTCAGCCGCACTACGAACTGGTCGAGACGACCGGGCTGCAACACCAGCAGGAGTTCGTCGTGAAGGCGCGCACGCCGGACGGCCGCGCCGCGACCGGCCGCGCGCGCACGAAACGTGCCGCCGAGAAGGCGGCGGCCGAGTCGCTGCTGCACACGCTGCACGGCGACTGACGGCGCCCGCGGCGTCGCGATCGTCGACAGCCGGCCCCGGCGCACGGCGCGAAGCGTGGTCATTCGCGACATCCCGGCAGCGATCGCCGGCGTTCTCGCGAATCCGTTCAAGTGCCGCCGCGGCGGACCGAGGATCTTCGCTGGCGCCGATCCGGCGCATTCGTCCGACATGACTCGAGCACGGGAAAAGGAGGAGCGGAGTACCGCGACCACTGCGTTGCCCTGATGGGCGACCCGTGCCGCTGCTGCTCCTGCGTCGCGCGACTCGAGACAACGAGTGATCGAGAGAACGGGAGGGGCAGATGACTCAAGTGGTTTCGGGCACGACCCCCGGCGCTGCGTCGCCGGCGTCCTGGTTCCTTCTCGCGGCCGCGGCCGCGCCCCTGCTCGCGCAAGCGCCACCGCCCTTCGCGCCGCCCGTCGTGACGCAGGCATTCACCCTGAGCGGCACGGCCGCCGTGCTCGACGTCAACCGCGACGGCAGCGACGACGTGCTCTGCCCGTCGTTGTTCTGGGGCTCGAACGCGACGAGCTTCGACGAGAACGGTCACGCGCTGAAGACCAAGATCACCGGCCCGGTGCACTCGTTCGTGCCCGGTTCGCAGTTGCTGCCGAGTGCGATCGCGATGGCGGCCGGCGACCTCGACGGCGACTCGCTTCCCGACCTGATCAGCGTCTCCAACGCCGGCGGCGTGCACGTGCATCGCAACCTCGGCGCGACGCGGCTCGACGCCAGCGCGTTCGCCCCGGACGTGCTCGTCGACATACTGCTCGCCGGCTGGCCGATTTCGCCGCCGTTCGTGGGCTACGTGTTCCCGCGCATCCGCACGGCCGACTTCGACGGCGACGGCCGGATGGACTTCCTGCTCGCTGGCGGACCGTTGGATCGCTGGGGCGGGGCCACGCGGCCCGGGTTCCTCGGCTTCTACCGGCAACGCAGCGACGGCGGCTTCGACATCCATCGCCAGCCGCTCAGCGGCTGCACGATCGACATGGACGTCGCCGACCTCGACCGCGACGGCATCCTCGACCACGTGGTCGTGGTCGTCGAGACCGGCGCGCTCGGCGCCTTCACGCACGACGTGCTGCACTTCGCGTTCGTCGGCGGCCAGCTGGTGGCGAGCGCGCCGACGTTCAACCTCACGCCCGGCCGCTGCTCGGCGTTCGCCCTCGCCGACGTCGCCGGCGACGCCAACCTCGACTACGTGTTCGCGCACACGGTGCCGAACGGCAACAGCACCTACTGCCTCGTGCAGTGGTTCGCCGGCAACGGCCAGGGCGGCATGTACGGCGCCGCCTCGGGCCTGGTCGCGCTGCCGATGAACGCGACCGGCCAGAACGACTTCCTGCCAGCGATCGTCGCCGGCGACTGGGATCGCGACGGCAACGACGACCTCGCGATCCTGCGCGGCTACACGACGATGGCGGCGACGGCGACGAGCACGACCAGTCCGGGCACCACCGAACTGCTGATCGCCTGCGGCCCCGGCGTGACGACGGCGCCCTGGACCGTGACGCGCCTGCCCGGCTACCACGCCTGGTCGTCGATCACGAGCCCGCAGTTCCCGCTGCTGCCACTGCACGCACAACCGGGCCTGCTGCGCACGGTCGACTTCGCCGGCGACGGCAGCCTCGACCTGCTCGTCACCGGGCTGCGGCCGTCCACGCCCGGCGGCAAGCCCGTGATGGTCACGATGCAGAACCTGACGCCGCCACAAGTCGGCGACGCCGGGCTGCATCGCCTCGGCCAGGCATCGGGCGGCGATCCGGCGTGGCCGGCGCGACTCGGCTTCGAGGGCGGCCGCCCGTTCGCCGGCAACTCGAAGTTCGCCGCGACCCTGCTGAACGTGCGCGCGGGCAGCTTCGCTGCGCTCGTCTGGGGCGACGTCGGCATCGAGAACTTGTTCTCCACCTACGGCATCGACGTGCACATCGCGCCGATCAACTACTTCATGGCGCGCTACGCCGCGGGCAGTGGGGCTGGCGACGGCTACCTGCGCGAGTCGCTGCCGATCCCGTACCTGCCGGCCCTCGCCGGCGACGCCGGCTGGTTCCAGTGGGCGTACTGGGAACCGGTGGCGGGCACGTACGGCGGCACCCACGCGACCAAGGTGCGCATCGCTCCCTGAGTCGAAAAAAAATCGCACCGACCTGGCGCGCTGCTGTCGCTCTCGCGGGCGTGAGCCCCTCTGCATGACCTACCCGACCCGCCGGGTCCCCGCGGTTGCGCGCCGACTCGCCCCCGCCGAGCATGCCCGCCCCATGACGATCGCACTGCTCGGTACCGGCCTGCTCGGCGCAGGCATGGTCGAAAACCTGCTCGCGAAGGGCAACCCGGTCCGCATCTGGAACCGCACGCGCGACAAGCTCGCACCCCTGGTCCAGCGCGGCGCGGTCGCCGCCGACGACCCGGCCGACTGCGTGCGCAACGCGTCGCGCGTGCACCTCGTCCTCGCCGAGGACACCGCCGTCGACGCCGTGCTCTCCGCGCTGCAGCCAGCACTCGGGGCAGGCGTTGCCGTCTACGACCACAGCACGAACCTGCCGGCGAAGGTGAAGGCGCGGTGCGCCGCGCTGCGCGCCGCGGGCGTTCGCTACGTGCCGGCCCCGGTGTTCATGTCGCCGAACAACGCGCGCGAGGCGAGCGGCCTGATGCTGGTCGCCGGCGCGGCGGCCGAGGCCGACCGCCACGTGGCGACCCTCCAACCGATGACCGGCAAGGTCTGGCACGTCGGCGAGGCCGACGACCTCGCGGCGGTCTACAAGCTCGCCGGCAACTCGATGTTCTTCGCGTTGGCCGCAGCGCTCGCCGACGTGATCGCGATCGGCGCCGGCAGCGGCGTACCCGCGGATCGCATGCTGGCGTTGTTCGAGGTGTTCAAGCCCGGTGCGGCCCTGCCGTTCCTCGGCCAGCGCATCGCCCGCGCCGGCAGTGGCCCGGCGAGCTTCGAGTTGGCGATGGCGCGCAAGGACGCCGCGTTGATGCAGCAGGCCGCCGGCAAGGCGCCGCTGCTGGTGCTGCCCGCGGTGGCGGCGGCGATGGACCGGGCGCTGGCGAAGGGCCGCGGTCGCGACGACTACGCGGTGTTCACGACCGGCTGAGGCGGCGGTCGCCGGTGCCCAGCAGCCGGCAGCGCCTGGTCTGTTTTTCGAATGTTCGTAAATTGGTCCGGACCAATTTACGATGTAGGCGACCATGGTCCCGCCCCACCTCGAGCCCCGGCTCTACTCGGCCGTCCTGCACCGACACTTCGGCGAACTCCGACAGATGGCGCTACTGGCCGGCCCGCGCCAGGTTGGCAAGACGACCATCTGTCGCACGCTCGATCCGGATGCCCGCTACATGACCTGGGACGACCAGGACGACCGGCGCGTTCTGTTGCGGGGTCCGAAGGCCGTGGCTGCCCACCTGCGACTCGCCGAACTCGGCGCGCAGCCACCACTCGTCGTCTTCGACGAACTGCACAAGCACCGCAAATGGAAGCAGTTCTTGAAGGGCTTCTATGACGGGTTCGCGGATCACGCGCGCATCGCGGTCACCGGCAGCTCCCGCCTCGACGTCTATCGCCGCGGCGGCGACAGCCTGATGGGACGCTACTTCCTCTATCGCATGCATCCGCTGTCGGTCGGCGAACTGCTGCACCAGGACGTGCCCGCAGCACTGCTGCGACGGCCGACATCGCTGCCACGGGCCCGCTTCGACCAGTTGCTGCAACGCGGCGGCTTCCCCGGGCCATTCCAGAAGGACTCGCGATTCGGAACCCGCTGGCGCGAGCTGCGACGGCAACAGCTCGTTCGCGAAGACGTGCGCGACCTCACGCGCGTGCAGGAACTGGCCCAGGTCGAGGTCCTGGAGCAGTTGCTGCGCGAGCGTTCGGGTCGCAGCCTGACGTTCTCCGAGCTGGCGAACGCGGTGCACGTGACTCCGGAGACGTGCACTCGTTGGGTCGCAATCCTGGTGCAGCTGCAGCACGGGTTCCTGCTGCGGCCATGGTTCGAGAACGTCACCAAGTCGCTGCGCAAGGAGCCGAAGTGGTATCTCACGGACTGGTCCGGCATCACGGACACCGGGCAGCGCACCGAGACGTTCCTCGCCTGCCACTTGCTCAAGGCCGTGCAGAACTGGGAGGACCTGGGCTTCGGTCGCTTCGAACTCCGCTACCTGCGCGACAAGCAGCAGCGGGAAGTCGACTTTTGCGTCGTCCGCGACGGCAAGCCGTGGTTCCTGGTCGAGGGCAAGACTGCCGACACTTCGCTGTCGCCGGCACTGCACCACTTCCAGGCCCGGACCGGCGCGAAACACGCGTTCCAGGTGGTCGTCGACCTGCCGTTCGTCGCCGCCGATCCCTTCACGCGCACCGATCCATGCGTCGTGCCCGCGGCGACGCTGTTGTCGATGCTGCCGTGACGCGCCGTGGCGCGCGCTCGCGAGCGATGCGTCGGGCGACCACGACATGCGGTCTCCGGTCGTGCCCCTCTCGGCAACCGCCCGGGCGAACCAGCTTGCTTTCGCACGACGCGAACATCTAGGTTGTCCGCAGCCCCCTCCGTTCGCGCGCATGGCACCCGCCGACATCGTGACACGTCGCCTCGAGTCCCCTCTCGACCCTTCGCGACCGCTCCGCTGACCGATGCGGACGCTGAGCCTCGCGGCCGTGCTCACGGCCTTCTGGATCGGCAGCTCGGGCCGCTTCGACGGCGTGTTGCTCGCGTTCCTCGCCGGCAGCCTCGCCATCGTCATTGCGCTCACCCGCCGCGCCGGGGTGCTCGACGTCGAAGGACATCCAACGCACCTGATCCCGCGCCTGCTCGGCTACTGGGCCTGGCTGATCTGGCAGGTCGTGACCAGCAATGCGAAGGTGCTGCGCATCCTGCTCGCGCGCCGACCGCCCATCTCCCCACGCGTGGTCCGGCTGCCGCTGACCCAGCGTGACGATCTGGCGCGCGCGATCGTCGGCAACTCGACCACGCTGACACCGGGCACGATCACCGTCGACGTCGGCGAACACGAACTCGTCGTGCATTGCCTCACGGCGAAGATCGCCGACGAGCTGCTGCGCGGCGAGACCGGTGCGCGGCTGCGCCGGAGCACGGAGACGACCGGCTGATGGCCGCCCTGGTGCTCGCGCTGCTGACGACGGCGATGGCACTGGTGCTGCTCCGGGCACTGCTCGGCCCGACCGTGCCGGACCGGATCCTGGCGAGCAACGCCTTCGGCACGTTGACGGTCCTGTGGCTGGCCGCCTACGCCGCGACGTTCCAGGCGGAGGACGTCATCGACATCGCGATGATCTACGCGCTGGCGAGCTTCGTCGTGACCGTGGCCGTGCTGAAGTACGTCGAACACGGCGACCTCGGCGCCGCACCGGACGACGTTCCTCCTGCCGAGCCGCGCGGAGGCCGCCAGTGACCGACGTGCTCGCGACCGTCGGATACGGGCTCGCGATCGCGGGCGCCGTGGTGTCGGTGATCGCCGCCTCCGGGATGCTGCGCCTGCCGGACGTGTTCACGCGCATGCATGCGGCCGGCGTCGTCGACTCGCTCGGCGCGGCCCTCGTGCTGGTCGGCCTGGCGATCGCCGGGGGCTTCGGCACTGCGTCGGCGCGACTGCTGATGATCCTCGCCTTCCTCTGGATCACGACGCCGACCGCCTGCCACGCGCTGGCCAAGATCGCCCGCGCCAAGGGCCTGATGCCGCCGGAACGCGAACAGCAGGAGACCGGCCCGTGACCCTGTTCGCCGACATCGCGCTGCTCGCGTTCCTGATCGCCGCGGCCATCGCCATCCTGCGCAAGCGCGATCTGTTCACGATCGCGATGTTGTCGGGCGTCTACGGCCTGCTCTCGGCAGCCGTGTTCGTGGCCCTCGACGCGCCGGACGTCGCGATGACGGAGGCCGCCGTTGGTGCCGGCACCTCGACGGTGCTGATGCTGGCGACATTGCACTTCGTCGGTCGCGAGGCGATGCCGCCGCGCAAGCGGCCGTTGCTGGCCCTGATCGTCACGGTCGCCGTCGGCAGCGCACTGGTCTACGGCGTCTCGGACCTGCCGCTGTTCGGCGACCCGAAGGCGCCCGCGCACGGCGACGTGGCGCGCCACTACCTCGAGCGCACGGGCGAGGAGATCGGCATCCCCAACGTCGTGACCGCCGTGCTGGCGAGCTATCGCGGCTTCGACACGCTCGGCGAAACCGCCGTGATCCTGACCGCCGGCATCGGCGTGCTGGCCCTGCTCGGGATGCTGCCGCGGCGCCAGCGCCGCGAAGTCGGCGCCGAACCCGCCCCCCACCGCGACCACACGATCCTGCGCGTCGTCGCCAAGATGCTGCTGCCGCTGCTGCTGATGTTCGCGTGCTACGTGCAGGCACACGGCGAACTCAGCCCCGGGGGCGGCTTCCAGGCCGGCGTCGTGTTCGCGACCGCGTTCCTGCTCTACGCCCTCGTGTTCGGCACGCGCCGCGCCAGGGCCATCGTGCCCGAGGCGTGGCTCGAACGCGGCATGGCCGGCGGCCTGCTCGTCTATGGGAGCGTCGGCGTGGTCACGCTGCTGCGCGGCGGCGCCTTCCTCGACTACGACGTGCTCGCAGCCGACCCGACGGTCGGCCAGCACGTCGGCATCATCGCGATCGAACTCGGCGTCGGCGCGACCGTGGCCTCGGTGCTGATCGCCGTCTTCTTCGCCTTCGCCGACGTCGATCCGGCCTGAGAACGATGGACCTCCCGGGCCACTTCAACCACTACGTCTTCGTGTTGCTGATGATGCTCGGCCTCTACGCCGTCATCGCCAGCCGCAACCTGGTCAAGAAGCTGGTCGGTCTCACCATCTTCCAGACCTCGGTCTTCATCCTCTACATCTCGGTCGCGAAGGTGCAGGGCGGCGCGCCGCCGATCGCCCAGCCCGGCGTGTTCGTCTACTCGAACCCGCTGCCGCACGTGCTGATCCTGACGGCGATCGTGGTCAGCGTGTCGACGACGGCGCTCGGGCTGACGCTCGCCATGCGCATCAAGCACGCCTTCGGCACGATCGAGGAAGGCGCGCTCGACGCGATGGACGCCGAGGACGAGGTGCGATGAACGCGCTGGCGCTGCAGGTCGTCGTGCCGCTGCTGTCGGCACCGCTGTGCCTGCTGGTGCGTTCCGCCGGCTTCGCGCGCCTGCTCGCCGCCGCCAGCGGGCTGTTCGGCCTCGGCAACGCGATCTGGCTGCTCGTCGCGGTGCGCGACGGCGGCCCGCTGCGGCACGCCTACGGCGGCTTCGTGCCGCCGATCGGCATCGAACACCGCTTGGACCTCACCGGCGCCTACATGCTGGTCGTGATCGCGACGATCGTCGCGGCGACGACCGCCTGGGCCGCGATCACGCGCCTCGACGAGCTCGGACGCAGCCGCCGCGACCTGTTCTTCGCGGCCTGGCAGATGTGCGTGGCCGGCCTCTACGGGATGACGCTGACGGCGGACGTGTTCAACGTCTTCGTGTTCCTCGAGATCGCCTCGCTCTCGACCTACGTGCTGATCGCGCACGGCAGCGAGCGTCGCGCGTTGGTGGCCTCGTTCCGCTACCTGCTGATGGGGACGGTCGGGGCGACGTTCCTGCTGATCGGCATCGGCCTGCTCTACGCGATGACGGGCACGCTGAACATGCACGACCTCGCCGTGCGCCTGCAGGGCACGTCGCACACCAGTTCCGTGCGCACCGCACTGGCCTTCGTCAGCGTCGGCCTGTGGTTGAAGGCCGCGATCTTCCCGCTGCACCTGTGGCTGCCGAGCGCCTACGCGTGCGCGCCGGCCGCCGTCTCGGCGCTGCTGGCCGGCACTGCCACCAAGGTCGCGTTCTACCTCTGGCTGCGGTTCTTCTTCACCGCCTTCGCGCCGACCTTCGCGCTCGACGACCTGCCGGTGGCCAAGCTGCTCTTGGCGCTCGGATTGGTCGGCGCGGTCGCCGGCTCGCTGATCGCCGTGTTCCAGGACGAACCCAAGCGCATGCTCGCCTGGTCGAGCATCGCGCAGATCGGCTACCTGATCGCCGGCCTCAGCCTCGCCACGGCGGCGGGTGTTGCCGCATCGCTGTCGCACATCGCCAGCCATGCGCTGGTCAAGTCGGCGTTGTTCCTGGCGCTCGGCGGGGCGATCGCGGCGCTCGGCGCGAACGGACGCCCGCTGCGCCTGCACGATCTCCGCGGCCTGTCGCGGCGGATGCCGTTGACGGCCGCCGCCATCCTGGTCGCCGGGCTCGGGCTGATCGGCGTGCCGCTGACTTCGGGGTTCGTCAGCAAGTGGCTGCTCGTCGATGCGCTGCTCGCCGCCGACCAGTGGTTCGCCGCCGTGGTCGTGCTCGGCACGTCGCTGTTGGCGGTGGTCTACGTCGGCCGCCTCGTCGGCGCCGTCTTCGGCAGCGCGGACGACGCGCCACCGCCCGCCGCCCGCGTCGGCCTCGGCGCTGCCGCGGTCGTCGTCGTGTTGTGCCTGCTGTCGATCGCGCTCGGCATCTTCACCTCCTTCAACGTCGACCTGGCGGCCCAGGCCGCCGACGAACTGCTCGGCGTCACGGGGAGCGGCAAGTGAGCTCGGAGTTGCTGCTGCTGCTGTGCCTGCTGTTGCCGCTCACCGGCACCCTGCTGGTGCTGCTGGCGCGAGCGCGGCCGAACCTGCGCGAGGCGTGCTCGCTGCTGACCGCGGCGGCCTCGACCGGCTGCGCGTCCTGGCTGCTGTGCCGCGTTGCCGCCGGCGAACGTCCCGAGCTGCAGTTGGCGCCGCTGTTGCCGACCGCCCCCCTGGCCCTGCGCCTCGAACCGCTCGGCGCCGTGTTCGCGTGCGTCGCCGCCGGACTGTGGTTCGTGACGACGATCTACTCGATCGGCTACATGCGCGCGCACGGCGAACGCAACCAGACGCGCTTCTACGCCTGCTTCGCCATCGCGATGTTCGCGGTCATGGGCCTGGCGCTGTCGGCCAACCTGCTGACGCTGTTCGTGTTCTACGAACTGCTCACGCTGTCGACGTTCCCGCTGGTCACGCACGCCGGAACCGACGCCAGCCGCCGCGCCGGCCGCATCTACCTCGGCGTGCTGCTCGGCACGTCGATCGGCATGCTGCTGCTGGCCCTGGTGGCGACGCACACGCTGGCGGGCCGGCTCGATTTCGCGCCGGGCGGCATCCTGCAGGAGCCGCTGGCGGCGGGCCGCGTCGGCCCTACCGGCCTGGCGCTGCTGTTCGCGCTGTTCGCGTTCGGCGTCGGCAAGGCCGCGCTGATGCCGTTCCATCGCTGGCTGCCGGCGGCGATGGTGGCGCCGACGCCGGTCAGCGCACTGCTGCACGCCGTCGCCGTCGTCAAGGCGGGCGTGTTCACGCTGCTGAAGGTGGCGGTGTACGTGTTCGGGTTGGACACGCTGGCGACGACGGGAGCCGCCACGCCGATCGCCTGGGTCGCCGGGTTCACGATGCTCGCCGCGTCGCTGATCGCCTGCCGCGCCGACGACCTCAAGGAACGGCTCGCCTACTCGACCATCGCGCAACTCGCCTACATCGTCGCCGGCATCGCCACCGCGACGGCTTCCGGGGCGCTCGGCGCCGCCCTGCACCTCGTCACCCACGCGTTCGGCAAGATCACGCTGTTCTTCGCCGCGGGCGCGGTCCTGGTCGCTGCACACCGCACCGGCATCCGCTCGATGACCGGCCTCGCGCGCACGATGCCGTTCACGTTCGGCGCGTTCGCGCTGGCGTCGCTGAGCATCATCGGCCTGCCGCCCTTCGGCGGCACCTGGAGCAAGTGGTGGCTCGGCGCGGGCCTGCTCGACGCGGAGCAGCCACTGTTGTTCGCGATCTGGCTGGCCAGCGCCGTCGCCAGCGCCTGGTACCTGCTGCCGGTCGTCGTGCGCGCGTTCACGCCGGCGAGCGCGCCGGCTGACGCCCAGCACCACGACGAAGGCCACGAAGCGCCGCTGGCGTGCCGGATCGCGATGGCGATCACCGTCGCCGGTTGCCTCGCTTCGTTCTTCGGCGCCGGGCCGCTGCTCACGGCCCTCGCCGCGGTGGTGCAACCATGACGGCGCCGAGCGGACAGGGTCGCTGGGGCTTCCGCCTCTGGGTCGCGCTCTGCCTCGCCATCGCCGCCATCGACCTGGTGTTCCATCGCCACGTCGTCCACCCGGCCGAGTCGATGCCCGGCTTCTACAGCCTCTACGGGTTCATCGCCTGCGTCGCCCTGGTGCTGGTGGCGCGAACGCTGCGGCGCAGCCTGATGCGCAGCGAGGACTACTACGATGCCGAGTGAGCTGCCGCCCGGCTTCGTGCTGCTGCTGGCCGCACTGGTCGCGGCGCTGGCCGGTCCGCGGCTGCGGACCTTCGTGCTGCTCGGCGCGCCGGTCCTCGCCGGCGCGGCGTTGCTCGCGTGGCCCGGCGTCGGCACTGCCGAAGCAGCGGCGCTGCGCGTCGACGTGGCGGGCCTGCAACTCGTGCTCTGCCGCATCGACGGCCTGTCGGCGGCGTTCGCGGGGGTCTTCTGCCTCGCCGCGCTGCTCGCCGCGCTGTTCAGCGCCCACGTGCGCGATCGGCTGCAGAGTGCTGCCGCGCTGGCCTATGCCGGAGCGGCGATCGGGGCCGTGACCGCAGGCGACCTGGTGTCGCTGTTCTGCCACGTCGAGATCCTCTCGATCAGCGGCGCGCTGCTGGTCTGGGCACGCGGCACCGCGCGTGCGCGGGCGGCGGCCTGGCGCTATCTCGCCTGGCAGCTGGTGGCCGGGTTCCTGCTGCTCGCCGGCGCCCTCGTGCTCGCGAACGGCGGCGGCAGCCTGCTGGTCGCGCCCATCGGCGACGGCGAAGGCGCCGCGCGATGGCTGCTGCTGGCCGCCTTCGGCATCAAGGCGGGCTTCCCGGCGGTGCACACCTGGATCACCGACGCCTATCCCGAGGCGACGCCGACCGGCGCGGTGTGGCTGTCGGCGCTGACGACGAAGGTCGGCGTCTACGCGCTGGCCCGCATGTTCCCGGGCCACGAGCCGCTGGTCTGGATCGGCGTCGTGATGGCGTGCTTCCCGATCTTCTACGCGGTGATCGAGAACGACCTCCGCCGCGTGCTGGCCTACAGCCTGATCAACCAGGTCGGCTTCATGGTCTGCGGCGTCGGCCTCGGCACCGATCTGGCGCTGGCCGGAACCGTCGCGCACGCCTGCACCGACACGGTGTTCAAGGGCCTGCTGTTCATGGCGATGGGTGCGGTGCTGCAGCAGACCGGCCGCATCGGCGGCAACGAACTCGGCGGTCTCTGGCGGTCGATGCCGGCGACCACCGGCCTGTGCATCGTCGGCGCGGCGTCGATCTCGGCGTTCCCGCTGTTCTCCGGCTTCGTCAGCAAGTCGATGATCATGAGCGCCGCGCTGGCCGAGGGGCACGGCACCGTGTGGCTGCTGCTGCTGTTCGCCTCGGCTGGCGTGTTCCACCACGCCGGCATCAAGATCCCGTTCTTCGCCTTCTTCGCCCACGACTCCGGTCTGCGTCCGGCCGAACCGCCGCGCAACATGCTGCTGGCGATGGCCCTCGCCGCCGCGTTCTGCGTGGTCATCGGCTGCGCGCCGTCCCTGCTCTACGCACGGCTGCCGTTCACGACCGGCTACGACCCCTACGACGCCACCCACGTCATCGCCCAATTGCAGTTGCTGCTGTGGTCCGCGCTGGCGTTCGTCTGGCTGCGCCGCACGGGTCTCTATCCACCGGAGTTGCCTTCGGTGAACCTCGACACCGACTGGCTCGTGCGGCGCGCAGCACCGGCTGCCGGCCGCCGCCTGGCGCCAGGCTGCGCGCGATGGCTGCAGGTCGCGCGAGCCGCCGTGTCAGGCGCCGCGGAACGACTCGGGCGCGTGGCGAGGCGCGTGCACGGTCCACACAGCCGCATGGCGCGCAGTTCGCCGACCGACCGCATGCTGCTGTGGACCGCGATCCTGCTCGTGCTGATGCTGCTGCTCTACTTCCAGTGAGACGCGGCGGCGGCGATGGGCCGTGAGGTCACGGGTCACCGGCGAAGGCCGCTGGCCACGCGCCCACCCTGGTGCAACTGCAGCGACGCGCCGTCTTCGCTCCACTCGAGCTTGACCGCATGGTCGAACGCGGCGCGGAACTCGCGCCCGCCCTGGAACAGCAGCTCGAACGCGACCTGCCCTTCGGCATCGCCTTTGCCCTGCAACTTGTCCCCCACCGCGGTCACGTCGAGCGCCATTCCGATCTCGGCGAAGTCGTAGGTGCCGACGAGCCGGTCGCGCAGTTCCGCGGGCAATGGCAGGTCCTTGGCGACGAACGCCTTCACGTCGAGCACCGCGCGCACGATCGCGCCGGCGAGCTTCTGGCTGCTCGCGCGTTCGCCGTTGCTGACGACGGCGACGTGCAGGTCGTGCTGCGGCACGTGCAGCAGCAGCGAGTTGAAGCCGTGGATGCCGCCGCCGTGCATGACGCACGGCATCTGGGCGACGTTGCCGGTCATCAGGCCGTAGCCGTAGTGCGTGTCGCGGCCGCCGAGCATCAGCGGCGTGCTCATCGCCGTGTAGTTCTCGGCGCTGACCACCTTGCCGCCCGCGAGCGCCATCGACCAGCGCACCAGGTCGCCGCCGGTCGACAGCAGCGCCCCCGCAGCACCGGGCTGGCTCATGCCGAGTGGCACGTCGTTGGCCAGCACGCCGTTCTCGAAGCCGTAGCCCTGCGCGCGATTCACGATCAGGTCGCGGTTGCTGTCGTAGCGCGTGCGCGACAGACCGAGCGGCGTGCACAGCTCGTCGGCGACGACCTGCGCGTAGGACTTGCCGTGCACCTTCTCGAGCACCATGCCGAGCAGGTAGTAGCCGGTGTTGTTGTAGCGAAAGTCCGCGCCCGGCTCGAAGTCGAACGGCTTGCCGGCGACGAGCGCGAGCAGTTCGGCGTGCTCGAGTTCGAGCGGCCACTTGCGGTGCCACTCCGGACCGACATCGGTGTAGCTCGGAATGCCGCTGGTGTGGTTCAGCAGGTGGCGGATCGTGACGACCTTGCCCTGCAGCGGGAATTCCGGCACGAAACGCTCGAGCGGGTCGGTGAGCGTGAGTTGTCCTCGCTCGGCGGCGCGCAGGATCAGGGCGGCGGTGAACTGCTTGGTCACCGAGCCGATGCGGAACATCGTCTCGCCGTTCGCCGACGTGACTGCTTCGAGGTCCGCCGAACCGTAGCCCTTGGCGAGCAGCACCTGCCCCTTCTGCGCGACGCCGACGGAGAAGCCGACGGCGCCTGGCTCGGCGAGCCGTTCGGCGACGACGGCGTCGACGCGCGCCGCCCACGGTGGCTCCTGCGAACGGGCGACGGCATGGACGGAGACGAGAACGACGAGCGAGGCGAGGCGCACCATTGGGCACACGCTACGGCACGGCTCGCGACTATTCGTTCGTGCCGCGCCGCAGCGTAGCTTCAGGCGCCCGCCGCGTGCCCGACCTCCCGCCCACCACCGCGACCCAGCGCCTGCTCGCCGAGTTCGAGCGGCTGCCGGTGACGCGCACGCTGCTCGAACAGGTCGCCCTCGGTGCGCGGCGCAAGGCCGGCGGGCTCTGGGGCGCTTCGGTGGGCCTGCTGATCGCCACGCTGCGCGCGCGGCACAACGGCCCGCTGCTGGTGCTCACCGCCGACGACGTCGACAGCCTGCAGTTGCAGACCGACCTCGCGGCGTTCGGCGCCAGCTCGCACGTGCTGCCGCGGCAGGAGACCGGCGACGACGGGCTGCCCGATCCGACCACGCGCAGCGAACGGCAGCGCGCGCTGCAGCGGCACGCCGCCGACCAGGCGCCGCTGCTCGCCGGCATCGAGGCGCTGCTGCAACCGGCGCCGACCCCGCGCAGCCTGTCGCGGGCGGTGTTCGAACTGTACGCCGGCATGCGGCTCGATCGCGCGCAGGTGCTGCAACGCGCCACCGCCGCCGGCCTGCGTTCGGTGCCGCTGGTGCTGGCGCCAGGCGAGTGCAGCGTGCGCGGCGACGTCGTCGACCTGTTCCCGATGGCGGCCGACCAGGCCGTGCGGCTGGAGTTCCTCGACACCGTGCTCGAGTCGATCCGCAGCTTCGATCCGGCGAGCCAGCGCACGACCGCGGTGCACGAACGGTTCGCGCTGATGCTCGGCAACCAGGCCGCCGCCGAGGAAGGCGCGGTGCTGCGGCACCTGACGCCGAGCCGCACGCTGGTCGTCGCCTATGAGCCGCTGCGCCTCGACGAACGCAGCGCGCGGCTCGCCGCGTTCGCGCCGGATCTGCGCACGCGGCTGCAGGAAGTGCAGGACACGCTGCAACCGTGCGCGCGCGTCGACGTGAGTTCGCTGCCGAGCCACGACCTCGACTACAAGGTGCTCTCCGCCGGCAGCGCCGTCGGCTCGGGCGAGGCCGATCCCGCCGGCCGGCTGCGCAGCATCCGCGGCGTGCAGGGGCGCGTGCTGCTGTTCTGCCGCAGCGACGACGAACGCGACCGGCTGCTCGAGGTGTTCGCGCACAAGGGCGTCGACCTCGCCAAGGAGAAGGTCGAACTGCTGCCCGGCGCGATCAGCCGCGGCTTCCGCATCCCCGAGCTGCAGGCCACCGCGCTGTCGAACGTCGAGTTCGCCGGCGTCCCGCAGCAGGCGAAGCTGCGCGAGCGCACGGTGGTGCCGAGCCGCGCCATCCAGAGCTTCTTCGAGCTCGGCCCCGGCGACCTCGTGGTGCACGCGGTGCACGGCATCGCGCGCTTCCTCGGCACCGAGCTGGTGCACCGCGGCCAGGGCACCGAGGAGCACCTGCGGCTGTCGTTCCAGGACGAGGTGGTGCTGCTCGTGCCCGCGAGCAAGATCCACCTGGTCCAGAAGTACGTCGGCAGCGGCGGCGGTCGTGCTGGGGGAGGTCGGGCGCCGCTCGACAAGCTCGGGGGCAAGGGCTTCCAACGGCGCAAGGAGCAGGTGCAGGAAGCCCTGTTCGACCTCGCCGCCGAACTGCTCGAGGTGCAGAGCGCCCGCGCGCTGGTCAAGCGGCCGCCGTACGTGCAGGACGAACTCGAGCGCGACTTCCTCGACGCCTTCCCGTTCCGCGACACGCCCGACCAGGCCCGCGCGTGGACCGAGATCCAGGCCGATCTCGCCAAGGACGCGCCGATGGACCGCCTGCTGTGCGGCGACGTCGGCTTCGGCAAGACCGAGCTCGCGCTGCGCGCCGCCTTCCGCGTCGCGATCACCGGCCGCCAGGTGGCGGTGCTGGCGCCCACCACGATCCTCGCCGAGCAGCACGCGCGCACGTTCGCCCAGCGCTGCGCGCCGTTCGGACTCACCGTCGAGCTGCTGTCGCGCTACCGCACGTCCGGCGAGCGGCGCGACGTCGAAGAACGGCTCGCCAAGGGCAGCCTCGACATCGTCGTCGGCACGCACGCGCTGCTCGGCAAGGACGTGACGTTCCACGAGCTCGGGCTGGTCGTCGTCGACGAGGAGCAGCGCTTCGGCGTGCGCCAGAAGGAACGGCTCAAGCAACTGCGCGCCGACGTCGACGTGCTGACGCTCTCGGCGACGCCGATCCCGCGCACGCTGCACGGCGCGCTGCTCGGCATCCGCGGCATCAGCACGCTCGACAGCCCGCCGCCCGGCCGGCAGGAAGTCGAGACGCGGGTGCTGTTCCGCGACGAGGCCGTACTGCGCGACGCGCTGCTGCGCGAACTCGGGCGCCAGGGCCAGGTGTTCGTGCTGCACAACCGGATCCCCGAACTGCCGGTGCTGGCGCAGCGGCTGCGGCAACTGGCGCCAGGCGCCAAGATCGCGATCGGGCACGGGCAGATGAGCGAGGCCGAGATCGAGAAGACGGTGCGCGCCTTCGTACGCGGCGAGTTCGACGTCCTGGTCTCCACCACCATCGTCGAGAACGGGCTCGACCTGCCGCGCGCCAACACGATCCTGATCGACCGCGCCGAGCACTTCGGGCTCGCCGAGCTGCACCAACTCCGCGGGCGCGTCGGGCGCTCCAGCGAGAAGGCCTACTGCCTCCTGCTGCTCGACCGCGACGAGCCGCCGAGTCTCGAGGCGCGCGCGCGGCTGAAGGCGCTCGAGGAGTTCTCACACCTCGGGGCAGGGTTTGCGATCGCGATGAAGGACCTCGAGATCCGCGGTGCGGGCAACCTGCTGGGGCCGCAGCAGTCCGGGCACATCGCTTCCGTCGGCTACGACATGTATTGCCAGCTGCTGCGCTCGGCGGTCGAGGCGGCGAAGGCCCACAAGCCGGTCGACGTGCACGTGGTCGAGGTCGACGTCGATCTGCGCGTGCAGGCGTTCCTGCCGCTCGACTTCCTCACCGACCCGCGCGCGCGGCTCGAACTGCTGCGCGAGATGGACGAGGCAGTCGACGACGAACGGCTGCGCGACCTCGAGGCGGAGCTACGCGATCGGTACGGCAAGCTGCCCGCACCGGTGCGCACGCTGCTGCGCGTGTTCCGGCTCAAACACGGGCTGATGGGCCTCGCGGTGCACGGAGTGCAGTGGGTCGAGAACGACCGGCTGGTCGTGCGGCACGCGGCCGGGGTGCCGCTCGGCGGGGCGTGGCTCGATTGCTTCGCCGACGTGCGGCCGGTCGAGGCGGGCAAGACGCACCTGATGCTGCCGAAGCTGGCGCGCGGCAAGGAATGGGAAGCCGACGCGGTGCTCGAGTTCGTGCTCGGAGCGATCACGGGCGTCGTGGCGCCAGCGAAGCGGGCCCCGGGGAAGCCGGCTGGTGGAGATGGGGCGCGGCTGCCGTGGCGGTGAGTGGCGCTCTGGGTGGCGTGTGTGGTTGCTCGTGTGGTCGTGCGGTGCGCCCCGGTCGTGGCGCCAACCGAAGGCACGCGGGTGGCTGCGTGAATCGAGTCCGCGCCACGTAGTTACGCCGGTCGGCCTAACTCCGCGCTTGCCCGGGCCTGCCCGGGCTTGCGGGCAGGGGGCGGGGAATTAGGCTGCGGGGAAGGCGGAAGAGCCGACGTTCGGCACTTCCGTCGAAGTTGAAGTTGGACGGACCCCATGCGGACATGGCCGATTCTCCTGCCTCTTGCTGTCGCCGTTGGGTGCTCAGGTGACGAGACCGTCAAGCATGCCGGGATCGATGGTGCGCTGGGCGCAAAGCCGCCGCAGATCATGGCCAAGGCCGCTGAGGGATTTGTCGACCTCTCCTTCGCCATGGATAGCCGCAAGCAGGATCCTGACCTCGGCGAGCGACTCGTCGCAGTCGGACAGGATGGGGATCGCCCCGTTTCCTTCGCGATCGTGATCGAGCCGGGCTGGAAGGATGTCAAGTTCGAGGGACTCGACATTCCCACGTACCAAGGCGGAATCGTGATCGAGTCGCTTGGCCAAGCAAGCGATGCTCTCGTGCAGGCGATCGACCGGCTGTACGTGACGAAGGCCGGTGCTCATAGGATGCAGCGTGCGACGAGATTCACAGGCATCTCGCTGGGCGGAAACCCGTCACGCCTCGATGCCGGCCCGGCCAAGATCAAGCTGTTCTTCGAGAGTGAGGCTGAGGGCCGCTACGCCGAGTTGTTCCTCAACATCGATGTCCAAGCGAAGAGCATCGAACTCAACGAGAAGGATGAGGACTACCGGCGGCCCGTTGTCTTGGCGCTGTCCGGCCTGTGAGATGCCGTCCAACTCGACGCAGGAGCCGACGGGCGCCCCAAGCGGCGCCCGCGGCTCAGCGTCAAAGACGTTGGGGAGACCGAGCCCGTGACTGATTCGCTGAGCTTCAAGGTGGAG
>CALFZH010000029.1:0-36709 GCA_937952215.1 uncultured bacterium
CCCGCGAGCATGGCGCGTCCGGCGCGGGCCGGCAACGCCCGGCGCGGCGGCGTCGAGCTCACGAACCGGGTTCGCGCCAGCGGGCGAGCCGATGGACCATCACCGCGGTCGCCCAGACGGGCACCAGCAGGTTCACCACCGGCACCGCGAACAGGCCGGCGAACAGCACGCCGTGCACGAGAAGTTCGCCACCGTGCGCGGACCGCAGCGCGCGCGCGTCGACGGGCTGCAACCGGCGCAGCGCGACGAGTTCGAAGTACTCGCGGCCGAGCAACCAGCCGTTCGCGAGCAGCCACAGCAACGGATAGAGCGGCGGGATCACGACCAGCACGAACAGCAGGGCGGCGTTGGCGGCGAGCAGCACGCCGAGGAAACGCAGCGCCGCGCCGAGCGAGGTCAGGAACGGCAAGCCCGGGGCCGGCGGCAGTTCGGGCCAGTGCCGGCGTTCGATCGCCGCGACGAGGGGTTCGAGGAACAAACCGAGGACGGCGCTCGCGACTGCGGGGAACAGAAACCACGCGAGCACGACGGTCGCGGCCGCACCGAGCCACGACAGCGCCGCGGGGAGCGTTCCGTCGGCGCCCACGGCGAGTCCGACCAGCGCGTCGATGCCGAGCCAGAGCGCGACGAACGCGGCGATGCCGAGCCCGGTGGCGATGGCGCAGTAGCGCGGCACCGGGGCGCGGAACACGTCGGCGGTTGCGGTCGCGAGCGAGCGGAGCATCGCGGCAACGAACGTCAGCGTCCCGGCGGCGGCACTGCCAGCGCCGCCGCGACTTCGGCCAGCAACGTCGGCACGACCGACGCGGCGCGCCCCGGACGGAAGCGATCGCGTGGGTCCAGGTTGTCCGGCTCGTCGAGCGACTGCACCCACGTCGTGGCACCGCGGCCGCGCGCGTCGGCGAGCATGCCCGCCGCGGGCCAGACCTTGCCGCTGGTGCCGATCGCGAGGAAGTGCGTGCAGCGCTGCATCGCGCGACCGATCTCCGCCAGGTGGAACGGCATCTCGTGGAACCACACGATGTGCGGTCGCAGCCGCGGGAACGCGCACTGCTCGCACGGCAGGAAGCGCCCAGGGTCGACGTGGACGCGGTCCTCGATCACGTTCTCGCAGCGTTCGCAGCGCAGCTTCACGAGTTCGCCGTGCATGTGCAGCACGTCACTGCCGGCGCGGTCGTGCAGGTCGTCGACGTTCTGCGTCACCAGCGTGAAGCCGTGGCCCGCCTCGGCACAATCGTCGGCGAACGTCGCGAGAGCCGTGTGCGCGGCGTTGGGCTGCACCGTGCGCAGCTGCGCGCGTCGTTCCTGGTAGAAGCGCCACACCAGGCGCGGATCGCGTTCCCAACCTTCCGGCGTGGCGACGTCCTCGACGTTGTGCCCTTCCCAAAGCCCGCCGGCGTCGCGGAACGTGCGCACGCCGCTGTCGGCGCTGATGCCGGCTCCGGTGAGCACGACGATGTGGTGGGGGAGCGACGGCATCGTGCCGACCGTCAGCTGCCGAGCAGCTTCTGCAGCGCCTGCACGACCCCGGCCTTGGTCTGCTTGTGGCCGGACTCGAGCCAGAGCACCTTGTCGTCCGCGCTGGTGACGACCATGCCGTGGCGATCGAGGCCGTAACGCACGATGCGCGCGGCACTGCCCTCGGCGTCGTGCTTCACGACCTGGCAGTCGACCTTGCCGGCGTACTCCTTCGCGAGCTCATGCACGATGGGCTCGACCTTCTCGCAGAACACTCAGCCGGTCATCGTGAAGTAGGTGAGCGACAGCGTCTGCGGCGCTCGAGTGGGCTCGGCGCCGCAGGCCGCCAACAACGCGGCGGTGAGACAGAGGGCGGGGATGCGCATGGGGGCACCGTAGCGGGCGCGGGTGCGGCCGACCAAGACGCCACGCCGGGGCGTGCGTTCGCCTCGGGGCTGGGCCCGACGACCCGCGTGAGCAACGGCCTGCGGTGCGTGGTCGGCAACCTGTAGACGGGACGCGGGGCGACCTTGGAACCGGGACGCCGCCTTCGTTATGGTGGCGCCGGACGTCTGCACGCGGGCGCCGGTCCACGCCCGCCACGGTCACGGTCATGCACGAGAGCCACACCTTCGGTCCGTTCGCCGGCCTGCGCCGCTGCGCAGTGCCCGCCATCCTGCTGTTGTTCGCCGCGTGCCAGACGACCGAGCCGGTCGTCGTCAACGCGACCTTCGTCGCTGCCAAGGAGTTCGACGACCGCAGTCCATCGCAGATCGCGGTGCTGAAGGTCGAGGACGGCACGGCCGACGGCGTCGTGCAGCGGCACCTGACGTTCTTGCGGCAGGAAGTGATGCGGCAGCTGCCCGGGCGCCTGTTCACGCCGATCGCGGCCGGCGCCGTCGATGCGGCGTTGGGCGCGCAGCCCGCACCCGGTGCGGGTGAGTCGATCCTGGTGCCAGCGACGCTGCGCAAGCTGTCGGGGCACGCCGGCGAGGATGCGACGTTCGCGCTGCGCGTCGATCGTTGGGACGAAGGCCGTTTGCACGTCGATCGCCGGCTGTGGTTCCAGTTCCAGGCGGCACTGGTCGGCAGCGACGGCGTGCAGCTCTGGAGCGGCACCATCTCCGGCGAAGTGAAGGCCGGTGGCGTCGGGGCCGCGCCGCGCGACCGCGACAGCATGGCGCGCAGTTGCGGCGAGCTGGCGATCACCGAGATGATGAACCGCCTGCCGCGCTGCATTCACTGAGCCGACCGGTGGAGCGTCGGCCCCAGGTCAGGGCCTGACGCTCTTGTTCCAGCCGACGGTGGGGCGACGGCCCGTGAGCCCGCTCGGGCCGGTCGGGGAGAGGGTGGCGGCCTGGAACCGCACCGCCGGGCCGAGGGCTTGGCGTGGAACGCCGAGCCGCGACCCGGCCACCCGGGCCCGAACGGGGCTTTGTCGCCGCCGCGCTTGCGGCCGGGGCCGCCGCGTCGGTATGGTCCTCGCCCTTCTGTTCCAAGAACCAAGCCCGCGAGGGCCGACCCTGCTGCTGGAAGCCCTGTTCTGGCGCCGTGGTTTGATGAGAAAGACAAGGATCCAGGGATGACCATCTCCGCCGAAACCAAGAAGAAGACGATTGCCGAGAACCGGCGTCACCCCACCGACAGCGGCTCCCCCGAAGTCCAGATCGCCGTCCTGACGGCCCAGATCACGGAACTCACGGAGCACTTGCAGCGGCACCCCAAGGACCACCACAGCCGGCACGGCCTGCTGTTGAAGGTCAACCGGCGCAACAAGCTGGGGACGTACCTCCGCCGCGCCGATGCTGCGAAGTACGGGCAGCTCGCCGAGAAGCTCGGCCTGCGCAAGTGACCGAGAGCATGTTCGGAGCAGCCTGCGACTGAATCGGAAGGTGCGCCTTCTCCCGCGCGGCCGGCGACAGCGCCGACCGCATGGCCGACCGGAAGTTCGGCCGACCCGCGCCGGCGCGGGACCCGAGCCGGCAAGCTGATCCCGACGAGTGTCGTCGGGATCGACGCCGTGCGCGCACCTTCGAGGGCGCGACGGTTCGCCGGACTGCGCCCAGGAGGCGCAGGACCGGAACGGCGGGATTTCCGCCGGCCGCCGCCACGGCCTGGGCCCCACGTAGGGGCAGCCGCGGTGGGCGGGACGATCGATGAAGTGAGTGCAAGGACCGAAACGACATGGCCAGCAAGAAGAAGGCAGACGATTCCCCGACCCATTCCGGCAAGAGCCGGGCGCGCAAGACCACGCGCGATTCCCATGATGCTCCGGCGGCAGCGCCGGCGGCGCCGACGCCGAGTGGTCGCGTCGTGGTCGAACGCCAGATCGGCGGTCGCACGCTGACCCTCGAGACCGGCCGCATGGCCAAGCTGTCGGACGGCGCCGTCGTCGCGCGCTACGGCGACACGATGGTGCTGGCGACCGTGAACAGCGCCAAGGAGAAGGACGGCACCGACTTCTTCCCGCTGACCGTCGACTACCGCGAGAAGACCTCGGCCGCGGGCATCATCCCGGGTGGGTTCTTCAAGCGCGAAGGCCGCCCGTCGACCAAGGAGATCCTGGCCTGCCGCCTCATCGACCGCTCGATCCGGCCGATGTTCCCGGACGGCTTCATGCGCGAGGTCCAGGTGCTGAGCCAGGTGTTCTCCACCGACCGCGAGAACGATCCCGACGTGCTGTGCGCAGTCGCGAGCTTCGCCGCGCTGGCGCTGAGCTCGCTGCCGCACGGCCGTTCGCTCGGCATGGTCCGCATCGGCCAGATCGACGGCAAGCTGGTCGTCAACCCGCTGTGGACCGCGCTGCAGAGCGAGGGCAACTCGCTCAACCTGACCGTCGCCGGCCACGAGGATGCGGTGGTGATGGTCGAAGCCGGCGCCAAGGAAGTCGGCGAGGACGTGATGCTGCAGGCGCTCGAGCTCGCGCACACGACCTGCCGCGAGATCGCCGGAATGATCGATGAGCTGGCTGCGAAGGCCGGCAAGCCGAAGATGGCGTTCACGTCGCCGCAGCACGATGCGGAGCTCGTTGCCGCGATCGAGGACGAGTTCGGCGCCGACCTGCGGAAGGCGCCGGTCACGCCCGGCACCAAGCAGACGCGCAGCGCGGCGACCAAGGCCGCGAAGGAGCGCGCGGCGAAGAAGTTCCACGCGCCGGGCGGCTCGTCGGATTCCGAGGCCAAGGCCTGGAACGGCAAGGTCTCTGCGATCCTCGGCGACATCGTCAAGGACGCGGAACGGCAGTCGATCCTGTCGGGCGTGCGCGCCGACGGCCGCGACCACACGACGGTTCGGCCGATCACGATCGAAGTCGGCGTGTTGCCGCGCGTGCACGGCTCGGTGCTGTTCACCCGCGGCGAGACGCAGGCGCTCGGCGTCGTCACGCTCGGCGGCACCGACGACCAGCAGATCATCGACGGCCTGATGCCGGAGCCGCGCAAGCGCTTCCTGCTGCACTACAACTTCCCGCCGTTCTCGGTCGGTGAAGTGAAGCGCGTCGGCACGCCGGGGCGCCGCGAGATCGGCCACGGCGCGCTGGCCGAGCGCGGCCTCGAAGCCGTGTTGCCCGCGCGCGAGGAGTTCCCCTACACGATCCGCATCACCAGCGAGATCCTGGAGTCGAACGGCAGCTCGTCGATGGCGACCGCGTGCTCGGGCACGTTGGCGATGATGGACGCGGGCGTGCCGATCAAGCAGCCGGTCGCGGGCATCGCGATGGGCCTCGTGATGGAGGGCAAGAAGTACGCGATCCTGACCGACATCCTCGGCAGCGAGGACGCCTGCGGCGACATGGACTTCAAGGTCGTCGGCACGCAGCGCGGCATCACCGCCTTGCAGATGGACATCAAGTGCGAGGGCCTGACGCGCGCGATCATGGCGCAGGCGCTCGAGCAGGCGAAGCAAGGCCGCCTGCACGTGCTGCGCGAGATGATGAAGGCGCTCAGCAAGCCGCGCGAGGAGTTGAGCCCGAACGCGCCGCGCCTCGAGTCGCTGCAGGTGCCGAACGAGAAGATCGGCCTGATCATCGGCCCGGGCGGCAAGAACATCCGGGCGATGCAGGAGACCTACGAGTGCAAGATCTCGATCGAGGACGGCGGTCTCTGCACGGTGACCGGCATCAACAGTGAGAAGGTCAAGGCCTGCGTCGCGCACATCAAGGCGATGACGGCCGAGGTCGAACTCGGCGCCGTCTACGAGGGCCGCGTCACTGCGATCAAGGAGTTCGGCGCGTTCGTCGAGATCCTGCCGAGCCAGGAAGGGCTCGTGCACGTCAGCGAACTGTCGGACGGCTTCATCCGCGCCGTCACCGACGTCGTGCGCATCGGCGACACCTTGAAGGTCAAGGTCATCGCGATCGACGACTTCGGCAAGGTCAAGCTGAGCCGCAAGGCGATCCTGCTCGCCGAGCGCGGCGGCGCTGCCCCAGAAGCGGGCGGTCCGCCGGCGGCGGCGGCTCCTGCTGGCGCGCCGCCGGAGCGCGGCGAGCGCCCCGATCGCGGCCCGCGGCCGGAGCGGTTCGAGCGTGGTGAGCGTCCGGACCGCGGTGATCGCGGCGATCGCCCGCCGCGCCACGAGCGTTCGGGCGAAGGGCGGCCGTTCCGCGAGGAGCGGGGGCCACGCATGGATCGTCCGGAGCGTGCGGATCGTCCGGATCGTCCGGAGCGCATGGATCGTCCGGAACGCGCGGATCGCCCCGAACGCATGGATCGCCCGGAGCGCGAAGACCGTGGCCAGCGCGATTGGGACCGTCCGCGTCAGGAGCGTGCGCCCGAGGCTCGTCCGTTCCGTGAGGAGCGCGGCGAACGCGGCGACCGCCCCGAACGCGACGATCGCTGGCGCAACGAACCGACGGGCGATCGCCCGCGGCAGGAGAGGCCGGACCGTGAGGGCCGCGGCCCGCGCGAGAGCGACGAGCGCCGGCCACCTGCGCATGGTGGTGAGCGTCACGGTCGTCCTGATCGCCCGGATCGTCCGGATCGTCCGCGCGACGAGCGCCGGCCGGCCGGTGGCGAAGGCGAAGGCCGTCCGAGCCGCGGGTTCGAAGGTGGACGCCCCGAGCGTTCCGATCGCCCCGAGCGCTCGGATCGTCCGGAGCGGTCCGATCGCCCGGAACGCAGCGATCGACCCCCGACGGGGCCGGGTCGCTTCGAGCGCCGTCCGGAACGGGCGCCGCACGACGAAGGTGGTGAGCGTGGGGGCGCCGAGGGCTGGCGTGGCCGTCGCGACGAGCCGATCGATCGCGGCGAACGCCGTCCGCCGCGCGATGCTGCGGCTCCCGCGGGCCGCGAGCCGGCCGCGCCGGTGCGCAGCGACCGCCCCGAGCGAACGGATCGTCCGGCGCGCGAGGCGCGGCCGGATCGAGGCGATCGCTTCGATCGTCCGGCGCGTGCCGAACACCCGCGCCAGCCAGAGGGCGACCGCGGTCCGCGCGATCGTGGTGGCCGCGGGGATCGCCCCGATCACGGCGAACGAGGCGATCGGCCGGAACGCGGTGGCTTCCGGTCGCCGCTGCCGATGACCGAGTTCGAGGACGACGCTCGCCCGGCGGCTCCGGCGCCTGAGGAAGTGGGCCAGCTCGAGTCGCTCGACAACGTGCTCGGTGACGATCGTGGCCCGCGTCGCGGCCACCGCCCGCGCCGGCGCGACTGATCGACTCGCGCCGTGGCCAAGCGGTCACGGCGCGATGCACCAAACTCCGGCGCCCGGGTTGCCGGGTGCGTGAGCGGCTGGCACGATGCGCGGCCGCATGCACCTCGCCCGGATGGCCATTTCCGTGCTGGCGGCCGCCGCTTCGGCGGTGGCCCAGCAGGCCCCTGGCGAATTGGTCATCCCCCGGCTGGCGCCGAGCGTGGATGGCGAAATGGCCGAATGGGATCCGGCCCGCGCCATTCGCCTGGCTGACCCCGCGCACGTCGTCGATGGGGCCGCAGCGTGGGCGGGGGCGCAGGATGCCTCGGCCCAGTTCCAGGTCGCGTTCGATGCCACCCACCTGTTCCTGGCGGGGGAAGTCGAGGACGACCACCCTGGCATCGGTGGCCCGGGCGGCTCGGACCGGCTCGAACTGCACCTGGGGCCAGCACCCGACCTGACCTCCGAGCCGAAACAGGCGGACGTCGACGTCCTGGTGCTGACGCCGCTGGCCGAGGGCCAGACCTGGCACTGGGTCGACGCCGCCGCGGCGGGCCGGCAGTCGTCGCCGCAACTCGGGGGCATCCAGGTTGCCAGCCGCCGCCTGTCGCCGACGACCTTCGCGTTCGAAGCCGCGATCCCGTTCCACCACTTCGCGGCGGTTCGCCCCGGCGTTCTCGCCTTCGGTTTCGACCTCGTGCTCCGTGACCACGATCCCGGCCAGCCGACGACCACCGTGCTGTCCTGGCGGGGTCGGGGCGAAGGCGGCTCGGCGGCGCTCGGCCGCCTCCGCTTCGAGGCGCCTGGCCCGATGGTCGGCAGCGACGACGAAGGATCGCTCTTGTCGAGCGACCTGCTCGCGGACCTGCCGTACCTGCTGGGGCCGCTGGTCGCGATCGTGGCGCTCGTGCTCCTGCTGCGCGCCTGGCCGAACGTGCATCGCCGCGCGTCGTGGCTGCGACCCGCCCTGATCGCGCTCGGCATCGTGCTGTTCCTGGTCGGCCTCTCGCTGCCGAAGTTCTTGTCGGGCTGGCGCGACGACGCGCAGCGCACGCAGCTCGATCGTGCCGCCGGCGACCTGCAGGCGATGCTGACGAAGCTCGAGGCGGGCACGCTCGCGAGCTACCGCGGCCCGAGCCGCGACCGCGCGCTCGTGCAACTGCTCGGCGGCGAACCGATCGCGCGGCAGCGCTACACGAGCTACCGGCCGCTCGCGCAGATCGTGCCCGATCAGTTCGGGCCGGCGTTCCGGCAGTTCGACGACCTGCCGGTCCGCCCCTACTGGGTGCCCCTCGAGGACGGCCAGCCGGAGAGTCTGCAGTTCGATCCGCCGCTGCACGGCGACAAGATCCACGTGGTGATCGGGCGCCCATCGACGGCGCCGTTCACCTTCGCGCCGCGTCCGCTCGGGCCGCCGCGCCTCGAGGTCACGTTGGACCTGGGTGCCGGTGGCACGCGCAAGCACGAGATCGACCTGGATCGGCCGTTCGCCGACGCCTCGCTGCTGGGCCGTCCGCACTGGGAAGTGTGCGTCGTGCCGATCGCGTTCGATCGCGACGTTCGCGCGCTCACGGCGACGATCGTGCGCGGTCTCGACTTCCGGCTGGTCGGCATCTCGTGCGAAGGCCAGCGGCAGGGACGCATCGAACCGGTGATGCTCGGCACGCCTTCGCGCGGCGGCGTCCTGACCGACCTGCGCGGGCCATGGCCGCTCGATGCCGGCATCGAACTCGCGCCGGGTTCCACCGCGAAGGTCGCGATCCCGCGGCACGAGGAGTCGCCGCAGCGGCTGTGGTTCTTCTATCGCGCCATCTACCCCGGCGTGCCGACCGCGGTTCCGGGCGAGAAGGTCGCCGAGATCGTGCTGCACTTCGCCGGCGACCAGAAGCGCACGGTGGTGCTCGAGCACCAGCTCAGCGTGTTCTACGAACTCGCCTTCCGCAACACGCGCGACGCGCCACCCGACGACTCGCCGGCGTCGATCGAGCTCGATTGGGTCGACGAGAGCAAGGAGCGCCACGTCAACCTCGGCTATCCGGTCGCCGACCTGCCTGCCGACGCGCCGCTCGAGGCGATCGAGTTCCGGAACGTCGCCGAGTACCGCATCAACTTCCGCTCGGTTGTGTTCGTCAACGAACGAGCGGCAGCGCCACAGGATCCGCCCGATTCTCCGCTGCTGCGCGAGGGCCAGGAGCGCCGACTCGATCCACGCGCCGCGGAATCGCTCGGTGGTCTTGCAGTGTCGATCTACCGCAACGGCCGGCTCAGCGAGTCGACGCTGCCGGCCGCCGCGCGGGTCGACGAGCCGCCGCCACCGCGCGCGGCCGCGACCGAGGCCACGACCACAGCCGCGCTGCTGCCGAACGGCGCCCGCCGCGTCACCGCGTTCGCGCCGCTGCGCGGCGATGGCTGGGACGGCGCCGTGCTCGGCGTCGCGTCGACCGACCCGGTGTGGGTCGCGGCGTCGCAGTCGGCCAGTCGCTGGGGCCTCGCGCTGTGCCTGCTGAGCGCGCCGTTCCTGCTGGTGCTGCTCACCGAGTTGCTGGCGGCGGCGACGAGCTTGCGCGTGCGCCTGATCACGGTGACGTCGCTGGCGTCGCTGGCGCCGCTCGGGCTGCTGTCGCTGGTGCTGGTGCAAGTGCTCGAAGGCGGACACGTCGCCGACGTCGACGCCGGCATGCGTACGACCGTGCAGAACGCGCTGAGCCAGCTCGACAGCCAGAAGCAGAAGGTGCACGCGTCGGCGCAGCAGTGGCTCGCTGCGCTGAGCAAGCTCGCGGCAGGCAAGCTCGCCGCGGTCAAGGAGGACCAGCTGGCCGCGAGCCTCGGTCCGGTCGCCGCCGCACTCGAGCAGCTGCTGGTCGGGCAGCTGCCGCCCGAGTGGCACGGGGGTTTCCTGCGACTCGAGTGGCAACCGCAGCTCGGCAAGACGCGTGGGCAGCCGCGCACGGTGGTGGTCGGCGATGCGCACATGGCCAGCGCGGCGGCGCCAGCACGGCCGGAACCGGCGGTGTTCATGCAGGCCGGCGAACTGCTGATCGGCGTGCGCGCCGTCGCGACGGACGTCGGCGGCCAGTTCGAACTCACCGCGGGCCGGCCCATCGACGGCAACCTGCTCGGTTCGTTGGCGCCGGGCCACGACGTGTTGTTGACCGACGTGCGCGGGTATCCGCTCGCGGCCAGCGCCGATCGTCCGTCCGCGGACCAGCTGCGGGAGCTGGCGGCGCAGCCGCGGGCGATGGCGGCGCGCGAGCGCGCGCTGTCGCTCGGCATCGAGTCGCGCGAACCCGTCGTCGAACGCGCGACCCCAGGTGCTGGCGACCACGTGCTCGGCAGCGAGGTGCTGCGCGACCTGCAGGACACCCCGCGTGCGCTGCTGGTCATCGCCCAGCCGGACGTGCGCGCGACCCTCGACCTCGCCGTCGGCCGGATCCCGGTGCGTGCGTTCTTCCTGCTGATCGCCGGATCGCTGGTCGTGCTGTCCGTCTTCCTGGCGTTCGTCGTCAGCGGGCGCATCAGCCGGCCGATCGAACGACTCGAACGAGGCGCGCAGGCGCTGTCGCGCGGGCAGCTCGACGCGCGCGTGCAAGTCGAGGACGGCGGCCAGATCGGCGCGCTGACGCGTGCGTTCAACCAGATGGCGAGCGATCTGCAGGCGCGCCTGCAGGATCTGCAGGCGCTCAACCGCACGATGGGGGAACTCGCCGGCGATCACGACGAGGCGACGACCGTCGAGGTGCTGCGCCGCTTCTGCAAGGCCAACACGTCGGCCGATTCGGTGGGCATCGCCCTCGCCGACTTCGCGGGGCAGCGGTTGCGATGCCACTTGGGCGGCGAGGCCGCGAACGTCGAACTGCCCGTCGACCGGTTGCCGCTGGCGACGATGGTCGGTCCGTTCTCGTGGGCCTCCGGGGGCGGGATGCTGCCGTCGCCGTTCCGCGACCTCGCGCCGACGTGCGGTTCGTTGCTCGGCCTGCCGATCGCGTTCGGCGGACAGACTCGAGGGTTCGTGCTGCTCGCGTTCGATCGCACGACGCCGTGGCCGGTCGATCTCGACCTGATGAGCACCGTCGTGGCCCAGGCGGCGGTCGCCTTCGAGCGTTGCCAGTTGCAGCGCCTCGCGATCCAGGATCCGGTGACGGCGACGTTCACTCCCGAGTACTTCCGCCGGCGGGTGGTCGACGAGGTGTCGCTCGCCCAGCAACGTGGTCGGCCGCTGGTGCTGCTCGCGGCGACGCTGGGCGATGGCGAACGGCGGCCGCGCGGCCTGCGGCGCTGCACGGCGCTGCTGCGCGACCACCTGCCGCGCGCGACCGTGTTGTGCCACGCGGGCAACGGCCAGTTCCTGGCGGCGATTCCGGGGATCGCGCGCGCGACGGTCGAGGGCTGCCTCGCGCGCATCGACAGCGCCTGGCGGGAACTGGTGCGCCAGCTGCCGGAGAACGAGGTCGAAGAACAACCGCCGACGCACGTCGTCGTGCAGTTCCCCGAGGAAGCGGCGTCGGCGGAGTTCCTGTTCGAGGCGCTGCGCGCCCGCGTCGACGCGTTGGCAACCCCTGGCGGGTCGGCGATGGAGTCGGACGAGAGCTTGCAGCGCGCGGGCGTGCTGACGGTCAGTCCGGCCATGCGCGCGGTCTACGGCGCGCTGCGCCGCGTTGCGCCGACCGACCTGCCGCTGCTGCTCGAGGGCGAGACCGGGGTCGGCAAGGAGGTGCTGACCAATCTGGTGCACCGCTGGAGCCGGCGCGCCGGCGGACCGCTGGTCAAGGTGCACTGCGCGGCGCTGTCGGAGACGCTGCTCGCGAGCGAGTTGTTCGGGCACGAGAAGGGCGCGTTCACCGGCGCCGATCGCCGCAAGATCGGGCGCTTCGAGCAGGCCGATGGCGGCTCGTTGTTCCTCGACGAGGTCGGCGAGATCCCGCTCGACGTGCAGGTGAAGCTGCTGCGCGTGCTGCAGGAGGGTGAGATCGACCGCGTCGGCGGCACCGAGCCGGTCAAGGTCGACGTGCGGGTGATCGCGGCGACGCACCGCGACATCGCCCAGATGGTGCGCGAGGGCCGTTTCCGCGAAGACCTCTACTACCGCCTGCAAGGCATGGTCGTGAAGGTGCCTCCGCTGCGCGAGCGCAAGCAGGAGCTGCCGAGCCTGGTCGAGCGCTTCCGCGCCGAGATCGTCGCCGACGGGCACGCGGTGGCGCGTAGCTGGTCGACCGACGCGCTCGACGCGATGTTCCGCGAGGACTGGCCCGGCAACATCCGTCAGCTGCGCAACACCGTGTTCCGCGCGATGGTGATGGCGCGCGGCGACGTCGTGCAGCTTCGCGATGTGCATGCGGTGCTCGCTGCCTCGGGTTCGGCCACGGCCGCAACCGCGACTGCGGGGACGCCACCCCCTGCGGCTGCGCCGGTGGTCCCGGAACCGGTGCCGGCAGCGCCTCCGCCACGCGTGGTCGAGGTGGTCCTGCCCGCACCCGGACCGGCGGTGGCGCCACCCTCCGTCGCCGAAGCTGGCGAGGACCACGAGGATCACGACAGCGAGGGGCCGGCGCTCGTGATTCCGCAGCCCGAGGGGGTGGCGGCGTCGGCGCTACCGCCGCGACTCGAAGAACTCCGCCAGAGGGTGGTCCAGGCGGGTCGCTACTCGACGACCGACCACATGCAGGCATGTTCGGTGTCGCATCGCACCGCCCTGCGCGATCTTCAGGCCCTCGTCGCCGCCGGCCACCTCGAGCGAGTTGGTAGCCGCCGGGGCACGTTTTATCGGCCACGGGCGACGACCTGACCCGGTCTGCGCGGTCTGGCCGATTCGACGTCGTTGGCCACTGGGCCGCGACCAGTTTCTCGATGCGATCGCAAATCCATGAGAAGCTGTGGCTTGGGGATATAGCCACAAGGCTGTTTCGTGGTTGGTCCACGGCTTGCACTAGGGGCACGCAATCGGCCACGCCGACTCCAACCCATGCGCCCCATCCTCTCGATGTTCGCCGCGTTCGTTTTGGTCACCACGACGGGTCTGGCCCAGGTCGGACTGAAGAAAGGAGCGGTGGTCTACCACGGCAGCGCGAGCAACACCTCGGCACCCGCCACCATCCAGGAGAGCCGCGTGAAGGAAGCGACGCCGGAGTGGCGCCGGATCCAAGCCGAGGGCATCGACACCTCGTCGGCCCAGGGCAAGCAGCTCGTGGCGCAGATGCAGCAGCGGATCCGCGATGCCGCCAAGGCCGTGGCGGAGAACGAGAGCCGTGACCTGGTCACCCGCAAGGACGACATCGCCGACAAGCAGGGGCGCGACGTCGTCGATCTCACCGACAAGGTGATCGCCAAGGTCGGCGAGTAGTAGCGTTCGCCGCGTGCTCCCGCCCCCGTGGCTTCGCCTGGCCGTCGGTGCCCGGCTCCAACTCACCGGCTGCCTGGTCCTCGCGGTGGGCTGCACCACCCAGCCGCCCGCGCGAACGTCGCCACTGTCGGTCGAAGCCGAAGTCGTGGGCCGAGGCGGTGGTGGTTCCGGGACGGTCGGCCCGTTCGCGTGGGGGCTCAGCGGTAGTGCGCCACAGCCGTCCGCGGCGGCGCAGGGACCGCAGGATCCCAAGGAGACGCCCGAGCAGCGCGACGCCCGGTTGCGCCTGCAGTTCGGCAGCAACGTGTTGATCGGTGCCGACGGCATCGTCACCAAGCAGTACTTCCTCGCTGGGGACCTGGCGCAGACGTTCCTCCGTCTGATCGCGGAGATCACGCCCGACAAGCCGCTGCAGTTCGAGGCCGAACGTACGCGGCCGATCGTGCCGCCGGCCGGCACCAAGGTCGGCGGCGCGGCCAACACGAGCATCCTCGGGCGCATGCTGCGGGACCACGAGGTCGAGGTGACGTTCGTTCCCGACTTCGAGATCTTGAGCGGCATCCCGATCGTCGATGCACCTGGCCCGGCGGGGGCGGCCGTCAAGGGCGACCCGCCCGACAGCAAGTTCAAGACGGCGCCCGCGGTGGCGCTGGCGCTCGTCAGCGCGAAGCCGGCGGCGCTGGCGGCTTTCGAGGCGGCGATGGACCTGTTCTACACCAGCATCCCGCAGGTCGAGATCACGGTGCAGGTCGTCGAGTACCAGACCGCGGATGCCTTGGCGTTCGGCGTGCGTGGCGTCGACAACAACACGCCGATCCTCGGCAACCTGACCAGCAGCCAACTCGTCCGCGAGTACTCGTCGGCGTTTCCGCTGCGCCAGCCGATCGTCGGCAGTTCGCCAGTCGCCGACGTCGGCCGCTTCACGCTCGGCGGCATCCACGACGCGTGGGAACTCAACATGGTGCTCGAGGCGCTCGAGGCCAACAACCTCGCCGACATCACCAGCACGCCCAAGCTCGTCGTGCGCAACGGCGGCATCGCTGCGATCTCGACGCTTACGCAGTTCCCGTTCCCGAAAGCGAAGATCATCCAGTTCGGCACCGAGGTCGCGACCGAGATCGAGTTCAAGCCGGTCGGCGTCAAGATGAACATCGTGCCGGTGATCGCCGGCACCGACTCGGTGATCCTGCAGGTCTACGCCGACGTGTCGGCGGTCACGGCGTTCGCGCCGACGCTGCCGGTGAGCACGCCGATCACCAGCACGCGCACGGCGGTGACCACGGTCTACCTGAAGGACAACCACACGCTGGTCATCGGCGGGTTGCAGTCGAAGACGCTGTTCGAGAGCGAGTCGAAGGTGCCGATCCTCGGCGACATCCCGCTGCTCGGTTTCCTGTTCCGCTCGACGTCGCAGACGCGCAACGACACGAAGGTCGAGTTCCACATCACCCCGCGCATCGTGCGCGATCGCGGCAATCCGGGCGCCTTGGGGCTCTGACCCGACACGATCGTTGGTCCGCGCCGCGCGTGACGCGATGATGGCGCGGGCATGGCCTGTCGGATCCTGGTCGTCGTCGGCACGCGGCCCGAGGCCGTGAAACTGGCGCCCGTCGTGCATGCGCTGCGGCGGGAAGCGTGGGCGAATTGCCGCGTGCTCGCGGTCGCGCAGCACCGGGAACTGCTCGACCGCACGCTCGCGTTCTTCGGCATCGTGCCCGATGCCGACCTCGATCTGATGCGGCCCGGCCAGGGGCTCGCCGACCTCACGGCGCGGGCGATCGCTGCGATCGACCCCGTGCTCGTGGAAGAAGAACCCGACCTGGTGATCGCGCAGGGCGACACGACCACCGTGCTGGTGGCCGCGTTGTGTGCGTTCTACCGCGCCATCCGCTTCGCCCACGTCGAGGCCGGATTGCGCACCGGCGACCTCGCGCAGCCGTTCCCCGAGGAAGGCAATCGCAGCCTGGTCGCACGCCTGGCGCGCTGGCACTTCGCGCCGACGCCGGCGGCGGCGGCGAACCTGCGCCGCGAGGGCATCGACGACGCTCGTATCCACGTCGTCGGCAACACTGCCATCGACGCGTTGCTCTGGGCCTCGCCGCGCGTCGATGCGGGCGCGTGGGCGGCCCGGCCCGGTTCGCGGCTGCTGCTGGTCACCGCGCATCGGCGCGAGAGCCTGGGCGCGCCGCTCGGTGAGTTGTGCCAGGCGCTGGCGTCGCTCGCCAATCGCCCCGACGTCGAGATCCTGTTCCCGGTCCACCCGAATCCGCGCGTGCGAGCGACCGTCGAACGCCTGCTCGCCGGCCGGCCGCGCATCCGCCTGTGCGATCCGCTCGACTACCCGGAGATGGTCGCGGCGATGCAGGCGAGCGCCCTGATCCTGACCGACTCCGGCGGCGTCCAGGAAGAGGCTCCCTCGCTCGGCAAACCGGTGCTGGTCTTGCGCGACGTGACCGAACGGCACGAGGCGGTCGAAGCGGGGGCCGCTCGCCTGGTCGGCATGCGCCGCGACGACATCGTCGGCGCCGCTTCGCAACTGCTCGACGATCCGGCTGCCTACGAGGCGATGGCGCGCGTGCGCAACCCGTTCGGTAGGGGCGACAGCGCCCGTGCCATCGTCGACGTCCTGCACCGAACGCTCGAGCCGTGATCGCCGCGCGGCGCGACGGCGCCGGAAGGAACCGCTAGCATGCGCCGTCGACCCAGGATCATGACCGCCACGTTCTCGCCGCCGCTCCCCAGGCCCGCGCCGTCCGGCGGCGGTGAACGGGGCATCGCGCTCGTGATGGCGCTGATCTTCGCGATCCTGCTCTACATCCTGGTCGCAGAACTGGTGGTGTCGGGCCGCATGGTGCGTGCAACCGGCGAGAACGACGCGCTGCTGGCGCGCATGCGCACCCAGATGCTCTACCAACTCGCCGATGCCGAAGACCAGCTGCTGCAGGACCTCGCCGGCCAGGCAGCCGATGGCGAGGGTGGTGCTGGCGGCAACCCGCTCGGCGGGTCGTTCCCGGGGGCCGGCGCCGGTGCCGGGGCGGGGGCTGAGTCGGGAGGAGCGGGTGGCGAGGGCGAGGGCGAAGGCGAAGAGGACCCGTCCACGAAGTGCGACAGCAGTCGCGACGCCTGGTTCCAACCGGTGGGCCATCCCGAGGGCGACGTGACCACCTACGTGTGGGTGGAAGACGAGAACCGCAAGTTCAACCTGCTCGCCCTCTGGAGTCCTGACGAGAAGTTCGCCGAGTTCTCGCGGGACCGGTTGGTGCGGCTGATCGACACCCTGCGCGAGGACACCGAGTTCGATGTGCCGTCGTCCGATGCGCAGCGCATCGTGCAGGAGATCCTCGAGTGGGGCCGACGCTCGGGAACCGAGCAGATGCCGAAGCCGCGCCTGAAGTCCGACGACGAGAAGAAGCGCGAACTGTCGGCGATGCTGCACCTCGACGACCTGTTGCTGCTGCCGTCGGTGAACGAGGACCTGTTCCAGGACAAGGTGCTCGATGGCAAGGTCTTCCTCGGCCTCGAGTCGGTGCTGACGCTGTGGACGTCGCTGCGCGTCGATCCCGGCAACCCGGAGAAGCTCGCGCGCCTGCGTGCCGCCGCCGAAGCGCGCGGCGACAAGCCCGTCGGCGAGGCTGAGGAATCCGGGACGCCGCCGCCGCCGCCTGCCGGCGGCGAGGAACCACCGCCACCGCAGCCCGACGGCCTCGGTCTGCTGATCAACGTCAACACCGCGTCGCGGCCGGTGCTGCGCGCCCTGTTCCCGCCCGAGAAGATCCCCGACCGCGTGATCGACGCGATCCTGGAGTACCGCAACCAGGTCGACGAGGAGGCGATGTTGGCCGAGCAGGAACAGGCCACCACCGAGACGTCGGACTTCGGCGACATCCGACTCGGCTCGGACCAGAAGAAGAAGTTCTTCGAGACGACGGCGGATCTCGAGGAGGTCGAGGAGTTCGCGAACTTGCCGGACCCCGAGGTCAAGGCCGCCTTCCAGGCTGCACTGACGACGAAGTCCGAGGTGTTCTCGATCCACCTCGCGGCGCTCTACAAGCGCAGCGAGGAGAACCGGATCTACGTGCTGCGTCGGGGTCGTTCGATCGTGCTGCGCCTCGACGACGGCGCCGACGGCGCGGTCGTGCCCCTGATCCCCTACGAGGAGCGAGCCTTCCTGCGCGTGATGCCGGTCGATCTGCAGGACAAGGTCGTCGACCTGGTGTTCGTCTATTCGGAGATGGACCAGTTCGCGCAGGAAGACCGCGCCTGGAACCCGTTCCTGGTCGATTTCTACCTGCCGCAGCACCAGCGCGAGCAGTTCTACCAGCACCGCTGACGCGCCCGCGCGCATGCCACGCCTCGCCGACCCTGGTTTGCGCGAGCGCCTGATCGGGGCGGCGACCGCTGAGTTCGCGGCTACCGGCTACTCAGGCGCCACGCTCGATCGCATCGGCGCCCGCGCTGGCGTGACCAAGGGCGGCGTCTACTTCCACTTCGATGGCAAGGAAGAGCTGTTCTTCGCGGTGATCGACCACTGGCGCGAGCGCCGGCGCCGCACCTTGCAGGTCGCGCGTCCGCGCGCTGGCGCCGCGGCCGACGCGTTGCGCGCCTTCCTCGCGGCATGGTTGACGTTCCACTTCCGCGAGCCGGCGGCGAACCACCTGCGGCGTGTGCTCGCGACCGAGTTGCGCGGCCGCTTCACCGCCCGGTTGCGCGAGGACGATCGGCAGGAGCAGCGCTGGCTGCGGGCCGCCGTGCGCGAACTGCTGGTGCTGGGCGTGCGCGACGGCACGCTCGCGGTCGACGATCCCGCCCTCTGCGCCTTCGTGCTGACGGCCGCCCTCGCGGGCGTGCTCGAGCAATGGCAGACGGCGCCGACCGACGTCGACACCTACTGCCACGGCGAGACCCTCGCCGCCCTGCTGGTCGCGCGGTTCGCGACCGGTTCGGGATCCCGGCGTCCCGACGGCGACGACGCGTTCGAGTACCGGCCGCAGTGAACGTGCGCGTTGTCGCGACCGCCAGCGGATGGCAGACTCGCGCCGTGCTGCCGCCGCTGCCCGCCGACTTCCTGCTCAGCGTCGTGATGCCGATCTACAACGAGCAGGCGACGCTGCGTGAGATCGTCACGGCGGTGCGCGCCGTGCCGATCCGGAAGGAACTCGTCCTGGTCGACGACGGCAGCCGCGACGGCACCCGGGAGATCCTCGCCGAACTCGCGAACCTGCCCGACGTGCGCGTCCTGCTGCACGACGTGAACCGCGGCAAGGGCGCGGCGCTACGCACGGGCTTCGCCGCCGCGCGTGGCGAGGTCGTGGTCGTGCAGGATGCCGACCTCGAGTACGACCCGGCGCAGTACCCGCTGCTGCTGGCGCCGATCGTGCGGGGCGAAGCCGACGTCGTCTACGGCTCGCGTTACCTCGTCGACGACGCCGACGCGACGCGCGAGCGCGACTCGCTGCACCACTACTTCGGCAACCGCCTGCTGACGTTCTGGAGCAACCTGTTCACCGGCCTCAACCTGACCGACATGGAGACCTGCTACAAGTGCGTGCGGCGCGAGGTGCTGCAGGACCTGGTCATCGAGAGTCGGCGATTCACCGTCGAGCCCGAGTTCACCGCCAAGATCGCGCGCCTGCCGGTGCGCATCCACGAGGTGCCGATCCGGTATCGCGGCCGCGCCTACGCCGCCGGCAAGAAGATCGGCTGGCGTGACGGGGTTTCGGCGTTGTGGGCGATCGTCCGTTACAGCCTGCGCCGCTGACCGCCGCGGCGCGTCAGAAGACCACCGCGCAGGTGAACATCCCGCCGCGGAAATCGGAGTCGTTGGCGCGCACGAAGAGGCCGTTCTCCGGGTCGCTCTCGTCCATCGAGCGGAAGCGGCCGAGGAACGCCAGCCCGAGTTCGATCGGGCCGACCGTCAGGCGGGTGCCCAACTCGACGCCCGCGTAGCCGGTGACGGATCGGTAGTCGTTGCTGTCGCCGTCGATGTCGATGGCGGTCGCGGCGAAGCCGAACCCGAACTCGCCGTAGAGCGACCACGCGACGCTCGCGCCGCGCGCGACGACCACTTCGGGCGCGATCTCGAAGTAGGGACCGGCCGAACCGAACATCGTCTCGGTGCCGTTCTGTTGTTCGAACACGAGGCTGTCGAGCAGCAGGCCGACTCGCAGCGGCATGGCGAAACGATGCGCCTGCACGCGGTAGGTGAAGTGGCCGAACAGCGTTCCCTGGCTGGTCTCGACTCCCGGCGAGCCCGCGGCGTCGAACAGGTCGTCGTCGACGCCGATGCTCTCGATGCGCACGCCGCCGCCGATGCCGCGCGCGGTGGTGCCTTCGAACTGCACGCGGAACATTCCCGCGTCGGTGTCGCCGTCGAGGCCAGCACCTTCGGTCTCGACGTCGAAGTTGCCGCCGGCGAGACCGATGCCGATCCGCCATCGCGGATCGGCAGGTTCCCTTCCGTCCTGGGCAGGGAGGACGACCGCGAGGCAGGGGAGGAGCGAGATGGCCAGTGAGCGCATCTCGGCATCCTAACCACCGGCTGCCCCGCGGCGCGGACTCAGAGGATGTCGAGGATGCCGCTCTGCCGGTTGGTCAGCGTCGACGTCGCCGCGCGGTAGTTCAGGTTGGCGGCGAACTTCTCGAACCAAGGCAGCGACGCCCGGTCGGAGACGCTGCCGAGCGCCACGGCGGCGAAGGCGCGGCTGAGATCGCTGCGCTTGTCGTCGGCCAGCATGCGGCGGAGCGGCTCGATGGCGCTGCGGTCGCCGATCAGGCCCAGGGCGCCCGACAGAGCCGCGAACGTCGACAGGTTCTGGTGCTCGTCGCCGAGAGCGGCGAGCAGGGTGTTCGCGGTGCCCTTGTCGCCGAGCAGCCCGAGGGCGACTGCCGACTGCCGCAACAAGGTCGGGCGGCGGCCGGCTTTCTCCAGGATCGTGCGCAACGACACGATCGAGCGGCGGGAGTCCATCAGGGCCAGGCCGAGCGCGGCGTAGCCCGCCTGCTCTTCCTTCTGCGGGTCGCCCACCATCCGCTCCTCGAGGGCTGGAGCGGCATCGCGATGGTGCGCGAGGCCAAGGGCGATCGCGAGCGCCGAGCTCAGGCCGGGGTCCTTCGCGTCCTCGAACTGCTCGGCGAGCTCGTCGCGCAGCTTCTCGTCGAGGGGCGCTTCACCGCCCGCCGCGATCGCCGCGGTGCGTTCGGCATGCGCGAACACGCCCAGCGCCAAGGCGAACCACGGCCGGGCGATCGCCTTGCTGGCCGTGCGAATGCCCGTCATCAGCAGCGTGCGGTTCTCCGCCCCGCCGATCTGGCCGAGCGCGAGCACGGCGAAGTGGCGCGTCTGGTCGTCGCGGTGCGTGCGCCAGGTCTGCCACAGCAGCTGCGCGTGGGGGGCATCGTGCGAACGATCGTCGACGTGCGGCGCGCACAGTTGTCCGAGCGCCAGCACGCAAGAGCGGTGGATGTGGGCGCTGCGCGCACCCGGTCCCTCACTGGCGCGAAGTTCGTTCGCGAACAGGGTCTTGCAGCGTTCCGCGGCGATCCCGTCCTTGCCGACGAGCCGCACCAGCGCGATCGGGCAGTGCGCTTGCACGACTTCCTCGCCGGCCCCGCTGCGCTCCTGGAACTTGGTGATGAGCGCTTCGACGATCTCCTCACGCAGACCGCGCAGTCCGGCATCGCCGTCGCCCGGGGCCAGGATGCCCGCTGCGGAGATCGCTGCGACGCGCAGATCGAAGTGCGCTACGCGGACGTCGTCGAGCTGCGCTTGCAGTGCCTTCCAGATCCGTTGCTTCGTCGCGAGGTCGGCGTGCTCGTGTCCGAACAGGCCGAGCCCGTAGGTCGCGAACGCGCGCGTGCGCGTGTTGACTTCCCCGCCGGTGGCGCGGCGACCGGACTCGCCGTCGCGGGCGAGGTCGATCAGCAGCGACAGTTCGTCGTGATCGCGGCGCGCGGCGATGCCGAGCACCAGGGCAGCGGTCTCGCGCAGTTCCTGATCCGGGCGGCGCAGCCGTTCGCGGAACACGTCGACCAGCTGGAACTCCGGGTGGTCCATGCCGATCTTCGCCATCGCCACCATGCACGACGACGCGATGTCGCGTTGGTCCGTCGACTCGATCGCGCGGTGCAAGGCGGGCAGCACGTCGTCGCGCAGTTGCTCACGCGTCGGCCGCAGCGTCTCTTCGCGCGCGAAGCGTGGCCCCATCCAGGGTTCGTCGGTGCCGGTGATCGGTCCCGAACGATGCACCGCGTCCTTCAGGTTGAGGTAGCGGTCCTTGTTGAACTCCCACCAGAAGTCCCAGGTCGCGAGGTCGGGCTCGAGCGAGATGCCGCCGGTGGTGGCGCCGCGCGGCGGACCGCCGCCGCCGCCGCCGCCACCGCCGGTGGTCGGGTTCGGAGGACCTGGAGGGGTTGGCACTGCCCCGCTCGGCGCGGGCGGGCCGCCGCCGGTCTTTGGGCCGGTCGGACCCGCCGGCCCGCTGGGCTTGCTGCCGCTGCCAGGCGGCACCACGTCGCCGGGGCCGCGGTACTGGCCGCCGTGGGCCATGGCGGCGTGGGCCAGGAACAAACAGGAACCGATGCCCAGAACGAGGGCGTAGCGAGTCTTCATGGGAGTCCTTGCGGATGGGACGCGGGCGACTCGCGTGCTCCCCATGATGCAAGCGCAGGGCCAACCGTTCGCGGCGTGCGGCCGATGCGACGAACGGGCCGGTTTCGCTACCCGGGCGGAACGACAAGCGCGCGGCGGGCCCGCAGCGCCCAGGCGGCCGGCAGCAACACGCCGAGCACGAGCGCGGTCACCTGATGCGGATCGTCGAGTCGACGCGCCGCGGTCCACCACACGTAGCCGAGCGGCGACAACCAGCAGACGGCGACGGCGAAGCGCGAGAAGAACCCCGGTCCGGCCAGCAGCGCCAGTGGCGCCCACCAGACGTGGTACCACAGCCCGAAGCCGGCGACGCCGAAGAACGCCATCGCGGCGAACACTGCCGCAGCCCCGCCGAGCAGTTCGTCGCCGGACGGACGTCGCCACAGGCGCAGCGCGGCCCACGCAACGACGGCGACCACGACCACGCGGCCCGCGGTGACGGCGGTCGCGGTCTCGATGCCGAGCAGGCTCGCCGCCGTCCACGCGATGCTCACGCTGGTGACCTCCGACTGCCGGCGCAGGAAGTCGAGCGAACCCGGGTCGCTGAAGAACCGCCACGCCAGCAGCGCCGCGATGCCGCCGGCCGCGAGCGCTCCGGCCGTGAACGCACGCAGCCGTCCGGCGCGCAGCGCCCACGCCAGCAGCAGCGGTGCCATCAGCACCGGCACGATCTTGGTCAGCACGCCGAGTCCGACCGCGAACGCGGCCAGTCCGAACCGCCCGGCGACCGCGCCGTGCACGGCGGCGAGGATCGTCAGCAGCAGCAGCGCTTCGTTGTGCGCCGAGGCGAGCGCTTCGTTGAGCAGCAGCGGGCACCACGCGATCACGACGAACGCCACGTCGCCGCCGCCGGACCGCAGCCGTTCGTGGATGCCGCGCGCGATCACCGCCGAACCGAGCAGTGCGACGGCGAAGACGGCCTTCAACAACGCGACCGCGAGCACGAACTGCGCGCGCAGCGGCAACGGCGCGCCGACGGCATCCGCGAGCCACGCGCAGGCGCCCTGCAAGTAGGCGACGAGCGGCCCGTACGGCAGCGGGAACTGCTTCCAGCCGGCGTCGCCGAACGCGAGGAACGGGTCGTTCGGGAAGTCGGTGGCGACGTGCACGTACGGGTTGCCACCGTGCAGCGCCAACACGCGGCCGCGCATCACGTAGTCGGCGACGTCCGCCGACAGGAACGGCGGCACCAGGATCGCGAGCAGCAGCAGCGGCAGGGTGGCGCGCAGCAGTGCGTCGGGTCCGGGCGTTCGTTCTCGTACGGCAGCGATGGCGGCGAGCCAGCCGCGGGTGCCGAACCACGCGAAGCCGACCAGGCAGGCGGTTTCGCCGGCGTCGAGCCACGGCCGCAGCCGGAAGCCGAGCGGGCTCGACTCGCCCCAGACCAGGTGATGGCGGAACCCGGCGAGGGCCAGCAGCACCAGCGCGAACGCGCACGAGCGGCACGCGAGCGACAGGGCGGGCGGCAGCGGCGTGGGGGAGCGGCTGGTCACGCCGGGTTCGCCCGAATCACGCCTGCACGTAACGCCCGCGGATCGGCAGCAGGCTCGCGAGTGCGTTGCGCGAGTCGACGACGAGGGCCGCGTGCTCGGCGATCACCTTCCAGTCGATCGCCGCGTGGTTGGTGACGATCAGCACGCAGTCGGCCGCCGCGACGGTCTCGCGCGACAGCGGCACCGAGTGCATGCGGTACTCCCCGTACTTCCGCATGCCGGCGAACAGCGGCACGTGCGGGTCGTGGTAGCTGACCTCGGCGCCGTGTTCGAACAGCAGCTTGATGATCTCGGCGGCCGGCGTCTCGCGCACGTCGTCGACGTCGGGCTTGTAGGCCAGTCCGATGACGAGCAACTTGCTGCCGCGCAGCGGCCGGCCGATCGCGTTGAGGCCGTCCATCGTGCGGTGGAGCACGTAGTGCGGCATCGAGTTGTTGATCTCGCCGGCCAGCTCGATGAACCGCGTGTGGTGACCGAACTCGCGCGCCTTCCACGTCAGATAGAACGGGTCGATCGGGATGCAGTGCCCGCCGAGTCCGGGCCCGGGATAGAAGGGCTGGAAGCCGAACGGCTTGGTCTTCGCCGCATCGATCACCTTCCAGATGTCGATGTCCATCGCCGCGAGCACCGGCTTCAGCTCGTTGACGAGCGCGATGTTGACGCAGCGGTAGATGTTCTCGAGCAGTTTGGCCGCCTCGGCGATCTCGGCGCTGTCGACCGGGATCACCTTCTGGATCGCCGCGCCGTAGAGCAGCGTCGCGAGCCGACCGCTCACCTCGTCGGTGCCGCCGACCAGCTTCGGGATGGTCTGCGTGCTGTGGTCCTTGCGACCCGGATCCTCGCGTTCGGGGCTGAAGGCGAGGAAGTAGTCGACGCCCGCGCGCAGCCCGGTGCGGTCGAGGATCGGCATGCAGTCGCCGCGCGTGGTGCCCGGATACGTCGTCGACTCGAGCGACACGAGCTGCCCCTTCCGCAGCACCTTCGCGACCATCTCGGTCGACTTGACGATGAAGCTCATGTCCGGCTCGCCGTGGCGCCCCAGCGGTGTCGGCACGCACAGGATGATCGCGTCGGCCTTGCCGAGTTCCGCCGGGTCGGCGGTCGCCGTGAACTTCGGTGACTTCGCCATCGTCTGCACGAAGTCGGTGCCGAGGTGCTTGAGGTAGCTCTCGCCGCGCTTCAGCAGCGCGATCTTCTCCGCGTCGATGTCGTAGCCCACGACCGCGAACCCGGCCTGGAAGAACGCGCGCAGCAGCGGCAGGCCGACGTAGCCGAGGCCGACGACGCCCACCGTCGCGGTGCGGGTGCGGATCTTGTGCTCGAGCGTGGTCGCGGGAGAGGAGCTTTCAGCCATGGCGATCTGCATAGGCGTAGCCGAGCAACGGCAGGCGGGCCAGAGCGAGGAATGCCGCGGCGCGACCTCGCGACTGGCCCGCGCATGGTGCGGTCCGTAGCCTGCTCGGCGTGCGCCGACTCACGCTGTCGTCCTGGCTCCTGGCGTCGATCGCTGTGCTGCCGGGCTGTGCGGTGACGGCGGTCTGGAACGGCGGCAAGCCCGAATTGGTCGAGGTCGTGGATCGCACCTACCGTCGCGACGTCGAACTCGCGTTCGGCGGCGCGCCGGACGTCGTGCCGGTCGTGCCGGTCGGCGACGCGGACACACCCTGGTCGCTGCGCGCCCTGCGCGGCGGCGAAGAAGTGGACGTGCTGCTCCGCCGGGCGGGCCTGTTCGTCGTGCGCGAGACGCAGGTCGACGCCCGGCGCGTCTACGAGGGCGAGGACGTCACCGACGACGCCGCCGAACTCACCCTGGTCGGTACGTTCGCTGCGGACGCGGTCGCGACCGCCTTCGACGAAGCCGCGTTGACGCCCGAGGCGCGCGCAGTGCTCGCGCGTCCGCGATGGAACGCGTTCGCGGAGACGCCGGAGCAGCGCGCGCTGCCGCCGTTGCAGCGCGCATGCGTGCAGCGGTTGACGGATGTCGACCTCGCGCATCTGCTCGACCGGCCGCGCGGTTCGCTGCAGATCGTCTCCTGGTTGTTCGTCGATGCTGCCGGCAGGCCCCGGTTCGACGGCGGCGACACGCCCGCGGGTCCCGCGGCCGAGCCGGCACCCGCGCCCTTGCCTGAACGGTTGCGCTTGCTCGCCGAGGGCGCGCTGCTGGTGCGCACCGTCGATGCCGCCGGGCAGCGTGCCTATTGGCGGCTGCGCGCCGACAGCGTCTGGCTCGCCGGCGGGTGCGAGCCCGTCGCGGGCGGGTTCCAGCATCGGTCGACGTGGCGCCTCGAACCTTCGCCTGCCGCGATGCCCGAGCTGCCGCGGCGGCTGCCGGCGACGCTGTTCGTGCGCGAGCAGCGCTCGGCGTGGCTGGGCCCTGCTCAGCACAGGCTGGCGCAGCGTCTGTTGCTGACGCCCGTCGCCGTGGCGCTCGACAGCACGATCCTGTTGCCGGGCTACCTGTTCATGAAGTGGTTTGGCAGCGACGACGAGGATGGCGAGCCGACGCCGGTACCGAAGTGATCGTCGGTGAGCAGGAGGGCGCGTCCACCACGTCGTGGTGGCAATGGCTGCAGGAGCAACATGCGTTGCTCGGGTGGCTGTTCGTCGGGTCGCTGCTCTCGCTCGCGCTGACCGTCGCGTTGTTGCCGATGCTGGTCGTGCGCCTGCCCGCGGACTGGTTCGTCGCCGAGCGCGCCACGTCACCGCGCGCGGCATCGGTCGCTGGCATCGCGCTGCGGGTGGCGAAGAACGTGCTCGGCGTCGTGTTCGTGCTCGCGGGGATCGCGATGCTGGTGCTGCCGGGACAGGGTGTGCTGACGATCCTGATCGGGCTGCTGCTGATCGACGGGCCGGGCAAGCGGGCGTTGGTGCGCCGCATCGTCGCTCGACCGGCGATCCGTTCGGTGCTCGATCGCGTGCGCGCGCGCGCCGGCCGCGAGCCGTTCCGCTGGGATCCGGCGTGAGCCGATCGGCTACCGCGGTCGGATGCGCAGTCCGGTCACGGTGACGGTCTTCATCCGCACGAAGCCGAGCGACAGGTGGGTCGCCAACCAGTCGTGGAACGACGAGCCGACCTGCACCCGGAAGTCGGCGATGCCCGCGCACGGCAACACGTTCGCCAGCAGCTGGCCGGCGACGTCGGGGCTGCTCTCCCCGGCGAGCCCGTGCACCCACAGCACGTGCTTGGCGGTGAACACGAAACGATCGCCGGCGGCCGGATCGCGGACCGGCGAGGCGCTGACCGGGAAGGGCAGGCTGCCGAGGTCGTAGCGCAGCGTCTGGCAACCGGCGGCGACGAGCAGCGTGAGCGGCAGGAGGGAACGCATGCGCGGATGGTCGCGCCGGGCCCGATCCATCGCCAGTGCGAGATGCGGCTGACGGCGTCGCGCTTCGGCGACAATCGCGCCGTGCCTGGCCGGCGAACAACGTGGTCCCTGGTGGCGATCGCCGCCGTCGTGGTGGCGATCGCCGCGTGGCCGCGGTCGGAAGCGGCTGCACCCGTGGCGACGCCGCTGCCCGCGGATGCCAGCCCGGAGCCGGCGGCGCCATCGGCGGCCGACGCGCCCGTGGTCGCGATCGAGCCTGCCGACGCCGCGGACCGCACCGTTCCACCCGAACCGATCGAGCCGCCGGATCCGATCGCGGCAGCGTTGTTCGCGGACCCTCGCGCCAGCGGCCTTTGGCCCGTGCTCGCCGAGGTCCTTGCCGTCGGTGACGTCGAACCGGGCATGCCGGACGTCACGCCGATCCACCGGGAACTGCGGCTGCGGCTGCTCGAGGACGGACCGCGACCGTTGCTGTACCGGTACGCGGTGGTGTTCGCGCCGCTGTGCCCGACCGTGAGCGCCGAGCGGTTCGGCTGTTCCACGCCGCTCGGACGCGTGCAGCCCGGGGACGTGCGCGTGTTCCTGTTCGGTCGAGGTCGGCCTGATCTCGGCGCTATCGGCCGGCTCGTGGTCGACCGGGCCTGGTGGATCGTGCTCGCCGGCCCGCGGGTTCCACGGCCCGAGGATCCGCTGCTCGACGCGATCCCGCCCGAACTGCTGGGGTACCTCGGGCGCGGGCAGACCAACCTGTTCCGCGGTCGCGTCCGCGAACTGCGGCGGGCCGGTCAAGGCGCGCCGCGCAATCCGCTGAAGGACGGCGACCGCATCGTGGTCGACGTCGCGGCGGTCGTGTACCTCGGCGGCAAGTTGCCGCTCGGCGACCGAGTCGCCGTCAGCCAGGCGCCGTTCCAACCCGGCGTGCCGACCGACGGTCTCGTGGTCGGCGGCGACTACTGGTTCGCGACCGAGGACGCCGCGCTGTGGCAGGTGCTGCGCGCCTTCGCGCGGGTGCGCTGACGGCGGCGCCTTCAGAGCGCGCCGACCGTCAAGGTCAGGCCGTTCGAGGACCAGAGGCCCGTCGGGTCGAGCCCGGCGAGCGCGACTTCGACCATCTGCACGTGCACGAACGCGCCGGAGAGCGAGGTCGTCGGCGGGATGGTCAACGCCACGGGGACCGCGCCAGCGACCGGAACGACCGGGCCGAGCACCACCTCGGCCGTGTTCAGCAGATCGCAACCAGCGCCGCCGATGCCGGGCGCGAGCAGGCTCAACGGCACCACTTGCGTCGCGACGCCGAAGACCGGGATCCCGAACGACGACGCGGCGAGCGTCGAGCACGTGCCGGTCCAGGTGCGGCCGGTCCACGGCACGCTGTTCGGGACGAGCGACAGCGCGCCGCCCGGGCCGGTGCAGCCCGCACCGTAGGAAACCGCCGTCGCGAGCGTCGGGGCCTGGTAGGCGTAGACGTTGCTGGTCGGCTTGCTGCCCGACTTGGTCGGGTCCTGACCGCCCGTCTTGTAGATCTTGCCCGTCGCGGGGATGAAGCCGCCGAAGTAGCGGCTGATGCGGCCGATCGACGGATCGCTGTTGTTGAACGGCGTCGCGCCGGTGGTCGGGTTGGCGTAGATCGACCACTGGTTGGTGTAGCTGTCGAACTCGCTCGTGTAGTTGGTCGGCGAGCCGCCATAGTTCGGACCGTAGACGTAGGTCGTGTTCGCGGCGTTGGTGATGCCGTTGCCGCCCTGCACGACGATGCGCTGGCGCAGCGGGTCGTAGACGGCCTGGTTGCCGAGCGTCGACGCCGGCCAGGTGGTGCCCGCGCCCGTCGGATTGGTCAGGACGTCACAGTTGCTCAGCAGCACCCAGTCGGCGCCGTTCCAGCGCCACACGTCGAGGAGGCGGACCAGGTCGGGCGGGGCGATCGCGTTGTTCTCGCCGCAGAGCATCGCGACGTCCTGGAACGAATCGCTGCGCGTGACCATCGAGTGCAGCGCGCGGGCGGTCGGCACGGTCGTCGGCGCCAACTGGACCCACGCCCCGCCGATCCACAGCCACGTCTCGTTCGAGTAGGTGGGAGGCGACGTCATCGCCGTCTGGCCGCCGAACAGCAGCAGGCCCGTGGTGATCGGGTCGTAGGCCATCGCGGCCCAGCGACGCGGCGAGGGGCTCAGCGCGGGTGTGACGTTCGCCCAGGTGTTGGTCGTCGGGTCGTACTCCCAGGTGTCGCCCAGCAGGGTAGCGGTCCCGGCTCCGGTCGGGCCGCCGCGCGAGTCGCCGCCGAACACGGTCAGCTTGTTGTTGACCGGGTTCCACGCGATCGCGGCGCGCCCGCGGTGCGACGGCGAGCCGGCGGCGCCGTCGGCGATCTTCTGGGTCATCGTGCCGACGAGCGGATCGAAGGCCCAGAGGTCGTTCGCCGTGTAGGCGGTGTTGTTGCCGAGGCTGCCGCCGAAGATCCAGAGCTTGTCCTGGCCGACGGCGCCGGGATTGTCGGCGCGGAACGTGCCGTTGACGGTCGGCGGCGTGGTGGTGACGCCGGTGGTGGCGCCGGCCGTGCTCACGACCGCCCAGTTCGCGCGTGGCGCGGTGCGGCTGATCAGGGTTGGCGCCGGGAGTTGGGCGAACGCCGGTGCGGCGAGCAGCGGCAGGAGGGCGAGGCGGCAAAGGGAGGTGTGCATGGGGCCGAAGGCGATGTTTGGCGGCCGGCGGCCGGGGAAAACCGGACCGGTGGCCGCTATTTCGCTCGCAGCTCCAGCGGCTTGCCGTCGAGCGGAAGCGCCGCGAAGGCCTGGTGGCGTCTGGCGGTCCGCGACGGGAACGTCGCGCCGCAGGGTGCCGGTGGGGAACGCCGAGTTCCGGGTTCGGCGACCCTTGTCGGCCCGGCGGAGCCCGCGTGGCGGCGCTGCTACGGCAGGAACTTGCTCGCTTCCTTCAACTTCTGCGGCAGGTACTCCTCGATCACGAAGTTGAGCCCGTGCTTGGCGAGTGCCTGCTGCTCGGCGCGCTGCCCGGACTTCAGCATCATCTCGATCGCCTTCTGCCACTCCTTGTGCGCCTGGAAGAACGGGTCGTTCTTCAGCATGTCCTGGGCGCGCTTGATGTCGACGTCCTTGAGCGCGTGCGTCGGCAGTTCGTAGTCGACGATGTCCTGCGGCGACACGCCGAGGAAGCGCGCCTGCGGCACGCAGAAGAACTGGTTGAGGTGCACGGCGTTGCCCGAGCCGACCTTCAGCGTGCGGTAGATGTTGCTGAAGGCGTACGGGTCGCAGTCGTTGAACGCGTAGACCGGCAGCTTGTGCGCGTCGGCGAGCTTGCGCACGAAGCGGCGCGTCGCGCGCGTCGGCACGCCGGCGGTGCCGATCAGGATGCAGTTCGCGGTCTTCCAGTAGCTGTGCTGGCTCAACCGCTCGAACATGCCGATCGTCTCGATCACCAGGATGAACTTCGCCTTGGTCTCGAAGCCGAGGTGTTCGACCGAGGTCGGGATCGAGTAGGCGCCCGAGCCGAACCCGGTGCAGTCGATGCGCAGCGGGCGGCCGGTCTCGCGGTCGCGGTCGAGCACGACCAGTTGGCCGGCGACCTTGCCGCCGTGCTCGTCGGCCTTGAAGCGCAGGTGCTCGCGCATCACGCCTTCGAGCGAGAACAGCGCCTCGATGTCGTCCATCGCCGCGTCGCTCTCCGGCTGCTCGTCGAACTTCGCCTCCTCCCAGTTCTTGCTGACGTAGTACGCCTCTCGTTTGGTCGCGAAGTCGTCTTCGTCCACGAGCTGTTGCGACAGCGCCATCATCTTCAGCGTCTGCGCGAACGACTTGACGGTGTTGACCGACAGCGTGCGCTCGACGCGCGAGCGGCCCATCACGAAGTAGCCATCCTTCTTGTCGTAGCGGGCGTTCTTCAGCGAGCGGTCCGGGAACTTCAGCTCCGGCTTGCCCTGCGCGCGGATCGCCGCATGCACCTGCGTCGCGCAGTTGGCGATCTCGCGCAGCGTGACCTTGTCGAGGTCGGAGAACGGGCCGCGGTCCTTCTTCTTCGGCTGCGGCTTCGGGACGAACTTCTTGGCTGCCATGGGACGTCTTGGGTGTGGGGGAGCGGGACCGCGATCAGAGCTTGCGCGACTTCTCGAGAACGACCGTGAGGTTGTCGCGCGCCTTCGCGGCTTCCTTCTCGTCGAGCTTGAGGATGTCCTTCAGGGCGACGACGAGGTGCGGGATGTAGACCTCGATGTAGTTGCGCTTCTTGAACTCGCTCGCGAGCTTCTTGCCCTTGCGCACGTGGATGCCGAGCTTCCTGCCGGCGTCCATCAGCGCGAGCCGCAGCTCCTCGAGGATCTCGTCGTAGCTGGCGATCGCCTCCTTCGCCTCGCTGGTGAACGGCACCCAGACCGACGCGAAGTGCACGAAGATCACCATCGGGCCGATCGGCAGCGCGCCGCGCGGCTGCGTCAGCCCGTAGTTCTTCCAGTTGCAGTCGATCACCGCCTTGCTGATCGCGCACGCCGACTGCTGGAACACCAGCGGCACGCGGTTGGCGAAGCGGATCAGGCGCACCGGCTCGTCGGCCGCGCCCATCAGCACTTCCTGGTTCTCGTTCTTCTTGGCGGCGACCTCGACGATCTTGCCGCTGTCCGTCATGTGCAGCGTGTCGCCGGGCTTGCCGTAGGCGATGCCGACCTCGATCGCGAACGGATGCCCGCGGTAGACGACCGGCTTGCGCGACGTCGCCACGTAGAAGTCGGCTTCGACCTCCTTCTTCAGGCCGGTGATGATCAGCTCCTCGCCGATCGGCGCGATGCACGACAGCGGCGGCGCCATGATCTTGGTGGCGTCGATCGCGGCCTTGATCTTCGCGACGTCGGCGCTGTCGAGCCGGCGCGGATTCGTCTCCGGCTTGATGCCGGCCTTCTCGCAGATCTCCTTCGCGACGGTCGGGCCGACGCGCGAGAAGTCCTCCTGCAGGAACGCGCTCGTGGTGCGGTTCTCGCTCTCGCCGACCATCTTCAGCAGGATGCCGAGTTCGACGCCGTGCGGGTGCGGCTTGATCTCGTCGACCTCGGGCGGCAGTTCCTTCGTGCCGCGCTGGTACTCGGTGACGTTGCCGTCGGGGTCCGTGTAGTGCAGCCAGACGTGCGGGTTGGCCACCGCCATCAGCTTGAGGAACTCCTCGACGCTCTTCTGGCCGCGGCGGTATTCGCCTTCGAGGTCGATCGACACCTCGGTGCCGTGGTCCTTCTCCCACTCGATCGCCTTGTCGGTGAAGTCCGGCCGGTTCTTCGCGGTGTCGATCGTGATCTCGAAGTAGAGCGGCACCGACTTCTTGCCGGGCTTGGTGCGCACGCGCACCGGGTTGCCGGTGGTCAGCAGGCCATACATGCCCGCCGCGCTGATGCCGATGCCCTGCTGGCCGCGGCTCTGCCGCAGCCGGTGGAACTTGCTGCCGTAGAGCAGGCGGCCGAACACGTTGGGCACCTGCGCCTTGACGATGCCAGGACCGTTGTCCTCGACGGTCACCGTGAACTGCTTCTCGCTCGTGCCGATGCGCGAGATCTTGACCTTCAGGTCGGGCTGGATGCGCGCCTCCTCGCACGCGTCGAGGCTGTTGTCGACGGCCTCCTTGACCGCGGTCAGCAGCGCCTTGCGCGGACTGTCGAAGCCGAGCAGGTGGCGGTTCTTGGTGAAGAACTCGGAGACCGAGATCTCGCGCTGCCGCTGGCCCATCGACTCGGCGGTCTCGGCGCGTTTCTGCGTCTTGTCGCGCGTCGGCGGTGGCGGCGTCGGTTTTTCGGTCTTGTCGGGAGACTTCTTGTCGGCGGCCATCTTGGGATCGGCTTCGGCGAACAGGTTCTGCTGGCCCGTGGAGGTCATCGAGATGCAGGGAGCGGGGTGGACACGAAACGGGGATCGGAGGCGGTGGCGAGCGCGTGCGCGCGGGCTTCGGCCCAGAAGCGGCCAAGCCCTCGCACGTCGTCGGCATCGAGTTCGTAGTGGGCAGCGCCGTGCGTGCCGTCGACCGGGCCAAGCCGCCGCCCGCGCGCGCGCGCGGCGTGCAGGATCGGCAGCACCGCCGCGGCATCGGTGCCTGGACGCAGCACCCAGACCGCGAACACGAACGGCAACCCGGTCCAGGCGCGCCAGTGCGCACCGAGATCCCAGACCTCGCGTGAACCGGGATCGGCCGCGAGTCCGTCGTCGCCGATCAGCAGCACGAGGTCGTGGGGGAGATCGTCGGGACGCCGCGTCGGCGCGATCGCCGCGAACTCGGGCTGCGCCGCCCGTTCGCTCGCCGGCAGCCGCGCCAGCAGCAGGCGCAGCAGCGCCACCGACGTCGCCGAGCTGCGATCGACGCCGACGCTGCGCACCGGCACGCCGCGGCGGCGGAAGGCGCGCACCGAGCGGATCTCGTGTTTGCAGGCGATGCCGAGTCCGGCCGCGACCGAGTAGCCAGGACGCGCGATCGCCTCGATCGACGACACCAGCGCGGCGTCCAGTTCGCCGGCCCGCAAGCGTTCGATCAGGGCGGTCGGCGGGGCCTGCACCAGCGTGCACGCCGGGTCGGAATCCAGGCCCGCGAGAAGGGGCGCGCCGACGCCGTACGGGACTCCGCCGATGCGAATGGTCACGGATGCGGTGTCGTGCCCTGACCGACACGACGCGGCGGAACATACCGAGGGCCGTCGGCGCCGGAAGCACATTCCTCGTGGCTCCCAGCGCCACGCTCGCGCCGGGGCCGGGGGTCGGCGCGGTCCGGCGGGCGTGCTACCGTGTCCACCCCGTCTCTCCAACGCGATCGCCCACCGATGAACCTCCACCGTTGTCTCGTCACCGGCTTGCTCGCCGCTTCCGCAGCTGCCCAGACGCTCGTGATCCCGCCTGCGAACGCCAACACCGAGGGCAACTCGTCGAACACGATCCCGCTCGACTCGGCGAACGCCCGCTCCCTGCACATCTACGACAGCTCGCACTTCACGAACAACGGGGTCACGTTCCCGATCGTCATCTCGCAGCTGCGTTGGCGTGCGAACGGCGCCACGGCGACGTGGAGTGGGGCGAGCCCGACGTTGCAGGTCGATTTGTCGACGTCGCCGATCAACTACACGGCGATCTCGACGACGTGGAACGCCAACCACGGCATCGATCGCGCGACGGTGTTCAGCGGCGCCTGGAACATCCCTGCGGGCAGTTCGACTGCGGGCCAACTCGGCCCGTACTACGCGACGTGCGCGTTCACGACGCCGTTCCTGTACGACCCGAACTCTGGCGATCTGGTGATCGACATCACCTGCCTCGGCAACACGACGGCGAACACGCCGACGACGGATTCGGTCACGACGGCGGGCGTGGCCCTCGGCCGGCGTGTCTACAGCACGTCGAACCCGCCGGCAGCGACGGGCACGCTCGGCACCGGCGAGTTTGCCCACGTCTTCGAGATCGCCTACACCCCGGCCAGCGGCCTGTACGCGGCCTTCACCGCGGACGTGACCGGCGGAGCGTCGCCGCTGGCGGTGAACTTCAGCGACCAGTCGTTCTCGAGCGCGCCGGGCGGCATCACGTCGTGGGCGTGGGACTTCGACAACAACGGCAGCATCGACAGCACGCTGCCGAACCCGTCGCACGTCTACACCGCGTGCGGCACCTACACGGTGGCGCTGACGGTCACCGACGGAGTGCACCCGCCGAGCACGCAAACGAAGACGGCCTACATCAACACTGACGTGGTCACGGCGGGCTTCACGGACCAACTGGTCGGTCCGCTGCTGGTCGTGTTCACCGACACGTCGACGCCGACCCCGACGAGCTGGGACTGGGATCTCGACGGCGACGGCCTCACCGACAGCACCGCGCAGAACCCGGCGTGGTCCTACGCGAACACGTCGCCGGTGAACGTGCGGCTGACGGCGTCGCGGCTCTGCGGGCCGCCGTCGACGATCACCAAGACGGTCGTGCCGGCGCAACAGCTGACCACTTCGCTCACCGTCAACAACTCCGTCGGAGCACCTGCCACGCTCTACTTCAACATGGACGTGCTCAACCCGGCGGGAGTGTCGATCAGTGCGTTCGACTCGATCTCCAGCACTCTCAACACGGCTTGCACGGTCGACATCTTCATGAAGCCGGGCTCGTACATCGGCTCGGAGTTCAACGCCGCCGCCTGGTCGTTGGTCGCGACGGCGACCGGCACTTCGTCCGCGGTTGCCAACACGCCGTTCCCGACGCTGCTGCCGCAGCCCTGGTACGTCCCGGCTGGCAGCTACGGCATCGCGATGCGCTACGTCGGCGTCACGCCGCGCTACTTCGGAACCGGCACGGGACCGCTCTACAACATCGGCAACGGTGACATCGCGCTGACCCTCGGTGCTGCGTCGTTGTCGACCGCGGGTCCGTTCACGGGGACGAACATCAACACGCCGCGGATGTGGGCGGGCACGATCTACTACGGCACGCACAATCTGACGAGCCAGGCCGGCTACGGCTTCTTCGGCCCAGGCTGCGCGGGCACGCTCCCCGCGAGTCGTTCGACGTTGCTGTCGCCGCCGGTGCTCGGCGGCACGTTGTCGGTGCAGTACGACAACATGCCGCAGAGCGTGGGCGTGATCGTGGTGGGGTTGAGCAACACGACGTCGGTGTTCGGGCCGCTGCCGGCCGACCTCGGGCAAGTCGGAGCACCCGGTTGCCTGTTGCGCGTCAGCCCGGACGCGACGGGCGTGGTGTCGAGCGTGCCCCCGGCGACGACGGTGGTCTGGAACTTCGGCATCCCCACGACCGCGACGCTGAGCGGCGCGGTGGCGTACAGCCAGATGGCGGTCTACGACCCGCTGGCGAACGCGTTCAGCGCCGTCATGGGCGACGCGGCGGGCTGGGTGCTCGGCCTGTGAGGCCTGGGCTCGGCGAAGCCGCGCACGTCCTGCGACGGACGCCGCGTCCGGCGCCCCTTGCCATGGGCTGTTCCGATCCGCGTTCACGGATCGTCGGTTCTTCCTTGGGGTCGTTCCCCGCTCACCGCTCCCCGTCGCCGTAACGTAGGCGGCGTCGATCTTCGTCCCCGAACCTCTACTGCCATGCACCTGACCCGCATCGCCTTGCTCGGAGCCGCGCTCGTCGCCTCCGCAGCCGCCCAGACGCTCGTGATCCCGGCTGCGAACGCCAACACCGAAGGCAACTCGTCGACGGGCTGGCCCTTCGACATCGCTGCCGCGCGCACGCTCTACATCTACGACAGCGCGCACTTCACGGCGAACGGTGTCACGTTCCCGATCCTCATCAACCAGATCCGCTGGCGCGCCAACGGCGCGACGCTGACGTGGACGGGCTCGACCGCGAACCTGCAGATCGACGTGTCGACGGCGCCGATCGACTACACGGCGATTTCGACGACCTGGAACAGCAACCACGGCGCGGACCGCGCGACGGTCTTCAACGGCGCTTGGAGCATTGCCGCCGGGAGTTCGACAGCCGGGCAGCTGGCGCCGTTCTACGCGACCTGCACGTTCGCGGCGCCGTTCCTGTACGACCCCGCCCTCGGCGACCTCGTGCTCGACATCACGAGCAGCGGCATCACCGCAGCGAACGTGCCGACGATGGACGCCGTGACCACGGCGGGCGTGGCGCTCGCCAAGCGGGTCTACAGCACGGTGAGTCCGCCCGCGGCGACCGCGACGGCCTGGAGCGGCGACACCGCGCACGTGCTCGAGTTCACGTACACGCCGGCCAGTGGTCTGAGTGCGGCCTTCGCGGCCGACGTCACGGGCGGGGCCTCGCCGTTGGCGGTGAGCTTCAGCGACCAGTCGTTCTCGAGCGCGCCGGGCGGCATCACGTCGTGGGCGTGG
>CALFZH010000030.1:0-18589 GCA_937952215.1 uncultured bacterium
ATGATAGTGCTCAGCGCGAAAGTAGGTCAGTGCCGGGTCATTCCAACTCGCGGCGGCGTCCTGCAACGGACGTCGCCGCGTTCCATGCCTCGATCAGGGATCGTGCGGTGCGCCCGGCTGTGTCCGCGGCTGCGCCTGGCGTGCACGCCGCGGTCCCGCCGAACGCTGCCCCTGTGGATCACGTCCCGAGTGTCGGCAGGCTGCCGTCGAGCACGGTGCGTTCGTGCAGCGGTACCGTTCCCGAAGCCCAGGCCGTGCCGGCGCTGCGGCAGTTCGCACTCCGTCGCCTGCGGCTCCCGGTCGGCTGTGGCACCCTGTGCATCGTGGTGCCCGACCCGGCCGACTGGGTGAGGCGGGGGCAGTGGGCCGAGGCGACCCTGCGCGGCCGCGAGCCGCCGTATTGGGTGCAAGTCTGGCCGGCAGCGCTGGCCGCAGCCCGCGTTCTCGCCAAGGTCGGGTGCCTCGGGGGCCGACGAGTGCTCGACCTGGGCTGTGGGCTGGGCGTGCCTGGCCTCGCCGCCGCGGTCGCCGGCGCAACGACGACCTTCGCGGACCGGGAAGAGTCGGCGCTGGCCTTCGCGCAGTGGAACGGCGAGCGGCTCGCTCGCGACCGCATCTCGGTTCGTCGCCTCGACTGGAGTCGTGAAGTACTCGACGGCTCGTTCGATGTCATCGTGCTGGCCGACGTCAGCTACCATCCGGTGCATCATCTCGCTCTGCATCGCCACCTCACTGCGTGCCTCGCCGACAAGGGCGTTGTCGTGCACGCGGATCCGCACCGTCGCGAGGCGAGCTCGTTCGTCCGAGTCCTGCAGTCGACGATGGCCCACGTGACCGTCGACCGCCCCACGACCTTCGACGGCAAGCGAACGGTGGTTCGCGTGTGCGTCGCCAGCCACAGCGAACCCGACCTCGCGCCGTGGCGATCGGTCCTGGAGGCGTCGCCGAGCCAAGTCCCGCCGGTGCGCCCGGCATGAGCATCGCGATCGAGAATCTGACGGTGCGGTATGGCCAGCGTGAGGCGGTCGCTGGCCTGACGGTCGTCGTGCCGGATGGAGCCGTCGGCCTGCTCGGACGCAACGGATCGGGCAAGACGTCCATCCTGAAGGCCATGCTCGGGTTGGTGCGGCCGGCCTCCGGGCGCGTCGCCTTCACGGGCCTCGCACCCGGCGCGGGTGCCGCGGAGGTCCGTGCCCACGTCGGCTACATGCCGGAGCGAGACGCGTACCTGCCCCAGGCGACCGGGTTCCAGATGGTGGCGATGCTCGGGATGTTGAACGGCATGCCGCAGCGGGATGCGTGGCGCCGCGCCCATGAGGTGCTGTATCTGGTCGGGCTCGAGGAGCAGCGCTACCGGCCCGTGGCGGGGTTCAGCACGGGCATGCGCCAGAAGGTGAAACTCGCCGCGGCCCTCGTGCACGATCCGCAGGTGCTCTTCCTCGACGAGCCGACCAACGGACTCGATCCGGCAGGCCGCGCCGACATGCTCGGATTGGTCGGGCGCATGGCGCGCGATCTCCAGAAGTCCGTGTTGTTCTCGACGCACATCCTGCACGACGTCGAATCCGTCTGCAGCGCGGCCATCGTGCTGGAGCAGGGACGCGTCGTCGCGCAGGGCAGCCTTGCCAGCCTGACCGGTGGGCCGGTTCGCCAACACAGCCTCGTCGTGGATCGCCCGAGCGTGGCTCTGGAGGCAGCGCTCGCCACCGTGGGCACGGTCACGCGCGAGACGAACGGCGGCTACTCGATCGTCCTGGCCCCAGGCCGTGAAACGCGTGCGGTCTTCGCCGCGTGCAGCATCGCCGGCGCGGCCGTGCACGCGCTCGTGCCCCACCGGCGTTCGCTGGAGGAGGTGTTCCTGCACGCCGTGAACGCACCCTCGCCATCGTCGGGAGCGAACGTGCGCCCATGAGTTCCCCGCTGGCCTACCGCCGCGCCGACTTCCGGCCGGTCCCGGCCTGGCGCCGGTGGTGGCCTCTGGCCATGCAGGAGGCCTCGCTCCTGTTCCAGTCCCGGTGGGGCCAGGCGGTCGTGTTCGCCTGCCTGCTGCCGGCAATCGTGCGGCTCGTGATGCTGTTGATCCTGTTCGGGGTCCTGCAGTTCGGCCCGCCGTCGATGCAGGCCTTGGGCCAGGGTCGCCCGCGCGGCATCGGCGCCTGGAACCCGCTCGAGATCGACTTCTACATCGAACCGGTGCTTGCGGTGCCAGGGACCATGATCGCCCTGGTGCTGTCGGCTCTGGTGGCTGCCCGTGCGATCGCCCGCGATCGCACGACGAACGCGCTCGAGCTGTACTGGACGCGCGGCATCTCGCCGTTCACGTACCTGCTGGCCAAGTTGGTCGGTTCCGCGCTGCTGCTCGGAATCGTCACGCTCGCCGCGCCGCTCGTCCTGTGGCTCATCGCCGTGGCGCTGCACGAGGATTGGCAGCTGCTCGCGGGGACCTGGGCGCCGATGCTGCAAGCGCTGGCGGGTCTCGCCGTGGCCACCCTGATCTGGACGTCGCTCGCGATCCTGCTCTCGGCGACATGCGCCTCGCCGGCCGCGGCGATGGTGCTCTGGACGGTCTTGCTGGTCGGCAGTGCCGCGGTTGGCGTGGTGGCCGCCGCTGCGACCCGCGACCCCTCGCTGCGCACGGTGTTCTCCGTGTGGGAGGCCGGCGCAACGATCGCCCGGTGGATCGGGGGTCTCGCCGCACGCGATGCGCCGGTCGGCGGCAGCGCCGTCATGCTGACTGCCCTGTTGGCCCTGCTCGGGCTGCGCGCGCGCAAGCACCTGCGGGTCGCGGAGGCGATGCAATGACCACGGCGATCGTCGACCCGGCCGGTTCGCCACGGCTGGCCTTCACTTCGGTTTCGAAGTGGTACGGCGTCGTCGCCGCGCTGATGGACGTGACGTTCCAGGTGGGCTGCGAAGTCGTGGGCCTCGTCGGCAAGAACGGCGTCGGCAAGACGACCCTGATGAAGTTGGCGGTCGGGCTGCTCGCGCCAAGCCAGGGCCGCATCCTCGTCGACGGGCTGCCGGCCGGCAGCCGCGAGGCGCGCGCGCGGCTCGGGTTCTGTCCGGACATCGACCGGCTCTACGACGAACTGACTGGTGTGCAGTTCGTCACCTGGATGCTCCGCTACCACGGACGGTCGGCTCGCGAGGCGCGCGAGCGCGCCGAACATGTGCTCGCCGAACTCGGGCTGGCGCCGCACATGCGCCGCCGCATTCGGGAGTACAGCAAGGGCATGCGGCAACGCGTGCGGCTGGCGCAAGCGCTGGCCCACGAACCGCGCTGCGTCCTGCTCGACGAACCGATGACGGGACTCGACCCGGTTGCCCGCAGCGAACTTGCGGGGATGATCCGCGGGCTGCCAGCCCGCGGCGTCGGCGTTCTCGTGTCGAGCCATGTGCTCCACGAACTGGAAGCCGTGGCCGATCGGGTCGTGCTCGTGCACCAGGGGCGGTTGCTGGCCGATGGGCGCATCGGCGAACTGCGCAGCGCGCTGCCGTCGCAGCCGCATCGTCTGCGCATCGCCTGCACCCACTCGCGCGAGCTCGCGGCCGCCCTGGTGGGGTGGAACGAAGTCCGCAGCGTCGCGGTGATCGAAGACGGCGTCGAAGTCGCGATCGACGGCTCGGCGACGTTCCACACTCGGCTCACGAACCACGCCGCGCAGTGGCCAGGCGCCATCCACGAAGTCATGGCGCTCGACGGCGACCTCGCTTCCTTGTTCGGGTACCTGGTCGGATGAGCACGGTGTCGCCAGCTCTCGGGTTCGTTGGCACGGTGCTCGAGTCGACGCGCCAGACCCTGGCACGGCTCGCGCGGCACCGCGTGCGCTGGATCGTGGCTGGTGGTCTCGTGTTGCTCGGCTCCGGATGTTGGCTGCTCGGTGCGAACACCGACGACGATGTCGACGGCCGCACGCTGCTCTGCGTCCTGCTGTGGTGGCTGCTCGGCAGCGTGTTGATGCCGTGGTTGACGATCTACCTCGGCGTGCACGCGGCGCATGGCGATCTCGAGGACCGCACGGCGCAGTACCTGTTCCTGCGACCCGTCGGCCGCGCCCCGTTGCTGCTCGGCAAGTGGCTCGCCGCGGCGATTGCCGGCGCCGTGGTCGGTGTGCTGGGCGTGCTGGTCGTCGATCTCGCGCTCGCCCCGCACGACGACCTGTGGCTCGGTGGGCGTGAGCACGGCACGGCGGCGGTGTTCGCCATGGCGATGGCGGTCGGGGCCGCCGCGTACGCCGCCGCGGCGGTGCTGTTCAGCGCGGCGTTCCGGCGGCCACTGCTGATGGCAGCGGTGTTCGTCGTCGGGCTTCAGCAGCTCGCGGCGAACCTGCCGGTGTCGCCGACCCTGCGGCAGGTGACCATTGCCGACCCGATGCGACGCATCGTTCTCGACGGCATTCGGCCCGAACCCCGCCTCGCCGAAGAACTCTGGCCGGCGCAGCGGATGTCGGGTGACTTCGTCGGCGAGCCGTGGCTGGACCTGGCGTGGTTCACCGGCGTGTGCCTCGCGCTCGCGTGCTGGTTCTACACGCGTACCGAGTACGAGTCCCGGCATCGCGAGTGAAGGTGCTGCACCGGTCGCCTTGCCGTGGCGACACCTGCGGTCCTACGCTGGCTCGGTGCAAACCTCGTTGCCAGGCCCCGGCGAACGGTTGTCGCTGTCCGACGAGCAGCGGCAGCTCGGGGTGCTGGTCACGCAGATTGCGTGGTTCAACCGCCTCCGGCTGCTCGTCGCCGCCAGCATCATCTGGCTCGGCGCGCTGGCGACGCATGTGCTGGCGGTCCTGCCCGACCCGTGGCCGTTCTATGGCCTGGGCGCGCTGCTGACCCTCGTCGACGGCTGCTACATCCTGTGGTTCAGCCGCCTGAGGCGGCAGCGGCTGCCGACGATCCGCCGCCACGTCTTCTTGCAGATCGCGGTCGACCTGCTCGTGCTGACCGCGCTGCTGCACTTCTCCGGGGGCATCACCAACCCGCTGGCGCTGTTCTACCTGTTCCACGCGTTCATCGCCGCGCTGGTCCTCTCGATCCCGGCGGCCCTCGGCGTGGCGGTCGCGAGCCTGCTGCTGTTGGTGTCGCTCGGCGTCGCCGAGAGTACGGGCTGGTTGCCGCACCACCCGCTCGACATCGGCCTGATCGACTTGCAGCGCATCCAGCCCACGGGCTTCTGGCTGCTCGTGTTCGCCTACGTGGCGACCGTCGCGTTCTCGATCTACTTCGTCGCGAACGTGCTGGCGCGGCTTCGGAGCAACGAGGCGCAGCTGGTCCGGCTCTCGAGGCATCTCGCGCTGTCGGAGAAACTCGCTTCGGTCGGCACGCTCGCCGCCGGCGTGAGCCACGAGATCAACAACCCGATCGGCGTGATCGCGAACAAGGTGCAGATCCTGCGCTACCGCGTGCAGGATCGGGATCCGCCCGACCGGCTGCTGGCCGATCTCGACGTGATCGAGAAGCATGCTCGCCGCGTCTCGCAGATCACGGCCGGCCTGCTGCAGTTCTCGCGCGAAGCGCCGTTCGGCTTGCGCGCGGTCGATGTCGGCAAGCTGCAGCGCGAGGCTGCCGACCTCGTGCGCCTGCCGTTCCAGGCCGCCGAGGTCGAACTCGTCGTCGAGTCGCGACCGTTGCCGCCGGACCGGGTCCTGCTCGGCTCGGCGAACCACTTGCTGCAGGTGCTGATCAACATCCTGCTCAACGCCAAGGATGCGTCGCCGCGTGGCGCTGTCGTGCGCATGGGCAACGACGTCCTCGACGATCAGGTGGTGCTGACGGTCACCGACCATGGGTCGGGGATCGCGCCCGAGCACCTGCCGAAGATCTTCGATCCGTTCTTCACCACGAAGGACGTCGACAAGGGCACGGGCCTTGGCCTCGCGATCAGCCACGGCATCGTCGAGCGGCATCACGGGCGCATCGAGGTGGCGAGCGAAGTCGGGCGAGGCACGTCGTTCCGCGTCGTGCTCCCGACGGACGGCGCGCCGCCCTAGGAGCGGTGGGGCGGCGATCGGACTGCGGCACCAGATGTAGTAGGTTGCGTCAAGAAATCGCTTGGCGCCGATTCGCTCGGTGCCTACGGTGCCCGCGGTGTTGGGCGGTCGCCTTGGGAGGGGCCGACAGCACGGTCCGCCCGGACTAGGCATCCGGGTGGGCTGACTCTGGTCGCCCGCCAGCCTGCCGGCTCAGGCCGGTTGCGCATCGATCGGACGACGGTTGGCTGCTCCTCGATCGGGCGCGGTTGGTGGGTCTGGAGTTTCGTGGCGCCGTGGGTCGCAAGACCTGCGGCGCCACTTTTTTTCGCCAACGCTTCGGGCCGTACATGCAACCGCGCCGGCAGGGCACGAGGCCCGCACCGGCGCGGATTCGACGTCGTTCGCGCGGATCAGAGCTTGACGTCCAGAACCTGGTCCACGTTGAAATCGAAGCTGAACTCTTCGTCGACGTTGATCAGGCGGCCGGTGCCCTTGAACTCGTTGAAGATGATGGCGCCGCTGAGCGAACGGCCGTCGTCGAGGGACAACTCGACCCATTCGGCCTGCCGGGCGTTCATCAAGAGGTCGTAGACTTCGTCGCGAGTGAGGCGGGTGGTGTTTCGGTCGGACATCGGGGGTCTCCTGCGCAGCGCAATCCGCGAGGACGGGCTGGCGTTGGGATCAGGTGTCGTTTCGGGCTCCGAATCCAGGTGCCGGCGCTGACCACGCCGGAGGGATCACCCCGGTTGGCCGCCGTATCCGCTCGCGCTGCAACCGCCGATTGGACCGGCGATTCCTGCGAGAACCAGCATCTGCGACCAGGATTCGAAGGAGGCCGGATTCTGCCACAGGTCGGCGAACTCGACAAGGTGGGTAAAGCCCCCGTGCATCTTCGAGGTCTCGCGGACCGCCACGGCCTGGCGGGCCGCGGCCAGTGGCAGCGGGACATCGACTGCGTAGACCAGTCCGGCGTGCACCGCCCCGACTTCGGTGCGGTCGTCGTTGACGAGCCCCAGAAGCCTGGCGGGGGCGGGCGGGCCCGCACGGAAGTGCAGTTCCTCGGCCAACTCACGCCAGAGGGCGCGGTCGAAGAAGGGGGCGCCGGCAGCCGGCCCAAGGGGGCCGGATTCCGCGTCTTCCGGTTCGATGTGGCCGCCGATGCCGATCGACCACAGGCCGTGCAGGCGGGCTTCGCTCTGCCCCTTCGTGCGGCGAACCACGAACACCCCGGCGTCCGCCGCCGAAGCCGGCGCCGCGCACCGCAACACGCAGTAGGGGATCCACTGCTTCCACGTCGGGGTCCGTTCGGCGACGTCCCGGTCGACGAAGCGTCCGCGCGCGGCGATCTCGTCGAGGAACGTCGCCGCTGCGGCCCCGCGCAGCGGGAAGAAACCCTGCGGCCAATCGCCGCCGAAGGTCGCGGCGCGGTCGCCGACGAAGACCTGCGTCATGGTGACGGCGGGGCTGCGTCGGTCGGGCCCGGTTCGGGCGGCGGCTCGGGCTTCTGGGTCGCCTTGCCGCCGAGCAGGGCGCGCAGGTTGGCGAGCGAGGTGAACTCGCCCTTGTGCGTGCGCGTCTCCGCCGCTTCGCGCGCCGGCTCGACCGTGTAGACGCGTTGCTGTCCGGGGCCGCCGCCGCGGCCGCGCCGGAACCCGCGGTCGTCGCCGTCGTCGCCGCGTGGACCCCGCGGGCCGCCGAAGCCGCCCCGGCGTTCGTCGCCGCGACCGGGCTCGCCCGGCGGCCGTCGCTCGCCGACCCGGCTGGCACCGGCGAAGCGGCCCGGCGGGCCGCTCGGGCCGCGGCGCTCGCCCTGCTCGTGCCGCTCGGGGCGTCGGCGTTTGCCCTGCTGCTGGTCCATGCGCTCGCCAAGCGTCGGGCGCCGGCCCTCCTGCAGGTGGCGTGGCATGTGCATCGACAGGGAGATCTTCTGCGCCGCCTGGTCGACATTGAGCACCCAGACCGTCACCACTTCGCCGACGCGCAGCATCTGCTGCGGATCGCGCAGGCGGTGCCCGGGGATCTGCGACACGTGGACGAGGCCGTCGTGGCCGATGCCGACGTCGACGAACGCGCCGAACTCGGTCAGGCTGGCGATGCGGCCGCGCAGTTCGCGGTCGGTGTGCAGGTCGGCGATGCTGGTGACGCCGACGTTCTCGGTCGCGACCAGTTCACCGCGGCTGTCGTTCTTGCCGCGATGGAGAATCTGCAGCACGCCGATCACCCGGAAGCGGGAGATGTCGGGAGTGCAGAACTCGTCGGCGGGAACCTCGCGGAGGTTCTGGCCGAGCAGGTCGATCGGCGCAACGCCGCGCTTTTGCGCGACGGCTGCGGCGATCGCGTAGTCCTCGGGATGCACGGCGGTCGCGTCGAGCGGCTCCGTGCCGCCGACCACGCGCAGGAAGCCTGCGATGTTGCGCACCGTCACCGCGTCGAGGCCGGGAACGTCGGCCAGCGCGGCGCGGCTGGCGAAACCGCCGATCTTGCGCCGGTGCTCGACGATCGCCTTGGCGCGCTCGCCGTCGAGGCCCGGCAGCTGCTCGAGCAGGTCGGCGTCGGCCGTATTGAGGTCGAGGCCGATGGTCGCGAGGCAAGACCCGGCGACCGCGCCGAGTTCCCGTTGCAGCATGCCCTGGTGCACATCGTCGAGCGTCTGGCCCAGGCCCAGCGTGCGCATGTCCATGCGGGCGAGCTCGAGCAGCGGGTCCTGCAGGCGACGCCCCAACGAGATCGCCGTGCGCACGCCGACTTCGACCCCGGGGATTGCGCGTTTGCCGAACGTGCTCGTCGCGAAGATCGTCGACGCGGCCTCGTCGACCGGCACGACCATCGGCATCGGCGTCTCGCCGAGCGTTTGCCGCAGGTCGGCGACGGCGCGTTCGCCACCGGCCTGCCGCCGGCCGTGCGGCAGCGCGATCGCCGCCGGCTTCTCGGTGCGCACGATCTCGGCGAGCCACTGCAGGGCGCCCTGCTTCTGCTCGTCGGTCTCCACCGGCAGCGTCTTGTGTTGCGCAACAGCACCGTCCTCGCCGAGCAACACCGCCCACACGACCTTGCTGCTGGTGCGCAGCGCCAGCACCTTCTTGCTGCCGAGCGGCGGCGCCAGGAGCTGCGATCGCAGGTTGCGGGCGTAGGTGCGAACGGCCTCGCGGTCGGCCTTCTCCTTGAGTCGCCGGCGAACGTCCTTGCCGCACCACTCCTGCAGCTGCTGCGCAGCGTGGTCGAACACCAGATCGAAGAACTGCCACAGCGGCGTGTCGGCGACGAGGTCCTTGCCGTGCAGCTCGCGCAGCAGCTCGCGATGCCGGCCCTCGGGCAAGGTCAGTTCGAGCGCGAGGATGCCTTCGCGCTCGGCTCGGCGCAGCGCCAGCATGCGGCCGGTCGGGATGCGCCCGATCGGCTCGGCGAAGTCGAACAGTTCCTTGTAGCGGGCCGCGGAATCGCTGCCGACGTCGGGGTTCACCGCGCGAGCGCGCAGCACGCCGTGCTTCAGCTCGCTGCGGAACCGCGCCCGCGTCGTCGGGTCGTGGGCGATGCGGTCGCTGAGGATCAGCAGCGCCCCTTCGAGCACCTTCTCCGGCGTGTCGAGGCCCGCATCGGCGGCGACGTAGGTGCCGGCCAGATCCTGCAACGACTGCTCGCCGATCTGCCGGTGCTGCAGCGCCATCGCCAACGGCATCAGCCCCTTCTCCTCCATCTGCATCGCGACGCCGCGGCGGCGCGGGCGCATCGACTGGTAGAGGTCGTCGACCACGTCCTGGTCGACGGAGTCCGCCAGCATCGCATCGAGTTCGGGCGTGCGCTTCCCGCGTTCCTCGGCCTGTTGCAGGATCGCCTGCTTGCGCTGCTCGATCTCGGTCAGCGCGTGCAGTCGTTCGGCGATCGCGTGCAGCCGGTCTTCCGGCAGGTTGCCGAGTGCGTGGCGGCGGTAGCGGCCGAGGAACGCCGGGGTCGCGCCCTCCTCGAGCAGCGCCACCGCGGCGGTGATGTGCTCGGGCGGGCTGTCGAACTCGGCGCAGAGACGATCGATGGTGGCCTGGGATGCCATGTTGGTGGGGCGCCGATGCGGCGCGAGGTGGGCCGGGCACGATAGCAAGTGCGCCTGCCCAGGCCAGCGCTCGGCCTGTCCCTGCGGCCGCGGCTCCCGCTTGCTTTGTGCGTTCCGGCGGCGTTCCGTGTTGCCGCCTTGCCACGAGTCCGCGCATGACCCGCACCGTCGACCCCGCCACGATCCGTCGTATCTGGGTGCGCACGCCGAACTGGCTCGGCGACTTCGTGATGGCCACCAGCGCGTTCGTGCGCTTGCGGCGCGCGTTCCCGCACGCGCAGATCACCGCCGGCATGCGACCCTACCTGCGGCCGCTCGTCACCGGCAGCGATTGGTTCGACGCCATCGTCGACACGCCGCGGGCGCAGGGGATCGGCGACTTCCTGCGCGCCGTGCGCACGATGAAGGCGAGCGCGTTCGACCTCGCGGTCGTCCTGCCCAACTCGCTGGCGACCGGGCTCGTGCCGTTCTGCGCGCGCGTGCCGCTGCGCCTCGGCTACCGGCAAGGGCGGCCGCTGCTGATGAACCTCGGCAAGACGGCGGCCGTGCGGCGGCGGTGGTGGCAGCGGCGCGAAGGGCCGCGCCGATGGCCGGTGCCGATGCCGATGTACTACGCGGACCTGCTCGACGAACTCGGCGTGCCGCGCACCGACCTGCGGCCGGACCTGCATGTGCCGCCCGCCGACGACGCATGGATCGTTCAGCACCTGGCGTCACTCGGGATCCAGGGCGGCACGCCGCTGCTGTTGCTCGTCGTCGGCGCCAACTTCGGCGCGAGCAAGTTGTGGCCGCCCGAACGTTTCGGCGAGGTGGCGCGGCGCCTGCAGCAGCGCCACGGCATGCGCGCGCTGGTGCTCGTCGGTCCCGGGGAGGTCGAACTCGGCCGCACGATCGCAGCCGCGGGCGACGCGATCTGCCTCGCCGATCCGGTGCTGCCGCTCGACAAGCTGAAGGCCCTGGTCGCGCGCGGCACGCTGATGATCACCGGCGACACCGGCCCGCGGCACGTCGCGGTCGCGTTCGACCGACCGGTGGTGTGCCTGATCGGTCCGACCGATCCGAACTACACCAACTACTGCCTCGAGCGCACCGCCCTGCTGCGCAAGGACCTGCCGTGCTCGCCTTGCCAGCGCAAGGTCTGTCCGCTCGGCCATCATCGATGCATGCGCGACATCGCGGTCGACGAAGTGGTCGCCGCGGCCGAACACCTGCTCGCGGGCGAACCCGGCGGCGTGCGGTAGCATGCTGCGCAGCGGTTCCGGCCCCGGTTACAGCGACTCCGGATCGGGCTATCCGCCTGCACGTTCATGCCCAACGGCCCCTTCCTGCTGATCGTCAACCGCGACGGCAAGTCCGAGACGCACGCCTTCCACCAGGAAGTCGTCACCGTCGGCCGCTCGCGCGAGGCCGACCTGTTCCTGCCCGACCGCCTGATCTCGCGCATCCACTGCCGCGTCGAACGCCAGGACGGGCTGTTCGTGCTCGCCGACGCGGGCGCCCAGAATCCGGCGAAGCTGCGCGGCCGGCCGGTGCTGCGCGCCGAGCTGAAGGTCGGCGAGACGTTCGTGGTCGGCAACTACGAGATCACGCTCGGCATCCCGGCGACCGAGAACGGTTCGGTCGAGGAGACGCGGCCGGGCGACCATCCGCGCGGCAGCCAGGACCTCGTCGCGTTCCTGCAGATCGCTCGCGCGCTGAACGAGGAAGGCGACCTCACCCGGCTGCTGACACAGATCGTCGACGCGGCGATCGCCCTCTGCGGCGCCGAACGCGGCTTCCTGATCCTCGGCAAGACCGGCGACCATTCGGTCGAGGTCGCTCGCAACTTCGCCCAGGAAGAGGTGCTGTCGCCGGAGTTCAAGATCTCGCGCACGATCGCCAACCGCGTGATGTCGACGGGTGTCGCCGAACTGACGACGAACGCGCAGGAGGACGATCGTTTCCGCGACCTGCAGTCGGTCGCCGACCTGCGACTGCGGTCGGTGCTGTGCATCCCGATCCGCGTGCAGAACGACATCGGCGGTGTGCTCTACGTCGACAACCGTCTCCAGCAGCAGGTGTTCCAGGAGCGCGAGAAGGCGCTGCTGCTGTCGCTCGCCGACCACGCCGGCACGGCGATCCACACGGCGCGAAACGTCGAGCAGTTGCGCGGCAAGCAGATCGAGTTGCAGCAGGCCCTCGATCGGGTCGACCAGCTCAACGCGGCGCTGAAGGGCCAGCTGCAGGAGAAGACCAGCGAGCTGTCGCAGATCCGCGAGGAGCTGTCGGCGCAGAGCCTCGGCCAGCGCAGCAAGTACGACTACAAGCAGATCGTCGGCAACGGCCGCGCGATGCGCGGGCTGTTCGCGCTGCTCGACAAGTACATCGAGGCCGACGACCCGGTGCTGATCACCGGCGATTCCGGCACGGGCAAGGAACTCGTTGCGCGCGCCATCCACGCGCAGAGCCGCCGCAGCGGCAAGCCGTTCGTCAGCGAGAACTGCGCGGCCCTGCCGGAAGCGCTGCTCGAGAGCGAGCTGTTCGGCTACGTGCGCGGCGCCTTCACCGGTGCCACCGCGAACAAGAAGGGGCTGTTCGAGAGTGCCGGCGGCGGCGTGCTGTTCCTCGACGAGGTCGGCGACCTGCCGCTCGAACTGCAGAAGAAGCTGCTGCGCGTGCTGCAGGAAGGCGAAGTGCGGCCACTCGGCAGCCGCGACACCGTCAAGATCGACGTGCGCCTGATCTGCGCGACCAACCGCAACCTCGAGGCGATGGTGCGCGAGGGCAGTTTCCGCGAAGACCTCTACTACCGCCTCGCGGTGCTGCCGGTGCACTTGCCGCCGCTGCGCGACCGCAAGGAAGACGTGCCGCTGCTCGTCAAACGCTTCCTCGGCGACCTGCAGCGCGAGACGCCGGGTCGGGTGCGCATCAGCCCGGACGCGATGGAGCGCATCATCGCCTACCCGTGGCCCGGCAACGTCCGCGAGCTGCAGAACGAGATCCGGCGCGCGGCGATCCTGTGCGACGGCATCATCCTCGAGTCGCACCTGAGCCCGCACGTGCGCGAGGGGCGGCGCGGCCCTGGCGCGGTGGCGGCCGACGATGGCCTCGTGCCGTCGGAGCGTGGCACCACGCTGCCCGACATGGTGCGCGAGCTCGAGATCCGGGAGATCCAGAAGGCGTTCGATCGAGCCCAATCGAACAAGAGCCGCGCCGCCGACCTGCTCGGCCTGTCGCGCTTCGCCCTGCAGCGCAAGCTCGACAAGTACGCCCTCGACGCCGACGGCCGGCCGACCGGCCAGGCGCCGGCGAACGACGACACCGCGTGATGCGATGACGTTCGCGCAGCCGTTCCAGGAGTACGAGATCCTCGACCGGGTCGGTGCGGGCGCCATGGGCACGGTGTTCAAGGCGCGGCACAAGCGGCTGAACCGCATCGTCGCGTTGAAGGTGCTGAAGCCCTCGCTGGCGCGCGACGCGCGCTACGTCGACCGGCTGAAACGCGAGGCGCGCATCGTCGCCTCGTTGAACCACCCCAACATCGTCGCCGGTTTCGACCTCGGCGAGGAAGGCGGCTACCACTACTTCGTGATGGAGTTCGTCGAGGGCAAGTCGCTCCGGCAACTGCTCGGCGAGTGGGGGATGTTCGCGGAGCAGTACGTGTTGGCCGTGGCGCGTCAGGTGGCGTTGGCGCTGGACCACGCCTGGCAGCGCGGCGTGATCCACCGCGACATCAAGCCCGGCAACATCCTGATCGACGAAGCCGGCAACGTGAAGCTGACGGACATGGGGCTGGCGAAGGGGCCGGCCGACCTGACCCTGACGCGCGACGGAGCGACCGTCGGCACGCCCCAGTACATCTCGCCGGAGCAGGCGCGCAACCCGCACGACGTCGACGTGCGCACCGACCTCTACTCGCTCGGAGCGACGCTCTACCACATGGTCACCGGCGTGCCGCCGTTCCGGGGCGACACGATGGCGGAGCTGATCACCAACGTGCTGCACGAGCTGCCGGTGTCGCCCAAGGCGATCAACTCGGCGCTGTCCGATGGCATGTCGTTGGTGATCCGCAAGCTGTTGGCGAAGGACCTGACGGTCCGCTACCAGACGCCGCGCGATCTGCTCGACGACCTCGAGCGGCTCGAGAAGTCGTTGCCGCCGCAGATCGACGCGCAGCGGTTGTCCGCTGGCGAAGGCGACCGCGGGCGCTGGCTGCGTCCCAGCCTGCTCGCCGTCGGCGTCGTGGCGGTCGCCGCGGCGGCGTGGTGGTTCGGCGCCCAACGCCAGGATCCGGCGGAGGCAGCGCCGACCGCGAGCGAGTTCCTGGCGCGGCTCGATGCCGAACTGGCCGCCCGGCCGACGCCCGGCGCGCGCCTGCTGCACCTGCGCACGATCACGTCGGTGCCGCTCGGCGGCGAGGCCGAGTGGCAGCGACGGGAACGCGCGGCGCAGGACGACCTGCAGCGCGCCGTGGATGCCGTCGTCGACGAGTTCGGCGGCAGCAGCGGCGAGGCGTTCCGGAACTGGCTGATCGATCCGGCGGTGTGGCCCGACCGCGAGCAGGTGCTGCGCGAACGGCTGCAGCCGCGGCTGCTCGAGCGCGTCGGCTTCTCGCTCGGGCAGCTCGCTGCCGCCGTGCGCATGGTCCGCCTCGAAGAGCTGCAGTCCGAGATCGATCGTGCGATCGCCGCGCGCGACCAGGACCTGGTGGCTCGCTGCGAGCAGTTCTTCCAGCATCGGTTGTCGCTGCGCGCCGACGAGGAGCTGCGCGCGAGCGACTTCGCCGCCGCTGCGCGCATCTGGGTCGGCGGACTCAAGGACTTCTGCAATGGCAGCAGCAACCCGTTGGCCGAGCGGCTGACGCCAGCGCTGCAGGCGCAGCTGAAGGCGCGTCACGTCGACGCCCAGAAGGAGCCGCTGCAGGCGATCGAGGCGGCCGAACGCGCGACGGCCACGGCGATGCGCGAAGAGGTCGCCAACGCGCGCGGAGCGTTCGCCGCGCTGCTGCGCACCGAGCCCGCCGACGTCGTGCAGGCGCACATCCAGCGGTTCCGCGTCGAGTTCGCCGACCAGTGGCCGGCGAGCGCGCGCTTCCGTCCTGGCCGCAGTCCGTGGCCCGGTCTCGACCGCGAGTGGAACGAACTGCAGGTCGACGTGCGGGCGGCGATCGAGCGCGCCGCCGACGAGCGGGTCGCCGGACGCGCCGCGCTGGCGTGGCGGACGTTCTGCCATGGCCGCGCCGAGGACGCGCTGGCGATGCTGCCGACGGTCGCGCCGGACGAAGGCGCGCGCGCCGAACGGACTGCGCGCCACCGCGAGGTGCTGGAAGCTGCGGCGGCCGTCGAGCGTGCGTTGCTCGCCGCGATCGCGGCCAGTTCGTCGCCGGTGGTGGCGTTCCAACGCGTCGGCGGAGCCGATGCGCTCGAACTGCGCGTCGATGCCGCGGCGAGTGCGCCGCAGCTCGTCGGCGCGGTCACCGGCGGGGCGCCGCGACCGGTGCGCATCACCGAGTTGCGCTTCGCGGAGATGTTCACGCGCTTGCAGGCCGATCGTGCCGTCGCCGGGCTGCCCGCCGACGTGCGAGCGCTCGGCGTCGCGGTGTTCCGGCTGGTCGGCGACGACCTCGCGGGCATCGGCCCGATGCTCGCCGCCCTGCCGCAGGTCCAACGCGACTTCCTGGCCGACGAGGTGGCACCCCTGGTGCTGCGGGTGCGCGGCGAACGGCTCGAATCCACGCTCGATCGAACGGATGCCTTCGCCCAGTTGCGCGGGGCGCGCGAGGCGGCGGCGATCGGCGGCAGCCTCGGCGCTCTCGAGAAGGCGATCGAGTTGTGCCGCAACCTGGTGCCCGCCAGCGAGCGTTCGGCGGGTGAGGAAGCAGAACTGCGCGAGGCCGACGCCACGGCGCGGATGAGCGGCAGGCGCCAGCGTCTGGTCGACGACCTGACGGCGGCGGCACCACGTGGTGCGGCGATCGAGGTGCGCATCGCCGGCGACCAACTCGTCGCCGAGGTCGCGCTCGGTCCACGCGAACTCGACGCCGCCGAGGGCTGGCAGCTGCATGGCGACGCGATCGAGTTCGCCGGTGGTGGCCGCAAGTGGGCCGAGCTCGAGTGGCAGATGCTGCGCGGCACGGCCGGCATCGAGCCGCGGGCGCAGCGCAGCGTGTTGACGATCGACCTGGTGCTGCCGCCGACCGCGGTCGGCCGGCGCTTCTGGGCGTTCGAGTTCCGCGGCATCGGCGTCGTGCTGGTGGCCGGCGGCAACGATTCGCTGCAGGCGGCCCTCGTCGAGGGCGACGTTCGGCGCGAGGACGTCGCGCACAAGGCGTTCGTGCGCGCGACCACGGCGCTCGCCGGGGAGCCGAAGGCCGTCGTCGTCGCCGGCGCCGTGCACCGACTGGTCATCGACGTCGCTGCCAACTCGCAGCGCACGTCGGCGTTGGTGCGCGTGCTTCTCGACGGCGTCGAACTGGTGCCGGCGGAACGACGGCCGCTGGATCCGGAGCGCCTGCCGACGTTCGCGGTGCACCCGCAGCAGGACCTGCAGGTGCGTCGCGCCGCGGTGCGCGCCGAAGGGCTGTAGCCGGCTACCGTCCGCCGGGCCGGCCGCCGCGAGGCTCGCCGCGCTGCTGTGCTGCCTGGGCGGCAGCGAAGTCACCATCGAGGCGCTGCAACAGGGCGCCGAGCGCCAGCGGGTCGACCGGCACGCGCACGGGCTGCCAGGAAGCGCCGTCGACCTGCAGTTCGAAGACGCCCAAGGCCAGCTCGCCCTGCGGTGTGCGTTCGCTGTCGGTCACGTGGGGCCGCAGCAGCACCTGGTATTTGCCACTCTGCAGCAACGGCACCTCGACGGTGTCCGACGCGCCGAGCCACGCACCGCTGCTGCGGCCGAGGTCCCATCGCGCGAACCCGAAGCGCTCGCCGCTGCGTTGGTCGACGCCGCCGAACGAGCCGGGCAGTCCGGTGTCGCCCTGCAGCACCACCGAGACGCGCACGCGGCGGTGCGGGCCGCACATCGCGCGCGCGCCGGGCAGTTCGAGCAGGGCCGGGCGCGTCGCCGGCAGGCGCACGTCGTGATCGCCTGCACCGAGCACCGTGCGCAGGGTCTGGTGGCCGCGGCCGAAGAACGTCAGGTCCACGGTCGGCGAGGCGGTGATCAGTTCGGCGCGCCCACGCTGCCAGCGGAAGGCCGCGTCGGCGATGGCGCCGTCGGCCCGCGGCAGGCGAGCGAGGATCGGGCCATCGAGCGGCAACGGCTGCCCGGCGGCGTCGACGGCACGCAGCCGGAAGCGGTGCAGGGCGCCGCGCAGGTCGAGCGGCCGCAGCCGTGCGTCGCGGACTTCACCGGGCACCACGAAGACGTCCGGCACGACGGCCAGGGGTTCGGGCAGGTTGCGCGCCGTCACCACGGCGTCGAAGCGGCCAGGACGCAGCGGCTCGACGACGAAGCGACCACCGCGCGCGTGCCCGAGGTCGATGCGCCGCGTGTCGCGTTCGCGCGCGGCCGGATCGAATGGACGCAGCACCAGCGACGCGGTGCCGTCGGCGAGGAACTCGGGCAGCAGCACCCGGCCGCGCAGGATGCCGTTGCGGTCGATGCGGATGCGCACGTCCTGGCCCTGCGTGTGCAGCGGCACCGAATCGGCGAAGTGCGCATCGGTGTCGGCGCGCACGCGCAGCGTGCCCGGCGGCTTCTGGCCCGGGATCACGAAGCGCCCGTCGTCGCCGGTGCGCGTGCGGAACAACGGCAGCGGGCGCCACGGGTCGCGCGGCCGTTCGTTGGCCGGTGCCGGCAGTTCCTGCTGCACCTGCACTTCGGCGTTGGCGACGGCGGTGCCTTCGTCGTCGACGACGAGACCGGTCACGCACGGCACCATCTCGACGAGGCGGATCGTGCCGAGTTCGTGCCGCATGCCGCCGTCCAGCCGCGGCAGCCGCACGCGCGCGCCCACCAGCGCGGCGCGGCCCTCGTCCGCCGGCGGCGCGCAGCGCAGTTCGAGCCAGTACTCGGCCTGGTCGATGCGCTGCGCCAAGACCAGGTCGAAGCGGCCGTCGGCGATGCTGTCGATCGTGGTCGCGAGCACGTCGCGGTCGTGTTGCCACAGCGCCGCCTCGACCGTTCCACCGAACGGCGAACCGTCGGCGAGCAGCAGCTTGCCCGCGACCAGCGCCTGCGTCGGCCGCAGCGGCACCGGCACGACGATGCGCGCCTTGGCGGCGGTCGGACCGGCGGCCTTTGTGCTCTCGGCCTGGCGCCGATCGAGCGCAAACCGCGCGAACGCCCGCACCTCGGCGTCGACCGGTTGGAACGGCAGCACCACCGGGTCGGCACCGGGCGGCTTGTCGGCGCGCGGCGCCACCAGTCCGGGCTGCAGCCGGAACCCCTCGGGGCCACGGAGCGGCGTCGAGGGGAGCAGTCCGACCACAGCGCGGGCGAGCACGGGCACACCCTGGTGGTCGACGACCTGAACGGCGACGTCGCCGTGGGGAGCCGCGCGCAGGATCACTTCGTCGGCCGTCGCCGGCTGACCCGCGAACTCGACGGCCAGGCCACCCGGCATCACCGGCAGCGCGCAGAAGCGGCTCTGCGGTGGATC
>CALFZH010000031.1:0-88660 GCA_937952215.1 uncultured bacterium
GACGAGCTGGAAGTGGCGGGCGACGGCGCGGCCGTCGGGGCCGGTGGTGCCGCGCCAGATCGGACCCGCGTCGTCGCGGCCGAACTGCTGCGCGATGATCAGCGGCAGTCCGCCGACGGGGCGATCGTCGGGATCCAGCGCCCGCAGCGTGACCTGTTCGTCGGGCCGCAGGGACAGCGTGTGCGTGTGATCGCGCGCCGGCACCATGGCGAACGCGAAGCCGCCGTCGTGCGACGCGCTGCACAGCCACGGTTCCTCGCTGGCCGGCAGCGCGACGTAGCCTTCGGCATCGGTCGTGGCTCGGCGACCGAACGCCTCGGGCAGCTCCGGCCGCGTCGGCGGCAAGCGCAGGGGCGCCCGACTCGCCCGGGCGGCGATGTCGGCGTCGCGCACGAAGTAGACGACCGCGCCAGCGACTGCCAGCGGCGGCTCGCCGCGCACCACCTGCACGCGCGGGGCGCCGCGAGCCGGGGGCATGCCCACCGCTTCCCGTCCGTCGGCCGCGGCATCGACCGGCATCGCGGCGTCGTCGCCCGTGGCGCCGTCCTGGCGTTCGTCGTCGCTCGGGACCACCGCCGCCGCGGCATCGCCGCCGCTCGCCGGCCCCCGGGCGGTCTCCACCAGCGGGGCCGGCGGCGGGGCGGCGTCGTTGCCTCGGAACCAAAAGGTACCGAGCGCGCCGCCGAGCAGGCAGGCGCCGAGCAGGACCGGCAGCCAACGCATGGCGCGCGGTTGTAGGGGGTGGTGGGGGCCGACCGAAGCCGGGGAACGTAAGAAGCCGGTGACACCAGGGCCGTCGCCCGCGACCCAGGCGTCCGGGCGCACCGAGCGATCGCAAGCGGGGTCAGGTTGGCGGCGCCGAAGTGCCGATGCGAGGGCGTGATCGCGGGGCGCTGCATTGCCAACGCCCGGGTCCGTCCTACGATGCGCGGCCTTCGCACTTTGCAAGGCAAACCACGTTGAACTCCGACGCCGATCCTCTGCTGCGCTGGCTGCGCAGGTCCGTCCTGCTGGTACTCGCCGGCCTGTGCGGCTGCGGCAGTTACGAAGACAAGCGCATCCGCGAGCTGTTCCAGGAGAAGGGCTTCGGCGCGCGCGCCGACGGCGACGCGACGCGCACCAACTACCTCGGCGGACGCGATCGGGTGCAGTTCCTGATGTCGCCGCTGGCGCGGGCCAACCCGGCCTACCCGCGGCTCGCCGAACTCGGGGTGCTCCAGCCGATCGCGATCGACGGCACGATCTTCGTGCCGTACGTCGGACCGGTCTACGTGCTGGGCAAGACCGAGGCCGAGGCCGCGGCCATCGTCGCCGCGCAGCTGCGCGCCTACGGCATCGCCGAGGAACTCGGCCTGCAGGCGCGCTTCGTCGTCACCGAGAAGTGGATCTACGCGGTCGGCGAGACCAACCGGAAGGGGCCGGTGGTGATGCAGACCGACCTGACCTTCTGGGACGCGATGTTCACCGTCGGCTGGACGCCGCTGGCCAACCTCGGCCGCGTCTACCTGATCCGCCCCGATGCCGAGCATCCGCTCGTCGTCGACATCAACTTCCGCGAGATGATCACGACCGGGTTGACGGTCGGCAACGTCGCGATGCGCGAACGTGACGTCATCTACGTGCCGCCGACGTTCCTCGGCTTGCTGGCGCGGCTGTTGCAACGCCTGCTCGAACCGGTCGGGCTCGCGGTGCGCACGGTGATCGGCGCCGCCCAGGCGCAGACCGCGTTCGAGGTGCTGAGCGGTGATCGCGATTCGCTCTACTTCCGCTTCTGACCCGCCGAACCGATGACGTCGCCAACGATCGAACTGCCGCAGCTGTCGTTGCAGCGCTACCTCGACCTGGTCAAGCGGCGGCGTTGGCAACTCGTCCCGGTGTCGCTGCTCGGGCTGATCGTCGGCGGGTTGGTCGCGTTCTTCATTCCGCGCTACTACGTCGCCGAGACGCACCTCGAGCACCTGGCGATCCCCGGGGAGCTGCGGTCGGACATCGAGGATCCGTTCAAGGACATCGTCGACAACGCCCAGGAGGCGATCCCGTACTCGGCGCGTGAGGCGATGCTGACGCTGAAGTGGCCCGAAGCGACGGACAGCGATCCGTCGGCGCGCGCACTGGCCGAGAAGGACGTGCGTTCGCGCATCTTCGTGCACGACAACAACGCCGGGCAGCGCAACCGCAGTTACGCGCTGCTGCGCGTGTTCTACCGCGACACCGACGGGGTGCGCGCGGCGGCGCTCGCGAACGCGGTGGCGCAGACGTTCATCGACAAGCGCGTCGCCGGACTGCGCGCCGGCGCCGAGGCGGCCTACGATCGGGCGAATCGGGACAGCCTCGACTGGAGCCGCACCTACGAGCAGTACCTGCTGCAGAAGCAGCAGATCGAGCAGCGCTACCGGATCGAGCCGGATCTCGACCCGGTGACGCAGGTCCGGCTGCGTTCGGAGCGTGAAGCGGAACACCGCACGCAGCAGCAGCGGCTGCAGGCGGCGCGGGTCGATCTGGCGCTGGTCGCCGCGCGCGTCGCGCGCGCGCAGGAGCAACTGGCGGCGCTGCCCGAACGGGTGGCGCCCGATGCCGTGCAACTGCTCGCCGCAGCCCAGAGCAACCCCGCGCTGGCGCCGTTGACCCAGGAACTGGTAGCGATTCGGCTGGCGCAGCAGAGCTGGACCCCCGGTTCGCCGGGCTGGGTCGCGCTGCAGCGCCGTCTCGCCAAGGGCGAGGCCGCCCTGCGCGCCGCCCTGGTCACCGAGGCGGCCGACGAAGACGGCCTGGTGCCGAATCCGGCGTTGGTGCCGTTGCGCGAACAGCTCGCTGCCGACGAACCCGTGCTCACGAGGGTGCGGCTCGAGGTGACGGAACTCGAGGGCCTGATCGCCGCCGCGCAGACGCGCATCGAACAGGCGATCGAAGGGCACGCGGCGTGGACCAAGAAGCGCAGCGACCTGGACGATGCCGAGGCGAACCGCCGCCGTGCCGCCGAGGCGCGCGACGCGCAGCAGCAGATCCTCGCGCGGCTGGCGCAGCAGCCGCCGATCCGGGTGGCGCAGGCCGCGACGATCCCGCCGCACCCGACCGAGCCGAACATCGTCATCGTCGCGTTGATCGGCTGCGTGCTCGGGCTCGGCGTCGCGATCGGCCTGATCCTGCTGCTCGACTTCCTGCAGGGTTCGTTCAAGACCCTCGACGACGTCGAGCGCGGCCTGCCGGTGCCGGTGCTGGGCGGCATCGCCTGGTTCGAGACCGCCGAGCAGCGTCGGGCCGTGAGCCGCGGCCGGATCCGCGCGGCGGTCGCGGCGTTCGCGTTCGTCGGCCTGGTCGTCGTCGTGGTGACGATCTACTACTGGGACCCGACGCGCCTGCCGCCGGTCGTGCGCGACCTGCTGGCGGTGCTGCTCGGCGGCTGACGCGGCCCGATGCGCGACCTGCTCGTCTTCGCGATCGTGCTGGCGGCGCTGCCCCTCAGCATCCGGCGACCGTTCTTCGGCTTGTTGGTCTTCAGCTGGCTCGCCTACATGCGGCCGCAGGACCTGTGCTGGGGCTTCGCGCGCAGCATGCGCCTGTCGTTCTTCGTCGGCATCGCGATGGTGGCCGGCTGGTGGGCGTACGAACAGGGCAAGCGCCGCTTCGCCAACTGGGACCTGCGCACCGGCTTGATGGTCGCGCTGGCCGTGTTCGTGTCGCTGAGCTACGCCTTCGCGCAGCACCAGAACACCTACACCAACACCTACTGGTTCGAGTACCTGAAGATCATCCTGATCGCGCTGTTCACGACCGCGCAGGTCGACTCCCGGCAGCGGCTGCGGGTGATGCTGTGGGTGATCGCGTTGTCGCTCGGCTTCTTCGGCGTGAAGAACGGGTTGTTCGGCATCCTGCGCGGCGGCGCGCCGATCCTGCGCGGGCCGGGTGGCATGCTCGAGGACAACAACGACTTCGCGCTCGCCCTGGTGATGAACGTGCCGCTGCTGTGGTACCTCGGGCGCGAGGAGGCATCGCGTCCCTGGGTGCGCCGGCTGACCCACATCGCCGTCGTGTTGACGGTCGTGAGCGTGCTGCTGACGCACAGCCGCGGCGGGTTCCTGGCGCTCGTCTGCACGGCGCTGTGGATCGCGTGGCGCTCGGGCCACCTCGTGCGTGCGGTCGCAGTACTCGGCTTGTGTGCCGTGGCGTTCCTGCTGTTCGCCCCCGATCACGTGATCGAACGCTTGTCGTCGATCGGCGACAAGGAGGACTCGTCGCGCAACGCCCGGTTGATCGCCTGGTCGACCGCGATGCGCATGATCGGCGACAATCCGCTGCTCGGCGTCGGCCTGCGCAACTTCCAGCCGCGGTTCCCGGAGTACTCGGTGATCCCGCTGGGTGCCGGATCGCAGACCTACGTCGCGCACAACAGCTACCTGCAGATCTGGGCCGAGAGCGGCACGATCGCGTTCGTCGTCTACGTGGTGCTGCTCGGCTCGGTGTTCGTCGCCTGCGCGCGCGTGCGCCGCCAGGCTCGGGTCATGCCGGCCCTGGCGTGGGCGGGGAACTACGCGCGCATGATGGAGGCGACGACGGTCGGCTTCCTGGTCGGCGCCTTCTTCCTCAACCGCGGCCACTTCGACTTGATCTACCACTGGATCGCACTGGTGACCTCGCTGGTGTTGGTCACCGCAGCCGAGCGACGCGCGGCGCCGGCGACCGCCGGCGCGCAAGCGGGAGACCGCGCTGCGCCACGTCGGGTCGAAGTGCGCGGTGGCGCCTGGCGCCCGGCGGTCGTCACGGCGCCGACAGCGCTCGCGCCGACGTTGCCGAGGTGGCGCTGAGATGTGCGGGATCGCCGGGCTGTTCGCGGCCACTCCGGCCCGCGTCGTCGACGGCGCCCTCGCGGCGGCGATGGGCGCCCGCCTCGCGCACCGCGGTCCCGACGGCGACGGCGTGCGGGTGGGGCCCGGCTACGCGCTCGCGCACCGCCGGCTCGCGATCGTCGATCTCGCCACCGGCGCGCAACCGATGTCGCTGCCCGGCGAACGGCTGTGGATCACCTTCAACGGCGAGATCTACAACTGGCAGGAGCTGCGCGAGGAACTGCTCGCCGCCGGGGCCTCGTTCCGCACGCGCAGCGACACCGAGGTCCTGCTGCACGGCTACCGGGCGTGGGGCACCGGCCTTGCCGCGAGACTGCGCGGCATGTTCGCGTTCGCGATCGTCGACGAGGAGCGCCACGAGCTGTACGCGGCGCGCGATCGCTTCGGCAAGAAGCCGTTCTACTGGTGCGAGCACGACGGCATGTTCGCGTTCGCGAGCGAACTCAAGGCCCTGCACGCGCTCGGCATCTCGCGCACCCTGCGGCCCGACGCGATCGCGCAGTTCCTGGCCCTGCGCTACGTGCCCGATCCGCTCACCGTGTTCGCGGGCGTGCACAAGCTGCCGCCGGCGCACTGGTCGCGCGTGCGCGACGGCAAGGTGCACTTCGAACGCTACTGGCGGCCGGAGTTCGTCGTCGACCAGGCGCCGACACCCGAAGCCCATGCCGAGCGCGTGCGGGAACTGCTCGACGAGTCGGTGCGCATCCGCCTGATGGGCGAGGTGCCGCTGGCGCCGTTCCTGTCCGGCGGCGTCGACAGCTACGCGATCGTCGACTCGATGACGCGCACGCTGCAGCGTCCGGTGACCGCGTGCACGATCGGCTTCGACGACCCGGCGTTCGACGAGCGGGCGGCGGCCCGCGAGGCGGCCGCGGCGTGCGGCGCGCGCCAGCACGAAGAAGTGCTGGCGGTGCAGGCGATGCTCGATCTCGGCTGGCACGCCGAGACGTTCGACGAACCGTTCAGCGACGCGAGTGCGGTGCCGACGTTCCACGTCAGTCGTCTCGCGCGGCGCCACGTCACCGTGGCGTTGGCCGGCGACGGCGGCGACGAGGCCTTCGGCGGTTATCGGCGCTACCTGTTCGACGTGCGCGAGCAGGCAGTGCGGCGCTGGCTGCCCGGCCCTGCGTGGCGAGCGCTTGGCGCCATCTACCCGAAGGCCGACTGGCTGCCGCGATGGCTGCGCGGCAAACGCACGCTGCAGAACCTCGGCGCCGGGCCAGCGGTCGCCTACGCGCGATCCGTCAGCGCGCACCTGCCCGAAGAAGTGTTCGCCGTGCTGCGCCGCGACCATCACGTCGCCGCTGGCGACCCGCACGCGCCGGTGATCGCCGCCTACGAAGCCGCGGCTGCGTCGTCGCCGCTGCACCGCGCGGTGGCGGCCGACCTCGCGACGTGGCTGCCCGGCGACCTGCTGGTGAAGGCGGATCGCGCGTCGATGGCCGCCTCGCTCGAAGTGCGCGCGCCGTTCCTCGACCACCTGCTGTTCCAACAGGCCCTGCGCATCCCGCCGGCGTGGCACTTCGCGGGCGGGCGAACCAAGGCGTTCCTGCGCAAGGCACTGGCCCCGCGGCTGCTGCCCAGCGCCCTGGCGCGCAAGAAGCAGGGCTTCTCGGTGCCGCTGCGCGCGTGGTGCCGCGGCCCGGTGGGCGACGCGCTGGCCGCCGAACTCGGCGAGCGACGCCTCGGCGAGTGGATCGACGTCGACCACGTGCGCGGCCTGCTGGCGCGGCATCGCGCCGGCATCGGCGACCACGGCGAGATGTTGTGGGCGGTGCTGGTGCTCGGCCGCTTCCTGGCCCGGTGGTGCGCATGACGCGCGTCGTCACGTTCACCAACCTGTTCCCGTCGTCGGCGCTGCCGACCCACGGTCTGTTCGTTCACGAACGCATGCGCCGCGTCGCCGCGGCCGGCGGCTTCGACTGGCGGGTGGTGGCGCCGGTGCCGCACGTCGCCTGGCCGCTGCGCACGAAGACCTGGCGGCAGTGGGCGGCGGTGCCCGCTGCCGAACGTTGGCAGGACGTCGAGATCGCGCACCCGCGTTACCGTCACTGGCCCGGGTTCACGCGCCGGCAGGCGGCGGCGATGGCGACCGGCGCGCGAGCGACCGTCGCGGCGTTGGCAGCGCAGGGCCGCTGCGTGCTCGACGCGCACTACCTGTGGCCGGACGGCGTCGCGGCGGGGTTGCTCGCGCGCGAACTCGGCCTGCCGTTCGTGCTGACTGCGCGGGGTTCCGACGTCAACGTGCTGGCGCAGGATCCGCGGATCGCCGCGGCGATCGGCGAGGCCTGCTCGCGTGCGTTCGCGTGCTTCGCGGTGAGTGGCGACCTGGCGGATCGCCTCGCCGGGGTGACGAAGGTGGCGCGCTCGCGCGTGCACGTGGCGCGGAACGGCGTCGATCTCGATCGGTTCCGGCCCGGCGATGCCGGTGCGGCCCGCGCGGCGCTGGGGCTGCCCGCGACCGGCAGGCTCGTGCTCGGGGTCGGTCGCCTGGTCGCCAGCAAGGGCTTCGTGGTCGCCGCCACTGCCGTGCGCACGCTCGGCGATGCCAGGCTGGTGCTCGTCGGCGACGGTCCTGAACGCGCGGCGATCGCGGCGACGGACCCGCGCACGGTGTTCCTCGGCGCGCGAGCTCCCGCCGACGTGGCGGTGGCGATGCAGGCCGCCGACGTGCTGGTGCTGCCGAGCGAACGCGAAGGCTGGCCGAACGTGGTGACCGAGGCGCTCGCGGCGGGATTGCCGGTCGTCGCGTCGCGCGTCGGCGGCATTCCCGAGATCGTCGGCGCGTCACCGCCGCCGTGGCTCGGGGCCCTGTGCGCGCCGCGCGACGCGGCCTCGCTGGCTGCAGCTCTGCGCGGCGTGCTGGCCTCGCCGGCGGATCGCGAGCGCGTGCGAGGGTTCGCCGGCCGCTACGGCTGGGATGAGCCCGTGCAGATGCTGGTCGCGACGTTCCGCGCGGCGGGGGAGGCGGCATGAACGCCCCGCGGCGCGTGCTCTACCACCATCGCATCCGCGCCGACGACGGCCAGGCAGTCCACGTGCGCGAACTGATCGGCGCGCTGCGCGCTGCCGGTCAGGAGGTGCACGAGTGCGCCCTGGTGAAGAAGACCGGCGACGCGCACCCGGCAGCGGGCGGCGCGGGCAGGGGATTCTGGCAGCGCCTTTCGCTGCCGCGCACGGCGATCGAACTGGCCGAGATGCTCTACAACCGGCGGGGGCGGGCGATGCTGCGGGCCGCGGCTGCCGCGTTCCGCCCGGATTTCGTGTACGAACGCCACGCGCTGCACTGCCGCGCCGGGCTCGACGTCGCCCGCGAACTCGGCGTGCCGCTGCTGCTCGAGGTCAACTCCCCGATGGTCGACGAGATGCAGAAGCTCGGCAGCCTGCGCTTCGCGGCGCGGGCCCGGGCCACGGAGCGCGCGGTGCTCGGCGGTGCCGACGCGGTGCTCGCGGTGACGCAGGTGCTGGCCGACATGCTGGTCGAGCGCGGGGCGCGGCGCGAACGGGTGCACGTGGTCGGCAACGCCGCCGTGCCCGAGCGGTACGGTCCGGCCACCGTGCAGCGTGCGCAGGCGGTGCGGAGTGCCTGGGCGCTGCCGAGCGGCGCCTTCGCGCTCGGCTTCGTCGGCTACATGCGGCCGTGGCACCGCCTCGACCTGGTGCTCGAGGCGATGACGCAACCCGGCCTGCAGGACCTGGTGCTGGTGCTGATGGGACGTGGTCCCGCGGCCGAGCCGCTGCTGGCGCTCGCGCGCGAACGTGGCCTGCAGGCGCGCGTGCGCGCGCTCGGCGAGGTGCCGCCCGCCGACTTGCCGGCGCACGTCGCCGCGACGGATGCCGCGCTGATCCCGGCGATCAACGACTACGCGTCGCCGCTCAAGCTGTTCGACTCGCTGGCCGCGGGCGTCGTGACCATCGCGCCCGACCAGAGAAACCTGCGCGAGTCGATCCGCGACGGCGTGACCGGGATCCTGTTCCGTCCCGGCGACGTGGAGGACCTCGCTGCGCGGCTGCGCACCGTCGTCGGCGACCGTGCACTCGCCCGGTCGCTTGGCGCCGCGGGGCGCGACCTGCTGCTGGCGCAGCGCTGGACGTGGGCCGGCAACGCCGAGCGGGTGCTGGCGATCCACGAGGCCCTGGTCGCGGGGAGGCGGCGATGACGCCCGCCCTCGGTCTGTTCGCGCCGGTGGTCGTCGCCTACGGGCTGGCGCTGGTCTGGTGCATCGACCGCTGGAACGCGCCGAGCGGGTCGTTCACGCACTGCTGGCTCGTGCCGTTCGTCGCCGCCTTCGTGGTCTGGTCGCGCCGCCGTGCCCTCGCGGCCCTGCCGCGCGTCGTGGACCACCGCGGCTGGTGGCTGCTCGGACCAGCCCTGCTGCTGCACCTGACGGGCGGGCTGCTGATGATCGACTCGTGGTCGGCGGCGAGCCTCGTGCTCGCGGTGCCCGGCGCCTGCTGGCTCGCGCTCGGCGCCGCACGCACGCGTGCACTGCTGCCGGTGCTCGGGCTCGTCGTGTTCGCGGTGCCGATGCCGCTCTACGTCGAAGGGCGCGTCGCCTTCAGCCTCAAGGAGTGGGCGGTGACGGCGGGCCCGGCGCTGGGCAACGCGCTCGGTGCCGGCGTGGTGCGCGTCGGCGACCACCTGCGGCTCGTCGATGGCGGCGGGGCGTTGTACGTCGCCGACGCCTGCGGGGGGCTGCGCTCGTTGCTGGCGACGCTGACGATCGCGTACTGCCTGGCCTGCTTCTTCGGCCGTCCGGGCCGGCTGCGGACCGTGGTGCTGCTCGTCGCCGCGCCGCTGCTCGCGGTGCTCGCGAACATCGTGCGCATCGCGGTGCTGTGTCTGTTCGCGCGGCATCAGGGCGTCCCGTTCGCCGAAGGCACCGGCCACACGCTGGCGAACACCGCCGAGTGGATCGTCGTGTGCGTGGTGATGCTGTTGCTCGCGCGTTTGCTCGAACCGCGCTTGCCGGCCGCGGTCCCGGCGACGACGCCAGCGACGCCGGGGGCGCGACACCACGTCGTGACGCGCATCGTGGTGCTGCGGTGGCTCGTCGGCCCCGCGTTGCTCGCGTTGTCGGCCTGGCGGCCGGGGGGTGCGGCCACCGAACGCGCTGCCGCGTTGCCCGAAGTGGTCGCCGACTACACGCTGGTGCCGCGGTCGGCAGCGCAGCAGGAGCGCTTCGTCGCCGCCTTGCCGCGCTGGCGCGAACTGCTCGGCACCGGCGACTTCGTCTGGCGCAGCTACCGTGGCCAGGACGGCCACTGGATCAACCTGGTCGCCCTGTTCCACGACACGAACTGGAAGAGCGTGCATCCGCCGCGCATCTGCATCGAGGGCAGCGACATGGAGATCGAAGTCGACGACCTGGTGCCGGCCCCTTGGCTTGGTGCCGACGTGGCGGCGAGCCGCATCGTCGCGCGCCGGCGCTCGGATGGCGTTCGCTTCGTGACGCTGTCGATGTTCGGCACCGCCGACTGGGCGTCGGGCGACTACTGGCAGTTCACGCGCCACCATCTGCCGCGGGCGTTGGTGCGGGCCAACCTGTCGGGGTTCCTGCTGCGCGCCGAGTCGGCCATTGCCGATGGCGAGCCCGACAGCGCCGCCGAGGCGCGTTGCCGCGCGTTCCTGGCCGCGTTGGTGCCGCCGGCACGGGAGCTGCTGCGATGACGCACCGGCACGCGCTCTCGGTCGACGTCGAGGACTGGTTCCAGGTGTTGAACATGGCGCATCGCATCGATCGCGCCGACTGGGACACGTTCCCGCTGCGCTGCGGCGACTCGACGCGGCGGCTGCTCGACCTGTTCGCCCGCCGCAACCAGCAGGCGACGTTCTTCTTCCTGGGCTGGATCGCCGAGCGCCTGCCCGACCTCGTGCGCGAGGTGCATGCGGCCGGGCACGAGATCGGCAGCCACGGCTACGACCACCGGTTGCTGCCGGACCTCGGACGCGCCGGGTTCGCGGCCGACCTTGCGCGCACTGCCGCGATCCTGCAGGGCATCACCGGGGAGCGCCCACGCGCCTTCCGCGCCTGCACCTGGTCGGTCGGCAAGCGCACGCCGTGGGCGATCGACGAGCTGCTCGCCGCTGGCGTTGCCGTGGACAGTTCGATCCAGCCGGTGCGGCATCCCGACTACGGCGTGCCGGGCGCGCCGACGCGCGCATACCGGCTCGCCGGCACGAACGGCGAACTGCTCGAACTGCCGCCGTTGACCTGGGACGTGCTCGGTCGGCGGGTGCCGGTCGGCGGCGGCGGGTACCTGCGGCTGTTCCCGTTGGCGCTGCTGCGCGCGGGACTGCGCCAGAAGGAACGCGCCGACGTGCCGGGCTGCATCTACCTGCATCCGTGGGAAGTGGACCCCGGGCAGCCGCGCCAGCGACTCGGCCTGCTGCGCGGCTTCCGCCACTACGTCAACCTGCACCGCACGCTCGGCAAGCTCGACCGCCTGCTGCAGGAGTACTCGTTCACCTCGGTGTCGGCGGCGTTCGCTCAGCGATCGGCGAGCTGGGCGGCGAAGCTGCCGGCGTTGCGCGCGGCCGAACTGCTCGGATAGTCGCGCTGCAGCTGTGCGAACGCGTCGCGCGCCTCGGCGATCGCGACCTTGCCCGTACCCTGCAGGGCCGCGAGACCACGCCCGAACAGGTGCATGCCGTCGTCGCGCTTGGGGCTCGCGGCGAAGTGTTGCCGCGCCTCGTCCGCAGCCCCGCTGCGCAGCGCGATCCATGCACTGCAGTAGCGCCCCTCCGGACTGTCGCGCAGGGCCGCGGGCAATGCGGCCAGCGCCGCGACATCGGTCGGCCGACCGACGCGGGCCTCGGCGGCCATCGTCAGCATCGCCAACATCGCTCCGGGGCTGCCGCCGTGTTGCAGGACCGACCGCAGGGCCGCGATCGCCGCCGGGCCGTCGGGCGACGTCGCGAGCAGGCGCGTGCGCTCGACCCAGAGGCTGATCGCGGTGGGTTGCCCGCGCAGGTGCTCGTCGATCCGGGCCACGGTCTTGGCAGCGCCTTCCGCGGCGACCAGCCTGCGCACGGTGGCGCCAAGCCAGCGATCGCCTTGCTTGCCCGCGGCGACGGCCGCGAGGTGGTCGTGCAGGAGCTGGACGCGCTTGCTGGCAGCCGGCGCCTGGGTGCGCGCACGGTCGGCGTGATCGAGCAGGAAGTGCACGATCGCGCCGCGCGGGCCGTCGTTGGCCAGGTAGCGCAGCGCCCCGGCGTAGATGCGGTCGGTGGCCGACGGGTCGGTGCGCACGATGGTGTCCGCCACGGCGAGCAGGCGGTCGAGCAGGAGTTCGCGGTCGATCGGGAACGGCGCTGCCAGCGCCGCGACGATCACCTGCCACGCCTGCAGCGGGCGCAGTCGCGTCACCACCAGCTCGAGATCCGCGCCGCCGAGCGGTGCATGTTGTGGGGCTTGCAGCCACGTCGTCAGGCGCAGGTCGTCGGCGTTGCCGGAGGCCGGCGCGGCGCGCATCGCGTCCTCGGCGAGCCGCATCGCGAACGCGAGCGTCGTCGGGGACGGCTGCAGCGCACCGGTCGCGAGCGCGCCCTGGATCTTGTCGGCGAGCGGTTTCGACACGGTGTAGCCCGGCGTGCCGACGGCCAGCGCCACCTCGCGCCAGACGACGACGTCGGCGAGGCCGTCGGCGTCGAGACCCTGATGCAGTTCGGCCGCTGCGGCGCCGTCGCCGAGGTCGCGCAGCGTGCGGGCGAGCAGCAGACGGTTGGCTTTGCCGCGGCCTTCCTGCGCGATCAAGGCCTCGACCCGCGCCTTGGCGAACGGGGCGAGCGCGGGCTCGCGCAGGCACGCCAGCAGTTCGAGCCGCTTGCCGAGTTCATCGCCTTCGACGGCAGCCCAGTCGACGAGCGCGGCCTGACCGAACAGCGCCAACTGGCAGGCGAGGCCGAGTTCGTACGGGTCGGCCTGCACGCTGGCCAACACCAGGTCGCGTGCGGCGTCGGCGCGTCCGCACCGCGACGCCAACGCCGGGTCGGTGAACGCGGGGACGAGGTCGGCGACCGCGGCGGCGCGGTCGCTGCGACCGAGCGCGTAGCACAGCCGGACCAGCCGCTCGGCACCGGCAATGCCGTCCTCGAACGCGAGCGCCCCGGTCCACGCCGACACGGCCTGCTGCCAGTTGCCCACGCGCAACGCCAGGTCGCCGGTGAGCAGCAGGCCGCTGCCGTCGCGTTGCTCCGGAGTCGCGGCGGCGATGGCGGTCGAGGCGAGCATCGAGGCGCTACGGGGATGTGAGGCGGCGAGGGCGCGCGCGGCGTCGAGCAGGGCCGGTACGCCCGCGGGCGCAATCGGCTCGAGGTCCTTCAGCCACTGCCTGACCACGGGCTCGAGTGCAGCGTCGGCCGTGTTCGTGGCCGCGGCGCGGGCGGTGGCCGCGACGGCGCGGACGAGGTCGGCGCGCGCCGGTGGCGGCAAGTCGGCGAAACCGGCGCGATCGGCGAGCAGCGCCGCAGCACCGATGGCGTCCCCGGCGGCAGCGCGGGCGTGCGCGGCGAGCGGGCGCAGCGCCGCGGTCCGTTCGGCGTCGCGCGGCACGAACGCGTGCGCGGTGGTCGGCGAGCGAGCCAGTTCGGCGCGCAGCAACTCACCGACCACCGGGCCCGAACGCAGGTCCGATGTGATCGCGGCGTGCAGCAGGTGCCGATGGTCGACCTTCGCCGCGGCATGCGCCTGCAGTGCGACGTCGAGCGTCTCGGCGTCCGGCGGCAGTTCGCGCACCGTCGTCGCCGCCAGGGTCGTTGCCTCCGCGGCCTGCCCGGCCGCGAGCAGCGTGCGCACGAGCAACAGCCGGCAGGCGCGGGCCTGCGGGAAGGCGTCGACGGCGGCGCGCGCGCAGGCCAACGCGACTGGCAGGTTGCGCTGCGCCAGCGCCTGTTCGCCGCAGAACAGGAAACCGAGCGGGTGACGGACCTCGGGCAACGCCTTCTTGAGCCGCAGGCACTGGGCCAGCAGCGTTTCGCCGTCGTGGCCGAACGACGGGGCGTGCACGCGCATGACCGCCAGCACGGCCGGGAAGATGCGCGGATCGGCGGGGGCGAGGTTGCGGGCGTCCTCGAGCGTCTGCAGCGCACCTAGGTGCTGGCCTCGCGTGGCGAGATGGTCGGCGAGGGCGAGCAGCGGTTCGATCGCGCGTGGCCGTGCCTGCCGCCAGGTCCGCAGCACGCCCTGCTCGGCATCGGCACCGGTGCCTCGCCGACGCAGCACGTCGAGCAGCAGGTTCGCGAACGCCGGCAGCAGGTCGACGCGGTCGACCGGCACATCGCTGTACGACATTCGGCGAAGCGTCGAGCCGAGCGACGATTCGGCGCGTTCGTCCGACTTCTCGAGCAGTTGCAGCACGCTGGCCGTGATTGAGACTGCCTCGTTGTCGGCGACCTTGCGCACCAGATCGACATCGCGCCAACAGGCGCGCGCGAGTTGCAGGTCACCCATGTTGTGCGCGGCCCAGGCGCGGGCGACCAGCAGGTCGATGGCGCCACGGTCGATCTCGGCGGCCGTGATGCGCGCCGCCAGCGTCGTTGGCGACAGCCAGCGCAGGTAGGTGGCGGCTGCCGCGGCGTACTGTCCGTCGCGCAGGAGGGCCCAGGCGGCAGTCGCCCCCGCTTCGTCGACGTAACGATGGTCGAATCGCCGGCGGTAGATCTCGCTCGCCACCAGCAGGTCGTCGATGCGCCGCGATTGGTCGAGCGACAGCGCGAACGCGCGGAACGCGGCGACGGGAGTGCCCGTGCCCTCGAGGCTCTTCTGGAAGTAGCCGAGGGCGGTCTGGGCGTCGGTGCGCAGCGCCGCCAAGGCCTCGCGGACCGAGAGCCACAGCGTGACGAGCCGCGAATCGCGCGAGTACGACGTCGCGAGGGCAGCTTCGGCGGTGGCGATCTCCGGGTCGCCGGCCGGGCGGAACACGTACGACCAGACGTGGGCGCGGGCCGCATCTTGGTCGTCGGCCGGCAGGTCGCGGGCGAGGCGTTCGAGCAGGGCGGCGAGGGCAGGCTGGTACTCACGCTGGCAGGCCTCGCCCGCCAGTTCGAGCGCGCGGCCATGGTGCGGGTGCTTCGCCAGGAACTGCATCGCGGCGTTGCGGGCCGCGGCCCCCTGGTTGTCGAGCGCGAGCAGGCGGATGCGGTCGAGCAGCAACGCTTCGTCGTCGGGGGCGTCCCGCAACAGCAGTTCGACGTCGTCCAGGGCGCCGGCGGCGTCGCCGAGCCGCGTGTTGGCGTCGTAGCGCAGCCGCAGCAGCCGTTCGCGGCGCGCGGGCACTCCCTGCACGCGCGGGCCACCCTCGACGCGGTCGAGCGCGGCGATCGCTCGCGCGTACTCGCCGCTGGCGATCAGGCGTTCGGCGTCGGAGAGATAGTCATCGGGACCCGAGTCGTCGAGGAACGAGATCACGACGATCGCCAGCAGCAGCACCACGGCGGCGCCTAGCAGCAGGTGGAGGCTCTTCTGGAACATTCGGCGGGGTGCTTATAGCCGTCGTGGGCGGGAGTCGGAGCGGCGAACCGTGGCGTCGTCAGCGGATCCCGAGCCGCTTGAGTTTGTGGAACAGGGTGCTGCGGTTGATGCCGAGCACCGCTGCCGCGCGTTCGCGGTTGCCGCCGCAGTGCGCGAGCGCGTGTTCGATGATCGCGCGCTCCGGTGCGACCAGCGCTTCCTTCAGTGGAATCACGGCGGCGCCGGCGTCGAGCGGCGGCGCGGCGTCGTTCTCGCGGCGGCCGCTGGTCTCGATCGGCGGCAGGTCGCCGAGGCCGATCGTCGCACCGGCGGCGAGCACCACGGCCCGTTCGACGACGTTCTCGAGCTGGCGCACGTTGCCGGGCCAGGCCCCGTTCGTCAGCGCTTCGAGCGCTGCGGGCGCGAAGCGCAGCGCCGGGCGGCCGTGCTCGACCGCGAAACGGCGCAGGAAGTGGGTGGCCAGCGGACCGATGTCGCTGCTGCGTTCACGCAGCGGCGGCATCTCGATGCTGACGACGTGGATCCGGTAGTAGAGGTCCTCGCGGAACTCGCCGGCGGCGACCGCCTGGCGCAGGTCGCGGTTGGTCGCCAGGACCACGCGCACGTCGACGGGGATCGTGCGGTTGTCGCCGACGCGTTCGATGACGCGGTCCTGCAGCACGCGCAGCAGCTTGACCTGGAACGCCTTGCTGCTGGTGCCGATCTCGTCGAGGAAGATCGTGCCGCCGGCCGCGGCCTCGAACTTGCCGACCTTGTCGCGGATCGCACCGGTGAAGGAGCCCTTGCAGTGCCCGAACAGCTCCGACTCGAGCAGCGACTCCGGCAGCGCCCCGCAGTTCACCTCGACGAACGGGCCGGCCTTGCGCGGACTGGCGGCGTGCAGCGCTCGCGCCAGCAGCGTCTTGCCGGTGCCGGACTCGCCGGTGATCAGCACGGTCGTGCGCGTGTCGGCGACCGCGCGCACCGTCTTGAAGATCGACTGCATGCGCGGATCGCTGCCGATGACGTTGTCGAGGCGCAGGCGATCGTCGAGCGCGGTCTTCAGCTGCTGGTTCTCGCGCAGCAACGCCGACTTGGCGAGCGCGCGATCGACGGCGACCAGCACCTGGTCGCCGGCGAACGGCTTGCCGAGGAAGTCGGCGGCGCCGTGGCGCATCGCCTGCACGGCGTCCTGGACCGAACCGAACGCCGACAGCAGCACGACGGCGGTGTCCGGGTGGACCTGCTGCACTTCCTGCAGCAGTTGCATGCCGCCGCCGCCAGGCAGGCCGAGGTCGCACAGGACGAGGTCGACGTCGCCGTCGCGGATCGGGGCCACCGCCGCCGCGAAGTCGGTGGCGGCATCGAACTCGTAGCCGCGCGCCGTGAGCAGCGCGCGCAGTTCGTCCCTCGAGCGGGAGTCGGGATCGGCGACGAGGATCTTGGTCATGGCAGTCGTGCGCGCGCGACGCGCCGTCGCATCGGTGCGACACGTCGTCATCGGCCGACGGTCGCCGGCGGCTGAAGGGGCGGGCGGCGGCCGTGATTTGCCCGGCGGTACCGGCTAGTTTGCGGCGCGTCGATGCCGTTCTCGCGCCGCCCGCTCGCCGCAGTCGCAGCCGCCGGATCCGGCGGCGCCGAGACGGTGGCGGACGTGCTGGCGTTCGCGCGGGCGATCGAGCTGCAGCCGGGGCGGTTGATCACCGACGTGCTGGCAGGCGGCTTCCGGTCGACGTTCCGCGGTGGCGGCGTCGAGTTCGCCGACGTGCGCGAATACGTCGAGGGAGACGACCCGCGCGTCGTCGACTGGAACGTCACCGCGCGACTCGGCCGGCCGTTCGTCAAACGCTTCGTCGAGGAACGCGAGCGAACGTTGGTGTTCGTGCAGGACCTCGGTGCCGGCATGGCGGCGGGGACCGGCGTCTGGTCGTCGCGCTCGGCGGGCGCCCGGCTGCTGGTCTGCCTCGGGCTGATGGCGATCGGCAACCACGACCGCGTCGGGCTGGTCGCCGGCGACGGCCGGGCTGATCGGCTGGTGCTGCCGAAGAAGGGGGCCGGGCACGTGCTGCGGATCCTTCGCGACGTCGTCGAGCGGCCGGTCGCGCCCGGAGTCGCCGACCTCGAGGCGCTGCTGCGCCACGTCGCCGCGCGCTTCCGCCGCCGCACCGTGGTGTTCGTCGTCTCCGACTTCGCTGGAGTTGCACCGCTGCCGACGCTCGCTGTGCTGGCGCACCACCACGACGTGGTCGCGGTGCGCACGATCCCGCGCGAGATGCTCGCACCGCCGCCGATCCTGCTGCGCACCTGCGATCCGATCGACGGCCGGATGACGGTCGTCGACTTCGCTGCGCACGCGGTGCGGGCGGAATGGCACCGCCGGGTGCAGCTCTGGCGGGCCGAGCGCGACGAACAGTTCGCGCGCGCCGGCGTCGACTGCATCGACATCGAGGTGCCGGCCGAATCCGACCGCGACGCCGTCGCCCGGCCGCTGCTGCGGTTCTTCCGTCGTCGCCAGCTGCGCGAGGCGCGTCGATGACGGCAACGGCACCGCAGGAGCCGTTGGTCGCGCTCGAGTGGCCCGGTGACGTGCGCGATCTGCCGGCGGGGCTCGGGTCGTTCTGGTGGGTGGCGGCGCTGGCCGTGGTCGCGGTGGTGTTCGCCTGGCGACGGGCGCAGCGGCGCCCCGCGGTCGTGGCGGCGGCCCCGGCGCCTCCGGAGTCGGCACCGCCGGCGCTCGCGCTCCTGCGTGCGCTCGCGCTGCCGACCGACGCCGACGACGTGGCGCCGTTCTGCGCGCGGCTCAAGGCGCTGGTGCGGCAGCACTGCAGCGAACGCTTCGGCGTGCGGGGCGACGTCGCGACCAGCGAAGAACTGCTGGCGCGGGTGCCGTCGGCCGCGCAGCTCGAGCCGTGCCTCGCGGCCTGCGATGGCGTGCTGTTCGCGGCGGCGGCGCCGCAGCCGGAGCAGGCCGCCCGCTGGCGCGACCTCGCGGTCGACTATGCGGTGGCGGTCGCGGGTGGTGCTTCGTGATCGCCGCGAGCACGGGCTTCGTCCTGAGTGCACCGGCATGGCTGTGGCTGCTGCCGTTGCTCGTCGTCGCCGCGTGGCTGCGCTGGCGACACCTCGAACGCACGCACTTCGCTCCGGCCTGGCTGTTCCGTGACCCGTCGTCGCCGGCGCCGCTGCCGCGGACGGCCCGGGCGCGCTGCTGGCTGCTGCCGGCGCTGCTGCACACGGCCATGCTCGCGCTGGTCGTCGTGGCGATGGCGCGACCGGTGGTGCTGCGCGAAGTCGCCGCGGACCCGCCCGGTCGCACGATCCTGTTGTGCCTCGACCACAGCTCGTCGATGGCGGCCGACGACCTCGCGCCTGGCCGCACGCGCCACGACGTCGGTCGTGAAGTCGCCGCCGCGTTCGTGCGCGCGCGCCCGCAGGACCGCGTCGGTTTCGTCTCGTTCGCGCGCTACAGCGACCTGCGCTGCCCACCGACGCGCGACCACGACGCCTGCACCGAACTGCTCGCGGCCCTGCCGATGGTCGAACGCGACGGGCCCGAGGACGCGACCGCGATCGGTGCCGCAGTGGCGACCGCCGCGGCGTCGCTCGAACGTTCGCCGGGCGGCGGCAAGGTGGTGGTCGTCGTCACCGACGGCGAGGAGAACGTCGCCCACGAACTCGCGCCCGACGAAATCGCGCCGCTGCACGCAGCCCAGCTCTGCGCGGCCGCTGGCATCCGCGTGCACACGATCCAGGTCGGCAGCGGCAACCGGAAGCCCGACGGGCGCGTGGTGCCGGTCGACACGACCGCGGTGCAGCAGCTCGCGGCGACCACGGGTGGCCGCCACTTCACGGCCGGCGACGCGCGCGCGCTGGCGGCCGTGTACGCGGCGATCGATCGGCTCGAGACGGCGCCGCCGCCGCCGCCGAAGCTGGTCGAGCGCGAGTGGTATCCCGCGGTGCTCGCGGTGGCACTTGGCCTCGCGGCCCTCGCCCGCTGTCTCTCGGTGCTGTGGTTGCGGAGGTCGTGGTGAACGACCTCTGGTTCGCGTGGCCCGCGTGGTGGCCGTGGCTCCTCCTGGTGCCGCCAGCCGTGTGGCTGGCCGATCGCTTCGGCGAACACGCCGAGCGGCGGCGGTGTGCCGCCGTCGGGCCGCGCGATGATGTGCTGACCGGCGTGCGTCGCTGGGCGCGAACGCGCCGGCTGCTCGATGCCGGAGCGCTGGCGCTGGTCGGCATCGCGCTGCTGCAGCCGATCGCGCCCGGCGACGACGGCGATGGCGGTGCCGACGTCGTGCTCTGCGTCGACGTGTCGTGGTCGATGGCGTGTCGCGATGCGTCGCCCACGCGCCTCGCCGCCGTGCAGCAGGCGATCGACGAACTGGCGCGTACGCTCGATCGCTCGCGGATGGGCCTGGTCGCCTTCGCGGGCACCGCGGCGCTGCGCGCGCCGTTGACCACGGATGGCGCCGCCGTCGCCGCGCTGGCGCGCGAACTCGCCGCGGGTGCGGACCTCGCCGGCGGCACCGACCCCGGGGCTGCCGTGCAACTCGCCTCGGACCTGCTCGACCGGGCGGGGGCAGGCGGCGCGATCGTCGTGCTGGGCGACGGCGAGGACTTCGTCGGCAACGGCTCGGCGGCGGCGGCACGCGCGGCCGAAGCCGGCCACGTCGTGCACACGTTCGGCGTCGGCGATCCCGCGGGCAGCAAGATCGTGGTCGCGACGAGCGGCGGCGAGGCGTTCCTGCGCGATGGCGATGGCCAGGAAGTCGTCTCGCGCCTCGAACTCGCGAACCTGCGTGCGCTCGCCGCGGCCGGCGGCGGGCGTTTCGAGCGGCTCGCGCCCGGTGCGCTGGGCGCGCTGCACGACACCGTGCTGGCGCCGGCCGCGCGCGCGGCCGCGGTGCGCGAAGGCCGCCTCGTGCCCGTGCACGTTGCCGCCCTGCCCTTGCTGGCCGCGTTCCTGCTCTGGATGCTGCGCGCATGCCTGCGCGAACGGAGTCGCTGATGCGCCTGGCGTGCGTGCTCGCCGTCGCGTTGGTGGTCGGCCTGCCGGCGCAGGTTCCCTCGGCGTTCGCCGCCGCGGTCGCCGACTACCGCGCGGAGCGCTTCGAGGCCGCGTTCGCCGGCTTCCAGGCCGCCGCCGCGGCCGCCGGCGAGTCGGCGAGCGACGAACTGCGGTGGAACCTCGCGCTGGCCGCGCTGCGCGTGCAGCGCAGCGGCGATGCGGAAGCCGCGGTGTTGCCGTGGCTGCGCGATGCGTCGGGCAGCCGGGCCGCCGACGGCGAGTTCCTCGTCGCGATGGCGCAGAGCCAGCGCGCCGAACGCAGCGCTGCGGCCGCCGCCCTGCCCGAGGGGGAGCCGATGGCGTGGGCGGCGGCGATCAGCCAGATGGAACGCGCCGCTGCCGGGTTCGAGCGCGCCGCTTCGCTGCGAGGTCAGTGGCCGGCGGCGACGCGCAACGCCGAGCGGGCGCGCGCAGCCGTCGAGGAACTGCGACGCCGGCAGGCCGCGGCCGCGACGCCCGACGCAAAGCAGGAGCCCAACCCCGCTGGGCCGCCGCCGCCGAGCCCCGACACCAAACCAACGCCCGAAGTCGCCGCGCCCGAACTCACACCGGATCGTCTCGGCGCCGCCGAGCTGGCGCGGCTTCGGCAGCGCGTCGTCACGCGCGACGAGCAGAAGCGTTCTTCGCGGCGCGACGAACTGCGCCAAGCGGTCGTGCAGGGGGCGCGCGCGTGGTGATCGTGCGCGCTGCGGTGCTGCTGGTGGGCGTGGGAGTGGCGCTGCCGGCGCAGGACCCGCCCCCGGTGTTCGTCGAAGTGCACGGCATGCCGCCGCAGGTCTGGCAGTTCGAGCCGTTCGTGCTGCGCGTGGTCGTCGGCTGCGAAACGGAGTGGCTGCGCAGCCGCGCGGTGCCGTTGTTCCAGCGGCCGCTCGACCTGCCGTTCCAGGTGCTCGTGCCGTGGCTGACGTCGACGGCTGACGTCACGGCGAACGTCGAGCCGCTGGCTGCGTCGGTGGTGCGGCAGCGCACCGCGGTCGGCGGCGACGTGCTGCCGCTGCAGGCGGTGGGCACGCGGCCGATCGGTCGCCACACCTACGAGCTGTTCGAACTGGCCGTGCGCGTCGCGATCGGCGAACCCGGCCTGCGGGAGTTCGCGCCGGTGCAGGTGCGCTGCGCGTTCGCGACGCGCTTCCAGGAGGACTTCCTGCGCGGGCGGCAACCGGTGGATCGGCAGGAAGCGACGATCGCCGGGCGCGTCGAGTCGGTGTCCGTGCGCGAACTGCCGCCGGTGCCTGCGGCGTTCACCGGTGGCGTGGGGGAGTTCGAGGTCGTCGCGAGCTGCGACCGCGGCGACGTGCGCATGGGCGAGTCGTTCGCGCTGCGCGTCGAAGTGCGCGGCACCGGCAACCTCGCGCACTTCTCGACGCCGTCGATCCGGGTGCCGGGGTTCCACGACCAGGGCGTGGTCGGCGCCGACGTCGCGCCGGATGTGCAGCGGTTCGATCGGCGCGCGTTCGTCTACGACGTGTTGGCGCTGCGGGCCGGGACGACCACGATCCCGGCGTTGCCGTTCGTGGTGTTCTCGCCGCAAACTGGTGACTACGTGACGCTCATGACGGCGCCCGTCCCGTTGCGCGTCGAACCGGCGGCCGCCGAGCTGCCAGCGCGCGTGCGCGAACTGATCGCCGCCGATGCGGAGAGCGCTGCGGCGGAGCGGCGGCCATCGTGGTGGTGGACGGCGGCCGTGGGGCTCGTCTGCGGCGCGCTCGTCGGCCTGCGCTTTCGTCACCAGCGGCGGCGTCGCCACGTTCTGCTGACGGCAGCGGCCGAGCGCGCGTTGGCGACGGCGGCCGATGGCGATGCCGCTGCGCTGCTCGTTGCGTTCGAACGCGTGCTCGCCGCTCGCGTCGGCGTCGTCGACTGGTCGGCTGATGGATGGGCACGGTTGCCGGCCGGGGCGGCGACGGCGCGGCTGCGGGCGCTGCACGCCGACCTCGACGCCGCGCGCTTTGGCGGCAGGGCGCCGCCACGCGCCGAACTGCTCGCCGCGTTCGCGGCCCTGCCGCCGCGCTGAGTGGTGCAGGGGGAGGGACTCGAACCCTCACGGCCGTTGCCGGCCTGCGGCTTTTAAGGCCGCTGCGTCTGCCGTTCCGCCACCCCCGCAGCGTGGGATCGCGTCGATGAATGGAGGTCCCGCCCAGAATCGAACTGGGGTAAACGGATTTGCAATCCGTTGCCTAACCACTCGGCTACGGGACCGCGGGGCGAGGGAGGCTAGCGACGCCGAGCACACGCGCAAGGCCTTGTTCGCCGCCGCGCGCCTTGCCGTGAGATCGCTGCGGCGCCGCCCGCACTCGCTGCCTATGCTGCGCGCCGCTGCGAGTGCGGCTGCCTCCGTCGTGAAGACCAAGAAGAACATCCATTTCGAGTTCGACCAGGAACAGGTGCGCGAGCCCCTGATCTACAAGATCAACCGTTCGTTCGACGTCGTGGTGAACATCCGCGGCGCGTCGGTCAACGACCAGGGCGGCTTCATCGCGTGCGAACTCGAAGGTACGCAGTCCGAGATCGACCGCGTGCTCGACTACCTGCGCGCGCAGGGCGTGCGGCTGGGCGAAGGCCTCGGGAGCCCGGAGCGATGAGGACCGGGCGCGCTGCTGCGATCGCCGCGAGCCTGTTCGTGCTCGCCGGGGCGCTCGGCACGCCGTCCCTCCCGCTGCCCAACGACCTGGTCGCCCGCGGCGCGCACGGCGCGGTGGTCAGCGCCGAACCGCGCGCGACCGCGATCGGGCTGCAGGTGCTCGAGCAGGGCGGCAACGCCGTCGATGCGGCCGTCGCGGTGGCCCTCGCACTCGCCGTGACGCACCCGCAGGCCGGCAACCTCGGCGGCGGCGGGTTCCTGGTGTTGCGCATGGCCGACGGCCGCACCGCGGCTCTCGACTTCCGCGAACGCGCACCGAAGTCCTCGCACGCCGACATGTACCTGCGTCCGGACGGCAGCGTCGACGAGGACAAGGTGCGCTACGGCGCGTCGGCCGCCGGCGTGCCCGGCAGTCCGGCAGGGCTTCTGCACGCGCTGCAGAAGTACGGCACCCAGAACCTCGCCGCGGTCGCCGCGCCGGCGATCCGGCTGGCGCGCGAGGGCTTCGTGGTCGACCAGTTCCTGGCAGCGAGCCTGCGCGAGGCCGCCGCCGAACTCGGCCGCTTCCCGTCGACGCAGAAGGTGTTCTTCCGGGGCGAAGCGCCCTTGCGGCAGGGCGACCTGCTCGTGCAGGAGGATCTCGCCGGCACGCTCGAACGCTTCGCCAAGGGCGGACTCGCCGGCTTCTACGGCGGCCGCACGGCCGAACTGCTGGTGGCGCAGATGCAGCGCGACGGCGGCTTCGTCACCGCCGCCGACCTGACCGACTACACGGTGCGCGAACGCGACGTGCTGCGCGGCAGCTACCGCGGGCACGAGGTGTTGAGCATGCCGCCGCCGTCGTCGGGCGGCATCGCGCTGCTGCAGATGCTGGCGCTGCTCGAGCCGTTCGACCTGCGGGCGATCGGCCACGGCGGCAGCGAGTACGTGCACCTGCTGAGCGAGGCGATGCGGCGCGCCTACGCCGATCGTTCGCGGTGGCTCGGCGATCCCGACCACTGGCCGGTGCCGCAGCCGGGCTTGCTCGCCAAGGACTACCTCGACGGGCTGCGCGCGGGCATCGATCGTGGCAAGAAGAGCGCCGTCGCTCCGGGGCTGCCGCCGGGCGGCAAGGAGAGCGACGACACCACGCACTTCTCGGTCGTCGACAAGGACGGCAACGCCGTTGCCTGCACGACGACGATCAACTCCACGTTCGGGGCGATGTGCGTCGTCGAGGGCGCCGGGTTCCTGCTCAACAACGAGATGGACGACTTCTCGAGCAAGCCCGGCGTGCAGAACCAGTTCGGCCTGGTCGGCGGCAAGGCGAACGCGATCGCGCCGGGCAAGCGCATGCTCTCGTCGATGACGCCCACGATCGTGCTGAAGGACGGCGAGGTCGCGTTCGTGCTCGGAGCACCAGGCGGCGGCCGCATCATCACCGCGGTGTTGCAGGTGCTGCTCAACGTCGTCGACCACCGCATGGGCCTCGAACAGGCGGTGCGCGCCCCGCGCGTGCACCACCAGTGGATTCCCGACGAACTGGCCTGGGAAGCGCTCGGCATGCCGCCGGACGTGCGCGAGGCGCTCGAACGCAAGGGGCACGCGCTGGCGCGCGGCCCGCGCGGCATCGGCCAGGTGTTCGCGATCGCGAGACTGGCCGACGGCACGCGGCTCGCGGTCTGCGACCATCGCAGCGGTGGGTCGGCGGGGGCCTACTGAGATGGCGCACCCCGTCCGCATCGCCCCGTCGTTGCTCGCCGCCGACTTCGCGCACCTTGCCGACGAAGTGCGCTCGGTCGAGCAGGGTGGTGCCGACTGGCTGCACCTCGACGTGATGGACGGCCACTTCGTGCCGAACCTGACGTTCGGCCCGTTCGTCTGCGCGGCGATCAAGAAGGTCGCGACGAAGCCGCTCGACGTGCATCTGATGATCACCGATCCGTGGCAGTACGCGGATGCGTTCCTCGACGCCGGTGCCGACGTGCTGACGTTCCACGTCGAGGTCTGCAAGCACGGCGACGGCACGGCCCTGCTCGAGCGCATTCGCGCCCGCGGCAAGAAGGCGGGGCTGTCGCTGCAACCCGACACGCCCGTCGAGTCGCTGCTGCCGTTCCTGCCGTCGCTCGACCTGGTACTGGTCATGAGCGTGTTCGCGGGCTTCGGCGGCCAGAAGTTCATGCCGTCGGTGCTGCCGAAGGTGTCCGCCCTGCGCGCCGCCGGCTTCCGCGGCGAGGTGTCGATCGACGGTGGCATCGGCAGCAGCACGATCGCCGACGCGTCGCGCGCTGGCGTCAACGTCTTCGTCGCCGGCACCGCGGTGTTCGGCGCCGCCGATCGCCGGGCACGCATCGGCGAACTGCGCAAGCTGGCCACGACCGCCGCAGCGACCCTGAGCGGCTGACCCCGCGCTGGCCCGTCCTGCGCGGGCTGGCTATCGTCCTCCCTGCCACAACCCAAAAACCAATCGAACCACCATGGCCTGGACCCGCTTCGGCAAGAAGAAGGACATGCCCGGGGGACTCTGGATCAAGTGCGAGTCCTGCGGCGCGATGCTCTTCCGCAAGGAGTTCGAGCAGCGGCATCGGGTGTGCGGCACCTGCGGCTACCACTTCACGCTGCCGGCGCGCGAGCGGATCGCGCTGACCATCGACTCAGGCACCTTCGAGGAGTCGTGGGCGGGGTTGCGGGCGCAGGACCTGCTCGGCTTCCACGACCGCGTGCCGTACGCCGAGAAGCTGGTGCAGACCAAGGCCAAGACCGGTGAGTCCGACGCGATCGTCTGCGGCGTCGGCAAGGTCAAGGGCATCGCCGCGGCGTTCGGCGTGATGAACTTCCAGTTCCTCGGCGGCTCGATGGGCATGGTCGTCGGCGAGAAGATCGCGCTGCTGTGCGAGGTGGCGATCGAACGGCGGTTGCCGGTCGTGCTGTTCGCGTGCTCGGGCGGCGCTCGCATGCACGAGGGCGCCGTGTCGCTGATGCAGATGGCCAAGACATGCGGTGCCCTGCACCGTCTGCACCAGGCCGGCCTGGCGTCGATCTCGGTGATGACGCATCCGACCACCGGCGGCGTCACCGCGTCGTTCGCTTCGGTCTGTGATCTGCTGATCGCCGAGCCGGGCGCGTTGATCGGATTCGCCGGCCCACGCGTGATCGCGACCACGATCAAGAAGGAGCTGCCCAAGGGCTTCCAGCGTTCCGAGTTCCTGCTCGAGAAGGGGCAGATCGACCGCATCGTCGCCCGTTCGCAGCTGCGGGACGAGTTGGCGCGACTGCTCGCCTACGCCACCGGCGGCGATCCGGTCGCCGCGTTCAAGCCGCAGCCGGTCGCGGCCGAGGCCGAGGCGGCAGCGGCGGCGGCAGCTCCCCCTGCCGACGAGAAGAGCCGGAAGAAGGGCAAGGCGAAGAAGGCGTGAGCCGACGAGATCGCCGATGAAGCCGACGCGGCCGGTGCCGCGCGGCGGTCCCGCGCCGGCCTTCGCGGGGCGCTACAAGACGACGCCCGAGGACTTCGCGGTCGACGAAGTGCCCGCGTACGAGCCGTCGGGCCAGGGCGACCACGTCTGGTTGTGGGTCGAGAAGCGGGGGCTGTCGACCATCGATCTGCTGCACGAACTCGCGTACGCGCTGGATCGTGACGAACGTTCGTTCGGCATCGCCGGGCTCAAGGACGCGCAGGCGGTGAGCCGCCAGTGGGTCAGCATCGAGCACGCCGATCCGTCGGCGTGTGCGGCGCTGCGCGCCGAGCGATGGGCGGTGCTCGACGTGCGCCGCCACGGCAACAAGCTGCGCATGGGCCATCTGCGCGGCAATCGCTTCGCGATCACGCTGCGCGGCACGCCGCCGGATGCGCTCGGCCACGCGCAGGCGAACCTCGCCGAGCTGGCGCGGCGCGGCGTGCCGAACTGGTTCGGCGAGCAGCGTTTCGGCAAGCGTGGCGCCAACCTGGCGAAGGGGCTGGACGCGCTGCGCGGCAACGCCCGCGCGATCGGCGCGCGCATGCCGCGCCGGGTGTTCGGCCTCGTGCTGTCGGCGGTGCAGAGCGAGGTGTTCAACCGCGTGGTCAACGCCCGGCTCGGCACGCTCGACCAACTGCTGCCGGGCGACGTCGCGTTCCGCCACGACAACGGCGCGCTGTTCGCCGTCGTCGATCCTGCCGCCGAGCAGCCGCGCGTCGCGGCGCTGCAGGTCTCGCCGAGCGGGCCGATGCCGGGACCGGAGATGCTCGCGACCTCGGGCGAGCCGGCGGCGATCGAAGCGGCGGCGATGGCGGCGCTCGACCTGACCGCGGACGCGTTCGCCCGGTTGCCGTTCGGACTCTGCCGCGGCGAACGGCGGCCGCTGCGCGTGCCGGTGATCGCGCCGGCGGCCACGCTGCAGGACGGCGGGTTGCGGCTGTCGTTCGAGCTGCCGCGGGGCGCCTACGCGACTTCGGTGCTGCGCGAACTGCTGACGGACACGATCTGGTTCGGCCCGTCGTCGTGACCGTCAGAGGCGCGCCAGCGCGTCGGCCAGCCCGGAACTGCGCGTGGGCCAGTGCGCGAGGGCCGGGCCGAGCAGGTTCGGGTCGGCGCAGACGATCGCCCGCTGCCGCGCGCGCGTGATGCCGGTGTAGAGCATCGGCGCCTGCCACCACGGTCCCGGTTGGTCGGGCACCGCCACCAGCACGTGGTCGAACTCGCTGCCCTGCGCCTTGTGGATCGTCGTCGCCCACGCGGTCTCGTGCGCCGGCAGCCGGCGCGGGGCGATGTGGCGCACGCTGCCGTCGCCGAGCGGGAACGCGACCTGCGTCTTGCCCTCGGCATCGACGACCACGACGCCGAGGTCGCCGTTCCAGACGTTGTTCGCATGGTCGTTCGCGGTCACCAGCACCTGACGGCCCGGGTACCAGGGGTCGGCGGTGCGCACGCCGTGCTGCTGCAGGAAGGCCTCGACGCGCGCATTCCACGCCAGCGCCCCGTGTGGACCATGGCGCACCGCGCACAGGATGCGCCCGGTCCGGATCGCGTCGGCGGCGTTGCCCGCGCGCACGGCTGCCAGCACCGTTGGGGCAAACGCCGCGAACGCGCGCGACGCCTCGGGCTCGATCTGCAGGTCGGCATGACCGGCCTGCAGTGCGGCCAGGGCGGACGCCGCATCGCGGCGCGCCAGGGCCTGCGCGAAGGCGCCGATGCCCGGCAGAGCACCGAAGCGTCGGCTCGTCTGCAGGGCGACGATCGCATCGGCGAGCGTCGTCGCGCGATCGCTGACCGGCAGCTCGTCGCCCGTCACCGCGCGCACGAACCGCGCGAACGGCCGCGACACGCAGCCAGCACCCGCGACCGCCCGGCAGAGGTCGCCGAGCGCCTGCCCGGCGGCGACCGCGGCGAGTTGGTCGCGATCGCCGGCGAGCACGAGCCGGGCGTGGGCTGGCAGGGCCGAGCACAGCTGGGCGAGCAGAGTCGGATCGGCCATCGACGCCTCGTCGACGACGACGACGTCGCACGGCAACGGCGAGTCCGGTCCACGCCAGAACGTGTCGCGGCTCGGTGCGTAGCCGAGCAGGCGATGCAGCGTCGTCGGGCGCAGCCGCTCGGCCACCGCACGCAACGACGGGATCGTGGCTGCGCGCGCGAGCAGCGCTTCGTGCAGGCGCGACGCGGCCTTGCCGGTCGGAGCTGCCAGGGCGATGCGAAGGTCCGGCTGCCGGTGCAGCAGCACCGCGAGCAGCCAGGCGATCGTCGTCGTCTTGCCGGTGCCGGGACCTCCCGTGAGCACGCAGAGCGAATGCCGCACGGCGGCGGCGACGGCGATGCGTTGCCAGTCGGGCCGTTCCCGATCCGCGGTTTGGGGCCACAGCGTGTCGAGTTCGGCGCGCAGGGCCGTGCCGTCAGCGGGGTCGGGAGTGCGCAACCGGTCGCGCACGAACGTGGCCAGCGTGCGTTCGGCGAGGTGGTCGCGACGCAGGTACAGCCTCGCTGCGCCGTCGAGCACGAGCGGCAGGGCCGGACCGGTCGCGTCCGCGAGGCCGTCGGTGGCGGCAGCACACACCCCCGTCGCGCGCAGGGCGGTGGTCCACGCCTCGACCGGCGGGAACAGCGAGCCGCCCGGCGCGCGGGTGCCCGCGTGTTCCGCCAGGGCGAGGCAGACGTGGCCGTTCGCCCGTTCGTCCAGCAGCAACTGCACGGTCGCAGCGAGCAGTGGGCGATCGCCGGTCGGCGCGCGGGCTGCGAGCGCCTTGCCGAGCAGGGCGCCGAGCGAAGGCAGTTCGGCGTTCATCGCAGCTCCCTCCGGCTGCCCGTCAGCCAGTCGTCGAGGGCCGCGATCAGGTCGGCGGGAACGCGGTCGACGAACAGGCCGCGGTCGGTGCCGGCCTCGACGCCGCGCAGGAACGGGTAGACGACGCCGCCGACGTGGCGTTCGTAGTCGTAGTCGCGCCCGAGCCGCTGCCGCAGGTGCCGGTGCAGCGCCAGCACGTAGAGGTGGTACTGCAGCACGTAGTCGTGCGCGACCATCGCCGGCAGCAGGCGGTCGCGCGCATAGTCGGCGCCGTCGTCGCCGAGGTGGTTCGACTTCCAGTCGAGGATCCAGCAGCGGCCGTCGTGTTCGGCGACGAGGTCGACGAAGCCGACCAGGAACCCGTGCAGCGCACGAGGCGGCAGCAGGTGCAGCCGTTCGGCCTCGGCGCGGGCCGGCGCGCTGCTGCCGTGCGCGAAGATCCCGGCGAGCGCGCGCAGGTTGCCCGTCGTCGCCGGCAGCGTGAACGGCCACTCGGCCTGGCGTGGCCCGGCGCAGAGGTCGGCGAGCGTGGGGCCGCCAGGGATCCTCGCGGCGGCGAGGTGCTGCAGCATGCGGTGCACGTCGGCGACCGGGTCGAGCGGACCGTCGTGCGCGTCGGCGGCCAACAGTCCGGCGGCGCCCAGCACCTGCTGCACGACGTCGCGCGTCGACTCGCGATCGACGTGGCGCAGGTCGACGCGTTCGAGCAGGGTGTGCAGGCACTGGCCGGGACCGGGGCCGCGGGCGAACGCGAAGATGCCGCTGCGCGCCGCGGTCGGCGCGGCCTGAGCTGTGGTCGCGGCCGGAGCGTCGTCGGCGACCAGCGTGGGTTCGTGGCCCGGGCCCGTGCTGATCAACGACGAGTAGCTGTGCAAACCGCGCGCGGTCAGCTGGCGGGTGGGCACGCGAGCAGGTCGCAAGGCGCGCCCGGCGGGGGACGGCAGCCGTGCGATCGTGGCCGCGGCCGCGATCGTGCCGACCTCGATCGCGCCGTTGCTGGTCGCGGCGAGGCGCCTGAGCACGTCGACGGGTTCGTTGGCGCCTTGCAGCAGATGCAGCAGCGCGCTGCCGTGCGCGAGCTTGGCCGTCGGCATGTGCACGTAGCAGCGGCGTCGGGCGCGGGTGAGGGCGACGTAGGTCAGCCGGACCTCCTCGGCCAGCCGTTCTTCGGTCGCTCGTGCATGCAGCGGGTGACTCACGACCAGCCGCGGCACCAGTTCGTGCCCGCCGGCGACGGCGACGACGTCGGGCGAACGGGGCTTCGCGTCGGTCCAGTGGAACGGACAGAACACGATCTCGTACTGCAGGCCCTTGCTGCCGTGCGCGGTCAGGATCTGCACCGCGTCGTCGTCGCTCTCGAGGCGCAACTCGCGCAGCGTGTAGTCGAGTTCGTCCTGCGATTGGCGTTCGTGCTGGAGCCAGGCCAGCAGGCCTTCGGGCGACAGCCGGTGGGCGTGCTCGGCGGCGTGCAGCAGCTCGACGATCTGGCGCAGGTTGGTGAGCCGCCGTTCGCCGCCGTGCCACGCCAGCCACCGGGCATGCACGTCGAGGTCGGCCAGGGCCTGGTCGAGCATCACCACCACGCCGTGACGCAGCCAGGACCGGCGCCAGCCCGCGAGCAAATCGAACGCGCGATCGGCGGCAACGTCGTCGGCGTCGATCGCGACCAGCGCCGCGGCATCGAGACCCCACAGGCGCGTCGACATGGCCGCGCGTACGGCGCCACGATCGGTCGGCTGCAGAACGGCGACCAGGAAACGCTGCAGTTCCTGCAGTTCGTCGGTCGTGAAGATGTCGCCGGCCTTGCCGATCGCCGACGGAATGCCGACGGCGCGCAGCGCGTCCTGCAGGTCGGTGGCCTGGACGTTCTTGCGCGTCAGGACCGCGATGTCCCGGGGCTGCAGTGGGCGGTCGTCGAGGCGCGCGTCGCTGCGCAGCAACCGGGCGATCTCGGCGACGACGTCGTGCAGGATGGCGGCCGTCGCGTCGGGAGTCGAGGTCGGCGCATCCGCTGCCGCGAACACGCGGAAACGCAGCACCGCCTCGCCATCGCCCTGGATCGTGAGTTCGCCGGGCGCTCGCGCCGGGAGCACGGGGCGGGCGACGATCGCCGCATCGACGAACGGCCGATCGCTCACGGTGAAGATGGCGCCGACGGCGCCGACCAGCGGTGCAGCGCTGCGGTGGTTGCGGGCGAGGGTCCACGTGCGTTCCCGCGCGTGCTGGCTGGCCGCGAGGTAGGCGCGGACGTCGGCGCCGCGGAAGCCGTAGATCGCCTGCTTGGGATCGCCGACCAGCAGCAGCAGGCGCTTCGCGAAACACTCCGCGAAGATCTCGTACTGCAGGGCGTCGGTGTCCTGGAACTCGTCGATCAGGCCGACCGTGAACTGCTCGCGCACCGCGGCGAGCACGATCTTGTGGCGGTCGGGGTCCATCAGCGCCTGGTGCGTCCGCACGATCAGGTCGTCGAAGGTCCACACCTGGTCGCGTTGCTTGCCGGCCTCGAGGCGCGCGTGCATGGCCTGCAGCAGGTCGCTGCGCAGGTGTTCGCGCCCATCCGCGGCCGCCGCCGCGACGGCGTCGCAGGCCACGAAGAACGGGCTGTCGAGTTGGCTGCGGTGGGGGCTCCGCACCTTGACCCGCTCCTCGTAGTGGCGCGGCGCCATCGCCTCGAGCTTGTCGAGCACCAGGGCCGGCTCGTTCTGGGCGCGTGCCGCGAACGCCGCCAACTCGTCGGCCGTCGGGTCGGTGTCCCGCCACGGCGACCCTGCCCCTTTCCAGGCGATGCTGCCAACGGCCGCGAGTGCTTTGGCGTCGAGTCGTTCGCCCGCCTGGCGCAGGGCTGCCGCCAGGTCGGTGACGCAGCGGGCGACGTCGGGTTCGGCGGGGGCCAGCGCCACGCGTGGGTGGCGGCGCCACAGCCGGTACAGGTTCACGAGCAGTTTCGGCGAGAGCTTGCTGGTGCTCACCAGGGCGCCGAGTGCACCTGGCTCCGTCTCGTAGTGGCTGCGCAGCGCGTCGGCGGCGGCGCGATGCAGCAGCGGCAGCGGGTCGGGCGTGAACTCGACCGCGAACGGCTCGTGGCACTCGAAGGCGGCGTCCTCGAGCAGGCGCTTGCAGAAGCCGTGGATCGTCGTCACGCCGACACGATCGAAGTCGGCGATGGCGGCGCGCAGGATCGGCTCGGCGCCGTCGCGCCGCGCCAGCTCGGCGAAGAACGCGTCGTCGCACGGCCCGTGCACGGCGGCCAGCGTCTTCTGCAGGGCGGCATGGAGGCGGTTCTTCAGTTCGTCGGCGGCGGCGACGGTGAACGTCACGACGGCCGCCTGCTCGAGCCGTTCGATGCGGCGTTCGATCAACAGCCGCAGCAGCACCGCGACCAGGGCGTAGGTCTTGCCGGTGCCGGCACTCGCTTCGAGCAGCACCGTGCCCGGATCGAGCGGCGTCGTGCGTGGATCGAAGGCCCGGATCACGACAAGGACCTCGTGTGCGGTGCCATGGCGTGGAACACGCGCCCGGCCCAGTCCCGGAACTCTGCCGTTGCCAGCGGGTCGCGTTGACGGAAGCACAGCATGTGGTCGCGGTTCTCGCTGTCCGAAGCGCCCGTCATGTTGTGCCGCGGCTGCCACTTGGTCCGCGCCTTGCGGTCGGCCGCCGCCGGGTCGCTGCTGGCCTCGGCCCAGGCGGACGAAGTCGCGGGGAAGAACGGCAGCGGCGCGGTCAGCCCGGCGCGATAGCCGGCGAGCAGCGTGTCGAGCGCTCGTGCTGCGTCGTCCGCGGTGAGGGCCTGCAGGCGGATCGCCTGGTCGCGGGCAACGACGATCGTCTCGGCTGGCCAGGTCTCGCCGGCATGGCGGGCGATCGCCACGACGACGTGCACGATCCAGGCGGCGAGCTGGTCCTTGGCCTTGAGCGTCGCCACGCGGCTGCGCAGCAGACACGTTGCCGTCACTCCGTCGATCTCGCCGCTCAGGCGCACGCCGCCGTGCGTGATGCGCAGCGATCGGGAGGCGGGTTCGCCGAACGTCCGCACCGTCGCGAGCAACGCCTGCACTTCGTCGTCGAGCGTCGCGAACTCGGCATCGCCGGGGCCGGCCACCGGCAGCAGGCCGCTCTGGCGCAGCAGCGCCTTCCTGGCCGCCAGCGGGCGATCGCCGATGCGCGCCAACTGGTCCTGCACCCGCCAGACTTCGAGCGCATCCAGAGCGAAGGGCTCGGTCGTGTCGCTGCCCTCGTCCTCGCCGCGCAGGCGGACGTCGACGACCTCGCGCAGGAAGAACCGGCAGGGACTCTTCCAGAACTCGAGCAAACGCCCGAGCGACAACTCCGGCCCGAGCAGTTCCGCGGGCGGAGCCAGCGGGGCCTGGAACCACGCGGGCTCGTCGTCGGCGCGGTCCGGCAGTGCCCGGGTGCTGGTGCCGTAGGTGAACAGGCGTGCATCGTCCCCGGTGCGGTAGCGGCGGCTCCACGGCTGCAGCGGATGCCGCACCCGCAACAGGTCGCTGGGACGCTGGCCGGTCGCCGCCGTCGTGCAGCTGGCGTCGATGCGCTCGAGCAACGCGAGCAGCAGCACCGAGGGCGCGCATTCGCTGTCGTCCTTCTGCGAGCGACCGACGAAGGTGAGGTGCAGCTTGTCGCGCGCCGCGAGCAGCAGGTCGAGGAACAACTGGCGGTCGTCGAGGCGGACGTCGCGGTCGCCAGGACGTCGCGCGCACGCCATCAGGTCGAAGGCCAGCGGGCGGTGCTGGCGCGGGAACGTCCCGTCGGCGAGGCCGCACACGAACAACAACCGTGCTGGCACCGTGCGCAGCGGCTGCACGGAGGCGACCGTCACTGCCCCGGCCAGGAATCCGCGGGTGCCGGTGGCTTGCTGCAGCGAGTGCGCGAGCCAGTCGCGGACGGCCGCGGGCGGCAGCGGATCGACCAGCGCGGTCTGCGCCGCCAGTTCGCGCATCCGCGACAGGCACGCACCGAGGCGCGCGAGTTCGCCCTCCTCCTCGATCGTCGCCGGTCGGAACAGCGCGGCGATCGTCTGTGCGATCAGGTCGGCCCACGCCGGCAGCGGATGCGGGCGCTGCAGCGCCGGCAGCGCAGCGAACAGCGTCTCGGCGAAGGCCAGGAAGCGGGCGAGTGGTTCGTCGCGGCCGCTGGTTGCATCGGCGACCGGCAGCACGCCCAGCACCAGTTCGTCGCACGGACCGGTGGCGACGCCCAGCAGCAGGCGCTCGAGACCCGGGCGCCAGGCGTTGTCGTCGAAGGGCGGCAGGCGGCAGGACTTCGCCCGGCTCTCGGCGTCGATGCCCCAGCGGATGCCGGCCTGCTCGCACCGGCTGCGCAGCATCGGCAGGTCGGGCAGGGAGAGGCCAAAGCGCCGGTGCACCGCGGGCTCTTCGAGGATGCGGAACACGTCGTGCACCTCGACGCGGTCCACGGCGAGTTCGAGCAGCGCGAACACCGTGTTGCAGAGCGGCAGGTCACGCGCCGGACTGCGGTCGGCGACGTGGAACGGCAGGTAGGCCCGCACCGGCCCGAACACGGCCTGCGCAACCGGCGCGTAGGTCTCGATGTCCGGCACCTGCACCACGACGTCGTGCGGTTGCAGCGTCGGATCGGCGGCGAACGCCGCGAGGATCTGGTCGCGCACGACTTCGAGTTCGCGGTGCGGCGAGTGGCAGTCGTGCACACGCAGCGAGTCGTCGTTCGGGTCGATCCGATGTCGGGGTCGACCGCCGCGCGGCGCCTCGAGATCGCCGATCGACTGTTGCACATGCTGCAGCACCGTCGCGGCCGGCCAGTGGTTCTCGCGCCCACTCATGGCGCCGAGATCGAAGCGATGCACGGTGGTGTCGCCCCGGTCGTCGAGGGCGGCCAGCACGCTGGCGAACTCGCGCGTCTCCTGGGCGAACGCGGCGAGCCACGGGTTGTCGCCGTCGCCGGCAGCGAGTGGTGCAGGCTCGGGCACGAACAGGTGCACCGGCACATGGGCACTGCAGCTCGCCAGCAGTTCGACGAACACCGGCGGCAACGTCGCGGCGCCGAACACCGACAGCCGGGCCGGCAGGGCGGCGCGAGCGCGGGCCGGGTCGGCGAGCAGTTCGCGCATCGCTGCGACGCGGATCGGAACGCTGGCCAGTGCTTTGGCCGGCGCGGCCTGGAACAGCGTCGCGTCCTGTTCGCGCCGGCGGCGCTTGCGCGGGGCCGCGCGCGTGCCCTCGGGCAGCAGCCGACGCCAGAGTCGCGCCTGCCAGCCCGCGTGTGGACCGAGCTCGCTGGTGTCGTCGCCGGCGGACCACCGTTGCAGCAGATCGGGGCGCCAGAGTTGGTAGTCGTCCAGCACGCCCGCGAGCCGCAGGCAGAGTTGCAGCTTCTTGCGGTCGTCGGCGTCGTCGCGGCAGTAGTCGACCGCCGGCTGCAGTTCGCGCGCGGCCGCAGGATCGCCGAGCAGTTGCCAGAGCCGGAACACGAGCGCGTCCTTGGCGAACGGGTCGGCGCGATCGTCGGGACGGACCAGCATCTCGTGGAACCAGGTCCCCACGAACGGGAGCCGCAGGCCGGCCACGATGCCGTGCCGCTCGGCGAGGCTCTGCCGCAGCCAGCGGCCGATGCCCTGGCTCGGCACCACGACGATTTCGTCGACCAGCGGCGGCAGCGGCGCGGCGGCGAGCACCGTCGCCAGCGCCTCGGCGAGATCCTCGAGCCGGTTGCTGGTGTGGACGAACAGGCCCGCCATCGGCGAGACGCTAGCGGTGCGGAGGTGGCGTTGCACGGCCGGGCGCCAGCGGTGCGGGGCGGGTCGGCGCAAACGTCGCCGGCGGTGCCGGCGCGTCGTGGTGATGGTGGTGGTGATGGTGCTGGTGCTGGTGGCCGCCGTCGCTGCCGCCGCAGCACGAAGGTGGGTCGTCGCCGCCGGGCGCAACGTTCGCCGGCGATTCGAACAGGCGCTCGAGGAACGGGCGCACGCCCTGCCGCAGCAGCGACAGCAGGAACACGAGCGCGAGCGCACCGAGCAGGAGCCAACCGCTGCCCGAATGCGTGTGGGCGCCGCTGGTGAACGCGCTGACGTTCGGGGCGGGGAGCACCCAGTTGGCGAGGTAGCCGAGTCCGACGGCGCCGATCCACATCGCCGCGGCGAACACGACGGCGACGCGCGTGCCGTGCAGCCGCGCGAGCACGCCGAAGGTCGTGACGTTGGTCGCGGGGCCCGTGAGCAGCAGTGCCAACACCGCGCCGGGCGACAGCCCCTGCACCAGCAGCATCACCGCGAGCGGGGTGCTGCCCGTGGCGCAGACGTAGAGCGGCATGCCGATCAGGGCGGCGATCGGGACGTCGATGCCGGCGGGCAACGCGGCGATCCAGTCGCGATTGACGTACGGCATCAGCACCGCCGACAGCATGAGGCCGGTCAGGATCCAGGTGGCGGTGTTGTCGACCGCCGGGCCGAAGCCGAACCGCAGGGCGGTGCGCAGTCGTTCGCCGAGCCCGGCGTGCACGGCGACCGGCAGCGTGTCGGTGCCGCCGGCCGCCGGTGGCGAGGGACGTCCCGCCAACGAGGCGACCAACACGCCGACCCCGAGGGCCAGCACCGCTGCCATCCCCACGCGCACGAGCGCGACTTCGCTGCCCATCAACTGCCAGGTCAGCATCACGGCCGCGAGTTCGAGCTCGGGCGTCGCGATCAGGAACGCGATCGCCGCCGCCATGCCCGTGCCCTGGCGGACCAGTTCGCGGTAGATCGGCACCACGCCGCACGAACAGACCGGCAGCGGCAGACCGACGGCGACGCCGCGCAGCGCCTGGCCCAGATGGCTGCCGCGCGTCATCGACCGCAGCCAGTTCGCCGGCAAGAAGGCGTGGCAGAGGCCGACCATCAGGTAGGCGAGCAGCAGGGCCGGTGCGGATTCCATCGCCAGCTGCAGGAACACGTGCGCCGGGCCGCCGTGGTCGCCGGTCGGGAAGTGGTCGCGGATCGTCACCCACAGCACCGCGATCGCGGCAGCACCACCGAGCACCGAAGCGAGGCGGTAGCGCGGGCCTTCGCGTGGTGCCGGCACGTGGGCGTGCAGCACGACGTGCAGCAGCGAGCCGACCAGCAGCGACTGCAGCAGCGAGAGGGCTCGCTGCGACGTGTCGGTGAGGGCGACGCCGCCGACGAAGTAGCCGAACACCGTCGCTCCGACGCTGACGAGCGTGACCAGCACGGCGGCACGCATGCCGAGCGTGCGTGGCACGATCCACCAGATGCCCACGCCTTCGGGGATGCGGTGCAGCACGATCGCCCAGGCGGTCAGTTCCTGCGTGTGGTGATGGCCGTCGTCGGGCAGGTGGCTGTCACCGGCGAGCAGCAGACCATCGAGCGTTGCGTGTGCGGCGATGCCGAGCAGCGCGAGCAGCAGCACGGTGCCGCGCGTGCTGGCGTTGCCGTGGTGCAGCGTGCGCTCCGCGATCGACGGCAGCAGGAAGCCGAACAGGGCCAGCGGCAGCACCATCCAGCCGGCCTGCGCCGCGGACTCCGGGAGCAGGTGCAGCACCGTGAAGCCGCTGACGGTCAGCAGGCAGAAGGCGTCGATGCCGACGGTCGACCACGCATGCGTGCGGGCCGCGCGCACCAGCAGCGGTCCGAGCGCCAACGCCAGCAGACTGAAGAACAGCAGCACCGCACCGAGCGTAGAGGCTGGCGCCACCCGGCGACAGACGCCGGGTGCTCGACGGCGGGCTCAGTCGTCGCCGAGCGTCTCTTGCAGCGCCTGGCGCGCGCGATGCAGGCGGGAGCGCACGGTGCCGATCGGGAGCGCCAGGCGGGACGCGATGCCGCGGTAGTCGAGACCGCTCTCGACGTAGAGGGTGAACGCCGTGCGCTGCTCGGCCGGCAGTGCTTCGAGCGCCTCGTCGAGGCGGTGGCCGAGTTCGTGGGCGTAGGCGTGGTGCAGCGGGTTGTCGCAGCCGGCGTGCAGTTCGCAGTGCGTCGCGGCGCCGTGCTCGTGGTGGCGGCGGCGGCGCAGGGAGCGGCGCAGGTGGCGGGCGCGGAACACGACCGCGCTCACGAGCCAGCCGCGCAGATCGACGGGGGCCTGCGGCTGTCGCCAGAGTGCCACGAGCGCCTCCTGCACGGCGTCCTCGGCGAGGTGGTCGCAGCCGAGCAGGCGCCGGGCGACGGCCTGCGCGTGCGGCAGGTGGCGCGCGAGGTCGGCATCGAGCGGTGCATTCGCTCGGGAAGGGCCATCGCCGGGCATCGTCGCCGCAGGTTAGGCGCGGGCCGCGCGACCGACAAGGTGCGGCCGTTCAGACGGTCGTCGGCCCGTGCGCCTTGACCTTCGCGATCAGCCGCTCGGCGCGCGCGCGGATGGCGTCGAAACGACGGTGCTTCAGGTCGTCGGCATCGAACAGCGAGGCGACGAAGCCCACGCCGAACGCGCCGGCCTGGAACCAGGCGTCGACGTTCTCTTCGGTCACGCCGCTGGTCGGGAAGATGCGGAGGAACGGCAACGGTCCACGCACCGCGCGCACGAACTCCGGACCGTTCGCCGGGCCGGGGAACAGCTTGACGAGGTCGGCGCCCGCGCGGTGGGCCGTCATCATCTCGGTCGGCGTCAGCGTGCCGGGCACCGACACCAGATCGTGCTGGCGGCAGAAGGTGATCACCTGCGGGTCGGTGACCGGCGACACCAGGAACCGCGCGCCGGCGGCCATCGCCTCCTTCGCGTCGTCGACGCGCAGCACGGTGCCCGCACCGACGACGAGCCCGTGGCGTTCGCTCAGCGCGGCGACGTGTTCGAGGCAGTCCGGGGTCGTCATCGTCACCTCGACGATGCGGAAGCCGCCGGCGATCGCCGCCTCGAGCGCGGGGCGCACCACGTCGCGTTCGTTGGTGCGCAGGATCGCGGTGCAGCGGTGTTGGGCGAACGCGGCGAGGACGGCGGCGCGGGTGGGAGGCATCGGTGGTCCTTGGCCGGGCACGCGGAGCGACGTCGCCCGACGGGCCGAGCATAGGAGTGTGCGGCCTCGCGCGCGAAGGTCGCGTCAGCTCTCCGCGTCGTGCTCCCGACCGAGTGGATGCGCGTGGTCGTAGACGTCGCGCAGGCGGCCGATCGAGACGTGGGTGTAGATCTCGGTCGTGACCAGGCGGGCGTGGCCGAGCAGTTCCTGCACGGTGCGCAGGTCGGCGCCGCGGTCGAGCAGGTGCGTTGCGAACGAATGGCGCAGGCCGTGGGGCGTCAGCGCCGTCGGCAGGCCGGCCGCGCGCGCGCGATCGACGACGGTCTGGAACACCCAACGCGACGACAGCGGGCGGCCGAAACGGTTGAGCCACAGCGTCCCGGGGTCGGTGCGCCTGGCCGCGCGCAGCATCGCGGTGCGCGCCGGCAGCCAGGCGGAGATGGCGCCGCGGGCGGGTTTGCCGAGCAGTGCCAGGCGTTCTTTCCTGCCCTTGCCGAGCACACGCACGGTGCCTTCGTCGAGGTCGAGCGCGTCGAGCGACATGCCCGCGCACTCGCTGACGCGGCAGCCGGTCGAGTAGAGCACCTCGAGGATCGCGCGGTCGCGGAGCGCCTGCGGCGACTCGTCGAACGGCTGCGTCAGCAGCAGGTCGACTTCGGCGGCGGTCAGGAACCGCGGCACGCGCTTGCTCGCGCGCGGGCCCTTGAGCAGGCGGCCTGGGTCCTTGGCGATCCTGCCCTCACGGTGCAGCCAGCGCAGCAGTCCGCGCAGGCTCGCGAGCTTGCGCTGGATCGAGGTGGCGACGAGGCCCTGTTGTTCGAGTTCGACGACGTAGGCGCGCAGGTCGTGGCGCGTGATCGCGAGCAGGGATCGCTGGCGCTGTTGCAGCCAGGCGCGGAACGCGCGCAAGTCGGCGCCGTACGCGCGCAGCGTCGCCGGGCTCTTGCGCCGTTCGGCGTGCAGCACGTTCAGGTAGTCGTCGAGCGGATCCGCCATGCGCGAGGAGGGCGCATCATCCCCGCGCACCCGCGTCGGTGCGACAGGGCAGCCGCGCGTGCGTTGTGCGGCGAAGCACGGCCCGGCACACTCGCCCCCGGTGTCCTACCTCGGCGAGACGTGCGCGCTGGCGACGGCCGTGTGCTGGACGATCAGCAGCACGGCGTTCGCGGTGGCGAGTCGGGCGGTGGGGCCGCTGCCGGCGAATCAGTTCCGGCTGTTCGTGGCCCTGCCGGTGCTGTTCGTGCTCACCTGGCTCGTGACCGGCTCGTTCTGGCCGCATGGCGCCTCGTCGGGCCAACTCGGCTGGCTCGTGCTGTCGGGGCTCGCCGGGCTCGTGGTCGGCGACCTCGGCTACTTCTACGCCCTCGCCAAGATCGGGCCGCGGCTGTGTTCGGTGGTGATGGCGTGCTGGCCGGCGTGCGCCGTCGCCATCGAAGCGGGCGCGGGCCGCGTGCCGGGCGCCTGGTCGCTCGGCGGCATTGCACTGACGATGGCGGGCGTCACCGTCGTGTTGCTGCGCAGCCGGGACGGCGCGCACTGGAACCCGACCACCAGCCGCCGGCAGGCGATGCTGGGCCTGCTCGGTGCGGCGCTCGGCGCGGTCGGCCAGGCGGCCGGCTTCGTGTTCGCCGGGCATGCGATGGTCGGTGAGGACGCGATCGTCGGCGTCGACCCGTTGTCGGCGACGCTGGTGCGCATGGTCGCGGCGGTCGTCGGCCTGCAGACCTGGGCGGTGTTGCATCGCCAGCCGATCGCCGTGCAGGTCGTGTTCGGCGATGGCCAAGCGCTGCGCGCCGCCACGATCGGCGCCGTCTGCGGCCCGATCGGCGGCGTCTGGCTGTCGATGATCGCCCGGGCGAACGCGTCGGACGCGGGCGTGGCCGCCGCCCTGATGGCGACGACCCCGATCTTCATGCTGCCGCTGGCGGCCTGGCTGTACCAGGCGCCGATCGGACGGCTCGGCGCCGCCGGAACCGTGCTCGCGGTCGCCGGCGTGGCGCTGTGCTGGCTCGCGCGCTGACGCGCGTCAGGCCGAGCGGCGGCCCATCGCCGCCGCCAGTTCCTGCAGCCGAGCCACGCGCGCTTCGATCGGCGGGTGGGTCGAGAACAAGCGGAACATGCCGCCGCCCGCCAGCGGATTGACGATCGACAGGCTCGCCGTGACGGGCTTCGGGGCCGGCGCGCCGTGGGCGAGCATCTGCTCGCCGTAGGCCTGCAGCTTCTGCAGCGCGCTGGCCAGGGCTTCGGGCTCGCCGGTCAGCTTCGCCGCGTACTCGTCGGCCATGTACTCGCGCGAGCGGCTGATGCCCATCTGCAGCATGATCGCGATCACCGGGGCGAAGAACGCCAGCAACAGGCCGCCGGCGGGCGAGCCTTCGCCGTCCTCGCTGTTGTTGCTGCTGCCGAGGATCGCTCCCCACTGCAGCATGTTCGCCACGTGCTGGATCGCGACGGCCGCGGCCGCGGCGATCGTCGCCACGAGGGTGTCGCGATTCGCCACGTGCGCGAGTTCGTGCGCGAGCACGCCGCGCAGTTCGCGCGGGTTCGCGAGCCGCAGCAAGCCCTCGGTGACAGCGACGACGGCGCGCGCTGGCGTGCGGCCGGTGGCGAACGCGTTCGGCGATGGATCCGCCATGATCGCGACCTTCGGCATCGGCAGGCCGGCTCGGGTGGCCAGGTCGCGCACCATGCCGAAGAGGGCGGGTGCCTGTTGCTCGTCGATCACGCGAGCCCCGCTCATGCGCAACACGATGCGGTCGGAGAACAGGTACGAGCCGAGGTTCAGCAGCAGCGCGATGCCCAGGAAGAACCAGGTCCAGAAGCCGCCGATGGCGCCACCGAGGGCGACCAGCAGCACCGACAGGGCGCCAAGGAGCAGTACAGTCTTGAGTTGGTTCTTCATTCGCGTGGGCAAGTAGGACGGGGGCCGGCCGTGTCACAAGCCAGCACTTCGTCGCGCAGCAGGATCGGCATCGGCCAACCTTCCATCCAGAGGATTTCTTCGCCGCTGGACTTCGGTTTTCTGGAAGAACGGCGTGTGCGGCGGGTAGCGTGCGCCGGCCATGGAATGGCTGAACTACCACCACCTGCGCTACTTCTTCGTCGTCGCGCGTGAGGGCAGCATCGCCAAGGCCGGCAAGATGCTGCACACCAGCCAGGGTGCGATCAGCACGCAACTCCGGCAACTCGATCGTGCGTTGGGCGAGCGGCTGTTCCGTCGGCAGGGGCGCGGCCTCGTGCTCACCGACATCGGCGGACTGGTCTACGGCTATGCCGAGCAGATCTTCGGGTTGGGGCGCGAGCTGCTCGACACCGTGCGCGACCGTCCGAGTGCCGGTCCGCCGCGGGTCCAGGTCGGCATCGCCGACGTCGTGCCGAAGGACCTGGCCTTCCGGCTGCTCGAGCCGTTGCTGGCCGGTGGCGAACGGTGCCGCCTGACCGTGCAAGAGGATCGTTACGACCGTCTGCTCGCCCAACTCGCGGTGTTCGAACTCGACCTGGTGATCGCCGATGCGCCGATCGGCGCCGGGCGCGCGGTGAAGGCGTTCCACCACCTGCTCGGCACGTCCGCGATCGGGGTGTTCGGCAGGCCAACGCGTACGCGCGGGCTCGAGGCGTCGTTCCCGCGATCGCTGCAGGGCCAGCGTTTCGTGCTGCCGCTCGACGACAGCGAACTGCGCCGCGACTTCGACGGCTGGCTGCGCACCGCCGGCGTCGCCATCGAGATCGTCGCCGAGGTCGAGGACGACGCGCTGGCGCGTTCGTTCGCCGCGGCAGGTCACGGCCTGATGCTGGCGCCGACGGTGCTGGCGTCGGACCTGCGCCGCACGCGAGGCCTCGCGCTGGTCGGCGAGGTGCCCGGGGTGAGCGCGCGCTACTACGCGGTCACCGTCGCGCGCCAGGTGAAGAACCCGGCGGTGGCGCGCCTGCTCGACGCCGCGCGCGCGGACCTGTTCGGCTGATGCTCAGGTGCCCAGCGCCGTGAGCAGGGCGTGCAGCCGCGGCAGGTCGTGGTCACCCATGTGGCCGATGCGGAAGGCCTTGCCCTGCAGCGGGCCGTAGCCCTGGTCGATGCGGAAGCCGGAGTCGCGCGCGCGCGCAGCCAGCGCCGCGACGTCGCGGCCGCGCGCGTCGATGCAGCTCACGGTCGGCGAGCGATGCGCGGGCGTCGCGACGAACGGCGCCATGCCGGCCGCGGCGGCCCAGGCCAGCGTCGCGTCGCGCAGCGCAGCGTGGCGGCGCCAACGCTCCGGCAGGCCCTCGGCGGCGACGCGTTGCAGCTGGCGCTGCAGGGCTGCCACCAACGGCACGCACGGCGTCGCGATCGTCTTGCCGGCGTTCGTCTCGCGCAGCGCGCGCGGCAGGTCGAGCAGGAAGCCGCGGTCCGGCACCGTCGCGGCGCGCGCGACGGCGCGTTCACTGGCGGTGTAGACGCAGAGGCCCGGCGGCAGCGCCAGGCACTTCTGCGTGCCGGCGAACGCGAAGTCGAGGCCCCAGTCGTCGAAGCGCACCTCGGCCCCGGCCAGGCTGGTCACGACGTCGACCAGCACGAGGGCTGCGGGCGCTTCTGCGCGCACCACGGCGGCGAGTTCGGCGAGCGGCTCGAGCACGCCGGTCGCCGTCTCGTTGTGGGTGATGCAGACGGCGTCGACGGCGGGTCCCTGCCGCAGCCGTTCGCGCAGCGTTGCCGCGCTGTGGGCGCAGCCGAGCGGAACCACGTCGGCGTCGGTGCGCCGGCCGCACGCGGCAGCGATCTGCTGCCAGCGTTCGCCGAACGCGCCCGCGACGAGGTGCAGCGTGCGCCCGCCCGGCGGCACCAGGTTGCGGATCGCGGCTTCCATCAGTGCGGTGGCGGCGCAGGTCTCGAAGGCCGCGGGCTGCGCGCTGAGGAACACGTCGCGCAGCCGGCGGCAGACGTCCTGGACCACGGCGACGAACGCTGCGGAGCGGTGGCCGACCAGCGGCTCTGCCATGATCGCGCGCAACTCCGCGTCGACCTCGGTGGGGCCGGGCAGGAACAGGATCGCGTGGTCGTCCGCGTCGGCCGGAAGCATGTCCGGCAGCATCACGCGGGCGGCCGCGAAAGCAACGCCGCCAGGTGCGGGGCCTTGCCGAGTGTTCGTCGTTCGTCGGCCGTCAGCAGGTGCGGCAGCACCGGGGCCAGGCTCGGTGTCGCCACGAACACGTCCGCCAGCTCACGCACGCGGCCTCGGCTGACCACACCGCCGAAGCCGACGAAGAGCGCGACGTGGCCGCGGGTCTCGGCGTCGGTGATGCCGTCGCCGACGAACGCGAGCGGGTGGTGCGACGCCGGCAGCGCCCGCAGCACGTCGACCTTGCCGCCGTTGCGCCAGAGCGGGACGGTGCGGTCGAAGTCGGCGTAGGCGCCATCGGGCGTGAAGAGCAGCCGTACCGCGTGCACGTCCGCATCGGCGATGCCCAGGTGCCGGGCCAGGTGGAGCACCGGCTCGTGGAGGCCGCCACTGACGATGCCGACGCGTTTGCCGACGTGCTGCAGCGCCTGCACGACGGCGCGCGCGTCGGGCACCACGCGTTGCACGTACAGTTCGCCGATGCGGCCGAGCTGGTCGCGGCGCGGCGCCAGCAGCCGCAGGCGTTCGCCGTAGACGTCCCCGAGCTGCACTTCGCCGGCCATCGCGCGTTCGGTCAGCGTCGCGATCCGTGCGCGCAGGGTCGGCTCGGCGTCGGCGACCAGTTCGTCGATGCCCTCGATCGAAGTCAGCGTCGAGTCGCAGTCGAAGTAGACCGACGAGAGACGCACCGGGTCCTCAGTGCGCACCCCGGGCGCGCAGGATCACGCCGACGGTGCGCAGCATGATGTTGAGGTCGAACAGGAACCCCATGTTCTTGATGTAGTACAGGTCGTAGCGCAGCTTTTCCTGCGCGTCCTCGATCGAAGCGCCGTACGGGTGGCGCACCTGCGCCCAGCCGGTCAGGCCAGGCTTCACGGTGTGGCGCAGCGGGTAGTAGGGGACCTGGCCCTGCAGTTGGTCGACGAAGTGCGGCCGTTCGGGGCGTGGCCCGACGAACGACATGTGCCCGGCCAGGATGTTGAGGAACTGCGGGATCTCGTCGATGCGCGACCTGCGCAACAGCCGGCCGATCGGGGTCACGCGGCTGTCGTTCTTCTGCGCCCACACCGGGCCCGATTCCCGCTCGGCATCCGCGCGCATCGTGCGGAACTTCACGAGCCGGAAGGTGCGGCCGTCCTGGCCGACGCGTTCCTGGCAGAAGAACACCGGTCCGCGGCTGGTGAGCTTGACCGCGATCGCGGTCAGCAGGGAGAGCGGCAGCGACAGCAGCAAGCCGAGCATCGCGGCGACGAGGTCGAGCAGCCGCTTGCTGACCATCGTCAGCGGGTCCTTGGTGAACCCGCGTCCGTAGATCAGGTAGCTGGGTCGCATGCTCTCGACGGCGAGCTTGCCGGTCAGGCGCTCGTACATCGCCTCGCGCTCTTCGACCTGCACCCCGTCCATGCGGCACGCGAGCAGCGCCTCGACCGGCACGCGGCCACGCCGTTCGCGCAGGGCGACGACGACGCGGCTGATGCCCTCCTCGCTGCAGAGTCGCGGCAGGTCCTCGAGTCCGCCGAGCGCTTTCGGGTCCTTCTCGCCCTGCGGCAGCGGGGGCTGGCCCGGTTCCTGGACGATGCCGAACACCTCGTAGCCCGACATCGGGCTGTCGATGACCATGCGCGCGAGTTGCTGCGCCTCGAGCGACGAGCCGACGACGACGATCCGTTCGCCGAAGCGCCACTTGTAGAAGAACCAGTGGAACGCGTGCCGGAACGCGTAGACGCCGACGAAGGCGATGCCGACCAGCAGGATCAGCTTCCACGTCTCGCTGTTGATGTCGTCGATCCCTGGCAGCACGAACACCGAGCCCGCGACCAGGGACAGGAAGCCGAGCATCACCAGCGCGTAGCCCGCGGCGTGCAGCAGGCGGTTGGCCAGCTCGGCGCGATTCTGCGACGTCTTCCAGTCGTACAGTTCGTTGTAGCTCAGCGACGCCTGGCAGATCAGGGCGACGGTCAGGCTGGTGAGCAGGCCGCGCAGCAGTTCGGGCGACGGCTCGAACAGCAGGAAGTGGCGCGTGCTGAGCGGTGGCGCGCTCGAGCCGACCAAGACGACGCCCATGAACAGCAGCGTCTCGCAGAACACCAGCAGCAGTTTGCGCCGCGGGATGATCTGTTCAGCGAGGGCGGGCATCGGGAGCGGTGGCAGCGGAACGGCGGACTCGTGGGAGGCTGTCGACCAAACGGCGCCTGCGGCTAGAGGCCGGCGGCGACCGTCGTTGCCACCGTCGACAAGAGCAACGCTCCGCAGCGCCGGGAAATGCCACAACGACGGCGCGAGCCCGCCGGTGACGACGGCCACAACGTCGATGCGCAAGGCCCGTGGCACCGGGCGCAAGCCGGGCGCGAGATCGGCGAGCGCGCGCGCCAGGCGATCGAGTTGTTCGGGACGCACGCAGCGCTCGGGGGCAGGATGCCCGGTGCGCGTCTTGACCTCGACGGCGATCCAGGTCGACCCCTTGCGTGCGAGCAGGTCGATCTCGCCGTGCCGCGTGCGCACGTTGTGGGCCTCGACGACCAGGCCCCGCTGCGCCAACGCCGCGGCGGCAAGCCGTTCGCCAGCCGTTCCGGTTCTGCCGCCACGACCGGCCTCAGCCCTTCGCCAGGGTGGACGCGTCATCGCGTTCCACCCGCGCGATCGCGACGCGATCGAAGGTCATGTGCAGCGTGTCGACGCGCAGCGTGACGGTCTTGTCGGTCAGCTTGGCGACCACACCGTGCATGCCGCCGGCCGTGACCACGCGATCGCCCTGCTTGATCGAAGCGAGCAGCGCCTGCTGCTCCTTGCGCCGCTTCTGCTCGGGCCGCAGCACCATGAAGTACATGATGAGCAGCATCGCCGGCATCATGATCCACATCTCGGTGCCGCAGGGGGACTGCGCCTGGCCAGGAGGCGGCTGCTGCGGCGCCCCGGCACCGCTGCCGTTCCCGGGCCCAGCGACCGGCGCGCCGCCGGCCGGCGTGTCGGCGGCCTGCTTGGGTTCCTGCGTGGTGGCGAAGGCGAACGGGACGAAGAAGTGGTTCGGCATCGGGCGGGAGGCTGGCAGAAAAGGGCGAGCAGTATAGGAGCCTCGGCGGTTGCGTTGCAGACAAAGCCCGGCATCCTTGCCGCCCCGATTTGCGAAGGCCCTCGATGCGTGTGCTCGTCGCGATGTCCGGTGGTGTCGACAGCAGCGTGGCCGCCCTGCTGCTGCAGCGGCAGGGGCACGACGTTGTGGGGGTGTTCATGCGCAACGGAGTCGCCGGCAAGTCGGCGCAGGAGAAGTCGTGCTGTTCGGCGAGCGATGCGCGCGACGCGGCCGTGGTCGCGGAGCGCCTCGGCGTGCCGTTCTATGCCGTCGACTACGCGCAGGAGTTCGCCGCGTTGATGGACCACTTCGCGGCGGAGTACCGCGCCGGCCGCACGCCCAATCCCTGTGTGTTGTGCAACCAGCAGCTCAAGTTCGGGCACCTGGTGCAACTTGCTGACGATGTCGGGGCGGCGGCGGTCGCGACCGGCCACTACGCGCGCGTCGTCGGCGGCGAACTGCGCACCGCGCACGACCTGCAGAAGGACCAGACCTACTATCTGTTCGGCATCGAGCGGTCGGCGCTGGCGCGCACGATGTTCCCGCTCGGCGACCTCGACAAGCCGGCGGTGCGCGCGATCGCGGCCGAAGCCGGGCTGGTCACGGCCGACAAGCCCGAATCGATGGAGATCTGCTTCGTGACCAGCGGCGACTACCGCGACGTCGTGCGGGCGCGAGGCGGCGGTGGCCGCGCCGGTCGTTTCGTCGACGTCCGAGGTCGCGAGCTCGGTCGCCACGACGGCGTCGACGGGTTCACCGTCGGCCAGCGCAAGGGGCTGCCCGCGCTCGGCACGCCGCACTTCGTCGCCGCGATCGACCCCGCCACCGGCGACGTGACGCTGGTGCCGCGCGACGGCCTGCAGCGCGACGTGATGTTCGTCGCCGGCCTGCACTGGCTCGTCGATCCGCCGCGCGATGGCGTGCCGCTCGCCGTGCACGCGAAGGTGCGCGCGCGTCACGAACCGGCGGCGGCGACGTTGGTCGCGAACGGCAGCGCTGGGCGCGTGCAGTTTCTGGCGCCGGTCGCTGCGATCACGCCGGGCCAGGCAGCCGTCTTCTACGACGGCGAACGTGTGCTCGGCGGCGGCTGGATCGACGCCAGCGGCTAGCGGCTGGCGCCAACAGCGGAGCGCACGGGTCGGGCCGCGCCGCGCTTTCCCGGGCGCTGGCGTCCGTGCGCTGGAGTGAGTCGTCTCAGACGCTGGTCTTCAGCGACGCGCCGGCGCGGAAGCCGACGGTGCGCGACGCCTTGATCTGGATCGGCTGGTTGGTCTGCGGGTTGCGGCCCATGCGCGCCTTGCGGTTCTTCACCGCGAACGTGCCGAAGCCGACGATCTGGACTTCCTTGTCCTTCTTCAGGCCCTTCTGGATCGACGCGATCAGCGCGTTGACCGCGCGCTCCGCGTGCGCCTTGCTGCACTCGGTGCCGAGCTGCTTCTGGACTTCCTGGACGAGATCTGCCTTGTTCATGTTGCCTCCAACTGGATTGCCACGAGGTGAGTGGCCCAACCGCCCTTCGGTCGAGCACGCGGCCGACTCTACGCAGCCAGAAGGCGCGTTGGCAAGGATGGAATGGGCGCCGAGGCCAGCAGTGGCGCGGGTTGCGCGGCCTCGACCAAGTGGGCGGGCGCACGTCCGAGGGTTTGGCTCAAGCCAGCGTTGGCATCGCGTCGATGCAGGGAGACGACGGGGGCAGCCCGCCCCCGACCCCCGAACTCGACGAGGATGTCATGAGGATCGCGGCCACTTGCGCCACTCTGTTGCTTGTCCTGCAGGCCTGCTCGACGACCGGTTCGTCGGCGGACAACCCGTACCTCCAGCCCAACTCGCTGATGGCGGGTGAGATCACCCGGCGCGTCGAGCAGATTCCCTACCAGCATCGCGACGAGCTGCTGCAGAACCTGCTGTGGCTCGCGCAGACCGGCGAGCAGTCGATCCCGACCCTGCTCACGGGTCTGCGGCACGACGACGCCAAGGTCCGCAGCTCGTGCGCCTGGGTGCTCGGCCGCATCGGGGATCGCCGCACGATCACGAACCTGCAGGCGACGATGAACGACGGCGAGCAGGGCGTGCGCCTCGAGTGCGCGCGGTCGCTGGTCGCGATGGGCGACATCGCCAGGGCGAAGGTCTTGATCGAGGGCCTCGACAGCGACAAGAAGGAAGTGCGCTACATGTGCCACGAGACGCTGAAGACGGCGACCGGGCACGACTTCGGCTACGACCACCTCAACCAGAACCCGACCGAGATGCGCGTGTCGGTGCTGCGTTGGCGGCAGTGGTGGACGGAGTACTCGGGCGACGTGCAGTTCGCGCAGGCCTACCAGCAGCAGCACGGCATCGATGCAGCGCTCGCGGCTCCGGCCGGCGAGATGCGGCCCATGACGACGCCGATGCCCGAGCCGACGCCGATGCCGAACGGCAACGGCAACGGCAACGGCGAGACGGGCGCCAACGGCACGACCGGTACCAGCAGCACGGGTGCGAACGGCACGAACGGCAACCCGCCGTCGAACCCGCCCGGCAGCGGTCGCCCCGACGGCAACTGAGCTACGCCGGTCGACGGCGGCCGTTTCCTCGCTCGGCAGCGGTGCTAGACTGCAGCGCCCTCTGCCGACCCCGAGGTCTCTGCACATGCGCCGTAGTCCGTCCGGCTTCACGTTGATCGAACTGCTGATCGTCATCAGCATCATCGGAGTTCTCGCTGCCGTCCTGCTGCCGCAGGTGATCGGCAGCCAGGACGCCGCGAACTCGGCGTCCGACGCGGCCCAGCTCCGCACGCACGCGACCTGGCACGAGTTCTACAAGCAGCGCCACAATGGCGCGCTCCCGATGGAAGGCGGCGTGCGGTTCGTGTTGTCGACCTGGCGCGTCACGCAGCAGACCGCCGAGGACCTCGACAAGTACTTCAGCCCGGGCGCCCGCGACAACGACGCCCACTACCAGGGGCTGCGCAAGCAGTTGCTGCGCGGCGAGAAGATCTGGCAGGATCTGGGCGGCGTGTCCGGGGACGACACGACGTACGCCGGTCGCGCCCGTGAGCACATCAAGACGGCGACCCAGACCGGGAACGAAGCGTTGCTCGCGAACGCGAACAACGGCATGTGGACGCTGCGCGACGGCACCGTGAACATCCTGCTGTCGAGTGGTCAGGTGCGCAGCCTGAGCTACGACATGATGAAGGAGCTCTACGGACTCGGGGAACGCGACATCGAGAATCCGATCCAGACGCACGGGCCGAACTCGCCGATCCCCGAGTGCCGCAAGCTGACGTTCCCGTGAACGCCAGCGCGGCATGATGGCTGCGCGGTGATCAGAGGAACGCCATCACCGGCACCGCGTAGCTGACCGTGCCGGTCGCCGCCGCGCGGTTGGTGCTGTTGACGATGCGCGCAGTCGGGATCGGCAACGGGCCGGTGGGCGGCGTGACGATCGTCACCGCGTCGCTGAACGCCATGTCGATCGTCGCCAGGTCGATCGAGCCCGACTGGCACCAGATCCGGTAGCCCGGCGGCAGCAGCGGCAAGCCCGTCAGTGTCGCGTCGAGGTTCCCGGCGGTGTTCGGCGCGCCCGGCAGCACGAACCACAGTTCGGTCGAGCTCCAGAACGGACAGTCGGCGCGCAGCGGCCACGGCGTGCCGTCGAGCGTGTTGCCGAGCATCACGAAGGCGCGACCCTGGCCGTTGCCGGTGTCGGGCACGGCGTCGCGAAGCGCGACGTCGAGGCGTGAATTCGCGGCCAGCCGCCAGAACGTCATCGACGCGGTGCAGTCGGTCGTCGAGCCCGGCGCCGGGCAGCCCTGCTGCGTGCGGAAGCCGATCTGCTCGGCGCGGCCGTCGCTGTAGTTCTCGTGCGCGTCGAGGTAGCAGCTGAAGTTCGTGTTGGTACCGTTGGTCGACTGGTTGCCGTGGATGGTGATGTCGACGCACAGCGTGCCACCGTTCGGTGGCATCAGGAACGGGAACTGGTACGGCACCAGCAGTTCGAAGGACGGTGCGGGATCGAGGGCGGGCCGCTGGGTCGGCGGGAACGACAACACGGTGCGCGGCAGCACCACCACGGCGTTGGTCCCGGCGTTGGCGGCGAACGTCGTCGACGCCTGCGTCGGCAGGCGCGGCGAGATCGACAGCGACACCTCGAGATCGCTCTGGAAGCCGTCGACCTGCCCGCGCACGCCGGCGGCGTCGCGACGGTAGGCATGCCCGGTGATCAACGTGCCCGCTGGCACGTCGGCGTGCAGCGTCTGCATGCGCGCGTTGGCGCGCCCGAGCGGGAACTGGGTGAACGAACTGCCTTCGAGCTGAGCTCGGTCGGTGGGGGAAACTGCTTGCTGGGCCACCAGCGGCGTGAGCGGCAGCATGGCGAGCAGCGGCAGTACGAACGGGAGCACGTGCTTCATCTCGACTCTCCTTGGCGACGATCGCCGGGACATCCGACGACGGCGCTCGGTAGTGGTGCGAGCTGGCCAACTTCCCGCACAAAAAACCGGGGCGTGTCGTTGCACGCGTGGGCTCCCCGTCGCTAGCATCCTCGCCCCTCGTCGACCTCGCAGGCAATGCGGTGGGGGATGGGCAACCCGCAACGACCAAACCAAGGCAGCACGCGAGCCCTCGGGGCCGGGCTGACCCTGGCTGTGGCAGTCGGGTTGTTCGCCTACGGCGGGCTGTGGCTCGATGCGCAGTTCGGCACCAAACCCTGGTGCCTGCTGGTCTGCGTCGCCTGCGGCATCGTCGGTGGCATCCTCCACCTCATCCGCGTGCTGGCGCCCGAGATGTGGCCGTTCGGCACGTTGCCGAAGGGCCCGCCGCCCGATTCGCCCTGACCCCTACGCATGTCCGTCGCGCCGATGCCCGCAGGAAGCACCCCCGCCGCTGGCGGTGCGTGCACGCGTGACCTGACGGCGATGCTCGTTGCCGCGCTGCTGCGCGGAGGGCTCGTGGTGCTGCTCGCGGCGGCGCTGGTGGGTGGCCTCGTGTTCGGACCGCTGGCCTGGCTGCCCGACCCGGTCCTGCCGTTCTATTGCGGCGGCATCGGGCTCGCGCTGGTCGCCGGCATGCTCGCGCTGGTCTTGCACGGGCGCTTCCTCGACCCGAAGGCCTCGGCACCGTTCGGCCACGACGCGCGACTGCTCGCCGGTCGGCTGCAGGGCCTGCTCGCCGCCGCGTTCGCCGCGAAGCTCGGCGTGCTGGTGGTGGCGTTCTTCGTGCTCCGGCAGTTTGGCGCGAAATTCGCCGACACCGCAACCTTTTGCATCACGTTCGCCGCCGCGGCCCTGCTCTACCAGCTGGTGACCGCGGGCGTGCTCGTTCGGCAGATGCGGCCGCAGAACCGCGTGGTTCCCGGCTCCTCGCCGACCGGAGGCCGCTCGTGAAGGCCTGCCCGCGAACCCCTTCTCCGTCGTTCCGATCCATGCCCAGCAAGCGCTTCCTGCTCCTGGTTTGCCTGCTCCTGCTGGCGCTCGCCGGCGCGCCAGCACTGCGTGCCCAGGGTGGTGGAGCGCCGCAGGCACCCGCCGCCGGCGCTGGTCACGCGGGCTCGACGCTCGAGATGGCGAGCGGCGACTTCTTCAAGCATCAGTTCTCGCACAGCGTTCCCTACCCGATCTGGGGCTTCACGAAGGACGCCCAGGGACGTGCCCACGTCGGCCCGCTGACCGTCTACAACGTGCAGCCGTGGCAGTGGATCTGCCTCGGCCTGATGCTCGCGGTGTTCCTGCCGGTGCTCGGCAGCTTCCGCAGCGGCCGCGCCTCGTGGTTCACGCGCGTGATGCGCGGCTTCTGCCTGTGGGTGCGCGACGAGATGGTCTACTCGGTGATGGGGAAGGAAGAGGGACGCGCCTTCGTGCCGCTGTTCCTGTTCATCTTCTTCTTCGTCGCCTTCCAGAACGTGATCGGCCTCGTGCCGATCGTGACCTACACGGCGACCGGCACGCCCTACGTAACCGGCGCCCTGGCGACCGTGACGCTCGTGCTGATGCTCGGGCTCGGCATCAAGAAGAACGGCCTGTCGTTCTTCAAGAACCTCGTGCCGCACGGGCTGCCGGTGCCGCTGATCCCGATCATGTTCGTGATCGAGCTGATCAGCCTGTTCGTCAAGCCGTTCGCGCTGACGATTCGTCTGTTCGCGAACATGCTCGCCGGCCACCTCGTGATCGCGTCGGCGATCGCGCTGATCTTCCTGTTCACGAAGATGCAGGGCGGCGCGATCACCAGCTACCTGACCGTGATCCCGTGCGTCGGCATGGCGATCTTCATCTACATCATCGAGGCCTTCGTCACGCTGCTGCAGGCCTACATCTTCACGTTCCTGAGCATCAACTTCATCTGGCAGTCGATGCACCAGGAACACTGATCCGATCGCTCTTCCCCAAACCTTTCCCTCGCTAGTCAGTTCAGGAGAACCCAATGCTCGCTTTCTTCCAGGATGCCGCCAAGGACCTCGCCACTGCTTCGAACATCGGTGTCGGCATCGGTGCCGGCCTCGCCGCCGGCCTCGCGGCCATCGGTGCCGGTCTCGGCATCGGCCGTATCGGTGGCTCGGCCGGTGAGGGCATCGCCCGTCAGCCGGAAGCCGCCGACGCCATCAAGGGCAACGCGCTCGTGCTCGCGGCCTTCGTCGAAGGTGTCGCGCTGTTCGCGGCGGTCATCGGCCTGATGCTCGCCACGAAGTAGTCCGTCGTTGTGCCACCCCGCTTGCCGGAGCCCGCGGTTCCGGCCGGCACCCTGACGCCCGGAGGCCCCCGTGTCCGCATGCTCCTCGTCGCTCCTGCTCGCATCGCTGCTCGCCGGCGGTGACGAACCCCGTCCGCTCAACGCGCTGCTCGAGTTCGCTCCCGGCGCGATGATCTGGACGCTCATCGCGTTCGTCCTCGGCCTGCTGGTGATGTGGAAGTTCGTCTACGGCCCGATCACGACTGCGCTCGAAGCGCGCGACCGCAAGGTCGAGGACGCGATCACCGCCGCCGAACAGGCGCGCAAGGACGCCGACGCGCAGATGCAGCAGGCCCGGGCCGAGCTGCAGAAGGCGCAGGAGAACGGCAAGCGCATGGTCGAGGAAGCGATGGCGCGCGCCGAGCGGCAGGCTGCCGAAGCGGTGCGGGTCGCCGACGAGCGCGCCAAGGCCGAACTGCAGAAGGCGCGCGACACGATCGCCGCCGAGAAGCGCCAGGCGCTGCAGGAGATCAAGGCGCTCGCGGTCGACCTGACGATCGCGGCCACCGGCAAGCTGCTGCAGCAGGAAGTCGACGCCGGCAAGAACCGGCCGCTCGTGCAGCAGTTCGTCATGGCCGCCGACAAGGGTGGGCGATGAGCCTGCTGGCCAAACGCTACGCCCGGGCCTTGTTCGCCCTGGCCGACGAGCAGCGCGCGGTCGACGCCGTGGGCAACGACCTGCAGGCGCTGCACGCCGCCATCGCCGATCCGGTGGTGGAAGCGTTGGTCACCAGTCCCGACGTCACGGGCCCGGAACGGTCGGCGGTGCTCGACAAGCTGTGCGCGGGCAAGAGCCCGCTGCTGCGCAGCGTCGTCGGCGTGCTGCAGCAGCGGCGCCGCCTCGACGTGCTGCTGGCCCTGCAGCCGGCCTACCGCGCGTTGGTGATGGCCGCGCGCGGCGAACTCGAGGGGACCGCCGAGTCCCCGCACCCGCTCGGTGCCGACGAACTCGCGGCGCTCACCGCACTCGCCGGGCGCCTGTCCGGCAAGAAGGTCCACCTCACCGTCGCCCTGCGCCCCGAACTGCTCGGCGGCGTGCGGCTGCGGCTCGGCAACGTCCTCTACGACGGCTCCCTGCGCAGTTCGCTCGACCAGCTCGAGCAGAAGCTGGCGCAGGCCGCCGTCTGATCCGCATTCCCAGACTCACTCTTCCGCCCGATAGACCATGGATCTCAAACCATCCGAAGTCGCCACCGTCCTGAAGTCCGAGATCGCGGGCTTCGCCGGTCGCATGCAGAAGTCCTCCGTCGGCACCGTGCTGATGGTCGGTGACGGCACCGCCCGCGTGCACGGCCTCGACGACTGCATGATGAACGAGATGCTCGACTTCGGGAACGGCATCTTCGGCGTCGCCCTCAATCTCGAAGAGGACAACGTCGGCGCGGTGCTGCTCGGCAGCGACACCAAGGTCAAGGAAGGCGACACCGTGCGCACGACGGGGCGCGTGATGTCGGTGCCGACCGGCCTGCAGATGTGCGGCCGCGTCGTCGACGCGCTGGGCCGCGCCGTCGACGGCAAGGGCGAGATCAAGTTCGCGCCGAGCGACTTGCGCCCGATCGAGGGCCGTTCGCCGTCGGTGCCCGAGCGCCAGCCGGTCAAGGAACCGCTGCAGACGGGCATCAAGGCGATCGACTCGATGATCCCGATCGGCCGCGGCCAGCGTGAGCTGATCATCGGCGACCGCGGCACCGGCAAGACGGCGCTGATCGTCGACACCTTCATCAACCAGAAGTCGACCGGCGGTGGTGATCCGAAGAACAAGGATCAGGTCATCTGCATCTACGTCGCCGTCGGCCAGAAGCAGTCGACCGTGAAGGCGGTCGTCGACAAGCTCGAGAAGTACGGCGCGATGCCGTACTCGATCGTCGTCTCGGCGCCGGCGTCGTCGGAAGCGGCGATGCAGTTCCTGTCGTGCTATGCCGGCGCCTCGATGGGCGAGCGCCTGCGTGACGAGGGCCGCCACGTCGTCATCGCCTACGACGACCTCTACAAGCAGGCCGTCGCGTATCGCCAGGTGCTGCTGCTGCTGCGCCGCCCGCCGGGCCGCGAGGCGTTCCCGGGCGACGTGTTCAACCTGCACAGCCGCCTGCTCGAACGCGCTGCCAAGCTCTCCAAGGAGAAGGGCAGCGGCTCGCTGACCGCGCTGCCGGTCGTCGAGACGCAGGAAGGCGACGTGTCGGCGTACATCCCGACCAACGTGATCTCGATCACCGACGGCCAGATCTTCCTCGAGTCGTCGCTGTTCAACGCCGGCCAGCGCCCGGGCGTGAACGCCGGCATCTCGGTGTCGCGCGTCGGTGGCTCGGCGCAGATCGGCGCGATGAAGAAGATCTCGGGCGGTCTGCGCATCCAGCTCGCGCAGTTCCGCGAGCTCGCCGCGTTCGCCCAGTTCGGCAGCGACCTCGACAAGACGACGCAGCAGGCGATCACGCGCGGCCAGCGCATGACCGAGCTGCTCAAGCAGCCCGAGTTCCAGCCGGTGCCGGTCGAGGAGCAGGTCGTGATCCTCTACGCCGGCAGCTCGGGCCTGCTCGACAGCGTGCCGCTCGCCCGCGTCGCCGACTTCGAGAAGAAGTACCTGGCGTTCGTGCGCAGCAGCCACGCCGACGTGTTGACGGCCCTGCGCACCGAGAAGAAGTGGACCGACGCGCTGCAGAAGAAGTGCGACGAGATCGGCCAGAAGTTCCGCAGCGAGTTCCTGGCCTGATCCCGACGCGCCGACCCCACACCCATCCGTAGCCCATGGCGAACCTCAAGGAACTCCGCGGCCGCATCAAGTCGGTTGCCAGCATCGCGCAGATCACGCGGGCGATGGAGATGGTCGCGTCGATGAAGCTGCGCAAGGTGCAGGCGAAGGCGCAGAGCTTCCACCCGTACGTCGACGAGATCCGGCACCTGATCGAGGCGATCGCCGCCAAGGTCTCCGGCGAAGGCGACGTGCCGCTGTTCCGCTCGCGCGAGGTGAAGACCGTCGGGTTCTTCGTCGTCGCGTCGGACCGCGGCTTGTGCGGCAGCTACAACAGCAACCTGCTGTTCGGCCTGAAGAAGGTCGTCGACGGGCTGCAGGCAGCGGGCAAGCAGGTCAAGTTCTGGGTCTACGGCAAGAAGGCCTACGCCTGGCTGACGCGCCGCGGCTTCCAGGTGGAGCGCTTCTTCGTCGAGCCGCCGCTCGACAAGGCCGACTTCGCCGCGGCCAAGCTGGTCGGGCAGGCGTTGGTCGACGCGTTCACTGGCGGTGCGGTCGACGAAGTGCGGCTCTGGTACACGCGCTTCCAGTCGATGATCCGCTTCGTGCCGACCGATGCGCCGTTCCTGCCGATCCGCAGCATCGCCGTCGGCGAGCAGGCGGGCGGCAAGACGTTCGCGCAGGACTTCCTGATCGAGCCCGACGCGACGACCGTGTTCAACCGGCTGCTGCCGCGCTACCTCGAGACCGTCGTGTTCGACGCGATGCTGCAGTCGCTGACCAGCGAACACGCCAGCCGCCGCATGGCGATGAAGGGCGCGACCGACGCCGCCGTGCGCATGCAGAAGGGCCTCAAGAAGGTCTACAACCGCGCCCGCCAAGAGAACATCACCAAGGAGCTGCTCGACATCGTCGGCGGCGCCTCCGCCGTCAGCTGAGCTGACTCCGACTCCGACCGCATTCGCTACCGAGGACAGAAGACGTGACGACCGCGACCCAAGTGCAAGGCAAGATCCTCCAGGTGTTCGGCCCCGTGGTGGACGTGCAGTTCCCCGAAGGCCACGTGCCGAACCTCTACAACGCGATCACCGTCGTCGACCAGCAGCGTGGCATCGACCTCGTGCTCGAGGTCGCGCAACAGCTCGGCAACGCCTCGGTGCGGTGCGTGGCGATGTCGTCCACCGACGGCATGAGCCGCGGCATGCCGGCGACCGACACCGGTGCACCGATCTCGGTGCCCGTCGGCGACATGACGCGCGGCCGGCTGTTCGACACGCTCGGCCGGGCGCTCGAAGTGAACGTGCCGCACCCGCGCACCGGCAAGCCGATGCCGCCCGTCGCGGTCAAGCAGACCCTGCCGATCCACCGCGCGGCGCCCAAGTTCGAGGAGCAGCAGGCGATCACCGAAGTCTTCGAAACCGGCATCAAGGTCGTCGACCTGCTCTGCCCGTTCGCGAAGGGTGGCAAGATCGGCCTCTTCGGCGGTGCAGGCGTCGGCAAGACGGTGCTCATCCAGGAGCTGATCCGCATCACCGCCGTCGAGAAGGGCGGCTTCTCGGTGTTCTGCGGCGTCGGCGAGCGCACGCGCGAAGGCAACGACCTCTGGCTGGAAATGGCCGAGGCCGAGTACACGGACGCCAAGGGCCAGAAGGCCTCGGTGCTCGACAACGCCGTGCTCGTGTTCGGCCAGATGAACGAGCCGCCAGGCGCGCGCCTGCGCGTCGCGCTGACCGGCCTGACGATGGCCGAGTACTTCCGCGACCAGGAAGGCAAGGACGTGCTGCTGTTCGTCGACAACGTGTTCCGCTTCGTGCAGGCGGGCTCGGAAGTGTCGGCACTGCTGGGCCGCCTGCCGAGCGCCGTCGGTTACCAGCCGACGATGGCGTCCGAAATGGGTGCGCTGCAGGAGCGCATCACCTCGACCAAGAAGGGCTCGGTGACCTCGATGCAGGCCGTCTACGTGCCTGCCGACGACATCACCGACCCGGCACCGGTCGCCACGTTTGCGCACTTGGACAGCACGATCATCCTCGAGCGTCAGATCGCCGAGCTCGGCATCTACCCGGCCGTCGACCCGCTGAAGTCGACGTCGAAGATGCTGTCGCCGAGCGTCGTCGGTGAAGAGCACTACAAGGTCGCGCGCGACGTGCAGCGCACGCTGCAGCGTTACCAGGACCTGCGCGACATCATCGCGATCCTCGGCATCGAGGAACTCAGCGAAGACGACAAGCTGGTGGTCGCGCGCGCGCGCCGCATCCAGCGCTTCCTGTCGCAGCCGTTCTTCGTCGCCGAGGCCTTCACCGGCACGCCGGGCAAGTTCGTCAAGCGCGAGGACACGGTGCGTTCCTTCAAGGAGATCCTGGAGGGCAAGCACGACGGCCTGCCGGAGTCGGCCTTCTACATGGTCGGCTCGATCGAGGAAGCGGTCGCGCGCGGCAACAAGTGAGCGCCATGGCCGCCGAACTGCATCTCCGCATCGTCACGCCCGACCGCACGATCGTCGACCGCAAGGTCGCGGGCGTGGCGTTCGCCGGCGTCGACGGCAGCTACGGCATCCTGCCGCACCACGCGCCGCTGCTGACCGCGATCAGCCAGACCGGCACCGCCACGATCACCGAGCTCGACGGCAAGCAGCTGAGCCTGTTCGTCAGCGACGGCTTCGCGCAGGTGCAGCACAACGTGCTCACCCTCGTCTGCGAGGCCGGCGAATTCGCGCACGAGATCGATCTCGAGCGCGTGAAGGCCGCGGAAGCGAAGGCACGCGAGAAGATGGCCGGGCTCGACCGGCTGTCGGTCGAGTTCGTGAAGGCCGAGGCGTCGCTGCGCAAGGCGCTGGCGCGCGAGATGCTGGCCCGGCGCGGTTCGGGCACGGGCAACGTGCACTGAGCTGCCGCCTCCCCCGGCACTGGGGGGCCGCAGGCAGCGCTCGGATCTCGCGATCAGCTTGCCGCGTCGGCGAGTGCGCGCGCCAGGAGATCCGTGACCGCGATCTCGACTGCCCATTGCCGCAAGTAGGGGAGATCCAGCTTGCCGGCCTGGACACGCAGCACGCCGAGGATGTCCGACCACTGCCGTTCGCTGGTCTCGCCGCCCTTGCGGTACCAGTCCAACTTCGACAGCACGACATCCTCCGGCGTGGCGAACCGGAACTCGCGCGTCGAGCCACTGTTCGCCAACCTTGCCAACGTGTGGCGATGCAAGGCTCCTTGCGCGTAGGCCGTGTCCTTGACGACGAACACGTCGACCTTGAAGTACTGCGGCAGGTAGATGAGGTTGAAGCTGCTGCGATGGCGCACGGCGTCGAGGATCAGTTCCTCGTCGGCGTAGTAGGTGCCACGCAGTGCTGCGGTGATCGCCGCGACTTCACGCGGTTCGATGGCGGCGACGAGGTCGACATCGAGCGTGGAGCGAGCCTCGCCGAACGTCGACGCCGCCACGGAGCCGCCGATTTGGTAGGGGATGGCGAGCCGTTCGAACAGATCGACCACCGGTTCGAGGGCGGCGAGAACCCGGTCGCCAGTCATGACGGCCGCGTTGCCAGGAAGGTGCGCAGGCGATCGGTGAGGTCCTTGCCGTAGTGCAGTTCACACCATCGCAGATGGATCGCCTGCCGCGTTGCGCCCGGCATCGTCTTGCCGATCGCGGCCAGCGACTGCTCGCACACGAAGTCCGTCAACTCGCACGCCATCGCGAAACGCTGGGCCGGCGTCATGTCCGCGAGCATTCGCGTCATGACGGCGCGCACGCGGGGATGGGTGTCGTCGAGAGGCACGCGACGACAATAGGGAGACGATCTGCCGGTCGGCCAGCCCCCCGGCGTTCGGGGGGAACGAAACCAGCAACCCCGCCCGCGCCGACGGTTCCAGGTGCGTCGGGCGATCGCCGGGCCAGCCTCTCGGGGCTCGCGTTGGGGGCGGTACACGAACGGGGGTGCGGGGGCAGGTATCGGCAGCGTGACCCATCGACCGGGGCTCGGTAGATTGCTCGCCCCATTCCCGCCCCGCACGCCAGCATGACCTCACCGTCCGCCGTCCGCGCGACCACGCCATGGATCGCCGTTCTCGCTTTTGCCTCGTTGCTCACCGCGCAAGGCGGCATCCCCGAGTGCGCGGACATGCAGAAGACCGCGTCCGGTCTGGAGTACGGCTTCTTGAAGCGCGGTTCCGCCGACGCCCCGCCGAGCCGCGACGACTCCGTCGAAGTGCACTACACGGGCTGGCTCACCGACGGCACCGAGTTCGACAGCTCGCGCAAGAGCGGTCAACCGGCGACGTTCGGCGTCACCCAGGTGATCGCCGGCTGGACCGAAGGGCTGCAGCTGATGACCCCGGGCTCCCGCTGCAAGTTCGTGATCCCCGGCAACCTCGCCTACGGTGAGGCCGGCAGCCCGCCGAAGATCGGCCCCAACGCGACGCTGGTGTTCGACGTCGAACTGCTGAAGGTGGTGCGTATGCCGAAACTGCGGCCCAGCAAGCCCGAGGCGCAGCAGACGCTGGAGAGCGGCGTGAAGTGGGAGGCGGTTGCCGCCGGTGCCGGCGAGAAGGTGACCGAAGCCGACGGCCTCGCGTTCCGCTACGCGATCTGGAAGCAGACCGGCGAGCTCGTCGACTGCAGCGAACGCCAGCGCGACCACCGCATCAGCGGCCCCATGGCGTCGCTGCCGTTCCCGTTCATGAAGGAGCTCGCGGCGAAGTGCAAGCTGGGCACGATCCTTCGCGCCGAAGTGCCGCAGAAGGTGTTCCCGAACGTCGGCGCCGACACGGTCTGGGAGCTGGAGCTGACCGCGATCAACAAGTTGCCGGCGTTCCGCCTGCTCGATCCGACGAAGACCGTCAAGACGCAGAGCGGTCTCGAGTACGAGGTGATCGCGACCGGCGAAGGCACGTCGCCGCGCGTGAGCGACACCGTCGTCGCGCACTACTCGGGCTGGCTCACCGACGGCACGCCGTTCGACAGTTCGTACAGCCGCGGCCAACCCAGCGAGTTCCCGCTGAGCCGCGTCATCAAGGGCTGGACCGAAGGCCTGCAGCTGATGAAGCCGGGCGGCAAGTTCCTGTTCTCGATCCCGGGCGACCTTGCCTACGGCACGCGCGGTTCGCCGCCGAAGATCCCGGCCAACGCCACGCTGGTGTTCCTGGTCGAGCTGGTCGCGGTCAAGGCGCAGTAGCCGCCGGGCCGCCGAGCTGGCCGCAAGCGGCCATCACCGAACGGCCCTTGGTCACGCGCGTGCGCACGGCGAGGCCCTGCGCGCGCAGCCGCGCGGTGAACGCCGCGACTTCGTCGGCGGTCGGCGCGCGCGCGATCGGCGCGCTGCCCGGGTTGTAGGGGATCACGTGCACCAACGTGCGACCGAGCGGCTGCACGAACGCGGCGATCGCGCGCGCGTCGGCGTCGGCATCGTTGATGCCCGGCAGCAGGCACCAGTGGATGCCCAGCGCCAGGTTGGCGCGCTGGCGGTAGGTGACGAGGGCCTGCTGGATCTCGCGCAGCGGGTAGCGCACCGAGTGCGGCATCAGCGCAGCCCGCAGGTCGTCGTCGGCGGCGGTGAGGCTCAACGCCAGCCCGAGCCGCTTCCAGCCGAGTTCGCGCAACGCGGCGATGCCGGGCACGTGGCCGACGGTGCACACCGTGAGCCGTTCCTGCGCGTAGGCGAGGCCATGGCGATCGGTGAGCACGCGCAGTGCTTGCAGCAGGCCCTCGAGGTTGTCGAGCGGTTCGCCCATGCCCATGAACACCAGCGTGTCGGGGCGGCGTTGCCGGCACTGCAGGGTGACCTGCGCCACGATTTCGCCGGCGGTGAGGTTGCGCACCAGGCCGAGTCTGCCGGTCTCGCAGAACGTGCAGGCGCGGGCGCAACCGACCTGCGTCGACACGCAGAGGCTGCTGCGGCCGCGTCCCATCGGCAGGTGCACGCTCTCGATCGTGCGGCCGTCGTGCAGCCGCAGACGCCGCTTCTGGACGGTGCCGTTGGCGGTCGATTCGGTGGCCTCGGCGTCGATCGTCGGCAGCGACATCGTCGCGAAGGAGCGCCACGCGGCGGTGGCGCGCGGTCCGGCGCCGAGTTGTTCCGGCGTGAACTCGCCGCGGCACACGGCCGCGCGGTGCACGGCCGAGGCGAGCCCGGCGCCCTTCTTGCCGGCGAAGTGTCGCGCGGCGGCGGCGTGCAGCCCGGCGGCAGGGAGCGAGAGCAGGTCGAGCGGCATCGGCGGCGTCTGCGTCTGCTTACCGGCACGACGGGACCGAGGCAAAGGCCGTCGTGCGGTCGAAGGGCGGCGTTGCAGTTGCGCGCGGCGCGGCGCCCAGGGTTCACGCACGCGTTGGCATGGGAGCCAGCGGCGCCGTGCGTCGAGTCTTGACGCCATCTACTTGGCGCGGCAAAGTAACTGCGCCGACCCTGGCTGCCTCGCTGCATGACCCCCGCCCAAGCCGCTGACTCCACGCCGCCGTCGTCGACCGTGCCCGTGCTCGAAGCCAGGGGCCTGTTCCGCTTCCGCGCGAACGACGGCCAGCAGGTTCCGGTGGTGCGCGACGTCAGCTTCGCGCTGCGGCCGGGCGAGTTCGCGACGATCATGGGCCCGTCGGGCTCGGGCAAGTCGACGCTGCTGCACATGCTCGCCGGCCTCGATCGCCCGTCGGCCGGCCAGGTGCTGCTCGACGGCACCGACCTCGGGGCCGGCGACGAGGAGCACCGCGCCGCCATCCGCCGTCGGCGGATCGGCTTCATCTTCCAGTTCTTCAACCTGCTGCCCGACCTCACCGTCGACGAGAACGTGACGCTGCCGCTGCGCATCGTCGGCGAGCGACCGAAGAAGCACCGCGCCCGCATCGACGGGCTGCTCGACCTGCTCGGCATCAAGGCGCTGAAGAACCGCCTGCCGCCGTCGTTGTCGGGCGGCGAGATGCAGCGGGTGTCGATCGCGCGCGCGCTGGCGACGCAGCCGCCGCTCGTGCTCGCCGACGAGCCGACCGGCAATCTGTCGAGCAAGGCCGGCGAAGAAGTGGTCGCGCTGCTGCGCTCGGTCGGGCAGAAGCTCGGCACCTCGATCCTGCTGGTGACGCACAACCCCCGCGACGCCGCGGCGGGGGATCGCGTGCTGTTCTTGCACGACGGCGCGCTCCGCAAGGACGCCGAACTCACCGGAGGTCCGTTCCGTGTCGCTGACGTCTTTCATCGTCTCCAGGAACTGGGCATCTAGCTGGCTCCGCGTCCTGTTGACGCTGCTCGGCATCGCGCTCGGCGTCGCGATCGTCGTGGCCATCTACGTGATGGACCACAACACGATCCAGAGCCGGCTGCTGGCGGCGCAACCGCTGCGTGGGCAGGTCGACCTCGAAGTGCTGCCGCTGCGGCCGGAGCGTGCGGTGGCCGAAGTCGTCGACGAACTGCGCGGCCATGCCGGCGTGCGCGACGTCGCGATCTGGCGCGAGTCCCGCGGGGTGCTCAGCGCCGGCACAGGCGGCCAGGAAGTCGTCGTGTTCGGACTCGGGCCGTTGCCGGCGGGTGCCTTCGCGCACTACGTCGTCGCCAGCGGTCGTGACCTCGTGGCAGCCGACGCGGATCCGGCGACGACGGGCGTGCTGCTCGGCGCCGCGGCCGCGCAGGCCCTCGGCGTCGACGTCGGCGGCGAGATCACGGTCGCCGAGCCTCCCGCGTTGCAGCGCGTCGAGTGCAAGGACGGCGTGCTGACGCCCGCACCGGTCCCTGCGAACGCGACGCCGTTCGTGCGCCGCTGCACCGTGGTTGGCGTGATCGCCGCCGAACGGCTCGGCAAGCGCGAGCAAGGGCTCGTGGTCGTGGCGCCGATCGACGTCGCCGATCGCCTGCGTCCGCTCGGTGGCAGCATCTACCACCTGCTGCGCGACGAAGGCGCGGATCTCGATCGGCTGCGCCACGAACTGCGCAGCGGCTTCGTCGTCCAGGACGCGCGCAGCGCCATGATCGGCGAGGGCGCCGACGAACGCGCGTTCCGCAACGGTCTCAAGGTGCTCGGCGGGTTGGCGCTGCTGCTGGGCATGTACGTCGTGTTCCAGACGCTGTCGCACGGTCTGGTCTCCCGCGTCCGCCAACTCGGGCTGCTGCGGTGCCTCGGAGCTGGTACCGGCGCGATCACGCGCATCTTCCTGCTCGATGCGCTGCTGCTCGGCGTGATCGGCAGCGGGCTCGGCGTCCTGCTCGGGATGTTGCTCGCGCGCGTGCTGCAGCAGAACCGCATCAGCTCGCTGGGCCTCGGCAAGGAATGGTCGACGTTTCTGATCCCGGTGTTTCCGGTGGCGTGGACGTTCACGCTCGGCGTGTTGTTCACGCTCGGCGGCGCGATGTTCCCACTGGTTCGCGCGCGGCAGGTCTCGGCGCTCGACATCCTGCGGGCGCGCGGCCTGGCACCGGGCAAGGACGACGGCATCGACCTGTTGCGCGGCGTGCACCTGTGGATGTTCGGCCTGCTGGTGCTGGCGCTGCCGTTCGCCTACCTGGCGATGACGCCGCTCGCCGCCGAGGAAGGCAGCGAGATGCGCATGGTGCTGCTGCAACTCGCCGGCATCCTTGGGCTGTTCGGCAGCGTGCTGCTGCTGGCGCCCGGCCTCACGTCGCTGCTCGGGCGGGCCCTGGTGCTGCCGCTGCGGCCGCTGCTGCCGATGTCGTCATGGCTGGTCGCCAAGGTGCTCGGGCGCGCGTCGGGACGCATCGCGGCCTCGGTCTGCGGGCTGTCCGCCGTGCTGCTGGCCGTGCTGGGCCTCAAGAGCATCACGCATTCGCTGCATGCCGACGTCGGCAACTTCGCCGCCGCGGCCCTGCACGAGCGTGTCTTCGTGCGCTGCCAGCCGACGACGCCGGCTGCGGCGCAGGCGCTCGCGGCCCTGCCCGGGGTCGCCGCCGTCGAGGCGTTCGAAGGCGAGGAGCGGGGCGCGGGCTTCCTGCTGCGCGGCGTCGCGCCGGCGGCGGCAGCGGGCCGCGACGGGCCGCTCGAAGGCGATCCGGCGCTGGTGCGTCGCTACAGCGACGAACGCGTCCGCACGCTGGTCGTCAGTCGCCGGCTCGCGAAGAGCCGGCAGTGGCAGGCCGGCGATCTGGTCGCGATGCGCGACAAGAACGGCGTGCCGGTTTCGTACGAGGTGCTGCTCGTCGACGACCGCGTCGGGTTCGACGGCGACGAACGCGCGTTCGCGTTCGCGTCCCCGCACTGGTTGCGGCAGGACTTCTGCATCCCGGCGACCAGCGTGGCGATGGTGACGCTGCGGCTGCAGCCCGGCGCCGACGCCACGGCGGTCGGCGACGCGGCGAAGGCGGCGCTGCCGGGCATCTCCGGCTGGAAGGACGGCGCGGCGATCGAGGCCTACATGCGGCGCGACGTCGGCAAGGACTTCCGCCTCTTCGACCTGCTGCTGTTCTTGATGCTGGTGCTCGCGGGCGTCGGCCTGCTGAACGGCATGACGATCGCGATGCTCGGCCGCGCGCGCGAACTCGGCGTGCTGCGCGCGCTCGGCATCACGCGCGGGGCGCTCGGCGGCAGCTTCGTGCTCGAGGGTGCCGTCGTCGCCGCACTCGCCAGCATCCTCTCGTGCGGGCTCGGCGCAGTGCTGGCGACGGTGCTCGTGCTCGGCATGAACCAGGTTGCGCGGCTCGATGCGCCGGTGACCTTGCCGTGGCCGTGGTTCCTGCTGGTGCCCGTGCTCGCGTTCGTCACGGCACTGCTGGCGTCGGTGGTACCGGCCGTGCGCGCGCTGCGCGAGAGTCCGGCGGAGTCGGTGCGCTACGAGTGAGCGTGCGCTGCTAGCATCGGCGCGGTGCCACGAACTGCGTCGCTGCTGGCGGTCGCACTCAGCGCCTTGGCCGGCGCGCAGGACTTCGTCCGCGTCGAGGTGACGTTGCCGCCGCCGGTCGTGCACGCCGAGGTGCGGCCCGGCATCACGTTCCTGCTGACACCGGAGTACGCGGCCATCCGCCGCGGTGCCGAAGTCCGGAAGCTCGACAGCACCACGCCGACCGGCGCCTGGCACGAACTCGCGGTGCTGCCGTGGGGCATGGTCGTCGTCGCGTGCGAGCGCGGCCTGTTCGTCGGCGACGCCGAGCAGCCGGTGCTCGATGCGGCGGATCTGCGCGACGGCGCGCCGTCGGCGGGCGTACGCAGCGTCGCCGCCGACGCGCGGGGGCGGTTGTGGTGGTGCAGCGAGAACGAGTTCGGGGTCCTCGACCCGCGGCTGCGCTTCGGTCGTGTGTTCCACCGCGCCGACGGTCTGCCCGCTCCGCCCTACGAACGGCTGGCCCTCGGCGCCGACGGTCGCGTGCTGCTCGCGACGGCGCAGGGCACCTTCGCCTACCAGCCCGACGCCGGTCCTGCACCGCGAGCGACGACGGCGCCCACCGTCGACATGGTTGGCAGCGCGGCCGACGAGTACGCCCTGGTCCTCGACGTGCAGGCGCGGGGCGGTGCCTCGCTCCGCGTGCGCCGCCAGCATCACCACCTGCTGCAGCCGCTGCCCGACGGCCGCATCCGCGGGCTGCGCCCCGGGCGGCACACGCTGGAAGTGCACGCCTTCGACCGCGATCTGCGCAGCACCCTCGCCGGGCGCGTGCCGATCGTGGTGCCGTCCCCGGGACCGTTCGATCCGCGGTTCCTGCTGGCAGGCGCGGCAGTCCTCGCGGCGTCGTTCTTCGCCTGGGGCTGGTCGCGAGCACGCGGGCGGGCGTTCGCGGGCCGGCTCGCGCACGTCGCACTGCGCACGGCCGTGCTCGGCGTCGTGCTGCTGCAACTGCTCGCCGCAGCACTCGGCTACGGGCGTGGCTGGCCGTTCGTCGGGTTCTCGATGTACACCGAGACGTGGCGCGAGAACGACGTCATCTACCGGCCGCGCATCACCGGCATCCGTGCCGACGGCGAACGTGTGGCGCTGCACGAGCACGATGTCGGCGTGCACCAGGACGGCTACTGGCAGATGCTCGCCGAGGTCGCCTTCGGCGGCGAGGACGCGGCGCGCGCGTTCTTCGCGAAGGTCGAATCCGCGCAAGTGCCGGGAGCGCCGCCGTTCGTCGGGTTCGTGCTGGCCGACGGCCGCATCCGCCTCACCGCCGACGGCCCGGTCGACGTGGCGCCGACCGTGCTGGTCGATTGGCGGCGGCCATGAACACGCCCGCAGCGCCGCCGGCGTTCGCGTGGCTCGAACGGTGGTTCTTCGGCGACGTGCCGGCCACGCGCCTCGCGGCGTTCCGCGTGCTCGTCTGCTTCACGGCGCTCTACGACCTGTGGCTCTACGCGCCGGTGGTCCTGCGCGACGCCGCGCTGGTCGATGCGGGCGGGCCGCTGCGGCCGTGGACGCCGCTGTTGTTCGTGCAGGTGCTCGGCATCGCGCCGCTCGGCAGCGACGCCGCGCACGCGGTGCTGCTCGGCGGCACGATCGCGCTGCTCGCCGGCATGCTCGGCATCGCGTCGCGCACGAGCTGTGCGCTCGGCGCCGTCGCGTTCTTCTGGACGACCGGGCTCGCCTACTCGTTCGGCAAGCCGCACCACGACAAGGTCGCGCTGGCGTTCGCGCTGCTGGCGCTGCCGTTCGCGCCGGTCGGCGCCGCCGGCTCGCTCGATGCGTTCTGGCGGCGGTGGCGTCGCCGCCCCGAGGCTTCGCGTCTCGGCAGCGGCCTGCCGCTGCTGTTGACGCAGTTCACGCTCGCGGTCGGCTACGCCGGTGCTGGGATCGCGAAGGCCGTGCTCGGCGGCCCGGAGTGGTTCAACGGCTACACGCTGCAGGGGATCATGCTCGGCCACGACGGCCCGTGGTCGCGGCTGGCGGCGGGCAGCGTCGGCCTCTGCCAACTGCAGAGCTTCGGCGTGGTGCTCACGCAGGCCGCGTTCCCTCTGGTGTTCGTCTGGCCACGCTCGCGGTGGTTCTTGCTGCCGGCGGTGACGGCGTTCCATCTGCTGACCTGGCAGACGATGGACACCGGGCCCTACATGCGCGTGTGGCTGCTGCTGTGGGCCTTCGTGCCGCTCGAGCATGTGCCGACCACGCTGCGGCGGTGGTGGAGCGAGCGCCGCTGGGTCGCCGCGGCCGCCAGCGTTGCGCTGCTGGCGTACGGCGCACTCGTCGTCGAGGTAGCTGCCCAGGTGCTGCCGCGACCAGCCCTGCTGGGGGGTGTTGGCATCGTCGTGGCGATCGGCTGGCGCGCGAGCCGCGTCGCTGGATTGAGGCCCTGAACGCGGTTACGACCTTCGCCCCGAATGACGACCAAGCGTTCTCCGTGGCAGCGCACGCACACCTGCGGCGAGTTGACGATCCGCGAACAGGGGCAGGACGTGGTCCTGAACGGCTGGATCGAGAACCACCGGCACCACGGCCAGTTGGTGTTCCTCGACCTGCGCGACCGCTACGGCGTGACGCAGATCGTGGTCGACAGCGAGGCTCCGGGCATGGCGGCCGGCACCTTCGAGACCGTGCGGCGGCTCGGCGCCGAAGACGTGATCGCGGTGCGCGGCCGGGTGCGACCGCGTGACGCCGACAAGATCAACAAGAACCGCAGCACGGGCGAGATCGAACTGGTGGCGCACGTCGTCACCGTGCTCGGCGAAGCGGAGACGCCGCCGTTCGAGATCCTGGACAAGGCCGAGGCGAACGAGGAGCTGCGCATGCAGTACCGCTACCTCGACCTGCGGCGCCGGCCGTTGCAGGAGGCGCTGCAGAAGCGCTCGCGCTTCGTCACCGCGGTCCGCACGTTCCTGCAGGGCCAGCGGTTCCTCGACATCGAGACGCCGATCCTCACCAAGAGCACGCCCGAAGGCGCGCGCGACTACCTGGTGCCGAGCCGCGTGCATCCCGGCAAGTTCTTCGCGCTGCCGCAGAGCCCGCAGATCTTCAAGCAGCTCTGCATGGTGGGCGGGCTCGATCGCTACTACCAGATCGCGCGCTGCTTCCGCGACGAGGACCTGCGGGCCGACCGCCAGCCCGAGTTCACGCAGATCGACCTCGAGATGGCGTTCGTCGAGGAGCACGACGTGCTCGACGTGGTCGAGGCGATGTTCGTGCACGGCATGAAGGAGGGGTTCGGCATCGACGTGCCGCAGCCGTTCCCGCGCTTCGACTTCTTCGAGGCGATGGACAAGTACGGGTGCGACAAGCCGGACCTGCGGTTCGGCATGACCCTGGTCGATTGCACGGAGCTGGCGAAGACCAGCGACTTCAAGGTGTTCCGGGGTGCTGTCGAGACCGGCGGCATCGTCAAGGGCATCTGCGCCGAGGGCGCGGCCGAGAAGTTCTCGCGCAAGGGCATCGACGAGCTGACGGCGTTCGTCACGCAACTCGGCGCCAAGGGCCTGGCCTGGGCCAAGGTCACCGCCACGGGGCTCGAGGGCTCGATCGCGAAGTTCTTCGAAGGCGACAAGGGCAAGGCGCTCGTCGCGCACATGGGCGGCAAGCCCGGCGACCTGCTGCTGTTCGTCGCCGACCAGAAGAAGGTCGTGCACAAGGCACTCGGCGACCTGCGGCTCAAGGTCGGCGGTCTGCTGGGGCTCCGCGACAGCAAGGTGTTCCGCTGCTGCTGGGTGCTCAACTTCCCGATGTTCGAGTGGAACGACGAGAAGGCGCGCTGGCAGTTCGCGCACAACCCGTTCAGTGCACCCGTGAACTGGGACATCGAGGACTTCGGCCAGGACACCGCCAACATCCGCAGCCGCGCCTACGACTTCGTGATGAACGGCTGGGAGCTGGGTTCCGGCTCGATCCGCATCCACCGTCCGGCCCTGCAGGCGAAGGTGTTCGAGTTCCTCGGCATCAGCAAGGAGCAGCAGCGCGCGAACTTCGGCTTCCTGCTCGATGCGTACAAGTACGGCGGTCCGCCGCACGGCGGCATCGCGCTCGGCGTCGACCGCATCGTCACGCTGGCACTCGGCCGCGAGGGCATCCGCGACGTGATCGCGTTCCCGAAGACGGCGACGGCGTTCGACCTGATGGCCGAGGCGCCGGGCGACGCGTCGCCCGAGCAGCTCGCCGAACTGCAGATCCTCAGCACCGCGAAGAAGAGCTGAGGGTCGGCGCGGAGGCTGGTCGGTGGGCGGGCGGCGCCAAGGGCGCGAAGATCGTGTCCGCTGCGGTGCTGGGCCTTCGTTCGTGGCGTCCTCGGCCGGATGATGCCCGGCCCTTCCCATCCTCAGGAGAACGCCATGTGCACCGGTAGCAGTTCCGAGCAGCCCAAGACCCAACCCGCCGCCAAGTCGATGCCGCGCATCGGCGACAAGGCCCCCGACTTCAAGGCGATGACCACGCATGGCGAGCTGCAGTTCCACGAGTGGCTCGGCGGCAAGTGGGCGCTGCTGTTCTCGCATCCGGCCGACTTCACGCCGGTGTGCTCGACCGAGTTGACCGAGTTCGCGCGCCGCAGCGCCGAGTTCGACCAGCGCAACTGCAAGCTGATCGGCGTGTCGATCGATTCGATCCACAGCCACCTCGCCTGGGTCGAGAACCTCGACCAGATCCTGAAGGTGCGCCTGCCGTATCCACTGATCGCCGACACCGACAAGAAGGTCGCGGAGCTCTACGGGATGATGCACCCGGGCGAGTCGGCCACGGTCACCGTGCGCGCGCTGTTCTGCATCGACCCCAAGGGCACGATCCGGGCGATCATCTACTACCCGCTCAACGTCGGCCGCAACGTCGACGAAGTGGTGCGCGTGCTCGATGCGCTGCAGACCGCCGACGGCAACGGCGTCGCCTGCCCGGTCAACTGGAAGAAGGGCGACAAGGTGATCGTGCCGCCGCCCAAGAGCGAGAAGGAAGTCGCCGCGCGCAAGGCGCTGACCGGCGTCGACCGGCTCGACTTCTACCTGATCAAGAAGTCGCTGTAGGGGCGGCCCGCGCGAGCGGCAGGTGGTTCTGCCGCCAGCCGCGCATGCCGTCGTGCACGTTGTGCAGCGCGGTGAAGCCGGCCGAGCGCAGCGTGGCGAGCGCCGCGCTGCTGCGGTAACCGCCTTCGCACAGCACCGCGGTCGGGCGCGTCGGGTCGAGTCCACCCGTCGCCATCGTCTCGCCGAGTTCGACGTGCACGGCGCCGGCAACGTGGCCAGCGGCGAACTCGTCGGGGCGCCGCACGTCGATCACCTGGAACGGCACAGCGCCGCCGGGCGTGAACAGGTCGAGTGCCTCGAGCTGGGGCACGCGGCCTGGCCGTTCGGGCAGCGTCGTCGTGAAGCCACGAACGTCGTCGAGACCGACGCGCAACAGGCGCAACTGGGCTTCGGCGGCACGCGCCGCCGAGGTGGCATGGAGGACGAGCGGGCGGTCGGCGGGGATCAGCGCCCCGGCCCACGGCTCGAACTCGCCGCCATCCAGCCCGATGTTCGTCGCCGACGGCCAGTGACCGCGCCCGAACTCGGTCCACGAACGGCAGTCCAGCACCATCGCCCCGGCAGCGCACGCGGACGCAACCGCCGCCGCGTCGAGCGCCGACGGCGGCAACAGGACTCCGAGCGGTGTCGCGCCGTCGTGGTTGATCGCAGCCAGCCGCGGGAAGTGGCGGGGCGGGGGGCGCAGCGATCGCAGCAGTTGGGCCACGAAGGCGTCGCGGTCCCTGCAGCGGAACGCCCAGTTGTCGGCACGTTCCGCCGCCAGCGTCGACGACGAAGCGCCGCCGATGCACGAGCCGCACGCCGACCCGGCCCCGTGCGCGGGCCAGACCTCGACGTCGCCGGGCAGCGCGGCGAGCCGTTCGTGCAGCGTGTGGTGCAGCAGCGCCGCCATCGCCGATGGCGCCATGCCCGCCCCCTGCGCGAGGTCGGGTCGGCCGACGTCGCCGACGAACAGCGCGTCACCGCTGAGCAGGCGCGCGGGTGCGTCGGCGTGCGCGTGCACGTGGAACGAGACGCTCTCGAGGGTGTGGCCAGGCGTCGCCAGCACCTCGATCGTGGCATCGCCGACGCGCAGCGTTTGGCCGTCGGCCAGCGGCGTGTGCGGCAGTCGCCCGCGGAACCGTTCGCCGAGACCGATGCGTGCGCCGGTCGCCGCGGCGACTTCGTGCAGGCCGGCGACGAAGTCGGCGTGAACGTGCGTCGCCACGACCCACGTCGCGCGCAACTTCTCGGCGGCAAGCAACGCCAGCAGGTCGTCGACGTCGCGGCGCGGATCGACGACCAGCGCCTCGCCGCCGTGCGCGAGCACGTAGGCGTTCTGCGCGAGACCCTTGCAGGTGAGGCGACGGAGCAGCATGGCCTGCGCGCATGCTAGCGCCGCCGTCGTCTTGGTCGGGACCCGCGCTCGCGCCGATCCGGCGAGGCAACTATGGTGCGGCGATGGAGCCCGCCCTCGTGGACCAGCGATCGCCGTGGCGGTCGTTGTCGTGCTTCGTGCTGCGCCACGTGCTCCGTCGCGAACAACTCACCGCGACGATCCCCGGGCTCGACCTGCGCGTGCGGGCCTATGCGCGCGACGTGATGGGGCGGCACCTCTACAAGCGCGGCCTGCACGAGCAGGTGCTCAGCACCTTCGTGCTGCGCGAACTGCGCCTGCGCGACGACGCGGTCGCGCTCGACATCGGCGCCAACCTCGGCTGGTACTCGCTGCTGTTGGCGCGACGCTGGCCGCGCGCGCGCATCCATGCGTTCGAACCGGAGCCGCGCAACCTGGCGCTGCTGCGCAGCAACCTGCAGCGGAACGGCATCACGAACGTCACCGTGCACGGGGCCGCGGTCGCCGAACGCGACGGCGCGATGCAGTTCTTCCCGTATGCCGAGAAGAACATGGGGCGCCATTCGCTGGTCCCGCAAGCGGGTTGCACGCCGATCACGGTGCCGGTGGTGACGCTGGACGGCTTCCTGCAGCAGCAACGCCTCGACCCGGCCGACGTGCAGTTCGTGAAGATCGACGTCGAGGGCTACGAACTGCCGGCCTTGCAGGGCGCGCGGTCGCTGCTCGCGGCGAAGCCGCGCATCCTCGCCGAGTTCGCGCCGAAGTACGTGCGGTCTGACGGTGATCGGGGACGTGGATACGCACCGCGTCTATCGCGTGATCCTGCCGCAGGGCGGCATCGGGAGCGCCTTCACGGTGCAGATGTTCGCGCTGCTCGCGTTCGACCCCGTCGGACCTGGCGGTGCGTGCTTCTCGTACGCCGCGGCAAGTCCGGCGATGTTCCTGCAGTTCTGAGGTGACGCATGGCGATGCGCGCAAGGACGGACTCTCCACGAGCTGCGGCCATAGCGGCTGCGGTTCTCATCGTTTCGGCGACCTTGCCGGCGCAGAGCTCCGTAGTGCACTGGGGAGCGTGGGGTAGCCACACGGACTCCATGCGGGGATCCGTGGCGTTTGCCACGGCCAACTTCGTGATGACGGGCATCGTCGATTTGCATGGCGACGTCTTCCTCAGCGGCCAGACCCCTCGCATCCGGCAGATACCTGCCTTCGCAGCGGGTTCGGTGGTGCAGCTTGCGATCACGTTGGACGTCGCCGCGGCCCTGTTGTCGGACGGCACCATCACGGTCTGGGGCCAGTCGCCGATCCTGCCCGCGACTCCGGCTCCGGCACTTCCGCCGGGCGTGACCTACGTGAGCATCGAAGCAGGCATGGCCCACTTCCTCGCGGTGCGTTCGGACGGCGCGGTGGTGGCGTGGGGATACAACGCCTATGGCGAGTGCAATGTGCCGCCACTTGCCGGCCCGGCGGTACAGGTGGAAGGGGGGACCGGGTGGTCGATGGCGTTGCTGGCGAACGGTTCGATCGTTGCCTGGGGGAACAACAGCGACGGGCAATGCGTGCCTCCGCCGCCTCCGCCGGGCATGACCTACAAGCGGGTCAGTGCTGGTAGCTCCCATGGGCTCGCACTGCGTTCGGACGGCGAGATCGTGGCGTGGGGATCGAACGCCAGCGGCCAGTGCAACGTGCCCCCGCGACCACCGGGCATCTGGCATCTGCTGTGTGCTGCCGGCCAGCACCACAGCGTCGCGTACCGGTCCGATGGCCTGCTCGTCGCCTGGGGCGGCAACCATGTCGGCCAACTCAACGTGCCCGTGCTGACGGAGCGTCTGCGGGCGCTGACGAGCGGCTTGCAGCATGTGCTGGCGGTGACCGTCTCGGGTCGGGTGCATGCCTGGGGCGACAACGGCTTCCACCAGGCGGCGGTCCCGTACCTCCCGGAGTCGCCCGCGGGTGTTCGCCACCGAGCCATCGCCACGACCAACCTGCATGCGGTCGTGGTGCTGAGCGATGGTTCGATCCAGTCCTGGGGCGACAACTACTACAACCAGATCCCGGTGCCGGCAGCTCTTGCCTCATCGCGCTTCACGAAGGTCGGCGCCGGCTTCACGCACACCATCGCGTTGCGCGACGATGGCAACCTCTTTGCCTGGGGCGCCAACAACTTCGGGCAGTGCAACGTCCCGCCGTTGCCGCCTCTGGTCACCTACCGCGACATGGCGGTCAGCGACAACCACGCCGTGGCCCTTCGATCGGACGGCAGTGCCGTGGCATTCGGGCCCGATGCGTTCGGCTGCACGGCGATCCCGGCGCTGCCGACGGGCGTGACCTACACCGACGTCGATGTGCGGTACGGGAAGTCGCTACTCGTGCGGTCCGATGGCGCGTTGGCCTACGCAGGAACGCAGTGGCACGGTGACCACCTGATTCCACCGCTTCCCTCGGGCCTGCGATACGTCGAAGCGTCGTGTGCCCACACCTACAGCCTTGCGTTGCGATCCGACGGGACGGTCGTGGCATGGGGTTCGTTCGTCTCGTCGTCGCTCGCCTGGCGTCCAATTCCAACGCTACCTACCGGCGTGTACTACGTCGAAGTCGATGGCGGGTACGGCTTCACGATTCTCCGCCGCTCGGATGGACAGGTCGTGACGTGCGGCATTGTTGGGGACGTGTTCACGGCACCTCCGCTACAACCCGGAACCTCGTACGTCGAAGTCACCGCCGGCAACGACACGTGCGCAGCACGCGTCGGCCCCACCTCCACGTACGTCGGCATCGCTCCTGGTTGTTCCGGCTCTCGGCCCGCAGCGCGCCTCGTTCCGCGCGACACCCCGCACATCGGCCGAACGCTCGAAGTCACCCTGTTCGACGTGCCCGAAGACCTCGCCCTGCTCGCCTTCGGGTGGCAACAGATCGCGCCGCTGTCGCTCGCATCGGTGGGCGCGCCGGGTTGCCTCGTGCACGTTCAGGTCGATGCCACGGCGTTGCTGTCGGGCCAGGGCAACCAGGTGCGGTGGCAGTTGCCGATCCCGTTCGTTCCGTCGCTGGTCGGCATCCGCTTCTACAACCAGGCACTCGTTCTCGATGCCAACGCCGGCAACGGTCTCGGCGCGGTGCTGTCGGACGCAGCGGAAGCCGTCGTAGGGGCCGGGTAGGACCGCTACAGCTGGAACGCCGCGTCCGTCGGCCGGCAGACGCGCTTCAGGTGCAGCGGCCGCCGCAGCCCATCGGTGCCGAACTGGCCCGCGGGCCGCGCTTTCGCGAGCCACTCCTCGAACACCGCCATCGACTTCGCGGTGTCGACGAACACGTCGCCGTAGCGATCGCCCGCCTCGGCCTTCGTCACCACGACCTTCTGGTGCCAGCAGTGCATGCCGGAGACCGGGTCGGGCTGCACCGGGAACGTCATGTTCTGGTGCACCCCGCCGCTCGACCACCACACCTTCGCGCTGTCCTTGTCCTTGCTCGCGAACGCACCCGTCGGCTTGGTGCGCCGCATCAGCCACGCCGTCGGCGTCACCTTGCGCAGGTCGACGTCGTGGAGTTGCCAGTGGTTGCCCGACACCTGGTCGCCCGACACCGTCCAGCGCCCCATGTGGTGGCTGCAGGCGACCACGCCGGGACGCACGCCCTCGGTGACCCACGCCGCGTTCACGTAGTAGCCCGTGCGCGTGCTGACGCGCAGCAGGTCGCCCATCTGCACGCCGAGGCGAGTCGCGTCGGTGGGGTGGATCCACACCGGGTTGGTGTTCGACAGCTCGGTGAGCCACTTGCTGTTCGCGGAGCGCGTGTGGATCAGCGTCGGCAGCCGGAACGTGCCGACCAGCACCATCTCGCCGGCCGCGCGGTCGAGCTTGCCTTCGTCGACGTGGCTCTTGGCGTAGACCGGCGTCGCGAACTCGGGCCAGCCCCATTCGGCCATGGTCGGTGAGAACAGTTCGAGCTTCTTGCTCGGCGTCGGGAAGCCGACGCGCGCCTTGCCGCCGGCGAAGACGCCCGCGACCTTGCCGTCCTTGGTGACGATGCCGCGGTGGGCATCGACGGCGAAGTCGCCGCGCAGCTCGCTCTCGTGGGTCTTGTAGACCTGGTCCTGCACCAGGAAGCAGCCGTGGCGCTGCATGTACTCGAGCGGCGAGAGGCCTTCCTTCTGCGCGGCCTCGGGCAGCCCGGGCACCGAGTTCTCGAAGATCCAGCGGTAGTACTCGAGCACCGTCACGCGCTCGCCCGGTCGGTACGGCGACTCGAAGTGCTTGCGGATGCCGAGCGAGCCGTCGGGATCGACGTGCCAGCTCAACGCGATCCAGAACTCGTCCTCTTCCCAGACTTCACCGGGGTTGGTCTCGTAGGTCCACGTCACCTGCTTGCCCTGGCGCTCGGCGAGCACGCGGTGCACCGGCTGGCGGAAGCCGATCCAGGTCGCGGCGTGGGTCTCCTGCGACATCAGGTCGTGGCGTTCGGTCGCGTGGCCCATCGGCAGCACGAAGTCGGCCCAGCGCGCCGTTTCGTTCCACGTCGGCGACAGCACCGCGTGGCAGCCGACCGCCTGCTCGTCGGACAGCATCTCGATCCACATCGCCCCGTCGGGATTCGTCCAGACCGGGTTGTAGACGCGCGTGAAGTAGGTGTCGACGCGGCCACGGCCGCTCTTCACCAGGTGCGGCAGCAGGTAGCTCAGTTCGTGGTGCGCGAGCGGCCACTCGCGCGGGTAGAGCAACTCGCTCCACACGTCTTGCGGGCGCGGCTTGCTGAACGTCGCCGGCACGAACTTGTTGGTCGCCGAGCCGGCGGTGCCGCCGATGGTGCCGACGGCGCCGACCAGCACCGACACGAACTGCAGGTTGCGCGCGGTCGACCAGCCGCCCTCGTTGCCGGCGGCGGTGTTGCGCCAGACGTGCGAAGCGAACGCGCTGCCGGCCTCGCCGATCTCGCGGCCGATGGTCTCGACCATGGCGGCGTCGAGGCCGCAGACCTCGCCGACGTGCTGTGGCGTCGCGAACGCGTAGTCGGCGCGCAGGCCCTGCTGGAACGCGGCGAACTCCTCGGGCCGGCCCTTGCTGCGTTGGTAGGCGCGCCACTCGACCCAGTCGTGCACGAAGTCCCAGGCGACCAGGTTCTCGCGCAGGATCACGTGCGCGAAGCCGAGCAGCATCAGCGGCTCGGTGCCCGGCCGGGGCGCGAGCCAGTAGTCGCCCATGCTCGCGGTGTTCGACAGCCGGATGTCGCAGACGGCGAGTTTGCCGCCCTTCATCTTGCCGTCGATGATCCGCTGCGCGTGCGGGTTGAAGTAGTGCCCGGTCTCGAGGTGCGAGGAGATCAGCAACGTGAACTTCGCGTTCTCGTAGTCGGGCGACGGCCGGTCGTAGCCGCTCCACAGCGTGTAGCCGAGCCGCGCGGCGGCGCTGCAGACGTTGGTGTGGCTGTTGTGGCCGTCGACGCCCCAAGCCTGCAGCACGCGCTCGACGTAGCCGTCGTGGCCGGGCCGCCCGACGTGGTACATGACCTCGGTCTTGCGTCCCTCGACGATCGCGTTGCGGATGCGCGCACCGAGCGTCCGCAGCACCTCGTCCCACGACACCCGCTCGAAGCGGCCGCTGCCGCGCGGGCCCTGGCGCTTCATCGGGTAGAGGATGCGCTCGGGGTCGTTCACCTGGTTGATCGTCGCCGGCCCCTTCGCGCAGTTGCGTCCGCGCGACCCGGGGTGGAACGGGTTGCCCTCGACCTTGCGGATCGAGCCGTCGCTCTGGTCGACGTAGGCGACGAGCCCGCAGGCCGCCTCGCAGTTGAAGCAGATCGTCGGCACCAGCGAGTACTTCTTGGTGACGCGGCGCGGCCAGGCCTTGGCGTCGAGTTCCTCCCAGTCGTCCCACCGCTCCGGCGGCGGGAAGTTCTCGAGCGGCGTGGTGCGCAGCGTGGCGTGGTCCATGCGGGAGCCAGCGTAGGCGGCGCCCGAGAGGCGGTCCACGTCGTGGCCAGCCGAGCCGCACGCGGATTGCGAACCGGGCGCACTCCGAGCAAGCTGCAGCGATGAAGCGATCGTGCGCCGGCGTCCTTGCGGTCGGTCGACGTGGCGCTGGCGTCACGGCCGCGGTGTTCACGCTGTTCGTGGCGGTGGGCCGTGCACAGGGTCCTCCGGCCGCCAGCAAGAGGGTGCTCGACGACGCCTGGTTGCGCGGCGTGGTCGCGCGGATCCAGCCGGTGGTCGAGCGGGAATGCGGCCGCACGTTCCGTACGCCGCCGCAGATCGGCACGGCCGATGTCGTCGACGTGGCGAAGGCCCTGCAGGCGGACCTGGCGCCGAGCGTGGAGGTGTTCCTGCAGGGCCAGCCGCGGGCGCGCATCGACCGGGCCATCCGCCTGCGCGCGGAGTTGTTCGCCGGCGCGATCCTCGGCAAGTACGGCTTCGCCAGCAAGGAGGTCTACGTGGTGCCGCAGGTCGCGCGCAGCCAGTTGGCGCGCGTGCAGAGGTCGGATGCCGACGTCGAGACGTTGCTGCAACTGGTCATCGCCCACGAACTCGTGCATGCGCTGCAGGATCAGGAGCTCGACCTGATGGCGCGGCAGCGCGGCGGCGCCGACAACGACCGCCTCGAAGCGCTCGCGATGCTGATCGAGGGCCACGCCGTGTTCTGCAGCGAGCGCGTCGCGCACACGTTGGGGCTGCAGGACGCCATCGAGCCCCTTCGCAGCGTGATGGTGGGGAACCACGATCCGGCGCATGTGCCGGTCGCCAGCCTGGTGACGCGACGCGTCCGCGGCTCTGGCATCGTCACGTACCTGAACATGGCCGAGTTCTTCGCGCGTGAGCATGCACGCGGCGGACACGATGGCCTGTGGCAGTTGCTCGCGGCGACGACGCCGACGACCCGCGCGTTGATCCTGGAGCAGCCGGCCACGGCGTGCGCGGACGCCTCGGCGGCGTTCGCCGGACTCGACGCCACCTTCGCGGGCGGTTCGTGGACCATCGGCCGCTCGATCCTCACCGAACGCCTGTTGCTGAGCGAGAACCTGCCGCGGGCCGCCGACCTGCGCGCGCTGTTGCCCAAGCTGCGCGCCACCGGCGAGTGGTTCGCGATCTCGCCGAGCCCGTCGTCGTGGCGCTCGGTCTACGCGCTGCGCTTCGACGATGCCGAAGCAGCCAGCGCCTTCGTCGCGCTCGCGGTCGAGGTCACCAAGGGCGACGCGGGGCAGGCAGGGATCGACATCGTGTCGGACGCCGAGCTGGCGTGGGACGGCGTGCCGGTGACGCGCTTCGTGCAGACGCCGACGGGACCGATCGGCGACCGCGGGATCTTGGCGTTCTTCCGGCGCGGCGCCGACGTCGTGCAGGTGGCGATCGCCAACGCGCCGTTGCCCGACGACGAACTGGTCGCCTCGGTGCGCTCGGTGTTCGAGCGGCTCGTCGACTGACGCCTACGGCGCGTGCCGCAGCGCCATGTGATCCTGCAGCTTCTCGTAGTTCGACTTCGGCCGGTGCTGGTAGAGCTGCTGCAGCGCCCGGAGCACGTCACCGCGTGAGACGATGCCGAGGATGCGCCGTTGGCCGTCGACCACGGGCACGCGCCGGATCGGGTTGTCGCGGAACACCGACGCGACCTCGTAGATGTCGGCGGTGGGGCCGACGACGTCGAAGTCGCGACGCATGTGCTGCGCCACGGTGCCGGGCGGCTCGTCTTCGTAGTGCGCGGCCGCCAGCGCCGTCAGCGCGTCGCGCTCGCTGAACACGCCGACCACGCGGCTGTCGACGACCACGGGAGCGCCGGAGAAGCCCCGCTGCACGAGTTCTCGCACGGCGTCGAGAACGGGCATGTCGGGGAAGAGGACGAAAACGGTCCGTTGCATGACGTGCCCCGCCGTGAGCACGGTACGGCTCGTGTCCATTCCCCTAGCCTACGCCGTCTTCACCGGCGCGGGCAGCCCCGCCGGTCAGGGCTGCGTGCCGAGTGCCGAACGGGCACGATCGACGGCGCGGCCCAATCGCTGCACGCAGGGGTCGCAGTTGCTGCCGCAGCACCAGCGCCACGTGCTGTCGTTGGCATCGAGGTGGCGGGCGACGAACGCGAGGTAGCTGCCGTCGAGCCCTTCGTCCTGCAGAGCGGCGGCGATCGCGGTCCTTGCCGAGGCGGGCAGGTCGGCGGGGTCCATTTGCACCGTTGTGGATACCGCAACTCCCCGCCGAGGCAAGCACTGGGGCCGTCCTCCGGTGGCTGCGGACCCGCGAGTCGCCGTTGCCAGCGGGGTATGGTCCCGACCCATGCACACCCTCGCCGGCGTGGTTCTCGGTCCGTTGTCGTGCGTGCTGGCCGCAGTCCTGCCAGCCCAGCAAGAGGCCAGGGCGCAGAACGGCCTGACGGTGGCGCAGGCGCTGGCCGTGCGCACCGTCACCAACCCGCGCCTCGGCGACGACTTCGTCGCCTTCACCCTGGTGGTGCCGCGGCCGCTCGCCGACGGCCCGGGCGGCGCCTACCAGCACCTCGGCGTGATCGACGAACTGAGCAAGCAGAACGGACGCGAAGTGCCGGCGGTGCGTTGGCTGGTTGCCGGCAAGGACAGCGCGCCTGCGATGCAGGTGCGGCCGAAGCACCGCGAGGTGTCGTTCCTGCGTGCGGTCGACGGCGGCATGCAACTGTTCGTGCAGTCGATCGACGGCGGCGAGGCGCGGCGGTGGGGGATGGCGTCGTCGATCAGCTCGTACCGCTGGCGGCCCGACGGCCTGGCGATCTCGTTCACTTCGCTCGACCCGCTGCCAGAGACGCGCGCGGCGGCGCAGGCGAGCGGCATCCGGCCCGTGATCGTCGACGAGGACTGGCGGCATCTGTCGCTGTGGCTCGCGATCGAAGACCTCGTCCCGACCCAACTCACGCGGGGCACCACGGTGTTCGAGCACGAATGGGCGCCCGACGGCAAGCGCATCGCGTGCGCGTGCGCGCCGCGCAACCTCGTCGACGACAGCTACATGTTCCAGCGGCTGCACGTGCTGGACGTCGACGCCGGCGCGCTGACGAGGCAGGGCGGGCTGACGAAGCTGGTCGACAACCCGGGCAAGCTCGGTGCGTTCGCCTGGTCGCCCGACGGCAGCAAGCTCGCCTACGTCACCGCGGCCGATCGCAACGACCCGCACGCCGGCATGCTCGCGTTCGTCGACGTCGCGACGGGGCAGAGCCGGCCGTGGCCCCGTTCGCGCACCAGCGGTGCGGGCATGCCCACGCACATGATCGTCGATCTGCAGTGGGTCGGCGACAGCCCGCACTGCATCGAGCACGTCGGCGTCACCAGCGCGGTGCGCACGGCCGGTGAGTTCGGGCCCCGGTCGTTTGGCGGCGACGCGAGGCGAAGTGGTGACCGGACCGGCCACGTCACGGCGTTCGCGGTGTCGTCGCGACATCTCGTGAAGGTCGTCGGCACGGCGACGCACCCGCCGGAACTGTTCCTCGAAGGGGCTGGCCGCCTGACGATCAGCAACCCGGAAGTCGCCGACGTGGCGCTGGGCGAGCAGACGATCGAAGTCGTGCGCGCGCGCGACGGCCTCGAGATCGAGGGCATCCTGATCAAGCCGGTCGGCTACACGCCCGGCACGAAGTACCCGTTCGTGATCGTCGCGCACGGCGGCCCCGAGGCGCACTTCAGCGACGGCTGGATCACCAACTACGCCGACTGGGGCCAACTGCTCGCCGCGCGCGGCTACGTGTCGTGGTACCCGAACTACCGCAGTTCGACCGGCTACGGCACCGCGTTCTGCAAGCACGACCACGGCGACCCGATGGGCAAGGAGTTCCTCGACCACCTCGACGCGATCGCGCACTTCGCCGCGCAGGGACTGATCGACAAGGAACGTGTCGGCATCGGCGGCGGCAGCTACGGCGGCTACACCGCGGCGTGGGCGGCGACGAAGCACAGCGCGCATTTCGCGGCCGCGGTCAGCTTCGTGCCGTTCGTCGACATCCGCACCAAGTGGCTGACGAGCGACATCCCGTGGGAGTTCTTCTACGTCCACTACCAGGAACAGTGGCCGTGGCAGCAGCCGGGCCTGATGGCGGACCGCAGTCCGCTGACGTGGGCCGCCGACTGCCGCACGCCGCTGCTGCTGCTCGGCGGCACCGCGGATCCACGCGTGCACCACAGCCAGCCGTTCCTGCTGTATCGGGCCGTGAAGTTCGCGACCGACACGCCGGTGCGCTACGTGCAGTATCCGGGCGAGGGCCACGGCAACCGCACCAACGTCTACCGCCTCGACTACACCCTGCGCACGCTGCAGTGGTTCGACTGGTACCTGCAGGGGGACGGCGAACGGCGTAAGAAGGCGATGCCGTCGTTCGATCTCGACTACGCGAAGTGAGTCCGAGCCCGAGCGCTTCTCAACGGCTGCCGACGGTCACGGTGCCCGCGTTGCCGACGACGAATCCGGTGGCGTTCGCGCCCGGGTCGCTGACGAGGGGCTGGGCCGCCACGGAGGTGCCGAGCAACGCCACTGCCGGCGGGATCGGCAGCACGACGTCGGCGATCCCGCCGAGCCCGGCCGCCGAACGCAGGTTCTCGCCGGCGACGAGCAGCGTGCAGCCCGGCATGCCGTAGGGACCCAGCGGTGCGGGCAGCGGAACCGCGCCCCATTGCGTCGTCGAGCCGAAGAACACGAACGCGGACTCGCCCGGCGGAACGGCGGTGACGCGCAGCACGAACGTGTCGCCGAGCCATGCGAGCGCGAACGGCGCCGGGGCCATCGTCGGCGTGCCGGCAGTGCCTGGACAGCCCGCGCCGAATCCGACCCAGGTCGCCGGCGAGGTCGGCCCGTACTCCCACGTGTCGTCCTTGGTGCCGGCGTTGATGCCGCTGAACAGCACCAGGCGATCGCGCCCGGCGTCGTAGGCGAGTCCGCCGTCCTGGCGCGGCACCGGGGTGAGGGAGGTCGGGCGTGCGGTCCAGTTCACGCCGTCCCACTCCCATGCCGACGTCGTGTTGCCGAACAGGACGATGCGGGCGCGGGCGCGGTCGTAGCTCATCATCGGCCAGCCCGCAGGCGGGCTGGTGGCGGGGAAACGCTGCACCCAGGTCGTGCCGTCGTACTCCCAGGTGTCGCCGAGGTTCAACCCGCCGAACAACACCACGCGCTGGCGCGCCTCGTCGTAGGCCATCGCCGGGTACTGGCGCGCCGACGGGCTGGTCGTGGGGAAGCGCTGCAGCCAGGCCGTTCCATCCCACTCGTAGGTGGAGTTCGAGTTGCCGCCGGTCCAGCCACCGAACAAGACGACCCGGTCACGACCGCGGTCGTAGGCGAGCCCGTGGCCGTAGCGGGCCGGCGGCGGACTCGCCGGCGTGCGTTGGAGCCAGGTCGTGCCGTTGAAGACCCACGTGTCGCCGAGGGTGCCGCCGCCGGGACCCTGCCCGCCGAACAGCACGATCTCGCCGCGCGAGGTGTGTTCGACCATGCGGGTGGTGAAGCGACCCGGCGGTGACGTCGCCGGCGCGAGCTGCGACCAACTCGCTCCGTCCCACTGCCAGGTGTCGGTGTAGAGCGCGCCGTTGCTGCCGCCGAACATCACGACGCGCTGGCTCGGCGTGAAGAACGCCAAGCCGTGACCGAATCGCGGCACGGGCTTCGGCACCGGCGGCGGCCCGAGGTTGGTCCAGGTGGTGCCGTCCCATTCCCATGTCTGCCGCACCGTGCCGCCGTGCCAGAGCACGATGCGGTTGCGGCCGCTGTCGTAGGCGAGCGGCGAGGCGAAGACGTTCGGCGGCGGATACTGCGGCGAGACGACGGCGGTCCACGTGGTGCCGTCCCACTCCCAGTGCGTCGCCGAGGCGTTCGCCCCGGTGGCGGCGTTCCAGACCAGCACGCGGTTTCGCTGCAGGTGCGTGGTCGCGGTCAGCGCGTGCGTCGGCGGCAGCGCCGGCGTGGGCATCGCGGTCCACTGCACGCCATCCCACTCCCATTGATCCAAGATCTGCGTGAGGAACACCCCGGTGTTGACCAAGCCGCCCAGCAGCAGCACGCGCTGCCGGACCGGATCGAACGCCATCGCGGGCGAGAAGCGGCCCGAGGGTGCGGTCGGCGACGCGACGTTCGTCCACGTCGTGCCGTTCCACTCCCAGGTGTCATTCAGCTGGGCCCACGGCGTGAGCGTCACCCCGCCGAACAGCACGGCGCGCGAACGTGCACGATCGTAGGCGACCCGGAAGCTCAGACGCGGGGGCGGCGACGTGGTCGGTTGGCGCTGCGTCCAGTTCGTGCCGTCGTACTCCCAGAGCTGCGATGGATCCGGGTCGCCGATCGCGAGCACGACCGCACGCGCCACGTCGTAGAGAAGCTGGAAGCGGGTGGCGGGAGGGGATTGCGCCGGGAACTGCTGCTGCCAGGCGACACCGTCCCATGCCCACGTATCGGTGTGCCAGCCACCGGTCCCGGTCGGTCCACCGAACAGGATCGTGCGGCCCATCTGCTCGTGGAACGCAAGCTGCCATTCGGTGCGTGGCGCGGGGCCGGGCGACAGCAGCGGGTGCTCGTGCCAGGCGACTTGCGCCGTTGCCGTGACGCAGGGGAGCAGGAGCAGGATGCTGCGCAGCCAGGGCAGTCGCGGTGGCATGAGGCGCGGATCATCGCCGCCGAGGCGAAGGTCGGCCACCCCCGGGCGCCTGGGCGCTCGGCGCGTGCTACTTGCCCGACTCGGCGGGCTTCGCCGCCGGCTTCGGCGTCAGCTCGGCGACCGCGTCCTTGCCGGCGAACACCGCCGCGACGAAGCGCAGCGAGTGCGCGACGTTGTCCTTCATCGCCGGACTGCCGAACGCATGCCCGCCGCCTTCGACCCGGCGGAACAGGTGCTTGTGCCCGTGCGTGGTCATCACCTTGCTGAGCTGCTCGTTCGGCGGGCAGAAGCCGTAGTCGTCGTCGGTGCCGGCGTCGAAGTAGATCTGCAGGCCCTCGAGCTCCTCGGGCTTCTTCGCCGCGACGAGCGCGAGCGGCATGTGCTGCGCCCACTTCGCCGGGTCGATCGGATCGCCGAGTTGCTCGGCGAGGCCGCCGCGCACGAAGCGCTGCACGACCTGTTCGTTCATGCCGCCGACCTCGTTCGGATCCGCGGGCAGGATCGCGGCGGAGTGCGCGGCGACTGCCGCGAAGAACTCCGGATGGCGCAGCGCGATCTTCAGGGCGCCAAAGCCGCCGGCGCTGAGCCCGATCACGGCGCGGCCCTTGCGGTCGCTCGCGAGGCGGTACTTCTCCTGCAGGAACTTCGGCAGGTCGCCGACCAGCAGGTCCTCGGTGTCGCACGCCGCCTCGCCGTTCATGTAGACGGAACGGCCGCGGCGTCCGGGCGCGCGGTAGACGACGAACGCGAGCTCCGGGATCGCCTTCTCCTCGCGCAGCCGGTCGAGCACCGCCGGGCCGCCGCCGTTCTGGAACTCGTTGCTGCCGCCGAAGCCCGACAGCCACAGCACCCACGGCCAGGTCTTGTCCTTGTTCGCCTCGTCGCCGTGGCCCTTGGGCAGCCAGATCGTGTAGCGCGCCTCGCCGTCGCGCACCGACTTGCTCGGCACCACGCCGTCCTCGACGGAGAAGTGCTGCAGCGGCGCGGCCGCCGGGCGGTCCTGTGCTGGCAGTGCGGCCGCGGCGGCGATCGAGAACGAAACGAGCAGGGGGAGTCGGCGCATCGGTGGGGACCTCAGGACAACGGCGGCAGCTGGCCGGCGCGCACGTAGGCCTGTTCGTAGAGGAACAGGCCGCCAGCGCCGAGCAGCGCACAGAGGACCAGCGGTGCCGGATGGGTGGCGCCGCCGAGCACGAGCAGCATCGCCAACAGCGCGGCGATCGTCGACGTCGCCATGCCGAGGTGGAACGCCGACCAGCGGCTGCCGCGCCACGCCGGCACGGTCGGCAGCAGAGCCGCGGCCATGCGGGCGTTGTGCGAGGCGTGCGGCAGCAGCCGTTCGGCGAGCCCGAAGCCGTGGTGCAGCAGCGCCAGCACGAAGCCGGCGACCGCGAGCTTCTGGTCGGGTACGAACGGCAGCAGCAACGCGCTGCCGAGCAGCAGTGCCTGCACGAGCAGGTGCGGCAGCAGCGCGCGCGTGTTCTGCCAGAGGTCGCGCCCCTCACACTGCGCGAACAGGAACGCCGTGTAGGCCGCGGCCAGCGAACCGGTCACGAGGTTGGTCCACCGCAGGCCGTCGGCGAGTTCGTCGAAGCCGAGGAGCCGGGCGACCACGATCGCCGACGTCAGCGCGCCGAACGCCATCAGCACCCAAGCGCCCTTGACCAGCCAGCTGCGTGTGTTCGGGCGCAGCACGATCGACAGGAACTGCTTGGGGCGCTTCAGGTCGGCGACCAGCAGCACGTTCGTCACGGCGAGGAAGAGCAGCGCTGCGATCTCCGGCAACCAGGCGCGGGCCAGCGGCGAGCTGCTCGGCATGAACAGGACGAACGGCGCCCACAACGCGGCACCGGCGGCGATGCCCTTGGTGACGAGGTAGGCGGAGACCTTCCAGCCCCAGTGCACCTTGTGATCGACGTCGAGCGCCACGCGGGCGTCGCTCCGCTGCAACACGGCCTGGTCGGCGGCCGGCAACGGGGGCTTCGGCAGCCGGCGATCGCTCCACAGGTAGGTGTCCTCTTCGCGCGCCGTGCCCGGCTCGAGCGAGGCGGGGTGGGCGCCGAGGTAGAACACGTTCGGGCCGGTGCCTTGCTCGGTGCGGCGAGCGGTCGCACCCGGCACCTCGCGCAGCAGGCGCGAGGCGGGGCTCTGTGGATCGTGCAGGTCGCCGCTGATGATCGCGGTCTCGGGGCAGACGACTTCGCACGCGGGCTTCAGGCCCTGCTCGACGCGGTGGGCGCAGAAGTGGCACTTCTCGGCGCCGCCGGTGTCCTCGTTCAGGTAGAGCGCGTCGTAGGGGCACGCCTGCATGCAGGCCTTGCAGCCGATGCAGATGTCCTTGTCGAGGTCGACGATCCCGTCCGGGCGCTTTTCGAGCGCCGTGACGGGACAGATCGTGACACAGGGCGCCGACGTGCACTGGTTGCACCGCAGCACCGCGAAGTGCCGGCGCACCGCCGGGAAGCTGCCCACTTCCGTGTACTTGACCCAGGTCCGGAAGTCGCCGAGCGGAACCTCGTTCTCCGACTTGCAGGCCACGGTGCAGGCGTGGCAACCGATGCAGCGACGCTGGTCGAGGACGAATCCGTATTGCATGGCGGCCGGCGGCGGGGCGCACCATAGCGGCCGACCTTCGCCGCGCTACCGTGCCCTGACCCGAGGCAAGGGGGGGGGCGCCGCCCCGCGGCGGCAGGAAAACCGGCCAGCCCTTGCGTCCGCCGGGGCGGAACTGCATCGTTCTGCCGTTCGCGACCTCGTCGGGCTCGTCTTGGTTGGTCTGCTTCGCTTGCCGATCGATCCGGGAACCCTGGTAGGACTCGCTTTCCCGTTCGTTTCTGGCAGTGCGGGGCTTCGCCCCTCGACCTGTGCTGCTCCGTGTCCGCCAAGGGGTGAAGTGATCGTTCGATGGGTACGAGACTGTACGTTGGCAACCTTTCCTTCCAGACCACCGAAGACTCGCTGCGCGCAGCGTTCGGTGGTGACGGCCGCCAGGTGACGGAGGTCAAGATCATGCTCGACCGCGACACCGGCCGTTCGCGTGGCTTCGCCTTCGTCGAGATGGCGACCGACCAGGACGCGCAGGGCGCGATCCAGGCGATGAACGGCGCTGACCTCGATGGTCGCCCGCTCAAGGTGAACGAGGCCCAGCCCCGCCAGGATGGCGGTGGCCGTGGTGGCTTCGGTGGTGGTGGTGGCGGTGGCCGCGGTGGCTACGGCGGCGGTGGTGGTGGTCGCGGCGGCTACGGCGGCGGCGGCGG
>CALFZH010000032.1:0-111993 GCA_937952215.1 uncultured bacterium
TCGCCGCGCAGCGTGCCGACCAGCACCTGCAGGGGGCGACCGGTGGCCGTCGCCGGCAGCGTCGCTTCGTAGCTCCAGCGGCCGTCCGCCGCCTGCACCGAGGCGAGCAGTTCGGCCGCGAACGCCGCCGCCTCGGCCGCCGGCACGTGGTCGGCGCGCAAGCGAGCCACACTCAGGGCCTCGCTGCTGCGCACGCTGACGCGATATCCGCTTGGCGTCGACGCGAGCGACAACTGCGCGGGCAGGTTGTCGCGCAGGTTCTGCCGCGCGACCTCGCTCTTCAGGTTGCGCGCCAGCGACAGCAGCAGGCGCCGCTGCGTCGTCCTCGCGACGACGCCGCGCACGGCTTCTGGATCGTCGCCGACCCAGAACGGCGGCACGACGATCGACATCACGAGCCCGAGGAAGTCCGTGCGCTCGACCAGCGACAGGTCGACCGGCCCGGCGATCAGCAGCGGGTCGTGCACGGCGCGGCCGGTCTGCAGTTCGCGCAGCGTCACGCGCAAGGTCGCCCGCGACTCGAACGTGCGATCCGGGATCAGGGCGCCAACACCGAGCAGGATCCACGTCGCGAACGTCACCGGCCAGGTGCCGTTGGTGCCCAGCTGCTCGATCGCACCGTCCTGGAGCTGTTCGACGACGAGCAGGTAGTCGTAGCCCGCGGCTCGGGCCCGTGCGAGCGACGCCGGGAACGACTCGTCGGGCGCGCGCGCGAGCAACATGCGCCCGGTGCGCGCGCGGTGCGCGGCGTCGTCGTCGACGTCGATGCGGTGGAACACGCGAGCGCGTGCCAGCACGTCGAGCACCACGTCGATCGGAATCACCTCGACGCCGCTGGCGCCGCTGCCGAACGTCGCGTCGGGACCACCAGCACCGGCCAGGAACGCACCGCCCGTGAGCAGCACGGCGCAGTCGAGCGGCGGTTGCTCGGCGAGTCCGCGCAGTTCGTCGCCGGTGGCGGCGCAACCGCCGGTGAACAGCACCCCCGCGATGCCCGTGACACGCAGGAGGTTCATCGCCGCCCCCGGGCTGCGGCGAGCCGTTCGGGCTCGGCGACGACGCGGAACCCGGTCGTGCGCAGCCGTGGATCGACCGTGTCGCCGAGCAGATGCGATCCGTCACGGCGGAGCTGCTCGGTGCGCAACACGCCCGGCACCGAATGCGGCAGCGCCGCGAGACCGCGCACGCCGAGCGGCCGGCCCTGTCCGTCGAGCAGGCCCGCGCGCTGGCCGGCAGCAAGTCCGCGCACGACGCCGAACTGCTGCAGTACGACGCCCGGAATCGGCAGTGGATCGCCGGCCGCGAGTTCCATCACCCGCTCGAGGTGCACGGCCCGATCGCCGATCCACTCGCCGAGCAGCAGCTCGGCGCCGGCGACGTGCGGCAGGTCGAGCACCCACTCGCACACGCCGAAGTCGAGCGCCACGAACGGATCGCCGAACGCGGTCGGCACCACGTCGCCGGCATCACGCGCGGCGGCGGCACTCGGCATCGCGGCGGCTTCGCCGGCGGCCAGGAACGCGGCCATCGCGACGCGGCCGCCCGCCGAACCAGCGCCGTGGCAGGCGCGGGCCGGTCGGGCACCGAACGCCGCCAGTTCGAGTTCGCAGCCGAGCGGCAGCCGGAAGGCCGCGACATCGCCGACGACGAGCGCGCCGAGCAGGCGGCTGAACGTCCAGGCCTGGAAGAAGGTCACCTCGGTCAGCGTGCGGTCCGGCGGAGCATCGGCCATCGCCGCCGGCAGCAGGTTCTTCGCCTGCGTGCGTTCGCGACCGAGCGGATCGGCGTGGTGCACGCATCGCGCCAGCACATCCGGCGCCAGCTGCGCGGCCAATCGCGCCACCGCACGTGCCTGCCCGCACGTGAACTCGCTGTCCTGCAGCAGGATGTCGCCGAGGTTGCGCACGGCGGTGGCCAGCTGCGGACGGAACGTCGCGCGCGGCGGCGCGTCGGGCGGCACCGGCTCGGCGAACGGTCCGGACGGCGCCAACACCGGCAGCAACCGCATCCCGGCCAGTTCCGGCGGCAGGGCACCGAGTTCGGCCAGGGTCAGGGGCACCAGCGTGCTGCGCGTCGTGCGCAGCCGCAGCGGCAGCTCCGTGCGGCCGATCGGCGTCACCACGTAGGCGTCGACACGCCGCTCGATCTGGCCGGCGAAGTCGTCGCGCGTCGCGTCGGCGAGGTTGGCGGCGACGCGCCAGACCAGGAACGGCAGCTCGAAGCGCACCAGCGACGTGCCGCCGGTGGTGACCACCGCCGCCGCCGCCAGCTCGTTCTGCAGGATGCCCAGGCGCAGGTCGGCCGCGTCGGTCGGGCCGTACGGCAAGGGACACCGCAGTTCGATCCGCGCCTGCTGGCCGTACTCGAGCAGCAGCTCCTCGCCGACGAGAGCTGGCGCACCGTCATGCCACCAGAAGTCGGCGACAACGGTTGGCGCCTGGTCGCTGCCGAGCGGCGTCTGCGGCGCACCGCCGGCCAGCACGCGCACCGGGCGGTCGAGCACGTCGACGAGTTCGATCGCGATCCGGTTGCGGCCCGGCACCGGCATGCACACGGGCAGCAGCGGTTCGCCGGCGGCCGCGGGCACGATCTCGCGGGCGACGTCGCGGCCGTCGCCGACCCAGAACCGGCCGCGCACGTACGGTCGCAGCGCCGGATCGAGGCCCCAGGCTGGACCGTCGACGAAGCCGTTCCCGCGCGCCAACAGCAGGCGCCCCTGCAGTTGCGCCGGCAGGAACCGCGACGGCGGCGACGGCACGCGCATCTCGATGACGGCCGGCAACACGCGCAGCGGCATGGCGACGGTCGTCGCGAGGCCCCGCTCCCCCGCCGGCGCCGCTTCCTCGAGGTCGAGCCGCAGCACGTGCACGCCGGCCGGCAATTCGGGCAGCTGCAACTGCACGCCGCTCGGCGGCAGCAGCGACCACACGATCGCGCCATCGCCAGCCGGGCCGCGCGCGCCGACCGCGACGTCGACGCGCACGCCGGCGACGGTCCAGTTCGGGCCGATGTCCGCGACGACGTTCGTCGGTCGCGCGGCGATCACGAGTTCGTCGCCGAGCTGGCGGCAGGCACCGGGGCCGGGCGCGAACGCGATCCGGGTGCCGCGGTCGCGCACCTGGATCGGCAGCTCACGGACGGTCCGGTTGCCGCGCGGGTCGAGGACCTCGAACTGCCAGGTGCCGCTGCGCACCTCGTCACCGAACCCGAACGCCAGCGCGTGCAGCGTGCTCGCGTCGCCGAGCGGCGCGTCGAACGCCGACCCACGATCGGCGGTGATCCGCAGCCGACACCCGGCCTCGACGTGCGAGGTCCGCACGCGCACCTTGGCCGCGCCGGCGGCAGCCGGCACGAACGGCTCGCCGAGCGGCCCGGCGACCTCGACGACGTGCGGCGCCGCGACGTCGCACGACGAGAACGGCAGCGGCGGCAGCGCGCGCTCGTTGCCGGCGCGATCGACCGCGCGCACGTGCAGTTCGCCGGCGCCGAGTTCGCCGGCATCACCGACGACGCCGGCCAGCGCTGCGCCGAGCGACCATTCCCCGCCGCCTGGCGGCACGGGCAGTTCCCACCGCCGTCCGTCCGCCAGCTGGCAGCGCAGGACGACCTCGTGCAGCCCGATGTCGTCGCTGACGGCTATCGCGAGGCGCGTGTCCGCCCGCACCACCGGCTCGCCGACGAAGCGCGCTTGCAGCGTCGGCGGCGCGTCGTCGAGGCGCAGTCGCATCGCCCCGAGCGGCGCTGCGCCCGGCACAACGAACACGAGATCCACCGGCGCTTCGGCGCTGGCACGCTGCAGACCCTGCACCACGGCGAGCCAGTCCGGCTGCAAGGTGGACAGCAGCAGCGTGCCCTCGGCGACGCCGCGCTCGGGCACGAGCCAGGTGTGCAGCAGGACCTGGCCGTCGCGCACCAGATCGGCGCGCAGTTCGCGCGGTGCGAACCCGCCGAAGTCGAAGCCGAGCGTGGTGAGGCGACGGCTCGGCATCACGCCGACCGGCTGCGTACGCGGCAACGAACCCCGGACCCACTCGAGCTGCGAGCCCGACAGCGGTTCCAGGAACGGCGGCGGCGCGTCCGGGCCGCCGGCGATGGTCACGACGAGGCCGAGCCCGAACAGCGCCGACGCCGCGCGGGCGAAGAGCGGCCGCCGCGCGCCGCGCACGATCGCGAGTTCGCGCCCCACCGCCGCCGCCGCCTGCGGGCGGTGCTTCGGATCGAGCGCGAGGCAGCGCCGCACGAGCCGCACGAGGCGGCGCCCGACACGCACGCCCGGCGGCCACGGCCGCAGTTCGCCGGCGGTGATCGCGGCCACCATGCGCTTCTGGTCGCGATCGTCGACCGGCATGCCGCCGGTCAGCAGCAGCCACGCCAGCACGCCGAACGACCACAGGTCCGTGCGTGCGTCGACGGAGCGTCCCGCGAGCAGTTCGGGCGCCGCGAACGCCGGATTCACGAACCCCTGCAGGTCGCCCGCCTCGCGCGCCGGCCCGGCCAACGACACCGACCGCGCGATGCCGAAGTCGAGCACCTTCACGCGCAGGCCCTCGGCGTGCGGGCTGACCATCACGTTGCGCGGCGACAGATCGCAGTGCACGAGCCCCACACCGTGGATCGCCTCGAGCGCCTGCGCGACCTGCAGCAGCACATCGACGGCATGCGACGGCGCCAACGCACCACGGCGCACGACGACGTCGAGCGTCTCGCCTTCGACGAGTTCCATCGCCAGCCAGGCGACGCCGTCCTCGGTCTCGCCGGCGTCCAGCAACCGCGCGCAGCGTTCGTGCACGACCGTCGCCGCGCGTCGCGCCTCGGGCAACAACGCGCGCCGGTACTCGGGCCGTTCGGCGAACCGCGGGTGCATCAGCTTCAGCGCGACCGGAACCAACGAGCCGATGTGTTGCGCTCGGAACACGGTGCCGAGCCCGCCGCGCCCGAGCACGCCCTGCAGCCGGTACTTGCCGTCGACGACGGTGCCGAGCAGCGGGTTGCCGGCGTCGCTCTCGCCTCGCCGCACCGGGTAGTGCACGACGTCGGTCGGCAGGAGCCAGGCGCCGCAGTGCCCGCAGCGACTCGCCGAAGCGTCGGTCACGCCTTCGCACGACAGGCAGATCTTCACGTCGTCACGAGTTCGCCCAGGGGTCGACCGCGCGGGGCCACGCGGCAACGCATGATAGTCGCGACGGGTCGGGACGGCGCGCCCGATGTCACCGGCCCGACAACGCCTTCCAACATTCGAACACCGCCCGGTCGCGCACGAACGCGCGGCCGAGGTCGGCGATGCGCAGCATCCAGGTGCGCACGCCGTCGGCGCGGGCGAGCGCGAAGCAGACGGTACCGACCGGCTTGTCGGCACTGCCGCCGCCGGGGCCGGCGATCCCGGTCGTCGCGATCGCGACATCGGCGGCGAACCGCGCCCGTGCGCCCTGGGCCATGGCCGCAGCGACCGGTTCGCTGACCGCGCCGTGCGCGGCCAGCAGTTCGGCGGGCACGCCGAGCAGTTCCCGCTTGGCGTCGTCGGCGTAGGCGACGACGCCGCCGCGCAGCACGTCGGAACTGCCGGGCACGTCGGTCAGCCGCGCCAGCAGCAACCCGCCGGTGCACGATTCCGCGCACGCCAGCGTGTGGCCCGCCCGCCGCAGGTGCTCCAGCACGAACTGCGGCAGGTCGACTTCCCCCTCGGCGAACAGCCAATCGCCGAGCAACGGCCGCAGTTCGGCGACGGTCGCGTCGCACGCCGCGCCGGCCGCCGCCGTCGACGTGCCGGTGCCGACGACGCGCACGGTCAGCAGGCCGCCCGAAGCCGTGATGCCCACGGCCGGCTGGCGGCCTGCGACCATGAACGGCTCGATGCGCTCCCCGAGCGCGGCCTCCGACGGACCGAGCACGCGCAGCCAGCGCTGCGCCGTCGGCAGCAGGCCGGGCATCGCCTGCACGACCGGCAGCACGTGCTCGCGCAGCATCACCTGCATCTCGCGCGGCACGCCCGGCAGCGCGAAGAAGCGGCCGCGGCCGAGCTGAACTTCGAAGCCCGGCGCGGTGCCGTTGCCGTTCGGGATCGAGGTCGCGCCCGGCGGCAGCATCGCCTGCCGGCGGTTGCTCTCGGGCACCGGCCGGCGACGACTCTGCAGCCAGTCCTGCACCTGCTGCCACGCGACCGGATCGAACACCAACGGGCCGCCGCGCAGCTCGGCGACGACGTCGCGGGTGCGGTCGTCGAGCGTCGGCCCGAGCCCGCCGGTCGCCACGACGACGTCGGCTCGCGCGCAGCAGTCGGCGATCGCCGTGCGCAGTTCGACGGGATCGTCGCTGGTCACCGTGAAGCGGTGCACCACGACGCCGATCCGTTCGAGTTCACCGGCGAGCCACTTGCTGTTGGTGTCCAGCATGGCGCCGTGGACCAGTTCGTCGCCGATCGCGAGGATCTCGCCGACGACCGTCACGGCGTCACCACCGCGTCACGCCCACGAGAGAACCAGGTCAGCACGAGACCGAGCCCATAGAGCAGGATCATCGGCGCGGCCATCAGCAGCATCGACACCGGCTCCGGCGGCGTCACCACGGCGGCGACGATGCAGATCACGAGGATCGTCATGCGCCAGTTCTTGCGGAAGCCGCGATGCGTGACGAGGCCGATCTTCTGCAGCGCAAGCATCACCAGCGGCAGCTGGAACACGAGACCCATCGCCCCGGTCAACGCGAACTCGAGCGTCAGGAACTGGCCGATGCCGAGCATCGCGCCGACCTGGTCGGGCTGCATCCAGCGGATCAGGAAGCCGACGCTGTACGGCAGCACCACGAAGTAGCCGAAGGCCACGCCAGTGGCCATCAGCACGATCATGAACGGGAAGTAGCGGTAGAAGAGGGAGCGTTCGCGCGGGTAGAGGCCCGCCGCGACGAAGGCCCACGCCTGCCAGATCACGACCGGGCTCGCGAGCACCAGCGCGAACACCAACGAGGCCCAGAGGAACGACAGCGAGTCCTCGAGCACGTTGATCGACACCAGGTGGTACGGCACGTGGTAGCCGGTCTTCGACGGCAGCAGGAACGTGAAGTCCTTGGCCCCGGACAGGATCGCGTCGTAGTGCAGCAGCGAGTAGGCGAGGAAGTCGCGGTACTCGGTCAGCTGTTCGGCCTGCGCAGGCGACGGCGCGGTCTGCGCCTCGGCTGCGGCGATCTTGCCGCGCAGCCCCTCGACGTGGTCCTGGAAGCCAAGCCGCCACTGCACGCGGTACGGCTCGATGATGATGTCCTGCACCCCCTGCTTCCACGGCAGCACGCCGAGCACCGCGACGACGATCGCCAGCATCGCCTTGATCAGGCGCGACCGCAGCTCGTCGAGGTGGTCACCGAACGACATGCGCGGCATCTCGCCGCCATCGAGTGCCTCGCGCACCTTCGGGTCGTCCAGCGTCATCGGCGCGGCAGAGCCTACCGCGGCGCAGAATCACGGACAGCGCGCCCTGGGAAACGAAGCGCGGTCGACGCACCCGTTCGGTGAAGCCGACACCCCGACCGGCTAGCGCCCCACAACGGACGGCGCCGCGCAGCGGCGCCCTCCGTCGCGACGTAGCCGCCCGTTGCGTTCCCTCGCTACAACGTGCTTCGGCAGGCGCGACGGGAAACTCATCGCATCAAGCTGTCGCTGGCGCCTGCGGCGCCAGCTCACAGCTTGATGAGATCCCGGATCGTCGCCAGGTAGGCGAACTCGACGCGCAGCTCGCTCGCCTGCTTGAACTCGGCCGAGTCCTGCACCGACGCGAAGCCGTCGCCGGCCTCGTTGATCGGGTCGTTGCCGAGGATCACGGTGTCGACACCGGGCGCCATCTTGTCGACCACCCGGTTGCCCAGGTTGCGCAGCAGCGTCGCGAGCTCGGGCTTCGCGGGCGCTTGGAAGCGACCCATCAGGTAGATCGTGCGGGTGACGCGCGGGGTGAACAGGTCGTTGTAGAGCAGGTCGCCGGCGCGAGCGAAGTCGCCGACCGGGTCGACGAAGCCCGACAGCGCCACTTCGGCGCGCTCTTCCTCGACGCGCGTGACGGTCGCGTAGCCCTTCACCGCCGCGCTGTTGTTGTTCTTGACGCGGAAGATCGTGCCGGGCAGCAGCATGTCCTTGCGACCGAGGTTGATGAACGCGGTCGGGATGCCGTTCTTGGCGACCAGGATCTTGCCGTCGGCGACGTCGGCCGGCTTGCGCATGGCGTCGCGGGCGATCAACGCCGACGCGTGCATGTCGCGCTTGGCGATCTCGAAGTTGAGCTCCTTCTCCTTCGCCGTGGCGCGGTCCTTCTCGGCGGCGAGCTCCTCGTTCTTCGCGCGCAGGCCGTTGACCGCCTGGGCGATGCTGTTGTCCTTGTCCTGCTTGGCCGTGTCGAAGTCGCTGCGCACCTGGTCGAGGTTCTGCGAGAACTCGCGCGCCTTGGCCGACGCGTCGGCCGTGGCCGACTGGAAGCGGCGATCGACCTCGCCCTTCTCGGCCAGCGCCTTGTCGCGCTCGGCTTCGATGTCGCGCACGCGCTGCGCCTGCTGGCTGATCTTGGTGACCAGGCTGCCGAGGACGTTCTCGAGCCCGCTGGCCGCGCCGAGTCCGGCGTTGGCAAGGGCGGCGTCGAGGGCGGCCTGGACCTCGGTCGGGTTCATCACGCCGACCTGGTTCATCACCGCGTCGCCGTACACGCCGCCTTGGTTCTTGCGGCCCTCGTACTTGCCGGCCTTGGCGATGACCTTGCCGAAGTCCTCGATGTAGTGCTCGACCAGCAGGTCGCGGCGCTTCCGCACGTCGAGGTCGTTGACCGCATCGTTGCGCTGCTTGGTGAGCTCGCCGTTCTTGGTGTTCGCCGCGAACGCGAACGCCACCGCGCCGAGGAACATGACCAGGAGCAGCAGGAAGAACATCATCGGCACGTGGGCCGCACCGCGCTGGCGATTGAGCATTGGGACTGACTCCGAGGGGTCTGTAGGCGAGAGGGCGACCGCCGGCTGGCCGGCGGGACGAAAGTGCCCTGCGACGGGCCGCAGGGACGAGAGAACACGCACCGCTCGAGGGCACGAGCGGGCAGCCCGAAGTGCGGGGAGCACAACAGGCCGGGACGCGAGGGCGCGGATCTTAGAAAGGCGGGCGCGCGAAGGTCAAGGCGCGGCCGGTGCAGCTTGATGGCGGGGATGGCGAGGTCCACGATGCGGCGATGCCGGGCGACCCCGCAACTCCGCCAGAAGCCAGGCCGTTCCGCCCGGCGGTGCCGGTCGTGCTGGGCCTGCTCGGCGGGGTCGCGGCGGGCAAGTCGACGGTCGCGGCCACGTTCGCGGCCTACGGCCTGTGCCGGATCGACGCCGACGAGGTGGCGCGCACCGTCAGCTCGGAAGCGCCCGTGCTGCAGTCGATCGCCGCGGCGTTCGGGCCTGCCGTCGTGCGCGGGGGCGCGCTCGATCGACCGGCCATGGCGGCGGTGGTGTTCCGCGACCCGGCGGCGCGTGCCCGCCTGGAGGCGATCCTGCACCCGCCGATCCGCGCCCGGATCCTGGCGGGCCTGGCCGCCGCCAAGGCGCGCGGCGATTCGGTGCTGCTCGACGTCCCGCTGCTGCTCGAGAACGGGCTGATCGCCGAGTGCGACCACGTGGTGTTCGTGCACGCCGCCGACGCGACGCGACGCGCCCGGGCAGCGGCCCGCGGCTGGAGCCCGGACGAACTGGCGCGGCGCGAGGCGGCGCAGGCGCCGCTCGCCGAGAAACGCCGGCGTGCCGCCTTCACCGTCGACAACGATGCCGATCTGGCGACGATGCGCGCCGCCGTCGCCGCCGTGCTGCAGGCGATCTCGCCATGACGTCCGCCGACCCCGCTTCGCCGTCCGACGCCACCACCGGCCTCGATCTCGTGCGGTGTTCGGGCGCCGAACTGTCGGCGCTGATGCTGGCCGAGGGCAGCCAGGCCGCCCCCAACCTGTCGCGCGCCGAACTGCTCGCGGCGCTCTACGCGCACCGCCTCGAGCGCGGACAGACGGTCACCGCCGAAGGCGTGCTCGAACTGCTGCCGGAGGGCTTCGGCTTCCTGCGGTCGCCGCACCACGACTTCGCCGCCGGACCGCACGACCCGTTCATCAGTCCGAGTCAGGTCCGCGCGCTCAACCTCAAGTCCGGGCACCGCGTGCGCGGGAGGCTGCGGGCGCCGCGCGGCAACGAACGGTTCTTCGCCCTCGTGCACGTCGACACGGTGAACGGTGCCGCTGGAGACCAGCTCGCCGGCCGGCTCGCGTTCGCGGCGCGCACGCCGATCGTAGCGACGCGGCCGCTGGAACTGCTCGCCGACGACCCGGCGTTGGCAACGTTGGCGACGCTGGCGCCGTGGTGGCGCGGGCATCGGGTGTTGTGGACCGCCCCGCCGGCCTGGGCCGCTGGCGCCCTGTTCGCACGGCTCGTCGGCGCGCTGCACGCCTGCGATGGAGCGCTGCGCACGTTCGTGTGCCTGCTCGACCAGCGCCCCGAGGATCTCGAGGCCATGCGATCCGCGCTTGCGGGCATCGCCGGCTGTGACGTCGTCGGTTCGACGTTCGGGGACGCGCCCGAACGTCACGTGGCGCTCGCCGACCTGACGCTGGCCGCAGCCCAGCGCGAAGTCGAAGCCGGCCACGACGTGCTGCTGCTCGTCGACTCGTTGTCGGCGCTGGCCCACGCGGCGCAACGCGCGGCGCCTTCCAGCGGCCGCTGGCTGTGCCCGGGACTCGACGTCCAAGCGGTCCTTCCCGGCAAGCGGATGTTCGCCGCGGCGCGCGCTTGCGCCGAAGGCGGTTCGTTATCGGTGCTCGGCGTGCTGCGTGTCGGCCGCGAGTCGGCCGTCGATCAGGCGCTGCGCGCCGAGTTCACCAACCGCGGCAACAGCGAGGTGGTCGTCGATGCGCGGCGCGTCGACGCCGGCGCGGCCGCGCCGTTCGATGCGCTCGCGACCCGCACGCGACCCGAGGACGACGTGCGTTCGTCGGCCGAACGCACCGCGGCAGCGGCGGTGCGGGCGCGGCTCGTGGCCGAGCCCTGAGCGACTAGGCGTGCCAGCGGGCGACATCCGCCGCCGACGCGCGATGCCCACGCAGCCCGGCCCAGGTGCCGCACGCTTTCGCCCACGCCCCGCGCACGCCGCCCAGCAGGCTCAGCGGCCAGAGCAGCACGTCGCAGCACGCCCAGGCGAGCCACGCCGTGAACGAGCCGCGCGCGCGCAGGAAGCGCACCGCGTTGCACGCCATCAGGAACTTGCGCGCCGGCGACCGGCCGCCGCCCGCCGACTGGCCGCCGAGATGTTCGACGCGCACCCACGGCAGCCACACGATCGTGCTGCCGCGCGCGCGCAGGCGTTCGCACAGGTCGACGTCCTCCCAGTACATGAAGTAGCCGTCGTCGAACGCGCCGGCCGCGGCCACCGCCGCCGTGCGGAACAGGACGCACGCGCACGGCAGGAACCCCACCGCCTCGGGTCCACGCTCGCGCGGTGCGGGCGCACGACCGGCCCGTTGCAGCACGAGCCCGTTCGGCACGAAGGCGCGCCGCCCGCCTTCGGCCCACACGCGGCCGCCGGGCGACAGCACCGTCGGCCCGATCGCTGCGATCCGCGGATCGTTCTGCAGCGCCGCGACCAGCGGCCGCAGGAAGTCGGCGGGCAGCCGCAGGTCGTTGTTGAGCAGCAGCACGAACGGCAGCCCCGCCGCCGCCGCCCAGCCGATGCCGTGGTTCATGCCGCCAGCGAAGCCGCGGTTCTCGGGCAGGGCCGCGAGCTCGACCGTGTGCATCCCCCCCCGCGCGTTCGCCGCGGCGACGGCGGCGCGCAGCGACGCGACGTCGGCGTCGCCCGACCCGTTGTCGATCACCAGCACCGCGAGCGGCACGTCGGCGACCGCGAGCAGGTCCTGCAGGCACCGCTCGGTGAGGTCGGCGCGGCGCCAGTTCAGCACCACGGCGCCGGTACGCGGCAGCGGCTCAGCCACAGAGCCTCCGGACCACGGCCCAGTAGCCGGCGAAGAACCGATCCAGCCCGCGCCGCAGCGCCGCCGCGGCGCCCTTTTCGGCCAGGCCGGGGTTGAGCGTCACGGGCGCGGCGACCAGCAGTTCGCGGTCGGGCACGGTGCGGCCGCGCTGCGCGGGACCACGCGCGCGCACCGCCTGCGGCAGCATCTTCAGCAACTCCCACTTGCCGCGCAGCCAGTCGCGGAGGTGCCCGCGCCGCACGCCGAAGCCCGCGTAGACGATGCCGTAGATCAGTTGGGCCGGCATCGTCAGCAGGAACGTCCGCCAGCGCATGCAGGTGATCAGCACGTACCAGCGGTTCCGGCTGTGCAGGAACGTGCGCCGCCCCGGGTACTCGCCAACACCCCGAACCGACAGGCCCTTGGTGCCGCCGTGATGCGTGCACAGCGCGCGCGGGCTCGCCCAGGTCGTGTGGCCGCGCATGCGCAGCTTCCACGAGAACTCGTTGTCCTCGTAGAGGATGAACAGGTTCTCGTCGAAGCCGCCGACTTCGCGGTAGGCGCTGCGCTTGCAGAGGAAGCACAGGGCGATCGCGGCGCCGACCGGGCCGCCGGGGTCCGCCGCGGCACTGCGCGGCTGGTACCAGTTGCGCAGCACCAGCGTGCCGAGGAAGTGCAGATCGCCGCCGTCGTAGTGCACGACGTTCTCGTCGTCGCCGCACAGCGAACGCGCCTGAACCATCGCCGCGCGCGGGTCCGCCGCGAGGCAGGCGAGCAGTTCGCGCAACGCCCCTTGGTGGAGCACCACGTCGTTGTCGACGAACAGGCACAGCTCGTGCGCGGCAGCCTCGGCGCCGACGTTGCGGGCGTGGCACGGGCCGGCGTTCCTGCCGGTGTCGATCACGCGCACGGTCGGGTACCGGGCCGCGACCAGTTCCCGCGAGCCGTCGGTCGAGTGGTTGTCGACGACGAGCACTTCGGCGGGCGGCGGTTCCTGGGCGAGCAGCGCGTCGAGGCACGCCGGCAGGTAGTCCCTGCCGTTCCAGTTGACGACGATCGCGCTGACCACGAGGAGGTTGGTCGATGCTATCGGCAGCGGCGCGGCAGCACGCCAAGTCGTTGGCTCGAGTCGAGGTGACCGCGCGAGAAAAACGGGTGGCCCGCGAGCAGCCACCCTCCCTTGCACATCTCTCGGTCACCGCCGCTCCCGGCTCTGGTCGAACCGGATCCGGCGGGAAGCGTGCGTCGCCGACGAATCGGCTGCGCACGGAGCCCAAGGCGCCGTCGGGCCGCGAACGGCCAACCCATTCCGAGAACTTTTTTTCGTCGGGTCGGGCTATCGCAGCGGCGGCTCGAAGTCCGGGTGCCGGCAGACCTGCCGGTGCTTCAGGCAGTAGGGCAGCGACCCCAGCGCCGCGAGGGTCGCCTTCACGCAGACCCACCACCCCCACTTCACCGACTTGATGTTCTCGAACAGCCCGATGGTGCCGACCGCGTCGGCCACCTCGCCGCCCGCCCCCTCCTTCTTGCCGCCGAGGCGCTTGCCGAGGAAGCGGAACGGGAACGCCAGCACCTGGCTCCACGGCAGGTACTTGAACGCGTAGAGCCAGAAGTTGCGGACGTGGTAGTAGAGGCTCCGCTTGCCGTGGCGCATGCCGAACGGCGCTTTGTGGAAGACCTCGATGCTCGGCACCATCTTCACGCGGTAGCCGAGGTTGAGCAGGCGCGTGGTCAAGTCGCGCTCGTTGCCGAAGATGAAGAAGCGGATGTCGTACCAGTTCGCCTCGCGCAGTGCCTGCGTGCGCGCCATCGAGCCGCAGCCGCGGAACGTCGGCAGGTAGCGCTCCCGGTTGATCGCCGGCGACGTCAGGTACCACTCGGGCATCTCCGGCTCGCGCACCTTCGGCGACAGGATCGCGGTGGTCGCCGGTTCCTGCGCGAACTTCGCCAGCATCTGCTCGACGAACGTCGGCGGCAGCACGACGTCGTCGTCGAGGATGCCGGTGAACTCGCCGCGCGCCGACGCGAAGCCGACGTTGAACGTCTCGCACGCACCGTACCGGCTGTGCGGCATGCGGATCAGCTGCACCCACGGGAACTCGGCGAGCACCATCTCCGGCGTGCCGTCGTGGCTGGCATTGTCGACGACGATCACCTGGTCGGCGGGCACGCTCTGGGCGGCGATCGCGCGCAGGTTCTCGCGCAGGTCGTCCTTGCGGTTCCAGACCGAGATGACCAGCGAAACCGTCGGCTTGCCGGTCACGGCGTCTCCCGCTGCACGAAGCGGTGCAGGCGATCCTGCAGCGCGTGCGCCTCGGCGAGTTCCGCTGGACGCAGGTCGAGGAACAACTCGCCGTAGAGCACGCCGGGAATGTCGAGGTTGACCGTCGCGGCGCGGCAACGGTGCTCGCTCATGCCGGGCAGGTCGATGTAGGCGTTCTGGCTGCCGTAGGCCTGCAGCGCCCGGTAGCAACGCGGGTAGGTCGCGGTGGTGTCGAACAGGGTGCCGCCGGGCGGCACGAAGTTGACGCCGTAGCAAAGGCACCGGCAATCGGCGGGCAGGGCCGCGGCAGCCGCGGCGGTGGCGGCGGCGATCGCCCGGTGGTCGCGGTGCGCCTCGCCGGCGTGGAAGCTGTAGAGCGTGCGCGGCTTCACTTCGCGCATCACCTCGGCGATGCGGGTCGTCAGCGCCGCGAGGTGCTCGGGCAGTTCGCCGTCGGGCAGATCCCAGTGCCGCGCTTCGCCGATGCCGAGCCGCGCGAGCGCTTCCTTGCCCTCGGCGCGCCGCACCGCGCGGATGTCGTGCTCGCGCTGGCCGGGGTCGCCCTTGGCGCCGTCGGTCGCGTGCACGACGGTGATCGCATGGCCACGTTCGGCGTGCCATGCCAGCATGCCGCCGGCACCGATGACTTCGTCGTCGGGGTGCGCGGCGAGGACCAGCACCGGACCGTGCAGCGGATCCTTCGGCAGCAGCGGCGAGAACAGGTGCTTCATCGCAGGCGGGCGTAGAGTTCGAGGTGGCGGTCGGCCGACGCCGCGATCGTCGGCAGCGTGGCCGGGATCGCGGTGCGCAGCGCCGCGAGACGGTTCGGAGAGGTTACCAGTTCGCGCAGCACCGAAGCCAAGGCCGACAGCGGCGTGACCACGACGCCGCCGGTGCCATCGCGTTCGCGGAGCGCGCCTTGATCCGAGACGACGGCCGGCACGCCGTGCGCCAGTGCTTCGTCGACGACGAGGCCGTAGGTCTCCTGGCACTTGCTCGGGAACACCGCGAGGTGCAGGTCGCGCGCCGGATGGCGTTCGGCGGCGGTGAAGCGACCGCGGCGCACGAGGCGCGTGCCGTCACGCGCGGCCAGCCCGCGCAGCTGCTCTTCGAAGGCCTCGTCGTAGCCGGGGCCCGCGACGTGCACTTCGACCGGCAGGCCGCGGAGCGCTTCGACGAGTTCGCGCACGCCCTTCTCCGGCACGACGCCGCCGAAGGTGCCGATGCGCAACGGTTGCCCGGGCGTCGGCGGCGCGGCGCGGTGCGCGGCCGGCACCGGCCGCAGCAGCCCGTGCGGGATCACCTCGATCGGAGCCTGCATCGGCAGGCAGTCACGCACGAACGCGGCGGCACTGCGGCTCGGCGCGGTCGCCGCGTGCAGCATGGCCACTTCGGCGCGCAGCACGCGATCGCGTTCGCGCAGCCCCAGCGCCACGGCAGCCGGGTCGATCTGCAGCGCGTCGTTGACGCAGATCACGCACGGCCCACGGTCGGTCCCGCTCGGGCACTGCACGCCGCCGTACGGCACGCGGAAGAAGCGGGCGCAGGTGGTCCACAGGTCGTGGAAGGTCGCGACGACTCGCAGGCCGAGTTCGCGGCAGAGCGGCGTGATGCCGCCGCCGAAGTGCGCGAAGCTGTGCACGTGCACGACGTCGGGGCGTTCGCGGACCAGAAGCTCGCGCACCAGTGCCTGCAGGCGCGGACGCAGGAGACCACGAACGTCCGACTCGTCGTCGCGGCGTCGCACCCGGAACACCGGCACGTCGGCGTGCTGCTGCGCCTCGACGTCGACGCCGGCGTGGCGCTGGTCGCTGCCACTGATCGCGAACACCGACACACCGCGCGCGCGGAGTTCTTGCGCCAGCGCGGTGACCACCTGCTCGGTGCCGCCGATCGCCTCGGGCGGCCAGTTGCCGGTGACGAAGCAGACCTTCACGACGCGCGCAGCTCCTTGACCGCGTTGGCGAGATGCTCTCGCTCGGCCTTGCGGCGGCCCGGGTCGTTCTTCGTGCGCGCGTTGATCTTCAGCCACTCCTCGCGGATGCGCAGCCACACGCAGACCGCGATCCACGCGCGACCGCACCACCCCCAGTGCTTCTCGTAGTAGCGCCGCCGGTTCTTGTGCCAGAGCACGAGCATCTTCGCGAAGTTCTTCGTCGATGCGCCGCGGTGGTGCAGCACCTCGGCCTCGGCGACGTAGCGGATGCGGCGGCCGGCGCGCACGAGACGCCGGCACAGGTCGACGTCGTTGTAGAACAGCGACAGGGTCTCGTCGAAGCCGCCGAGTTGCCGCCATTCCGCGGTGCGCAGCACCCAGCACGCCGCCGGCGGCTGGTCGACGTCGCGGCTCTGCAGGTGGTCGAAGTCGCGCATCAGGTAACGGCGCTGCACCCACGACCCGGGCCACCACGTGCCCCACCACGAGTCGAAGCACAACGCCGTCGCGAGCGTCGGGAAGCGCTGGCAGGCGTGCTGCACGCTGCCGTCCGGATCGCACAGCCGCGGCGCCGCGATGGCGTAGTCGGGATGCGCGCGCAGCCAGTCGACGAGGAGATCGAGCGCGCCGGGGCGCACTTCGGTGTCGCTGTTGAGCGTGCAGACGAACGCACCGCGCGCCGCCGCAGCCCCCTGGTTGTTGCCCGCGGCGTAGAGCCGGTTGTCCGGGTTGCGCAGCAGCACGACCTGCGGGAACGCCGCGGCGATCGCGTCGGCGCTGCCGTCGTGGCTGCCGTTGTCGACGACGATCACTTCGCGGTCGTGCCGCGGCGTCTCGGCGAACAGACCGCGCAGGCACGCGAGCGTCAGGTCCTTCGTGTTCCAGCTCAACACGACGACCGACAGCACCGGCGTGGTCACGACACTCCCGCCTTCGGCGCCATCGACGTGCCGAGGTACGACAGGCACTGGAAGCGCCAGCAGCCGAGCCGCTCGAACCGCCCGCCGGTGAGGTCGTAGGCGGTGAAGTAGAAGACCGCGGGAACGAAGTGACGGAACGCCGTCGGCGACGGCGTCCACGACGACCCGCGGCCGAACATGCCCGCCGAGAGATAGAAGTTCGGGTCGAGCGACATCAGCACGACGTACCGCTCGCAGTCGCGGCCGAACTCGAGCCGCGGCGGTCCGTCGGACGCGCCGAGGTCGACGAGCGGCATCGGGTACCGGAAGCGCTTGCGGTTGCGCAGCGGGCTGCGGTTCAGCAGCCAGTCGGCGGCAGACAGCGCCCAGGTGCCGAGCCGCCCGTACCACTTCGCGAAGTAGAGCCGGCGACTCACGTGGTGACGCTTCCACGCCGACTCCATGTCGCTCATGCCCGATCGATTCACGAAGTGCACGAGCCGCGCGTCCGGCACCTGCGTGACCGTGCGCCCGCGCTTGCGGATCGTCAGCGACAGGTCGGTGTCCTCGTAGTAGAGGGGGTAACGCTCGTCGAAGCGGCCGATCTCGTCGAAGAAGGCCCGCTCGATCAGGAACATGCAGCCCGACATCATCGGCAGCGCCAGCGGCTGCTCGGCGCTCCAGACGCGCGTCCAGCGGCGCGCCAGGCGTCGCGCCCACCAGTGGCTGATGCGCGGCACGAACTGACCGAGCGTCGTGGCCAGCAGTTCGCGCAGCGTCGGCAGCGTGTTCGGCGGCAGGCGGCCGGCGAACTCCGGCTCCCAGAAGCCCTTCGGCACCACGCACCCGGCGGTCGGGTCGTTCTCGAGGTGGCGCTGCAGGGCCGGGATCAGGCCCGGGCCGAACAGCACGTCGGGGTTGCTGACCAGGAACCAGCGGCCCCGCGCGTTCGCGGCGGCGAGGTTCATGCCCTTGCTGTAGCCGCCGTTCTCGTGGTGCAGCAGCAACCGCCCCGCGAGCGGGTCGCCCTGCTGCTCGGCCAGCAAGCGCAGTTCGCGTTCGACGGCGGCGATCTCGTGCGGATCGCGCCACGGCGAGCAGTTGTCGACGACGATGCACTCGAACGGCATCGGCGTGCCGTCGGGACGAGTCGGGCCGTGTGCGCGCAGCGTCGCGACCGCCTGCGCGCACTCGCGCCAGGTGTTGTAGTTCACGATCAGCACCGACAGTTCGGCGGCGCCCGTCGCGGCGTGCGGCGCCGCGCCGATGGCATCCTCGCTGCGCGCGGAACCCGTGGTCATCTGCGGCAAGGGATCGGCGGAAGGACCCGCTCTGGGCAAACCGTTCGCGCGCGCGTGGACCAGGACGCGACCGGGCCGATGGCACCGGCCGTTGCCACGTTCAGGGCACCCTCGTCGCGGGCCGCGGCGACGTCGAGGCCGGCGCCAGTTTCCGCACCAGCGCCTCGCCGAGGATCGTCTCGGTCTCGCGATCCTGGCCGATCGACGACCAGTCCTGTTCGCGCGGTTCGATCGATCGCCGCAGATCGTCGACATGCTCCTGGTCGACCGCGAAGCGGATCGGCCACCCGGTCTTCGCGGACCCTTCGTCGACCAGGATCTCGGCGTGCAGCCGGTAGCGCGCCGGTCGGCCGACCGGCGGCAGCGTGCGGAAGCGCCATCGCGACTGCCACAGACCCATGCCACGGTCGCTCGCGCTGCCATCGACCGAGAAGCCGGCGCCGTTGGCGACGTGCACCAGCCCGTCGTAGCACTCGCCGAGGGTCATCGGCGCACTCTGGAGTTCGCGCCAGTCGCGCACGAGCCCGCACGAGGCCAGCAGGACGGGAAGGACGCACAGGCAAGGCGCTCGCATCGGCCGCGCGAGTATACCGGCGCCGTGCGCCAGCCCGCCGCCTTCCTGTTCGACCTCGATGGCACGCTCGCGGAGACGCTGCCGGACATCGCCGCGAGCTGCAACCACGTGCGCTCGCGGCATGGCCTGCCGCCGGCCGACCTCGCCGCGGTGCGCGCGTTCGTGGGCGACGGCGCTCGCGCGTTGTTGGCGCGCGCTCTGCACGACGCGCTGCCGGGGGCGGGGACACGTCGCGAGGCGATGCTCGACGACGCACTGGCGATGTACGTCGACCACCACCACGCCCAGTGCACCGTGCACGCACGCCTGTTCCCCGGCGTGTTGCCGTTCCTCGAGCGCGAACGGGCGGCCGGCCGCCGGCTCGGCGTCGTCACCAACAAGCCCGAACGCTTCGCGCGGCCGCTGCTGGCGCATCTCGGCGTCGCCGACCTGCTCGGCGCCATCGTCGGCGGCGACACGCTGCCGCAGCGGAAGCCATCCCCCGAGCCGCTGCGCGCCGCGCTGCGCGAACTCGGCATCGCCGCGGCATCCGCGGTGATGGTCGGCGACGGTGTGCAGGATCTGCGCGCCGGCAAGGCAGCGGGGCTGTCCACGATCGGCTGCCTGTTCGGCTATGGCGACATCGCGACGCTGCGGGCCGAAGGGGCGGACGCCTGGTGGGCGTCCTTCGGCGTCGCGGCCGACTGAGTGCCGCAGGGGTCGGCAGGCAGTGGCCACGAATTCTCGTCTGTTTTCTGCCTCGTGTGCGGCGGCAGGCGAGACCGCCCATCTCCCGCAAGCCCCGGCCGCGGCCCCCCCTTTTCGGCGCGCGCACGAGCAGTCATCATTCCGCGCCATGGCTCCACCACGCCGTGTTCGCTGGTACCTCACGTACCTCGCGGGGTGGATCGTCGGCGCCGGGGTCGTCAGCGTGCTCGTCGCATCCGTGGTCGGCGAGCTCCTGCGCGGCAGTTCGCCGGTCGACCCGTGGCTGCTCGGCGCCGCGTTCGGCAGCGGGCTCGGCCTGCTGCTCGCGCGCAGCTCGGCAGATCGCCCGGCCGTTCACGGTTGGTTGCGCCGCGTCGGAGCGTGCCTGTGCCTGGCGTTGCCGCTCGCGGCCCTGCTGTGGTGGTTCGCCGAGGTCGAACGCACGCGCGGCACCTACCTGGGGGGCTTCGGCGAGATGATGCTCGCCTACGTGTGCCTGATCGTCAGCGTGGCGGGCGCCGGATTCCTGCTCGCGGGCATCAGCGGGTCCATGCTCCGGCCAACCTGATACCATCGCGCCCCGTGCGGAAACGCAGCCTTCTTCCGTCGCTCGCGAGCATGGTGGTGCTTGCCGGCGCGGCGATGGCGCAGGGCGAACGCGCGCGGCAGATCGCCGAACGTGCGCTCGACGACCTTGCGGTCGACACCTTGTGCCGCGACGCCACGCGCCGACTGGTCAACCTCGGCGCCGCGGCGGTGCCGCAGCTGCGCGAACGGCTGGCGTGGCCCACGCGCCGCGAGCAGGCCCCGGAGGTCACCGCACGGATGGCGGAGATCCTCGGTCGCATCGGCCGGCCGGCGATCCTCGCCTTCCCGGAGTTGCGTGATGGGATCCGCGAGGAACCGCCGGCGGGCGAGGGCGCGGTGCGCGCACTCGCCGCGCTGTCGCCGTTCGTGACCCGCGAGCAGCGGGCTGCGCTGCGAGCCGACCTGGTTGCCATCGCACGCACCGTCGATCGGGCTGCCGTGCGCATGCTCGAGGTCGCGACGCTGTTGTCCGACGACGGCAGCACGCCGACCGTACGCGCGTACCTGTGCGAAGCCGCGGAGGCCGAACGCATGGCGACGTGCCGCTGGCTGGTCGCGACCGACGGCGCCCTTCGCGACGATCGCAGCGAACTGACCACGCTGCTGGCGGCCGAGCTGCACAAGGTCACGGCCCGCGCCGCGATCTCGTGGGTGGGACCGGGGCCAGGCAGTTGGGCGGCACCGGACCTCGCGACGGCCTGGCTCGCGCTCTCGGCGGAACCCCTCGATGGCGCCGCCGCGCGCGGCCTGCTGGCGAGCGCCGACCCCGACCAGCGGCTGCGAGCGGTGGCGTGGATGCACGAGAACGGTGCCCGACTGCCGGTTGCCGAGCGCGCGGACCTCGTCGCGCGCCTCTGGGACGTCGACTTCGACGTCGTGCGTGCGACCTGCAAGGCGCTGGCGGCGTGGGGCGACGCGGGCCTCGTCGCGCTAGCACCCCTCCACGCGTTCTGCCAGTCGCACGAGGACTTGGCGGTTCGCAAGCACTGCCACGACGCCGCCGCCACGATCGTCGCGGCGGCAACGGCGGGTCTGCCTGCCGAGGCTCCGTGGCTTGCGGCCTTCGACGAACTGCTCGCGGGGCGTGCGACGACCCTGCCGGCGACACCGCTCGGCGCGTTGGGTCGCCGACGCATCCACGAGGTCCTGCACCTCGCGCAGTGGCACGACTCGGAACCGGTCGGCCAGTTGCTTGTCGCGATCGAAGCGGCGGACGCATGCACGCCCGACGCCGTGTGTTCGGTCTTCGGCTGGTTGCCGCATCACGACGCCGACGTCGTCGCGCATGCCTGCGCCTGGCTCGCGCGGCGCGGCACGGCCGTGCGCGATGCGGTGTGGGAGCACCTGCCGCAGGCGTTCGAAGCGACCTGCCTCGGCCTGCCGCGATACCGGGTGGCCGCGAACGCGCGCCCGGAGGCTGTCGAGCTGCTCGCGCACTTGGCCACCGCTGGCGCGAGCCGGCTGCGCCTGGTGGAACTGCTCGAGGACGGCAACCTCCGCGTGGTGGCGCGGGCGCTCGCCGCCGGAATCGCCGCCGGCCCGGCGACGTTCCGTGACGCATCGCCGCGGCTGCACGCACTGCTCGCCGCCGAACCGACGCCTGGAGTGATCGTGCGCGCGCACTCACGCGACCGCGGCATCGTGCTGGAGGGCGACATCACGGCGCCGATGCAGGCACTGGCCGCGATTGCGCTCGTCGGCAACGGCGACCCGGTCCCGCCAGCACCGCTCGCCGACGCCTTCCTGCGCGAGCAGTTCGCGTTCGGCCTCGGCGACCTCGCAACCGCGGTCGAGTCACGCCGGACCGCGGGCACGTTGGCGGCGATGCTCGCCACGATCGAGAACGAAGTGCGCGACCGCCTCGGCGTGGCCGGCAACCTGCGCTGGCCGTAGGCCAGCAGCGCGCGCTTCCTACTGGCCCGCGAGCCAGTCGAGGAACGCCGCTTCCATCGCCGGCAAGTCGCGCGCGAAGACGCGATCGAACGCAGCCGCCGCCGGCCCGGTATCGCCGAACCGCGACGTCGCCGACACGCCGGGCATCGCGCTGCGGCACTCGTCCTCCCAGGCCAGGAAGCGGTCGCGGTACCGGTTGCCAGGCTGCAGCATCCACCGCAGGAACGCCTGGCACTGCGCGTAGAACTTCAGGCCTTGCTCCTGGCCGGCACCCAGCTGCTGCTCGGCGCGCGCCGCGAGCAACTCGCGCAACGGCAGCGGCGCCTGCTTGACCGCGGCCAAGCGCTCGCCGCTCATCGCACCACCGACGACGAGCCGCCGCCCGTCCCAGGTGAACGTGCCCTGGCCGCCGTAGGTCTCGGCCAGGCCTTCGGCATACCAATCCGGCATCGCCACTGGCGAGCTGGCGAAGAAGAACAGGTGCGTCAACTCGTGCAGCACGAGGCCGCGGATCTCGTTCTCGCCGAGTCCTTCGGCGCAGACGAACGCGCGCAAGCTGCCGTAGTCGCAGAGCCCGCGGCCAGGAGCACCACGATGCCCCACGGCGGCGAGGTACGCGTCGTAGTCGGCGCGCGTGCCGATCACGTTCAGGACCAGCGGCCGCACCGAGGTGCCGTCGAGCCGTTCCTGCAGGTGCGGCAACAGCGCCGCCGCCAGCGCATGCAGCTTCTCGGCGGCATCGCCGGGCAGGTCGGTGCGCACGACGACCGGGCCGCTGCCCACCTCGCGCAGCGCCGCTGCTGCCGGCACCTTCGTGCCGGCCGGCTCGAAGCGAGGAACCGCGCCGTTCACCGTGCGCACGCGCTCGCCAACCCACGCGGCGTGCTCCTCGGGCACCACGACACTGTCGATGCGCAGCCCCTTGTCGGTGCGCTGGATCTCCGCGCCCATCTGCAACGCCGCAAGCCAGTGCTCGCGCGCACGATCGACGAGGTGGGCCTGGTGCGCGGCGCGGGCGAGCTCGATCTGGCCCTTGCGGTCCTGGCGCTCGATCGCCAGCGCACGCTTCTCGTAGCTCTGCAGCGACGCCTTGCTCGCCGTCTTCTTGCGCTTCTTCCAGAACGCCTCGCCGTAGTTGCGGACGATGCCGAGGACCATCACCGCGCCCTGGTGCTTGCCCTCGGACAACTCGACGGCGCGCACGAACTGCCAGGTGGCCTGCTGGATCAACCCGGAGTCGCGGATCGACCAGCCGAGGTCGACGTGGCGCTGGCCGCTGGCCAGCAACTCCGCTGCGCGCGCCTTCTCGTAGTCGGCGACGAGCATGTCCGTGGCCGACTGCGCCGCGCCGGTCGCGGCGAGCGCGGCGCCGAGCAGCACGGCGGCGAACGGGCGGCGGATCACTTCTTCTTCAGCTTCTGGATGCGCTGGATCAGCTTCGTCGTCGAGTGCGTCTTCTTGTCGCCGACGAACACGGCCTTGCAGTCCAGCGCCTTGACCGTGTCCTTCTCGGGCAGCGTCTTCAGGCTGTAGTCGGCGCCCTTGGCGTAGAGCGTCGGCCGGAGCTGGTTCAGCAGGGCGTCGGCGGTCGGCTCGTCGAACGTCGTCACGTAGTCGACGAACGACAACGCAGCGAGCACCTCCAGGCGTTCGTCGGCCGGGACGATCGGATGGCCCTTGCCCTTCAACGCCTCGGCAGACGCGTCGGAGTTGATCGCCACCACCAGGATGTCCCCGCGAGAACGGGCGTCCTCGAGGCATCGCGTGTGCCCGACGTGCAGCAGGTCGAACACACCGTTGGTGAGGACGACCGCCTTGCCGCTGGCGCGCAGGGCCGCGAGGATCGCGGCGAGGCTCTTCCGGTCGGTGACGACTTTGTCTTTGCTGCGCTGCCGGCGCGGGACGAGTGCCAAAACGAGCCTCCGAAGGTGCGGCGGGGAGAAGTCTGGCGGAAGGATGCCACGCGGAGGTGTCGGCGGCAACGGCAGTTCCGTCGCTGTTTGCCAGCCGCTCCGCGCCGCGCCGCGACCAAGCTCGTGTCGGCACCGCCGGGCGCCATGTTCGGGCTCGTTGTCGCCGACCACGCACGGCGACTGCAGCGATCGGCGGCTCGACAGCCCCCACCGTCGACGCGCACGCCAACCACGAACGCGACGCGATGGGCCACACACCGCGGCGCGCCACTTCGCACCCGCTCGTCGCGCCGCGTATCGTGGGCCAATGCACCTCCGTCGCGCCGCGCTGCTCGTCCTCGTCGCCGCCTCGGCAACGGCCCAGGCCCCGCTCCTCCCGCCGCCACCGCCACCGCTCGCCGTGACCGAGTTCCAGGCGCGACGAGCTGCGCTGGCCGGACGGATCGCCGCCGCCCATCCCGGGGAGCGCGCCATCGTGGTGGTGCGCGGCGCGGCCAAGCAAGCCGACTTTGGTGCGTTCGTGCAGGACCAGGACTTCCTGTACCTGACCGGCGTCGGCGAACCCGGCCTCGCGTTGCTGCTGGTCCTCGCTGCCGATGGCACGCTCGAGCGCGACGAACTGCTGGTGCCGCCGCATTCGCCGTTCGCGGCGACGTGGGACGGCAACTTCCTCGCTCCGGGCACCGCCACGGCGGAACGCACCGGCTTCGCGACGGCCGGCAACGTGCGCAGCCTGCACACGACGCTCGGGGAACTGCTCGGCGGCGAACAAGCGGCGCCGAAGCCCCGCGTGTTCACGCTGCTGCAACCGGCAGCGCGCACCGGCAGCACGCCGCGCAAGGCGGCCGAAGCCGCCGATGGCGTCGCCAAGGACCGTTTCGACGGGCGCCCGGGGCGCGAAGAGGCGTTCGCCTCGGCCCTCACCAAGGCGCATCCCGGGGTGCAACTCGACGCGCTCGAGCCGTTCGTGCACGCCATGCGCCCGACCAAGACCGCTCCCGAGATCGCGGTGATCCGGCGCTGCGCCGAGATCGCCGCCGAGGGCATCGCCGAGGCGATGCGCAGCTGCGAGCCGGGCCACTTCGAGTACCAGCTCGCGGCCACCGCGCGGTTCGTGTTCACGCTGCGGGGTGCCGGGCCCGACGCCTACGCGGCGATCGTCGGCGGCGGACCGAACGGCTGCGTGCTCCACTACAACACCTGCGAACGGCGACTGCTGGCCAGCGATCTCATCGTGATGGACTACGCGCCGACGCTGCACGGCTACGCGACCGACGTCACGCGCACGTTCCCGGCATCGGGCACCTTCTCGCCCGAGCAACGCAAGCTCGTGCAGGACGTGTACGACGTGCAGCAGGCGCTGATCGCCGAGGTGAAGCCCGGCGCGCGGCTGTCGGTGCTCGGTCGCCGCTGCGCCGAGATGCTCGTCGCCCGCGGCTACCGCAACGACCACGGGCCGTGCCACCACGTCGGCCTCGCCGTGCACGATCCGTCGGTCGACGTCCTGGCCGCCGGCATGGTGATCACCGTCGAGCCGGGCGCCTACCTGCGCGACGTCGGCATGGGCTGCCGCATCGAGGACACGATCCTCGTCACCGCCGATGGCAACGAAGTGCTCAGCAAGGACGTGCCGAGCACGCCCGACGCGATCGAGAAGCTGATGGCGGAAGCGGGCGTGCTGCAGGCTCCGCTCGGCGCGGCTCGGCGCTGAGCGCGATCGGCGGCATCGCGCGAACGAACCGGCACGCCGCGGCGGGATCGGCCGCCGGCCGACGTCACTTCCCCGACTGCAGGATCTTCTGCACGACGTTCGTCGTCGAGCGCCCCGCCACCAGGGGCACCAGCACGACCTGGCCGCCGTGCTGTTCGACCCACTCGCGACCGACCACGCCCTTGTCGCGCCAGTCCTCGCCCTTCGCGAGCACGTGCGGCGTCGTCGCCTCGACCAGGGCCCTCGGCGTGTCGTCGTCGAACGGCACCACGTAGTCGACCGCCTGCAGCGCCGCGAGCACGGCCATGCGGTCCGCGAGCGTGTTGAACGGACGGCCCGGCCCCTTCTGCTGCCGCTGCACCGACGCGTCGCTGTTGACGCCGACCAACAGCGCGTCGCCGTAGGCGCGCGCGCGCTGCAGGTAGTCGCAGTGGCCGGCGTGCAGGATGTCGAAGCAGCCGTTGGTGAACACCAGCCGCTTGCCCTCGGCGCGCAGGCGGCTCGCCACTTCGATCGCCTGTTCGTGCGTCAGGATCTTGCCGTCGGCGCCGGGGGCGGTGTCGCCGAGCCGGGCCAGGAGCTCACGGCGGCTCGGTGCCCACGTTCCCAGCTTGCCGACGGTGATGCCGGCGGCGTGGTTGGCCAGACGCAGGCTCTCCTCGAGCGGCACGCCGCAGGCGCGGCAGTAGGTCAGGCACGCGACCACCGTGTCGCCGGCACCCGTGACGTCGAACACCGCGCGCGCCTCGGTCGGCAGGATCCGGTGCGAACCGTCGCCGGTCTCGAAGAAGATGCCGTCCTTGCCGAGCGTGACCACCGCGTTCGGGGTCCCGGTGATCTCGCGCAGCCGCTGCGCCACGCGATGCAGGTCCGCGGTCGAACGGATCGCGACGCCGGTGGCGGCCTCCGCTTCCTCGCGGTTGGGCGTCAGCAGGTCGACACCCGCGTAGATCGAGTAGTCCTTGCCCTTCGGGTCGACGACCGTGACGCCGCCCTGCGACTTCGCTGCGGCGACGGCGGCTCGGATCACGCGCGGCGTCAGCACGCCCTTGCCGTAGTCGCTGAGCAGCACGCTCTTCCACGGGAACGGCCGCTGTTCGAGGATCGCCAGCATCGCCCGTTCGGCGTCGCCGCCGACCGGCGCGCGGCTCTCCTCGTCGACGCGCAGCACCTGCAGGGTCTTGGCGACGTAGCGCGTCTTGCGGGTCGTGGGCCGCGAACGATCGACGACGAGCGCCTGCGTGTCGATGTTGGCGTCGACCAGCAGTTGCCGCAGACGCCGCCCGCCCTCGTCGTCGCCGATCACGCCGAGCACCGACGCCGAAGCACCGAGCTCGCGCAGGTTGGCGGCGACGTTGCAGGCGCCGCCGAGCAGGTAGCGTTCGTCCCCGAACTCGAACACCAGCACCGGCGCCTCGGGCGAGACGCGGTTCGCCTTGCCGTCGGCGTAACGATCGAGGATCAGGTCGCCGACCACGAGCACGCGCGTCGTCGGCAGGGCCGCCAGGATCTCGGCGAGGCGACGGTTGGTCGGGGCGCTCATCAGCGAGGCTCCTTCAAGCACCCGCGCGCCTCGGCCGTGCAGACCAGCGCCTGGTGCAGCAGCGGCAGCACGATCTCGTGCATCGCCAGGATCGACTTGCCCTCCTTCGGCGGCCGTTGGACGACGTTGGTGAGCGCGCGGTACTGCTGCAGCATGTCGAAGTTCGCGGTCAGGAAGTCGTCGCCGAGCTGCCCGCGGTTGCGCGCGATCGACACCGCCTTCAGGAACACCTCGGGCATGATCACCGCCGAGCCGACGTTGAGCCACACGCCCTGCTGCAGCTTGCCGACGGTGTCGGCGAGCAACCAGAAGTCGCGCTGTGTCGCCGCACCGAGGGCCGCGGCGTCGAGGTCGGGATCCATGTGGGTGATGTCGCAGCCGAACGCGACGTGCACCGTCGCCGGGATCTGCAGCCGTGCGGCCTCGGCGAACACCGACAGGTGCCGGTAGGGCAGATCGTCGTCGAGGATCTGCCGGCCGATCGCGAGGCCGAGCCCTTCGCCGCGCGCGCCCGCGCGCTTCGTCGCGCCGTTCAAGCCGGTGAACGTCTCGCGCCAGAAGCCGAACGAACCGTCGGGCAGGTTCTCGGCGACGTCCTCGCTGGTGGCGCCCTGGTAGGCCGTCTCCCAGTCGTGGATCGCCGACGCGCCGTTGGTCGCGACGTGCGTGATCAGGCCGCGGCGCATCAGGTCGATCAGCAGCGGCGACAGGCCGACCTTGAGCACGTGCGCGCCGAGCGACACGCCGACCTCGCGGCCGTGTTGGCGCGCCGTCACGACGCGGTCGACGACCTGCTTCAGCGCCTTGCTGCCGTAGATGTCGGGCAGCGCGTCGAACCACTGCCGGAACCCGGCGACCGGCGGCAGCACCTTCGCGAAGTCCTCCTTGCGCACGAGGTTCTTGCGCTCGGCCAGCGGGCGGATGCGCAGGGGACGCGGCGGCGGCGGATTCGGGTCGGGCATGCGTCGCCGGCATCGTGCAGCGCGCGCCGGGTCCGGTCCAGCACGACGCGGTCGCCGGCGATCGGCGGACTCAACCAGGTCGCTGCGGCCGGTCGCCGCGGCGCGAGGCCAGCATCGCCAGCACCGAACGCTTCTCGGCGTCGGGCATCTCCCACCACCGCGAGATCTCGTCGCGCGTGCGCGCACAGCCGAGGCAGTAGCGGTCGGCGGCGTCCATGCGGCACACCAGGATGCACGGCGATGCGGGCGGCGGCGGCAACGGCGGGCGTTCGTTCATCGCAGGCTGGCGCGGCGCGCGTCGGTGCACGGCCACGCCCCACCCTTCTGCAGCAGCGCCACCAGCATGTCCTGGTCGCTCTGCCGTGCGAGTTCGACTTCGGCGTCGGTCGCCCCCACCAGGTGGAAGAAGTCGACCCGCCCCGACGCGAGTTCGAACGACGCCGCGTAGTGCCGCGGCGGCTCGACGAGCAGCCAGCGGATCGCGCTGTCGAACTCGGGCGTGATCGACCGGCCGAGCGGCACGCGGTTGCCGTACTCGAGCAGGTCGGCGTCCGCGTAGGTGCCGACGGCGACGAGCAGTTCGTAGGCCATCAGGTTGTGCAGCAGCGGCACCGCCCAGCTCGCCGGCTCCTTGCTCTCGACCACGAGCTCGAAGCCGAGGCCGGAGAAGCCCGACGGGTCGCGTCCCGGCGCGTCGAGGTTCCACGGGTTGCTGAGCCCGGACGTCGCGTAGAGCCACGACTCGCGATGGGCACCGGGCGGGCAGGCGAACACGCCGTGGTTCAGCCAGCCCGGATGCGGCTCCTTGCCGTACTGCGCGAACACGCGCGGCCCGGCCGCGAAGATGCCCTGGCCGAGGTCGCCGAACACGCGCCGGTAGACGTCGTCCTCGCGCTCGGACCACACGGACTCGAACCACTGCGCAAAGGCCTGCTCGGACATCGGGGGCGAACACGCTACCACGCGCCGACGCCGCACGCTCGCACCGTGGCCGCATCGCGGCGAGACTGCTGCGGTGAAGCGCTCCGAACGCGCCGCGCGCATCCAGGCGATCCTCGACGCGCACTTCCCGAAGCCGGCGATCCCGCTCGCGCACGACGACCCGTTCACGCTACTGGTCGCCGTCGTGCTGTCGGCGCAGTGCACCGACGAACGCGTCAACCGCGTGACCCCGGCCCTGTTCGCGCGAGCGGCGACGCCGGCCGCGATGGCGGCCCTGCCGGTCCGGACGATCCACGCCTGCATCCGTTCGTGCGGCCTCGCGCCACAGAAGGCGAAGGCCATCGCCGCGCTGTCGCGCCAGCTCGTCGCCGATCACGCCGGCGTCGTGCCGCGCGATCTCGCGGCGCTCGAAGCGCTGCCCGGCGTCGGCCACAAGACCGCGAGCGTCGTCATGGCGCAGGCCTTCGCGGTGCCGGCGTTCCCGGTCGACACCCACATCCACCGGCTGGCGTGGCGCTGGGGCTTGTCCTCGGGCCGCAGCGTCGAACACACCGAACGCGACCTCGTGCGCACGTTCCCGCGCGAGCGGTGGCACGACCTGCACCTGCAGATGATCTGGTTCGGGCGCACGTTCTGCCCGGCGGTGAAGCACGACCCGGAGCAGTGTCCGATCTGCGCGTGGGCGATGAGCGGTGCACGCCGTCAGGTCGAACGGCGGCGCCGCGCCCGCCCGCGGTAGGGCGCGAAGGGCTACCCGCGCAGCGCCGCGAGCAGTTCGGCCCACGGATCGCGCGCGAGCACCCAGCGGTAGAAGCACGCGCCGAGCCAGCCGTGCAGCACGCCGAGCGGCCACAGGTTGCGGTGGCGCAGGAACAGCAGTGAGCACGTCGCGCCGAGCACCAGCGTCGCTGCGCACAGCGACCAGTCGGGCACGTGGACCGCGGCGAAGCCGACGGCGGCCACGGCGACGAGAACGGGCCGCGCGACGCCGAGTCGTTCGAGGTTGCCGACGACGATGCCGAGCACGAGCAGTTGCTGGACGATCCCCCACAGCGGGTAGAGCAGCAGCAGCGGCAGCAGGTTGCCGTCGAGCACGAACGTGCCACGCCACACGCCGATGCCGGCCGTCGCGGCGAGGCCGACCAGCAGCACGACGACGGCATCGCGCCGGCAGGCCGCACCGCCGGCAGCACGCAGTCCCCAACCGGCGAGAACGCCGGGCGTTCGCGCGCGCACCACGGCGTAGGCCAACCAGCCGCCGCCGAGCACGATCTGGTCGACGGCCTGCCAGCCCGCGAGCAGCGTGGTCAGGAGGTGCAGCGCCGCGCTCGCGAGCACCGCGAGCAGTTCCCAGGCCATGCGCCGCCGCGACGCGACCGTGTTCACCGTGCCTTCGGCAGGCGCAGCGTCCAGTCGCCGACGATCGACCAGAAGTAGGCGCGCTTGCGCCCGATGTCGCCGCCGACCTCGTCCCACTGCGAATGCCGCGACTCGAGTTCGAAGTAGCGTTGCCACGCTTCGCCGAACGTCTTGCCGGCAGCCAGCGTCGCCGCGAACTCGCGCGGCTCGTCGTAGAAGACCTTGGCGCGGCCGACGATCGCCAGGCACGGCGTGAAGAAGAGGATCGACTCGGCGTGCGCGCGTTCGCCGTAGTCCGGGTCGTCGTACGGTTTGGCGGCGTGCGGCGGAGAGAGCGCTTCGCAGCCGGTGTGGATCAGCAGGAACGGCTGCTCCGGCAGCATCCGCCGCTGCCACAGGGTGTGGTGGAAGGCGAAGTCGGCGCGGCCGTTGCCGTGATCCTGCCACGACGGAACCCATCGCTCCCCCTCGCGGCGCCAGTGCCACGGCGCGGCCCCCAACGCGTCGGCGAGTGCCGACGGCGCGGTCGGAGCGAAGGCGCCACCCCACGGGTCGCTGTGCACGCGCACTGTGCGCAGCACCGCCGGTTGTCGCAGCCAGCGCAGGTACGCGACGAGATCGGCGCCCTCGTGCACGGCGTAGCCGGGCAGATCGAAGTCGCGCCACGCGGCGTCGCCGGCGCGCAGTTGGCCGAAGCCCGCCCCCAGTTCGTGGCTGATCGCCGCCGGGCGACGCGCGTCGGGGGGCAGCGGCTGGCTGCGGAAGCGGTGGTTGCGCGCGAACCACTCGACGAGCAGATCGAGTTCGAACGCGGGATCGTGGCGCCAGGGCACGCCCGTCGGCGCCTCGGCGACGCCGACCTCCCGCGGCCGCCCCGAGCCGTCGAGGGCGCCCGCGAACGGACGGCGCGCGACTCCGCGCGCGTCGATGCGCGAGATCGCGATGTCGGGAAGCGCCGTCGGATTGCCGCGCGCCCGATCGGCGGCGCTGCACTCGTGGTCGCGGTCGGCGGGATCGAGAGTCACGGTGAACGCCGCGGCATCGACGTTCGCGGCGCCGTCGCGGACGTGGAACACGTCGGTGACCTCGAGTTCACCGGTCTGCAACGCGACGGCCTTGCCGCCGGCGTCGGGCACCTGCTCACCGAACACCACCGTCACCGACGGCAGCTTCGTCGGCCCGGGCACGTAGACCGTCTCCCAGTCGCCGTCGAGATCGGCGAGCACGAGGTCGCAGCGGTGCGCGACGATCTCCGGCACGCACCGCACATTCGTCGTCGCCGGCTCGAACGCGACCGCTTTGCCGTCGGGCCCGGGCAACGACAGCTTCTCCTGCCGCCGCCAGTTGCAGGTGCGCACCAGCAGCGCGTCGGGGAAGTGGCCGACCAGCACCGCCCCCGCCATCGGTGCCTGCGCGTGCAGCCGCTGGAACAGCCGGCGCAACCCGAGCACCGTGCGGCCATCCTGATGCGGCGGCCCGGCGTGCACTTCGGCGCTGACCAGCAGCGCGTGGAAACCGTCGGCGGCGATGTCCGCGACGAAGGTCGCGAGCGGTTCCGCGAGAGCCGTCGGCACCAGCGTCGCCGGCGGCTGCAGCCGCGACTCGACCAGCACGACGACCACCGGCGCGCCGACGGCGCCACGTTCGTCGAGCACGGTCAGCTGGCGCACTTCGGCGCGGCCGTCGCCATCGACGTCGTGCGGCGCGAACGCGGCGACGGTCGCTGCGGCGGCGGATTGTGCCGGGGCCTCGACGCACGGGGCCGCGGCGAGCCCCACGATCGTGGACGCCCAGCGGACGATCGCTCGCGTTGCCATGCCGACCCGTTCAGCGCTTGCGGCGGCGCGCCGCCTTGGTGGCGCGGCCCCCGAACACGATCGCCGCGACGTCGTCGAACCGCTCGACGAACAGGAACTTCAGCCCGGCGACCAGATCCCGTTTCAGTTCGCGCGCCTCGGCTTCGTTGGCCTTCGGCAGGATCACGCGCGTGATGCCGAGGTTCTTCGCGGCGAGCACCTTCTCGCGCACGCCGCCGATCGCCAGCACTTCGCCGACGACGGTCAGCTCGCCGGTCATCGCCAGGTCGCCGGGAGCCCGATCGCCGCGCAGCGCGCCCAGGAAGGCGCACGCGATCGCGATGCCGGCCGATGGCCCGTCCTTCTTGATCGCGCCGGCGGGGAAGTGCAGGTGCAGGTCGGTGGCGTCGAGCCGCGCCACGTCGAGACCGAAGCGCTCGGCGTGCGCACGCAGGTAGCTGAGGGCGAGCCGCGCCGACTCGCTCATCACGTCGCCGAGGCTGCCGGTGAGTTGGAGCGCCCCCTTGCCCTTGCTGGCGACGGCCTCGACGTAGAGCACGTCGCCGCCGACCGGCGTCCAGGCGAGTCCCTGCACGACGCCGGGCAGCCGCTGCTTGCGCCGTTCCTCGGGCGGGAAACGCGGCCGACCGAGCAGCGTGCCGGCCTCGACGAGGCTCAATCGGCCAGGCCCGTCGCCGCCGGCCGCGATGCTGCGCGCGACCTTGCGGCAGAGGCGTTGCACGATCTTGTCGAGCCCGCGCACGCCGGCTTCGCGGGTGTGCTCGGCGACGATGTGCTGCCACACCGGTGGCGCCACCGACAGGTGCTTGCCGGCGAGACCGTGCCGCTCGAGTTGCTTGGGCAGCAGGAACCGCCGCGCGATCTGCACCTTCTCGGCGAGCAGGTAGCCGGGGATCTCGAGCACCTCCATGCGGTCGCGCAGCGGCTCGGGGATCTGCGACAACACGTTCGCCGTCGCGAGGAACATCACCTTCGACAGGTCGAACGGCACGTCGAGGTAGTGGTCCGCGAACGCGTGGTTCTGCTCGGGGTCGAGCACCTCGAGCAACGCCGAGCTCGGGTCGCCGCGGAAGTCGCTGCCGAGCTTGTCGATCTCGTCGAGCAGCAGCACCGGGTTGTTCGAGCCGGCGGCCTTCAGGCCCTGCAAGATCCGGCCCGGCAGCGCGCCGACGTAGGTGCGGCGGTGGCCCTTGATCTCGGCCTCGTCGCGCATGCCGCCGAGCGAGAACCGCCAGAACTTGCGCCCCATCGCCCGCGCGATGCTGCGGCCGAGGCTGGTCTTGCCGACACCGGGCGGGCCCGCGAAGCAGAGGATCGAGCCGGCGTTGCCGGGGCGCAGCTTGCGCACGGCAAGGAACTCGAGGATGCGGTCCTTGACCTCGTCGAGCCCGAAGTGGTCGTCGTCGAGCACGCGCGCCGCGCGCGCGAGGTCGACGTCGTCCGTCGTCGACACGCTCCACGGCAGCGCCACCAGCCAGTCGAGGTAGTTGCGCACGACGCCGTACTCGCCCGATTCGACGGGCGTCGTCTGCAGCCGCGTCAACTCCTCGCGCGCACGCCGCAGCGCCGCTTCGGGCATGCGCGCCTTCTCGATCGCCGCCTCCAGCCGCTGCAGCTCGAGCGCCCGTGGGTCCTTCTCCTCGCCGAGTTCGCGGCGGATGATCTTCATCTGCTCGCGGAGGAAGTAGTCCTTCTGCGCCTTCTCGGCCTTGTCGCGGATCTCGCCGAGGATCTGCTTGTCGAGCGCCGCGAGTTCGCTCTCGGCCATCGCGAACTGCAACGCGAGTTCGAGGCGCTTCTCGACGTCCGCCTGTTCGAGCAGTCGCTGGCGGTCGGTGACGGCCCGCACGACGCCGGCCGAGAAGTCGGCGAGCTGACCGCCATCCTCGACGTTGAGCAGTGCCGTGGCGAAACCGGAGTCGAGTTGTTCCTGCAGCTCGGCGAGTTGCCGCAGCTGCTTCTGCAGCAGCCGGAACATCGCCGCCGGCCGTTCGCCGCGCGCAGGGATCTCGACCAACTCCTTCACACGCGCGACCAGGTGCGGCTTCTCGCGCACCGCCTTGACGATGCGCGCGCGCCGCACGCCCTGCGTCATCGCCGACATGCCGCCGTCGGGGAGCTTGAGCGTCTTGAGGATCCTGGTGATCACGCCCACGTCGTGCACGTCGCCGGCGCGCGGGGCGTCCTGCTCGGGGTCCTTCTGCAGCACCAGGAACACGTAGCCGTTGTGGGCCTCGGCCTTGGCGACGATCTCCCGCGCGGCCTGCGAATCGAGCAGCAGCGGCATCATCAGCTGCGGGAACGGCACCGCCTTCTTCAGCGGGAACACGAACATCGTGTCGGGCAGCGCATCCTGCACCACGACCGACCCGGTGGTGCTGGCGCCCGCATCGACGCCGACTGCGGTCGCCTGCCCCGGCTTCGCGGCCGTCCCGCCGCCCGCGGGCTCGTCCGCCGCGCTGGAATCGCCGCCGTCGTTCTCGCCGGGCCCGCTCATGCCGCCGTTGTAGGGTCGCGCGCGGCGTTACGGAAGATCGCGGCAGGACGGCGACGCAGGCGCCGCGATTGCACGCGCACTGTCCCGTGAAAAAAGTGCGGGCGCATGGTCCGCCGCGTGATGTTCACGCACGTTGGCCCGACCGTCCCTGCCTGCCCCGGTATGGGAGCGGCCGTGCCAACAACAAAACGAACCATGCGCCCGAAGAAGGATCGGATGCACGGTCCGCGCAACACACGCGGAATCGCCGCTGGCCGACCCTGCCTGCCCCGGTGTGGGCCGGCCTTTGGCAAGGGTCCGTGCATCCGTGGCTGCGCGCAGCGTGAGCCGCGAACAGCCGAAGTCGTTCGACTCTGCTGCCGTGCGCCCAAGGGTGCGCGGCAGTTCGGGTCGGAGAAGAGAAAGAGCGGGCAGGGAACGTGCTAACGCGACGACAACACACGGACGCGCACGATCGTGTCGTCGCCGTGGTGCTGGAGGTCGAGGTAGCCGACGTGGCGCCGCGGCAGGCTCGAGAGATCGAGCCTGGTCGCGGCCCCGGTGAACGCGGACGTCAGCCGTTCGAACAACGGCTGCAGGTCCAGATCGAACAGGCCGGCGACGTTCTCGCCGGCAATCGCAGCGATCGCGCCATCGGCACGGCGCGCACGCGGCTTGCCGCCGCGGCGCAATTCGTCGACGTGGCCCACGAGCGTGTCGGCGTCATCGGCGAACAGCAGCGCATCCTCGTGCGCGGCGACGAACATCGCGCCGCCGGCATCCGGCGACCCTTCGCGCTCGGCCGGCGACGCGGCGCGCAACCGCAACAGCTCGACGGCGCGCCGTTCCCGCCCAGGGTCGCGACCTTCCACGGCAACGACCTTGCCGAGCCCAGCCGATTCGGCGACGCGGCGCAGGTCGGCGAACAGGTCGGCCGCGGCCTTCTTGTTCTTGGTGCGCATCGCGTAGATCGCCCCGACCCGACTCGAGCCTTCGCCAGGCCCGACGTGCAACTGGACCGTGCCGCGCGAACCGAGCCGCCCGAGCACGTTGCGCTCGAGATCGAGGCCGTACTCGTCGAAGGCGTGGTGCAGGTCGTGCAGCAGGCGACCGCCGCCCTGCGAGCGCGCGGCGATCTCGGCCAGGTCGACCGACAAGACGATGCCGCCAAAGCCCCCGGCGGGCAGATCGGCCTGCAGCGTGCGCGCGGCGACCGGCTCGACGGCGTCGAACCAACCGCGGAACGGTCCCTCGCGCCGCTCGGACGGCCCACGGAGCCCCGGGACGCGCGGGCCCCTTCGCTTCTGGACGTCGGGGGCTGCGGGCGCGAACCCGAGCAACAGCGTTGCCGCGAGGTCGGCGCGTTCGCCGGCGACCGAAGCCATCACGGCGTCGGCATCGCCGAGGCCCGACGAGCCGAGCAGCCAACCGGGCACACCGTCCAGCGACTCGGCGAGCCGCTGGCCGAGACGTTGCCAATCGCCGTAGATCCACAGAGCACCGGGACCGACGGGCAAGCGCTGGCGCATCGCCTGGAACCGTTCGTCGGCGGTCAGCACGGCGCGTTGGTTCGTCGCCGAGGTCGTCGGCGGCGGCGGGTCGAGCACTTCGGTGAGCGCCCGCGTGTCGTTGCCGACGAGCAGGTCGGTGCCGACGAGCGCGAGTTCGACTTCCTGTCCTGGTCCTGCGGCAGGCGATGCCGAACGCAGGCGGAAGGTCTGCCGGCCGCCGACGCGCCGCATGGGCGCGGCGAGATCCTCGCCATCGAGCGCGAGTTGCAGGTTGTCGGCCTGGCCACGCTGCAAGCACGCGCGCAGCACGAGCAGCGGCTGCCCCGCGCCGGGAACGACGCCCGTGAGCACGAGCTCGAGTTCGCCCGTGCTGCGCAGGATCAGCCCGCGCACGAGTTCGATCGCGCGCGCCGCACCGGACGTTGCCCCGCCATCCGCAGTCACCAGGGCTGCGAAGGCCGGATCGGCGAGCAACCGCTGCACCGGGCCGGCGGTTCGCGCCGCGACTCCCCCCGCATCCGTCGGCGCCATCGCCTCGAGGCAGAGGTAGGCGATCGGCCGCTCGATCGTGTCGGCCAGCCGCGGCAGCGCGGCCGTCTGGGCGAGCGCGGCGTGCGCGGGAACGACGACGGCGGCCACCAGGGCCGCAAGGGTCGTCATCGATGCGCATCGCATGGCGCGCGGTGAGCAAAGCCGGGACCAATGCGAGACGAAACCGCAAGCCGTTGCAGCCGATGCGCTTGCATGCTCAGCGGGCCTTCGCCGAGGCGCGCCGACTCTGCTCACCTGCGCAGATTCCGCACACCCGGCACCGGCTGGGGCCGGCGGTCGGGACCGGCAACGCGATCAGCCGCCGCCGAGCCGGTCGTACAGCGTTCGACGCCCGATGCCGAGCAGGCGCGCCGCCTCGGCCTTGTTGCCGCCGGCGGCCTGCATGGCGCGGTCGATCGCCCACCGTTCGAGCGCCGCGAGGTCGAGGGTCGTGGGCGGCTGCGACGACGGCAGGCCCGCGGCTGGCAGGGGATCGGCCGGCGACAGAGCCTCGGCCCGCAGTTCGCTGCCGCAGAGCGCCCACAGCCGCTGCATCTCGTTGCGGAGCTGGCGCACGTTTCCGGGCCAAGGTCGCGCGCGCAGAGCATTGGCCAGCACGGTGTCCACGACCGGGGCGGGCAGACCACGCTCCCGCGCGCACGCCGCGAGGAAGTGCTCGGCGAGCGGCACCACGTCGTCGATGCGCTCCCGCAGCGGCGGCAGGTTCACGGTGACGACGGCGAGGCGGAAGTAGAGGTCTTCGCGCAGCTTGCCTGCCGCGATCGCTTGCCGCGGATCGCGGTTCGTCGCGGCGACGACGCGCACGTCGATCGTGTACTCACGATCCCCGCCGACGGGCCGCACGCGCCTCTCCTCGAGCGCGCGCAGGAAGCGCGCCTGCAGCTCGAGGTTCATCTCGGTGATCTCGTCGAGGAACAACGTGCCGCCGGCTGCATGCCGCAGCAGGCCGGGCCGCGCGCGATCCGCACCGGTGAAGGCGCCCTTCTCGTGCCCGAACAGTTCGCTCTCGAGCAGTCCTTCGGCGATCGCGGCGACGTTGACGCCGACGAACGGCCCACGGTGGCGGCGACCGCCGGCGTGCAGCGCGCGCGCCGCGACCTCCTTGCCCGTGCCGCTCTCGCCGGTGAGCAGCACGGGCAGTTCGGTGTCGACGACCCGGTCGAGCACGTGCAGCGCGCGCAGCAAGGCTGGAGACGTGCCGAGCAGGAGCGGGAACGGGTGCTGGAGCTGCCCACGGTCGAGTGCCGGCAGCGGCGCCGCGAGCGCTTCCGCCTGCGCCTGCACGGTGTTCTGGAGCTGGCGGTTGCGTTCGGCCAACTCGAGCGCCTGCGCGCGGTTCTTCGCCAACAGCCCGTGCAGATGCAGCACGATCGCGCCCTGGTCCGCGAACGCCATCAGCCACGGCAGATCGCGTTCGGCGAACACGCCGGCCTGGAAGCGGTGGTCGAGGTAGAGCGCGCCGATCACCTCGTCGCCGACGCGCAGCGGCATGCACAGCACGCTGCGCAGCCGCAGGTCGGCGACGCTCTGCGCCGCCGCGAACTCGTCCGCCTGCGCGTCCTCGCTGAACAGGCCATCGCCCTGCTGCAGCACCCTCGACACGATCGTCGTCGACACCTTGCGCTCGGGGTTCGGCACGACTTCGTGGTCCAGGTTGCGAGCGACCTCGACCTGGAACCCGCCCGGCGCGGGACCGCGCGTCACCAGGAACCCGCGCTCGGCGCCGAACAAGCGCACCGCTTCATCGACGAGCACGGTCAACACCGCTGCGCGGGTGTCGGCACCCGCCAACTGACGGTTGAGGCCGAGGATCGCCAGCCAGCGCTGGCGTTCGGTGTCGCGGGCATCGCCGCGCAGCCGCTGCAGGAAGTCGGTCCAACGCGACACTCACGGCCTCCCGGTCGCCGCCGCCAGGGCGCGCAACGCCATCGCCTCGGCGTGGCCTTCGTGGGCGGCGAGCCCGCCGTGCGAGGCGATCGCTGCGCGCAGCACGGCAGCGGCCTCGTCTACGCGCACCCCGGTGAGCACCTTCGCGGCGAGGGCCGCGACGGCCACCGAGGCGGGGCAGCCGGCCGCGCGCCACCGCGCCTCGACGATCGCCGCACCCTCGCGCCGCAGACTCAACTGCACGTGGTCGCCGCAGACCGGATGCTCGGCGGAGCCGTTCGACACGCCGGGTCCACTGCACTCCCCGGCAAGTTCGCCGGCGACCAGGACCTCGCGCAGGCGCACGCCGACCATCGGGATCTCAGAGGGTGAGGAACGACCGGTTGCGACCCCGCTGCGCGGCCGCAGCGGACGATCGGAGCGTGTTCGTGGTCGCGTCCACGGGATCTCAGGGGCGCTCCGTCAACGGCGAGTCGTCAACGGCGGGCGCGCGGCGATCGAGCCAACCGAACTCGTCGGCGAGGAACGAACAGCCGCCGAGCGCGACGCAGACGAACGCGGCCAGCAGGGCGTGCACGGCGGTCTTACACGACGAACGTCTCATGCAGGTCGGCCTCGTTGGCGAGCAGTTGTTCGAAGGACTCGCGCGCGCGCACGAGGCGCGCGGTGTTGCCGGCGACGAGCACCTCGGCGGCGCGGCGCCGCGTGTTGTAGTTCGACGCCATGCTCGCACCGTACGCGCCGGCCGCGAGCACCGCCAGCAGGTCGCCCCGCTGCAGCGGCGGCAACGTCCGACGTCGGCCGAGGAAGTCGCCGGTTTCGCACACCGGCCCGACGACATCGACGGTTCGCAGCGCCCCGGGCCGCGGGCTCACCGGAACGATCACGTGCTCCGCCTGGTAGAGGGCGGGCCGCATCAGGTCGTTCATGGCGGCATCGACCAGCGTGAAGTCGGTGCCGCCCTGCTGCTTCTCGCCGATCACGGCCGTCAACAGCACCCCCGCGTCGCCGACCAGGAACCGCCCGGGCTCGACGACCGGCGTCCATTGGCGCTGCCGCAGGGTCGGCAGCAGGGCCCGCGCGACCCCGCCGACGTCGAGCGGCTCGCCGTTGCCGTAGGCGATGCCGAAGCCCCCGCCGGTGTCGTAGTAGCGGATGCCCGCGGCGCGAACCGGAGCGGCATCGACGAAGGCGCAGACGGCCTGCAAGGCCTGCACGTACGGCTCCACGCTGCGCACCTGGCTGCCGAGATGCACGTGGTAGCCGACCAGTTCCAGCGACGCCTCGCGCGCGATCGCGTCGACGACGCTGCCGGCGCGCGCCAACGAGATGCCGAACTTGTTCTCCTTCTTGCCGGTGCTGATGTAGGCATGCGTGCCGGCATCGACGTCGGGGTTGATGCGCAGCGCGATGCGCAGCCGTTTGCCGAGTTGGCGGCCGACGGCCGCGAGGTCGGGCAGCTCGTGCTCGGACTCGACGTTGAAGAACAGGATGTCGGCGGCGGCCGCCGCCTCGATCTCCCAGCGTTCCTTGGCGACGCCGGCGAACACCACGCGCGACGTCGGCAGGCCGGCGGCTTGCAGCCGACGGAGCTCCCCGCCGCTGACCACGTCGAAGCCCGACCCGCCCTCGTGCAACGTGCGCAGCACGCCCAGCGTCCCGTTCGCCTTCACCGCGTAGCAGACGATCGCGTCGGCGCCGAACGCCGAGCGCACTTGCTGCAGCCGCTCCTGCATCGCGGTCTGCGAGTAGACGTAGAGCGGCGTGCCAAAGCGTCGGGCCAACGCGCGCAGCGGCACGTCTTCGCACCAGGTCTCGCCCTCGCGTCGATGGAACGAGGCGCCAGACGCGCCAGGGCACGGCTGCCGGTCCGGGATCATGGCCGAGGATCCTGCCGATGGGCCGGCCGCGGCGCCAGTGCGCGGCGCGACGTTCAGCCCGCCGAGGTCGCGAGGCGCGCCTTCAGGCGATCGAGCACGCGCCCGTGGATCTGGCAGATCCGCGACGCCGACAAGCGCAGGCGCCTCGCGATCTGCTTGCCGGTCAGCCCGTGCAGGTAGTGCAGGTCGAGCACCTTCCACTCGATGGGCTGCAGCGTCGCACGGATCTGCTCGAGCAGTTCCTGCCGCGTGATCGCCTCGATCGGCGATTCGTTGGTCAGGTCCGGCAGCTGGGCGCAGCGGTCGTCGCCGGCGTCGTCGCCGGCACCCCCGGTGACGGACGGCAGCACGGACGGTTCGAATCGCCGCAACAAGGCGCCCTCGCTGATGCCCAGCGCCACCGCGAGTTCGCTGTCGGTGGGCTCGCGACCGAGCTCCAGGCACAACCGGCCGCGCACCTCGTTGCGTTGGCGGACGCGCCGCCGGAACAGCCGCGGCAGGAAGTCCATGTGGCGCAGTTCGTCGAGCATCGCGCCGCGCACGCGGATGCGCATGAACGCCTGGAACTGGTCGCAACGCGCCGGCTCGAAGGTCTCGACCGCCTGCAGCAGGCCCCAGAGACCGGCGTGCACGAGATCGCGCGCATCGACGCTGCGCGGCAAGCGGCTCGCCAACGCACTGGCCATCTGCTCGATGACGTCCGTCTGCCGCTCGACGATGCTCGCCAGCAGCGCCCGCGAACCGCTGCGCCGGTAGCGACGCAGCATGTCCTCGGTCGTCTCGGCAGCAGCGGCCCTGACCGCGCCCACCGGACGTGACCCGGATTTGCTCACCATGTGCAGCGAGTGCCCATCGAAGTCCGCCGCTCCACCACCACGATGCGTCGCACAACCGCGCGTGCGATCGCCCGCTGACCACGAAACGCTCGCCTGGCACGGCGCGACGCGCGCGTCGGCGCGTGCACAGCGAACATCATCGCGATGGCAAGGAGCGTACGAGCGCAGACGCTATCACGAACCGCGCTCTCGACACAACGATGTTGTCGTGATGCGCGTCGCGAATCGTCGCTCACGCATCGACGGGCGACACGACGAGACCCGTGCGCGCGAGAACGGTTCGCTCCGCGTCGCGCATGCGTGCGCGCGCACGCGGCGTCGTGTCGTCGTGACCGAGCACGTGCAACAGCCCGTGGACGACGTACAGCGCCACTTCGGCGCCGACTGCGTGGCCACGTTCGCGCGCGATGCGTGCTGCCGTCGTGACGCTGACCACCACTTCGGCGCCGTCGTCGAGCGCGAACGACATCACGTCGGTCGGCGTCGGGTCGCCGAGATGCCGTGCGTGCAGGTCCGCGATCTCGGCATCGTCGGTGAGCAACAACGACACGGACAACGACGGGCGCCGCGCGAACGCGAGCGTGGCCCGCACCACGCGCCGCAGCAGCGGCAGCGGCGTGCGTGGCCGCCCGCGATCGACGACTTCGAGCCGCAGCGCCGGCAGTCGCACGGCCCGCGCGCCACGCCGGGGCGCCTTCGTCACCGCCCCGGCCGCGCCGGTCCCGGCGCGGCGTCGTAGGCCGTGACGATGCGGCTGACGACCGCGTGCCGCACGACGTCCACCGTCCCAAGCGTGGCGATGCCGATGCCCTCGACCGCCTGCAGCTTGCGCACGGCGTCGGCCAGGCCCGACGCGACGTTGCCGGGCAGGTCGACCTGCGACGGATCTCCCGTCACCACCATGCGCGAACCCTCGCCAAGGCGGGTCAGGAACATCAACATCTGCGGCACCGTCGTGTTCTGCGCCTCGTCCAGGATCACGAACGCGCGGTTCAGCGTGCGGCCGCGCATGTAGGCGAGCGGACAGACCTCGACGACCTCGCTCTCGAGCCAACGCACGCGCGTGCGGGGGTCGAGCAGATCCTGCAGCGCGTCGTACATCGGCCGCAGGTACGGATCGATCTTCTGCTGGAAGTCGCCCGGCAGGAAGCCGAGCTTCTCGCCCGCCTCGACCGCGGGCCGCACGAGCACCAGCCGCCGCACGATGCCGCGCTTCATCGCCTCGATCGCCTTGGCGACCGCGAGGTAGGTCTTGCCAGTGCCCGCCGGACCGACGCCGAACACGACGTCGTGCTGTTCCATGCACTCGAGGTACCGCTGCTGCCCTGGCGTGCGCGCACGCACGTTCGCGCCGCCGTTGCCGACCGGCGATCGCGCCCGGTCGTCTCCCGGCAGCGGCTGGGCCGTCGCATCCTGGCCCAGCGTCGCGCGCAACCGGCCGGCGACCTCCTGCGTGCTGACGCGCCGGCCGCCACGCAGCATGCCGAGACACTCCTCGAGCACCTGCTGGACCACGACCACGTGACCGGCGTCGCCGAGCAGCCGCAGGCTGCCGTCGCGGGCCAGCACGCTCACGCCGTGCAGTTCGCGGATCAGCCGCGCATTGCTGTCGAGCGGCCCCAGCAGCGTGCGGGCCTCGTCGACGGACTGCAGCGGGATGTGGACGTCAGCATCGGTCATGCGGAGTGCAGGGCGAGTGTAGCGCCGTACGGGAGGGTCGATTCATCACTCTGGTCACGACACGGGCCCCGACCACGATCGTGAAGCTGGGCCATCGCCCGGTGGCACGGGCCAACGGACCTCACGTCAGCCACACCAACGCCAGGAACCACGCGCAGAACGAGAACAGCAGGCTGTCGACCAGGTCGAGCACGCCGCCGTGCGCCGGCAGCAGCCGGGAACTGTCCTTGGCCTTGCACCGGCGCTTCAGCAGCGACTCGATCAGGTCGCCGGCCTGCGTCGTGAAGTTCAGCACGATGCCCGCCAGCAGGGCTCCCCACCACGGCAGCTCGATCTGCGGCCGCAGCAGCGGACCCGCGAGCGCCATCGCCACCACGATCGACGCCAGCAGGCTGCCGCCAGCGCCCTCGACGGTCTTGCCGGGGCTGACGTGCGGGATCAGCTTGCGCCGGCCGAGCAGCCTGCCGACGCAGTAGCCGCCGATGTCGCCGCCCTTGCAGACGAGCACCACGAACAACACCGACGGCAGGTGGCGCAGGCAGATGCCCATCGCGAGGTAGGTCGGCCAGGCGATCCAGACGAACCCGAGCAGCGACGCCCCCTGCTTCTCGAGCCCGGCGTGCATGTCGTCGCGGCCGAGCGCGCGCACGGCCATCGGGAACAACAGCAGGAGCGTGCCGAGCACCAGCGGGTAGAGCTCGTGGTCGATCCGCGTCCAGGCGAACAGGAAGGCGCTCGCGAACAGAGCCACGGACACGACCGGCAGCGAGCGTCGCGACACCGCGAAGCCGCCGTCGCGCAGCATGCCGACGAACTCGAACACGCCGGCGATGCCGAGCAGCGACAGCAGCCCCGCCGACAGCACGCCCTGCCGCACGCCGAGTGCTTCCGTGGAGTCGAGCCACCAGATGCCGGCGATCGCCGCCAGCATCACCGGCGTCAGCACCGCGCGCACGCGCAGGTCGTTCGCCATCAGGGCACCTTGCCGAACTTGCGGACGCGGGCGCCGTAGTCGCGAAACGCCGCGTGCAGGTGCTCGGCGCGGAAGTCGGGCCAGCACACCTCGCCGACGTGGATCTCCGCGTAGCTGACCTGCCACAGCAGGAAGTTGCTGATGCGACGCTCGCCGGCCGTGCGGATCAGCAGGTCGGGATCGGGCAGCTCGGGGTGGTAGAGGGCGGCGTGCAGGGCGCGTTCGTCGATCGCGTCGGGCGAGAGCTCCCCGCGCTGCACCTTGACCGCGAGCTTCTTCACCGCGTCGACGATCTCCTGGCGGCCGCCGTAGCTGATCGCCAGCGCCAGCCGCATGCCGTCGTTCGCCGCGGTCGCGGCGATCGTCGCGTCGAGCAGGTCGAGCACGTCGGGCGCCAGGCGGTCGCGTCGCCCGCTGTGGAGCAGCCGCACGCGGTTCTTCTGCAGCGTCGGCAGCTCCTCGACCAGGAACCGCTTCAGCAGCTTGAACAGCAGCGCGATCTCACGCGCCGGGCGCTGCCAGTTCTCCTCGCTGAACGCGTAGAGCACCAGCGCCTCGACGCCCAGGCGCGCACACTCGGTCACCGTCGTGCGCACGGCGTCGATGCCCCGCTCGTGGCCGCGGATTCGCTCGAGCCCGGCCTGCTTCGCCCAGCGACCGTTGCCGTCCATGATCACCGCGACGCTGCGCGGCACGACCATTCCGGGGGCTTCGCCGCCCTTCTTCACCGCACGATGACCTGCTGCCGCTCGGGTCCGACCGAGATGGTGCGCACCGGCAATCCGGTGTGCTGCTCGATCGCCCGCACGTACGCCTGCGCCGTCGCGGGCAGCCGTTCGAACTGGCGCACTTCGCGCAGGTCCTCGGTGAAGCCGGGCAGCTCGACCAGTTCGGGCGTCGCGGTGTCGAGGTCGAAGGCCGGCAGCTCGGTCGTACGCACGCCATCGGCAAGGCGGTAGGCGACCGCGATGCGCAGCGGGAAGCCACGCAGCACGTCGAGGTTGGTCAGCACCAGCTCGGAAGCGCCCGACAGCGCGCCGCTGTAGCGCACCGCGACGGCGTCGAACCAGCCGCAACGACGCGGCCGTCCGGTCGTCGAACCGAACTCGTTGCCGGCGATGCGCAGGCGGTCGCCGAGCGCGTCCTTCAGCTCGGTCGGGAACGGACCCTCGCCGACGCGCGTCGCGTAGGCCTTGGCGATGCCGATGACGCGCAACGCGTGCGGCGGCAGCCCGGTGCCGCTGAAGGCGCCGCCGGTGCTGGCGTGCGAACTGGTCACGAACGGGTAGGTGCCCTGCTCGACGTCGAGCAGGCAGCCTTGCGCGCCCTCGAGCAGGATGCGCTTGCCGGCGGCGTGCGCCTGGCGCAGCAACGCGCCGGTGTCGACGATGCCGGCGCGCAGGCGGTCGCCGGCGGCCAGCAGTTCGCGGTGCATCGCCTCGGCATCGATCGGCGCCAGCCCCGCCGGGCCGAACCACGCGTTCTTCTGCGCGGCGAAGCCCTCGAGCGCCTTCTTCAGCGCGGCCGGGCGCAGCAGGTCGCCCAGCCGCAGGCCGATGCGGGCGCAGCGGTCGGCGTAGGCCGGGCCGATGCCGCGGCCGGTCGTGCCGATCTTGCCGGCACCACGAGCGCCTTCGGCCCACTGGTCCTGGCGCCGGTGCGCCTCGAGGATCACGTGCGCCCGTTCGCTGAGCAGCAGGTTCTTGCCGAGCTGCACGGAGAGCCCGCGCTGCTGCAGCTTCTCGATCTCGCTGCACAGGTGGATCGGGTCGACGACGACGCCGTTGCCGATCACGTTGATCGTGTGGGGATGCACGATGCCGGACGGCACCAGGTGCAGCACGAGCTTGCCGCTCGGCAGGACCAGCGTGTGGCCGGCGTTGTGGCCGCCGCCAAAACGAACGACGAAGTCGGTGTCCGCGGCGAGCCAGTCGATGACTTTGCCCTTGCCTTCGTCACCCCAGAGGATGCCTACGACGCACGTGGTGGGCATGGAATCGGGCTGCAGAAAAGGGCGGCAGCATAGCAGGGGCACCGAGCGGTTCCTCGCCTCGAGTCGCATCGCCGATTGCCTCCGTTGCCACACCCTGTAGGTGCACCATGACGACGACGCCCGACGACGACGTGCGCCAACAGGCACTCACCCACCTGAAGGCGTTCAGCAGCCGCCTGCTGCCGGGGACGATCCGGCGGATCACGACGTGGAAGCGGCTGCCGCGCGCCAGCCGCCCCGAACTCCTGGCCGAGATCCGCCAGGAACTCGCGATCGACTGCCTGCTGCACGCCGAGGCCATCGTCGCCGCGCCCTCCGAAGAGCGTCACGCCCGCTGGATGCGGCTCGCCGATCGGTTCGCCCATCGTCAGTTCGTGGCCCGGCCGCGCCTGCCGCCCGCCCCGGCGGCAGCGCCACCGGAGGTCGCCACGGACGTGCCGCCCGAATTCGGCAACGTGCAGACGATGCGCAACGGGCGCATGAACCTGCGCGAGACCGCCGGCCGTCGCGGCGTGCACGAGCGCGTGTTCCGCCGACAACTCGCCGCCGTCGCCGAACGACTCGGCGCAGGCAACGAACACCACGCGTTCTGGTGCCGGCGGCTCGGCGAAGCGCTGACCGGGCTGGCGGCCGATCTGCTGCGCGAACGGGCGCCACTCGTGCTGTGGCCCCGGCCGCGCCGACTTCCGGATCCGGCGGCCCGACTGCTGCGCCTGCGGCGGCTCGTCACGCACTTCCCGATCCGCGCCGCGACGCTGCCCGAGCGCGCGATCCTGCGGCGGTGGACGAAGCGGCGCCACTTCGACGACGACGCGCCGCGGCGGCTGCTCGCCGACGCCGTGGCCGTGGCACCACAGGACGGCGCCGCCTGGTTGTGGGCGTGCGAGGCGCACGTCGTCGCGGGCGACCTGCACGCGGCGACGTCGGCGCTGCGCGCTGCGCGCCGGTTCGCCGGGGCCTCCTCGGCGGCCGTGGTGTTGGCGCGCGCCCGCGTGCTCGAAGCGCGCCATCGCCTGCCGGCGGCGATGGCCCTGCTGGCGCGCGCGGCCCGGCGCTGGCCGCGGCACCGCCAGCTCGCTGCGATCGTCGCGTCGCTGCCGTTCGCCGGCAGCTGAGTCAGCGCGGCGGCTGCAACGCCGCCTGCAGTGCTGCGGCGAGGTCGCGTTCGGCGGCGGGATCGCCGCGCGCGACGCTCCACTCCGGCAGGCCGAACCACGGCGTGGCCAGGCGCCGCAGTTCGACGACCACCGCCAGGTCCCCGCCGGACGCGGCGGCGCGGAACACCGATGCGCGCCGCTCGCCCACCGGCTCGGCGACCGGCGCCCATTCGCTCTGCAGCAGGAACCGCTCGGCATCGGCGACCGCGAGCGGCCCGAAGGCGCCCTGGATCACCGCGCTGCAGCGGCCGAAAGCATCCGGCGGCAGCGAGCCGTCGACCACCACCGGACAGGGCTCGTACGGACCTGCGGTGCACGCCGCCAACGCGAGCAGTGCGATCGCGACGCGCTCACGCACGGCCGTGCCCTCCGCCGCCGGGCGTGCGCACGACCAGGCGTTGGCCCGGTTCGATGCGCAGCGAGGTCTTGGCCGGCAGGGCCACGCGGGCGCCAGAGCGCACCACGTGCAGTTCGCCGGGCCGCCCCCGACCGCCGCCCGCCGCGCCGGGTGGTGCTGTGCGATGGCGTTCGCCGAGGAACGACACCTGCAGCGGCACCAGCGGCACGAGTTCCTTCTGCAGGCCGTCGCCGCCGCGCCGTGCGCCCGCACCGCCGCTGCCGCGACGCACCGACAGACCGACGACCCGCACGGGGTAACGCTGCTCGATCTCTTCGATCGGCGTGTTGCGCGTGTTCGTCATGTGCGTCTGGATCGCCGCCTGGCCGGCGGCGGTCGGTGCAGCACCGGCCCCACCGGGCAGCGTCTCGTAGCTGGTGAACTCGCTACCGTCCAGTCGGCGGCCGCCGAACGAGAGGTTGCTCATGGTGCCGGCCGACGCCGCCGGCGCGCGGCCGGGTGCTGCCTGCGCGAGCGCGGCGAACACGACGTCGACGAGGCGCTGGCTGGTCTCGACGTTGCCGCCGGCGACGGGTGCTGGCGAACGTGGATCGACGAGCGAGCCCGGTCGCGTGCGCAACCGGATCAGACGGAACAGGCCGTCGTTCGTCGGCAGCCGATCGGGGCACAGGCAGCGCAGCGCGTAGACGCAGGCCGCCATCACGATGCTGCGGTTGGCGTTGACGCCACCGCGCGCCTCGTCGCTGGTCGCGCGCCAGTCGAACTCGGCGCTGCCGCCGCGCAAGCGCAGCACCAGGTCGATGGGCAGCGGGCCGTGGCCGAAGCCGTCGTCCTCGAGGCAGTCGCGAGCGTGGAAGGTGCCGCGCGGCAACTCGCGCAGCATGCTGCGACCCGCCCGTTCGGTGTAGGCGAGCAACTGGTCCTGCACCGCCCGCAGCCGCCGCAGGCCATGTTCGGCGGCGGCACCGCGCAGCCGCGCGTCGAGGTGTTCGAGGCTCGCCTCCTGGGCGGCGAGGTCGACGAGCCGTTCGCCAGCACCGCGCACGTTGCGCGCGAACAGCACCGCGAGGTCGCGCTGCCGGACGCCAGCCCGCCGCCAGTACACGGGCGGCAGCACGAGCCCTTCGGCGTGCAGGTCGGCGGCGATCGCCATCGAACCTGGTGCACTGCCACCCACGTCCGCGTGGTGCGCTCGGTTGACGACGAACCACTCCGGCGCGCGGCGCGAGTCGACGAACACCGGCCGCACCATCGTCAGGTCGGGCAGGTGCGTGCCGCCGGCGTAGGGATCGTTCAGCAACGCCACGTCGCCCGGAGCCAGCGCCAGGTCGCGACGCACCGCCGCGACCGCATCGCCCGCGCTGCCGAGGTGCACCGGGATGTGCGCCGCCTGGGCGACGAGGCGCCCGTTGCGATCGAAGATCGCGACCGAGAAGTCGGCGCGCTCGCGGATGTTCGGGCTGATCGCGCTGCGCTGCAGGCGCACGCCCGCCTCTTCGCAGAAGGCGCTCAGCAGGTGGTGGAACACCTCGAGCCGCACCGGATCGATCGTCGCCGTCGCCACGCCGCCAATCTGCCGGACGGCGGCGTCCGCCGGAAGCGCGGGCCGGACGAAAGCACACGGCCCCAGTGAGCCGTGCTCACCGGGGCCGTGGGTTCGACCGGCGCGGTCGGGCGGAGGGGATCAGAGCCCGCCGCCGCCGCCATTGCCGCCGCCGCCACCGTTGCCACCACCGCCGCCGGCGGGGCGACCCGCTCCACCAGCGTCACCGCCGCGACCGCGCCGCGGCAGCGACTCGCGGATCACGTCGAGCGCCTTCTGCGCGTCGTCGAGCTTGTTCGCCTCGAGCGCCTTCTTCAGGTTCTCGATGTTGCCCTCGAGCTTCGTCGCGGCCTCTTCCTGGCCGTTCTCCTTCATCATGTTGATCATGCGCGAAGCCCCGCCGAGGCCTTCCTTGAGCTGCGTGAGTTCCTCGGCCGTCATCTCGGCGACCTTCTTGTTGCCCGACAGAGCGCCCATCAACCCGCCGCGGCGGCCACCAGCGCCACCGGCCTGACCACCTGCCCCGCGGCCACCCGCGCGGGCGCGCTCGAGCTGTTGCTCGAGCTTCTTGACCTCTTCGGCGTTGCCGTCGGCGCGCGCCTTCTCGATCTGCTTCTCGAGCTCGGCGACGCGCGCGGCCATGTCGGTCCGGCCACCGGCGCCCCCACCCGCGCGATCGCCGCGGCCTTCGCCGTCAGCGCGCGCCGGGCGTTCCCCCGCACCGGCCGCCGGAGCGCTCGCGACGTTGCCGAGCAGCTTCTCGTACTTCGCCTTGAAGGCGTCGCGCTCCTTGGTCTTGCCCGTCTGGTCGAGCAGTCGGAACTGCTGGGTGGCGGCTTCCTTGGCGAGCTTGTGCTCCGGGGCCTTGGCCAGGAACTGCTCGTAGAGGGCCATGGCACCAGCGAAGTCGCGCTGGCCCTTCTCCAGGTAGAAGGCCTTGTAGAACATCGCCTCCGTTTCGGCGGCGACGGGTTCCTGCGCGGCGAGCGGCAGGGCGAGAGCGAGCAACAGGGACGCGATACGGATCTTCATGGGTTCCTCGGGGAATGCGGTCGGGTATGGGCCGGTCGCCCACACGGGCACGGCACGGTAGGCGACGGTTACGGTGCCGACTCCACTCGCCCACGTAACGGATTGGTAGCGGCGCCACGCCGCCGCCGTGATTGCCCCCGCCAGCGCACTTCTGACGCGGAGGCCCCATGCCCGACGAAGCCGCGCCGACCCTGCGACCCGATGCCGGCAAGCCGGCAACGGCACCGACCCCGACGGCTGCCCCGACCAGCGATGCGGGGCGCCCCGCGACCCCGCCGCGCTGGCGCATCCCCACCGATCCACCGCCGGTCTGACGGTGGCGTCGACGTCACGCGCGAACGCGCGCGCGCGCGAGCAGTTCGTCGCGCACCATCGAACCCAGTTCGCTGCACTTGTGGTCGCCGGCCTTCAGGCTGCGGATGCGACCCTTCTGGATCAGATCCGCAACCGTGGCCTCGAGCTCCGTCGCCGCCTGCGGCTGCCCGATGTGATCGAGCATCAGCCCCATCGCCAGGATCGTCGCCAGCGGGCTCGCCTTGTCGGTGCCCTTGTACTTCGGCGCCGAACCGTGGATGCCCTCGAACATCGACACCTTGCCGGGGTGGATGTTGCCCGACGAAGCGATGCCCATGCCGCCGATCAGCATCGCGCCGAGATCGGTGATGATGTCGCCGAAGAGGTTCGTCGTCACACAGACGTCGAACCACTCCGGCTGCTTGATCAGCCACATGCACGCCGCATCGATGTAGGCGTGGTCGGTGGCGATGCCCGGATACTCCTTGGCGACCTTGGCGAAGATGCGCGTCCAGATGTCCTGCGCGCGCACCGCGTTCGCCTTGTCGATCAAGGTGACCATCGGCTTCTCGCGGCCCTTCTTCGGCCCGCGCTTCTTCGCCAGTTCGAAGGCGTGACGGATGATGCGCTCGGTTCCGCGCGCCGTGTAGACCATCGACTGGTGCGCGATCTCGAAGTCGGTGTCCTTCTTGGTCGTGCCGTGGATGCCGGCGTAGGCATCCTCGGTGTTCTCGCGCAGGAACAGGATGTCGATGTCGGCCGGGGTCTTGCCCTTCAGCGGGCACATCGACTCGTGGTAGAGCTTGACCGGGCGCAGGTTGACGTAGAGGTCGAGCTTGTGCCGCATGCCGGCGATGATCGCGAACTCGAGCTTGCCGACCTCGATGCGCGGATCGCCGATCGCGCCGAACAGCACTGCGTGCATCTGCCGGATGCGGTCGAACGCCGCGTCGGGCATCGTCTCGCCGGTCTTCAGGAAGTGCTCGGCGCCGTACGGCAGGGCTTCCCGCCGGGTCGTGAAGCCGTAGATCGACTGGATCGCGTCGAGCACCTTCAGGGCTTCGCGGACGACTTCGTCGCCGATGCCGTCGCCAGGGAGAACACCGATGTCGTAGACCTTGCTCATGCTGCTGGTGGATTCGCGGCGTGATCCGCCGCGCGCCCGGCCCACCGGGAAACGTGGTCGGCGGACCACGAAGGGCGAGCAGTATGGCGATCGGCCCCGACCGAACAACCGCGAATGGCGCCCGGTGCTGTTCCCGTGACGGTCCCATGCAGCGAGCCGCGTCGGTCGGTAAGCTCGCGCGCTCGATGTTCCGGCCCCACTGCGCCTCCATGACCCACCGCACCGCCGTTTCCGCCTTCGTTGCCTGCACGCTGCTCGCCGTCGCGAGCGCCCAGAACGAGGAGGCCGAGTTCAACCAGCGCCAGGCCAAGGCCCTCAACTCCTTCGCGAAGAAGGCGTTCGACAAGGGCTTCCCGCGCATCGCCAAGGTGGTCTGGCTGCAGGTGCACAAGCTGTACGACGCGGACAACGCCGAGGCCTGGACCGCACTCGGCTACGTCAAGATCGGCGCTGGCTGGAACCCCGACCCGAAGAAGCCCTACCCGACCACGGACACCGGCAGCGGCGCCGAGGGCCAACCGCTGCAGCGCCAGTACGAGGCGCTGAAGAAGGACCTCGCCAACCAGCACCGCGGCCAGGCGGAGCGCGCCGCGAAAGCGGGCCGCACCGACCTGGCACTCCACCACTGGCGCATGGTGCTGCGCTGGGTCGACAACGACGCGCAGGCGCAGAAGGCCCTCGAGCACCGCGAAGTCGGCGGCGTCACCGGCACCGCGCTCGAGCAGACGCTGTTCGACCGCAGCAAGATGATGGAGAAGGTGGTCGAGGAGCAGTCGAGGGTCACCTACGAGGTCAAGAAGGTCGACAGCGGCGTCGAGTGCCCGGTGCTCGACAAGGCTCAGGTGAAGTACATCACGGTGCGCAGCGAGCACTTCACGCTGCACGGCGACGCCGCCGAGGAGGAGAACCTGCTGAAGGCCCTCGAGTGGGCCGAGCGCGCGATGCGCGTCTGCGAAGCCGCGTTCCCGTGGCAGGTGCCGAAGGAGTGGTGGAGCCAGAGCGACATGGCGTCGTTCACCGCCAAGGAGACCTACCAGCAGATCCTGCGCGCCAACAACGTCGAGAATCTCGAGTGGAAGCTCGAACACACGGGCGGGAGCACGATCGGTAACACGCGCGTCGGCATCAACAGCGGGCCGCAAGTGCTGTTCGACTCCTGCGTTCGCCGGGTCGCCCAGATCCACGCCGGCTTCCGAGCGGACGCGTTCTCCGAGGGCATCGGCCACACCTTCGTCGGCATGGTCTTCAACAACAACCGCCTGCACGGCATCGACCTCGAGAAGCAACAGGGCACCGCGGCGAGTGAAGAGGATCGCGAGTACCAGTCGCCCGACTTCGACGTCTGGAAGAACCTGAACCTCGAGCTCGCATGGCGCAGCACGGGCGGCGTGCCAGCGAAGGAACTGCCGTTCTGCGAGACGGCGAAGTTCACCAACGAACAGCGCATCAAGGCGTGGTCGTTCTGCGACTACATGATGCGCCGCGATCCCGAGATGCTGCGCGGCATGGACCAGATGGCGGTCGAACTGGCGAGCAAGCGCATCAAGCAACCGACCGAGTTCGAGAAGCTGTTCGCAGAGAAGCACCCCGATGTGTCGGTGGCGCAGCTCGACAAGGAGTGGGAGGACTTCTGGACCGGCGCCTCGCCGGTGCTGAAGGCGATCCAGAACAACACGCCGCCGCTGCAGGCGATCAGCAAGGGCGTCGACAAGTGGCTCGAGGCGTTCAACGCCGCGCGCAAGGAATGGGGCGCCACGCCGGTCCTGTGGTCGGCGACGCTGTCGACGCGCTGCAAGGAACACGCCGAGTACCTGAAGGCCAACAAGGACCAGCGTGGACCGGCACTGCAGCACCGCCAGCAGGTCGACCTCGGCGGCACCTACCTCGGCAGCAAGTTCGCCGAGATGGCGATCGTCGAGACGAAGGTCAACCTGTCGTCGGCGAAGAAGATGTTCGAGAGCTGGGTCAACCTGCCCGGCTACCGCGACGCGCTGATCAACAACTACGTGCTGTCGATCGGCCTCTACGTCGACGGCGACATCCTGGTGATGAACACCGTGAGCGGCCTCGGCGAGCCGAAGGCAGCGAACGTCGGGTGGAACTACTTCCCGCGCAAGAACGACACGGTGCTCGACGCCGAGGTGTCGGTCGACGACCTGGGGCCGGACGTCGTCGCCCTGCTCGAGAAGCACGGCAAGACGGGCGTGAAGAAGATCGGGCAGCCGATCACGCTGCACTTCGGCGGCACCAGCGGGCTCGGCAACCGTGCGAGCTACGTCTGCACCGTGACCACCGGCAAGGGCGAGAAGATCGACGGCGCGATCCTGTTCCCGGACGGTCCGCACCGCACCAGCGCCGCTCCCGGCGTGGTGGCGTTCATCCCCTTCGCGCCATTGCCGAAGGGCCAGATCGTCTACGCGTGGAGCTTCGGCGACAGCGATCGCCAGCAGAGCGCCAAGGGCCAGTTCACGGCGCGCTGACGAGACCCGGGCGAGGCACCGGCCTCGCCCCCGCGATCACCAGAACAGCCGGCTCGCCCGGATGTCGACCGTGCGAACCGCGCCGCCGCGCGCGACGTGGCAGCGCCACAGCTGGCCGCCTTCCTGCGCGTACTTGCCGAGCAGGCGGTCGTTCCACAGATCGCGCAGAGCGACGACGTCGCCGATGCGGCGCAACACCGGGTTGTTCGCCTCGTCGCGCAGTTCGACCGCGAGCAGCAGGTCGCCGGCGGCGAGGTCGGTGCCTTCGGGCTGCTCACCGGCGTAGACCTTCTCGACCACGACCACACGTTCCGGGATCACGTTCGGCTCGCCGGTGGCGTCGCCGGTGAACGCGCGATGCAGCGCGATCGCGGAGGTGCGGACGGCCTCGGGGTTCTCGGCGTACGGCAGATCGCGCACCAACAAGCCCGACTGCTTGACGACGCCCCAGACCTCTGCCGGCAACGGCGCGAGCCGCAGCGACTGCGGCGCACCCTGGCGTTCGATCGCGAGTTCGAGTTCGACGCCCGGCGGCTGCGCCCGCAGCGTCATCGCAAACCCGGGGCTCCAGGTGATCGGAACGCCCGCGAGCGAAACGATGCGATCGCCGGAACGCAGCCCGGCCTTCGCCGCCGGCCCGCGCAGATCGACGTCGAACACGAGCACCTTGCCGTCCTCGTCGACGACGCGCATGCCGAGGTCGGGGCTGCGCAGCTTGTAGGCAGCGAACAACAGCGTCAGCACCTGCTTGCGCACGTGGTCGACCTGGATCGCGTAGCCCTTGTTGTTGAACGTGCCGCCGCCGGCACTGTTGATGCCGACGAGCCGCCCGTTCATGTCGAGCAGCGCTCCGCCGCTGTTGCCGCCGTTGATCGCCGCGTCGGTCTCGAGCACCGGCCCGAGCTTCTCGAACCGGCCCCGCACCGGGATGAAGTCGTTCTGCCGCGTGACCAGGCCGAACGTGATCGTGTTGGCGCGCCCGTGCGGGTTGCCGATCGCCGCGACCATCTCGCCGATCGCCAGCGCGTCGGAGCTGCCGAGTTCGACGGCCTGGGCCTCCGCGCCGGGAGCGAGTTCGAGCTGCAGCAGGCTGAGGTCGTCCTCGCGCGAGATGCTGAGCACCCGCACCTTGTACTCCTTGCCGCCGAACACCCGCGCGGTCACCGCGTGGTCCGCCGCAGCCGAACCGTCCGCGTTCGTGGCGTCGTCGACGACGTGCCAGTTGCTGAGCGCGAGCCCGCTGCGATCGATGATGACGCCCGAGCCGAGGCTCATCGGCACCAGTTCGGGCTCCTTCATCGAGGCGAACGGATCGTCTTCGTCGACCTTGGCGACGTTGCGCGCGACGTAGATGTTCAGCATCGCGCCGCTGGTGCGTTCGATCATCGCCGTCAGCGCCGATCGACGCCGCTCGCGCTCGGCCGGCGACGGCACGACCGGCGTGCGGATCGACTCCTGCGCATCGACGGCGGCGAGTTCGCCTTCGAACACGCGCCGCACGCGGCGCATGCCGACGAACGTCGACAGGTTGGTCTCGGTCGAGACGCGGTCGCCGCGCATCGCGAACGCGACGTCGATGGGGTCGAGGGCCCCGGCGTCGGCGATGCCGAGCAGCCGGCCGAGCACGTCGACGACCGCACCGCCGCCGTTCTGCGCGCCGAGGTTGGCATCGGCCTGGATGCGGCCACCCTCGCGATCGCGCTTCGCGGACACCACGCCACCACTGACGACCGGACCGGTGCCGTACGGATTGCCGACCGCGAGCACGGCCTCGCCGAGCACGACGTCGTCGTCGGCATTGCACGCCGCCGGCGACAACGACACGCCGGCCGGCAGTTCGACCTGCAGCAAGGCGAGGTTGGTTCCGGCGTGCGTCGCGAGCACCTTGGCCGGCCACGGCCCGCCGCCGACGCTGCGCACGCGCGGCGCACCCTCCTTGGCCACGTGCGCGTTGGCCACCACCAGTCCGGACTTCGTGAGCACGACGCCCGAACCGAGATCCGGACGCCGCACGACGCCGCCCGGGTCGCGAGGCCCCGGCGTCGGCCACTCGCCGTCGCCGGCGAACACCGACACCACGGACGCGGCGACCGCGCGCACCGCCCCGACCTGCGGATGCTCGCCCCCGGCGGGCGACGAACCGGGCGCCGCCAGGGCCTTCGCGGCGTTCAACTCGGCGGCGAACGCCTTCCGCGCGCGTCCGAGCGGCACGGCGACAGCGAAGCTCGGTTGCTTCAGTTCCTCGAGCGTGGGTTCGCTGCGATCGCGTCGCACGTGTTCGGTGCTGCAGAGGCCGACCAGCCGGCCGGCGCTGTCGAACACCGGCGCGCCATCGCAACGTTCGTCGTTGCGCGCGTCGGTCAGGAAGATTTCGTTCGCCGCGTAGGCGACACCGCCGAGCGTCACGCCGGCAACGGCCGCGCCCGCGCAACCGCCGAACGCGAGCATCTCCTTGCCTTCGGGACGCGCGACGACGACGAGCGGCTCGCCCGCCGGCGGCGCATCAGGACCGGCAACGGCCGCCTGCAGACCCGCGGCCGGTGGCACCACCCTCAGCAAGGCCAGGCCCGAAGCGGCGTCGATGCGCACGATCGTGGCCCCGAGCTGCGTGTTCTCGGCGTCGTCGAGCTGCACGAACAGGCGCTTGTCCGTCGCCCCCTCCATCTCCGCGACGAGCTTGCCCCACGTGAGGATCAGGCCGCTGCGGTCGATGACGACGCCCGAACTCGCGCGCTGGATCGTGAACGACCGCGCACCCTGCACCTCGATCGCGACCCAGACCACGGCCCCACGCACGGCGGCGACGACGCCGGCAGCGCCGGCCCGGCGAGCCGGCGACGAGGTCTCCCCGGGATCCGCGCGTAGCAGGGTCGGATTGACGACACCCTGGGCAGGCAACGACAGCACGGTCGTCAGGGCGACGACCAACGACAACACTCGCGAACGCACCATCCGCGCGAGCCTACCGCGCGCCGCCGCGCGCCAGCAGGGTCACTTGCCCTTCTGTTCGGCGGCGAGCTTGGCGTTCGCTTCGGCGCGCTTGTTCGCCAGCTCGAGCATGCGCTTCTGGTGCTTCAGGTAGTACTCCGCGTTCTGCTTGACGAGGTTCATCGACTCGACCTGCTCCTCGTCGTACCCCTGGAACTGCGAGCCCGCGGCGCACTTGCCCATGTAGTCCTCGAACACCTTGGGCAGACGCTTGATCGCCGGGTGCACGCTCGCCCCGGCCCCCAGCGCCTTCACCAACGCCTTCTGTTCCTTGCGCGCCTTGTCGCCGCCGGCCGGGTTGACCAGGCCGAGTTCCTTCAAGCAGGCATCGGTGGCCGCGATCGCCTTCGCGAGTTCCTTCGGCGGCGCGTCGCGCAGCGACGGCTTGAGCCCGGCCGTCTCGACCAGCCGGTTGCCGTTGCAGACGCCGCACTTGAACCCGCCGTCGCCGCGGCAGCAGGGACAGGCGCTCCAGTTCTTGGCGCCGTCACCGATGCGCAGGCGACCGCCACCGCCGCAGGTCGGGCACAACAGGAAGCTGGCGCCCATGCACCCGGGGCACAGCGCCTTGTCGAGTGGATCGGGGTAGGTCCCGACCCCCGCACAGGCTCGGCAGGCGACTTCGCGCTGCGCGTTCCGCTTGCACTCGATGCAGATCTCCGCTTCGTCCTGGAAGCGTTCGCACGTGGTGCACTTGGCCTTGCCGGTACCGGTGCACGAGAGGCACTTCGGAGCCGTCCACTCTTCCCACTGCAGCACGCCGGCGGCGTCGGCCTTGGTCGCGCGCTCGATGCGCTCGGGCATCTGGTAGCGCACGCCCTGCGCCATGACCAAGGACGGCGAACCGACCGCCCAGAAGAACAACGACAGCAGCAGGAAGAAGCTCACGTGCACGGGGGACCTCCGGTGGAACGCAGCCGGCAGCCTACCGCCGGCCGGTGACGACCGGCAACGCCGTCGACCCAGACGAGCGCGACCGTGTGTGAACGGCGGCGAACCGCTAGGTGCCCGCAGCCGAGCCGCTGCGGCGCGAGAACCGCAGGCCCGACCAGGTCGCATCGATGGCGCAGACCTTGGTGTCGACGAGGCCGTGACCGAGGCCGAACGCGCGCACGACATCCTCGCGCAAGTCGGTAAGGACGCCCGACGTGCGCTTCGGCCACGCGACCCACAGCCCGCCGCGCGCCGCCAGACAGCGTTCGGCCGCCGGCCAGTCGGCACGCAGTTCCGCGAGCGCGCGGCAGAACAGCACGACGACGTTCGCACTGCGGGGCAGCCGCGGCACCACCTTCGCCCCCGCCGGCAGGTCCCCGAGTGTTGCCGCGAAGCCGGCCGGCGCGCGCACCGCGGCCAGCACGCCGTCGGGGCCAAGCCCGAGCTTCTTCGGCAGCGGCGTGCCGGAGTAGTCCGGGGCCTTCTGCACCACCGGATCGCGCACCGGTGTCCGGATCGCCTTCGCCAGGGCCGCCTTCATCCTCGCCCAGGGCGCATACGTCGCGTCGGGGAACGCCGCGCGCAGACGTTCGGTCTTCTCGGCGTCGCCGGGAACGAACAGCAACGGCACCGACCGCGTCGCCTTGCGTTCGCGAAGCCAGGTCGCGATCGAGCGGCCGTGCGACGGCAACCGACCGAGGTCGATCACGAGCGCCGCGGGCAGCTCCCCCGCCAGCGCTCGCGTCAATTCACCGCCGCCGTCCTGCTGCCAGTGCAGCACGACATCGTGGCCCATCTGGCGGAGCCTCGCCGCGCGTTCCTTGCCCTCGGCCTCGTGCCAGTGCACCAACACGACGCGACTCATGCGTCGTCCGCGCCACCCTCGTCACCGCCGGCGGGTTCGTCGGCCAGCCCGGCGCGCTGCAGGCGCAGCCGCACACGGCGGTTCTGCCGCCGCAACCGGTCGTTGCTCTGCTGCAGACGGCCGAGTTCGTCGAGCACCGTGCGGAGCTCGTCGGCGTCGACACTGACGGCACCCTGGGCGTCGTGGACCTTGCCGCGCAGGCGTCGGCGCAGCGCTTCGAGTTGCCGGTCGTTCGTCATGCCGACAGGAGTACGAACGGCAAGGCAGGGCGCAAGCGCCGTCTGGACCACCCGGCCCGCCGAGCCATGATCCCGGAGCCATGCCCCTGCGCGATGTCCTGCTGCCCGCGATCGCCCGCCGTGCGTCGTTGCTCGCACGGCTGCACGCCGAGGGCACGGACGCCTACCGGCTGCTGCACGGCGTCGCCGAACAGGCGCCGGGGATCACCGTCGACCGTTACGGTTCGTGCCTGCTGCTGCAGACGTTCCGGGCGCCGCTGCCCGCCGACGAGGTCGACGAGGTGGCTAGCGTCGTGAACGCCGAACTCGGCCTCGACCTGCCGATCGTCGCCAACCACCGCGGTCCGCCGCCGCCGCCCGACCACGTGCCGCACCAGCCGTCGCATGCAGCGCTGGCCGAGCACGCCTGCCACGAACGGCGCCTGCGCTTCTCGTTCCGCGCGCGCCATCGCGGCCAGGATCCGTGGTTGTTCCTCGACCTGCGCGCCGCGCGCGCGTTCGTGCAGGCGAACAGCTCCGGCAAGCGGGTGCTGAACTTGTTCGCCTACACCGGCGGCGTCGGCCTCGTCGCCGCGGCCGGCGGCGCCTCCCGCGTGCTCGATGTCGATTTCGCAGCCAGCGCGCTCGAGGTGGCGGCGGCGAACGCGACCGCCAACGGCTTCGGCGATCGCATCGAGCATCTGCACGCCGACTGCCAGCCGGTCCTGCGCCAACTCGCCGGCATGCCAGTGCAACGGCGCGGCAAGCACCTGCCGTTCCCCCGCGTCGCGCGCGAGCCGTTCGACCTGATCGTGCTCGACCCGCCGCGGTTCGCGAAGACGCCGTTCGGCACGATCGACGTCGTGCACGACTACCAGTCGCTGTGGAAACCCTGCCTGCTGGCCCTCGCCGACGGCGGCGCGATCGTCGCGACGAACCACGTGCCGGACGTGCGCGCCGAGGACTGGCACGGCGCGCTGCAGCGCTGCGCCGCGAAGGCCGGCCGGCCGCTGCGCTCCCTCGAGGCGCTGCCGGTCGACGCCGACTTCCCGTCGTTCGACGACCGGCCCCCGCTCAAGGTCGTGGTCGCGCGGCCCTGACGGCCGCGCGCGTCGGCCGGTCAGAACACCTTGCCGCTCGCGCGAGCGAAGATCTCGTCGGCGACCGCACCCAGCGCCGCCAGCAGCGAGCCGGACGCGAAGGTGCCGCGGCCGTGCAGCGTCACGCCATCCTTGCCGACGTGCCAGATGCTGGTGTCGCAGCCGAGCGCCTTCGCCATCGTCTCGGCGTCCGGCAGCGCCTCGCTGCTGAAGCCGATCATTTCCTCCTGCGAGTCGAGCATCGGGTACAGGCTCGTCTCGACGGCGCGCCAGCCGATCTCGACGGCGCGGAACAGGCGCAAGTGCATCACGCCCGAGGCCCCTCGGCTCTGCGCCACGAGCTGCTGGAAGTCCGGCTGCTCGGCCAGGCTCTCGGCGGCGTCCTGGCGCAGCGCGCGCACGAGAGCGGCGGCATCCGAACCGATCCACACGGCGTCCGGCATCAGCACGTAGCACGGGCTGAGCTGGAACGGCACGCCTTCGGGCTGCAGCGCGCAGAACCGCACGTCCCGACCGTCGACGTCGCGCGACTTCCACTGCAGGCCCGCGTGCTCACTGGTCGCCCCTTCCATCTGCCGCATCAGACGCGCGACGACGTCGGCATCCCGGACGGCGATCCGCACCAGCAGTTCGGGCTTCGGCACCGCACCCTTCTCGAGTGCGAGCGCCATCGTGATCTGCGAACCGAATGCGCCGAGCAGCTTGCGCAGTTCGGCCGGCGACGTGCCCATGTGCGCGAGTTCGCGGCCGAGTTCGTGGTGCATCTCGCGCGTCATCTCCTCGCGTGCCTGCGCCGGCAGCAACGCCGTGAACCGCTCGAACGCAGCGACCAGGCCTTCGATGTCGAGGCTGCCAGCGGCGAACGCCACGGTGTTGGGCGACAACGAACGCGCTGCGCCGAGATCGGCGGGCGTCGACAGCAGGACCTTGGCCAGGCCACGCTCGCTGCCGCCGACCCCGAGATGCAGCATTTCGGCGCCGCCCGATTCCCCCGCGCCCGAGGCCCAGTAGACCGCGTCGCAGGCGCCGAGCCCGAGCGCGTCGGCCCAGTCGGACGCCTCGTACGGCAGATGCGGCGCGAGCGAGGCCATCAGCGGCGCGGTGTTGAGGAACAGCGAAGCCAACGCCGGCACCGGCAGTTCGCCCTGCAAGCTGCCGAGCCGCGTCGCCGCAGTCAGCCCCGGCTGCTGGCCCGCCTGCACGCCGAGCAGCTCGCGCAGCATGCCTCGGCTGTTGCTGACGACGTAGAACTTGCCGACCGCGCCGGCGAACAGCGACGGTCCTTCTTGCAGGAGCAGCGAGTGGAACTTGCTGCCCGCGATTTCGACCTCGCCGGACTCGGCGACGCCGGCGTGCTGCGCGACGAGTTGCGCGCCCCACTGCACGAGGCGGTTGACGGCACGCCGGTGCTCACCCGTGTCGATGACCAGCGCGACCGACGGCCCCCACCCCTCGATGGAGACGCGCCCGACAGCGAGCGCCATCGGCCGGCCGAACGCCGCGCGCAGGTCGGCGGGCCGCAGCTGCATGTCGTCGCAGCCGGCTTGCAGTTCTTCGGCGGCGCGATCGAGCATGGCCTCGATGTGTTGCGCGCGCACTTCGGCCGGGACCTTGGCGAGGAAGTCGTGCACGGCGGCAGCCGCCGGCATCGCATTGGCCGCCGTGCGGCAGGCGCTCAAGCCGCCGAACCGCAGCACCGCGTAGGTCGAGGCGGGCAGGATCGACTCGGGGGACTGGGGAACGACCGGCAGGGCCTGCGCGAGGACGGGCACGGCGGTCAGGAACACGAACGCACTGACGAGTCGGGGCATTGGCGGATCCGGGAGAGACGGAAGAGGCGACCACAACGGGCCGCGGGTGCAAGTACTCGACGTGGCCCGGCCACCCGCCGGATCTGTCGTCAGGCGTCGTCGCCCGTGCCGGCGTCGGCCGCGAAGGGCTCGTCGCCGGCCGGCGACAGGTCGCGGGCGTACAGCACCCGGAGCAGGTAGAGCCCATGCGGCGGGGCCGTCGGGCCCGCCGCGCGACGATCCCGGCCGGCCAGGACGCCGTGGAACCACTCCGGCGAACGGTTGCCGTAGCCGACTTCGAGCAGGCTGCCGACCAGGTTGCGCACCATGTTGTAGAGGAAGCCGCCACCCTGCACGACGAAGTCGAACCCGCGCGGCCGTTCGACCAGGTGCACGTGGTGAAGCGCCCGGGTCGTCCCACGCTTGCGCGGGTAGCCCGGATTGCTCGCGAACGCAGCGAAGTCGTGCCGCCCTACCAGGCACTGCGCCGCGCGCCGCATCGCCGGCACGTCGACTGCCCGCCGGACCCAATGCGCCAGATCACGCCCGATCGCCGGCCGCACCGGCGTGCAGTGGCAGCGGTAGGCGTATCGTTTGCCCCGGGCGTGGAAGCGCGCGTGGAAGCCGTCGGGCGCGCGCACGACGCGCTGCACCGCGACGTCGTCGGGCAGGTTGGTGTTGAGCGCCAGCAGCAGCCGTTCGGGCGCGAAGTCCCGCTCGAGCACGACGTGGGCGGCCTGCGCGACCGCGTGCACGCCGGCATCGGTGCGGCCAGCACCCTCGACGTGTACCGCCGGGCAGTCGATCGCAGCGAACGCCGTGGTCAGTTCCTGCTGCACGGTGCGATAGCCGGCTTGCTGCTGCCAGCCGTGGAACGCAGTGCCGTGGTAGGCGATGGTCAGCAGGTAGGTCGGCACACGCGCGACGATAGGTGCGTCGCGGGCGGCGCTTCAACCGCGCCGTCAGCGCCGCAGGAACACGAACGCGAGCGCGGTGCCGACCAGGCTGGCCGCAGCGAGGATGCCGCCCATCACCGGGTTCTGCTGCGCGAGGAAGAACCAGGCGGACGTGCCGCCGCCGGCACCGAACATTGCCAACGGCACGACGAGCGACCAGGCGCCCGTTCGCTTCGGCAGCGGCAACGGGGCGAGCTTGCGCGGCGGGGCAGCCGCGGGCTTGGGAGTCGCCGTGGGCACCGGTGCCGCGGGCTTGGGTGCCGCCGTGGGCGCCAATACCGCGGGCTTTTGCGTCGCCGTGGGCCGGACCGCGGCGCGCGGCGTCGGCACGGGCGGCGCGATCGGCGGGCGGGCGGGCGCGACTGCGGGCGCGGCTTCGGCTTCGAACGCACTCGCCGGCGGGTCCACGGGCAGCTGCCAGTCGTCGTCGCTGCCGGCCTTCGCTGGCGCCACGGCGGGCGCCGCGGCGGGCGCCGCGAACAGGGAGTCGTCGACGTCGGCCGGGCGCGCGGGCTCGCGCGCCGGCAGCATCCCGAACGAGAACGGGTCGTACTTCGTCATGCGTCTCCGAACCTCCGGCGCCGGTAACTCGACGGAATGCCCAGGTGCTGCCTGTGCTTGGTGACCGTGCGGCGCGCGCAGCGCACGCCGCGTTCGCCGAGCCTTCGCACGAGGTCGTCGTCCGAGAGCGGCGCCTGCTTGTCCTCGCCCGCGACCAGTTCGGCGATCTGCTCGGCGATCGCCAGGCGCCCGCTGCCTTCGATCGCCGCGCCGTCGAGGCGATCGCCGTCGAAGAAGTCGCGCAGCCGGAAGATGCCGCGGTCGGTCTGCACGCTCTTGCCGGCGATCGCACGGCTGACCGTCGACGTGTGCAGGTCGAGCGCCTCGGCGACGTCGCTCATGCGCAGCGGCTTGATCGCCGTGCGACCCTTGGCGAGGAATGGCTGCTGGCGGCGCATCACCGCCTCGACGACGCGCAGCAGCGTCGCCTGCCGCTGGTGCACGGCGTCGATCAGGTCGCGCGCCGAACGCAGCTTCGGCCGCAGCCAGTCGCGGACCTCGGGCGCCGTCGCGCGGTCGCCAGCCAGCGCCGCATATTCGGCCGAGACCTGCAGATCCGGCAGCGACGCGTCGTCGAGCGCCACGTGGACCGCGCCGTCGTGCAACCAGACGAACGCGTCGGGCCGCAGCGGCGGGTCGTCGCCGCGTTCGAACGCCGCCGCGGGTCGCGGGCTCAGGCGCCGCATGCGCACGAGCAACGCCTGCAGTTCGTCGAGCGGCATCTGCAGTTCCCGGGCGACTTCGGGCAGCTTGTTGCGCCCGAGCGCCTCGAGCTGGTCGCGCAGCACACGCTCGATGGTCGCGAGATCCGGATCGCCGGCCGCCTGCAGCAGCATCGCGTCGATGCCTTGCGCGGCACCGATGCCGCGGGGTTCGAGCGACAGCAGCACGGCGTGTGCCTCGCGCAGGAGTTCGAGCGGAGCGTCGTGCCGTTCGGCGAGGTCCTCGACCAGGAACGGCAGCAGGCCCCGTTCATCGAGGTGCTCGACGAGCAGCATCACCGCGTCGGTGAGCAGTGCTTGCGTGCCGCGGAACGCGAGCTGCTGACGCACGAAGTCGGCCAGCGTCTGGCCGTGGGCGGCGACGTTGGCGAGGAACGCGGCCTTGCCGTCGTCGGCGTCGCCGGCGGGCCCACGCCGCCATTCCTGCCAGCCGGTGTCCTCGCGCTCGGCGAGGCGCGTCGCCGCCGGGACCTCGGGTTCGACGCGCGTCGGCGGCAACGCTTCGAGCGTCTCGTTCTGTTGCAGCTGTTCCTCGACGAGTTGCACCAGGTCGGCCGTCGCGAGCTGCAGCACCTCGATGCCCTGCAGCATGTGCGGCAGCAGCGCCATGCGCTGTTCCTGCCGCTGGCCCTGGCGAAGTTCGAGACTCATCCGCGAACGCTCCGCACGCGCTTTCGACCGGGCTCGGAGTCGACTTGAGCAACGGCGGCGGCGGCCGCCTCAATCCGGGCGACGGCGCGCGGGCCGCGCCTGTGGCGCCGCCGCCAGCGGATCCTCGGGCCACGCATGCCGCGGGTAACGCCGACTCAACTCGCGGCGAACCTGCGGGTAGACGTTCGCCCAGAAGCTCGGCAGATCGGTCGTCACCTGCACCGGGCGGTGGTTGGGCGCCAGCAGCTCGAGCACGACGGGAACGCGCCCGCCGGCGAGCGCGCCGACCGCGCGCAGGCCGAAGAACTCCTGCAGCCGGGCCGCGATCGTCGGCCCGGCGGGCGCGTCGTAGTCGACGACCGCCGCGCGCCCCGACGGCAGTTCGATGCGATCCGGCGCGCCCTGCTGCAGCGCGCGACGCTGGGCAGAATCCAGCTGCGCCAGCAGCAGTTCGCCGACCTCCGCGTCGCGCAACGCGCGCAGGTCGCTGCGCCCCGCGAGCAGGTCGAGCGCCGCGCGCGCCACCGCCGCGTCGTCCCATTCCGGCAGGCCGGCATCGGGCGCGCGCGCGCGGAGCCAGCGCATGCGCGCGAGCAGACGCCGCAGTTCCTTCTGCTCGCCGAGCCACTGCCACGGATCCCGCGCGAGCAGCGGCAACAGCAACTCGGCGGCAGCGCCAGCGGGCAACTCTCCGCCGCGCGCCGTGCGCAGCGCGAGATCGCGGTACCGCTGCTCGCGGCGCGCGACGACGCGCCCGGCATCGGCGTCGAGTTCGGGAGCGACGACGTCGACGAGCGCTCGCGGGAACACCACCGCCAGGTCCTCGGCGGTGACCTCGACGGTGAGCAGCGCGCGCGAGCGCTGTTGGCGACCGGTCTCGAGCAACCGCAGCGCGAGCACGAGTTCCTGGCCATCGGCGGCGGCCGGCAGCACGAGGCCGCGGCCACCGACCATCGTCGCCGCACGCGGGTCGCCTTCAGCAGAACGACGCGCGACGCGATCGGGGAAGCCGGCGAGCAAGCAGCGCGCCAGCGCCGACGTGTCCCGGCTGCCCGCGGGCCTGCCGCCGAGCAGCCGATCGCGCGCCGCCGCCACCTGCCGCGCCTGCCACGGCGCGAGTCCACACTCGCGGCAGAGGTGTTCGGGGAAGCCCCGTTCCTCGGCGAGCAGGAACGCATCGACCGCGGCGTGCAGGTCGACGCCATCGCCGCGCCCGAGCTGGTCGACGTCGGCGAGCAGCGTCGCCGCGGTCGCCGCCGCGACCGCACCACCGGCGGTGCGGCCCGCGAGCACGACGGCGGCGAGCCGCGGGTGCAGCGGCAGCTCGAGCAGCGATCGGCCCAGCGGCGTCAGCGTCCCGGTCCCTGGTGCTGCCGCGCCGAGGTCGGCGAGCAACGCGTCCGCGGCCGCCAGCGCGTCGGCCGGCGGCGCCTCGAACCACCGGAACTCGCGCGGATCGCGGCCGGCGAATGCGCGCACCAGCAGGGCCGGCCCGCACAGGTCGACGCGCTGCACTTCCGGGGACGAACGTGCCTGCATGCCGCGTTCCTCGGCGGCGGTCCACGCGCGATAGCAGACGCCGGGGCCGGTGCGGCCGGCACGGCCGGCGCGCTGCGCCGCCGACGCACGGCTGATGCGTTCGAGCTGCAGCACGTCGACGCCGCGACCGCGGTCGAAGCGCAACTCGCGCGCGAGCCCGGTGTCGACGACGGCGGTGATGCCCGCGATCGTCAACGAGCTCTCGGCGACGTTCGTCGACAGCACGACCTTGCGCCGCCCCTGCGGCCGCAGCGCGCGGTCCTGATCGGCGATGTCGAGCCGACCGTGCAGCGGCAGCACCATCGCGTCGAGGCGCCGCGCGAGGTTCTGCAGCGCCTGTTCGGCGCGCGCGATCTCGCCGGCTCCCGGCAGGAACACCAACACGTCGCCCGCGGTCTCCGTCATCGCGCGCTCCACGAGCGTGCGCACCGTCACTTCGAGGTCTTCGGTCGCCGCGCGGTCGAGGTGCACGACGCGCACCGGATGCAGGCGGCCATCGGCCTCGATCGTCGTCGCATCGGGCAGGAACGCCTGCAGCGGTGCGGGATCGAGCGTCGCCGACATCACGCACAACCGCAGCTCGGGCCGAACGGTGGCGCGCGTCTCGGCGAGCATCGCCAGAGCGAGGTCGCCTTCGAGGTGGCGTTCGTGGAACTCGTCGAGGCAGACGGCGCCGACCCCTTCGAGGAACGGATCGCGCACGAGCTGCCGCACCAGCACGCCCTCGGTGACGAAGCGGATCCTGGTCTGCCGGCTGACGCGCGCATCGCCGCGCACCTGGTAACCGACCAGGCCACCGACTTCGGCGCCGAGTTCGTGCGCGACGCGGGCCGCCGCCGCGCGGGCGGCGAGCCGCCGTGGTTCGAGCACGACCACCTCCGGAGAGTCGGCAGGCAACTGCCCGAGCAACGCCGGCGGCACGCGCGTGGTCTTGCCCGAGCCCGGCGGCGCGAGCAGCAACAGCGACGTCGTCGCGCGCAGCGCCTGCTGCACCGCGGGGAGCACGGCGTCGATCGGCAGATCGTCGCGCGCGGTCACGGCAGCGGTCGCCGCCCTTCGATCGCGTCCGCGAGAATCGAAGCGCTGACCTGCGCGATCGACGAACCGGCGGGCAAGCCGCGCGCGAGCCGGGTCACCTTCGTCCCGAGCGGCGCCAGTTGCTCGGCGAGCACGGCCGCGGTGCCTTCGCCCTCGAGGTCGGGATTGGTCGCCAGACACACCTCGGCGAAGCCACCGTCCCGCACGCGCGTGACGAGCGATGCCGTGGTCAAGTCCTCGGGCCGAATGCCCTCGAGCTGCGAGAGCCGACCCTGCAGCACGTGGTAGAGGCCGCGGTAGCCGACGTCTTCGAAGCGCGCGACCTCGCGCGGGTCCTCGACGACGAGCAACATCGAACGGTCGCGTGCCGGATCGGCGCAGACGCTGCACGGATCCTGCGCATCGAGCTGGAAGCAATGCCGGCACGACTTCACGGCCGCGCGCACCTCCTCGATCGCGCGCGCGAGCTGCAGCGCCTCGGCGCTGTCGATGCGCAGCAGGTGGAACGCGAGCCGCTCGGCGGTCTTCGGCCCGATGCCCGGCAAGCGCTGCAGCGCGGTGATCAGTGCTTCGATCGTGCGGTCGCGGTGGGCCATGCCGACCGGTGCAGGCTCAGAAGCCCATGCCCGGCAGGTTGAGGCCGCCGGTCACCTTCGCCATTTCGCGGTCGCGCAGTTCCTTCGCCGCCGCCAAGGCCTGGCGCACCGCTGCGGTCACCAGGTCCTCGAGCGTGTCGACGTCGGCCGGGTCGACCGCGGCCTTCTGGATCTTGACCGCCTGCAGTTCCTGGTTGCCGTTGACGTAGGCCTTGACCGCGCCGCCGCCGGCCGAACCTTCGAGGATGCGCTCGTTGAGCGAACGCGTGGCGTCCTGCATGCGCCGCTGCATGTCCTGCGCCTGCTTGAGCAGGCTCTGCATGTCGCCGAATCCGGTACCCATGGTGTGCTCCGGTCCCGATCATGCCTCCGATCGGGTGCTGCCGCCACGACGCGGACCGTTCACTCTTGGAGGTTCGGCGGCGGCTCGTCCAGGGGCGCGCCGTCGTCGTCGGCAGGCGAAGGTGCTGGCGAAGGCTGCCGGTCCTGTGGGTTGACCTGCACCACGCGCCCACCGAAGGCGCCGATCACACCCTTCGTGCGCGGCCCTGGATCGGTCACCGGCTTCGCTGCAGGGGCGTTCGCCGCTGGTGCGGCAGAAGGCAGCTTCCATTCGACCTTCACCGGCCGGCCGGCGGCTTCCTGGATCACCTGCGTGAGATCGGCCTGGAGCTTCGGCGCGGCCAGGCGGTCGCGGTACATCGTGCGGTCGCTGACCAGGGTCACCGTCACGACGCCGGCGGGGTTCGGGCCGTCGAAACGGCACAGTTCCATAGTGCCCTGCAACAGGGGGTGGTTCTGCAGCAGGGCGAGGGTGCGCGCGCGCAGATCGCCGGCCGGAGCGACGATCGGCGCTGCCGGCGGCGGCGCTGCCGGCGGCGCAGCGGCGGCAGTCGCGGGCGGCGCTCCCGAGGCACGCGGCGCCGCGCGCACGGCGGGTGCCGCGACCGGCACCGGCGCCGACGCCATCCCACCCGCCCGCACTTCGGCGAGCAGGTCGGCCACCGTCGGCAGCGCCGCCGCCTGGCTCATGCGCACGAGCGTGAGCTCGAGCACCACGGTGCGGTCCTCGAGCTGGCGCAACCGCTCGCGGCCGAGCACGCCCGCGGCGATCATCCCATCGAGGCGGGCGATGGGTGTTCTGGCAGCGAGCCGCTGCAGGTGCTGGCGCAACGTGCCGCCCACCGGAACCAGCGTGCTGTCCGGCCCGTCGACCACGAGCAGCAGCAGCCAGCGCAGCACGTCGACGATCTCGCCGAGCGCCTCGCGCTCGTCGCTGCCCTGGCTGTGCAGCATGCGCGCGAAGTGCAGCCCGGCGCCCGCGTCCCCCGCGAGCAGCCGTTCGACGACCTCGACGGTCGCGTCGAGGCCGACGCGCGCCACCAGCGTGCGGTAGGCGGCGAGATCGAACTTCGCACCGAGATCGCGCGCGAGCGGCAACACGCGTTCGAGCGCAGTCTCGGCGTCGCGCACGCCGCCGCGCACCGACGCCGCGATCTCGGCCAGCACGTCGTCGGGGATCGCGACCCGCTCGGCATCGGCGATCATGCGCAGGCGCTGCTGCAGGTCGCCTTCGTCGACGCGCCGGAAGCGCAGCACCTGGCAGCGCGAGCGGATCGTCTCGAGCACCTTGTGCAACTCGGTGGTCGCCAGCACGAACACCACGCGCGGCGGCGGCTCCTCGAGCGTCTTCAGCAACGCGTTCGAGGCCTCCTTGGTCAGCATGTGCGCCTCGTCGAGGATCACCACGCGGTAGCGCGAGCGCAGCGGCGCGAAGCCGACGTGCTCGATGATCGGGCGCATGTCGTCGATGCGGCGGTTCGACGCCGCGTCGACCTCGATCACGTCCGGGTTGCTGCCGTCGCGGATCGACGTGCACAGCTCACAGGTGCCGCACGGCTCGGGCGTCGGGCCACGTTCGCAGTTGAGGCAGCGCGCCAGGATGCGCGCCGACGTCGTCTTGCCGACGCCGCGGCTGCCGGCGAACAGGAACGCGTGCGGCACGGTCTTCTGCGCGAGCGCCTGCCGCAGCGAGGCGAGCACCGCGTCCTGGCCGACCATCTCCGCCCACGTCGTCGGGCGGAACCGCCGGGCCACGACCTGGTAGGGTTCGTGACCGGGGCCGGATTCGCGCGCGCTCGCCATGCGTGGCAGTGTGCCAGCCCGCCCCGGCACGGGGAAGGCTGGCGCGCACCGGACCGCCGCGCCGCGGCGGCGACTTACTGGACGACGACGCGGTCGACGTTGGTCGAGGCGATCACCGCGCCAGTGCCGTCGAGCCACGTCGCGACGCCGTCGACGGTGACGCCGGCCAGCAGGCTCACGATCGCCGGCGACCAGACGTAGGGCGCGTTCGGGAACACGCCGGGCGCCGCCGAGAACGAGAAGTGCAGCGGATCTCCGGCCGCCGCGGGGACCGACAGGCTGAGCAGGGTGATGTCGTCGGCCTCGATGCCGAGGAAGTCGCCCATCGCCAACGGCCGCGCCGTGTCGATCGAATAGAAGACGTAGCCTTGGGAGTAGCTCGCCGGCACGCCGCTGATGCTGACCTGCAGGTTGCCCGGCCCCGACGACGTGAGGTCGAGCTGCGGACCGCTGAGGTCACGCCCGGCGCCGATGCCGCTCGAGACCAGCGCGAAGTCGGAGTCGACCTGCGGCGTCTCGACGTGCTGGTCGAGCGCGACCAACGGCGCCGAAACCTGGACTCGCCACAGCCCCACTTCCGGGTTCTGCACGAACACGTTCTCGACCGTGTCGAGCGTGTTCGCCGAACCGCCGGGCGTCGTGAAGAGGTTGATCGGCAACGTCGCCATGCCGTTGTTGCCGTGGTAGACGACGCCGGACGGCGACGTCACCTTGATGTTGAGGTCGTTGACGCGGTGCGGGCCGCTGAACGGCGTCGCCGCCGGCAGGTCGGCGTAGACCAGCGTGTTGCGGAACTGCGGCGTGCCCGGCTTCACGTGCACGTAGTACAGGCGCGACTGCCCTTGCTGCAGCGTCTCGAGCTCGTCGATCACGAGCATGTTGCGCTTCAGGTCGTACATGTCCTGCAGCGCCGGGAAGCCCCAGCCCTGGCGGTAACGATTGGTCGCACCGCTGCCATTGACCGCCGGGTCGTACTGGCGCGCGGTGTTGATCATCAGGGCCTTGGCGGTGCTGGCGTGCGGCTTGTAGTCGAACCGCTGCGTCCACGACGGCGTCGCCGGATGGCCGAAGTAGCCGTCGGTGAACATCTCGATCGTCAAGCCGAGATGGCCGGCGACGATCGGCGTGGCGCCCGAGGTGCCACCGAACGTGGTCGTGTAGCTGGTCGCGCCGTTCGTGGTGTGGATGTTGTCGTAGTAGGCGCAGAGGTCCGGCTTGATGCGGCCGTCGTTCGCCGGCCCCATGCTGGTGCCGGCCTGGGTGTCGTCGGCGACCGAGGACGTGTTGTTGTGCACCACGGCACCGACCGAGAGGATGTTCTTGGCCCACGCCTGCGGGCGCGAGTTCTGGTTGCTGGTGTTCGACTGGCTCTGGCAGATCGGGATGTCGAACTGGTGGATGATCCAGTCCATCTCGGCCGAGCGCGCGTCGTAGGCGGTGATCTGCGGATAGCCCCAGGACGCGGTCTGGAACATCACGCGCCAGTTGCCGGCGGGATTGGTGATCTCCTGCACGATGCCGTAGCGGCTGTTCTGCGCCGTCGACATCGCCGCGGTGTTGAAGATGTAATTGTAGTCGGTGGCGTAGCCCTGGCCGTCGGGCATCAGGCCTCGCGCGGCGGCGAGCACGCCGCTGGCGAAGTTGATGCCGAACGTCGAGTTGCCGTGCGTCGTCGAAACGTTGCTGAACACCGCCAGCGGGGCCGTGCGGTACGCGTTCGCCGCGTACTCGGGATGGTTGGGGTAGATGCCCTCCATGATGTGGCCGCGCATGCCCTTGCCCGTGTGCCCACCCATCGACTCGATGTAGTTGGCGCCGCCCTGGATGCGGGCGTTGACCATGTCGTCCTCGGGCATGGCCCACGGCTGGATCCACAGCACGGTCGACTCGCGCGCGAGCGACTCGACCTGGGCCGGGGTCAGGTCCGCCTCGATCAGCAGGTTGCCGCCGGCGTAGCGCCACATCGAACCACCGGCCCGCTCCACTGCGGCTACCGCCGCGGCTTCGTCGGTCCGCGGATCGACGAGCACGATCACGTAGCGGGCCTTCTCATCGTCGCCGGCGAGCACGGTGCCGAGCACCTTGCCATCGAGCTTGTACGCCGGGTGGAACGCGCCGCAGAAGCGCACGCGCGGCAATGCCGCGAGCTGCGCGCGATTGGCGGCGGAGCCGCGCACGACGTAGCCGTCGTGCGGCGCGAACCACTTCGGGTCGAACCCGAGCCGTTGCATCGCCGCGCGATCGGCGGCCGTCGGCGCCGACTGGAACTGCACGAGCAGCAACTCGGCATCGGCCGGCGCGCTCAGCCGTTCGAGCACGGCCGGCTCGCCGGACGCCGGGTCGAAGGCTCCGTAGTGCAGCATCAGCCGCGGATCGGAAGACTGCGCTGCCAGCGCAGCGGCGGTGGCCGCAGCCACGAGAAGGGAATGGAATCTGGGCATGGGATGACGGATGGGGTGGCCGCGGGATTGTGCAGTGTACCTCGTCCGTGACCAGTCCCCAGCGGCGCGCCAGGCACGCATTCGCGGGGTGCGCACACGGCCCAACGCATGCGCCGTTGCCATGGCGACCGCCGCCAGCTACAAGGCTCGTCCCCATTCACCGCCCAGGCGCCTTCCGGCGAGCAAGCGGTTGCGTGGAGAGGTGACCGAGCGGCTCAAGGAGCTCGCTTGGAAAGCGAGTGCAGCCCACAAGGTTGCCGGGGGTTCGAATCCCCCCCTCTCCGCCATTTCGCACGGCTCGCGAAGGTGGGGTCCGCCGGGTCCCGAGCAAGGGGGCGGCGTGAACCTGGTCAGGTCCGGAAGGAAGCAGCCATAAGCGTGCGGCTTCTTGTGCCCGGGGTGCCTGGTGGGTCTCACCTTCGCGGGCCGTGCGGTTCCCTTCGTCGTCAGTCGCCGGCGTTGCATCGCGACGTCGCCTGCCGCCCCGCGGCGCCGTCGCCGCCACCGCCACCGAGGTAGCGCCGCGGCAGGCTCGAACGCAGCAGCGTCGTCACTTCGTAGACCGCCCCGCCGGGGGCGACCCGTTCCTCCGCGCGCACGGACTGCCCGCCCTGCGCGCCGATCAACACGACCTCGTCGCCGATCGCCGCCCCCGCGGCGTCCGTCACGTCGACGACGGTCTGGTTCATGCTGACCACGCCGACGACCGGCACGCGGCACCCACGAACGAGTACGGTCGCGCCATTCCACCGCTCGCGCACGAGCCCATCGGCATAACCAAGCGACAGCAGGCCGAGCCGCGTCAGCCGGTCGCAGACGAACGCGCCGCCGTAGCCAACAGCGGTGCCGGCCGAGACCTCGCGCAGCCCGACGAGCCGGGCCTTCAGCGCCAGCGCGGGGCGCAGCCCAAGCCGGCCGCCGCGGTCGCCGGGGCGGCCGGCGAACGGATCGAAGCCGTAGAGCCCGCCGCCGATCCGCACGGCGTCGAGATGCGCCTCCGGCAGCAGCACGGCGCCGAGGGTGTTGCAGGCATGACGCCGCACGCCGCGCAGCGCGCGCACGCCGTCGACGGCGCCGGTGAACGCCGCCAGTTGCGCGCGCAGCGCCGCGGCGTCGTCGACGCCAGTGGCCGCGAAGTGCGTGAACACGCCGGCGATCGTGAGCCGCCCGCGCTGCAACACCGCCTCGACGAGTGCGGGCAGATCCCGAGGGACCACGCCGTGCCGACTCATGCCGGTGTCGACTTCGACGTGCACGGGCAGGAAGCGGCGCGTGGCGTTCGCCAGCGCCCGCGCGAGTTCGATCCCACCCAGGCTCGCGACCAGCCCGTGCTGCGCGACGAGTGCTGCTTCCGTCGGCGCCACCGGGCCGGCGACGAGGATCGGCTGCGTGATGCCCGCCCCGCGCAGCACCGCACCTTCGTGCACGCTCGCGACCGCGAGTTCGTCGGCGCCGTTCGCGAGCGCCGTCTTCGCGACGCGCACCATCCCGTGGCCGTAGGCGTTGGCCTTGACCACCGCGATCAGGCGGCAGGTGGGCGCGAGCGCGCCACGGAACGCGCGCGCGTTGTGGGCGATCGCGTCGAGGTCGACGTCGATCCACGCCGGAGCGCTCAGCGCCGGCGCTGTTTCGAGTGGGATCCGCTGCATGCCCTACCGCCGCGCGCAGCGTAGCGAGCGAACGCGACCGAGTCTCTCGTCCGTTCGACGACGACCTCGGTCCGACGAGCACGCGAGAGTCGCCGCAGTTGGACAGCGCCGCGGAGTCGGCGTCGGCGCGCCGCGAGGATGCAGAATCGGCGCAGCCCCGACCGTGGCTTCGTTGGCAGCGTCCGTCCGGCTGGCTACCGTCGCTCGCGAGGTCCGCCATGTTCCGAACGACGCTGGCCGCGCTCGCCGCGGCCGCCTTCCTCTCCCTGCCAACGCTCGCGATCGATCCCATGCCGCAGACGCCGCCCGCACCACCCGCCGACCCGCACCTGTGGCTCGAGGACGTCGGCGGCGACAAGGCGCTCGACTGGGTGCGGGCGCGCAACGCCGAGAGCACGAAACTGCTGGCCAGCGGCGACGACTTCGCGGCCCTGCAGGCGCGCATCCTCGGCATCCTCGACTCCAACGCGAAGATCCCCTACGTCGGCAAGCACGGCGAGCACTTCTACAACCTCTGGCAGGACCAGAAGAACCCGCGCGGAGTCTGGCGGCGCACGACGCTGGCCGAGTACCGCAAGGAGAACCCGGCCTGGGAGACCGTGCTCGACGTCGACGCGCTCGGCAAGCAGGAGGGCGAGAACTGGGTCTGGCACGGCGCCTCGTTCCTGGCGCCCGAACGCACCCGCGTGCTGATGTCGCTGTCGCGCGGCGGTGCGGACGCCGACGTCGTGCGCGAGTTCGACGTCGTGAAGAAGGAGTTCGTCGCCGGCGGTTTCACGCTGCCCGAGGCGAAGAGCAACGTCGCCTGGCGCGATCGCGACACCGTGTACGTCGCCACCGACTTCGGGCCCGGTTCGCTGACCGACTCCGGCTACCCGCGCATCGTCAAGCTGTGGCGACGCGGCACCCCGCTGGCCTCGGCGACGACGATCGCCGAGGGCAAGGCGGAGGACGTGTTCGTCTACGGCTGGCGCGACCAGACCGCGGGCTTCGAGCGCGACTTCGTCTACCGCGGCGTCACCTTCTACACCAACGAACTGTTCCTGCTGCGCGACGGCGGGCAGGTGAAGCTCGACAAGCCGGACAGCGCCAAGGCCGGCGTCCACCGCGAGTGGCTGATGCTCGAACTGCGCGACGACTGGACCGTCGCGGGCCAGACGTTCGCAGGCGGCGCGCTGCTGGCCTGCCGGCTCGAGGCGTACCTCGCCGGCGAACGCACCTTCGACGTGCTGTTCACGCCGGGCCCGCGCACGTCGCTCGGCGGCTGGTCGGGGACCAAGAACCACCTGCTGCTGACGGTGCTCGACACCGTGAAGAGCCGCGTGTCGGTGCTGACGCATCGCGACGGCAGCTGGCAGCGGCAACCGCTGCCGGGCCTGCCCGAGTTCGGCGAGATCAGCGCGTCGGCGATCGACGACGAGACCGGCGACGACTACTTCCTGACGATCACCGACTTCCTGACGCCGACCAGCCTGTTCCACGGCACGATCGGCCAGGGCGCGCCGGCGAAGTGGAAGAGCCTGCCCGCCTTCTTCGACGCCAGCGGTCTCGCGGTCGAGCAGCGCGAAACGACGTCGAAGGACGGCACGCGCGTGCCGTACTTCCTGGTGGCGAAGAAGGGCATCGCGCGCGACGGCAAGAACCCGACGCTGCTCTACGGCTACGGCGGCTTCGAGGTGTCGTTGACGCCGGGCTACAGCGCCACCGTCGGCGCCGCCTGGTTGGAGCGTGGCGGCGTCTACGCAGTCGCCAACATCCGCGGCGGCGGCGAGTTCGGCCCGAAGTGGCACCAGGCCGCGCTGAAGCAGCATCGCCATCGCTGCTACGAGGACTTCGCGGCGGTCGCCCAGGACCTGATCGCGCAGAAGATCACGAGCAAGGCCCACCTCGGGATCCAGGGCGGCAGCAACGGCGGCCTGCTGATGGGCAACATGCTGACGAGCTACCCCGAGCTGTTCGGCGCCATCGTCTGCCAGGTGCCGCTGCTCGACATGCAGCGCTACCACGTGCTGCTCGCCGGCGCCTCGTGGATGGGCGAGTACGGCAATCCCGACGACCCGGCCGAGTGGGCCTGGCTGCAGAAGTACTCCCCCTACCACAACGTGCGCGCCGGCACCGTCTATCCCAAGGTGCTCTTCACGACGTCGACGCGCGACGACCGCGTCCACCCCGGCCACGCGCGCAAGATGATGGCGCGCATGATGGAGCAGAAGCACGGCGCCCTCTACTACGAGAACATCGAGGGCGGCCACGGCGGTGCGGCGGACAACAAGCAGGTGGCGTTCCTGAGCGCCCTGGCCTGGTCGTTCCTCGATCGCACCCTGCGGTGAGCAAGAGACGGTTCTCTTGGCGGCGCACGGCCGGGAGAGCTGGCGGGACGGCGGTTGCGTGAGGGCAAGCGGCCGGGCGCGGCGGCGTCCGGGCGGGCCGGATAAGCGCACGGGGTAGTCCTTGGAGCGCCACGCGCCCGTCACCCCATGGCCACCGCCACCGCGTTCCCCTTGCCCGCCGGCGACCGCACGATCGCCGAACTCGTGCACGGCGCACGGGCCGGCCGCGCGGTGCGGCATGCGTTCATCGCCCGTTGTGCGGCCAGCACCGGGCCGGACGGGGCTCTGCGGGCGTTCGCGCACGCGCTGCACGGCGCTGCGGCGTTCGCACCGCAACACCTCGAGGCCGCGTTGCCGCGCGTGCCGGCGGCGCTCCGAGCGCCCTGGCAGCGGCGCCTGGCCCGCGAGCTCGGCCATCTCGACGAACATGACTGCAGCGAGCTGCGCGCGATCGGCATCGCGCCGTCGACCGTGCTCGGACAGTCGCGCGCGACCCTGGCGGCACGATTCGCCGAGGCACTCGGCTGGTCGGCGGCCGATCTCGCGAGCCCCTCGCCCAGCTCGCGCCGATGGCGCACCGACCTGCTGCACTTCCTGCAACAGGCCACCCCGGCCGAGGCCATCGGCGCCCTGGTGCTCGGCGGCGATGCGCTGGCCACGGCCGCCGTGGCGCCCGTGCTCGCGGCCCTGCTGCAGCGTGGCGACCTGCGCCGCGACGCGCTGGCCTGGTTCGAACTGCAGACGCTCGGCGAAGGCCGCCACCTCGCCGACCTGTTCCAACTCGTCACCGCCGCGACGGCGATGCCCCGCGGCCACGACGAACTGCGCGCGGGGCTCGTGCATGCGCTGGGGTTGCGGGCGGCGTTCCTCGACGACCTGCAGGCCGCGACGAACGCGCGACCCCTGGCGCGAACCGCCTGACGAGTCGCGCCGCGGGTCCGGCCACAGTACGGTGGCATGGTGACCGCCGCGTTCGTGATCTTGGTTCTGGCGCTTGCCATCGCCGGCGCCATCTGGGCGTGGAAGCTCGAGCAGAAGCGCACGGAGGAACTGCGCGCGCTCGCGGCGGAACTCGGCCTGCGTTTCGATCCGCACGACGACTCGGGGCACGACGACGAGTACGCCCAGTTCGAGATCTTCCGGCGCGGCCATTCGCGCGTCGCCCAGCGCACGATGCACGGCGCGCTCGAACTGTTCGGCACCCGCTGCGAAGTGCGGCTTGGCGACTTCCGTTACCGCGTCACGACGAGCAACGGCAAGTCGACGTCGACGACGACCTACCGCTTCAGCTACCTGATCGTGCATCCGCCGTGGCCGTCGCCGACGCTGCTGGTGCGGCCCGAGGGCCTGTTCGACAAGGTCAAGGGCGCGTTCGGCTTCGACGACATCGACTTCGAGTCGGCCGAGTTCAGTCGCGCGTTCTGGGTGCAGTCGAACGACAAGCGCTTCGCCTACGACGTGCTGCACCCGCGCATGATGGAGTTCCTGCTCGAGCAACGGCCGCCGATGCTCGACCTCGAAGGCGGCGCGCTGTGCGTGAGCGACGGCCGGCGCCGCTGGGATCCGCCGGCGTTCCGCGCGCGCATCGCGTTCCTGCGCCGGTTCTGCGAATTGTGGCCGAGGCACCTCGTCAAAGACCTGGAGAGCTGATGGAAGTCCTGATCGTCGTCGGTGGCGTCGGCCTGGTGGCCTTGCTCTGGTGGATCATCACCTACAACCGCTTCGTGCGGCTGAAGCACACGCTGAAGGAGAGCTGGGCCGACATCGACGTCGAGCTCAAGCGCCGCTACGAGCTGATCCCGAACCTGGTCGCGACGGTGAAGGGCTACGCGCAGCACGAACGCGACGTGCTCGACCGTGTCGTGCAGTTGCGCGCGGTCGCGATGCAGAACCACGGCTCGGCCGCGAGCCAGGCCAAGGACGAGAACGCGCTGCAGCTCGGCATGCGGTCGTTGTTCGCCGTCGCCGAGGGCTACCCGCAGCTGAAGAGCGACGCGAACTTCCGGGCGCTGCAGGAGGAACTGGCCGTGACCGAGGACCGCATCGCCGCGGCTCGGCGGTTCTTCAACGGCAACGTGCGCGAGCTGCGCAACCTGCGCGAGTCGTTCCCGACCAGCCTCGTCGGCAACGCGATGGGAGTCGAGGAGCCGACGTTCTTCGAGCTCGACGACCAGAACGAGCGTGTCGTGCCGCGGATCGACCTCGGGGCCGACCGGGCGCGCTGAGCCGACAAACCCTGTTGCGCCCCGGCCCACCCGCGGCTCTACTCGCCGCCGCCGCCGGAGAGGTGGCAGAGTGGCCGATTGCGCCGCCTTGCTAAGGCGGTGTACCAGAAATGGTACCGGGGGTTCGAATCCCCCCCTCTCCGCCAGTTCCTCACGCGAGGAACTGGGCCGTGCTTGCCGCGGCGAAGTCGAACCGTGCATCCACGACGCACCCCGCCGCTCGCCGCCGTTCTCGCCCTCGCGTTCGCGGGCGCATGCACCGGTCCAGCACTGCACGTGCACAACCCCGACGGCCATGTGGTGTTCGTCGACGGCGCGCGCGTGCCCACCCCGTCGCTGCCGTTCCGCTACTACGGCGTCGCCCGCTGGGACGCCTTGCCGAAGGACAACGACGGGCGCGCCGACTGGGACCATGTGCCGACCAGCGAGCCCTTCGTGATCCGACCCCCGGCCAGCCCGTGGCTGTTTCCGCTCGACCTGCCCCTCGAGTTGCTGGCCCGCGCCGCCAGCGGGCGACCCGACACGACGATCGAGATCGCCGTGCGGCCGCGACCGGCCGATCCTCGCAGCGAGCGCGAGTTCACGAACGCGGAGTCGACGGCGGTCGCTGCTCGCGCGCACGACGCGCGCATCGCGCGATGAACACGCCCGCGGCGAACGGCGACGACCTGGTGCTGGTGCACGGACTCGGGCGTTTCGGCGGCGGCCGTGAAGCCGTGCGCTGGCTCGCGCGCGCCGGCTATCGCGTGCGCATCGCCGACAAGAGTGCGGGCGACGACCTGGTGGCCGTCCGGCAGGCGCTCGCCGACGTGCCCGGGCTCGACTGGCAGCTCGGGCGCGAGGACGACGGCGTGCTCGAGGGCGTGCGCTGGTTCGTCGTCAACCCGGCGATTCCCGATCAACATCCGCTGTTCGCCGCGGCCCGCGCGCGCGGCATCGCCTGCACGCAGGAGTGCGACCTGTTCCTCGCCCACTATCCAGGCCGCGTGGTCGCGGTGACGGGCACCAACGGCAAGTCGACGACGTCGACGCTGTTGCATCGGGCGTTGCAGCACGGCGGCCAGGACGCGCTGCTCGGCGGCAACATCGGCCACAGCCTGCTCGCCGACGACGCACACTGGCGGCCCGACCAGGTCGCCGTGCTCGAGATCTCGAGCTTCCAGCTGCAGCGCATGGCGCCCGACCTGCGGGTGCACGGGGCGGTGTTCACGCGCGTGCTCACCGACCACATCGATCGGCACGGCACGCTGGCCGCCTACCACGCGGCGAAGGGGCGTCTCGCCGCCGCCGCCACGGCATTCGTCGTCCATGCCGCCGACGATCCGGTGGCGTCGGCCTACGCCTCGCCAGCACGGCTGCGGCTCCGCTACACCGGCGAACCGCCGGCGCCTCGCAGCGCCGGGCGACTCGACGGCTTCCTCGCGCTGCGGCTCGACGCCGGCCCACCCGAGTGCGTGGTGCACGAAGACGCGCTGCGCCTGCTCGGCGCGTTCCAGGTGGAGAACGTGATGGCAGCGAGCCTCGCCGCGCGATGCGTCGGCGCCTCGCTGCACGGCATCGGCCTGGCGATGGCGACGGCAGCACCGCTGCCGTTCCGCCTGCAGCTGCTCGCCGTGCGCGACGGCGTGCGCATCTACGACAACGGCGTCTCGACCGAGGTCGAGTCGACGCGGTCGGCGCTGCAGGCGCTGCGCGGGGCCGTGCACTGGCTCGGCGGCGGCAAGAGCAAGGACGGCGACTACCGCAAGGTCGCGGACGCGGTGGTCGGCCACGTCGCCTCGGCGCACCTATTCGGCGCCGCCGCCACGCCGCTCGCCGCGGCGATCGCCGGCGCCGTGCCGACCTCGGTCTCGACGACGCTGCGCGAAGCGCTGCCGAAGGCGCTCGCCGCGGCGAAGCCCGGCGACGCAGTGCTGTGGAGCCCGGCGTTCGCGTCGTTCGACCAGTACCCGAACTTCCGCGCACGGGCGCTCGAGTTCCATGCGCTGCTGGGCGCCAGCCGTGCGGAGCGTGGCGCGGCGCTGTAGCATCCCGACCCGATGCAGTACTGCACCGCTTGCCAGAAGGCGCCTGCGACCGTCGTCATCATGGACGTGGCCGAGTTGAGCGTCACCGGCTCGCAGCACCTCTGCCAGGCCTGCGCCGAACAACTCGGCGTGGCGACGCCGAAGACGCCGAAGTTCTCGGCCGACACGCTCGAGATGCTGCTCGGCGGGATCAAGCAGGCGAAGCGGGCGACGCGCGCCGAAGCCTGCCCCGGCTGCAACCTGACGGTCGCCGAGTTCCGCAGCAAGGGGCGGCTGGGTTGCCCACGCTGCTACGAGACCTTCCGCGCCGAACTGATGCCGCTGTTGCAGCGCATCCACGAGGCGCAGACCCACACCGGCCGACTGCCCGGCGTGTTCGCCGCGGCGGCCCCGCCGGCAGCGGACGAACGTTCGCTGAGCGACGTGCGCAAGCGCCTCGAAGAGGCCGTGCGCGGCGAACGGTACGAAGAAGCAGCCTCGCTGCGCGACGAACTGCGGCGGCTCGAACGCGGCCCGACGACCTGATTCCTTCCGCACCAACGTGAGCAAGTCCAAGAAAGGCGACAAGCCGCCGGAGTTCCGCCCAGGCGCCTGGCTCCAGGGCACTGGCCCGGAGCACGACATCGCGATCTGCACGCGAGTGCGGCTGGCCCGCAACCTGCGCGGCTTCCCGTTCTCGCCGTGCCTCGCCGACCACGAGTCGCGCCAGCTCTACGACTTCGTGACCACGCGCCTCGCGCAAGGCGGGCTGCCCGAGAACCTGACCGTCGTCCACCTCGAGCCGGTCGACGAACTCGAACGCACCGTGCTCGTCGAGCGTCACCTGATCAGCCGCGAACTCGCGGCGAGCAAGCGACCCAGCGGCGTCGCCGTCGACGCCGACGAGAACGTCGCGATCATGGTCAACGAGGAGGACCACCTCCGCCTGCAGGTGTTCGCCCCCGGCCTGCAGCCGGGCGAGGCCTGGCGCCGTGCCGAGCGGCTCGACGACGCGCTGCTGCAGCGCTTGCCGATGGCCTGGTCCGAGGAGTTCGGGTTCCTCACCAGCTGCCCGACGAACACCGGCACCGGCCTGCGGCTCTCGGTGATGCTGCACCTGCCCGGCCTCGTGTGGTCCGAGGACATCGACAAGGCGACCAACACCGCGCAGAAGATCCACCTGGCGGTTCGTGGCCTCTACGGCGAAGGCAGCCGGGCGCTCGGCGACTTCTACCAGGTCAGCAACCAGGTCACCCTCGGCCGCGACGAACAGCAGATCCAGAACGACGTGCTGCTCGCGGTCGGCCGACTCGTGCAGTGGGAACGCGACGTGCGGGCGGCGCTGCTGCGCGGCTCGGCGCGTGTGCGCACGCTCGACCGGGTGCACCGGGCGCTGGGCACGCTCGAGCGCGCCCAGATCCTGACCAGCGAGGAGGCTCTCGGCTGCCTGTCGGCCGTGCGCTTCGGCCGCGAGGAGGACCTGATCGACGGTTTCGACACCGCCGCGATCAACCGCGCCCTGCTGCTCTCGCAGCCGGGCCACCTGCAGCGCCACACCCGCGAGGTCCTGAAGCCCGAAGAACGCGACCAACGGCGCGCCCAACTGCTGCGCGAAGTGCTCGGTTGCGCGCCGTGAACCGCTGGTCGCGTGGCCGCTGCCGCGCCAGGCTCGAAACGGGAGCGCCCGGCGACCCGGATGGCCGAAATCCCGGCATCTCCCACTCCGGGCTGGATTGGCAATCCGGCTCAATCCTATATCCATGGCATCCGATCCACGGATCGGCATCACAACGGCCCCGAGGACCCAGCAGCATGTTCGATCGCTTCACCGACCGCGCCAAGAAGGTGATGAGCTTCGCCCGCCAGGAGGCGATGAAGTTCAACCACGAGTACATCGGCACCGAGCACATCCTGCTCGGCCTGGTCCAGGAGGGCAGCGGCGTCGCTGCCAACGTCCTCAAGAACCTGACGATCGACCTCGAGAAGATCCGCCACGAGGTCGAGAAGATCGTCAAGACCGGCCCCTCGATGGTGACGATGGGCCAGTTGCCGTTCACGCCGCGCGCCAAGAAGGTGCTCGAGCTGTCGCTCGAAGAGGCGAGCCAGCTCAGCCACAACTACATCGGCACCGAGCACCTGCTGCTCGGCCTGATCCGTGAGAACGAGGGCATCGCGGCCCAGGTGCTGATGAACCTCGGCATCAAGCTCGACGAGGTCCGCGAGGAAGTGCTCGAGTTCCTCGGCGCCTCGGAGAACAACAACGAAGAGGATGGCGAGAGCAGCGGCGAGTCGACCGGCGGTTCCGGCGGCAGCCAGGGCAAGGAGCCGCAGGCGAGCCAGAGCACGCCGACCGGCAACAGCAAGAGCAAGACGCCCGCGCTCGACAGCTTCGGTCGCGACCTCACCGAGTTGGCGCGTGAAGGCAAGCTCGACCCGGTGATCGGCCGCGACAGCGAGATCGAACGCGTCGTGCAGATCCTGTCGCGCCGCACCAAGAACAACCCGGTGCTGCTCGGCGAAGCCGGCGTCGGCAAGACCGCGATCGTCGAGGGCCTGGCGCAACGCATCGTCAAGGGCACCGTCCCCGAGATCCTGCGGCGCAAGCGCCTCGTCGTGCTCGACCTCGCGATGATGGTCGCCGGCACCAAGTACCGCGGCCAGTTCGAGGAGCGCATCAAGGCGGTGATGACCGAGGTGCGCCGCGCCAAGGACGTCATCCTGTTCATCGACGAACTGCACACGCTGGTCGGCGCTGGCGGCGCCGAGGGCGCGATCGACGCCAGCAACGTGCTGAAGCCCGCGCTGTCGCGTGGCGAAGTGCAGTGCATCGGCGCGACCACGCTCGACGAGTACCGCAAGTACATCGAGAAGGACGCCGCGCTCGAGCGCCGCTTCCAGACGGTCAACGTCGAGCCGCCGACGCCCGAGCAGACGATCGAGATCCTGAAGGGCCTGCGCGACAAGTACGAGGCCCACCACCGCGTGACCTACACCGACGGCGCGTTCCAGGCCGCGGTCGATCTCAGCACGCGCTACATCAACAACCGCTTCCTGCCGGACAAGGCGATCGACGTGATCGACGAAGCCGGCGCGCGCATCCGCATCAAGTCGATGACGGCCCCGCCGGACCTGCGCGAGATGGACACCGAGATCGCTCGCCTCAACAAGGAGAAGGAGGAGGCGGTCGCTGGACAGGACTTCGAACGCGCGGCCGACCTGCGCGATCAGGCGTTCAAGCTCGGCAAGAAGAAGGAGGAGATCCAGCGCGAGTGGCGCGAGCGCGAGAACTCCCGCGAGTCGGGCGGCATCGTCGACGAAGACGTGATCGCCGAGACGGTCTCGAAGATGACGGGCATTCCGCTGAACCGCCTCGACCAGGCGGAAGCCGATCGCCTGATCAACATGGAGAAGGAGCTCGGCAAGGACGTCATCAACCAGGAACGCGCGATCGCCGCGATCGCCAAGGCCGTGCGCCGTTCCCGCGCCGGCCTCAAGGACCCGAACCGCCCGATGGGCAGCTTCGTGTTCCTCGGCCCGTCCGGCGTCGGCAAGACCTGGTTGTCGAAGTGCCTCGCCAAGTTCATGTTCGGCAGCGAGGAAGCGATCATCCAGATCGACATGTCCGAGTACATGGAGAAGTACAACGCCTCCCGCCTCGTCGGCGCGCCCCCGGGCTACGTCGGCTACGAGGAAGGCGGCCAGCTCACCGAGAAGGTGCGCCGGCGTCCGTACTCGGTCGTGCTGCTCGACGAGATCGAGAAGGCACACCCCGACATCTTCAACATGCTCCTCCAGATCATGGAGGAGGGCCGGCTCACCGACTCGTTCGGGCGTCACATCGACTTCCGCAACGTCGTCTTGATCATGACGTCGAACATCGGCGCCAACCTGATCAAGAACAGCACGGGCCTCGGCTTCGGCAAGGGCGGCAAGGAGAGCGGCGCCGACAAGATGAAGGACCTCATCATGGGTGAGGTCGAGCGGCACTTCCGGCCGGAGTTCATCAACCGCCTCGACGAGATCGTGATCTTCAACCAGCTCGGCCGGGACGACATGCAGCGCATCGTCGAGAACGAGCTGGCGAAGGTGCAGAAGCGCATGAAGCAGAAGCACCACGTGCTCGAGGTCGACAACTCGGTCACCGAGTGGTTGATCCAGAAGTCCTTCCACGAGGACTTCGGCGCGCGCCCGCTGAAGCGCGGCATCGAGAAGCACCTCGAGGACCCGCTGTCCGAGCAGATCCTGCGCGGGCAGATGGAGACGCCGTACCTGATCAAGGCGACGATCGTCGACGGCGAGGTGAAGTTCGAGATGACCGAACGCGCCGTCGAGCCGAAGCCCGAACCCGCCAAGGGCGCGGCCGGCCCCGGCGACAAGAAGAAGTAGCGCCGGCACCCCTTCGGCGAGCCGGGGATGCCCCGGCGTCGGATCGGGCCGGGCGCGGGCGCGCGGCACCCGTCGCGCGCCAGGGCGTCACGCCGTTTCTTCGGCGCGCGGCTGCGTTTTGTGCCACCGATCGCCGGTTCGAGGCACGGATGCAGCGTGCACGATCCCTACCTGACGCTCGCAGTCGCCGAGGGCTTCGGCGAGTCCCCGATTCCACCCCTGCTGGCCCCGGGCCTGGATCCGGCCGCCCTGCTGGCGGACCCGCCGCTGCCCCCAGCGGTGCCGCCGCGCGCTGCCGCGAGGCTGCGCCTCCCGGACCTCGCTGCGCGCGCCGCTGCGATCCGGGAACGAGCGCACGGGGCCGGCTGCACGATCCTGACGCCCGCGTCACCGGCCTGGCCCGAACGGCTGGCGCAAGCACCGCTGCGACCGCTGGTGCTGTTCGTTCGCGGCGATGCCGATGCGCTCGCGCGATCGCCCGCAGCCGCGATCGTCGGCAGCCGCACGCCGACGCCGTACGGCGATGACGCGGCGCGAACACTCGCGCACGAGGCGTGCGTCGCCGCCGGCACGCCGACGGTCGCCGTGCTCGCCGGCGGCCTCGACGCGATCTACCCGCCCGAACACCACGACCTCGCCGAACGGATCGTCGGCGGCGGCGGCTGCCTCATCAGCGAGTTGCCGCCCGGCAACCGCGCGCGCCGCGGCCACTTCGTGCGCCGGAACCGCATCCTCGCCGGCGCCACCGCAGCGACGATCGTCATCGAGGCGAGCCTGGCGTCGGGCGCGCTGCACACCGCACGCTTCGCCGCCGAGTGCGGCGCCGACGTGTTCGCGTTGCCAGGGCCCTGGCAGAGCGAACGCAGCCAAGGCTGCCACCGCCTGATCAGCGAAGGGGCGTTGCTCATCGAGAGCCCCGACGCGCTGCTGCAAGCACTCGGCCTGCACGTCGCGCTCTCGCCCGCCCAGGCGCTGGCCTTGGCGGCGAACGCCGAGGAGGAGCGGCTGCTCGGCGCGCTCGCGCACGGCCCGCGGCCGACCGATCTGCTCGCCCGCGAGAGCGGGCTGGAGCGGGGCGCGTTCCTGCGCGCGCTGTTCGGCCTCGAGCAGAAGGCGGCGATCACGCGGCTGCCAGGCGATCTCTGGCGGCGCGCAACCGCCGTCACCAGCCGATGAGCAGCAGCGACAGCCCCCACATCGCGACGACCAGCAGCACGGACCACACCATCCACCGCAGCGTGCGCCGGACCGCAGAGCGCAGCGTGTCACGCGCCGTCGCGTGGTGCTGGCCGACGACGACCACGGCGACCAGGAACAGCACCGGCACGTAGACGAGGATGCGGAACAGCAGGCTCATGGCGTGCCTCCGGCATCGACCGCCACCGGGAACACCGATCGCTCGGCGACCGTGTAGGCGTCGACCATCACCACGAGGTTCATCAACCCGGCGACCGTGCACAGCACGACGCCGAGGTCGAGGTCGGCCGGGGCGCCCTGCATCTGCAGCGGCCCGGCGACCAGCGCCGCCGCCAGCGAGCCGAGCCCGCACAGGTTCTGGCCGATCCACCACACCGAGGCGGTCAGGCGATCGACCGCGTGCCCCTGCGAGAACAACAGCCCGGCGACGAACACGGCCATGACGCTGGCACCGAGCAGCAGTCCCTTGTCCTTCTGGCCAGCCTTGGCGTGGCCGAGCCCGGGCACGATCCAACTGAGCCCCGCGCACAAGGCCGGGTTCGCGACGGGACGGGGTGCGTCCTGGCCGGCATCGCGGCGCACGCGCAGGTCCCAATGGCCAGCCGCCGACCAGAACGCGGCCAGCATGCCCGACGCGGCGGTCAGGAAACCGCCGACGTATTCGTGGTCGCGCGGCAACCTCCAGGCGCGCTCCCCGAGCGGCGTTCCGTCCCAGGCCAGCAGCGCCCCGAGCGCGTTCGCCGGCAGGTTCAGCAGCTCGGGCAGCGTCAGCGGCAGGCCGAACTGCGCCAGCGTGCGCACGATCGCGCTGTCGGTCTCGCCGGGCGTCAGCAGAGCCCAGTAGAAGAGGCGCGAATCGACCAGCACCCAGCCGGCGAAGAACAGCAGCGTGCAGCTCGCGAACGCGAGCAACGCCCGGCGTTGCTGCCCGAGGCGCCACTGCAGCAGACCGGGCACGAAGCCGGCGAGGAACGGGCCCCAGCCGAGGCCACGCGCCGGGTCGAGGTTCTTTCTCAGCATGGGCAGGGCCTGAGGTTAGCGACCGCGCGTGGTGGATCGAGGGTCGCCTGCCGCTCGGCCGGCCTCGCCCGGCCGGAAACGGCAAGCCGCCTCGTTCACTTCGTGTTCTTCGGTCGTTTGCTCGGCCACGGGTCCTTCATCTCGACGACCCACTTGCGCCAGACCTTCTCGAGTTCGGCGACGTCGATGCCGTCCAGCGCCTTCTTCAGCGCCGCCTTGCGGGCCAAGGCACCAGCGACGGTCTTCTGGCCCAGGTCCGGCGTGCCGCTGACCTTCGCGATCTCCTCCGCGTAGCCACTCTTCATCGCCTCGAAGTAGGTCGTCAGCAGCTTCGACCACAGCGGATGCGCGGCGACCTCCTTGGCGTTCTTCAGGAAGTAGAGGAACGACCAGGCGCCGGCGTAGAAGAAGCGGATGCGCTGCGGGTGGTAGAACTGCGCCCGCTCGGCGTTGAGGATGTCGGCGAGCGGGATGAAGCCGATGCCGTGCTCGCACATGTCCTTGGCGGTGTGGATGCGCCAGGGGCTCGGGTCGATGCGCAGCACGCGGCCGGTCGACTCGCCGACGACCGCACCCGAGAAGTAGTCGCCGAAGCCTTCGTTGAACCAATCGTGCGGCGCGAACTCGCCGACGGCGTAGTGGATGTACTGGTGCAGCGCCTCGTGGTAGAGCACGAGCAGCGAGTCGTCGTCGGTCAGCTTCGCGCGGCCCAGGCGCTTGCGCTCGTCGTCGTCGAGCGTCTTCATCGTGTACGAGTAGTCGAAGAAGACGAGTTCCTCGTTGCCCGGGTGCCAGTAGCCGCCGCTGCCCGGCGGCCCCCCGTACTGGTGGTACTCCTCCTTGGTCCGGCAGATGCGCACGATCGCCAGCCGGTCCATCGCCCCGGTCGGCGGGAACGCCTCGAGGTACACGAGCCGCATCGCCTCGATGTCGCGCGCGATGCGCCGGATCAACGACTCGTTCTTGCTGTGATGGACGATCAGGAAGTTCTCGGTGTCGAGCGCCTTCCAGCCCCTGGCCAGCTCGGCGCGCGCCTTCTTGCGGAACTCGACCGCGCGGAAGTTGCCGCTCGCATAGAGCTTCTCGATCGCGGCTTCGGCGGCGTCACCCGAGTCCTCGGCGGCCAGCTTGAGCGTCCCGGCGATCTTGCCGACCTGGCCCTGGATCTGCTTCTGGTACTCGGTGAGCGCAACGCCGTAGACCCCGAACACCTCGGAGCCCTCCTGTTTGCGCACCAGCCAACCGGTGGGCAGCGTGCCGACGCCACCCCAGTTGCCGGTGAACACCATCGTGAACTGGCCGGGCTTCTTGGCGTCCTCTTCGAGCCGCCAGCCCTGCAGCCGTTCGGTGAACTCTTTCCACGAAGTGACTCGGCTCTCGGCCTCCATCGCCTCGCGCAGGGTCGCGGGCTTGCCCGCTCCCCCGCCGCTCTCACCAGCCTCGCTGCCCTCGCCGCTCGGGCCCGGCGTCGGCTGAGCACCGGTCGTCGCCGCCGGCAACGCGAAATGGAACACCTCGATCTGCGGCTTGAACGCATCGAAGAGGCGGTCGTCGACGCGCTTGAGTTCCTCGGGCTTCTTCTTCAGCAGGAACTTCGCGACCGTGACCTGTTCGGTCGGCGGCAGCGGCACCTCCGCGTAGCTCGTCGGGTAGGCGAAGGCGACGCGCTGCAGCTTGTTCTCGTAGAGCTTGTAGCCGGGTGGCGCTTGCGCACCGGCGTGGGCAGAAGCGAGCAGCACCGACACGACGGCGAGGCGCATTGCCATTCCCGCAGCATACCGCCGCTCGCGCAACCGTCGCTCCCGGCCGGCGTCAGCGGCCGAAGGTTTCGCCGTCGGCGAACACCTGGCGCCGCGTCAGCGCATGGCGACGGTCGCTGTCCGGCGCCGCGACCACGCCGTTCGTCCCGAGCGTCCCGATGCGCAGTTCGAAGAACCACGGGTCGTGCCGGAACACCAGGGAGTGCAGCGTGCCGAACGCGTGGCCACCGCCGCGATCGACCTCGCTCAGCAGGTCCCAGGCCTCCGCAGCGGAGATCTGCCGGTCGTCGATCGCGATGCAGTTGCCGAGTCCTTCCTGCAGCCGCCGCTCTCGGCCGAGGCTGTCCCTGCTCGCCTCGCGGCCGTCGTTGCGGGTGCGGAAGTGGTTGGTGACCACCACCGGGCCGGCGGCGACTTCCTGGACCACGCACGCCTTGGCGTCGGTCTCGAACACCACGGCGGGCGGACCGGACGGCGGCAGGCTCGGCAGCACCAGGTGCGTCAGGAAACCGGCGGGTGGACTCGTGTAGCCGAGCAGTTCGCGCGCCTTGCCGATCGTGGCTGCCGACGCGCCAGCGCCGTGCGCCAGGATCTCGCGCACGGCGATCGCCGAAGGCCACGACGACGGCTCCGGCGTGTAGGTGATCTTGGCGGTGCCGACGTGCAGCGACGCCGCGACGCCATCGTCGGCGACGCCGGTCACGGCGCCGACGAACCCGGGCCAGGTCACCGCGGCAACCGCGCGGCCGCCCGGCAAGTGCGAGACCATCAGGATGGTCTGGTCGAGCATGTGCGCGCCGGTCATCGGCCAGTCGAAGTTGCGCGCCGTGAGCACACCGCCACCGACGGCCTGCTCACCCCACACGGTGAACCCGCTGCAACCCATCAGCCCGAACACGTCGAGCGCGTTGGCGATGAGCAGGTCGGTGAAGTCGAACGAGCGCTCGAGCTCGGGCATGCCGAGGTCGACGCCGCGTTCCTGCAGGCCCTGCCACAGGCCCTGCAGTTCTTCGTGAACGTCATCCGGATACTCGATCAGCCGGCCGACCGCCGCGCGCGCCTGCTCGAGCAGGCCTGGGCGCCGCGCGAACCGCGCCTGGAACTCGGCGATCGCCACCGTCGCGACTTCGCTCGCGAGCAGCGTCCCGTGCGCGTGGCCACGCTGCCGCGCCGTCCCCCACACGCGCAGGACCCGCAACCCCGCGTGCTGCTCGATGCGCCCGTGCACGGGCGAAGCGGTGGCAGCTCCGGGGCCATCGACCGCCCCCGCTGGCGCCGAAGGCTGCCCACCCCCCGTGCAGCTCGGACCGGACAGCAGCACCAGAAAGCCGAGCAGGAACGGTGCGAGCGCGCGCGTCATGCGGCGGATCTTGCGCGCGTGCGCCGGCCCTGCCAAGCCGCTCGGCGGGAACGGCAGCTCGCCGCAACCGGCAACCGCCAGCCGCCGCGCGCGCCCCTACCGCAGCGCTACTTCGCGGCGCGGTAGATGTCTTGCACGCTCTTCAGCAGCTTGAGCGCGTCGGCCTTCGGCCGCTGGAACGCGTTGCGGCCCATGATCGAGCCGAAGGCGCCGCCGTCGGCGAGGCCCTTGATCTCAGCCAACACCTCGTCGGTGCCCTTGGCCTCGCCGCCCGAGAAGATGACGATGCGGCGGCCGCCGAACGCGGCCTGCACGACGTGACGCGTGCGCTCGGCCAGCGTGCCGACCGGGATCTTCTCGCTCTCGTAGACCTTCTTCGCCGCGTCCTGCTCGATGTGCTCGGTCGGCGGCTTGACCTTCAGGATGTGGGCGCCGAGTTGGGCCGCGATCTGCGCGGCATACGCGCAGACATCGATCGCCGTCTCGCCCTTCTTGGAGAGGCTGCTGCCGCGCGGGTAGCTCCACACGACCACCGCGAGGCCCGCGGCCTTCGCCTGCTCGGCGATCGCGCGCAGCTCCATGTACATCTCGTCGCGCTGGTTGCTGCCCGGGTAGATCGTGAACCCGATCGCCGCACAGCCCAGCCGCAACGCGTCCTGCACCGAGGCGGTGACCGCGGGCTTGGGGTCGGGCGAGCTGTAGAGCGAATCGCTGTTGTTGAGCTTCAGGATCAGCGGGATGCGGCCCGCGTACTTGCGCGCGCCGGCTTCGAGGAAGCCGAGCGGTGCGGCGTAGGCGTTGCACCCCGACTCGATCGCGAGCTCGAAGTGGTAGTGCGGGTCGTAACCGGGTGCGTTCTTCGCGAACGAACGCGCCGGGCCGTGCTCGAAGCCCTGGTCGACCGGCAGGATCACGAACTTGCCCGTGCCTGCCAGGGCGCCGGTGTCCATCATCCAACGCAGGTTCTTCAGGACGCCGGGGTTGTCGGACTCGTACCAGCTCAGGATCTCGTCGACGCGCTTGCTCATGGCTCTCGGATGGGGCGGCGCTCGGCCGCCGGGTGGAAACGAAGGGCGGGCATCATCGCGATGCCGCCCCCGTCGATGCAAGCGCGCAGCGTGGCGCCGCGCCCTGGGCCCGTTGCCAGCGCCTACTTCACCTTCAGGCCACGCGCCTGCGAGCCGGTCGTGAACTCCCAGACCATCACGAACTCGAGGTTGCCGTAGCGGATCGCCACGCGAGCCTGGTACTGGCTGTTCGTGTCGAGCGGCTCCTTGGGGATCACGAACACCACGTCGCGCAGGTCCTGCTTCTTGTTCAGCGGCACCTTCGGCGTGTGCATGTAGACCGGGACCTCCTTCGGCTTGCAGCGGTCGGTCCACTCCTTCAGCTCGGCGCTGCCCGGGCTGCAGATGTTCTTCGCCGGCATCCTGCCGCCCTTGCGCGACTCGTACAGCGTCATCGACGCGTCGCCGAGGCGGCTCGCGATCTCGCTCTGGAACTGCAGGCTCACCGTGTAGCCGCACTTGGTCACGTCCTGCTCGTTCTCCGGCTGGTCCTCGAGCGGGTTCGGGCTCTCCGGGGCCGGGAAGTGCGTCGGCACGTTCTGCATGCCGGGTGCTGGCCAGGCGACGAACCGCGGCGCCGCCTGCGGGTCGTACGGCTCCTCGAGCGAGCCCATGTCGAGCACCGCGACCGACCAGTCGTTCTCGAAGACGTACGAGTAGCCGAGCCGCTTGATGTTGTGCTCGAGCATCGGGAAGCGGTGGTACGGCGTGCCGATCCAGAGGTCGACCGTCTCCTCGGCGAAGTCGGCGCCGCGTTCCCCGCGGCCGGTGACGATGTTGCCCGAGCCGGCCTGTTGGCCGCGGCGCGTGAAGTCGGCGTGCGCCGGATCCTGTTCGTGGATCTCCGGCCCCGGCTTCTCGGCGAGTTCCGGGTGCGCGCAGACGTACTTCGCGTGCAGGTCGCAACCGAGCGAGCTCTCGGCGTCCATCTCGCACTCACCGAGCGGCGCCCAGGTGCCGTTGGCGAGGTCGGCGACGGTGACGCTGTCCTTCGCCGGCCACGAGTAGGCCATCGGCTGACGGCGCACGCCGTTGATGCGGTCGAGCGCCGCGAGTTCGACCTTGCTCGGGCGCTCTGGCAGCAGCGGCGGCCCGTAGCCCGTGCCGAACGCGACGCCCGAGTCACCGCGCGCCCATTCGCGCCATTCCGCATCGATCTCCTTGCTCGACTTGCCGAACGCCTTCTGCACCACGGCTTCGACGTCCTCGAGCGTGGGCACCTTCGTCTCCGCGCTCGGCAGGGCCAGGAAGTAGTCGAGCCATCGATCCGGGTAGGCGGCCATCATCCAGGTCGCCTGGCTCCACGACTTCAGGCGGCAGTCGTTGCGGAAGCGCGACAGCTTCTCACGCGGAATCTGCCCCATCTCGTAGTCCTGGTTGGACATCGCCTGGTCACGCACCGTGCGCATCCACCAGCTCGTGCCCTCGGGCAGTTCCAGCGCGTCGTCGCCCTGGGTGCCCTCGGGCAGCGCCCCCCAGCGGGAGATCGAGGTCGACTTCATGTACCAGGTGACCGCGTGCACGATGCCCTGGCCGACGCCGTCGTTGCGGCCCGCCAGCAAGCCGTGGAAGAACACGTAGGCGATCAACGCGTCCTGCGTCTGGCGCGGGGAGTTGCCGACCTTGACGACGGCGGGTCCCTCCTTCGCCATCCATTCGTTGTTCGCGAACCGCATCGCGTCCTCGAGCTTGCCGAAGGTCGCCTCGTTCGCCTTCAGGAACTGCTCACGTTCGCTGCCCGTCAGCAGGTAGCCGTGCCAGGCGTAGCGCGTGGCGCGCTCGACGAAGCGCAGCTTCTTGGCGCGGTCCTCGCCCAGCAGCCAGACGCCGAAGTCGAGCGCGCGCTCGGCCCACTTCGCCGAGATGTCGGCGTTCTCCTGCGTGCCGCGGACCCAGATCGTGAAGTGCTCCGACTTGGCGCCGAAGATGTCGAAGTTCGGCTTCTTCATCCAGTCCGGCGCCGTTTCCTGCAGGGCGACGAGCTCTTGCGGGATCTTGTCCTGCGGCAGCGCCGTGACCGGGTAGTCCTTGCGCGCGATCTCGACGGCCTTGACCTCGATCTCGCGCATGCGCTTCGCCATCGCGATCTGCTCGTCGGTGCCGAAGAAGCCCGGACCCTCCTTGTAGCCGAGTGCGAGGTTGGCCTCGCGATCCATCGCGTTGTAGTAGACGGCCTTGCCGAGGTGGTGCGTCGCCCGCACGGCGTTGCCGGCCGTCTTCAGCTTCAGGCCGAGCTTGCGATGCAGTTCGCCGAGCTTGAGCGCGGTCTTCGCCCACTCGTCCATCACCTTGAAGCGCCCCTCGTAGCTGGCCTTGTCGACCCACTTCTTGCGCTTCTCGGGCGGCAGCTCGATCCACTGGTCCTTCTCCTTGCGGAAGCCGAGCTCGCTGCGCGCGCCGCTCTGGTTGGGGTCGTACTGCAGCACCAGGTCGTAGGCCTGCTTGGCGCGCTGACCGACCTTCTGCGACTTGGCGACGCTCGCGAACGTCGACAACGTGCTCACGCAGGCGCGCACGAGGTCCTGCTCCTCCTTGGCGAAGGCGTCCTGCGCCGCAGCGGGGCGCAGCAGCACGAGCGTGGCGAGGGCGGTTACGAACGGGACGAGGCGGAGGATCGGGATCATCGATTGGCGGCCGAAGTGCGGCCGGCCAGCTTACGGAGTGGAGGCGCTGGCGGCAGTGCGATCGCCCAGGATCCTTTGCAGGCTGTGGCGGCCGTGGCCGCCAGGGTCACCGCATCTGCACGTAGGTGCCGCCGGCGTCCTTCGCCAGCCACTCGAGCACTTCGAGGTTGCCGCCGATCGCGATCGTGTTGAGCTTGATCTTGCGGTGCTTGTTCCAGTGCGCGACTTCCTCGCGGATCCGGTGCGGATCGATGATCTCGCCGTTGGTCGGCTCGCCGTCGGACATGACGAAGATCGTGTCGACGTCCTTGTCCTGGAAGGCGGTCTTCAGCGAGTCGTAGAGGTTCGTCGCGCCAGCCGCGCCGAGGCGCTCGATCCACTCCAGGGCCTCTGCCTCGGCCGCCGCCGACTTCACGATGATGCCCTCCTTGTGCCAGCTCGCGACGCTGCTCGAGAAGGTCAGGATGTTGAACAACGTGCCGGGCTCGAGGTTCTTGATCGCCTGGACCAGCTCCTGCTTGGCGATGTCGATGCGAGCCGCCGGACGCTTGCCGATGAAGCGGCCGTACATCGACTCGAGCATCGAGCCCGAAACGTCGAGGACGAAGATCACGCGCTGCGACTCGACCTTGAGCCCGAAGAACTTCGCCTGTGACGTCGTGCGCGCCGAGAGCCGCTTGCGCTCGCGTTCGGTCGCGGCCTTGTCGACGTCCTTCTCGGTCGCGACCGTGAACTTCTCGGCGGCCTCGGCCCACCAACCCTGCCAGCGCGCGTGGTCTTCCTCGAACGGCTGCGCCGCGAGCTGCCACAGCGCCTCGGCGACGCGCTTCTTCAGGCGGCCGGTCTCGACCGCGAGCCGCGCGATCAGCTTCGGCACCGATTGCTTGTCGCGGATCGACTCCAACGCCTCGATCGCGACGAACCGCGTCGACCAGTCGTCGTGCTCGAGGGCCTGCAGCACGGCGCCCACGTGCCGCTTGTCGCGGGCCTGACCGAGCACCGCGACCGCCGCGTTGCGCGCCTCGCGGTCGGCGTTCGTGGTCCACGTCACCAGTTCCTTCAGCCAACTGCTCGACAGACCCTCGATCGCGGTGATCGCTTCGAGCGCCAGCCGCGCGTCGCCGGGGTTCTTGTTCTTCGCGAGCAGCGCCCGCAGCTCGGGCACGGACTCGCGGTCCCGGCGCGAACCCAGCACGCGGGCGGTCGCGCGGCGCACTTCGAGCGACTCGTCGGTGAGGCCCTTGCGGATCGTCGCCACCACCTTCGGGTCCATGACCTTCTCGGTGGCGAGCAGCGCGAACACCTTCTCGTGCGGCTTGCCCTTGCCGATCGCCTTCACCATGCGCTTCTCGGTGGCGTCGTCGCCGAGCCCGGCGATCAGCTCGGCCATGCGCGCACGCAGGTCCTCGGGCGTGGTGTCGCGTTTCTTCGCCAGCTCGATGAACCCGTCGGCGGCCTTCGCCCCGGTGCGCTCGACCAGGATGCGCGCGGCTTCGGCGCGATCGGCGCCCGGAAAGTCGACGCGGTCGAGCAACCACGCCGCGGTCTCGGCGGTGCGCGCCATGCCCTGGCGGTGCATGAAGGCCAGGCACGCACGCCGGATCTTCGGGTCGTACTCCTTCTTCAGCGCGTCGACGAGTTCCTCCTCCGACAGGAACGGCAGCAACCCCTGCACCGCGATCTGGCGGACGGTGTTGAGCTCCGGCGCCTGGATGTTCCCCTTGCTGTCCTTGCGTTGGTCCTGCTTGAGGTTCCAGAGCTGGCGGTACCACGCCGCGTCGCCCGCGACGGCGTGCTTGATGTGCTCGCGAATGGCCACCTCGCGCAGCGCGTCGGGCACTTCGGACTCGACGATCTTGCGCAGCAGCGCGTGGCCGATCGTCGGCGACGATCCGAGGCCCGCGATCGCGAACACGCGCACCTCTTCCTCGACTTCGGGATTGCCGGCGAACGCCGCGAACTTCTCGAGCACCGGCTGCTCGGTTTCGGCGGTGGTCGTGAACTGCAGCAGGCCGCGCGCGATCTCGCGCCGGAACAGCAGCGTCGAACAGGCGTCGTAGGCCTTCAGCAGGCCCTCGGCGGCCTCGCGCGTGCGCACGCCGGCGATCTTCTCGATCAACGCGATGTCGGCGTCGTCCTTGTTGCGCAGCAGTTCCTGCACCCACGGCGTGACCGGATCCTGCGCCGACAGGGCGCTGGCCAGCAGCACCGAGAACAGACAACCCGGGATCGTGATCGCGCGCATCGCTCCGGGCATCGTCGAAGGGGCGGCGACGGCCGTCAAGCCGACGCGACGCGGCGCCGGTCGATAGAGTGCAGCGATGGTCGTCCCGTGGTTGCCCGGCGTGGCGTTCTTGCTGCTCGGTCTTCCGGCCCTCGCACAATCGTGGACCCAGACCGGCACCACGCCACTGGTGACGTTCGGCATCGCGGGGCAACTGCTCGCCCGCGACGCGGTCGGGCTGGTCGGCTTCGACGAGGCGCAGGGCCAGACCCTGCTGCCGAGCGGCGGCGGTTGGAGCGCGACCCCGGCCCCGATCCCGCCCCGGCTGTTCTCGACGATGTTCACGACCAATGCGGGGGCCTACCTGTTCGGCGGTTTCGACGGTGCCGCGAGCAACGGCGTGTGGTTCTTCGATCGCAACCAGGGCTGGGTGCCGCGTCCCACCGGCCCCTCGCCGCGATACGGCGCGGCGGCGGCAAGCCTGAACGCCTACGCCTTCGTGCTGTTCGGTGGCAGCGATGGCACCTCCCTGGTGCCCGGCACCTGGAGCGCGCTGGACGTCGGCATGCTGCTGTGGTGGCCGCAGACGACGACCATCCATCCCGCGCCGCGCCTGGGTCATGCGATGGCGACCGGCCCCGGCCAGAGCGCCGTCCTGTTCGGCGGCGACGACGGCACGCAGCCACTCGGCGACACCTGGATCTTCCGCGGCACGTCGTGGACGCAGCACCTGGGCAGCGGCCCGCCCGCCGCCGCGAACTGCCGCATGGTGTACGACCCGCACCGCGACATCACGGTGCTGCTGCATGGCAACGGCGACACGTGGGAATGGAACGACTTCGCGTGGCGGCGAGTACCCGCCCCCGCTGCCGGGGCTTGGACGCAGCCGTCGATCGACTTCGACCCGGCACCGGGCGGCGGCGTGCGCGCGTTCCAACCCGGCCTGGCCGGACTCGAAGCATGGCGGTTCACGCCGAGCCCCGCCGACTTCCAGATCACCTACGACGCGACGTGCAACGCGACGCCAGGCCCCGGCCTCGAACTGTTCGCCGTGCAGCGCAGCCTGCCGATCCTCGGCCAACCGCTGCACCTGCGGGCCACGGGTCTCCTGCCCACCGCGTGGCTCGTCGGCGTCTTCGAACTGTCGACGCAGCCGGTGGTGCCGATGGGCTGCTCCTGCAACCAGGGCGTGACCGGCGTCGGCGCGGGCTTCGTGCTCGTTCCGGGTACCGGCCCGAGCCGCGACTGGTTCTTGCCGATCCTGCCGCTGCCACTGCTGCACGGCGTGCCGATCGACGTGCAGGGGTTCCACGTCGACGCAGCGGCCCCGTGCTACGTGATGGGCACGCAGCGCGGCACGCTGGTTCCGGGCTGGTGACCTACTGCATCACTTCTTCGGCGATGACGGCGGCGGCACGCCCGTCGCCTCGCAGCGCAGCCCTTCGATCGTCACCACGCAGTCGTTGACGCCGACCGACCAACGGCCGCGCATCGTGCGGTCGCCGGGTTCCCACGCCGCGATCTCGGCGCCCGACACGAGCATGCGCACGTTCTTGCCGACCTCGACGGCGGCGTCGAACGGCACGTTGCGGTGGATCGGCGCCTTGCCCGAAGCGAGGGTCTTCCAGTCGCCGCCAACCTCCCACGACTCGATGCTCCATTTCCCGACCGCGAAGAAGAACCCGACCATGCTCTTCTGGTTCCAGTCGAGCTGGATGCGGAACGCGTCGTCGCCGCACGGCTGGATCGTGAAGCGGCCGCGCACCGCATAGTCGCCGGCCGGCGGCAGCACGACCGACTGGAACTGCATCGAACGCTCCGGCGCCCCGGCGCACAGCAGCTTGCCGTCGCGGCTCGCCGCCATCGGCGCGGTGAGCTGGAACAGCGGCTGGGCTTGCTGATGGAGCTTCGTGAACAGCGCGTCGGTCTTGATCCAGTTGTTGCCGAGGGCGCGTTCGACCGCGGCGATGCGGATCTCCGCGCGCGAGCCGGCCTTCTTCGACGGCTTGTCGAGCAGGCGCTTCGCCCAGTCCTTGTGGTGCGCCGCCATCGTGCGCGCGAGCAGGCACTGGTGGCCGTCGTCCTCCTCGGCGGCCTCGCGCGTCGGCGCCACTTCGAAGTCGAGGATCGTGCCCTTCAGCACCAACGCATCCCGCGCGTCGAGCTTGCGCACGAGCGGCTGCCGGCGCGTGTCGTAGGCCGGATCGACGCCGAACCGATGCTGCGGGTTGACCATCTCCTCGAGCACGCCCCACGCGAACACCTCGGCGAGCCACGGATCGGCGACGGCCGCCGCCGAATGCCGGGTGGCGACCAGGATCGCCGCACTGCGGATCACCTCGTGCGCAGTCGGGTCCGGCAGACCGACGATCTCGAGCGCCGCCGCGGACAGCGTCGGCCACAGCAACACGTGCGCTTCCGGGCCTTCGAGGCGCACGTAGGCGTCGCGGAACGTCGACCCGCCGGCCGCCCGCTGCGCGGCCCGGAACGCCTTCTCGTCGCCGTGCAGGTGCACGATCGCGACCTGGCCGGCCTTGGCGCCGATCGTCTGTTCGCAGCGCGTCCAGACCGACTCCGCCGCGGCCAGGGCCTGGTCGGCGAGCCGTTCCGCGAGCGGGGTCGGCAGTGCCGCGGCATGCAGGTGCACCGCGAAGTGCGCACCCGTGCGGACCAGCGGCGATTGCGTCGGCACCGCGGTGAGCAGGAGGCACGGCACCAGCAGGCCCGCGCACGACGCGACGTTCGTTCCCATGCCGCGATCCTACCGCGGCCGTGGCGTCACGGCGCTTCCGCGCGCAGCCGGCCCTGCGCGTGCAGCAACCGGCTCTCCGCGGTGCGGTAGTCGAGCTGGTTGCGCAACAGCCGGCTCTTCGCCTCGAGCAGTTCCTGGTTGCGGCGCTGCACTTCGAACGCCGTCGACGCGCCGACGCGGAGTTTCACCTGTTCGGTCTCGAGGTTGACCGTCGCCAGCCGCACTGATTCGCGGCTCGCGGCGATGCTCTGCGCCAGCGACTGCAGGCTGCGCGCAGCGTCGCGCACTTGCCGCGCGACTTCGAGGCCCAGTGCGTGCAGGGTCCGGCGCTGCCGCTCGACCTCGAACGCCTGCTGCTGCGCGCGCGAGCGCGCGGCCTGGTTGCCGAGCGGGAGCACGAATTCGAGCCGCACCGACCAGTCCGGGTACTGCTGCTCCAGCGAGTCGCCCCACGCCCGGCTGAACTCGTCGCGCACGCCGTCGCTCGCGTAGCCGCCGACGATGTCGAGCGCGGGCAGCGTGTCGCGTTCGGCCTGCAGCAGCGCGACCTCGGCGGCGGCGACACCGCTGCGCTGGGCCCGCACGTCGGGGCGCTGCGCCATCGCGACGTCGATGAGCTCCTCGAACGGCGCCACCTCGGCGGGCTGTTCGACCACGAACGGCGACGTCGGGCGCAGGTTGACATGCCACGACGACGGGTCGCCGGCGGCGAGCAGCAGCGTGCGCAGAGCATCCTCGGCGGTGCGGATCGCGTTCTCGGCGCCGATCAGCTCTTCGCGCCGGCGCGCGACCTCGGCCTCGTCGGCGACGCGGTCGCGGGGTGCCAGCGCCTGCACGCGGATCCGTTCGTCGGTGATGCGCAGTTGTTCGACGGCGACGTCCGACGCCGCAGCGACGACGCGCCAGTTCTCGCGCGTGAACAGCAGCTCCCAGTAGGCCTCGACGATCCGCAGCAGCGTGTCCTGCACCGCGCGTTCGAACTCGTGCTCGCTCTGGGTCAGGCGATGGCGCGCCGAGTTGATCGGCGCGGTCGCGTAGTCGGTCCAAGCGCCACGCAGCAGCGGCTGGCGGTACGACGCCGTCCACTCCGACGTGAACTGCTGGCCCGGGAACGCAGCCGACCCGCTGCTGTCGAAGCGCTGCGGCGCGTAGGCCAGGTCGAACAGGCCGCCGGTCACCACCCGCTGCCGCCAGCCGAGTTGCGCGTCGAGGGTCGTGGACTTGAACGATGGCGAGAAGGCGTTGCGTTGCGGCGTCTCGCGTTCGGCGTAGCCAGCACTGCCGTACAGCTCGGGCACGAAACCGGCCTCGGCGAACAGCAGTTCCATGCGCGCCTGCTCGGGCAGCATGGCTTGTGCGCGCAGCGAGGCGTTGGCGGTTCGCCCGGCGCGCAACGCGTCGCCGAGGGTGAGCGGCCGGGCCGGCGCGCCGGCCTTCTCGGCCTCGACATCGACGGGAATAGGCCGGATGGCGGGTGGCGGATCCTGCTGCGCGCGACTGCCGGCAACGACGACGGCGGAGACGAGGAGGACGCGCGCGGGAAGCGATCGCAGCATGAGAACCGGCACCGTGGCCGGGTAGCTAACCGGGGCTGTCCAAGGACCCCAATGGAAAAAGGCCAGCCGTGCGCGCGCCGGCCCGTCCCGGTTCAGCCGGGCAGCGCGGCGTCGATCGCGGCGCCTGCCTGCGCCAACCGCTTCTCGTCCAGCTGCCGCGCCGCCTCGAGCAGCAGGTGCGTCGTGTTGAGCTGCGCCCGCTGCGGGATCGCGCTGACGCTGCCGTCGAGGAACGTGAACTGCGCGTGCCGGAGCTGGAACGCCGCCTCGAAGATGCGCTGCACCTGGGTCGCCAGCGCCGACCGCAGATCGCCTTCGCTGACCGTCGCCGTACGCACGAGTTGATCGCCGAGCAGCTCGTTGGCGGCGCGGCTCGCGGCAACGCATTCGTCCAGCCGTGCCTCGGTGACGAGGTTCTGGGCGACCAGCACGGTGCCGAGACGCAGCTCCGGATCCCCAGCGTTGGTGACCGCATGCACCACGGCGCCATCCTGGAACTCGAGCACGAACAAGGCGCCGGGCGACTCGAGCGACAGCGTGCCGGTCTTCTTCAGCGACGACAGGAACGCGACCAGGTCCGCGACTTCGAGAACGTCCGTGCTGCCGCGCAGCGTCGGTGCAGGACGCGCGCCGCTGCGGCGTTCCTCCGGCGGTTCGGCGGTGGTCATCTTCGCCAGCTGTGCCATCGCCTCGTCGAGACGGGCGTGCAGTCGCACGAGGTCGTGCCGCGCGTCGGCGAGGGTCGCGGCCACGTCCTCGCCGGCCGTGGCGCCCCCGTGCAGGAACCGGCGCTTGCAGGCGGCGAGCCGGGCCTCGAGCTCTCTCGAAGTCGCTTCGAGTGCGTGGAGGCTGCTGTAGACGCGCAATTGCTCGTCGGGCATCACGGTCAGCATGGGATGGGTTCCTGGTCGTTCGGCGTGACGCCCGTGCTATCGACCCGAGCGGTCCTGGGCATGGAGCCCGACTGCCGCTGCCGTGCGCGGGCCGACGCGATCGCCGTGACACGCCCATGCGATCGCGGACTCGTGCCGAAGGAGGGCATGGCCAGCTACAACGCCGCGCATGGACGACCCCGTGCACGTGCGCTACCGGACCGAAGGCCGCCTCGCCTGGCTGACCCTCGATCGGCCCGAGGCAAGGAACGCGTGGAGCGACGCGATGCTCGCGCAGTTCGTCGCGGCGCTGGCACGTGCCGAACAGGATGACGCAGTGCGCGTCGCGATCGTGCACGGTGCCGGCACGGGCTTCAGCGCCGGCGGCGACGTGAAGGCGATGCGCGCGCGCAGCGGCATGTTCGCCGGCGACCCGGCCGAACTGCGCCGACGGTACCAGCAGGGCATCCAGTCCGTGCCGCGGGCGATCGCGGCGTTCGGCAAGCCGCTGCTCGCGGCGGTGCACGGCCACGCGATCGGCGCGGGGCTCGATCTCGCGTGCATGTGCGATCTGCGGCTCGCCGCGGCGGGTACGAAGTTCGGCTCGACGTTCGCAGCGATCGGGCTGGTGCCCGGCGACGGCGGCGCGTTCTACCTCGCGCGCGTCGTCGGCTTTCCGCGGGCGCTCGAACTGATGCTGACCGCGCGGCTCGTGGAAGGCGACGAGGCGCTGCGCATCGGCCTCGTGCACGAGGTGGTGCCCGCGAGCGAATTGCTGGCCGCGGCGGCGGCGAAGGCGGAGCAGATCGCGGCCCTGCCGCCGCATGCTGTCGCGCTGACCAAGCGGGCCGCGTACCACGCCTGGCGCGCGGAGGAAGCGTCGGCGCTCGAACTGGCGGCGACGTTCCAGGGCATCGCCCAGAACCATCCGGATCATCTGCGAGCGCTCGGCCCGTGAGCGCTTCGCGGGTCGTTCACGAGGCGGACGCGATGGTGTGGCTGGCCGCGAACGAACTGCCGGCGGGCGCGTCGGTCGTCACGTCGTTGCCCGACGCCAGCGAGTTCGGGCATCGCGACGTCACGAAGTGGCGGCCGTGGTTCGTGGCGGCGGCCGAGGCGGTGCTGCGCGCGGTGCCGGCGAACGGCGCGGCCGTGTTCTTCCAGACCGACGTCAGGCGCGACGGAGTGTGGATCGACAAGTCGTTCCTCGTGCAGCAGGCCGCGGTCGTGGTCGGCGTGCCGCTGCTCTGGCACAAGGTCGTGTGCCGCGCCCCGGCAGGACAGGCGACCGGCGGCCGCCCGGCCTATGCGCACCTGCTGTGCTTCGCGCGCGAGGTGCGCGAGCCGGACGGCGCGGCGACTGCCGACGTGCTGCCGGATCTCGGCGCCATGACGTGGTCGCGGGCGATGGGCCTGGCGGCGGCGAAGTTCGCCGTCGGCTGGCTGCGCGAGCACGCACGGGCGACGTGCATCGTCGATCCGTTCTGCGGTGTGGGCACCGCGTTGGCCGTCGCGAACGCGATGGGGCTCGACGCGATCGGCGTCGAGCGGAACCCCGGGCGTGCGCAGCAGGCGCGCGAGCTCGTGGTGTGAGCAGGCGCGCTGCCATGCGCTTGCTACCGAGACCAGCGCTACGGAACCTCGTCCCGCCACGTTACCCGCCACCGCAGACGACGCTCGCGCGCCTCGACGCCGCGCCGCTTGCCCGCCTTCGCCCCCTGCCACAACGCCCGCAGCGGCATCGCGAACAGCCGCGGGCCGAACGGCAGTCCCGCGTCGCCGTCGTGCAGCACAACCCCGGCCGCGAAGTGCTTTCCCGTCGCCGCCTGCAGCTTGCGCAGACCGTTGAAGTCCGACCCGGTCACCGTCGCCCCGGCCTTCACCTCGATGCCGAGCACGGCGCGACCGCGCTCCACCACGAAGTCGACCTCGCCGCCGTCCTTGTCGCGGAAGTGGGAGATCTTCAGCTCGTCGTCGCGCCAGCTCGCCTGGCAGCGCAGCTCGTGGAACACGAACGACTCGAGCAAGCGCCCCATCAGCTCGCGATCCTGCGCCAGATCCGCAGCGGTCAGTCCAAGCAACGCGCAAGCCAAGCCAGTGTCGGCGACATGCAGCTTCGCAGTCTTCACCAGGCGGCTCAGCCGGTTGTGGTGCCACGGCCGCAGCTCGGTGAGCAGGAACACGCGCTCGAGCAGCGTGACGTAGTCGCGGATCGTGGGTCGACTGACCTGGAACGGCGCCGCCAGGTCGTTCACGTTCAGCAACCGCGCCGTCTGGCTGGCGGCAAGTTCGAGCAACCGCGGCATCAGGTCGAGCCCGCTGATTCGGCCGAGGTCGCGCACGTCGCGCTGCACGATCGTGTCGGCGTAGTCGCGGTACCACGCCGCCCGCTTCCTGGTCGTCGTCCTCTGCAATGCGGCCGGGAAGCCGCCGGTGACGAGCAGGTCTGGCAGCTCAGCGCCCAACCGCTTCGCGGGTCCGAGCGGCAGCTCCGCTGCGAACGCAAGCTCGAGGAACTCGGATGGCAGGCCCGCGAGTTCGGCCTGCGACAGCGGGAACAGTCTCAGGATCGCCATGCGACCTGCCAACGAGTCCGCGAGTCGCGGCAGCAGCAGCACGTTCGTCGAGCCCGTGAGCAGGAACCGCCCCGGCCGGCGATCGCGATCCACGGCCGCCTTGATCGCCAGGAACAGCCCGGGCACGCGCTGCACTTCATCCAACGCGACGCGGTCCGGGAGCCCGGCGACGAAGCCGACCGGATCCGACTGCGCTGCGGCGCGAGTGCCCGCGTCGTCGAACGTCAGGTACACGCGGTCGTCTTGGGCACCGACGATCCGGGCGAGCGTCGTCTTGCCGCACTGACGTGGACCGTGCACGAGCACAACCGGGCTGTCCGCGAGTGCCTCGAGCAGTGCGCCGGCAGCGAAGCGTGGATGCAGCCGAACCTCGGGCTCCCGATACACCGCCGCAGGGTGCCCGCAGCCTCGGCCGAATGCAAGGAACCCCCTCGGCTGATCGAAAGGAACCACCTCGGCCAAATGAAAGAAACCCCCTCGGCTATCGGAAACCCGCCGCGCTCACTCCCAGCGCAGCGCTTCGACCGGATCGAGCCGCGCCGCCTTCCACGCCGGCCACAACCCGAAGAACAGCCCGACGCTCGCCGAACCCGCGAACGCGAACACGCGCGCCCAGACCGGCGTGCTCGCGACCAGTTCCGGCACCACCAGCCCCACCAGCCACAGCAGACCCTCGGCGACCACCAGCCCCGCGAGCCCGCCGATCGTGCACAGCACCATCGCCTCGACCAGGAACTGGCCGAGGATGTCGGCGGAACGCGCGCCGACGGCCTTGCGCAGGCCGATCTCGCGCGTCCGCTCCTTCACCGACACCAGCATGATGTTCATCACGCCGATGCCGCCGACCATGAAGCCGACGGTCGACAGCAGGAACATCACCGCCAGCGTCGCGAACACGATCTCGTCGAACGCCTGGATCAGCGTGTCGGCGGTGCCGACCTCGAAGTCGTTCTCCTCGTTCCATCGCACGCGACGCTGCTTTCGCAGCACCTGCGCGATCTCGTCGAGCGCAGCCGTCATCTCGCCGGGCCGGCAGCGCGCGGCGAGGAAGTGTTCGTCCTCGCCCGGATAGAAGCGGCGCATCGTCCAGTACGGCGCCAGGAGCAGCGTGTCCTCCTCGTTCTGCCCGCCGAACGGCCCTTCCTTGCGTTTCTCGAGCGTGCCGACGACGCGGAACTTGCGGCCGTCGACGAGGATCTCCTTGTCGATGGCGCCGCCGTTGGGGAACAGCGCCTGCGCCGACGCATGCCCGAGCACGACGACCGACACGCGGTGCTCGTTCTCCTCCTCGGTGAAGAATCGGCCCTCGGCGAGCACACGGTTGGCGACTTCGACGTTGTCCGGGAACACGCCGCGCACGCGTGGGCTGTCGATCTCCTCGCGGCCGTTCTGCGCACGCTTGAGGAACATCGGCACCCGGATGCCCGCCGACACGATCTCGACCGACGGGCAGTGCCGGCGGATCGCCTCGGCGTCCTCGAGCCGCAGCGGCCTGCGAGCCCGCATCTCGCGCGACATCGGTCCGAGCTGCACGAACGGCAGCCGGGTGATGTAGACGTTGTCGGTGCCGAACTGCTCGACCTGATCGACGACGGACTGGCGGAATCCGTTGAGCACCGCGGCGACGGTGACGACCAGCAGCACACCGATGAAGATGCCGAGCACGGTCAGGAACGACCGGAAGCGGTTGGCGCCGAGCGTCTCGAACGCCAGCTTGACGTTCTCGGTGATGGCGACGAGTCGGCGCATGGTCAGTCCGCGCGCAGGGCTTCGATCGGGTCGAGCCGCGCGGCGCGCCGCGCCGGGTGGATGCCGAAGAACACGCCGATCGCCGTGCAGATCACGAACGCGACCGGCGGCGCCCAGAACGGAAACTCGGCCGGCAACGGCGTCTTCGCCGCCAGCAACGCCGAAGCACTCCACGCGATCGCGATCCCGACCGCACCGCCGAGACACGACAGCAGCACCGACTCGATCAGGAACTGCCGCACGATGTCGCTTTGGCGCGCTCCGACCGCCTTGCGCACGCCGATCTCGCGCGTCCGCTCGACGACGCTGACCAGCATGATGTTCATGATCACGATGCCGCCGACGACCAGCGAGATGCCGACCACGAACAACGCGACGCTGAAGATCGTCGCCGTCAGGTTGCGCCAGAGGCTGTTGATGCCCTCGGCGGTCACGACTTCGAAGTCGTCGGTATCGCCCGGCTCGAGGTGATGCCGCGCGCGCAGCACGGCGCGCACTTCGTCGATCGTCTCGGCCATGCGGGCCGGGTCGCGGGCCTGCACGCTGATGTTGACCGAGCGGTGCGCGCCGAACAGCTTGCAGTGCAGCCGGAACGGGATCTTGACGAAGTTGTCCTGCGAGAAGCCGAGGAAGCTGCCCTTCTTCTTGGCGACGCCGACGACGTGCAGGTCGATGCCCTTCACGCGCAGCTGCTTGCCGATCGGGTCGACGCCCGGGAACAGCCGCTCGGCGATGTCGTGGCCGATGAAGGCGACGGGAGCGCCGCTGTCGCCCTCGTGCTCGGCGAGGATGCGTCCGTCGGCGACGTCGTAGGGCTCGATCTCGAGGATCGCCGGGGTGATGCCGCCGATGTCGACCTCGCGGAGCTCGTCCTGACCACGCTTCAGGTCCAGCCTCGAACGCACTTCCCAGGCGACGGTGGCGGCCGTCGGGCAACGTTCCGCGATCGCGAGCGCGTCCTCCGACGTGAGTCGGCGGTTCTTGCGCACCGCGTCGAGGAACTCCTGGCGGTTGGTGATCAGGCCGAGCCGCTGCACGGTGAACACGCCCTTGCCGAGGTTCGACAGCTTGTCGCTGACGTAGGTGTTGAGCCCCTGGATCACCGCCGCAGTCGCGATGATCGACGCGATGCCGATGATGACGCCGAGCAGCGTCAGGAACGACCGCAAGCGGTTCGCCCAGATCGACTCGACGGCGAGTCGCGCTGACTCGACCAGGTTCACCGTGCTTCCGCCGCGGCGCGCGCGCGCAGCTCGTCGGCCGCGACGCGGCCGTCGCGGATCGTCACGATGCGCGCCGCGCGGTCGGCGATGTCGCGTTCGTGCGTGACGACGATGATCGTGTTGCCGGCGCGGTGCAGGCGGTCGAACAGACCCATGATCTCGTCGGAGGTCTTGCTGTCGAGGTTCCCCGTCGGCTCGTCGGCGAGCAGCAGTGCTGGCTGGGTGACCAGTGCGCGGGCGATGCTGACGCGCTGGCGCTGGCCGCCCGAGAGCTGGTTCGGCAGGTGGGTCATGCGGTCGCCGAGGTCGACCTCACGCAGCGCGCGCTCGGCCCGCGCCCGCCGTTCCGCCGGCGGCACGCCGCCGTAGATCAGCGGCAGTTCGACGTTGCGCAGCGCGTTGGCCCGCGCGAGCAGGTTGAAGGTCTGGAAGACGAACCCGATCTCCTGGTTGCGGATGCGCGCGAGGTCGTCCGGGCCCAGCTGCTCGACCGGCGTGCCGTTCAGCGCGTAGCGCCCGCTGGTCGGCGTGTCGAGGCAGCCGATCAGGTTCATCAGCGTGGACTTGCCCGAGCCCGACGGCCCCATGATCGCGACGTACTCGCCGCGCCGGATCACCAGGTCGACGCCGCGCAACGCGTGCACGGTGTTGCTGCCCATCACGAACGAACGCGTGAGCTGCTCGGCGCGGATGACCTCCTCGCCGCTCATCGCTGGCTGCCCGCGCCCGCGTTCTGCATGCGCTTCGGATCGAGCGCGACCCGGTCCCACTCCTTCAACGTGCGCAGCACCTGGTACGGGCCGCTGATGACCTCGTCGTCCTGCTGCAGGCCCGACACCACCTCGACGTCCATCGTCTCGCCGACCACGCCGAACTCGGCCGGCACGAAGCGAGCGCGCCCATCGCGCCGCACGAACACGCCCTTCAGCTCCTTTCGTTTCGCGCGCTCGGCCGCGGTCAACGGCACCTCGATCGCGTCGGGCTCCGGTTCTGGCGGCGGCACGTAGCGGCCCGCGGCGTCGACTTCGACCTCGCGCGCGGTCTGCGCCTGGAACGGGATCACCAGCACGTCGCTGCGCGTGGCCGTGACGATCTCGGCCGTCGCCGTGAAGCCCGGCCGCAGCGTCGGCGGCGGCGACGTCAGCCGCACGACCACCTTGAACTCCTTGCCGTCCTGGCTCTGGGTGTTGCCCGACTGCGTGTTCTGGATCGGGCTCTGGCCGATCTCGGTCACGACACCGGCGAACTTCACGTCGCGCATCGCGTCGACCTCGACTTCGGCGGGAGCTCCGAGCGACACGTCGACGATGTCCGCCTCGGCGACCCGGATCTCGGCCTCGATGACCGACATGTCGGCGATCGTCATCAACGTCGCGATCGGGTTGCTCTGGATGCCGGGTACCGCGCGTTCGCCCTTCTCGACGTTGAGCTTGGTGATCAACCCCGACAGCGGCGCGCGCAGCGTCGTCTTGCCGACCATGTCGGTGGCGCGGGCGAGCGACGCCTGCACCGCTTCGAGCCGCCGGCACGCCGCGTCGCGCTGGGCCTTGGCCGCGTCGACCCGCGTGCGCCCGGCCGCGACGCTCGACTCCGCCTGGCGGATGCGCGCCTCGTTCCACTGCCAGCGCTGCTCGGCGAGCCGGGCCTCGGCCGCCGCCACCTCGAATTCCTCGCTGCCGATCAGCTGCTGGTCGTGCAGTTCCTTCTTGCGCGCGAACGACGCCTTGGCGCGGTCGCGCGAGGTCGCCGCCTGTTCGGCCTCGAGGCGGGCGTTCGCGAGCGCCGTGTCGTCGGCGGCCAGATTGGCCTCGGCGGTGGCGACGCCGACGTCCCCGCTGCGCACGTCCGCTTCACCGGCTCCCACCTGCGCGCGCACGCCGTCCTGTTCGGCCTTGAGCTGCAGGTCGTCGAGCCGCAGCAGAACGTCGCCCTTCTGCACGCTGCCGCCCTCGCGCACGTGCAGTTCGGTGATCAGGCCGGCGACCTCGGCCTGGATGTCGACGAACTCCTTGGCGCGGATCTCGCCGGTCGCCGACACGATCGAACGCAGCGCCGGCAGGCGTTCGACCTTCGCCGTCACCACCAGGATCGGCGGCGTCGGCCGCAGCGACTGCCAGGTGACGAGGCCGGCGACGGACAGGCCGAGGACGAGCAGGACGATGGTTCGACGCTTCATGCGGGGCGGGCGGGCGGACGCGTGGCGGGCGCAGTGTGGCCGATCGCCGGCGCAATCCGTGCGCGGTCGTGGGTATTTTCCAACGACGCATCGTCACGCGCGAGCGGTCGGCGAGGAACAGCGCCTCGTCAACACGAACGCCGCCTGTTCCTTGGGCCGCACCTACGGCTACCCCCGGTCGCGCACTTCCATGGAGAGCCCGTCTCGCACGATGGCCCCGGACGCGCGCGTGCCCCATCGACTTGACGAGTTTCCCCGCGCTCCGGACCCATCCAGCATGACCGCCAGCCCCAGGAGCTACGACTTCAGCGGGAGCGCCGCCGTCGCTATGTTCGCGAGCGTGATCCGCAAGCTAGTGGTCAGGAACTTCCGCGGGTTCGAGAAGCTCGAGCTAGATGGGCTCAGGCGAGTCAATCTGATCGTCGGCAAGAACAACTGCGGGAAGACGTCGCTGCTGGAGGCGATCTTCCTGTCGTGCCAGCCGCCGCTCCTCCACAACGAGATCCCGAGACAACTGCGAACGCAGCCCCCGAACACGGAGCGTGACTACTTCCGCTGGCTCGTGCGGGACGGCACGCGGGATGAGGCATGGATCCTGCGTGAACCCTCCGAGAGCCGAGTTCTCATGGCGGGTCCTCTACACCGTTTGAGCAAGGGTGGGCCATGGCTACACGGGGTCAAGCACGTCGACACGCCAGCATTCGAGATGGCGGTTGGTCGCAACTTCGCGCAACTGAACTGTCGCGTCGTGTCGCTGGGGCCGCGAACGCAGGATGCCCTCACACAACTGCTGGATCTCGTCCTGAGCCGCAAGGACGGCGAGGAGAGCATGGAGGACATGCTCCGCAGAGTCGACCCGCGGTTGAAGAAGGTCCGCGTCCGGGCTCCGCAAGGAGAAGCGCCCTTCATCGAGTTGGACCTCGGGCTCTCCGAGCGCATGCCACTGGCGCAGGCAGGTCATGGCATGAGTCGACTGGTCGCCCTCTTCTCGGAGCTGCTTGCGCAGAAGACTGATGTCTGCCTCGTCGACGAGGTCGAGAACGGCCTGCACTACTCGCTCCTGCCTCAACTCTGGCGGGGAATCGCCACCGTCGCGCGCGACCGCGGCGTGCAGGTCTTCGTCACGACGCACAGCTACGAGTGCGTCGAAGCAGCGCACGAAGCCATGTCCACTGAGCCAGACTACGATTTCAGCATCGTGCAGCTCTTCCGTTCGGAGACCGACAAGCCGCTCGATGTCCAGGGCCGGGTGCTCGACCGCAGCCTGATCGAGGCGGCGATCCAAGGCGACGTCGACCTGCGATGAGAGGACGTCCCCGGGAGGAGGACCACGATCGCTTCCTGTTGGTCGAGGGGTACAGCGATCTCCACTTCGCGGCCGAACTGCTCGAACACATGGGGTTCCCGCGACTCGGAGAACCGGGCTCGTGCTTCATCAAGGAGTGCAAGAGCAAGACGGAACTGCTGAAGGAGATCGAGGTCTGGATCGACCCCGAGCGCTTAGCGCGCGCCAAGGCGATCGGCGTCCTCATCGACGCCGATGCTGCACCCACCGACACACGCCGCAGCCTCGCCAACCTGCTCACGCGGACGACCGGAGCCGACCTGGGCGTAGACGGCTCCTGGAAGGCGTCGCGGTCCAAGGCGAAGGTCGGGTTCTTCGTCGTTCCCGGCGGCGGCGACGAAGACGTCGGCGAACTCGAGACCCTGGTCTGGAGCGCGTGGGCGGCCCACCCGCAGAACGCCGCCAAGCGCGCGTGCATCGAGACCTTCCATCGCTGCATGAAGTCGGCCGGCTCGACGCCGAAGAGCCTACACAAGGGCCTGATCGGGTCGCTGCTCGCGATCGAGAACGACGAAGACCCGCGGCTCGGGCCCGGCGCGCGCGCCAATCGCTTCGACCTGGGCGCCGCCGCATTCGCGCCGCTACGAGCCTTCCTCGAGGGCCTCCGGTAACCGCGCCCTACAGATTGCCCAGGCGGATCGCGCCGGTCGGGCAGTTGCGTTCGCAGGCCATGTCGCGCGTGCACTCGTAGTTGTGCAGCTTGCGCACCACGTCGCCGAGCGGCACGGCCGCGAAGCCCGCGGTGGCGCACGTCGCCGCACAGATGCCGCAGTGGATGCAGGCGTTCATGTCGACGTGCAGCGCCACATGGTCGCGAACAGCGCCAGCACCGCGGTCGACGTCGGCGACGACGGCGGCGTCGCACAGCCAGCGGGTCAGCGGATGTGTGGCCAGCACCTCGATCGCCTGCCGTTCGCCGATCCGCACGATCTCGCGCACGTCCGGCATGTCGAGCAGGCCGAGGTGGCTCACCATCGGCTTGATCACGACGGTGCGTTCGTCGACGTAGCGGTGCAGGTTGTGCTCGTTGAGCGCCTGCCCCATCACCTCGTAGGTCTGGAACAGGATGTGCGGCAGGCTCGCCCGGTACGACCGCGGCGTGTGCATGTCGCGGTGCGACAGATCGACCGCGATCACCAGGTCCGCGCCGCGCGCCTTGGCGATGCGCAGGCCGAGCGTCTCGGTCATGCCGCCGTCGACGAACCAGTCGCCGCCGATCGGCAGCGGCTCGAAGATCGTCGG